>NZ_CP141721.1:0-2024581 GCF_037892375.1 Lactococcus formosensis | reverse complement strand
TAATTAAAAACCCTTGTATTTGCAAGGGTTTTGTTATGTCGATTTTCTTGTTTTATTAAAGAGGGGCAAGGTGTTAAATGTCATTCAGAGATTCAATAACTCTTCACGATTTTTTTTAGTGACATGATTGTAATTCTATAGTGTTGTATTAGCGTTAGAATGCCCTACACGTTCCATTATGGTTTTTAAAGGAAGATTTAACTCTGCAAGAAGTGAAACGTGAGAATGACGGAATATGTGGCTATAAAGTGGTTTACTTATATTACATTCTTTTTTTTGCTTTTTTTTTTTGAGATACGATTAAAGGATTGAACTCCTAGGGGTAGATTTATATTTGAAAGAAAACTACCTTGTTAAAACTATTATTATTTTATTGTTGTTTAGAATTTTGGCGATCCTTGAAATAGTTTAAAAATCCAATTGATGACAATATGATAATCACTGGCAGAAATTGTATCAAGTAGCGACTTCTTCCCGCTTCGAATATTGAGAGGAATAAAATGCCCCCTAATAATGTGAGCTGCAAAACCAATTCGTAGCTTAAAATCTTCTTGTATTTTCTAAAATAACTTACCAAACCAAATACTACAATACTCCAGATAATTTGCATATATAGAGCGTATTCAGGATAGTATTGTCCACTCGTATAGACAACATTTCTTATTTTATGTCCTAGGATTGAATCCGTAAATTGTGTATTAACTATATTATTCTCATCAAGTACACTTTCTATTGTCCAGCCCAGACTACCATCTTCTACAAAAAGTTTAAATTTAGTGCTTTGATGTTTGAGCATTCCAAAAGCACCATATTCTGAGATTCTTGTTTGAACATCTTTTTTTATTTCAGGTGCTAATTCGGTTTTAGTTTTAAATTTTCCATTATAGCCAGGGGAGAGAATTTGGGGAGGTAATGCTGAATGATTTGCTCCTGTATCTGTTAAGCCCAAATCAACAAAATACATTAGGCTTCGGCTATATTTTTTATCGTACTCGGTAAAATTTTGATGACGAGCATAATACTGAACTCCAAAAGTTACGCTAGCGATCCCTAAAGTTAAAAGTAGTCCTTTAACAAATACTGGCTTTAAGGCTACTTGTTTTGACGAAAATATGAATTGATAGACAATAGCGAATATAAAAGCAAAGAGATAGATAAAAACAGGGACTCTAATTTGGGAAGCAATGCTAAAAATAATACCAATAAAAAACCAAGGGTATATTTTCTTGCTAGATGACTTAATAATAGCTAAATAGCAGAGTAAACTTGTTAAAAAGAAGGTGAAAGGATCAGTATAGAAGTAAAGAAACTGAGGCTGTAAACCGATGAGAAATAATGCTTCAATAAAGATGATTTGAGATAATTTTTCTCCTCTTAAATGCTTTGCTAAAGACGTTAATAAAAGAATGCCAGCATCTATTGCTGCAGCGTTTAAGAGAGAAACTGCCAGTATGAGATTTTTCGAAGACACAATACTATTGATTATTTTAAAAACGACCAAAATGAAAAAATTATTTGGGTTTAAAGAAAAATATTTGAGGATATCTTCTCTATTAACAGGGATATTTGTAGCTACTGTATATAAAACTGCAGCATCTCCTTTAGCAAGAGCTTGAGCAAATAGAGATATCACAAACTGACCGATGAAAAGTATTCCGATTACAAAATAACGATAAGTATAAAGGAGTTTGCAGCTCTTGATAGCCAAGGGTTTTAGAGATTTATAAAAGGTGATTCCCGAAACAATTCCCAAAACAAGTAGTGATAAAAAGAATGTGTGACTTATCCTCGGAAGAACATCCGAAAAGGTGTACCTTACAGACCAAAAAAACCAATAAAACGAAAGCAAAAATAATAATAAGAAAAGTATTCTTTTTATTCCGTTATCTATGTGTTGCATCTTCATTTTTCTTACTCACTCCTGTAAAATTAAAATTTTTCCAATATTTATATTTTATCATAAAGCAAAGAGAATTAAATCTTCAGCTGGTGGAAACACCAATAAAAATCAACGTTTAAAAAAATGTGTTTAAAATATCAATTAAATCGCTCTGGTTAACAATGTTATATGCTAAATTATTTCGTTTTTTTTGTTCCCAAATTGGATATCGCAAAGCTAAAATTTAATCTTTTTTATTCAGCTTACCTTAAGATATAAGCTCTATAATACACACATTCCATAAAAAAGAGTTGGAGATTTTCTAAAAAAGATTTTCGCCTTATTATTCTTCTTCACTCGTATTATCTATTAGCGAAAAAATGGCCGTAAAAGTAGACCACAATTAGGAGGTCTCTTTTTCTATGAAAAATTTTCACTAGTATTCCAAATAAATAAAGAGGAGAAAACCTTGAAGAAGTAAGCTTTCTTTATCATAGTAAATTTTTGACAATTTATAATAAAGAGAATATAATACTAACAGTGTTAGATAATTAATAGTGTTAGGAATGGAAGATATGGATTACAATCAAGCAGCAGAAACTTTTTTGTCTTGTGTTAAAAGTCGCAGTAAAACTGAAATGATGAGTCGTTTTAGTAAGTATGCGCATGGTGAAAAACTCGTTTTGGTTGGCCTTTATAAAAATACTGGCTTACCGATTTTGCCTAGTGATATTGCAAAGCAAACCAATATGAGTACTGCACGAGTAGCGACAATTCTCAATAATCTTGAGGAAAAAGGACTTGTTACACGTGAGATTTCGCGTACGGATCGCCGTAAAATTTTAGTTGCTATCACAGCTAAAGGACGTGAAGAAGCGGAACAATCAAGAAAAGAAGCAGTAAGCCGTATTGTAAAAATCCTTGAACGAATGGGTGAAGAACGTACCAAAAGTTTTGTTGAAAATGTCCAACTATTTTTTGATTTAGCAATGGAAATATTTGAGGAGGAAAACGAAAAAGTATGACTGAAGAATTAACCAAAGATCAGCCACTCGATATTCATGGTAAACCCTTTAATCGAGGAATTGTTCTTGCACTTATTTTGATTGCTACTTTTGGAGGGATGCTCATGCAAACCTCATTGGGTACAGCAATGCCCACATTGATGAATGATTTTAATATCTCTTTAGCTACAGGGCAACAAGCCACAACATGGTTCCTATTGGCAAACGGTATTATGATTCCTGTATCGGCATATTTGACCACAAAATTCCCAACACGCTGGTTATATTTGATTTCTTATGCAATTTTACTAGCTGGAATGTTTGTCGCATATTCGGCGCCAACATCGACATGGAGCGTCTTTTTAGGGGCACGTATCATGCAAGCTATTGCCGTTGGTATTTCGATGCCCTTGATGCAGGTCGTTATGGTAAACATGTTCTTACCAAAGCAAATGGGAGCTGTTATGGGGGCTATGGGGCTTGTTATTGGTCTTGCACCAGCAATCGGTCCTACTTATGCAGGATGGATTTTAGATAAAGATCATGTCATTTTAGGCTTTACTCTGGAACAATCATGGCGCACAATTTTCTTGATTCCAATGGTTGTTATTGCCATTTGTTGGGTATTGATGCTTATTTTTATGCGTGATATTGTGCCAAATCGTGACATGAAGTTAGATTTTATGTCATTAGTTGAATCTGTGCTTGGTTTTGGGCTCTTTTTATGGGGCTTTACAAATGTAGCCAGCGATGGTTGGGGCGACCTTCAAACGGTTATCCTACCTATCATAGCGGGGGTAGCAATCATTGCGCTCTTTGTCCGTCGTCAATTGCATCTGGAAACACCTTTCTTAAATGTTTCCGTATTTAAAAATAAACAATTTGCTTTGACGACTGTTGTTATGGCACTTTCGATGATGGCTATGATGGGTGTTGAGATGATGTTGCCTTTGTATATGCAACAAGTCCACGGTCTCTCACCTTTGAGTTCAGGTTTGACACTCCTACCTGGTGCTTTGATGATGGGGATTGTGAGTCCACTTGCGGGTGCTGCCTATGATAAAGTAGGTGCGAAACGCTTGGCGCGTGTTGGTTTTACCATTTTGGCCATCGGTACAATTCCATTTATTTTTTTGACAACAACAACACCTGAACACTTTATTACTGTGCTCTATGGTTTGCGTATGTTTGGGATTGCGATGGTAATGATGCCTTTAACTGCCTCAGCCATGAACGCTTTACCACGCGAACAATCGGCACATGGTACTGCAGCAAATAGTACAGCACGTCAAGTTGCTTCAGCTGTTGTTGTGGCGCTCTTAAGCTCTGTTACGCAAAATATTATTACCAATTCACAACCTGCAGCACGCTTGAAAGAGTCCAACCCACTTGCTTTTGCAGGAGATATGTTAGATGCCATGCTTAAAGGCTATCACGCCTCTTTCGCGATAGGGTTAGCCTTTGCTATCCTTGGGCTCGTGCTTTCATTTTTCCTTCAAGGGCATATTGTTAAAAACAAAAAAGAAGTAGGAGGTGAGAAATAATGATAATCATACTTATTGCTTTATTTACACTTTTAACCTTCTACGGCTTTATCCACATTGATAAAATATTTTGGCGTGGTCTTGTTGGTGGTTTATCATTAATCCTACTTACAGCATCAGTTATGGCTTTGACAATACACATTAAAGATAACTGGGGTATGGAGAAAGTAACTACTACTGAAACGAAGAAAATTTACACAGCAGGAGACACCAATGCTGCCTTTGGTCTGCTTTTAAAAGCAGAAATCGGTCAAGATACCAATAATTATGCTTTAGTCTACCGTACAAATAAAGAAGATAAAGAGCCTGAAGTTCATTTCCAACCTGATCAAAAACATATGGTTGAAACTTTGAAAAAAACGGCAGACTACAAGCTAACGTCTGAGTCTGAAGCCAAAGTGGTTACAACAACAGTCAAATGGAAATTTAAAGATAACTTTATGAAGTTCCTTTTCGGTATTGGGGGAGAAGAAGGAAAGCTTGTTTCTCAACACGCTCGTGCTTACGTGCCTAAGGATACCTGGCTCGTCTTGACCCAAGATGAAGCCAAAAAACTTCAACAAGAAGTACCAGCGATGCAAGCTCAGCAAGAAGAAGCACTGAAAGCAAATCCTGCGCAAGCAAAAGCAATGATGGAACTACAAAAGAACAGCCCAGAGGAATTCACAAAACTGCAAGTTAAGCAGATTAAAGAACGCCTAGGTCTTAAAGAATAACAAGAGAGTCTGAATTTATTCAGACTTTTTTCTTTTAAAGTGTATAGAAAACTGAACTCTTCCCTAATATACGTAAAAAAACAGGAAATGTAACTAAATTGTAATTTTATTCGCTGGGAAATATTGTAAAATAGTGAACATAGAAAGGTTGGTATTATAAAAGTGAACTCTGATAGTAGAAAAAGAATCAGGAACTTGGTGATTGGTGCTCTTCTTACGGCTTTAGGAATTTTAATTCCGATGATTATGCCGGCAAAAATCGTAATTGGCCCCGCATCATTTACTCTTGCTTCACACGTGCCAGTTATGGCCGCTATGTTCTTTAGCCCTTATTTAGCAGCGCTTGTAGCTGTTGGGACCACACTTGGTTTCTTTATTAGTGTCCCAGTTCCCCTTATCTGGATGCGCGCGGCAACTCATATTGTAGTAATGACTGCTGGGGCCTGGTTCTTGAAGAAGAATCCAGATTTAGTTGACAAAAAAGTTAAACTACAAGTTTTTAACCTGATTTTGGGAGTTTTCCATGCAGGCTTGGAAGCCTTGGTTGTTTTAGCCTTTTATCGTATTGGTTTTGCAGATCTTAACCCTCAAGCCTTAAATAGCTTGCTTATGCTTGTCTTCTTCGGTGGAATTGTTCATAGCTTTGTCGATTTCAACCTTGCATTTGGTTTATGTAAAGTCCTCAATAAAATTTATACTATTGATGTCTTTAAAAATTCAAAATTAAAATCATTAGCAGAATAACAAAAGACATTTGCGCTTGATAAGAGCGCTTTTTTGTATCTGCTTCCTTCTAGGATGTGGTATAATTGAGTAACTATGGAAAAATTATCAGATGCGGAAATGTATACTTGGGAATTTTTGGAAGAAAATAAGTCCAAAGTCCAATTGATGTCGATTACTCAAATTGCGGAAGAAGCACATGTGAGTACAGCCACAATTGTACGAACTCTCAAAAAAAGAGGATTTGATGGCTTTGCCGATTTCAAAAATTCTCTCAAAAGAAATAAAAATGGAGCCAATGCGGAAGAAAACAAGATAGTTGGTTTGTCTGACGAAGCCAATCAATACGTTTTTAAAAACTTGATTGAAGTTTCACGGACGATTGGCTTACTTAACCCTGCCGACTTGGAAGCTATTTCGAAAGCTTTAGTGGAAACGAAGATGATCATGACAGTAGCGCGCGGCGCAAGTGAAGCTGTAGCGGATGATATGATTCATCGGTTTCAAACGCTGGGGAAAAATGCAATCAGTCGTTACTATGATGATATGGAAATGTATGCTGAAAAACTGACAGCAGAAGATATGATGCTTATTGTTTCCTCAACAGGTGAGGAAAAAATCATTGTTTCTGCGGCTAAAAAAGCAAAGAAAAAAGGAGCTAAAGTAATAGTTCTAACAAGTAACCATCGAAGCCAACTTGCCCAAATGAGTGATTACTATTTGCTTGCTTATCAAAGCAAATTAGAAAAAGAAGAACTCTATGGGGACGCAGGAAGTATTCTACCTTTAGAAGTCATCTGTCGTATTATGGTTGATATGTTTACCATTTATCGTGCCAAAGGTACAATCAGGTAGAAAAAGACAAGTGAGTAGCTTGTTTTTTTTTGTAAAGTTTTTCAAGGTGTTTTATGAGAAAGCGAATACATTTTCAGAAATGTTTAAGATATAATAATTATATTCTTTAAAGATAGCGTTTACATAGAGCGTTTAAATATATCATATCGGAGGACTAACTGTGGAAGCACAACTCTCTACAAGTCAGCAAAATACAACACAAGAAGTACAGGTAGGCAAAGCCGTTCCTGTCATCCTTTTATTGATGATTTTTTCTTTGGTCATTGATAATTCTTTTAAAATCATTTCCCCGAAACTGGTGGAGTATTTCCATGTTTCTGCCAGTACAGTAGCCTGGCAAGTGACCTTAGCTGGATTAGTTATTGGAATGGGAGCAGTCGTCTATGCATCCCTTTCTGACAGCATTAGTATTCGTTCATTACTTATTTTTGGTATTCTTTTAATTTCTGCAGGTTCTTTTATGGGCTACCTGGTTCATGATAATTATTGGTTGGTTGTTTTTGCGCGTGTCATTCAAGCTGCTGGACTGGGCGCTACTGAAACCCTTTATCTTATCTTTGTAGCTCGCTATGTTGCACCAGATAAGCAAAAAAAATATTATGGCTTTTCAACTTCTAGTTTTCAAATTGCGACAGTCATCGGTACTTTGACTGGAGGATTTATCACTACTCATTTGGCTTGGCAAACGCTTTTCCTTGTGCCATTACTTTCTTTATTGGTTATCCCCTTCCTTTTAAAATATCTTCCCAAAGAATCTGGTAAGAAAAAATATATTGATGTGATAGGAATTATGCTTGTTGCAGCTGTTGCTGTTACTGCAATGGTTTACCTGACCAACTTCTCGTGGCTTGTTTTAATTGGTTTTATTTTGGCAACAGTTGTTTTCTTACTCTATATTTCGAAAAAGAAAAATGCTTTTATTACGATAGACTTCTTTAAAAATAAATTGTTTGTCTTTACCTTGATCGCTGCTCTTTTGATCTACTCAACACAAGCTGCCTTTACCTTGAATACATTCTCATTTTTACTTACAGATGTTTATCAGATGCAATTAGACAGTGTATCATTGATGTTCATTCCTGCTTGCTTAGCGGCAGCGATTGTAGGAAGCCTTTCAGGAGCAATTGCTTCCAAGCTCGATTCATTTAAAGCTGTTATTGTTTCAATGGTGACTATTGTGGTGACAATTGTGCTTGCTGCATTATTTATGGGAGCCTCTGTCTTCCTCTTCACTGGTTTGCTTATTTTAAGTTCATGTGCTTTTGCCATGATGTACGCTCCACTCATGCATACCAGTTTGGAAAAAATGCCAGAAGAAAACAAAGGAACAGCAATTGGTTTCTACAACCTTTGCATCAATATTGCAATGTCAATCGGCTTTACTTATTCTTCACGTTTTATTGATGGTGTAAATCTTCATGTTTTTGCGGCAACCGTCAAAGGACATTATAGTGAAGTTCTTCTCATGATTGCATGTGTAGCAATTGCGGCTTTAGCAGTTTTCGTTTTTCTCATCAAAGGGCAACTTCCGAACGAGAAAAGTTTTTCTGCATGAAGGTTTAGCTCTGGAAACCTATTCATCACTAAATAGTTTATAATGATAATATAGAAAGTTCACTAAGTAAGGAGAAAATAATATGCCTAAGAAATTTAATCGTGTTCACCTCGTAGTTATGGATTCCGTTGGAATCGGTGCTGCACCAGATGCAGACAAATTTTTCAACCATGATGTAGAAACACACGAAGCAGTAAATGATGTGAATTCGGATACAATTGGTCACATCTCAGAAATCCGTGGTTTAAATGTTCCTCATCTTCAAGAAATGGGGTGGGGGAATATCCCACGCGATACAGCCCTCAAAACTATCCCAGCTGCTGATCAGCCTAAGGCTTATGTGACTAAGTTACAAGAAGTTTCTAAAGGTAAAGACACAATGACAGGGCACTGGGAAATCATGGGCTTGAATATTCAAACTCCTTTCCCAACATATCCTGAAGGATATCCTGAAGACTTACTTCAAAAAATTGAAGAATTTTCTGGACGTAAAGTCATTCGTGAAGCCAACAAACCTTATTCTGGAACAGCTGTAATCGATGATTTTGGCCCACGCCAAATGGAAACAGGCGAGTTGATTATTTATACTTCCGCTGACCCTGTGTTACAAATTGCGGCACACGAAGATATTATTTCACGTGAAGAATTGTACAAAATTTGTGAATACGTGCGTTCAATCACACTGGAAGGTTCTGGTATTATGATTGGTCGTATTATTGCTCGTCCTTATGTTGGTACACCAGGAGATTTTACCCGTACTGATGGCCGTCGTGACTATGCCTTGAGCCCATTTGACGAAACAGTGTTAGAAAAACTTTATAATGCTGGCGTAGATACATACTCAGTAGGTAAAATCTCTGATATTTTCAACACAGTTGGTGTGAAATATGATATGGGACATAATAAAAACGATATGGATGGTGTCGATCGTCTTCTCAAAGCAATGCGTAAAGAAGAATTCGTTGAAGGCTTTAGCTTTACGAACTTGGTTGATTTTGATGCGAAATATGGTCACCGTCGTGATGTAGAAGGTTATGGACAAGCGATCGAAGACTTTGACGGACGTTTGCCTGAAATTCTTGAAGCCATGCATGAAGATGACTTGTTAATGATTACAGCTGATCACGGGAATGATCCAAGCTATGTAGGTACAGATCATACACGTGAATATATTCCACTTGTTATCTTCTCACCTTCATTGAAAGAACCAAAAGTTTTGCCTTTGGGACATTTTGCAGATATCTCGGCTACTATTGCAGACAACTTTAACATTGACAAGGCTGAAATCGGGGAGTCCTTCCTTGAAAGTTTGGTCTAATTCATGGCCAAAAAAGTTTTTTGCCAATCTTGCGGTATGCCTTTAGCACAAGCGGTCGATTTTGGAACAGAAAGAAACGGGCAAACAGCGACCGAATATTGCAGATATTGCTATCAAAATGGGACGTGGATACAACCCAATATTACTTTGGAAGAAACAATTGCTTTAGGAAATAAGGCCTTGGATCAACTTGAAATATCAGGATTTAAAAAATGGCTCCTCAAGACACTTTACCCGATGCAAATAAAGGGCTTGAAGCGCTGGAAAAAATAAAAATAAAGGAACACAAAAATGGAATTGAAAATGAAGTTAGCTGAAACGACAAAATACCTCAAAGATCAGGGTGTTGGCGCTATTGATGTCGCTCTTATCTTAGGGTCAGGTTTGGGAGAATTAGCAGGAGAAATTGAAAATCCTGTTATTATCAAATATGAAACAATCCCTCACTTCCCTGTTTCAACAGTTGTTGGGCATGCTGGACAACTCGTCTATGGTGATTTATCTGGTAAGAAAGTCATTGCAATGCAAGGACGTTTCCACTTTTATGAAGGAAATACAATGGATGTTGTGACTTATCCTGTACGTGTGTTCTCAGCTCTTGGTACGCCATCAATTATTGTTACCAATGCCGCAGGGGGAGTAAATAAAGACTTTGCGCCTGGTGACTTGATGATTATCAACGATCATATCAATTTCATGGGAACAAACCCATTGATTGGTCCTAATGATGATGAGATCGGTCCTCGTTTCCCAGATATGTCACAAGCTTATGATAAAGCTTATCAAGAACTTGCTAAGCAAACAGCAGCAGAGATGTCTGCTAAAGTGCAAGAAGGTGTCTATATGGGCTTCACCGGACCTACTTACGAAACACCAGCAGAAATTCATATGGCTCGCACGATGGGAGCTTCAGCAGTAGGTATGTCAACTGTACCTGAAGTTATTGTGGCTGTTCATTCAGGAATGCGTGTTCTAGGTATTTCATGCATTACTAACTTAGCTGCAGGAATGCAAAGTGAACTTAATCACGCTGAAGTTGTTGAGACAACAGAACGTGTGAAAGAAACATTTAAAACACTTGTTAAGAATGTTTTAGCGAAAATGTGATAAAATAAGAGAAAACGTGTTAGCGTTTTCTTTTTTTAGTGAAGAAAGCTGGCACCAAAATAACCTAAACATAAGGAGTAACTATGTCAGTTCATATCGAAGCTAAAGAAGGTCAAATTGCAGATAAAATCCTCTTACCAGGTGATCCATTGCGCGCCAAGTTTATTGCTGAGAATTTTCTCGAGGATGCTCAACAATTTAATAATGTGCGAGGCATGTTGGGCTATACAGGGACTTATAAAGGACACCGTATCTCAGTTATGGGAACAGGCATGGGAATGCCATCAATCTCCATCTATGCACATGAATTAATCACCGAATACGGCGTGAAAAAACTGATCCGAGTAGGTACAGCTGGTGCGCTAAATGAAGATGTTCATGTACGAGATTTAGTCTTGGCACAAGGCGCTGCCACAACTTCACGCATTATTAAAAATGACTGGCCACAGTTTGATTTGCCGCAAATTGCTGATTTTGATTTGTTAGATAAGGCCTATCACATTGCAAAAAACTTAAATATTCCAACCCATGTAGGAAATGTTCTTTCGGCTGATTTATTCTACAGTGATATTGATACGCTGGCTATAGGTAAATTGGGCGTAAAAGCAGTAGAGATGGAAGCAGCAGCTCTTTATTACTTGGGTGCAAAGCATAATGTCCAAACACTAGGAATCATGACCATCTCTGATAGTCTAGTGACAGGGGAGTCAACAAGTTCAGAAGAACGTCAAACTACCTTTACTGATATGATGCGTGTAGGGCTTGAAACACTTATTGTTTAGGAAAAAGTAAAAGTTAAAGCCGAACATTCAAAGGGTAAACTTATTAAATTTAGCATTTACAAAGGAAATTTCCAGATGTTTCTGTTAAAATGATAAGAAAGTTATGGAGATTAGGGAGTTATTTAAAAGATGAAAACAGATATCGAAATTGCACAAGAATGCAAGATGGAAGCTATCACAGACGTCGCTGAAAAAATTGGTTTAAGTTTTGAAGATATCGAACTTTACGGAAAATATAAAGCAAAAATACCACTCGAAAGCCTTAAAAAGTTTGAGGATAATGCTGAGGGAAAACTTGTCTTGGTTACATCTATTAACCCGACTCCTGCTGGTGAAGGAAAATCGACGGTGACAGTTGGACTAGCAGATGCTTTTGCACGTTTGAATCAAAAGGTAATGGTGGCGCTACGTGAACCCTCATTAGGCCCTGTGATGGGGATAAAAGGTGGTGCAACAGGTGGAGGATATGCTCAAGTTCTTCCGATGGAAGATATTAACTTGCATTTCACTGGCGATATTCATGCCATGACAACAGCGAATAATGCTATTGCAGCACTTTTAGATAATCATATCTTCCAGGGAAATGCTCTAAACATCGATAGTCGTCGTGTTGTTTGGAAACGTGTCTTAGATATGAATGACCGCGAGCTTCGTCATATCGTTGCTGGCTTAGGCAGTGTAGTTAATGGTGTGCCCCGTGAGGACGGTTTTGATATTACGGTAGCCAGCGAGATTATGGCCGTTCTATGTTTGGCTACTTCATTGACAGATTTGAAAGAGCGTCTTTCACGTATCGTTGTGGCTTATACTTATGATCGTCAGCCGGTCACTGTGGGTGATTTAGAGATTGAAGGTGCAATTACAGTCCTATTGAAAGATGCACTTAAGCCAAATCTGGCCCAAACTATTGAAGGGACACCCGTATTAGTACATGGCGGTCCTTTTGCCAATATTGCGCACGGCTGTAACTCTGTTTTAGCCACAAAAACAGCCTTAAAATTAGCGGACGTAACTATTACAGAGGCTGGATTTGGAGCAGATTTAGGCGGCGAAAAATTCCTTGATATCAAAACACGTCAACTGGGAAAAACCCCTGATGCTATTGTAATTGTTGCTACTCTTCGTGCATTGAAAATGCATGGTGGTGTAGCTAAAACGGAACTAACTGGTGAAAATGTTGCTGCCGTTACCCAAGGCTTTGCAAATCTGAAACGTCATATTAAAAATATGGCGAGCTATGGTGCGCCAATCGTTGTAGCCATTAATCAATTTGCCAGTGATACTGAGGCGGAAATAGCTGAGTTAACACGACTTGTTAAAGCAGAAGGTGTTGCTGTGAGTTTGACACAAGTCTTTGAAAAGGGCGGCGCAGGTGGAATTGATTTAGCCGAAAAACTAACAAGTATTTTCACGCAGGAAGCAAGAGAATTCCATTATCTTTATGATTTAGAAGCATCAGTAGAGAGCAAGATTACAACAGTTGTGACACAAATTTATGGTGGCAAGAAAGTTAATTTTTCTGCAAAAGCAGCGCGTCAATTAAAAGAAATTGAGGAGAATGGTTGGGATAAGTTGCCTGTTTGTATGGCGAAGACACAATATTCATTTTCTGATAATCCTAAACTTCTGGCAGCACCAGAAGGCTTTGAAGTTACCGTGCGTGAGTTGGTGCCAAAGATTGGAGCAGGTTTTATCGTAGCTCTCTTAGGCGATGTGATGACTATGCCTGGCTTACCTAAAAAACCAGCAGCTTTAAATATGGATATTAACGAAGCAGGTAAAATCACAGGTTTGTTCTAAGTAAAGGAGAACGATGGTAAAATCAAAAATTACCCCTTTTATTACATTAAATGGGAAAGCCAAGGAAGCGATGACTTTTTATGCTCAAGTTTTACCAGATACAAAGATTATACGGATGGAATTTTATCATGAAAGTCCAGCTTTTTCTGAAGTGAAAGAAGAGCTAGTTTTAAATGGGAGTTTGGAAATAAAAGGTACTGAGCTTTTCTTTCTTGATATGCAAAAAGAATATGCAGCACCAACACCTAACTGGTCAAATTCTCTTTTTCTGAACTGTGCGACTGAAGTTGAGTTTGATCAAATCTTTGCAGCTTTATCAGAACAAGGAAGCGTGATGATGGGACCAGAATCTGTAGGAGATATTCGCAAATGTGCCTGGATCACTGACAAATTTGGTATTACTTGGCAACCGGTCTGGAAATAAAACAAAAAAGTTATCTGCTAAAGAGGATAACTTTTTTTGTTTGCTGATATTAAATAAATAAAATTCCGCCATAAAAAAATCTTAACCCCTTGATAAACAAATAATATGACAAAGCGGGAGGGGGCGTGATAAACTTTAAATATCAAAAAATTAAGGAGAACATTACTATGAAAAAGTCACTGAAGCTTTCACTCGCGCTCGTTTCGCTTATTGCCGCAGGAGCTTTAGCTGCTTGCAGTAATGGTGGTTCATCAAGCAAAGAAGAATCAAAAACCAAGCAAACGGAGATTGTTGTAGCTACAGATGGAGCAACTAAACCCTTTACCTATTCTGATAATCAAGGAAATTTAACAGGATATGACATTGAGGTTGCACGTGCTGTCTTTGATAAGTTACCTGAATATAAAGTAACATATCAAGCAGTTGACTTTTCTGGGATTGTTCCAGGTTTGGACAGTGGTCGTTATCAGATGGGAGCCAATGATTTTGGTTGGTCAAAAGAACGTGCAGAAAAATATAATTTTTCATCACCAATTTCTAAATCGAATAATGCAGTATTAACGAAAGATGGTGATTATAAAACCCTAGAAGATCTTGCAGGTAAAAGTACAATCGGTAATCCAGCTTCTAACTATACAAAGATTATCAATGATTGGAACAATGCGCACCCAGATAAGAAAATAAATATCAGCTACTCTTCAGATAGCACATCTATCAATACACGCTTTAACCAGATTGAATCAGGGAAGATTGATTTCATGCTTTATGATAAAATCTCTCTGCAATCAAGTATTAAGGATCAAGGGTTTGACAGCTTGAAAATTCAAGATATCGATACTTCAACAGGTGATCCTGAACATGACGGTTATGAGTATTTCCTCTTTGCAAAAGATGATGCTGGCAAAGAACTTCAAACTAAAGTCAACAAAGTACTTGCGGAGGTTGAAAAAGATGGTACCTTGAAAAAACTTTCAGAAAAATTCTTTGATGGAGATTTTGTACCTGAAGCAAGCAAGTTTAAATAAATATTTCACAGACAAGAAAAAATTTTTAGTTTCTTGTATAATAGTAGGAGTAGTGTAAAAGCTGTCCCTGAGTCTCTCACACACAAATGCTTGTGGCACGAGTGAGGGGTTCAGACAGCTTTCTTTGATGAAGAGAATAAAAATGAATAAAAATAAAAAAATAATTTTAGGCTTGGGAGTTTTGCTCCTGTTGATTATTTTGCCTATGCTTCCCTTTTTGATCATGCAAGGGCAATATAGTTTTGACGAATTTTGGACGATGTTTTTCACCAAAATTTTTAGTTGGAAAGACTTTACAGCAGCCTTTGTACCAATCATTAAAATGATTCCAATTTCATTGCAGATGACACTTATCGCAATGTTCTTTGGTCTTATTTTGGGATTGCTCCTTGCACTTGTCAGAATAAATAAAATTCCCATTTTAGACCAGTTACGTGCCTTGTTTGTTTCCTTTACACGTGGGACTCCTATTTTGGTGCAACTTTATTTGACTTATACAGGGATTCCGTTGATTCTTAAAGCAATCAATATGAATTATGGTACGAATTATACGGTTAACTCTGTTCCTGCCATGCTCTTTGTGATTGTGGCTTTTGCCCTTAACGAAGGTGCTTATAATTCAGAAACAATTCGCTCAGCCATTCAATCTGTAGATAAAGGTCAAATTGAAGCAGCGCGCTCTCTTGGAATGACTAACTTTCAAGTTTTTTGGCGCGTAACCTTACCTGAAGCAGCTTCTGTTGCAACGGCGCCATTAGGAAATGCTTTGATCGGCTTACTCAAATCGACTTCACTGGCTTTTGTTGCTGGTGTAGTCGAAATGACCGCTCAAGCTCAAATCATCGGTGGTTCAACCTTCCGTCTTTTTGAAACCTACTTAGCTCTGGCTTTAATTTACTGGCCAATCTGTATTGTTTTGGAAATCTTGATTCGTAAGATTGAAAGTAAACTAGAAATCAAAATGCCTAAAGCAGCGCGAAAAATCTCACTTGGACGCAATCCTTTTGATAACGGGGTAACCAACAAATGATAAAAATTTCAAATTTAAGTAAATCTTTTGCAGGTAATGTTGTTCTTGACAATCTTAATCTGGAAATTAATGAAGGTGATGTCATTGCGCTTATTGGTGCCTCAGGTGCCGGTAAGTCAACTTTTCTACGTTCAATTAACTATCTGGAAGAAGCAGACAGTGGACAGTTAGAAATTGATAATTTTAAAGTCGACTTTGAGCATATCAGTAAACAAGAAATTCTTGAGCTTCGTCGCAAAACAGGAATGGTCTTCCAGCAATTCAATCTCTTTGAACGTCGTACAGCCCTCCAAAATGTGATGGAAGGTTTGATTCAAGTTAAGAAAATGCCCAAAGCAGAAGCACAGAAGCTTGCTGAGGAAAATTTAAGAAAAGTCGGTCTTGAAGATCGTATGGATTACTATCCAAAATTCTTATCTGGTGGACAAAAGCAGCGTGTAGGAATAGCACGAGCTATGGCGATGCAACCGACTTTACTCTTGCTTGATGAGCCAACATCAGCACTTGACCCAGAACTTGTTGGCGAGGTTCAGGATACGATTCTAAATGCAGCCAAAAACAAACAAACAATGGTTTTGGTTAGTCATGAGATGGACTTTGTCTATAATGTTGCGACAAAAGTTCTTTTCCTAGAAAAAGGAAAAATTATTGAAGAAGGCAGTCCAGAGGAAGTGTTCCATCATCCTAAAAATCCGCGGACGAGTGAATTTCTCTCTCGTCATGTTAAAACCATTGATATAGGAAGTTCAAATGATTAATTTAGTTTTACAGTTTTATCTTAAAGGTTTACTCATTTCTTTTTTAGTTGTAGGTTTACTCAGTCTTTTGTACGGTTTTATCTACTGGCTTCGTAATCATCATAAACCCCGAAATGTCTGGCGCAATCGTTTATTTGACATTATTTTGGTGGATATTTTGACGATTCCGATTTTGAGTTTTGCAGTTGTTGGTATACTGATTATTTTAAGAATCAGATGATTGTAAATCAAAATAATGGCAAATAATCAAAAGAGAATTTATAATGGTTCTATACTTGAAGAGGTGAATTATGACAGAAAAAATTTACGATGTAGTAGTTATCGGTGCCGGGCCTGCAGGCATGACCGCAGCTATGTACAGCGCTAGAAGTGAAATGAAAACATTGCTTTTGGAACGAGGTGTTCCTGGCGGTCAGATGAATAATACAGCAGAAATTGAAAACTACCCAGGCTATGGTCAAATCATGGGCCCTGAACTTTCAATGAAAATGTATGAGCCTTTAGCTGATCTTGGTGTTGAAAATGCTTATGGCTTTGTCACATCAATCGTCGATAATGGTGCAACAAAAACTATCAATACTGAAGAAGAAGTATTTGAAACAAAATCAATCATCATTGCAACAGGAGCAAATCATCGAAAATTAGGTGTTCCTGGAGAAGAAGAATATGGAGCTCGCGGAGTATCTTACTGTGCTGTCTGTGATGGTGCTTTCTTCCGTGATCAAGATATCTTGGTTGTTGGTGGTGGAGATTCTGCTGTAGAAGAGGCCATTTTCTTAACACGTTTTGGTAAAACAGTAACAATCATGCACCGCCGTGATGAATTACGTGCTCAAAAAATTATCCAAGAGCGTGCCTTTGCTAACGATAAAATAAAATTTATTTGGGACTCTGTTCTTGAAGAAATCAAAGGTGACGAACGCAAAATTGAATCTGTACGTTACAAAAACGTTAAGACAGGTGAAGTTACAGAAGCGGACTTCGGTGGTCTCTTTATCTATGTAGGTTTAGATGCTGTATCTGAATTTGCTCGAGATTTGGGTATCACTGATGAAGAAGGTTGGATAATCACAGATGCAACGATGAAGACAAGCATTCCAGGTATCTTTGCAGTTGGTGATGTACGCCAAAAAGATTTCCGCCAAATTACTACTGCTGTAGGTGACGGAGCTCAAGCTGCTCAAGAAGCCTATAAATATGTAGAAGGATAAATCAAAAAGAACGTGCTTTACTGCCGTTCTTTTTGATTTATCGTTCGTATTCTAGTAACAAATGTGTTATAATCATATTAGTGCAATTCTGATTAAGGAAGAAAATATATATGGATAAAGTAATTTACGACGTACTACTCGTTATTATGTTAGTTATTTCTGCAATTTTAGTTATCTCAATTTTGATGCAGCCATCTAAACAAGATGGTGCAGCAGATGCCTTTTCAGGTGGTTCAGGAGAACTGTTTGAAAGACGTAAAGCACGAGGCTTTGAAGCTGTCATGCAACGATTTACAGCTATTACTATTGGCATATGGCTTGTACTTGGTTTTATCTTGGTGGTTCTCTCTACGAAATGAAAAAATATTAACATGTGAATGAAGGGCTTCAAAATAAGAGGCGCTTTTTTTTATTAAAAATAAAAATAATAGACAAATGTTAACCAATCATGTAAGTTTTTTGATACAATTTAAATACATAATTTCATAATTTCAATTGACTCTCCAACGCGGAGAGCTTTTTATTTCAAAACAAAAAACTCTCTTTAATAGTAAAGGGGAGTTTTTTATGTTCATTAAGAATTTAACGATAAATTTTTGCAAATATAAATCGTGAACTTGGACCGACCAAAAGTAATTGAAGAGGAAGTGCAACGACAATGTTTAATGCCCATGTTTTACCATACAAGAGAAGCAGACTATCTGTTGTTGGTGTCCCTTCCATGATAATCCCGAAAATAGACATAAAGGTAACCATTCCTAGAATCATAAACAAGGAAATAAAAATACCAAGTTGCGTAGGAGAGGGCTGTAAGTTCTTTTTTTCGATATGAGAAAAGACAATTTTTTTCGCCAGCGGGCCAACAAGTGCAAGATCAAGTATGACAGCGACAAGTAGAGCGAGTGGAAAACCAGTAGCTACATTTCCCCAACTTTCCATACTTATACCGCTGGCTTTAAAAACATTATACATGGTCATTCCAAAAACCATCATTCCAGCAATTAATCCGGTAAAAACAAGTTCTTCTTTAAAATTTTTAGGCATCTTTTTTTCTCCATTCTTTTTAAGTGCACTATATCATAACATAAATGACCGTGTCTTCGTAAGTGAAAACTTGATAAAGAACAAAAAAAGTAAAAAATCAAGGACAATTAAAGTGAGTTGCAGGATTTTAGTCACTAAAAAATTTTTTGAAAAAATAATCTTAAATACTTGACGTTTACAAAAGTAAACGATATAATACAAATATAGTTTACAAACGTAAACGAAAAGGGACAAAAAATGAAAATTAAAAAAAACATAAAACGATGTTGAGGCTGTATCAAAAATAGGCAAGTCTAATCTGTATCAGAAAGAGGAAATGAAATGACCAACTATATTTTTAAACCCGGCGATGAGAGTCTTGCACCTGTTCTGGTTTTGCATAGCACAGGTGGTGATGAAGAGCAGCTGATTCCATTGGCTGAAGACTTATTTCCCAATCACCCTCTCTTATCCATTCGTGGACGCGTCAGTGATCAAGGGATAAACCGCTACTTTAAACTCAAAGGTCCTGGTTTTACGAAAGAAAATTTTGACTTGGAATCGTTGAACCAAGAATCCCAATGGCTGGCGGCAGAAGTTGTACGCTTGGGAGAAGAATATGAGCTGGATCTTAGTAAGCTTGCGGTGATTGGTTATTCCAATGGTGCTAACGTTGCACTATATATGCAACTGAAGGGGCTCATACAATTCGATAGAGTTTTGGCTTTTCATGCCATGCAACTTACAGATGTAGACACCCCCGTAATCGCAGATGAAAGTAAAATCTTCCTAACACATGCGGACAATGATCCCATCGTGACTCGAGCTAATCTTGAAGAACTCTCTTCTGACTTGCAAAAAACAGAGTGTGAACTTGAGGTATTTAAAGCCAGTTTTGGTCATCAATTAAGCAATGAGGAGCTTGTAGCAGCCAAAAAATGGTTAGCCGTATGAAGAAAAAAATAAGCATACATGAACATGTCTTTCCAATCAAAAAAATTATAGAGAAACTAAAAAAAGAGGAAAATCCCATGAACACAGAAATTGAAACACAAAACATCCTTGGTGGAGTTTACCACGTTACAGCAATCACATCAAGCGCACAAAAGAATTATGACTTTTTTACAAATATCTTAGGCTTACGTTTGGCAAAATTAACCGTCAATCAAGATGATTATGAGACTTATCACCTTTACTTCACAGGGGAAGACGGGAAAAGTCCAAACATGACCTTCTTTGACTTCAAGGATATTCCTAAAGGAATGCACGGTGCAAACAACATTGAACGCGCTTCGTTTCGTGTACCAAGTGACGCCTCTCTCACTTACTGGACAGAGCGTTTTGAAAATGCACATGTTAAACATGGCGAAATCAATGTCAAATTTGGCAAGAAAACACTCGAATTTGAAGATTTCGATGGTCAAAAATACCAATTGATTTCCGATCAAGACAACACAGGTGATGCTGCACTTGATCGCTCATGGCTTCTCTCAAATGTAGCGCCTGAACACGGAATCATTGGCATGGGGCCAGTCTTTGTGAAAGTTACGGACACTTACAATTTGCGGATTATTTTGGAAACAGTCTTTGGTTTCCGTTATGCTGGTCAAGAAAATAATTTGCATCTTTTTGAAGTAGCCAATGGAGGCAATGGTGCAGCTTTGATCATTGAAGAAGCACAAGAAAATGAGCGTTATGCTTATCAAGGCTACGGTACAATTTACCATTTGGCATTGGGAACGACAAACCCTGAAACTTTAAATTACTGGATTGAACGTATTCAAGCCTTTCGTTTGCCACATTCTGGCTTGGTGGATCGTTTCTACTTCTCTAGCGAATACGTGCGTGTAGCGCCAGGGGTTCTGTTCGAAATCGCAACATTTACACCAGGTATTGGCGCCCTTGATATGGCTGAGTCAGGTGATGGTGCTGTCGATAGTTATGAAGAAGCATTAATTACTTCCGGTTTCTGGATTGACGAATCAAAAGAAGAGGCAGGGAAAGATTTAAGCTTACCTCCTCATCTCTTCCCAGAAGATGAAGCTATCAAAGCACGTACAGCAGCAAGTTTACGTCCTTTAGATACTTCGGATACCATGCGTGATCGTAGCCATGATGAATTATGGACTGTTGAAAAAGTTGTTGAACGTCGAGAAGGTGAAAGCCTTGAAGCTTTTGAACAACGTTATCTTGGAAAATAAAGAATATAAAAAAACGTTTCTGTCCTTATGATAGAAACGTTTTTTATTATAAATTAAAACGATAGCCCACGCCCCAAATAGTTTCGATAGGTTGTGTTGGCGACTGAACGCTTTTGAGTTTTTCTCTTAGTCTTTTAATGTGAACAACAACGGTAGCGACATCTGTATCATAAATATCCATCTCCCAGATTTGTTCGAATAAGCTTTCCTTGCTCCATACGCGATTTGGGTGTTCGGCTAAAAAGAGCAGCAGTTGGAATTCCTTGTTCGTGAGGATGATTTCTTTGTCTGAAACATAAACCTTGTGTGAATCCTTGTGGATGATAAGGTCATCTATCTTAAGCATATCGGTGTTTTCTTTAGGTTTTAAAAGTTTATAGTTCTGGATATGAGCTTTGACTCGTGCCACCAGTTCATTGGGACTGAATGGTTTAATCATATAATCGTTAGCCCCTAAGCCAAGTCCGCGAATTTTATCAATATCCTCTTTTCTCGCGGAAACAATCATGATGGGCGTTTGTTTTTTATTCCGAATTGCTTTACAAATCTCAAATCCATCAACCCCAGGAAGCATAATATCCACGATAATTAAGTTAAAATCTAGATTTAGAGCAGTGTTTAAACCAGCTGTTCCATCTGTTTCAATCACAGCATCCATTCCGTTAATTTCCAAATAGTCCTTTTGTAAGTTGGCGATACTCACATCGTCTTCGATGATTAAAATTTTATCTTTCATTGTTACTCCTTATGCTTTAGGCAGAATTATTATAATACGTGTGCCTTTATTTAAAGTACTTTCGGCATGAACAGACCCTTGATGTTGTTCTACGATTTGTTTGACAATACTCAGCCCTAAACCACTGCCTTTTATCTGAGAAGTGCGCGACTTATCAGATCGGTATAAACGATCGAAAATATAAGGTAAGTCCTCAGGTGAAATTCCTCTGCCATTGTCTTCAAATATAAACTGGATACCTTTTGAGGTTTTAAATAAAGTGAGTATAATCTCTAACTGCTGCTCTGCTTGGGCAAATTTAAAACTGTTTTGGATGAGGTTTTGCATAACTCGGTCAAAGTAAGCTGTATCCAACCGTACAGGAAGTTCATCTTGTGGGAGTTGGAGGATAACATTGACATTTTCGTGTCTTGCAATTTCGGATTCAAACTTCTGGATATAAAAGGTAAAGTCGATTTTGCTAAAACTTAAGTTGACACTGTCCATATCCAGCTTCGAGTAAAGGAAGAGTTCATCGATAAGTTCATTGAGTACCAAGCTCTTTTCATGGATGGTTGCCAAATAAAGTGCTCGTTTTTCTGGCGTCTGAGCAATGTTTTCCTGCAAACCTTCGACATAACCAAGGATTGAAGTTATCGGTGTTTTAAGATCATGCGAGATGTTGGCAATCAGTTCTTTGCGATTTTCTTCATACTTTTTCTGAACCAAGCGTGCAGCTTGAAGATCCGTCCACATCTGGTACAAGCTTTCTTTTAGCTGTTCAACCTCTTTTGCACCCTTCGAATCATCAGTAAATGGATTTCCCGTAAGTATATCATCCTGTTCGACCAGATAGCGGGCATTTTTTTCTAGAGTAACTAAGGGTTTGATGACGGTTTTTGAAAGCCTCTTACTGATAAACCAGAAAATAAGAGCAGATAAAATGAGAATGAACAGAATCATCCAGATGCCCCAACGAATGAAGAACTCAAATAAGTTAGTTTGTCTTTTTAAAATCATAAAGTTACCAAAAGTTCCATCTTCATATCTAAAGCTGTACTTGATGTAATTATAAAAACGTCCATTGTTGTCCATCGTGCCTGTCGGATTAAGATTGCTTTCGTCGAACGCAGGCATATGAACCCGGAGTGAAGAAGCTTTCAGCTCTTCGGAATGATAGAGGACATTATTGCCTTTACGAATGACGATATTAATATTTTGCTTTTCGATGCTCTGAATAATATCTTTGGCTTTGTCCTTTAAAGGAGGCTCAAGAAGATTTGGCGAACTTTTTACCAATGTTTGCAAAGTCAGAAAACTTTGCTTTTCTTGCTCTGAGAGAGGCTGGTTTGTCGTTAACATACTGTAAATATTTTTTATAGAAGGAATCTTACCCAAAGTACTGTAAGATACAACAGAAAAAATTAAGAAAACAGAAACTAATGTCACTGCGATAGCACTGATGTAAGTAGTGATAAATCTATGTTTTATTGTCATATAGCTCTTTCTCAACCAAATGCTAAAAGTTTATAATTTGTTTATAATTTAGCCATTTGGAGTTTATATTTGCTTGCTATAATAAATTATACAATAAAAAAGGAGATTATCTTATGAAAGTTCAAAAAATATTATTGTTCTCATCTATCTTAGCACTTGGTGTCTTTGCAGATACTTATGTGTCAGATCATTCAGCCCAAGCCGATCAAGTGTCTCAACATTGGTCTTCACATAAACCCGATTCTTCATTAGGAAATCGATATGAAAAAACATTGTCACAGACAAACTGGCAAGGCACAAAAGTTTATGATGCGCAGGGCAATGATTTAACAAAAGAAAATAGTAATTTTATCGGCCTTGCCAAGTATGACAGCAAAACAGGTTACTATGAATTTTTTGATAAGACAACCGGAAAAACCAGAGGAGATGAAGGAACATTTTTCGTAACTAATGATGGTACAAAACGTGTGCTCATCTCTGCAACACAAAACTATCAAGCTGTCGTTGATATCACAGAGTTGAATCACCACAAATTTACTTACAAACGAATGGGTGTGGATAAAAACGGCCAACCAATAGAGGTGTATGTAGAGCATGTCCCATACAAATCGAAAAATCTTAAATTTACACATGGACGTGAAAAATTAAGCAGTCAAACAGGTAAAATTGTGAAGTCAGAGCCCGGAAGTCAAATTCTTGGTAATAGTTTGTGGCATGGTACAGTTGTGCGCGATGAGCAAGGAAATGACGTAACAAAAGAAAACCAGATGTTTATTAGTCTTGCAAAATTTGATACTCAGACAAGCAAATATGAATTTTTCGATATCAATACAGGTAATACACGTGGTGATTTTGGTTACTTTGATGTGATTTTCAAAAATAAAATTAGAAGTCATGTTTCTATTGGTCAAAATAAATACGGTGCTGCATTAGAAATCACGGAGCTAAATTCTCAAAAATTTACTTACAAACGTATGGGGAAAGATGCAGCTGGTAAGGATATTGCGGTTTATGTTGAACATGAGCCATATAGAGGGGTTTTTAATCCAGCATTTACCTTCTAGTAAAAAAAATAGAGTATTTTACTCTATTTTTTTATGCCGATTCAAGGAGAGACAATAGAAAATCATTTTATTGATATTCATACTTATTGCAGTTTATTAATAAATTCTTGCATAAATATACATATAGCTGTATAATAAATCCAAAGAAATACATAAAGAGGAAGAAAATGTCGCAACTTAAAAAAAATAAATTAACAGCAATTTCTTTAGCCCTGATGATTTTTACATCGGTGTATGGCTTTGGGAATGTTCCGCTCGCCTTTTTTCAAATGGGCTACGGATCAATCATTTGGTATATTATTAGTGCCTTAGTCTTTTTCATCCCATTTTCTTTAATGGTCACTGAATTTGGTTCAGCTTTTAATGCTGAGAAAGGTGGTATTTATACATGGATGCAAAAATCAGTGGGGCCATCCTTTGCCATGGTTGGTACTTTGATGTGGTACATGTCATGGGTTATCTGGTTTGTCTCTGTAGGTAACCGGATACTTGTACCTATATCGAACATGATTTTTGGTACAACAATCTTACCAAGCACAGTTATTGTGTCACTTTTGGCCATTCTTATCATGTTTCTCGTGACGTTCATTTCGCTTAGAGGGCTTGAAACCATAAAAAAAGTGGCCTCAGTTGGAGGTATTGCTGTTGTTTCACTTAATTTTATTCTCATCATCGGTGCCTTTATTATTTTAGCTAAAAGTGGTTTTCAGCCTGCAACGCCCTTAACGATAAAATCCTTGATTTCAACACCAAATCCAACATTGCAACCTACAAGTTTTGTTACTTTTATTGCTTTCTTAGTATATGCTATTTTTGCCTACGCCGGAGTAGAATCCGTGGGAGGACTGGTTGATGAAACAGTGGAACCGAAAAAGAACTTTCCTAAAGGTATCTTACTTTCGGCAGCCATTATTGGCATTGGTTATTCTTTCATGATTCTTTGTACAGGTTTTTTCATTAATTTTGATAAAGACTGGATTCCGGGGATTATGGATGGTTCAGTCAACCAAGGTAATATTACTTATTTTATGATGCAGCAGCTGGGTGAAAAACTGGCAGAATCCTTCAATCTATCATCTGGTGCTGTACATACTTGGGGAACAGTTTTTGCTCGTTATGTAGGTTTCTCGATGTTTCTCACTCTTATAGGTGCACTCTTTACTTTGATTTATTCTCCCCTTAAACAACTGATGGAGGGGACACCGGAAAAAGTGTGGCCAGGAAAACTTGGAAAAATAGAAAATGGTGTGCCTAAAAATGCTATGAAAGCTCAATTCATCATTGTGACTCTAATGATTTTATTGAATATGGGAATTTCACTCATCAATAAGGGAGCAGCAGATAAATTCTTCCTAGTCATTACTAACATGAGTAATATTGCTTCTAGTCTTCCCTATGTCTTTATCGTCTTTGCTTATATCAAATTCAAGAAAAATCAGGCGATCGAGAAACCTTTCACGATTATGAAAAACCAAGCCTTTGCTATTGGCATCTCTTGGATTGCAGCGCTGATGATTATTCTGGCGGACTTCTTTACAATCATTGAACCCGTCATAAATTATCTCCAAGCGCCAGCTGAAATTCCTTTGGGAAGTGTGTATTCGGATATTATCTCAATGATAGCCGGACCAGTTGTCTTCAGTGTATTAGGCTGGTGGCTGATCCGAAACTATAAGAAGCAAAGCGTTAAGATATAAAATATAAGGAAAAGACGGAAAGCTCTGAAGAGATTATTACAATTTTAGGAAATTCCTAACATTTCTTTGGAAATATTTCCCCCCACAATTTATTTTGAATTGATTAATGATATTATATGCTATAATAATATCCTACTAAAACATGTGAGGAACACAATGGATGATCGAATCAGAATAAGCAGTACATGGCTTGTCATAATAGCAGTTGGTCTTGTTTTATTTAGCTATGGCGCACACTCTCACAAATTATTTTTAGAAGGGCTGGGAGCGATAGCTTCCGTTGGTGCTCTCTTTTGTGGCTTATCGGGTGTAGTTATTCGGTTGATAAGACGAAAGCGTGGACAGCGTTTTAAGTAATCCCACATCAAAAGCATCCTTATCTTTAAAGATAAGGATGCTTCTTTTTATCTTGAATATTTACCATTGATAAAGGTAATATCTTCAGTGTCATTATATGTACTGTAAGCTTTCACGAGGGAGATTATCCAGTCGGTAAGTGACCAAATACCAAAAGTCATCCAGTTACATAGAAGTTTAAAGATACCCATGCCGGTTTGACCACGCATAAAGCGGTCAACGCCAAAGTGTCCAACTAAAAAATTTCCAACCCAAACAAAAATATGCTTGTTAATCTTCTTTTCATTCATAAAAGTTTCTCCTTGCCCTTTTAGCGTGATTCGCGCACGTATTTCATTCTTCAAGAGACTAGCTTGCGATATGATTTGTTCCCATTTTTTTATCTCTTACTCTTTTCATTATATAGACAAGCTCCCCAAGATTCAAACATTTAATAAAAATTTTTCAATAAAATATACTCTTTCATTTAGTTAATAATAAATACTTTTTGTATCATCCCGTACGTGTGATAAAATGAGAGAAGGAGGATAAAAAATGGATACAACTCAAGCTCTAGCAAAACTTAAAGCTCTTGTAAACACTTCTTTGTATTATAATAAAGATGTGTATGACCGAGAAAGATTAGAAGAAATGAAAGAAATTCTCTTTGAAATTTCTCAAAAGTTGACCTCTTACTCAAAAGATGAACTGGAAGCCTTCTTTAATGAGGATTTAGGTTATGTCACACCCAAAGTGGATGTAAGAGCTGTTGTCTTTGAAGATAACCGTCTCTTACTTGTGAAAGAAAAGGCCGAAGGACAATGGTCTTTACCTGGAGGCTGGGCAGATATCGGTTATTCCCCCGCAGAAATCGCTCAAAAAGAAGTAAGAGAAGAAAGTGGGCTTGAAGTGATACCGTTACAGTTGTTTAAGTTGGTTGATAAGGCCAAACATCCTTATCCTAAAAGCTTGAATTATGTTTATAAGCTCTTCTTTTATTGTGAGCCCAAAACTTTAGAGTTGCATCCGGGATTAGAAACTTCGGAGGCACGCTTTTTCTCGCGGGAAGAAGTTGAAAACTTGCAGAATATTTCTGTGGATCGAAACACACGTGAGGATCTTCTGGAAGCTTTTGAATATCATAATCATCCGACAGCAGGGGCAAAATTTGATCGCGTGTAGTAAAAGGTGGTTCACGAAAATATCAAATATGTTATAATATCATTATTCCATGCGGACGATGAAAAAGATTGGGCTGTTTAGGATGATTGCCCCTATTGAATAAACGATTACGGAGAAATCAGTGGAGATTTTATCGTTTATCGAGCCAAAAAGTAGCGGGCTGCTGACAGTCCGCATTTTAATTTTTAAAATAATAATGTATGTGCTTGGGATTGAAAAGAATCACCAAAGTGCATAGAGAAAAAGAAATATTGGAGAAACATGAAAATAAAAGAAGTTATATTGGATGAACTTAAAAAACATCCAAAGAGAGCCTATGCTGTAGAAGAATTGGCAATGGAACTGGACCTAACAAAGGCTTCAGATTTTAAACTATTTGTTAAAACTTTAGCTGCTCTTGAAGGGGAAGGATTACTGGAATTTACAAAAAATGGAAAAGTCACACTAGCCGAAGTAAAAGCAGAACTTGTCGGAATCTTCCGTGCTAATGCGAACGGTTTTGGCTTTGTAACAGTGGATTCTGATGAGCCTGACGTTTTTATTCCTAAGGGAAGAACGGCTTTTGCTCTTGAAGGAGATGAAGTAAAAGTCGAACTGAAAAGTAATGCCAATCCTTTAAAGGGCACAAGTGCTGAAGGGGTAGTTACAGAGGTCTTAAAGCGCGCGGTCACTCAGCTTGTCGGAACTTTTGTCAAATTTGACGAAAAAGAACGTCAAGAGTTCAATCGTATCGGTTACGTAAAATCACGAAATAAAAAGTTGCCTTATCATGTCTTTTTGACAGATAAGGGTTTGGTACCAGAAGATAAAGCAGTAGTGCGTGTTGACATTACCGCTTATCCAGATAAGAAAAATCCCAAAAGTATGCAAGGTTTGGCTGTCGAAATTGTCGGACAAGCAAGTGATAAAGGAATCGATGTTCTTGAAGTTTTAGCTTCACTTGGTATTCGTTCTGAATTTCCAGAAGACGTTTTGGCGCAAGCGAACGCTGTGCCAGAAGAAGTTGATGAAAAAGATATCATGGGACGTGTGGACTATCGTAATGAGATTACTTTCACCATCGATGGTGCAGATGCAAAAGACTTAGATGATGCTGTACATATCAAGCGCTTAAGTAATGGCAACTATGAGTTAGGGGTTCACATCGCCGATGTGTCTCATTATGTCACTGAAAATTTACCCTTGGACCGTGAAGCTTTTGAGCGTGGAACATCCGTATATGTGGCCGATCGTGTCGTGCCTATGCTGCCTGAACGACTCTCAAACGGTATCTGTTCACTCAACCCTCGCGTTAATCGGTTGACGCAGTCTTGTGTGATGGAAATTACACCTGAAGGAAAAGTCCTTCAGTCACAAATTGGTCCTTCCATTATCAAGACGACTGAACGTATGACTTACGATGATGTTAACTTGATGCTTGCTGGTGATGAGGGAGCATTGGAAAAATATGCTGCAATTAAAGAATCCGTAGAGATTATGTCTGAACTTCACGAAGCTTTGGCAGCAATGCGGAGCCGTCGTGGAGCGATTGATTTCGAAACGATGGAAGCACGGATCATCGTTGATGAGAATGGCTTACCTATCGAAATTCGCAAACGCAGTCGTGGAACAGCAGAGCGCATGATTGAGTCCTTTATGTTGATTGCTAACGAAACAGTTGCAAGCAGCTTTGAAGCACGTCATTTACCAGGGATTTATCGTATTCATGAGCATCCAAAAGAGGAAAAAATGACCCGCTTTATCGACTTTGCTGCAACCTTTGGCTTGCAAGTCAAGGGAACATCAACAGAAGTCAGTCAAAAAGCTTTGCAAGAATTTTTGAAAAAAGTGAAAGGTCAACCAGGAGAAATGGTCCTCTCAACGATGCTTTTGCGTTCGATGCAACAAGCACGCTATTCGGAAGACAACTATGGTCACTTTGGCTTGGCAGCAGAAAACTATACGCACTTTACCAGTCCGATTCGTCGTTATCCTGACCTGATCGTTCACCGCTTAATCCGTGAGATGGATCAACCAAGTCCAAAGACCATCGAATATTGGGCAGAAAAAATACCGGAAATTGCCCAACAATCAAGTAACCGTGAACGCCGTGCTGTCGATGCTGAACGCGAAGTTGAAAAGATGAAAAAAGCTGAATTTATGGAAAAACATGTCGGCGAACAGTTCGAAGGTGTTATTGCCAGCGTTACTCGCTTTGGAATGTTTATTGAGCTTGAAAATACTATTGAAGGTTTGGTTCATATTTCTACTATTAAAGGTGAATATATGAACTTCCATGAACGTATGATGGCACTTGTGGGAGAAAAAACAGGACTTGTCTTCCGTATTGGTCAACCCATCAAAATCCAAGTCACTAAAGCGGATAAAGTTACCGGTGATATCGACTTTGAATATATCAAGAGTGATCTAGATGTTGTCGAAAGTAATTTAAAATCTAAAAAAGAAAAAGGCCCACGCCGTCGACCAAAAGCAAACCGTTCTGAAAATAAAGAGGAACGAAAAGCCTCAAAACACGGAAAAAATTTCTCTGAAAACAGCAGAAACAAAAAATACAGAGGAAAATCCAAGGATGAGGATCGAGAACGTAAAAACGATTTCGATAAAAAACCAAATAAAAAGAAAAAGAAGAAGCCTTTCTACGCGGATGCAGCAAAAGGAAAGTTCGGAAAAAATACGAAGAAAAAAGCGAAAAAATAAAAATACTTTAGAGGAGAAAAGCCTATGTCAGAACAATTGAATCTTGAGAAAACGGCCTTGGTCCTGATTGATTTACAAGAAGGCATTGTAAATCGTCCACAGCTTGAACCCTATAGTAAAGAAGAAATTCTTGCCAAAAATGATAGATTGCTGGACAAGTTCAAGAATACAGCGGGACTTATTGTTTTTGTACATGTGAAGAATTATGGGCCAGAAATGCTCACTCCGCTTACAGATACAAATATAAGTGCTTCTGGTCCACTTCCTGAAAATTATAGCCAATTTGTTTCTCCTTTGGCTTATGATGAAGAGGTTAAAAATAAAATCCATGTCAAAAAGCATAATTGGGGTGCTTTTTATGGGACAGATCTGGATGTGCAGTTACGTAGACGAGGCATTGAGAATATTATCTTGACAGGTATCGCCACAACGATTGGTTGCGATACGACGGCGCGTGAAGCTTATCAACATGGATATAATGTGATTGCTGTTGAAGATGCAATGACAGACTTTAATGGAGCGCTACATACGGGTATTGTTAACGGTATCTTTACACGCTTAGGACGCGTCCGCTCGACAGAGCAAGTCTTGAGGATGGTACAGGATTAGACCATAGAGACCAATATTTTTTGGTGATTTGAAAAGTTTAAGATGTAGAAGAATAAACGCTTTTCTGCATCTTGAGCTTTTTATATTTTCAATTTTTGAGGGAAAAGTTGGGAGAGATTAAGAGCATCACCTGTAACAGTATGTTAATCTCTTCATAAAGTAAGATTGTGTCATTTTTTTGCTATAATGTTATCGGTGATTTTTTCACATTTATTTGATAATGTAAGTTATTGAAGATTTAAAATGAGAAAATGTCTGATAGTAAAATAAAAAAATTTTAAGCCTATACTTTGCTGACTTAAAATGTAAAGAAAAAGGAAGTGACTTCGTGAAGTCATTTAAAGGTGTCACATATGAATAAGCGGACAAAATTCAATTTTCTAAGTGGTTGGAATATATTGCGTACAATAGCAACTTTAGTAATTCTTTGGTTGACTTTTATTTTTATTTTGAACCTCAACCACTTTACAGGCTACACGGGCGATGATTTTTTGTATCACTTTATCTATACAGGTGCTTGGCCAAGTGAACATCTGAGTGAATATCATAATATTGGTGATTATATCTCAGCAGTCTATACGCACATGACACTATGGAATGCGCGCATGACATCAATAATTTTCGAAATCTTAGCGATGCAGCTTCCTAAAGGAATTTTCAATATCCTTAATGCCGGTATTTATGTATTGGTTGGACTGTTGTTGAATGTGGTAATCAGTGGGAAAAAGGTACTTTTAAAACCTTTACATCTGGCACTAACCTTTCTTTTGATGTGGTTTTTTATTCCAGGGATGGGAAGTACGGTGCTTTGGGTCAGTGGTGCTGCGAATTACCTGTGGGCCACAGTAATTATACTCCTCTTTTTATTACCTTACCGTTTTAATGTGAGTACAAAACGTAGCTGGGAAGAATACTACCTCCCAGTTTTGGGACTTTTAGCAGGCTTAACAAATGAAGTCGGTGGCGCGACAACTGTATTGCTTGCTCTCATTTTTACGGTTTATAATTTTAAAAAATCGACAAACGGAAACACGGTGGCGCAGATTTTAGGAACCTTAGCTGCCGCCTTTGGTTTTGGGACGCAAGTCATCTTATCATCAGGATCTGCTGAAACTCAGAACTACGGTGCTTCTTCCGGTTTAGGACAACGTTTTCTTGATATCATATCGGGAACTGCGCATTATTCTGGTTTTCTTATACTGCCCATCCTTGTGTTTGGGGGAATTCTTTATTTTAACCGGAAGCAACTCCAAGAAAAAGCATGTTACCTCTGGCATGGAGGACTTATCTTTCTGGTATCAGGTCTTGCAGGTTGTGCTGCAATCCTAGCCTCGCCGATCACACCCGCCCGTCTTTGGTTTGCAAGTAATATTCTGTTTATCATAGCTTTATTAATGATGGTTGAAGCATGGCAAGAGTTACGTACACAAAGCTTTTGGACCAATCTTCCTTTGTGCATTGCCATTCTTTGCTTAAGCTTTGTGAGTTTGCCAAGCTATGACTATAATTTAAAAGACATCAAAAATTCATATGAATATTTTTATACAGCCCAATCTATAGCTCAAAAAGCAAAGGAAGAGGGAAAAACTTCGATCCGCGTACCTGGGATTCCGATGACTTCTAACGACTTTAATGCTTATTTTGGAACGCCTTATTTGGTTTCAAGTGAGCACCCAGAAAAAGAATGGTCCAACACATGGTTTGCCAAATATTATGGGCTAGAGAAAGTCTATTTGGACGATACAGTGCCCATGGCAAAAGTAAACTTAGAGAATGCTCAACCTATTGATAACATTCTGAATGCTTACAATAAGTATTTTGGTTATTTCCAACGCAAGATTCTTCCTTTCAATACTGATAAGGTCTTAAAACGTGAGCAAACCGCTAAAACTTCAACAGCAAAAGCAACCATTACTAAAGACCCTAAACCCGATAATAAAAACTTACCGGTAGATAAACCTTGGCTGCGTAATGCGCTCATTCGCTATATCGATGTAAATAAGGATGAAATCGTTGCAACAGAGCAAATCACTTCCCCTTATAATGAAGCTTACGATATCTCTCATGCAGCAACATCTGGGTATGAAACACTATCAAATAACCCTAAATCTTACGTTTTTAATAAGCGTTTTGATCAAGCCATAGATATTCACGTCAAACCAACGCTCCATAACATTACGCTATTCTTTAATGGCAAAAACCAAAAAAATATTTCCATCACAAATGTTGAAGGCCAAACAGGAGAAACGCTCACTGTACAATTGCCACGAGGCTACAGTAGCAATGGATCAAAAACAACGCGTGTCATCATTGATGCAGAGACGACTTGGGATAAAACAGTAGAAGTAACTAAAATTCCATTTTGGAAAAATCTAGGAAGCTTTACTACATTTTACAGCGTATTTGGTGGATTGTTCATCTTTGTGGTTTATGATGCCTTTCTTAAGAAACGTTAAGAAGGGTAGTTTTGTAAAGTATTTAGAGATAAAAAAAGACTAACTAAAGTTAGTCTTTTTTGTTAATTTCCTATTTTTTATAAATTTAGTTTATTTGTTCTTAATGCTTACCGCTATTTTTGAATGAAGTAATAAGATGATGCTTCACCTGAAGCGAGGAGAGCATTCGCTTTGTCTTGAAGTTCCTTGTAGGATGTTGAGACTGTTGACTCATGCTTGTTTCCTGCTTTATCTACGTAAACCAAGACCCAAGCACGTCCGTTTGGAGTTGCTTCAGAGCTAGATGATGTTGCATTAGGGTCAGCCTGAGGACTATGTCCACCTGCACCGTTATTTTCTACAGGATTATTTGAGTTATCGACCCAACCTTGATCTGAACTTTCTGATGTTGCAGGTTCAGACGGCTGTTCAGATGTTGCTGGGGCTTCAGAAGTAGCTGTTGTGGAATCTGAAGTTGAACTGGCATCTGAGCTTTCAGATGTTGATGTTTCTGAACTGCTGGCTTTACTTGTACTTTCACTTGAGCTTTTAACAGAGCTAGAAGGTTCAGAAGATGTGTCTTTCTTTGCGCTAGTTGTATTGCTGCAAGCTGTCAGTAGCAAGGCAGCAGCTAATGAACTAACTAAAAGTAATGATAATTTAAATTTTTTCATATGTAAGACTCCTTAAAATTCCTTTTTGTTACTTCCAGTATAACATATTGTCTCTTAAAAACCTGATTAATTATCTATAAATTAAAAGTTAATGAAGGAAAAACTCTCATCTAAAAAAGATAAGTCGAATAATTTGTAAGCGTTTTTTAACTTTGTTAGAATTATTATATAGAAAAAATAATAATTAGAAAGAAAGAGGTGCTTTATGATTTGGTCATTAATCGTTGGTGCAATTATCGGGGTAATTGCAGGAGCAATCACAAGTAAAGGGAAATCTATGGGTTGGATTGCTAATATCTTAGCAGGTCTTGTGGGTTCTGCTGTTGGTCAAGCCTTACTAGGATCATGGGGCCCTAGTTTAGCAGGTATGGCTCTTATTCCTTCCATTATCGGTGCCGTTATCGTGGTAGCTGTTGTTTCTTTCTTCTTAAGTAAAATGGGCGATTAAACAGTAGTTGCAGTAAAACGGGAGGAGGAAATGTGTCAAAAGGAAAAAAATTTATTCTAATTTTAGTTGATTTATTTCTTATTACAACCATCCTACCACTGTTTCTATACACTCTCGGGAAATTTGATATAGACCAGCCAATCAAAGATATGTCACAAGTCCCTTACATTGGTCCCTACTTGCCTACATATTTCTTGTTTGCAACAGGAATTTTAGGAATTCTCTTACTCATTCTCTTACTCGTTATTATCTTCTATCCAAAAAGATATACAGGCTTTGTCCTAGGAGAAGGTAGAGGAGAACTGCTTCTTAAAAAATCTGCGATTGAAGGTTTTGTGCGAGAAACGCTCAAAGAAAATGGTTATATCAAAGACCCGAAAATCGATACTTTGTTAGGTAAAAATAAGATTAAACTTGCTATTAAAGGTGAGATTATACCTCGCGTGCAAATTTCAGAAAAGTCCCTACTTATTGAAGAAGAAATTCGTAAAGGACTTAAAGAGTTTCTGGGGGTAAATCATCATTTAAGTTTGAAAATAAAAGTGAACGCTGTAACACCAAAGAGTAAAAGCAGTTCACGTGTATTATGATTGGAGGTTAGATGAATCTTTTAGAAGAATATCAATATCCAATTATAGGTGGGGCAACTGGAGCGGTCATCGCCATATGTATCTTTACAATTGGCTTTTGGAAGATGCTCTTACTGTTTTTACTCATCGCGCTTGGTAGTTACATTGGTTTCTATCTCGAACGTACTGGATATCTTGATAAAATAAGTAAAAAATAATTAAATAATTTATAAATCAAAAGGAGAAGCTATGGTACAAGAAAACAAAAAAACTTTGGATAACTCAGTTGATGCAGTAAGTGGAACTTTAACTTATGAAGATAAAGTGATTCAAAAAATCGTAGGACTTGCCTTGGAAAAAGTAGACGGATTGCTTGCAGTTGATGGTGGCTTCCTGTCTAATCTCACAGGAAAACTCGTAAATACGGACGATGTAACTTCTGGTGTAGGTGTCGAAGTCGGTAAACAACAAGTGGCGGTCGATCTTAAAATCGTAGCTGAATATAAGAAATATGTTCCAGATATTTATAAAAATATAAAAGAAGTTATTTCAAAAGAAGTTAAAGGCATGACAGACCTTGAAGTTGTAGAAGTTAACGTAGATGTTATCGATGTTAAAACGAAAGAACAACAAAAGCAAGATGAACAAAGCCTCCAAGATAAAGTAGGCGATGCTGCAAAATCAACAGGACGATTTACTTCGGAAAAAGTTGATCAAGTAAAAGACAAAGTCAGCGATGATGATGAACCACGTGTAAAATAAAAAAAATAAGGAGATTTTCTCCTTATTTTTTTTATTAAATCTCTTCCGTTAGTTGGACAATTTTGACTTGATAGACACTTGATTCATGAAGCATTTTTTGGAGAGCATTAATCATCAGAACCAACCATGTAAAGGAAATTGCAAAGGCGATAATTTCGAAAACGGTCAGAGATAGATAATGCACTTTCAGAAATAAAATTGCTGAAGTAACAAGAGCGATGAAAACAATAGCTGACATGCTGAGAAATTCCTTCGAAATTTGGGGTAAAAGATATTTACTTAATACTATCAGGATAATAATGCACAAAACAATACCATACGCAGAAGCATTGTGAAAGGTCATTGTCCATGATTGAGCGGGGAAAATACCTACACCAGCAATAAATAGTGCGATGACATAGTAAAAGGCTTGAACAATCTTGACTTTGAAATTATATAAGTCACTTTTTTGAAAATCCATAAATAAATAATCAGTAATTGTTAATAGCATCAAGGCAGAAAAAATCATCGTAAAATTAAATTGCCATTGATTTTTAGCCTCACCTGTTCCTAAAAAGCTAAAGTTGTATTGCCACCAAGCATTTTGGCCATTCATAGCCATGGAAAGAAAAATACCACCGATGAAGGTAATAAACAATAAGATAATCAGATGAGAAATTTTAACAGAGGCTGCAAAGAGAATTAAAAAGTAAAAAACAATAGCTGAAAAGAGTGCAGCTACAAAAGAAGCTGTGAAGCGATCGAGAGTTACTCCGACGAAGGTCATCCCCAAAATGTACCAAATTAATGCTTGAATCGCAAAAACAATCAAGGTATAGGCAAGGCTGATTGTGACAAGTTCTCTTATACGGCTAAGCATGCGTTTTTGAGGTGAGGTATTTTGCTTGGCGTAAACCCAGAGGAAGGTTGCAAAGCCAATAATTGTCGCACACAGCATGCTGATTCCAGCGACAGAATGATACCGCCCGCCTGTAAAATTAATCTGAGAATGGCCACTTAAAAAGAAAGTAAGTAACGAGATAATTAAACTTAATAAACTGGGAATAAGCATATAGTGTAATGAAAAATTTTGTGCATCAATTTGACCAACGTCACTTTTTAAGACAATCTGATTTTGCTCGATTGACATTTTATAGTTTTGTTGCTCAAATTTATCCGCAACTTCATCCGGGATTTCAATAATTTTTTTCATTTATCTTCTCCATTTTTTTAACTCCTATTTTTATTATTATATCAATATTTTGACGATTTAAGTTCTCCGATTCATTTAAGAAATAAAAATTTTCTGAATTGAAAGATTTGAGTTAAGTTTTTCGCTAATTTTAAAGAGAAGTGTTAAAATTAATGAAATGAAATCGGTTACCGAGTAGGATATGGAGTGGAAAAGGGGTATAAGATGTTTCAATTTCTAAAGCTGTTTTTAATCAATGCAGTAATTTTCCTTATTTTAGATAGTTTATGGTTAGTCTTTGCAAATAAAAAGTTTTATCAACCGTACATTGGCCATTTGATGGGGCAAACCAAACTTTTGCCTGCCATCATTTTTTACCTTATTTATGTGGCTGCACTTGTATTTTTTGTTTTGGTACCTGGACAAGTGAAAGAAAGCATTTCTTACGTTCTTTTAGCCGGAGCTTTTTTTGGAGCAGTATGTTACGCCACATATGATTTGACAAATCTTGCGACATTGAGCGATTGGCCATTGAAAATTACAATTGTTGATATTATTTGGGGGAGTTTTGTGACTTCCCTTAGTGCAACACTCACTTATATAATTGCTGCAAAGCTTTAGAAGGAGAAAGAAGTGGGAGAAAAAAATGAAAATTATCGCTTGTTACAGAGTTTTAGAGCTGGGGCAGAAAAAGTAATCCTTCAGAAAGAAGAGCTGAATAAAATAAATGTTTTCCCTGTGGCAGATGGAGATACAGGTAGTAATCTTGCCTCACTAATGCAAGCTATTATTGACAATGTACCGATGAAAAATTATCCTATGGATATTCTTTTAGATGAAATATCAGCAGCAGCACTTATTGGCGCTCGAGGAAATTCAGGAATCATTTTTGCCCAATATTTAAGTGCTGTGGCTGAGAACTATCAGAAAGCAGAAACGAATTTTGAAAGTTTTGTTGAAGCTTTAGAACAAGCTGTAAACAAAGCTTATAGTTCGTTAATAGATCCTAAGGAAGGGACTATTTTAACAGTAATGCGTGCCTGGTCTATTACACTGGTAAAAAATTATAGATTGAATCACTCCTTTGAAGAGGCCTTGTTAGAAGCAAAAGCAGAAGCACAAGAAGCACTAAATGCTACGCAATTTCAGATGACCTTATTACGGAAAAATAAGTTGGTAGATGCAGGGGCGAAAGGTTTTTATTATTTTATCCTTGGTTTTACAGACTTTTACTGCGGTAGAGTTTTAAAAGTTGGGGATGAAGAGGCAGATGACGGTCTAGAGATGGTTAAAGAACTTTCGGTAAACCATATCATAGCTGAAGCACCGCGTTACAGATACTGTTCCGAATTTATCATCAAAGCACCCCAAATCTCTGAACTTCAATTACGAGAAGTACTGCAAGAAAAGGGCGATTCAATGGTTACTGCAGGAAATGCTAAACAGTTAAAACTCCATATGCACACTAATGAGCCTCAAAAGGTCTTGGCAAAGCTAGAAAAATACGGACAAATTATCTACCAAAAAGTAGACGATATGCGCCTACAGTACGAAATTTCTCAACAAATGTTAGCTCCAATAGCGATTGTTACAGATTCTATAGCTGATTTATCTCAAGAATTTGTGCTTGCACATCAAGTGCATGTTTTACCTGTAAATGTCACTGTGGGAGACCAAAATTTTCTAGACAAGTTGACAATTAATGCACAACTTATCAAAGAAAAAGCAGGTGAAAATCTTAAGATGAGTACTTCACAGCCAAGCATCCAAACGATTGATGCACTTTTCTCCTTTTTGGAAGGTAAGTATGAACATGTGCTTGTTATCACGGTAGCGTCACAACTTAGTGGCACATATCAGTTGATTGAGCAACGTATCAAAGAAAAAAATTATTCGAAAAACTGGATTCATCTCATTGATTCACGATTAAACTCTGTTGCTCAAGGTTTACTTGTACAACAGGCAGCTCTACTTGCGGAGAGGAGAGTTCCTATCCGACAGCTTGTGCAAGAAATCCAGCAGCTACGTGAAAGAATATTCATCTATGTGGCAGTGGCTGATTTATCTCCGATGATACAGTCAGGAAGAATTCCTCAGTCTTTGGGAGCAATAGCTCAAAAACTCTCACTCCATCCAATAATTAGTCTAGACAAAACGGGCAATGGGAAACTCATCGGTACTTCCTTAAGTCAGAAGCAAAGTATGAAAAAAATACTCAAAAAAATCCAATCCTTAGCAAAAAGTGGACAGATTGAAGATATTGCTCTGACTCATGTCTTGGCCCAAGGTGATATAGAAGATTGGCAGAAAATATTAAAAGAAAAAACGGGCAATGATTATAAGGTGATTGAGAGTTCATCTGCCATTGCTATCTCTGCGGGAGCTGGAAGTATCGCTGTCGCTGGCATTACAAAGGAGCGGTTATGATTTATGGAATAGTTTTAGGGGTTTTACTTGTTTATTTCATTTGCTGGTTTAAAGTAGCAGACCAGAAGAAAAACTATGGATTAATCGATATAGCATGGGGCGGTGGTTTTGTTTTGACAGCGTGTTTAAGCTATTTCTTCAATACTCAAATAACCATGCAAAATAGAGCAATTTTAGTTTTGGTTGGGCTTTGGGGTGTGAGGTTATTCGTTCATTTAGCTCGACGCAATTGGAACAAACCCGAAGATTATCGCTATACCAACATGCGCCGCAGATGGGGAAGTCACGCGCCAAAACTAAAGGCTTTTTTCTCCGTCTTTATGGTTCAGTACCTTTTACTTTTTATTATTGCGCTACCAATCATGCAAAGCAATCACCGCCCGGAAAGTCAAATTTTCTGGTGGCAAATTCTTGGAGTAGTAGTTTGGCTGATAGGTTTTGTTTTTGAAGTAATAGGTGATTGGCAACTGGAACAGTTTAGGAAGAATAAAGAAAACAAAGGAAAATTACTGACCAGCGGCTTGTGGTCAGTGACGCGACATCCGAATTATTTTGGAGAAGCTGCATGTTGGTGGGGCATCTTCTTGATTGGTTTTACAGACATTTCTGATCTTTGGTTGATTGTGAGTCCACTTTTAATCACTGGTTTACTCTTGTTTGTTTCTGGAGTCCCATTACTTGAAAGGAAATACAAAGCGCGCAAAGATTTTCAAGCTTACGCGCAAGTTACCCCTAAATTTTTCCCTTTCATCGGCAAGAAAGGGCTGTAAAAAAATCCCAAGATAAATTTCTTGGGATTTTTATGTCACGCCTCAGTTAACGTTCAAGGATAAACTCAGAGTTAACAGAGGTCTGTTTATTTGCTTTTGAAACAGCCTGCTCAAAAGCCATCCGCCCGACTTGACGGCAATGGTTGTCAATGGTGGGTAATTTGAGCAATTGTCCAGCCAGCAAACGTTCTTGTCCTACAATAATCGGTTTAGGAAGTCCTTGCTCCTCAAACCAACGCCATACGTTGGCCGCAATTTCGTCGGAATTAGCAAAAATTCCGTCAAATTGTGTCAATTGTGGAGCAAAGCGATAAGCATCCTCAGATGAGATAAGGCCTGATTTGATCTGCTCTGGCCTTGCCTCAAGTTGGTAAACATCCTTGTAAGCCTGTAGAGTAGTTGAGATTGTGGGACTTTTACCTCTGGATAAGAGAAAGCCAATATTTGAACAGTGTTGCTCCTTGAGCCATTCAAAGGCTTCACGATAAGCAGGGATCCGATTTGCATAGGTTGCTGGAATCCCTGAATTTTCAGGTTTGTAGCAGAGCACGATAGGACCATATTTCTGATATTTAAGAATCGTCTCTTCAGGTACTTGACGTGAAGTGAAAATGATGGCTTCAAAGGCCTTTTTACGTAATTTTTCTAGATATTCAATTTCTAAATCCTGATTATAGTTTGAGGGGAGAATAATGATTTTATATCCTGTTTCAAAGCTTTTCTCAAGGATTCCTTCTAAAATTTTGCTGAAAAAGGGTAACTTGATATAAGGAAGTACAACACCGATATTATGTGTAGCTCCATATGCCAATTCTTGAGCAATCGCATTTGTCGCATAGTCTAATTCGGCAGCAACTTTCAAGATTTCTTCACGCGTGTGTTGAGAGGCATAGCCATTACCAGAAAGCACACGAGAAACGGTGGCTTTGGAGTATCCAGTAAGTTTGGCAATATCAGAAAGAGATGTCATAAGGTTACCTGTTCGTTGATTTCACGAATAGCTGAGAGCGCCTCAGTTACACCGTGATCTGTATTTTTAGCTACCACTATTTTAACATGGGCTTTCACTTCTTCGCTAGCATTATCTACTGCGATAGGAAGACCGGCAACCTTCAAGAGTGGAATATCGTTATTTCCATCACCAATTGCAGCAATTTCCTCAAAGTCAATTTCCTTTTCTTCCAAAATAGCTTCTGCAGCATCAGCCTTAGTTTTTTCAGCAGATGTAATCTCTAAAGTATGTGCTGTGGAACGAGTCACATGGATATCAGGAATATCCAGCTCTTTCAAAGCATGCTCAATTTGTAGCATTTCATCAGGATTGAAAGTCATCAACATAATTTTGTAGATTTCAGATTGTCCGTCAAATGCTTTAATACGTGGTTCAGCTCCAGTAAGGGCTTTTTGGAAGAAGACTCCCTTGTCCTGTTTCTTAATGTACCAATGTGCCAAGCTGTACCAGCTGAGACTTACATTTGGAAAGTTTGAAGAGAAGTAGTCCAAAAGAGCGGAAACAATATCAGCTGGTAAGGTGTGCTTTTCAATCACTTGAATCCCAAATTCATTTTGGGTAAAAGTCAGATTGCCGTTGAAAGCAATCTGTGGTGTTTTCAGCTGAAGTTTATTCAATGTAGGTCCCATCTCAATCGGGCTTCGTGCGGAAACAAGGGTAACGGGGATATCACTCAGACAGACTGACCAGCGATTTGTATCAGAAAGGCTGCCGCGTGTGTCAAGAAGTGTTCCATCCATGTCTGTAAAAATGTGTTTAATCATCGTTAAATCTCCTTTATGTTTTTTGATGCTTTCATTGTAATTTATGAAACGCGTTCCATGTCAAGCGATATGCTTTTCCGATTTGGAAGATAAATTGAGGCGAAAAACTGGAATTTCATAAATTTTCACATAATTCTGTATAAATTCTTGCAATTTAAAATATTTTTACGTATAATAAGTTTTAAATTCATAAAGGAGAAAATCACATGAGCAAAACACTTCCATTGACAGTCTATTTCTTTTGGCGCAGATAAGTTGTGTTTATGCTTGGCATAGATACAACTTTTGAGTATTCTCAAAAAGTATCTGTGCCCGTGATAAAAAGCCGGGTAATTTACCCGGCTTTTTCTTTTTGAATTTAACCGCTCTTTAGTTTTTGTTAAACCATTAAAGTTAATCTATCGTGATCCAAGCAGGGCTTTACCTTTTTTATAAAAAACTAAAGAAGCAAAAAAAATAGAAATGAGGGATTTTACTTGGAAAATTCTAATCAAGAACTGAAGTCTTCAATGAAGACGAGACATGTGATTATGCTATCACTTGGTGGCGCCATTGGAGCGGGCTTATTTGCTGGTTCCAGTAACGCCATCCAAGCCGCTGGTCCAGCGGTAATGATTGCTTATCTTTTAGCTGGCGTAATTTTATATGTCGTGATGCATGGTGTTGGCCAAATAATCATTCATCAAAAAGAGAACACTGTTGGTTTAGCAGGGCTCATCTCCCCTTATGTGGGAAAAAGATTTGCCCACTTTACAGACTGGGTTTATTGGTCCTTATGGATGGCTGTTATGGTAGCAGAATCAGCAGCCATTGCTCAATTTTTAGGAGTTTGGCTCCCCCAAATTCCATCGTGGATTTTTGTACTTATAGTAGCTATTATTACCTTGGGGTTAAACCTTTATTCAGTACGTGTCTTTGCGGAAACAGAGTATTGGCTGGCTTGGACAAAAATTATTGTCATTCTTATTTTGATTGTTGTGGGACTTTATTTAGTCGCAACTCAAGTTTTCCACCTCGGCCTCAGTGAAGGCCTTGGAAGAATGAACACTTATGGTGGATTTATGCCCAATGGTATGCAGGGAGTGTTTAATTCCATGCTTATCGTCCTATATTCTTATGGGGGATCAGAACTCATCGCCTTGACAGTTGCAGAAGTAGAAAACCCTAAGAAAGCTATACCAAGAGCGATTCGAGGAGTTATTATCCGTATTTTCTCTTTCTATGTTATTCCAATGTTTATCTTTGTAGAGCTCTACTCATGGAAGTTCTTGAGTACAACAAAAGAAAGCCCATTTGTTTTGATTTTTGAAAAACTCGGGATTCCAGGAGCAGCTTTGATTGTTAACTTTGTTATTATTTTAGCTCTTTTTTCTGTAATTAACTCAGCGATTTATGCCACATCGCGTTCGGTCTATTCACGCGCCAAAGATGCAAAGGGTCCAATCGGACAAACGCTAGGTAGACTCTCGAAGAAACAAATTCCTGTCGCAGCAATTATCTTTTGCTCAGGTATGCTCTTTATCGGAGCTATTCTTTCCTTTATTTTTGGTGATAATCTCTTTGTCTATCTTGCGGGATCTATCTCTTACACGATTCTTATTGTGTGGATGATGCTCTTGATTGCTGCAATTATTTTCTATTTTAAAACAGGACTTGGTGGTTGGTTTATCAAGACGGTTTCTATCTTCACTTTAATTGTGCTGCTTATTGTGGGCTATAACGTTGTGATTTCAAATCCATGGGGAATTTCTGTATTTGCCTTAGTTGTCTGCCTCCTTAGCTTTTTAAGCTATCGTAAAAAAGAAGAATAAATAAATGAAACACTAAACTGTCAAGTATTTTTCTTGACAGTATTTTTTTGTTTTGATAAACTATTCTTAACAATAAAAGCGAGGTAAGGTCTATTGAAATTATAAGTCATGAAAATTGAAAAAATGTTAAAGGCGATTCTGAAAGAAAGTTCGCAGATGTTTTTTCGCATTCATGATTTATAGAAATAGACTTTCAAAAATAAAGCCCTTTTTAGGCTCATTTTGAACTCTTTTTCTCTATTTTTGTGGATGCGAAGATAGAGAAAAGGAGTTTTTATTTTGAATAAAAAACAGAAAGAGATGCAAGCTCGATTAGATAAAATCAGAGCGGTGCAGAAGAAAATGCCTGTTCAGACAGGACAAAAAATACAGGCCAAAGGACTTAAACACGCAACAAAGCCACATACAACTTCACAACATTATACGATAGGTTTTAATTAGAAATTAAGAACAGGGTAACATAACAAAAGCCCATGAGCTTTTTTAGTAAAGGAGAAGAATGTCGAATATTAAAATAAATAATTTAACATTTGGTTATACCGATCAGCTTATTTTTGACAATGTAAATATCAATATTGATGATCAATGGAAGCTGGGATTGGTTGGCCGTAACGGGAGAGGGAAAACTACACTTTTAAAAATCCTTCTTGGAGAAGTGGATGTACATCTTGAAATTAAAACCAATAAGAGCTTTGTGTATTTTCCTCAGACGATTAATGATAAAGACCAGTTGACCTTATTTGTCTTGCAAGAGTTAGCTGACTTTGAGCAGTGGGAACTTGAGCGTGAATTGACACTAATGGGCGTAGATTTAGATACTTTATGGCGTCCTTTCAATAGTCTTTCTGGTGGAGAGCAAACAAAGACACTCTTAGCACTTTTATTCTTGGATGAGCATAATTATCCGCTCATCGATGAGCCAACCAATCATCTTGATAAAGCTTCACGTGAGAAAGTTGCAGCCTACTTGTCAGAAAAAAAGGGATATATTTTAATCTCACATGACCGTAATTTTCTCAATAAGACGACAGATCATACACTTGCGATAGAGCGTGCGGACTTACAAGTATATGCAGGTAATTTTGCTATCTACGAGGAGGAAAAAAGATTGCGAGATCTCACGGAAAAGGCACAAGATGATAAACTCAGGAAAGAAATCGGTAGATTGAAGCAAACGGCGCGTGAAAAAGAAGCGTGGTCGCGTAACTTAGAAGCAACAAAATCCCGCAAGAAACGAGGTTTTGATTCGGAAACAAAACGTGTTGATAAAGGTTTTATTGGACGAAAAGCAGCAAATATGATGCAAAAGTCTAAAAATCTCGAAAAGCGCATGAAAGAGGATATCGCTGACAAGGAACTACTTCTAAAAAATTGGGAAGAAGTACCTGGATTGGAAATGAGTGTCTTAGAGAGTCATCAAAAACGCTTACTGACAGTGGAAAATTTAGCGGCTGGATTTGAAGACTTTCTTTTTGAACCTGTGTCTTTTACACTTGAACAAGGTCAGGTGCTTGCACTAACAGGAGAAAATGGTAGAGGAAAATCTTCTCTAATGAAAGTCCTCACAGGTGAATTTACTGGCCGTTATGTTGGAACATTTGAGTTGGCCCATAACTTGGTCATTTCCGAAGTAAGACAACTTGCAGATAATAGAGGGTTTCTGAACGAGTTTGCCAAAAAAGAAAACTTAGAATTAGAACTTTTTCTCAACAATTTGCGCAAATTAGGCGTAGAGCGCAAAGTTTTTGAGCAAAAAATCGAAAATATGAGTCAGGGACAGCAGCGTAAAGTCGAACTGGCCCGCGCCTTGAGTCAGCCGGCGCATATTTATCTCTGGGATGAACCGCTCAACTATCTTGATGTTTTTAATCAAGAGCAAATCATTCAAATGATAAAGAGGAGCAAGCCCAGTATGCTTGTCATTGAGCACGATCAGTATTTTGTTGATCAAGTAGCAGACGCCCAAATCGAACTCATAAAAAGCAGCGTTTAACACACTGCTTTTTTTATTGAGAAAATTCAGCGATTTCTTGACATGTTCCTTTTATTCATGTATACTAAAGGAGTCGAAAGAATGAAAGCGTTTTACGTGAGCGTTATTTTGAAGACACAGCTCTTTATCCAAAGAGCAATCTTTCCTATAAAATGTTTACAAAAGTAAGGACGTCCGTTGGTGAAGCGGGCGTTTTTACTTTAGAGTAAAAAATTAGATTTTTATATCGTTCCAAGGAAATAACTTACCAAAGGTACAAACTCACTTCTAGACTGATGAGTAACAATAGTTGTCGGCAAAGTATTTCGTTTTTAATATTGGAAATCTTATTGTAAAATAAAAGTAGAATTAATGAAATGGAGAAAAAGATGTCTAAGGTCGGAAAGATACTGATTTCACTGTCAGGCGTACTACTAGTTACAATTTTAGTAATGACTGCAGTGGTTTTTACACAAAATCGTGAATCAATGAAAAAACTTACAGCAATCGAGGAAAAATGGGAAGAACAAGGCCAAGGCGGCATTGGAACATATACTTTTTTAGTTTACTATGCACCATCACCTGAAGAAGTTGAAAGTATGAAGACTAATTTTGAGACCAACCCTGATACTTTGCGAGTTTTTGTCGAAGCAAGCAGCCGCATTGAAGCCAAACAAGAAGCTATGAATCGCCAGCATATTGATGAGGCTCAAATTTTGCATATCGTCAATCCAGATGGTACAAGTAAGGATGGGTGGTGGCCACCAGTGCGTAATATGAATTAACTTTTGGAGAACAACTCAAATTGAGGTGTTCTTTTTTGATATTTCATTTCATCTAAATGTAAACATTAGAAAATATATTGTTACATTTCGCGCATTATGTTAGGGAAATAATTCTTATTTTAATATAATTAGTATTAAGTTAAAATAAGTAGACGTTTTATGAAACTTGTAATTATTGGGGGTTCTCATGCTGGTATTGCTTGTGCCAAGCGTGCGCGGGAAGAGTATCCAGAGTCTGAAATAATAATTTACGAAAGAAAAGCGGAAGTGAGTTTCATTTCCCAAAGCATTCCGCAATTTTTGATGGGGAAAAATAATCTGGCGAGCCAATCGACTTACACCTCTACTAGAGAGCTTGAAGATTTGGGGATCCATGTCAAAACGCGGACAACTATTGAAGATATTAATACAACAACTAAGCAGTTGACTTACACTGAAAAAGACGATGAAATCCCACTCACAGATCATTTTGACAAATTAGTCCTAGCAACTGGGTCATACCCTGTCATTCCCCCAATTCGTGGTGTGATCAATGACAACGTATATTTTGTTAAAAACAAACAAGATGCTTTTGCTCTTCGCAAATTTATGGATAAGAAAAAAGTTGTTGCGGTCATGGGAGGCGGCATGATTGGTGTTGAGCTTGCTCGTATTTTCCGAAAAAAAGGTATGGAAGTTTATATCGTCCAAGCTGGAAATCGCATCCTGAATAAGTATGTTGATGAAGAAGTTGGTGAAGAAATACAGAGCTTACTTGAAAAGGAAGGGATCAAAGTGCAAACTTCATCTTTGGTTATCGACATCAAAGAGATTTCATCATCAAAACTCAGTAAAAAAGGCCAAACTATAGCTGTTTACACAGAACATAAACAAATAAATGTCGATGTTGTTGTTGTAGCCATAGGTTTCCGACCAAATTCGACTTTATTAATGGATCAGGTCCTCATTGGCGATAGGGGTGCAATCGAGGTTGATGAATACATGCGTACCAGTGCAGATGACATTTTTGCAGTGGGAGACTGTGCCACCACAACTATGAAGCAAGTGGAGCACAAAATCTATCTCCCCCATGCCTCAGATGCTTTCCGTGAAGGAGCCGTCGCTGCTATTAATCTTATGGAGCCTAAACGGATGATTACGCCGTCTCAAGGCACTTATTCTATGAATTTAGAAGAATATAGCATCTGTGTCTCAGGTCTAAGTAAAGAAACCGCTCGAAAAGAAGGCTACGAAGCTGAGCTGGTTTATCTAGAAAATCACTTTATCAACTCTGATGACTATGTCAAGGTATGGCTTACCTATGACAAAGGAAATCACAAGATTTTAGGTCTTCAAGCAATGGGCACCGTCTCTAATCTCTCAAGCTATGCCAATATTGTCTCAGTTGCTATCCAACAAGATATGACGATTGAAGATATGGAATTTGCAGATCTCTACTTTGAGCATGGGTTCCAAAATCCCGATAACTTTCTAAAAATTGCAGCACAAAAAGTAAGAGAGCAGCTTCACCAAAAGCAAGAGGGGAGAAATCCAGATGTTAAATAAGCGATCATCAACTGCGCTTGTTCAGCTTGATAATTTACTTCAAGCACTTGAGCGCCTAGACAGTTTACGCATTCAGCGCACACAACTGAAAAAGGCCATGAAGCGTGAAATTAACGCTACTCGTAATCGTTATGCTTTTATCACAGGTTCAATTGCGGGGATATTTATTGCGGTCGCATTTTTCATCGTTGCTGGTGAATATATGCTTCAGCGGATGGACTTTGAATTTTTGATTCTTTTTGACGTTTTCTACTTTGTTTTTTCTAGCATGATTTCTATGGTGATTTTTCTACTTTTATGGGAGAAAGGGGTACTCAAGCGCTTTTCCAGCCCTACAGTAGCGAGGATTAATAGTGAGACTCAAACAGAGCGTGAGCGCCTTCTAAAAGAAACTAGAGAAATCTTAGATTCGGAAACAGTATCTCAAACAAATATTTCAGTGAATTACTTAACGCCTAAAGCTATCGAAATTTTTCAGAGCTATATTCAAACTGGTCAATGTGATACTGTGCGCGAGGCAGCCCATATTTTTGAAATTGATTTAAAAAATAGTAGAAACCGCTATGCGAAGTTCTTCCAAAATTATGAATCTTTAGTTTCACAAGAACGGAATTATATTGAAGGGAAGGGCGGAAACTAGATGGTTGGTTGGTTTAATCTTAGCAGTATTGTTGATGTAATGCTCTTCATTTTTATTTTTTATCCGATTGTTGGTGGGATATTCTGGATTATTGGTGGTACTTACTATCATTTCCGGACTAAAAATCGTCTTCCCAAGTTTCCAGAAGGTACTAAAGAGCCTTTCATCACCATCATGGTCCCTTGTCACAATGAGGAAGTTGTTATTGAGCGTACGCTACATTACTTGGACACACAGATCAATTACAAAAATTATGAAATTATTGCAATATCTGATGGTTCAACAGATAATACAAATACTATCTTGCGAAACTGGCAAGAGACGAAGCCCGACTCACATTTAAGAGTAATTGAAGTACAGAAGAATAAAGGAAAAGCACATGGACTTACGCAAGCAGCGCTTCATTCTAAAGGAGACTTTCTCCTCTGTATCGATGCAGACTCTTTCGTGACTGGAGATGCACTTAAACATATGGTGGCTTGGTTCATGAAAGATTCTATTTTTTCTCCAAAAGAACTGGTTGCTGCAGTCACAGGAAATCCTATGCCACGTAATTTGACTTCTTTGTTGGCGAAATTACAATATGTGGAATATCATTCGATTATCGGAATGACCAAGCGTGCACAATCAATGATTGGACGAATTTTCACAGTTTCAGGGGTCTGTGTCATGTATCGGCGGGAAGCTTTGATAGACATAGGGCTTTTTGATCAATCCAAAATCACCGAAGATATCGCTGTCAGCTGGGCATTGCAGCTTAAGGGTTGGCGGATCCAATATGCACCGAATGCCCGTTGTTATATGGAAGTTCCTGAAAAAATTAGTGTCCTTTATAAACAGCGGAGGCGTTGGGCACAAGGTGGCCTTGAAGTTTTTATGTCTCACGCTCTGGATGTGCTTTTACATCCTGTGAAAACTTTTCCATTCATCTTTTTGCTTATGGACCAATTTTTATCAATCATGTGGGCCATTTTCTGGTTTATCTCGTCACTCTTCGTCATCTACTGGCTCTTTTTCTGGGTGGCACTTGGGGATGGTTTTCAGATTAGGCGTTTTATGATTAGTGCCTTGATTTTCATCATGTATGAATTTATTGTTGGTGTGACACAGTTGTTAACTTCAATTTGGTTCAATGATAGTGATAAGGCTGCCATGAAGTATTCCCTTTTCGCAGGCTGGTACACATGGATTTATTGGCTCATTTCACCATTCACCTTGCTCGCGGCTTTACCAAGAGCGATTAAAGCACAAATAACAGGAGGAGGAGGAACATGGGTATCCCCAGAGAGACAGAAAACAGGAGATTGAATGAAGAACCGCGGGGAAATTCAGAACGTCCGCGCATCCTGTCACGTAAGGAAATCGAGAATGAAGTGGTTTACGATGCATTCTTTAATCCAAAAGCAGCACCAGATTCGAAGTTGATAACAACCCGGTTGCTTAATGTTTGCGGGATAATCATTGTCTGGTTAGTAACCTTTGTACCTGGGATAGTTACTTTATGGCAAGTCCTTTTGACTGAAGAGATATTAAAAACAGAGGAGCCCTTCTTTTATTTGGAGTCCACAACACGACTTTTCTATACCTTCACGCAATCAATCCTTATGACCCTACTTGTAGTGTCGATTATTATCACTTTGCTTGCGTTCAACCGTAAATGGTTTAGAACTAAGGGGTATTTTTCTGATAAATTCCAGGACAAACGAAAGAACGCTTTGGAACAAATTGAGATCAAAGCTGATATTTTGGAGTTCCATTTCTCAAGCAAATTAGGTGAGGAAGCAGTACGCCGAAATATCAAGTGGGTCGTTATTTTACCTGAAGAAAATATTGATACCGACGAGATTGAGCTACTTTATGATGATTATATTAAGAAACCTTGAAGTATATTCAAGGTTTTCTAAAAGTATTCTTATCTAAAATGAAAGCGAAACAGTCCTTAATTTGCTATAATTAGATAAGAATACTTTTAGAAAAAGGAGTTTTATTTTGGGGATTCTTGCCATTGTTGAACTATCTATTTTTGTCCTAAACTTCTTTTTATCATTGACCATCATTTTTCGGGAGCGAAAAAGCACCTCAACAACATGGGCTTGGCTCTTTGTGGTTAACCTGCTACCGGTCTTTGGCTTTATTTTATATATCTTGGTTGGTCGTGGCATTGCACACTATCGAATTTTTAAAGTGCAGCGTGCCTTTCGTGTGGGATTTGAGGAACAATTGAAACGTACTTGGAGAGTATATAATGAAGAGGGCTTCATAAAAAAAATAACGCGGAATCATGGTATTACACAGCTGATTCATATGCTTTTTGTTGAAGAAAAAGCCGTTATTTCAGCAAACACAGGAGTAAAAATCTTCACAGATGGTCGTGCAAAGTTTGATGCGCTGCTTGACGATATTCATAATGCCCAACACCATATCCATTTAGAGTATTACATCTTTCGGATGGATCATCTCGGAAGGGAGCTTACCGATGCTCTTACTGCAGCTGTAAAACGTGGTGTTGAAGTGAAAGTTCTCATTGATGCTTGGGGAAGTAATAAAACGAAAATGCATGAGTTTGATGAGTTGACGAAAGCTGGGGGAGAGGTGTCCTATTTCTTTCCGCTGATTTTATCCCTCATCAATCCCCGAACAAATTATCGTCTACATCGTAAGATCGTGGTTATCGATGGTCAAATTGGTTACACAGGTGGTTTCAATGTGGGAGACGAATACGCAACAGAAACGGCTAAATTTGGTTATTGGAGAGATACGCATCTCCGTTTAACAGGAGATGTTGTGTATTCTTTACAGAATCGCTTCATTATGGATTGGAACAGTCAACATAAGTTTGAAATATCGGAAGCAGAAGAGTACTTCCCAGTAGCCTTAGAAGAAGACCGCATCATCACACAGTTTGTGACCTCTGGTCCAGATGAAGTTAAAGCACAAATCAAAATGACCTATATGAAAATGATAAACAGTGCAGAACGTGAAATCATTATTCAAACACCTTATTATGTTCCAGATGATGCTTTACATGAATCTTTGAAATTGGCGCTTTTATCTGGTGTAGAAGTTCGGCTTATGATTCCTAACAAGCCAGATCATCCGCTGGTTTATTGGGCAACCTATTATTATGCGGCAGACTTGCTTAAGATGGGGGCAAAGGTTTATACTTATGAGAAAGGGTTTGTGCATTCTAAAACGCTCATCATTGATGGAGAGTATGCATCTGTAGGATCAGCAAACTTCGACAATCGAAGTCTCCAACTTTGCTTTGAGGGAAATATGGTCCTTTACGATTATGATATTTCGCAAAAATTACGCGAAGATTTTAAGAAAGACCTTGAAGTCAGTAAACGATTGACTATGGAAATATACGAAGAGCGTAGCACCAGTATTCGCTTCAAAGAAGGGCTTGCAAGACTCATTAGTCCAATGCTTTGAACAAAATAATCCTATTTGTACTTTATAAGAAAGAGGAGAAAAACATGGATAACAAACTGAATATTGTCATTATTACAGGTATGTCAGGCGCAGGTAAAACTGTAGCGATTCAATCTTTTGAAGATATGGGCTACTTTGCTGTGGATAATATGCCCCCTAACTTAATTGAAAAATTTGTTGAGCTTCTCAATACACCGGATAGTAAGATAAACAAAGTCGCAATGGTTGTCGATATGCGCTCACGTATCTTCTTTGACCGCTTGCGCGGCATCGTTGCAGAACTTTCTAATCTTCCAGAAGTGAATTTCAAACTTTTATTCCTTGATGCAAGTGATGTTGAACTGGTCGCACGTTATAAAGAAACACGCCGTTCACATCCGCTAGCTATTGATGGTCGTGTACTGGATGGGATTACACAAGAACGCGAAATTCTCTCAGATTTGAAGTCCTTGGCTGAAGTTGTTATTGATACAAGTGAGCTCACACCACGTAATTTGCGGGCCCGTATTCTTGAGCGTTTTTCAGAGACAAAAGAAGCACCATTTCGTATTGAAGTTATTTCCTTTGGCTTTAAGTATGGTTTGCCGATGGATGCAGACTTAGTCTTTGATGTGCGTTTTCTACCAAACCCACACTATATTCCAGAGCTTCGTGATAAAACAGGGCAAGATAAAGAAGTCTTCAACTATGTCATGAACCAGAAAGCTTCTGAAGATTTTTATAAAAATTTAATGAATATGCTCTTGCCGATTATACCTGCATACCAAAAAGAAGGAAAATCTGTATTGACAATTGCTTTTGGCTGTACAGGTGGACAACACCGTTCTGTCGCATTTGCTGAACGTGTATCCAAAGCACTTCTTAAAGAAGATTGGCATTTAAATACTAGCCATAGAGATAAGGATAGACGGAAAGAAACGGTTAATCGATCATGAGTAAATCAAAAGTAGTAGTTATAGGAGGCGGGACTGGAATTCCCGTCATTTTGAAGTCTTTGCGTCAAGAAAATATCGATCTTTCCGCAATTGTAACAGTAGCAGATGATGGCGGTTCTTCAGGGCGTCTGCGTTCAGCAATTAATATTGCTCCACCTGGAGACTTGCGCAATGTTCTTATCGCCATGAGCGACATGCCGAAATTTTACGCAGATATTCTCCAATATCGTTTTGATGCAAGCGATGGGGAACTTTCTGGTCATCCTTTAGGAAATCTGATTATCGCTGCGATTGGTGAAATGCAAGGTTCGACTTATCAGGCGGTACAAACTCTGGCTCGTTTTTTCCATGTGCGTGGAAACGTTTATCCCTCAAGTGATGTAGCTTTGACTTTGCATGCCGTCTTTAAGGATGGGCATGAAGTTGAAGGTGAAAGTAAAATTGCGGATTATGAAGGTTTGATTCATCATGTATATTTGACGGAGACAAATACAGGACAGAGCCCACGCGCCTCTAAAAAGGTGGTAAAATCTATAATGGAAGCAGATACGATTGTTTTAGGACCTGGCTCCCTCTTTACTTCAATCTTACCAAATATCGTCATCCCAGAAATTGGGGAAGCCTTATTAAAAACAAAAGCCCGTATTGTTTATGTCTGCAATATCATGACACAACGTGGGGAGACGGAGCATTTCAGTGATGCCGATCATGTACGTGTCATCCACGAACACTTAGGTACTCGTGTGATTGATACCGTTCTTGTAAATAGTGCGGAAGTGCCAGAAGAGTATATGAATTCTAATAAATTTGATGAGTATTTGGTCCAAGTTGTTCATGACTTTAAAGCACTCAGAGAGGAAGAAGTTAATGTTATTTCAAATGATTTCTTAGAATTGATTAATGGTGGAGCCTTCCACAACGGGGATGCAATTGCTTCAGAAATCATGGGCATCAGTACACGTTGTGAGAGAAAAAAAGAATGAGCTTTACAAGTGAAATAAAAAAAGAACTTACGAGTCAAAAAGCAAGCCGAGGAACTTTGCTTGCATTAATTCGGATGAATGGCTCTCTGGGTATTTCTGGTGGTTTAACCTTGTCCTTGTCTACAGAAAATGCAGCAACCGCAAAGTATATCTATCAGATGCTCCTCGAAATTTATCAGATACGTGCTGAAATTCGGGTGCATCAGAAAACAACATTATCCAAAAATAGAGTATACACGGTTTTTATCGAGGAGAAGGTCAATGCATTGCTCAATGAACTGCAACTGTCGGATTCGCTGATGTTTTTGGATTCGGGTATACCTGAGTCAGTGAAGTATGACCAACAAGCACAAGAAGATTATATGCGGGGAGCTTTTTTATCGAGTGGTTCAATGCACAACCCAGAAAAAGGCGATTATCAGTTGTCTATTTCTAGTGTATATTATGAACACGCAGAAGATTTAAAAGATATTTTTAATAATTTCGGTTTTGATGCGCGTGTCATTGCGCGGAAGAACCGCTACATCCTCTATTTATCTAAAGCAGAAGAAATCATGGATTTTTTGACTTTGATTGGTGCGATGAAGGCACGATTAAAATTTGAAGATGCAAAAATAATGCGTGAAATGCGTGGCTTGGCAAACCGTCAATCCAACTTTGAGTCGGCAAATATAAACAAATCAGTGTCGGCAGCGCAAGATGTAATATCGGCCGTCAAATATTTAGCAGAGAAGAAAGAGCTGGAAAACCTGCCCCCTGCACTCACAGAGGTTGCACATGCACGGATTGCTCATCCTGAAGCAACAATTAAAGAGTTAGGGCAACTCTTGGATCCGCCTCTGGGTAAATCAGGTGTGAATCACCGGTTACGAAAACTGACAGCTTTAGCAGAAGAAATAAAAAAAAGCGGAAATTAATCCGCTTTTTTTAGAGCATTTAAAAACATTTCAGTAAGAATCTCAGGGCGCTTCAGTGCCCTTTCTAAAGGGATTCTTTTCATGCCTTCACTCATAATATCGATAAAAAGAATCAAATCCTCATCCGTGTAATCAGGAGAAATTTCTCCTTCTGCACGCCCCTTTTGAAAGAGTTTTTGATAAACAAGGTGCTGAATATGTCGCATATCTGTATCAAAGAAGTTAGGGTCAGTAGCGTATTGATTCATCATGTTTTGCAAAAAAATATCAGTCATTAAATGAATCTGTCTTATTTTAAAACGCGAAACCTGACGAAAAGTCTCACGAAAATTTTCTTTCGTGTCTACCAACTGTTGAATTTCTTCAATCATAAAATTAAGTGCATCTCGTATAACGATATTCATCAAGTTATTTTTATTCTTGTAATATTTAAAAATTGTAACCTTAGAGACTTGTGCCAGTTGAGCAATTTCATCCATAGAAATATCTGAAATTAAGCGTTCTCGTAGTAGGTTAGAAGTCACTTCAAGAATGGCTTTTTTCTTTTTTTCTGTTTGATTCATTTTCTCGCCTCCACAAAAGAATACTTTATATGTATTATATCTTTTCGTTTGTACTCTTTCAACTAAAATAGTACAATATGAACTATAAAAGTAAAAATAGTACATATTAGTATGGATTGAGGAGGCAAAGCAATGCAAAAGATTGTTGAAATAAAAAACTTGCAGAAAAATTTTGGTAAATTTCAAGCTTTGAAGAATGTTACATTAGATGTAAATGCTGGAGAAGTTTTGGGCTATATTGGTCCCAATGGTTCAGGAAAATCAACAACGATTCGTGTTTTGTTGGGGATTATTAAAAAGAGTGGAGGATCAGCCACAATATTTGGTAAAGATGTGTGGACGGATGCCATTGAGATTCATAAGAAAATTGCTTATGTACCTGGCGATGTCTATCTTTGGCCCAATCTTTCTGGGGGCGAGATTATTGACCTTTTCTTGAAATTACATGGTCATGCAGATTTAAAAAAACGTGATGAACTTATCAAGAAGTTCGAACTTGATCCAAAGAAAAAGGCGCGTAGTTATTCTAAAGGAAACCGTCAGAAGATTGCCTTAATTGCTGCCTTAGCCACGGATGCTGAACTTTATATATTTGACGAGCCAACCAGTGGTTTGGATCCCTTGATGGAATCAGTTTTCCAAGCTGAAGTTCAGCGCCTCAAAAAATCGGGCAAGGCCATTATTTTGTCCAGCCATATCTTATCTGAAGTCGAACGTCTAGCAGATCGTGTTGCTGTTATTCGAAAAGGAGAAATCGTTGAAACAGGGTCACTTGATGATTTACGTCATTTGACACGTGATACTTTTAAAGTCGAAACTACTCAAGCGCCAGAAGCGTTGCATGGATTAGAGGGCGTCCATGATTTGCACCTCAATGGCAATAAGGCTGTCTTTCAAGTGGATTCGGATAAAACAGATGTTATCTTAAAAACTTTACTTAAGTATGGGGTGAAGAAGTTAGAGTCTACACCGCCAACTTTAGAAGAGCTCTTCATGCATCATTATGAGTAGGAGGTAAACGTTATGGACAAACCTTTAAATAAAACCTTTAGTATGCTGAGGGCTTTACTCAAGAGAGATTGGCTAAAACTTGTCTTTTGGATAGTTGGTGTGCTGGCCTTTGCAGCGTCGGGAGTGGGTAAATTCGAGCTTATCATGCAGACTGATAGTCAACGAGAAACCATGTTTAATGTTTTTCAGGGACCAGCTATGACGGCATTGTTCGGTCCTATGACGGTCGCTCAAGGTAAGGACTTTACCGCGGCTGCAGCTTATGGCACGACCATGCCTTTAATTACGGCAATAACATTCGCTGTTGTTGCGATTATCTATGTTATCAATCGTACACGAAAAGAAGAAGAAGATGGAATCGCTGAAGTTTTTCGCTCTTTTCAAGTCGGAAAATTAGCCAATACGACAGCCGTTGTTATTGAACTCTTTGTTTTACAAGTCTTGATTACTGTAGCCTTGGCGATTTCAATTCAGGTGCAAAATATTCCGGGTATGACTTCTTTTAGCGAAAATCTCTTGTTTGCCTCTGCTATAGGCGCTCAAAGTTTACTTTGGGGCTTGTTTGCACTTGTTTTTGCACAAATCTTTTCCGATTCAGGCAGTGCCAAAGGTGCTACTTTTGGCTTGCTTGGTTTGCTCTACCTTATTCGTATGGGAACAGATACACAAAATGTAAATTGGGGCTATTGGAATCCTTTAAGTTGGTCCTATCTGACCGACCCTTATGTTAAGAATCATTGGCTTCCCATCTTCTTAGCTTTAGGATTGAGCCTTGTTCTTCTCGTTCTCGCTTATTTCCTTGAAATTAGGCGAGATGTCAATGCAGGATATATTCCAGAGGTAAATGGTAAGGCTCATGCATCGAAAAGCTTGCTCAGTTTTACAGGGCTTACGATGAGGCAACAACGTACAGCTAGTATCGGCTGGATTTTAGGGCTTTTTGTTCTAGGCATTACTTATGGATCAATGATTGACCAAATCGGTGGCTTTGTTGAATCCAGTCCAACTATATCCAAACTCTTTAATATTGACCCTCATCTGGCAAATGAGGCCAGCAAGGCAGCAAGTAAAGCGATGATTGAAAGTTTTATGTCGACAATCTTTATGATTTGTGCGGTAATGGTTGCTTGTTTTGCGGTCACTTCCCTCATGCGGATGGTAACAGAAGAACGAAAAAATCGGCAAGAACAGCTTTATGCTATGCCAATTAGTCGTTATAAAGTTTATGCCACTTATATGATTATCTCTTGGATATTGGGAGGTCTTGCTCAATTTGCAGTTGTGCTTGGTATCTATCTCGCCCAAGCCAATAATGACAATGCATTCAGTTTTGCTAATGTAGCTGCAGCGGGAATGTCTTGGACTGTTGGGATTTTCTTTGTCCTTGGGATTTTAGGCTTTCTAATGGCCGTGCTTCCACGCTTGAGCACATTAATCTGGGTTTATCTTGGTTTTGCTTTTTTCATGAGTTATATTGGTAACATATTGAATCTCCCCGCTTGGTTGAATAATTTTAATGTTTTCCACCATATTTCAAGACTTCCGGTAGAAACAATGAACTGGGGCAATTTTGTATTTATACTTGCTTTAGCAGTAATATTTGCTCTGATTGGCATGTTTATTTATCGGCAACGTGACTTGATTGGCGATTAATTAAAAAATAGTCCAGATGGACTATTTTTTTAATTGATGATAGCGATTGTACCAAATGTCAACATACTCCTTGGAGAAAGGTCCGCGTTCATTATTTATCCAATCAACAAGAATTTTTACATTTTCTTTTAAAATGTGGTCAATTTCAGGAGAGTAGTTCATTTGTTTCCTGTGACGCTCATATTCCTCAACGTCCAAGAGTTTTTTCTCGCCATCTTTAAATACTTTTACATCGAGATCGTAGTCGATGTATTTCAGTGCCTCATTGTCTAAGACAAAAGGGCTCGCAAGGTTGCAATAGTAGCTGACGCCTTCCTCACGAATCATAGCAATGATGTTAAACCAAAACTTTTTGTGGAAATAAACGATTGCAGGTTCACGTGTGACCCAACGACGGTCGTCTGACTCGGTTACAAGTGTGTGGTCATTTACACCAATAATTGAATTTTCATTTGTTTTCAGTATCATCGTATCTCGCCAGGTACGATGTAAACTGCCATCATGTTTATAGCTTTGAATCGTGACAAGGTCGCCTTCTTTCGGAAGATTCAAGGCTTCACCAACTTTCCAAAATTCAAAGTTCTCGCTTATTATTATAGCATAATATTCAAAAAGTTTCTGGACTCAGGTTGGTAGCTCAAAAAAGCTTAAGCTCCTGAGGAGCTCCCTTGACAGATGCTGTGCACGGTAATCTTCCCAAATATTAAGTGATCTAATCGCCTGATATCTTTTACGCAAATGATAATGTTCTTCGATTTGATATTCGGGATAATCTTGAAGAAAATCGCTGACCATTTGCCACTCGTAAGTATAACCTAAAGGACGTGAATGATAGACAATCCCATCGATAGTTTGAGCAGAAATTCGGTGGTGTGCGTGCCCAAAGACAACGTCAGTGATTTGAGGATACTGAATGAACAATTCATGGAAAGCTTGTGATCCAAGATAAGCATTGAAGCGTTCAAATTTTTTATAAGTCGTAGGTATGGAAAAAGCTTCATGTGGAACAAAATGCATGGCTATGATGATACGGCCAGAAAAATTGAGCTTTTCCAAAATTGTTTCGAGAGTGTTGAGAGTATGTTGTGTCGTAAGGGCATCGCTATAATCACGATGGATTTTGCGATCAAAGTAAAAGCTATTTTTAAAGGATAAAAGTTTCTCATCTGAGTAATCTTGAACGAAAGAGTAATCATACCAACCGTGAAAACTGACTAAAAGTGTATCCCCAAAATACTTAAGCGAAAAGTCCTGTGCATTAATTTCTTTTTCGGATAAATGTACCATATCGTGATTGCCAAGATTATGGCTAATATCAAAGTTTTTTGATAATTGCTTAAAAAAAGGTGTCGTAATTTTTTTATAGTCGTTGGACATGTCTCCTGCAAAGTGCAAATCAGTCACAGACTGCTCTTGCAGGGTATCAATTAAAACTTGAATTTCAGAATCTATAAATTGATTAACATCCAGATGCAGATCTGAAAGCAGTGCTAATTTTTTCATAGTTAAATTATAACAGAACCGTAAGTCAAGTTCTAATTGTGTTAACCGAAAAAAGATTACAGGAATTTTTGGTTTATTGATAATTTTGGACTAATTTTTCAATTTCTTCATCCAATAAGGTATAAAATGCTGCGATGTGTGCTCCGTCCACAAGAGCGTGGTTAGCAAGAACCGAAAGGGGAAGCAACAGTTCCTTGTTTTGTTCAAAATATTTTCCCCAGGTAATTCTTGGATTGCTGTCCGCAGGAACTGGGGTGGGATTAATCATGGAAGTAAAAGAAAACCAAGGGAGTGTTGAGATGAATAATTTATTTAAAGTACCTTCAACCTCCTCATCGATTGAGCGTATGGTTTTAGCTTTTTCTTGCTCCTCCACAGCATAGCTCAAAAATGCAGCAAAATCAGGTGTGAAATCAAGATTGCAGTAAGTATAGGTCCCATCGTCTAAGGAAACTGTGTGTGATGTCTGACAGTTATTAAATTCTATAATTTTATCTTCAACGATACGTTGTTTAAATTCTGAAACACCGTTTGCTGCTTGTGACACACAGTAGCAGATCGTTAAGAAAAAAGGAAATTTATTCTCTCTTATCGTTGCGATAAGTTTTGTAATATTTACGTTAACGGTCACTCCAACATAGGGTTGGGCAAGACTTTTAAAATATTCAAAATGAGAAAGACGATTATAGGAAGCCATGTCAATATGTTTATAATTCATTATTTCTCCTCGGAAATCACTATTAGAAGTGAGGGTTTTGTTAGAGTGTACCATAGATTTCTATAATTTTGAAGTACTTATCCAGCTGTCAGATAAATTCAAAGTATTTTTATTTAAATCAGGTCTAATTTTCGTGCAAGGCGGGTCAAACAGTCCTGCTGAGGAATATGTCTACAGAAAATAAATTTGTGAGCTTATGGATTATAACTAACTAGAGTCCGAACGATAATTTTGATATAATAGGGGGAGATCAAAATAAAGTTTAGAATTTATATAGGTTATAGATGAATAATACGGTAAAAATACTGCAAGGGATTTCAAGAATTCTCTTACTTGTTGTTGGCTTAGCATTAATCTCAGGCTCTCTCTTTTTTACTGGGGTTCATATGGCTAATAAAAACGTCACAAAAACTGAAACTCAAGGTGTGATTGTCCGCGGGGACGAAGCACTAAAAGAGGTGAACTACACTTTTGAAGGTGTTAGTCACCAAGTCCGTCCCTTGGATACTTACTTTAGAAACTTGGGCACTGTTGATACAAAAATCAAAATTTATGTAGACAATGAACACCCAGAACGTATCTTTTTGACTTATCGTGGGGATGGGCTGATGCGTACGGCAGGGATATTGGCAGGTTGGGGCCTATTATTGTTGGTTATTCTCTTGGGAGAAAGACAGCTGATGAGTCGTATGAAAAAACTTGAAGAACTTGCCGAAGAAGAAAAAGAAACACTTCCTTGATTGTGTTTTTTTTTGTATTGAGGTTTGTGCAACAAAACACAAGCGCATTTCTTAAGAAAAATATAAAGCTGTGCTACCATAGAAGCATGACTATCTTACACAATAAAATTTCAAATAAAGAATTAAAAGAACGCTTAGAGGCTGAAACAGAGCCCCGTACAACAATTTCTTTTTATAAATATTTTAATATTGCTGATCCTCAAGAATTTCGTGATAATCTCTACATGAAATTCGAGGATTTAAAAGTTTTTGGCCGTGTTTATATTGCGAAAGAAGGAATTAACGCACAAATCAGTGTACCTACTCCTAATTTAGAAAAATTTAAAACGACACTTTACCAAACAGCGCCAGAATTGGATGGACTTCGTCTAAATTATGCAATTAAAGATGATGGTAAATCTTTCTGGGTCTTACGGATGAAAGTCCGCAACAAAATTGTTGCAGATGGTATTGATGATCCAACGTTTGACCCTTCAGATGTTGGGCAGTACTTAAAAGCTGAAGAAGTGAACGAAATGCTTGGTAAAGAAGACACCATCTTTGTTGATATGCGTAACCACTACGAATATGAAGTGGGACATTTCAAGAATGCCTTAGAGGTACCATCTGCAACTTTCCGTGAACAGCTACCAATGGCTGCAGATATGCTTAAAGACGATAAAGATAAAAATATTGTCATGTACTGTACAGGTGGAATTCGTTGTGAAAAAGCCAGTGCTTTTATGAAGCACGAAGGTTTTGAAAATGTTTACCACGTGGAAGGTGGAATTATTGAATACGCACGTAAAGCCAAAGAACAAGATTTACCTATTGAATTTATTGGTAAAAACTTTGTATTTGATGAACGTATGGGAGAGCGTATTACAGATGATGTTCTCTCAACATGTCCACAATGTGGCGAAGCTTGTGATATGCATACGAACTGTAAAAATAAAGCTTGTCATCGTTTATTTATCCAATGTGAAAATTGTGCCGAGCGCTTTGAAGGTTGTTGTTCACAAAGCTGTGTGGAAGAACTCAGCTTATCTGATGAAGAAATCAATGCTTTAATCGCAGAGCGTGCAGCGGATCCAACATTCTTCACAAAAGGAAGAAGCTAAAAATAAAAAAGCAATCTTTTAAAAGATTGCTTTTTTTAATTGTTCCCTGAGTTCTGTTTCAAAAGCAAGCACGTGCTCCAAAGATAAGGCAAAATCTGCATCGGCAATATTCATGCGTACGAAAAATTCCTCTGACTGATAACGAATCATAATATTTGGTCGTACCTTTTCTTGCAGAGCATCCTGTGTCTGTTCATTACCATAGATATACCAGAAATATTCAGTGGCTTCTTTTTTATAGAAATCATCTTTTACCAGTAAAAGAACAGTTTTAAGTTGGTCAGAGAGTTGGAGTTCTTTTGCATAAGTTCCATCTTTATAAAGCGGAAGTCCGTCATACCAAAAGTGAACACTCTGACCAAAGGTTTCTTCAGCAAGCTTATTCATAATCTTTCAAAACCCACTCGTTAATGGCATGCGCGACACCAGATTCAGCATTAGATTTTGTGACATATTTGGCAATTTTCTTCAAATCTTCTTTACCATTGCCCATGACAACTGGGTTGCCAACAGCTTCTAGCATAGAACGGTCATTTTCCTGGTCACCAATAGCCATTAACTCGTCCACATCTAGGAAGAGTTTTTTAGCTAAGTGCAGTACAGCATTTCCTTTGCTGGCTTTTTTATTCATAAATTCAAGATAAAATGGAGTTGATTTGACCATGTTATAACGCTCGAAAAATTCAAAAGGCAAGTAGGCGATAGCATTGTCTAAAATTTCAGGTTCATCAATCATCATTACTTTTGCAACTTCAAGTGCTGCAATTTCCTCAGGCTGACGGAAATAGAGGGGCATATTAACCAAGGAAGCTTCGTGAATAGTGTATTTGCCGATGTCACGGTTGCTTGTGTATATTCCTTTTTTAGTAATGGCGTGCATATGTACACCTATTTTACGAGCGGCAGCATCAATATCAAGAACATCCTCAGCTTCTAAGGTTTCCATGATAAACTCTTCACCAGTCGCACGTTGTACTAAAGCACCGTTATAAGTAATGACATAATCACTGTAATCCGTCAATTCAAGTTCTTCCAGAATATCGTGAACACCCATGAGTGGACGTCCTGTTGTAATGACAACTTTTACCCCAGCAGCTTTAGCCTCTGCAATTGCCTGCTTAACTTCAGGCGTAATTTTGCGTTCTGGGTCCAATAATGTACCGTCGATATCAATAGCAATAAGTTTAATCATTTTATTTTTTCTCTTTTCTAATTAAAGGTTGGTTTGCATAAAGGTGATGAATTCAGGATTCTCCAACATAATTTTTGGGAAGTAGAAGCGGCTGTTTCCGTGAATGGTGCCCGCTAGGCTTGCCACAATGGGAGAAACCTCGGAGAGCTCAATGAGACTGCCATCTTTTTGTAAAATTTCAATCTGTGTTCGTGGTTTATTTGAACTGGGACGGTAAAAGTCATAAGGCAGATCGAAATTACTGTTTGTTCCCGTGAAATATTGCGGGTCAAAGCCTGCTTTTTCCACTTGGTCCCGCAGTTTGTCCAAAAGTGAAGCATCAGAGTTAAAAAGATCCAGCTGTTTTTCTTGTCCTTGATTATATTCTAAGGATTTTAAAAGATGGCGGTTGATATACATCTGAGCAAGCTTAGACAAAATATCATCTTCGTTAGCCATCCATGTTTGAAAATAGGTATTCATCACACCGTCATCTAAGGCAAGATAGTCTTGCAAGGTTTGTTTATTCTCAAAGAAAGGAACTAAACAGGGGCTTGTTTGCGCAAAGTAATCGTGATCAAATTGGTATAAATATTTAGCTCGCTTCAGCAAGTTTTGGAGAATAACTTCCATGGAGCGACTGGCTGGATGAAAGTAAACTTGCATATACATTTGATAACGGCTCACGATGTAATCCTCAACGGCATGCATCCCAGAGATTCTGAAGACAATGCCGTCTTCATGAGGTGCAATTACACGGAGAATACGCGTCAAATCAAACTGTCCATAAACTGCCCCAGTATAGTAAGCATCTCTTAAGAGATAATCCATCCGATCCGCATCAATTTGACTGGAAATAAGTTGCACCACTTGTGGATTGGGATAGTCATGGGAAATAACAGAAGCGACTTGCTCTGGAAAGTCGGAACTTACTTTGCGTAAAACCGCATTGATTTCAGTAGTTGGTGAGGTAATAATCTCACGTGTTATAGCTTCGTGATCTGTACCAAAGAGACCTTCAAATGTATGAGAATAAGCGCCATGGCCAACATCATGCAATAAAGCCGCGCACTGTGTAACTAAATTTTCTTCTGGATTCCAAGTTTCAGGATAACGTTTAGTGAACCATTCAGTGATTGTTTTAGCGATATGATAAACACCCATACAATGTGAGAAACGACTATGTTCGGCTCCATGAAAAGTATAAGAGGAAGTTCCCAGTTGTTTTATACGACGTAGGCGTTGGAATTCCGCAGTGTTGATTAAATCATAAATCGTTTGGTTTTCGACATGAATATAATCATGGACGGGATCACGAAAAACTTTTTCGAGCTGTGCCATACAACCTCCTTTGTATTTTGCATGCAATTATCTTGATGTGACTGAATGTGTTTTAGTTTCAAGATAAGTTTTTCGATGAAGAGTCATCAAATGAGACTCTTATTTAATGAAAACTCTTGCATTACTGTAATACAATTATAACCGAAATTGACATAAATTGCCATTTTACTAATAAGGCAAGTTATAGTAAAATAACAGTTATGGAAATTACTATTCGGAACCGTATTGTTATTGATGGACAAGAAGAATTTATTCGTGAAACTTTTGAAGGGGATGTGAAAAAGTTAGGGAATAAAATTGCATTATATTACAAAAATGCTGAAGAAGAAAAAGTCTTAATTAAGTTTGATGAAACAGAATTAAGTATGACACGTTATGCTGATAAACCAGTTACTATGCGCTTTCATAAAGAGCTTTCAACACACACAGTTTATGAAGGATTGGGTCCTTTAGAGATTTTAACTGATGATTTTCATATGAATGAAGAGCTAAAACATGTGAAGTTGAAATACCGTTTAGCTCAAAATACAATCCCTATCGGAGAATATCGGATGAGAATTGATTGGAAAATAAGTTGAAATGAAAAAAATATTACTCCCTGAGGAACTGTACGACCAGCTGGAGTTGTCAGGTGAAAAAGAAATCGAAGTCGTTGAAAATAATAAAAATAGTTTTACTATTCGTGCTAAAACACCCAATAAGAGAGAAGATGCCGCGCGGGTCTTTCTGATACCCACAGCGCTCAGCACACTCCTCTTTTTTGTTGCCAGTCAAGTTATGGGGCTGAGTCAGATTAGACTATCAGGTACGGCATCAATTTCAACTGGAGTTCTAGTTATTGCTAATGCAGTTGCGTTGACATCTTTCATCATTGCATTTATTAAAAAGCGAAAAGAGCTTTATCATACTATGGTGCCGCGCGTGTACTGGCGAACTTTCCCCTCCGTTATTCTTTCTGTTTTTATTATTGTGACTTTAGGTTTGGTTGCCTTATTTTGGTTTTTAAACCAACTCTTTTATGGGTTGAGTTTTGATGTTTTTACGTCAATGATGATTTTTGCCATCTTCTCTGGAATTTTAAATTATCTTTTGATCTTTGCCGTAGACACATTTTCTATCCAAATGATGATCAATATGCTTATTTTGGTTTCTGTTGGCGGACTTGTGGCAAGTATGGCTGCCAATAATAATCAATATTGGTGGCAAAAGAATTTTAGTCTTTTGGGAACGAGTGAATCTAACACAAGCTTGCAATTTAATATGACCTTGGTTGTTTCAGCTGCCTTGATGATTGCTTTGTTTGATTATATATTTGTATCAATACGCGAGAAGTTAGGGCACCGTATACGATTTATGATTTTGCAAATCTTATTAACTTTGTGTGCCATCTCTATCGCTTTGGTTGGCCTGATTCCTAATAATGGTGATGGTTTGGCTCACATTATGCATGATGTGGCAGCGCAGCTCATAGTCCTATTTATGAGTCTGTCTATCTTGGGAATTCGTTGGTTTTTACCAGACTTAGATAAAAACATGTACCGTATTTCTTATGGTTTAGCGAGTCTGATTGTTTTTGGTTACTTTTTATGGCATCCACTCTATTATTTAAACTTAACTGCATTTGAAATTCTTTCTTTTAGCCTATCCTTTGCATGGATTATGCTCTTGATTAATACATTAGTGAGGATATTGTTTAATCCACGTGTCGTTTATCAAGTTGATATCGTAAAAGACGTAGAAAAAATCACAGAAAAATAAGCTGTGTTTTTTTCATATACCAAAAGCAGAGCAGGTTTTTTTTACCTTAAGTAAAAGCTATGGTAAAATAAAGACGATAGGGAGGTTAAAATGAAAGAAGTAAAAGTATTTTATAATGAAAAATCAGGAAAAAATGACGAAAACGAAGTATTAAATACAATTAAAAATTTTTTTGGAAAAGAAGAAAACAAAGCCTCTCATGTGGAATATATCAATCCAGATAGCCCAGAAGATGCAGTACGTTTAGCAAAGAAAGCAAGTCAAGAAAACACAGATCTTGTAGTGGCACTTGGTGGAGATGGAACGATTAATAAAGTATGTGGTGGCGTATTTGAGGGAGGAAGCAAATCTATCTTAGGTATCGTTCCCAATGGTACGGTCAATAACTTGTCAAAATCACTCCATATTCCTCAGGATATAGAAGCTGCCTTGCAAAATCTCAATGAGGGGAAGTTGCAAAAATTTGATATTGCCAAAGTGAACGATAACTATATGATTTCCAGCTTAACATTGGGAATCTTGGCAGATATCGCTCAAAACGTGAGCAGTTCAGAAAAGAAAAAATTTGGACCTTTTGCTTACTTGAAGGATGCTTATAAAGTAATTCGTCATAATAAAAGCTATCGTATCGAACTCAAATATGATGGAAAAACAAAGGCCTTAAAAACAAAATTATTATTGATTACGATGACCGATACGATTGGCGGAAGACAGGCTTTATCCCTTGATGCTAAGGTCGATGATGGTCTCATCCGAGTGTATTCTTTGAAGGAAATTAATTTGTTCAAAATATTATTTCACCTCAACAAACTACGCAAAGGCCAACTCGAAGATTTTATGGAAATTACTTATTTTGACACCAATCACTTAGAAATAAGTGCCCAATCTAATAAAAAACAAGATATTCCTTATTCAAGAATTGACGGAGATAAAAGCTCGCCACTTCCATTGGACATAACGGTATATCGCAAAGGTTTGACTACGGTGGTTCCTAAATAAGAACTTTATCTTATATTATCTATAAAGCACCTGATGAATGCAAACTTAACAGTAAATGACAAATAGAAGTAAAAAAACCTTGCATTCCACTTGAATTGAAGAATATTTTCTGCTATACTTATATAGTTGTCTTTGTGGTCTCCCATAAAGTACAACCGCACGAGGTACCGTTCAAGTAGCATTAGCTCACGGTCCAAGGCGAGTCTTACAGCCGTTTTACGGCACAAAATCTAACAAGGAGGAATCACAATGTCAAACTACGCAATCATCAAAACTGGTGGTAAACAAGTCAAAGTTGAAGAAGGACAAGTTATCTACGTTGAAAAACTTAACGTTGAAGCTGGTCAAACTGTAACTTTTGACGAAGTTGTTCTTGTCGGCGGTGCTACTACTAAAGTTGGTGCTCCACTCGTTTCAGGTGCAACAGTTGTCGGTGAAGTTGAAAAACATGGTAAACAAAAGAAAGTTGTTACTTTCCAATACAAACCTAAAAAACACTCACACCGTAAACAAGGTCACCGTCAACCTTACACTAAGGTTGTCATCAAATCAATCAACGCTTAAGGCATGATTGAAGCGGTTATCAGGACAAAGCGAGATAAAATAGTTTCCTATGAGATCTCTGGGCATGCTGAATCAGGTGAATATGGCCATGATGTGGTCTGTGCAGCTGTGAGTGTGTTGTCAATTACAACAGCAAATAATCTCTATGAAATGGCAAAGATTAAACCTATTGCCAACATGGAAGATGGTTATCTTTATGTTGAAATACCTTTGAGTACTCCTGAAAGACAAGGCGAATTGGCTCAAACACTTCTCCAAGCGTTTGAAAATGCTATGCGAGAAGTATCAAATAATTACAGCCAATACATTACACTTAAAATTGAAAATGGAGGGCAATATAATGCTTGAACTTAATCTGCAACTCTTCGCCCACAAAAAAGGTGGGGGTTCTACTTCCAATGGTCGTGACTCACAAGCTAAACGTCTTGGTGCTAAAGCATCTGACGGTGAACTTGTAAGCGGCGGTTCAATCCTTTTCCGTCAACGTGGTACACATATCCATCCAGGTGCTAACGTTGGTCGTGGTGGCGATGACACTCTCTTCGCTAAAATCGAAGGACACGTTAAATTTGAAATGAAACGTGGTAAAAAACACGTTTCAGTTTACCCAGCAGTAGCTAAATAATGGTAAACGAGTCTCTCTTCGGAGAGGCTTTTTTTATAAATATAAAAGAAAAGACAATGAGGAAATCCCACTCTGTAGGGACAGATTCATGTCTTTTCTTTACATAAATACTTGAGTTTCCTGGATTAATTTGTGTGCCTCCCTAAAATGTAGGACATCATCAAAACCATATTTTGAAAGAAAATAGACTTGGTCGCAATATTTTTCCACCTCTTCTAAGATATGGGAGGTAAGCAGAATGATTTTTGTTTTGGAAAGCTCTTTTAAGATTTGGAAGGCTTTGGCACGCATCGCATTGTCAATCCCATTCATCAGCTCATCGACAATGATAAGGTCTGCTTCAAGGCTTACAGTGTAAATGAAAGCCAGTATTTCTTTCATTCCGAGAGAATATTTTTTGATTGGTCTTTTAAAGAAACGTGAAGCAGAAAATAAGGGCATGTATTTTTCTGCGTTTTTTAGCTCTGTTTTTGTCAAAACCTTAATATAATCGATCGATCGAAGGTTAGGCTCAAAAATATCAAGTGTTGCAACATGGGAAACTCTACAATGAATAATGTCTTGTTTTTCTTTACACTATATAAGACGTAAATACATCTTACTTTTCACTAAAAATATACCTTGTAGAATATAAAACAAAAATATCATATTATTCTAAAAAGACAGTGTTATTTTCCCTTTTCGTAAGTTAAGCGCTTTATTTATGGTATATTTACTCTATAATTTTGAGTTGCATTGAAGGAGAAAATAATGAAAATTGGTGTAGTAAAAGACTTGAAACAAGGGGAAGCACGTGTCGGAATGACGCCGGAAAATGTAAAAACTTTGGTAGAGGCCGGGCATACGCTATATGTTGAAAATAATGCAGGTTTTGGTGCTGGTTTTCCAAATGAGCAGTATATCGCAGCGGGAGCCAAGATAGTGGAACGTGAAGAAGCATGGGAAGCAGAAATGATGGTTCGCGTAAAAGAGCCCTTAGAGGAAGAATATCAATACCTTAAAGAGGGACAAATAATCTGGGGATTTTTACATTTACCTGCAAATAAAGCTTGTGTTGAAAAAATGATGGAAATGCATGTAACTGCTTTTTCGGCTGAAAATATCGCTGTGGATGGAATTTTTCCATTACTCAAACCTTTGAGTGCAATTGCAGGACGACGCGCTATTAATATTGGACAATATTATCTGGAAAAACAACATGGTGGACAAGGGATTCTACTCCCTGGTATTCCCGAAAGTGGTATCGAGGCAGGGCATATTGTCATATTTGGTGGTGGTACTGCAGCAGAAAATGCAGCAGATATTGCTTTGAGTATTGGTTGTTCTGTCCTTATTTTAGAGTTGAATGATAGACGTATTAAAGAGCTGGAAACGCGTTACGCTGGTAAAAAGTTACAGGTTGTGAAGTCAACAACAGAAGCACTTGAAGAGCACATAAAAAAAGCAGACGTTTTTATTTCAACAATTCTGATTCCTGGTGCTAAGCCCCCAAAACTTGTGAAAGAGTATATGGTGAAATCAATGAAACCAGGTGCTGTGATTGTTGATATCGCTATTGATCAAGGAGGGACGGTTGAAACGATTGATCACGCAACGAATCATGCGGAACCTGTATTTACAAGACACAATGTCATTCATTATGCAGTGCCAAATATGCCAGGGGCAACACCACGTACTTCAACTTTGGTCATGTCTAAAGGGAATATAGAATACTTGAAAAGAATTGCCGACAATGGTTTAGAAGAAGCACTTAATCTTAGTGAGTCGCTTCGCTCTGGTATGAGTGTTTATAAAGGAAAAATAGTTTCATCTGCACTTTCTGACTCAATCGGACTTCCTTATACAAAAATTAAGTAAAAGTTATTGGGATTTCCCAATACTTTTTTATATTCAAGAAAGGTGTGGAAGCGTATAAACCTTGAAATATGGTATAATGAGACAAAGATTATAAATAAAAGAACAGGAAGGTATTTGTTTGGCTAGACATTCCGTAGAATTTAAGTTGGAAAATCCAGAAGATGCAGTTTTACTTTTTGGTTCACAGGATAAAAATGCACAGTTGATTGAATCTCAACTTGCTGTTGATATAAATTATCGCGGGGAACGCATACAGATTTTTGCTGATAATGAAGTAGCGCCTGAGCAGGCACGTAAAGTTTTGCAGGCTCTTTTAGTTTTGATTTCTCGTGGTTTACCTGTCCATAGCTCTGATGCGATGATCGCAGTTAAAATGGTACTTGAAGATAATATCGAAAATTTCATCACACTTTATGAAATTGAACTCACTAAAGATGCTGTTGGTACGCCAATTCGGTTAAAAAACGTGGGGCAAAAGCTTTATGTAGACAGTGTGAAACAGCATGACGTCGTCTTTGGCATTGGTCCTGCTGGGACTGGGAAAACTTTTTTGGCTGTCGTTATGGCAGTTCAAGCATTGCGTAATGGTCAGGTAAAACGCATTATTTTGACTCGTCCAGCTGTAGAGGCTGGTGAAAATCTGGGGTTCTTACCGGGAGATTTACAAGAAAAAGTAGATCCCTATCTGCGCCCTGTTTATGACGCACTGTTCCAGATTTTAGGAAAAAATGCAACGGAACGTATGATGGAGCGTGGGATTATTGAAATAGCACCTTTAGCATATATGCGCGGGCGTACCTTAGATGACGCCTTTGTTATCTTGGATGAAGCACAAAATACAACAACGATGCAAATGAAAATGTTCTTGACACGTTTGGGCTTCAACTCAAAAATGATTGTCAATGGTGATATTTCACAGATCGATTTGCCGGCTAAGGCCAAATCTGGTTTGATTGACGCAAAAGAAAAACTTTCTGGTTTAAATAGTATTGATTTTGTCTACTTTACAGCTAAGGACGTCGTTCGTCATCCTGTTGTAGCTCAAATTATTAATGCTTACGAGAAAAAAGGAGAGTAAGATGTCTGAAGGTTATGTTCTCGACTTACGTAAAATAGTGGGCCCGCGCCCACTTGTCGTTGCATGTGCCAGCATAATTATCTATAATGAAGATGGAATCTTGCTGCAGAAACGTAAGGATACAGGGTGTTGGTCTTATCACGGCGGTTCAATTGAACCAGGAGAAACAGCGGAAGAAGCTGCAAGCAGAGAGCTTTTTGAAGAAATAGGTTTGACTGTAGAAAACATGGAGTTATTTACCGTGTGTTCTGGAGAGGAACAGCATTTCTGCTATCCAAATGGTGATGAAGTACATATCGTGGATACTGTTTATGCCAGCAAGGATTTTTCAGGGCAAATGGTTTTTGAAGAAAGCGAAGTCCTGGATGCACAATGGTTTGCATTTGACCAATTGCCAGAAAATATTATGCCTTCGACAAGAACACCGCTCTTAGATTTTGCGAGAAAAATGAGAGAGAACATCGAAAATATATAAGGAAAAAGAATGTATATAGAATTAGTTGATGAAACGGAAAAAGTTTCAAAAGAAATTATTGAGCAAACTGAAAAGTTATTAAGCTTTGCTGCAGATTATATAAAGCTTGCCGACTCAAAAGAAATGTCTGTTACTTTCGTTGATAATGCGCGTTCACAAGAAATTAACCTGGAATATAGGGAGAAAGATGCACCTACGGATGTTATCTCACTTGAATATAAACCTGATGAAGATGAGTTTTTCTTTGATGAAGATATGGATATTCCAGAAGAGTTGATGGATGAGCTTGATCCTTTTATTGGTCAGCTCTTTATCTCAATCGATAAAGCTGCCGAGCAAGCAGCAGATTATGGACATTCCCTTGAACGTGAATATGGCTGGTTAGCTGTACATGGCTTCTTACATATTAATGGTTACGATCATTATTCTCCAGAAGAAGAAGCAGAAATGTTCGGACTTCAGGAGGAGATTTTGACTGCTTATGGACTTAAAAGATAACGAAAAAGATGTAAAAATTTTTAATAAGGAAGACTTTGCGGACGGTGAAGTCCCTGAGAATACCCAGCGTAAGCGCTGGAAAAACACGAATGTTATTTCCAGTATGGAGTTCGCAATCACGGGTATCTGGACAGCTTTTAAAGAAGAAAGAAATATGCGCAAGCATACACTTTCTGGTATTCTGGCTTTAATCTTTGGTGTTGCTTTACAAATTCGAGAATTTGAGTGGCTCTTCCTTTTTCTTGCCATCTTTTTGGTTTTTATGGCAGAGCTGTTCAATTCGGCTATTGAGAATGTGGTTGATTTGGCTGCAGATTATCAGTTTCATTTGCGTGCCAAAAGAGCCAAAGATATGGCTGCGGGAGCTGTTTTAGTCATTTCCGGCTTTGCCGTGATTGTTGCTGCGTTTATCTTCTTACCTAAAATTTGGCACCTGTTTTTTTAAAGTCAACGACACAAAGAGAAGGTTTTGATTTCCTGAGCTCCAGCTCGTTTTAACACAGCTATAGCATGTTGGAGCGTTCGACCGGTAGTATAAACATCATCTACTAGTAAAATCTTATCTGGTATTTTTACCTTTGCTTTTAGAGTAAAGGTATTTTTGTTTTTGAGTCGTTCATTCCTGTTACGTGTATTTTGTGCAGGACCCTCTTCTTTTTCCAAAAGAGAAGAGAAGGGGAGGGAGTGTAGAAGTGCAATAACTTGATTGAAGCCTCTCTCCTGAAAACGTTGCTTACTCACAGGAATTGGAACAATTGTATAGCCTCTTTCTGTTTTAAAATATTTGTGAAAAACATGATGTAGGCGGTAATCTCCCATAAATTTATAACGACTAAAGAAGTCTTCCATAGCTGTATTATAGGTAAAGACAGCTTGATGATTTACAATAATGCCTTCCTTTTCCCAAATCTTGCAGTCAGAGCAGACATCTTTTATGTCTGGCTTATAGCAGCGGCTGCAATAAGGAGTAGTAATCTGTTGAAACTGATTGTGACAACTTGTGCAAATTCCGGGAGAGGGTAATGTTAAGAGCAAAAGCTGATGAAAGGTGGGTTCAAGAGTGTACTCAGCATGGCAAAGCAAACAAATCATTGGAAACCTCCTGCTTTATTCATATTTCTGATATCTTTATAAGCTTCCAACATTGCTGTTGTTTTTCCTAAATGAAAGAAAATCACTTTGCCGTCAGGTCTTTCGGTACTTCGACCTACTCGTCCGGCAATTTGGATGAGGCTTGATCTTGTGAAATTATGGTGGTGACTTTGAAATACAAAAACGTCAACCTTAGGGAAGGTTACGCCACGTTCTAAAATAGTCGTTGAGACAAGGATAGAAACTTTTCCGTGTCGAAAACGTTCCACAGACTCTAAGCGTTCAAGACTCGTTGATGCAACAAAGGCAATTTCTTCATGAGGAAAACTGCTTTGTAAGTCTTGGCACAGTTTTTCTCCCAGCCTTATTTCAGGGGCAAAGATAAGTAATGGTAAACCAGATTCGCGTTGTTTTTTGATCATCTTGTAAAACTTGCTCTGCCAAAAAAATTGCGGAAGTACTAGTGGAAAACCATGAAAGCGTCGGGGAAGTTGTAACTTTTCGATTTGCCCCAACTTGACTTGTTTTTCCAAATTGTTGGTGGTTGTTGCAGTAAGATAAATCAAGCTTGAAGAAGGTTTTCGAGCTTGAGCCAGCGCAAAATAAAGCATTTCATTATCTGGAAATGGAAAAGCGTCAACTTCGTCGAGAATGAGTAAATCAAAGGCATGACGAAAACGTAAAAGCTGATGTGTGGTTGCAATTACAAGAGGAGAACGGCTGTATTTCTCACCCTTTCCATGCAAAAGCGAGATGGGACAGGAAAAATCCCTCTTTAAGCGATAGTAAAGTTCTAGACAAACATCAATGCGTGGACTCGTCAAACCCACAGCTTTTCCTTTCTTTAAGGTGGCATCAATGACTTGATAAATCATTTCCGTCTTTCCTGCCCCTGTTACAGCCTGTACCAGCACTGTTTTTTGCTGCCGATGCAGATTAAGTAAATTATCGGAGATATATTGCTGAGGACCTGTGAGCTTTCCCTGCCATTTTAGACAAGAAACTGCAGCAAAATTTTTCTGTGGAAGGTGATAAAGTTTTTCATCAGAGCGAACACGCCCCATCTGAATACAATGCGGGCAATAATAAGCACCAACGGGGAGATAAACCTCTTTTTTCTTACTCTTTTTACCACAGCGGTTACACATGACAATCGTTTTTGAAACTTCTTTCATACCATCAAAAAGTATGACTTCGTCTGGTATTTTCGTCAATTCTTTTTGCAGAAGAAGTCTACCGTATAATTCATTCATATCTTTAAGACGAAAAAAGTCGCATGTTTTCACTATTTTTGATAAAATTTATTTATGATAATTACCATAAAAGAGGATTTCACTGCAGAAGAAGAAATCAAAAAATCGCGCTTCATTTGCCATTTGAAGCGCGTTTATACTGAGGAAGAAGCACGATCCTTTATTTCAGAAATCAAAAAAGAGCATCATAAGGCAAATCATAATTGTTCAGCCTTCACTTTAGGCGACCGTCAGGAAATTCAGCGTTCAAGTGATGATGGAGAACCTTCTGGCACAGCTGGTGTACCTATGCTGGAAATTCTTAAGAAAAGAGAAATTACCAACGTTTGTGCAGTTGTTACTCGATATTTTGGGGGTATTAAACTCGGCGCTGGTGGTTTAATCCGTGCATACGCGGGGAGTGTCGGTCATGCTCTAGATCAGGTTGGTTTGGTCAAATTTGTCACACAGGAGCAATTAATCTTGACTCTTGATTACGGGAACTATGACGGGCTGCAACGCTTTTTGAGCGCCCAAGGCTTAATTATCTCAGAAAGTGAATTTCTCTCCGATGTTACGGTCAAGCTCTTTGTTGACTTGGATAAGACCGACCAACTTTTGGCCGATTTGATTGAACAGTTCAGTGGAAAAATTTCCGTGGCAAAAGGGGACAAGCACCTGGTGGAAGTTGATATTTAGAAAAAGGAATTTATGAAAATTTTTAGAAGCTCGTTTATTGTTAGTATTATTGCATTGATTATCGCTTACCTCTATGCTGGATGGGATGGCTTAATGATTACAGCTATCCTAGCGGTATTGGAAATTTCACTTTCCATGGATAATGCCATTGTTAATGCACGTATTTTGGAGCGTATGAGCCATGCTTGGCGTAAAATATTTTTGACGGTGGGGATTTTAATTGCTGTTGTGGGGATGCGTTTGGTCTTTCCGCTTTTGATTGTTGGTGTCTCCGCAAAACTGGATCCGATAAGTGCCATGCGCTTAGCTTTAGAAAAAGGGGATCCCAGTGTTCCAGGGACCTACGGTTATATTTTGCACCATGCGCACCCTTCGATCGCTGCATTTGGCGGTATGTTTCTTTTGATGCTTGCTCTTGGTTTTTTCTTTGATCAAAGGGCACATACATGGCTAAAATTGCCTGAGAAAGTCTTGCAACAGGTTGGTCATTTTCCTGCAGCAAATGCGATAATTTCAATGCTTGTTCTTTTATTGACTGCTGAATTTATCGCAGCTGATGCACACACGGTTCTATTCTCCGGTGTTTTGGGGATTGTAACTTATATGTTGGTGAACGGTTTTGGCGATATGATGACCGAGCATATGCCTACTGAAACAGCAGGTCAGACGACTTATGCTGTAGGAAGAGCAGCTTTCTCACTCTTCCTTTATCTTGAGGTTATCGATGCATCCTTTAGTTTTGATGGTGTTATCGGTGCCTTCGCTATTACTTCAGACCCAATTATTATCCTGCTTGGACTAGGCGTTATTGGTGCAATGTTTGTCCGCTCACTGACCCTTTACTTGGTAGAAAAAGGAACACTGAATGAGCTTGTTTATTTAGAACACGGTGCGCATTGGGCGATTCTTACCTTAGCCATTCTGATTTTGGCAAGTATCCATTGGGAAATTGGTGAGGCAGTGACAGGTTTACTTGGTGGGATTATTATCGTGTTATCCTTTATCTCAAGTATTATTTACAATCGAACACATTAATCAAATAAAAAAAGTTGCACAAGAAGTGCAGCTTTTTTAGTGTTGGAGGGTATGTTCTTGAACGAATCGGAGCGTTTGTTGATAGCAGAGCTGTGCTTCTTTCGTACGGTAATCAAATTGATACTCATGTCCAATTTTTTTACTGGAATCACTAAAGAAGAGCTCGGATACAGGAACGTTTAGCTCCTTTAAACGCTTTGCCAATGCTTCACCTTCTGGAGCGAAACTAAGAGTATTTCCATCCGTAATATAAGTGGGCGGATAGTTTTCTGTTACGGCCGGAACCACGCTTGCTTGTTTTAGATGTGTATTGGTTTTCCAATCTGTTGTACCTAAGAGTGACCAAGCGACAGTTTTGGTGAAAGCTTTAAGCAATAAATTATTTGACTTATCATGTGCCTTTTCTTGCAAGTTTACAGGGCCGCAATAAGAGATGACACCTTTTAAGTTTTGCTTAGTGAGGAGTGGTTTGAAGTTTAATGCGTTCGCATAAGATTTATTGGTTTGAATAGCCGCATATTGGGCTGCAATTTGGGCACCAGCGCTATCACCTCCAAGAATAATTTGAGTAAAATCAAGAGAAGGATATTTATCTTGATGCTGGAATAAATCCTTTATCAATTCGTTTATTTGCTGAACTTGGCTGGGATATTGTGCATCAGGTGCAAGTGCATAATTAGGACAGATAACAGCAACTTGAGCATCATGCGCAATCCTAGAGGCAAATTCTTTAACATCAGTTTTATTTCCTCCGACATAAGCACCACCATGAACCCAGATAATTACTGGAATAGGGCCTTTGGTATTTTGTGGCATGTAAATGTCAAAGGTATTTCTTTTTTTGTCTGAATTATAGCTGATGTCACTTTTCAAAAGGACCTTTTTCTTGTGAGCCTCATAGGTATTTTGATCTGTTATCTTTCCGCCACTTTTAGCAAAAAGACGGTTGATCACAAATGCTCCGGGACGTGGGGAGAGATTAAACACCAGTACCACTCCTAAAATTAATACCACAAGAAAGCCTAACAATAAACTTATAACCTTAAATAATTTTTTCATGATGAACTTATTATATCAAATTATTTCATGTTGCAAATGATTTTTGAAAAAGGGTTCAGCAAGCTGAATCCCTCTTTAGCCTCTTCAAATCGGTAACACTAAAAACTTTAAGTCTGGCCTTGACATTTTCAGCAAAAAGGACTACAATTTTAAGGTAAAGCAAGCGACTCGGGACAGTGAAAGCCGAGATTTAAAATGGCCCAAAATCATCGCAATACGAATGAAGTAAAAAATAAAGGTGGAACCGTGCATAGCACCCTTTGTCTTAGGACAGGTGTATTGCGCGGTTTTTATATTATTTTAAGGAGTAGAACATTATGATGAATCCAGCAGAAATATTGGCTGCAACTATTTACCATGGACAAGAAAAGGTCAAACGACCGATGTTAGAAAAAGCTGTACTTGGCTTTATTGGAGGCGCGTTAATCTCTTTAGGTTATCTGCTTTATATCCGCGTCATATCAAGTGTCGTCGATGATTTTGGAAGTTTGGCAAGTTTCATCGGTGCAGCAGTGTTTCCTATTGGTTTGATTGTTATTCTCATGGGCGGTGGCGAGCTCATCACATCGAATATGACGGCTGTTTCTGTATCTTTCTTTGCAAAGAAAGTAAAGTTTTCAGATTTGCTCAAAAACTGGATTGTCATCACGATTTTTAATCTTCTGGGTGCCTTCTTTGTGGCTTTCTTTTTTGCACACATTGTTGGGTTGACAAGTACAGGTGTGTATCGTGAGGAATTAATCACTGTTGCGCACTCGAAAATAAATGCAACTTGGCTTCAGACTTTGGTTTCTGGAGTAGGGTGTAACTGGTTTGTAGGCCTTGCAATGTGGCTTTCTTACGGAGCCAAAGATGCAGCAGGAAAAGTAATGGTAATCTGGTTCCCGACAATGGCTTTTGTTGCAATTGGTTTCCAGCACAGTGTGGCAAATGCATTTGCCATCCCCGCTGCAATCTTTGAAGGTGGCGCAACCTGGATGGAATTCATCCGCAATTTCAGTCTTGTCTATGCTGGAAACATCATCGGTGGTGTGATTTTCGTTGCTGGTTTCTACTTCCTCGGGTATAGACGCCAAATGAATGAACTTAATAAATAATAAGGAGAATTAAATGTCAAATAATAAATTATCATTTCAAGATATGATTCTGACTTTGCAGGCTTTTTGGTCTAAGCAAGGTGCAAACTTGATGCAAGCCTACGATAACGAAGTTGGTGCAGGAACGATGAGTCCTTATACTTTCTTGCGTTCAAATGGTCCTGAACCTTGGTCAGCGGCATATGTTCAACCTTCACGTCGACCTGCAGATGGACGTTATGGTGAAAACCCTAACCGCCTTTTCCAACACCACCAATTTCAAGTGGTGATGAAACCTTTACCAAAAAATATCCAAGAACTTTACTTGGAAAGTTTAGCTGCCTTGGGTATTCATGCTTTGGAGCATGATATTCGTTTTGTTGAAGATAACTGGGAAAACCCATCAATGGGTTGTGCCGGCATTGGTTGGGAAGTTTGGATTGATGGACAAGAATGTACACAGTTTACTTATTTCCAACAAGTTGGCGGTATTGAAGTGGATTCTGTAACTTCTGAAATCACTTACGGTTTAGAACGCTTGGCAACAGCTATTCAAGAAGTCGATAGCGTCTATGATCTTGAATGGGGAAATGGTGTACTTTATGGCGATATTTTCAAAGAGCCGGAATACGAGCACTCAAAATTTGCTTTTGAAGAGTCAGATCAAGATATGCTTTTAGACTTGTTTAACAAGTATGAAGCAGAAGCACTTAAATTACTAGATTTAGGTTTGGTCCACCCTGCTTATGACTTTATCTTGAAGAGCTCTCATACCTTTAACCTTTTGGATGCGCGTGGCGCAGTTTCTGTAACTGAACGTGCTGGGTACCTGCACCGCGTACGTACAATGGCGCGTAAAGTTGCCAAAACATTTATTGAAGAACGTGCTAAACTTGGTTTCCCACTTTTGAAAGATGAAGATTTACGTGAGAAATATCTGGGAGAAAAAGGGAAATATACAAAAGTTCTGGCACAATTGGCAGAAGAACAGGAGGCAAAATAATGGCAAACTATTTACTCGAAATTGGCTTGGAAGAAATGCCAGCCCACTTGGTAACACCTGCAATCAATCAATTGGCAGAACGTCTTTCGGACTTTTTGAATGAAAACCGTTTAGAATTTGATGCTATCCGCAAATTTTCAACACCACGTCGTTTGGCTGTTTTGGTGGAAGGACTTGCTGAAAATTCCGAAGCAATGGACGAAGAAGTCAAAGGTCCATCTGCTAAAATTGCTAAAGATGCTGAAGGAAACTGGTCAAAAGCCATTCAAGGTTTCTCTCGTGGACAAGGCGTAACACCTGACGAATTGGTCCTCAAGGGCGATTACTATTTCGCAAACAAACATATCGCAGGCGTAGCTGCACAAGAAATATTGACAAAAGTTGGCGATGAAGTCATTTCTAAAATGCAGTTCAAAACTTACATGAAATGGGGAAATAATAGCTTCCTCTTCGTGCGTCCAATCCAATGGATGATTTCTTTACTAGATGCCAAAGTGGTTCCCTTTGACATTCTTGATGTGACTGCAGGAAATACAACACGTGGTCATCGCTTCCTTTCAAACCAAGTATTTACGCTTGAACATGCGACAGATTATGCCAAAGTTTTGACTGATAATTTTGTTATGGTTGATGCTGGTGCACGTAAAGCTGAAATTAGCCAACAAATCAAAGAAATTGCAGCTGAACATGGCTGGAAAGTTGAACTTTCAGACGAAAAACATGTTGAACTTCTTGAAGAAGTCAACAACCTAGTCGAGTACCCAACTGCTTTTGTCGGCAGCTTTGATGAAAAGTATTTGTCAGTTCCGGAAGAAGTTCTGGTTACTTCAATGCGCGATAACCAACGTTATTTTGAAGTTTATACTGCAGAAGGTAAGCTCGCACCGCACTTTATCTCCGTTCGTAATGGTAATGCTGAAGGTATGAAGAATGTCATTTTAGGTAATGAAAAAGTTCTGGTTGCCCGTTTGGAAGATGCTGAGTTCTTCTGGAAAGAAGATCAAAAATTAAAAATTGCAGATCTTGTGAAGAAACTTGAAAATGTAACTTTCCATGCAAAAATCGGTTCAATCACAGAACATATGGCTCGTACAAAAGCAATTGCAGCACATCTGGCAGATATTGCCAAGCTGACAGAAACTGAAAAGACGGATGTGGCGCGTGCAGCAGATATTTATAAATTTGATCTTTTGACAGGTATGGTTGGTGAATTTGATGAACTTCAAGGCGTTATGGGTGAAAAATATGCCCTTCTTGCAGGAGAGAATGGCAACGTAGCAGTAGCAGTTCGTGAGCATTATATGCCGGTATCTGCTGAAGGAGATTTGCCGGAAACTGCTGTCGGAAGTGTTTTAGCTGCTGCAGATAAAATCGACAGCATTCTTTCATTCTTTAGCGCAGGCTTAATTCCTTCAGGCTCAAATGACCCATACGCTTTGCGTCGTGCAGCGCAAGGATTGACACGTATTATTGAGAAATTCAACTGGCACTTTGACTTTTCGGAGTTTATCGCCGTACTTGATTATGAAAATAAAGAGCAAGTTATTGATTTCCTCAAAGGGCGTGTGCAAAAACTTCTACTGGATAAGAAAATCCGTCACGATATTGTTGAAGCAACGATTGCGGCAGATACAATGGATATTGCTAACATGATGGAAATTGCACCAATGCTTAACAGTCATAAGGACGAAGAAACTTTTAAACCAGCTATTGAAAATATTTCACGTGTGATCAACTTGGCGAAAAAAGCCGATCATGTCGGAACGGTTTCTTCTGAACTCTTTGAGAACGATGCTGAAGGCATGCTTTACGAAGCTACAGAAGAACTTAAAGCAGGTTGGGCAAACTTGTCTGCCTCTGAAAAATATGATATTCTTGTCAACAAAGGTGTTCCAGCTATTAACAATTTCTTTGAAAATGTAATGGTTATGGCAGAAGATGAAAAAGTACGTCACAATCGTCTGGCCTTGCTTACAGAGCTGTCAGCACTTACAGGAACAATGGCTGACTTTAGTTTAATCAATACAAAATAAGGAGGATATTGGTCTTATGGCAATCACAAATGAACAAGTAGAACGTATCAATGAGCTTGCACGTAAACACAAAGCAGAAGGACTAACAGAAGCCGAAACTGCAGAACGTGCTGAATTGCGCCGTATTTATCTTGATAGCGTACGTGAAAATCTCCGCGGTCAAGTTGAAGCAGTAAAATTGGTGGATGAAGATGGAAAAGACATCACACCAGAAAAACTTAAAGACATTCAACGTGCCAAAGGTATGCGCGATTAAAGCTGGTCGAGCATTGTGCTCGGCCTGTTTTTAATATGCTACCAGATTAGCTCCTGAAGGAGTTAATGCTGCTTGAAAATTCCTATGAGAATTTCTAGCGCACCTTATTGGTCAGGAATTTATCTTGACAAATTGATAATGTTAGATGACAATTCCTATCAGAATTGCCTGGGCATTTTATTTAGGCAGAAATCAAGTTTGTTTGATTTCTGCACCCTTGTTATTATTTAGACAGGTAAGAGGAATTACTTTTAATGAAAAATATAAAAATTGGAATATCAAGATGGGCTATACTTTATGCCGTATTAGCTCTTGTGATTGGGGTAATCATTGGAGCTGTTGATGCTTTATTTGGGCGTGGCTTGATTTATATTACTGAAACACGTGATGCACATCCCTTGTATTTTCTTCCTTTTTTAGCATTAGCTGGTCTTTTGATTGTTTATGTTTACCAACGTTTTGGTAAAGAGAGTCAAAAAGGAATGGGTCTAATTTTTGAAGCTGGAAATAAGGGGCGAGAAGATATCCCTAAACGCTTAGTGCCCTTGATTATCTTTTCAACTTGGCTGTCACATCTCTTTGGTGCAAGTGTCGGTCGAGAAGGAGTAGCTGTCCAGATTGGTGCTACGATTGGTCATACAGTGGGAAGTAAACTATCTTCCAAAGAAGCACAAAAAGTGCTCTTGATTACGGGGATGGCAGCTGGTTTTGCAGGACTCTTCCAAACCCCTATTGCTGCAACTTTCTTTGCTATTGAAATCTTGATGGTGGGCAAGATCGAATATATGGCTCTCTTCCCCGCCCTGGTCGGTTCTTATGTAGCTAGTGCGACTTCTCATGCTTTAGGCTTAGAAAAATTTTCCTTTGCGGTCAATACCGACTTAACTATTGATCCGTTGGTGCTTCTAAAGCTTCTTATCGTGGCCATTTGTTTCGGCTTAGTTGGTCGCATCTTTGCCCAAGGTTTAGCCTTTATGAAGACTTATATGGCGAGCAAGCTATCTAACCCTTATCGCCGCATTTTACTTATGGGTCTGATTTTGAGCTTGGGTCTTATCTTTATCCATCTTGATCGTTATGCAGGACTAGGGACGAATCTAATTTCGATGAGTTTTAACGGGCAGCATATCAATGCCTACGATTGGCTTCTGAAGCTGCTCTTTACGGTCTTAAGTATTTCAGCAGGTTTTCAAGGTGGAGAAGTGACCCCACTCTTTGCGATTGGTGCCAGTTTAGGTGCGACCTTGGCTGTACTTTTGGGCTTACCTGTCGGCTTAGTTGCTGCTGCCGGTTATGTTTCCGTCTTTTCTTCAGCAACAAACTCTTACTTTGCTTCCATATTTATTGCTGCAGAAGTCTTTGGCTTCGGTACGGTACAGTATATCTTACCGATCGTCACAATCGCCTATATTCTCAATGGCAATGCTTCGATATATGCACAAGGGAAACTCAACTTAGAGGTTTAAAAAAGAATAAGACTTTTGGTCTTATTCTTTTTATTGTCTATTTTTCTATAACTAGAATGAGCAATTTTTGATCACAAATTATAGTGAAGTGATAAAATAGAAGAAGAATATGAAAACGCCTACGAAAAATATTGGCTTAGAAAAGAAGAGGGGCAACTGTGAATATTGAAGCTTTACTTGAAAAGAAAGAGCAAATACAGGTTAAGATTCTACGTCAGTTGGTCGTCAAACATGATAAGGTAACAGCACAAGAACTGTGTGATTGGGTAAATCTCTCCCGTCCATCAGTTGAAAGTTACCTGGAGGACATCTCTTATCTGGGAAAGGTGATGGGAACGCCTATGGAAGTTCTGCGACAGGATAATAAACTTGTCCTAAACATGGCAGAGTCTCAAAGCTTAGATGAAGTCATCAGCTTTTTAATCCAAGACAGCATTAAGTATCGCTTGCTTCTCTTGCTTTTAGAACAAAAAAATTACATGATTTTTGAACTAGCAGAAGCCTTACTGGTCAGTGAATCAACCTTGTTCCGCAAAATAAAAGAGCTGAATAAACTTTTAGCCGAGTTTGAGCTTCAAATCAAAAACAATAAGTTGGTGGGGGAAGAGAGTCAGATTCGCTATTTTTACTACTTATTGTTTGATTCGCTTCATCCTAAATTTCGGCCAAACTTCCTTCAAGTCACGAAGTTTCAAGTTGATTTTATCCTGCAACTCGAAGAAACCTTAAAAGTAACCTTTTCGACAAGCAGCCAAGATAAACTTTACCGTTGGTTAGCCATTACAGAAAAAAGGCGTAAACTTACAGACATTCAAGTCACTCAATCTTTGAAACTGAAGAAAATCTATCAAGATGACCACCTTTATCAGCTGTTGGACTCTCTTTTTTACCAATATATTTATGATAAACAGAGTAAGGACAACTGTGAGACAATCTTTTTCTACAGTTTTCTCTTATCCTTTTTCATCTTAGATAAGGAAAGTTATTACCGCTTTGATATTTTTCGCAGTAAAAAAATCCCCACCGTTCTCTTGAATATTTCTTTAAGAGAACGTATGTTGAACCACTATCGTCCTCATCGTTTAGGGTTTGAAGAGGAAAAAGCCATCAGTTATCAGCTGGCTCAAGTGAATAATAAATTCGCCTTTTTCCAAGGCGGTCTCTTTACTAAGAGCCAAGAAGCTTTACTGTTGCAGAAGCAAAACTGGGTTGATAAAAGTTTCCAAGATTTACTTGATAATCTCAAAAATATCGCCTTAAGTTATATTCCAAAAGAACAGGATTTGCCTGAACTCATCTTTGGCTATCGTAATGCTTTGATGTTATTGGAACTTTTATCTGCTCAACAATTGACGGTGGCTTATGATTTGTCTGATACGCCAGCCTATCAAATCCCCATGGAACACTATCTTAAAAATCGTCTCAGAGCAGTAGAAAAGATAAAGCTAGAGCATTATCATGAAGGTCAGAGCTATGACCTGCTTATCTCAAGTAAAAGAAATGACAGTCGAAAGTTTGTCTATATTCTTTCCGAGTTTTCCAGCGATTATGACTTTGAAGAGTTACTGACCTGTATCGAAGCCTTGAAGAAAGAAAAATTTCAAAAGAAAGCAATTCTCACTTGAGAATCAGAATAGAAAAAGAGGCAACCTGTCTCTTTTTTATTTGTTTATATGGAAATAATTTTGCTTTTGTTGATAAATTTATTACAATTTTGTTATGTAAATGTTATTTAGGTAACTAAAAATATCTAGGTATTGACAGAGGTAATATTATGTCTTATAATCTATTAGCACAGCACAGCACAGCACAGCACAGCACAGTTAACTTTGGAGAGTCACTACAAGTTAATGTGTCTTTTTTAGCTTATAATTAACGCCTTAATTTTGGGCGTTTTTGTGTGATGAAAAAAGGAGTTTAATATGAAAACAAAGAAGAATAAAAAAATGAGATTTTTAAGTACAACGAGTCAGCTTTTAACTATTATGAGTCTAGCAGGGCTTGTCGGTAGCCCAGTGCTTAATGGCACATCTGCTCTAGCAACAACACTCTCATCAGATGTGGAAATCAGTAAAGGTGTAGAGATCTCACTTACAGATGATTCAGAAGGTAAAATTGCCAGAGCAAAAAACAAGGTAATTGAGCCAGGAGAAGAAAAAATTGAAAACCCTGATGAACCAAAACCCGCAGAATATATTCCAGAAGCTGGGAAAACTGATTCTGAAACAAAAAGTACAGAAGAGGTCTCTATAGTATCAATGACCATTTTGGGAGAAGTAGAAGCGGAGTGGGATACTAATACGGCTACATTAACACTTCTAAGCGGTACAATAACTGTACCGAGTGGGTGGGGAACGATTCCGCGGGAGCAAGTGAGGCGCATTGTTTTTAAAGATTCTGTGACTGTTGACGGTGACAAAAGCTTGGGTGCTCTTTTTATGGGAATGGAGGAACTTGAAACAATTGACAACTTGTCATATCTAAATACCAGTGATGTGACAGATATGTCTCAAATGTTTAGGAATACACCATCACTCACATCTGCTGATTTGTCATCTTTTGATACACGTGCTGTGACTACTATGTTAGGAATGTTTCAACAATCTGGCTTTGAAGAGCTAGATTTATCTTCATTCGTGACAGATAATGTCATAAACATGAGTAGTATGTTTCAAGCGTCAAATTTACATCATATTGATGTGTCTTCCTTTAACACATCTAAAGTTACAACTATGAGAGATATGTTCGGTTATTCTCATGATTTGATTGATATAAAAGGATTAGATGAGTTTGATACACAGACTGTTATAAGTATGGAAGGGATGTTTTGGTTTGCGAATAGCTTAAAGAGTCTGGATTTATCTCATTTTAATACAAAGAATGTAACCAATATGGCTTATATGTTTGCAAGCGCGCACAGTTTAACCGATTTAAATATTGAAAGCTTTAGAACAGATAAGGTACAAGATATGAGACGTATGTTTTTAGGAACATGGGGATTAGATTATTTAGATTTGTCTCATTTTGATACAAGTGCAGTGACTGACATGAATCATATGTTTGCTGGATCCCGAATTGTCAATCTGGATATAGATAGGGAAAACTTTGACACAAGTTCTGTCACAGATATGTCCCTTATGTTCGCCCATACACGCAATCTTGAGAGAATTGATTTAAGTGGTTTTGACACAAGGGCTGTCACAAATATGGAAGCAATGTTTTGGATGGCGGATACATTAACTGAACTTGACCTCTCTTCCTTTGAAACACCAGCACTTACACGAATGAATGAAATGTTTGATGAAGCTCGGGCATTAAGAAAAATAGATATGTCATCTTTTGATACGAGGAATGTTCAAACACATAATAGAACAAATATTTTCCAAGGGTTAGAGTCTTTAGTCGAGCTTCATTTAGGCGCAAATACCAACATCAGCGCCTCTGCCTTACCAAGTGAGACAACAACTCCAGGATTTCTTAACTTTTGGCGACGGGAAATACAGAGAGAACAAATGAATTGGTTAAGTTCTGAAGACTTGATGGATTTATCTGGTAATATAAGCCAAGCTGCTGGAGTCTGGCGACGTGTACCCTACCAAACTGCAGTTGAAGTTAAGAATAGTAGCCTTTTTATAGGTGATAATTGGAAACCGCAAGATAACTTTATCAAAGCGACTGATCGTTTTGGAGAAGAGGTGGTGTTTGATCGGATTACGGTGATGGGCTCTGTTGATACGGATAAGGCAGGGGTCTATAAGGTGACTTACGCTTATGATGGTGCAGAAGCAACAGCTGAGATCACAGTCAAAACTAGAGAGGAGAACAACGGAACTTCTAATGGTGGGGAAAGTAGTGATGGAGATTCTGAAGTCAATAACGAAGGGGAAGAACACCCTCAAAAAAGTAACGGTAATTTACCAAAAACAGGAGAAGGATCAGGTCTATGGGGTGTACTTGGTTTCGTGCAGTTGATAGTTGCAATAGTATTATGGCTTCAACGGAGGAAAGTGAACAAGACTACTGTAAAATAATAAACAAGAAATAACATAGAAAAGCTTCCTAAAGATGGGAGTTTTTTTATGTTATTGACATAAGTTTATGGATGACTTTCAAAATTTTTTTAAATTTCTTAAAAAATGAAAGTATTTGATTCTTTTTAAATGCTATAATAAGAAGTATAGAAAGCGTTTACAAAGGAGAACGAACATGACAGAAACTTCTTACATTATGGCAATTGACCAAGGTACAACAAGCTCAAGAGCTATTATATTTGATAAACAGGGTAAACACATTGGGAGTTCCCAAAAGGAATTTACCCAGTACTTTCCTAAAGAAGGTTGGGTCGAACATGATGCAAACGAGATTTGGAACTCTGTTCAATCTGTTATCGCAGGAGCTTTTATCGAATCTGGTATCAAACCTGTACAGGTTGCCGGTATCGGGATAACTAACCAACGTGAAACAACTATTATCTGGGACAAGAAAACAGGAAAGCCCATCTATCATGCCATTGTTTGGCAATCGCGTCAATCTGCCGATATTGCAAATGGTCTTAAAGAAGCAGGGCATGAGGAGCTCTTCCACAAAAAGACAGGACTTATTGTTGATTCATACTTTTCAGCCACAAAGATTCGTTGGATCCTTGATCACGTAGAAGGTGCTCAAGAGCGTGCAGAACGAGGCGAGCTCCTCTTTGGAACTATCGATACTTGGCTCTTGTGGAAGTTGACAGATGGTGATGCACATTATACTGATTATTCTAATGCAAGCCGTACGATGCTCTACAACATTCACGAACTGAAATGGGACGAAGAAATCTTGAAGATTCTTAATATCCCAGCTTCAATGCTTCCAGAGGTCAAGTCAAACTCTGAAGTTTACGGTGTGACTAAAGGCTTCCATTTCTTCGGTTCTGAAGTACCAATCTCTGGTATGGCGGGAGACCAGCAGGCTGCATTATTTGGACAAATGGCCTTTGAACCTGGAATGATTAAAAACACCTATGGTACAGGTTCATTTATCGTTATGAATACAGGTGAGAAACCCCATATTTCGAAAAATAACATGCTGACAACGATTGGCTATGGTATTAATGGAAAAGTTTATTATGCCTTAGAAGGAAGTATCTTTGTTGCAGGATCATCCATTCAATGGTTACGTGATGGTTTAAAGATGTTGGAGCGTGCCAGTGATTCGGAAGAAGTTGCCCTCCAATCAACGAGTAAAGATGAAGTCTATGTTGTTCCAGCATTTGTCGGCCTTGGAGCTCCATATTGGGACCAAGAAGCGCGAGGCGCAATGTTTGGCTTGACACGTGGAACAACAAAAGAAGATATTGTGAAAGCAACCTTACAAGGGATTGCTTATCAAGTTCGTGATGTAGTCAGCACTATGAAAGAAGATACAGGAATCGATATGTCTGTGCTTAAGGTAGACGGGGGCGCTGCAAACAATGAATACTTGATGCAGTTCCAAGCGGATATCCTGAATATCCCAATCCAACGTGCGGGCGATTTGGAAACAACAGCACTTGGTGCAGCCTTCCTTGCAGGACTAGCTGTTGGTTTCTGGAAAGACTTAGAAGAACTTAAAGAATCCTATGAACCGGGCAAAATTTTCCAAACTCAAATGCCAGAAGAACGCAGAGAAGAACTCTATGCCGGTTGGAAAAAAGCCGTGAATGCGACACGTGCTTTCAAATAATAATCAATCAGACAGTAACCTAAAAGGAGAATAGAAATGGCTTTTTCTAAAAAAACAAGACAAGAAGCAATCACAAAAGTTCAAAATGAAGAGATGGACCTACTCGTTATCGGAGGGGGGATCACTGGTGCTGGCTTGACTTTACAAGCAGCGGCTGCTGGCATGAAAGTGGCTATACTTGAAATGCAGGACTTTTCAGAAGGTACATCATCCCGTTCAACAAAACTCGTGCATGGTGGGATCCGTTATCTCAAAAACTTCGATGTGGAAGTTGTTTCTGATACAGTTTCAGAACGTGCTGTTGTTCAAGGCATTGCACCACATATTCCTAAGCCAGATCCGATGTTACTTCCTATCTACGATGATGAAGGCAAGACAACATTTGATATGTTTTCTGTGAAAATTGCGATGGATTTGTATGACCGTTTGGCCGGTGTGGATGAAGACTTACCATATGCTAACTATACTATCTCACCAGAAGAAGTATTGCGTCGTGAGCCACTCATCAAGAAAAAAGGGTTACAAGGAGCTGGTGTTTATCTTGACTATCGTAATAACGATGCACGCTTGGTAATTGATAATATCAAAAAAGCCGTAGAAGATGGTGCGCAAGCCATTAGCAAGATGAAAGTGATTGATTTTATCTATACCGATGGACAAATCTCTGGTGTCCGTGCGCGTGATTTGTTGACAGACCAAGTCATTGAAGTCAAAGCTAAACTTGTGATTAATACAAGTGGTCCTTGGGTAGATAAGATTCGTTACCTGAACTTCACACGTCCTATTGTGCCAAAAATGCGTCCAACAAAAGGTGTACATCTGGTAGTGGATGCAGCCAAACTACCTGTACCACAACCAACTTATTTTGATACAGGCAAACACGATAAACGTATGGTCTTTGCTATTCCCCGTGAAAATAAAACTTATTTTGGTACGACAGATACGGATTATCATGGCGACTTTACTGATCCAAAAGTCACTCAAGAAGATGTGGATTACCTCTTGGATGTCATTAATTTCCGTTACCCTGAAGCAAATATCACGATTAATGACATTGAAGCTTCATGGGCTGGATTGCGCCCACTATTAGGTGGAAATTCTGGTTCAGACTATAACGGTGGGGATAATGGTGCGGTTTCTGAAACCAGCTTTAACGCTGTCGTTGAGGCAGTGCTCCGCTATAAAAATAAAACAGCAACAAAAGCCGAAGTAGAACATTTGTTGAACAATATGGAATCAAGCCTTTCCGAAAAAGGAGATGCACCATCTTCCGTATCGCGTGGAAGTTCCCTCGAACGTGAGAGCGATGGTTTGATTACTCTAGCGGGCGGTAAAATTACGGACTACCGTAAAATGGCTGCGGGTGCGATGGAACTTATCTGCCAACTGCTTAATGAGGACTTTGGTTTGAAATATGAACCTATAGACTCTAAAAAATACCAAATCTCTGGTGGTGAATTTGACCCAACTAAGGTTGAAGAAGTTGTTGCTGAAAACATGAAAGTTGGTGTTGCTGCAGGACTTACAGAAGAAGAAGCAAAATACATCGCGGACTTTTATGGTATGAACGCCCTCCAAGTCTTTGCCTATGCTTCTGAAATGGAGCCATATGAAGGTCTATCTCTCGCCGAATCAGCACGTTTACGTTATGCGCTTGAAGATGAAATGATCTTGACGCCAGTGGATTACTTGCTTCGTCGTACCAACCATATTTTATTTATGCGTGAAGGCGTAGATGCTATCAAGGTACATGTTGTTAATGCCATGGCGGAATATCTCGGCTGGTCTGCAGAAGAAAAAGCAGAACAAGAAAAAGCTTTGGAAGAAGCACTTCGTGAATCTGACTTGTCGGACTTGAAGAAGTAGAAGAGTCCAACGATGATTGAAACAAATAAAATATAGAAAAAAGGAGTCAATATGCACTCAGAAATGGTACAATTACTCGGTAAATTTTTAGGCACATTTATCTTAATCCTTCTTGGTAACGGTGTAGTTTCAGGCGTTGTTCTGAACAAGACGAAAGCAACAGGAGCAGGGTGGGTTGCTATCACACTCGGTTGGGGCTTTGCAGTAATGATGGGGGTTTACATTTCCGGATTTATGTCGCCTGCCCACTTGAATCCAGCAGTAACAATTGCAATGGCAATGATTGGTAGCTTTAGCTGGAGTTTGGTTTTCCCTTATATTATCGCGCAAATGCTCGGGGCAATGGTTGCCAGCATTATCCTCTACCTGATGTTTTATCCTCACTATGCTGAAACTAAAAATCCAGCAGATATCTTAGGTACATTTTCTACAGGCCCAGCCATTCGTCAGACGGGTTCGAACTTAATCAGTGAAATTGTTGGAACAGCAGTCTTAACGACAGGTATTCTGGCCTTTGGGCAATATGCAATTACGCAAACTTCTGGTGTTTCACCTCTTTTAGTGGGTGCTATCATCACAGCCATTGGTTTATCACTTGGTGCGACAACCGGTTACTCTTTGAATCCGGCACGTGACTTAGGTCCTCGTATCATGCACGCTATCTTACCTATCAAGGGCAAAGGGGATTCTGACTGGTCTTACGCATGGATTCCTGTTGTTGGTCCAATCATTGGTGGTAGCTTAGGCGCCCTTCTCTTTAACATGGTTATTCAATTTGCAAGTAAATAAATTGAAATAATAGACAAAAGCAGAGTTAGACAAAAATCTAGCTCTTTTTTTATGAAAAAAATACCAGTAATCCTCCAGCTTATGGGAATAAAAACTAAACAAAGAAAACGCTTTATTTTCTCTTGCTTTTGAAAATAAGAGGTGCTATATTACAAATATAACAAAACTAAAAGAAAAATTTTGGAGGAAACAAAATGTCGAAAAAAATAGTAGCCGTTACGGCCTGTGCTGCTGGAATAGCGCACACCTATATGGCCGCCGAATCTATAGAAAAAGCGGCTAAAAAAATGGGCTATGAGGTCAAAGTAGAGACAAATGGAGCTATTGGAGCAGAGAATGTCTTAACTCCTGAAGAGATCGAAAGCGCAGATCTTGTGCTTGTTGCCTCAGACATTAAGATTGATCCGATTCGTTTCACAGGTAAGCCTCTTTATGTTACAAAATCTATTCCGGCAATTGAAGATTCTGAAGCTTTGATAAAAAAAGCATTCGCTGAGGCTGAAGTTTTTGGCAAGAAAGGAAGTAAAGTAGGGAATATTCAGATTGGTAATGATAAAGATAAGGTTACTTTTCTGACCCATGTGATGAGTGGTATTTCTTATATGGTGCCAATGGTCATCGCTGCAGGTCTTCTCCTTACCATTGCCAATCTCTATGCCTTTCAAAGGGACGACCTAGGACGTATTGTCAAGTGGGGTTTTGACAATACGACACAAATGGGCTTCCTCATGGAAAAACTTTTTTATGTTGGGCAGATGGGTTTTAAACTGATGATTCCACTATTTGCTGGTTTTGTGGCAAATTCCATTGCAGACAAACCCGCAATAGCTCCTGCCATGATTGGTGCTTATCTTGTTAATGACCCAGAATTTTTAGGAACTGAAGCAGGTGGAGGTTTTATTGGTGCAATTATTGTGGCTTTCATTGTTGGCTATATGGTCAAAGGATTGAAAAAAATAAAATGGCCTAAAATTGTTATGCCAATCGTGCCAATTATGATTATTCCCTTTATTGCAACAGCAGTTATCAGCTTGATCGTGCTTTATATCATCGGAAATCCAATATCGGTGGGGATGGATGCTATGTATGATGGGTTAACCAATTTAAATAATAATTTCGCAGGTGCACCAATCATTATCGGAGCCATTTGTGGCGCAATGATTGGGTTTGACTTGGGTGGACCAATCAATAAAACGGCTTTGGTGTTTGGGACAGCAATATTTACCGATACAATGACAAAATACGGTATTGAAGGTGCAAACTTTGTACCAGGTACAGCAACACAAGCAGCGATTTCGGTAGCTCCCTTAGGTGTATGGTTGGCTACGATATTATTTAAAAATAAATTTTCAAAAGATGAAAAAATTGCTGCCAGTGCAGCCTTCGGTATGGGGATTGTGGGTGTCACTGAAGGAGCTATTCCATTTGTGGCAGCACATCCTGTACGAATGATTTTCTCAAACGTTGTAGGATCAGCTGTTGCAGGCGGACTTATCTCAGCTACTGGTTCGAAATTTTATGGCGGTATTGGCTCGCCTCTGGGGACCTTTATTGGTTATATTGAGCAACCGATTCCTTTTGTAACATGGATTTTGTGCGTATGTGCAGGTATTTTGACCACCGCATTATTGATTGGATTTACACGAGGTATTGAATTCAAAAAAACAGTAAAAGTTAAAGCAAAATAAGAAGGTGAATAAAGATGAACAAAGAAGTTTTTAATCAAGAACATATCCTTTTCGATACAAGCGCACGTACACAGGAAGAAGCCTTTGCAGTTATTGCACAGTTTGCACATTCTCTGGGCTTTGTGGACAATGAAGCCGAATATTTTGAAGGCCTAAAACAGCGAGAAGCAGAAGCAACAACAGGGTTCAAAGACCATATCGCCATTCCTCATTGTAAAGATAAAACGAACTTAAAGCCGGGCATGTTTTTCGTTAGATTTGCCAATGAAATTCCTTGGAATGCTTTGGATGGCAAACCCGTGAAAGTTGCTCTGGCACTTACGATTCCCGAGGAAGGTGCGACTGAGCACTTGAAGTTGCTGAGCTTAATCGCTCGAAAACTAATCGATGATCAATTTCGTGAAGATATTTTATCAGAGAAAGACCCGAATAATCTGACTGCCGTTATAGATAAAATTGATTTTTAACTCAAAGGTCAAATCATCTTGATTTGGCCTTTTGAAAAAATGAATAAGGAAGTAAAAATGAAGAAAAAAGTACATGTCATTCATCATACACACTGGGATTTAGAATGGTATTTTACTCATAATGAGTCTTTCGTCCAGTTGGCTTATCATTTGGATGAAGTAATGCGCGCTTTGGAGAATAATGAAATTTCTTATTATCTCCTCGATGGGCAAATGAGTATTTTGGATGACTACCTCCAAAGTTTTCCTGAACAAAAAACACGACTCAAAAAGCTGGTTCAAGCTGGAAAACTCTGGATTGGTCCATGGTATACTCAAACAGATGAACTCATCATAAGTGGCGAGTCAATCGTGAGAAATTTGACTCTGGGAATGGAATTAGCCGAAGATTTGGGTGGTTATATGAATATCGGTTACCTGCCAGACTCTTTCGGCCAGAGCAAAGATATGCCTAAGATATATCGAGGTTTAGGAATTGATCGTACACTCTTTTGGCGAGGATTGCCGCAGGAAAAAACAAGGGACCGCGAATTTTATTGGCAAGCTGAAGATGGTTCAAAAGTTTTAGCCGCAAATATTAAGGATGGTTATTTTGTCGGCGTTGGACTTATTCACAGTGACCAAACCCAAGAACTTATGACACAGATTGAAGACGGTGCTGTGGGGCAACATCTTGTATTACCTGTAGGAGGAGACCAGCGTTATGTAGATTTTAACCTGCGTGAGCGGATTGATTTTTACAACCAGAAACTGAGTGACTATGAGTTAAAAGAAAGCAATTATGAGGAGCTATTCTCCGAACTCGAAAAAGAGGAACTGACCACAATTGAAGGTGAATTTATCTCCAGCTCAGTCTCGAAAATCCATCGCTCGATTTACTCCTCACGTTACGATCATAAGTATTTGAATGATAAGCTGGAAAGACGGATGATTTATCAGGTAGAACCACTCGTTCTTATGGCTGAAAAACTTGGAATTGCTAACAAGCAGGGCTTAATTGACAGAATCTGGAAACTACTGGCAAAAAATCAAGCCCACGACAGTGCGGGCGGCTGTAATAGCGATAAAACCAATCGCATTATTCGCGAACGCTTTATCGAAGCAGACCAACTGTCTTATTCCATAGTCGACTACTTGACCAGAAAAATCAGTGAGTCACAGAAAAAAGTTTGTGACCATCAAGTCAGCATTTTTAATACCCTACCTTGGGAAGTAACTAAAACAGTAAAAATTAATGTCTCTACTGAGTTTGAAGATATCCAACTGAAAAATACAGCAGGGGAAGCGCTCAGTTTTGATGTTCTGGCAAGAAATAAAGAATATTCTGGTGAAATCAGACGCGAAGAAGCCGCTCAAGATCCGGATAAATATTATTATATTCATGAACTGGCTGTAGAAGTTACGGTTCCTGCGCTTAGTTTTGTGAATTACTTCGTTGAAGAAAGTCAACGGTCAAGCATGGTCATCAGCGAAGACAAGCAAGATTATATTGAAAATGATTACTACAAGCTGAGCTATGAAAAAGGACAGCTTCATTTATTTGATAAGAAAAAGCAGCAAAGTTATGACAACATCTTATCTTTTGAAGATGGCGGTGATGAAGGTGATACTTACGATTACTCGCCAGCTCATGCAGATCGTGTCTTTGATTTGACACTTGAAGGAAGTAAAAATAGTACTTTTTGTGGGGAACATTATCAAGAGTTATTATTGACAGGTTCTTGGGAACTTCCTAAAGATTTGAAAGAACGTGCAGAAGGCATCTGCCAACAAAAACAAGACTACGAATTAAAAATTACCTTAAAAAAAGGGAGCAAGCATCTCGAATGCCATTTGACGATAGATAATCAAGCGCTGGATCATCGTATGCGTGCAGTCATCAATCTTCCTTTTGCTAATCAATATTCTTACACAGATACGCCTTTTGGTACAGTGAAGCGTGAAGCAGAAGATCCGCATTTGAAAGATTGGCAAGAAATCGGCTGGCGTGAAGAACCAACGGCTATTTATCCCATGCTAAAATGGGTTAATGCTCACGATGATAAAAACAGTTGGACGGTTTTTGCCAAAGGAATCAAAGAATATCAATTAATCGGGGAAAAACACCATCAGTTAGCTTTAACCCTCTTTCGAAGTGTCGGATTTTTAGGACGACCTGATTTGCTCAGAAGGCCAGGTGTAGCTTCTGGTAATGCTTTTAAGTACATCCCAACACCTGATAGCCAATTGTTGGAAAAATTAACATTCAAATTTGCAATAAGTTTAGAACAGGATTATAACCCCGCACGACTTGCTCAAAGTTACCTTGATTATGCTTTATCCCTGCCTTTCTATCAAATTCAGAGTCTAAATCTTTTTACAACGACTTTAAAATATTTTGTGTCAAATACCTTGAAAGAAAAAATTTCCAGTCCCCAGAATATCAGCTTGAAATCACCTGACCTTGTCTTTAGTTCACTCCGTAAGAATAAGCTTTACGGCGGTTGGGATTTACGGGTGTATAATCCAAGTACCCAAGCGGTTAAGGGTGAGAATTTTATTCTGTCAGAGCAGGAGCTTCGCTATGAGTTTGTGGACTTAAAAGGAATTGCGCTGACCGAACGACAAAAAAATAGTAAAATTAATCTGGGAGATTTTAGAGCAGGACAGATTAAAACTGTTCATTTCATAGATTGAGGAAAAATCATGAAGGAAGATATTTTCATATTAATTGAATCGCACCGTTTGGAATTAACCTATGTTGAGGAGATTATAGCCAATTATTTTATCAGTAAAAAGGCACCACTGAATATAGATAAATTAGCACAAACACTAGCTGTATCAAAGGCATCGATTACTCGCTTTTGTAAAAAGATTGGTTTGGATAATTACAAGGAACTCATGTTTTTATACAACCTTTCCTTGGATAAAAAAGAAGAGCCATCGATTTCATCGGCAGTGACAGCTATTTACCACGCTTTAGCCACACGAAGTGACAATGCTTATTCTGAGGTGGAAGTGGACAAGCTGTGCGCTTTAATAAAAGATCATAATATCATTCATTTTTTTGGAAAGGGATTTAACAGTTATACAGGAGCTGATTTTTCATTCAAATTTTCACGGTTTGGCAAGTATGTTCGTGTCATTTCAGAGGAAAAGTCAATCTTAATGTCAGCAGAATTTGCCCGTGAGGGTGAAATGATACTCGTGGCCTCCTTGAGAGGAATAGACAGCAATCTTCTTGAAGCGATGACCATAACAAAGGAAAAAAATATTCCGATAGCACTGATTACTTCCAATCCTAATTCTGATTTGATTAAACAAGCAGATATTACACTAATATCAGCGGGCTTAACACATGAAGAATCTATCGGGAATATCTTACCACAAATTCCGATTTTGATTCAATTAGACATACTTTACGAACGCTATCTTCATCTCTTTTCTGATTCTGTAAAGAAATGGATCAAATCTGAAGAAATTTTACATAAAAATAAAAAATAAGAAGGTTTAAACATGAAAAAATTTCCTGAAGGATTTTTGTGGGGTTCAGCTTTATCCGGTCCACAAACTGAAGGTTATTCTCTAAAAGAGGGTAAATCTGCTTCTACATGGGATTACTGGTTTAAAGAAAATCCTGAAAGATTTAATGAAAACCAAGGACCGGAAACAACTTCTAATCTTTACGAAAATTACGCAGAGGATTGCCAACGGATGAAAGCTATCGGGCTTAATTCGATTCGTACCTCTATCCAATGGACACGACTACTTCCTGACGGTAAAACGCTCAACCCTCAGGCGGTTGATTTTTATAGAGATTATTTTACAAAGATGAAAGAAAATGGTGTCAAGCCAATAATTAACCTTTTTCATTTTGATATGCCCATGTGGTTGATGGATAAAGGTGGGTGGGAAATCCGAGAATCTGTTGAGGCTTTTCGTTTTTATGCCCAAACAGCTTTTGAATGCTTTGGTGATTTAGTTCAGGATTGGACCACTTTCAATGAACCAATGGTTCATGTGGAATGTGGTTATTTACAAGGCTTTCATTATCCTGCAATTGTCGATATCAAAAAAGCTGTTCAAGTGGCTTATCATACCTTAATGGCACACGTAAAAGCTGTTCAAACCTTTAGAAAACTTATGCCGCAAGGATCCATCGGTATTATTCTGAATGTATCTCCGAGCTATGCGCGCAGTCAGTCAGCAGCAGACTTAAAAGCTAAAAAAGCCGCTGATTTAGTCAATATAAAAAGCTTTCTTGATCCTGCGGTGCTTGGAAAACACAACACTGATTTGGTTGAACTTCTCAAAATTAACCAACTCTTACCTGAAACATTGCCAGAAGATGAAAAAGATGTAGCAGCCAATACAGTAGACTTTATCGGTTTAAATTATTACCAACCGAGTCGCGTTCAAGCACCTGAGGATGCGAGTTTCCCCGCCAAAACCTTAGATGATTTTTACCAACCTTATGATTGGCCTGAAAAGAAAATGAATCCTTATCGTGGGTGGGAGATTTACCCGCAAGCCATTTATGATGTAGCAATGATGATGAAAAAGGACTATCATAATCTTCCTTGGTTTGTCAGTGAAAATGGCATGGGTGTAGCTGATGAGGAGCGGTTTATGGATGACTCAGGTATGATTCAAGATGATTACCGCATTGAGTTTATGAAGGAGCATCTCAGTTACCTTCATCAAGCGATTGAAGAAGGAAGTAATTGCTTTGGTTACCATACTTGGACCTTTATTGATTGTTGGTCTTGGTTGAATGGTTATCGCAACCGCTATGGTTTTTATCGGGTTGATTTGGAAGAGGATTATAAACGTACCGTGAAAAAGAGCGGACTTTGGTATAAGAAACTAAGTGAGCGAAATGGATATGAAGAATAATGGACGGAATCTTGCCGTGTTTGATATTGGCGGCACAGCAGTAAAATATGGTTTATGGGATGGAGAAAAAATCCTGAATAATGCTTCTTTTAAAACACCTCAAAGCTTTGAAAAGCTTACTGCGAAGATGGGCAGTATTATCAAGGACTATCCAGAACTTAAGGGAATAGCGATATCGTCTCCAGGCGCTGTCAATACAGCGAAAAGAAGGATTGAAGGAATCAGCGCCGTACCCTATCTGCACAATCGTCCTATATTTGATGAAATTGAACAATGCTTTGACTTGCCCGTGGCTATCGAAAATGATGCCAATTGTGCAGGGATTTGTGAAATTGATTATGGTGCAGGAAAAGAAGCCCAGAATGCTGTTTTTTTGGTCATAGGTACAGGAGTTGGTGGAGCTATCTTTATTAACCGCAAGCTTTATAAAGGTGCGCATCTTTTTGCTGGCGAATTCGGTTTGATGAAAAACACGAAGCATAAAACTTTTAGCGAAACCGGACCATTGGTTAAAGCTGCGGAAACTTATTCCAAAGAGACAGGGCAGAAAATTTCAGGTAAGGAACTGTATGACTTAATGGATCAAAAAAATCCCCAAGCTACTTTACTTATCGAAAATATGCTGGAGATTATTTCTGATTATTTATATAATATCCAAGTTTCGCTTGATCCAGATACAATTATCATTGGTGGCGGAATGTCAGCGCGGAAAGATTTGCCAGATATCCTCCAGAAAAAATTAGCAGAACGTCTTCAAAACTATGATATAGCTCATATCCTGCCAAGAATTGAAAGTTGTCATTATATGAACAATGCAAATCTGATTGGGGCAGCTTTAAATTTTTACACTATTTTCCCAAAAGTTCAGAGATGATTTGACAAAAAAACTAGCGCTCTATATACTTAAAAGAAAAGGCTTTATAGAGGTACAGAATATGGCAAGCACTGATCGTGTAAAACAGATGAAATTTGAAACCGTTTATCCGCTTTACTTGGCAAAAGTAGAGAAAAAAGGACGGACAAAAGAAGAATTAGATGAGATTTTGACTTGGTTAACAGGATATACGAATCCTAGCCAGCTCACGGGTAGCTTGGGGCAATTGATTGAAAATCAAGCCTTTAATGACAATGCACCTCTTATCACAGGAGTGATTTGCGGCGTTCGTGTAGAAGACATCGAAGACAACTTCATGAAAAAGCTACGTTATATGGATAAAGTAGTGGATGAACTCGCTAAAGGGAAAAGTCTGGAAAAGATTAAAAGAGCAACTCCATAACTCCTGGACACAATAAGGGTTTCTGAGGTCTGACTGAGTCCAATTCTTGCAATTGGTGAGGGAATTTGTTATTATTAAGGAACAATATTGAATATGAATTCCCAAAGGGGAGTAGCGTCGGTGCAAGCCGAAACAAAGTCGTCATTCCGTGAGCATTATTCTCACCGGCTTTGTTGACATGGATATGACATGTTTAGCAAGACCTTTGCCATCTTTTTGGCAGGGGTCTTTTTAATACGCTACACACAAGCATTGAAAGATGTTCATGCTGGAGGGGAAATCATACTATCTATCGATTGCCGCAGCGTCTTATTCGTTTCGAATCAAAAAATATTGCTTTTGATATCAAGCGTCATATTTAACTATTGGAGAAGGAGCTAAAATGGAATTCTACAACAAAGAAACAGAGCTTGTCCTTGAGGAATTGCAGACAACCGTTGAAGGTCTAACGGAGCAAGAAGTCAAAGAAAGACAAGAACGAGACGGCTTTAATGAGCTGAAGAGTAAAGACAAAGTTCCAACTTGGAAAATATTACTGGACACTTTTAAAGATCCGATGGTTATTGTCCTACTGATTGTTACCATTGTTCAGCTGGCATTAGGTGAAGTGGTTGAAGCCTGTATCATCCTTGGTGTAGTATTAATCAGCTCAATCGTCACTGTGATTCAAACCAAAAAAGCAGAAAGTTCATTGGATGCTTTGAAACAAATTTCGGCGCCCCATGCAAAAGTGTTACGTAATGGTGAAAAAATAACGATTCCAGCCCGTGAACTTGTTGTGGGTAACCTTGTCTTGCTTGAAGCAGGGGACTTTGTTCCTGCCGATGGACGTGTCTTGACCTGTAAGAGCTTGCGTGTAGAAGAAGGCATGTTAACAGGTGAGTCTGAAGCAGTTGAAAAGACAGATGTAGCGCTTGAAGGGGAACTTCCTTTAGGTGACCGTAAAAATATGCTCTACAGCGGAGCACTCACCGTTTATGGGCGTGGAGAATTTATCGTTACCGGTACCGGAAGTCAAACAGAGATTGGTAAAATCGCCACACTCCTTGAAACGGCTGAAGATAAACAAACACCCTTGCAACAAAAACTGGAAAAATTCAGTAAACAACTGGGTATTGCTATCCTGATTCTCTCTGTTGCTATCTTTGCGATCCAAGCGGCACGTATCTTCTTTGCTGGAGACGGTGCAAATATTGAAGTGAAGATGTTAGATGCCTTTATGTTTGCCGTTGCCGTTGCTGTTGCCGCTATTCCAGAGGCACTTTCTTCGATTGTAACGATTGTCCTTTCAGTAGGTACAAACAAAATGGCAAAACAACATGCTATCATTCGTAAGTTGCCTGCAGTGGAAACTTTAGGTTCAACAAGTGTTATCTGTACGGATAAAACAGGGACATTAACCCAAAACAAAATGACGGTTGTCGATTACTTTTTGCCTACAACCACAAAAGAAACTTTCCCAGATCAGCCAGAAACTTGGACGTCGGACGAAGCACTGCTGATTGAAGCAGCTGTCTTGTGTAATGACTCAAGCATCAATGAAGAAGGGCAAGAGCTCGGCGATCCAACAGAAGTTGCACTTATTGCTTTTAGCAACAAGGTAGGTAAACCTTATCAAGAACTTCGTGAAGCTTACCCTCGTTTAGCAGAACTTCCTTTTGATTCCGACCGTAAGTTGATGTCAACGATTAACCTTATTGATGATGAAAAACTCATGTTGACTAAGGGTGGACCAGACGTGATGTTTGCACGTTGTTCGAAAGTTCTTATCAACGGTCAAGTCCAAGACTTTACTGAAGAATTAAAAGCAGAATTCCAAAAACAAAATGAAGCATTCAGTAACAAAGCACTCCGTGTTTTGGCTTATGCTTACAAACCTTTGGCGCAAGACAAAGAAGTTCTGGATTTGGAAGATGAAAATGACTTGATCTTGATTGGTTTAACAGCCATGATTGACCCACCACGTGAAGCTGTTTATGATTCAATTGCGGAAGCGAAAAAAGCAGGTATCCGTACAGTGATGATTACGGGTGACCATAAAACAACAGCGCGTGCGATTGGGCAAGATATCGGTCTCTTTGGGGAAAACGACATTGCTGTGACTGGGCAAGAATTAGATGCTATGTCAGAGCAAGAGTTGGATGACAACTTGGCGAAAATCTCTGTTTATGCGCGTGTGTCACCGGAAAACAAGATTCGTATTGTTCGCGCATGGCAGAAGAAAGCAAATGTTACTGCTATGACTGGTGACGGAGTTAATGACGCCCCAGCCTTGAAACAAGCCAATATTGGTATTGCTATGGGTTCAGGGACAGACGTTGCCAAAGATGCATCATCAATGATTTTGACCGATGATAACTTCGTTTCTATTGTTAATGCTGTAGCGGTTGGACGTACAGTCTACGATAATATTAAAAAATCAATTGGTTACCTCTTCTCAGGTAACTTAGGGGCGATTATTACCATTGTTTTTGCCTTAGTTATGAACTGGGCAAGTCCATTTACAGCCCTGCAATTGCTCTTCATCAACTTGGTAAATGACTCTGTACCAGCGATTGCCTTGGGTATGGAAAAAGCAGAACCCAATGTCATGAAGAAAAAACCACGTCCTTCTGACGAAGGTATCTTCGAAGGCGGTTTGATGGCAAGTGTTGCGGTTCGTGGTGTATTGATTGGTATTGCAGCGATTATTTCTCAATATATCGGGATGCAAGTATCAGATGAGTTGGGTGTAGCTATGGCCTTCACAACTCTAATCTTGGCACGTAGCTTGCAAACTTTCACAGCACGTTCAAATTCACAAACAATCCTTTCATTGGGCCTCTTCTCTAACAAATATGTTTTAGGTGCGGTAGTATTCTGTCTTGGACTTTACAGCTTGACAACCTTACCTTTCACACGTGAATTCTTCAGCATTCCGGCAAACTTCAGTATGCACTACTGGTTACTTGCTGCTGGTCTTGCTTTAGGTGCTGTCTTGATGATGGAAATCATCAAAGCGCTTCGCGTACTTGTGAGTCAGAAAAAAGCAAAAGCAACAGTTAACAAAGTAGGTTAATTATCCTTTAAGAAAATATAAAAAACGCTCCTAGCTTTTGGAGCGTTTTTTTTAGTTAAAGATAATAGCAATAAACAGAGTCAAGGCCAAACTGCCATTGTAAAGAACTAAATTTTTAATTTGATAATGAAAAGTTTCGCTTTTGACTTGCTTGTGGAGGAATTTTTTCATATTAGGAATCAACTCGAAGAGGATGAGCAGCATTAAGGCAGACCATACAGGCAAGATACCTAAGATTATTGCTAGACTAACACAAAGAGCAGGAATGATATACATGACTTTATAAAGCACTAAGCTGGCAGGAATTTTAAGATAATAAGGTAAGGTAAAACGTTGATTGCGAATGTCTTGTTCCAAATCACAAATGTTATCGGAAAGCATGACATTGAAGTTCTGACAGAAACACATAATACCTATGAGAACAATCGGAAGAAGTTGGGAAAAATCCCACGTCCAGTTCATTTTCCAGCCGTCAAATTGAATGAAAAAGTACTGTAAATCATAGGAATTAATATACACAGCGAGAAAGAAACCGAAAAATCCCTCACATAGGCCAGCTAAAATTTCACCTAAAGGAAAGCGACTGAAAGCAAAGGGGCCATAAGTATAAAAGATTGCTACAAGAAAGCAAAGCCCGCCAACGGGTAAAATGGCAAGATTGGTGATAAGCATAATTGCAAGCCCAACTACGATATCGATGAAAAGAAAGAGCAGGCAAATTTTTAGTGCTAACTTAGGGTTGATATTGCGATTGCTGATGATATTTTGCTGGGTTTTGTATTCTGGATCCAGCGCTTTATGGTAGTCCATCAAATTATTCCATGCGGAAACAAAAAGATTGATGGCAGCAAGCCCAATTAGAAAAAGAAGGGTGGGTAAAAGATGAAAAGAGTGAAAATACCATAGCGAGAACATAATTCCTGCAAGTGGCGAAAGCAGAGCCACGGGTAAGGTTTGGATTCTTGTAAAGTTAAGAAATGTTTTGACGTTCATAATGAGAATTATATCACAAAAAAAGGAGTGTTTCTTAGTTGGAAAGAACGACAGCGAACTAAGCTAAAGTACTTAAATTTTCCCTCAGTAAAAGGTAAAATTACAATTCTTTTTGCATATTAATATCAGTAATTTCGAAACCCATTTTTTTATAGACGTATAAAGCTCTAGAGTTACTTCCGAAGACATGCAAAGCTATGGATGAAAAGCCAAGTTGCTTAGCTTGAAAACTAATTAATTCAAGAGATGTGGAGCCGAAACCTTGATTTTGAAATTCTTCATAAATTTCGAAATCGTAAATAAAAGCAGTTCGAGCATTGTCTGTACTTTGAGCAATCCAAACATAACCAATGACCTCTCCCTTTTCAAGGATAGAATAAAAATAGTTATTGGGTGTTTGGAGGCCTTCAGGCAGGAGTAAATTGTATTCTGCTTGAGCCTTTGAAAAAGCCTGTTCTTCACTCCAAGTACCGTTTAGGACTTTTTCTTTAGCAAAGGTTTCTACGGCAGTGAACATGTAGTGTTGAAATCTTTCTTGTGTCATTTCAATAAGTTTTACCATAATTCTCCTTTATTTTAAAAACATCTGGTATGGCTGAGCCTAGTTTTTCTTAAAGTATACCATAGGCGAGGATAAAAAAGTAATGAATAAATATTTGTCCAGATGAGGAAATCTCCCCATTATTTTGTCTTTAACTTTTATGAGGTATAATAGAGGAAGAAAAAAGTAGAAAAGGGCTGAAATTAGTGAAATTTTTACATACATCGGATTGGCATATTGGCAGAACCTTGAACGGTTGGAGTCTTTTAGAAGAACAAAAGCACGCCTTTAAAATTATGCTTGCCGCAGCCAAGCAAGAAAAAGTTGATGGTATTATCATCGCTGGTGATCTGTATGACCGGACGGTACCAAGTGCGGAAGCTGTAACGACCTTTAACGAAATGCTGCGAGAAATGAATATTCAGGAGAATTTTCCTATTTACGCAATTTCGGGCAATCATGACGGTGCACGCCGACTAAATTATGGACGTGAATGGATGGAATTTAACCAGTTGCATTTGAACACTTTATTAGAAGAAGCTTTTGTACCCATCGAAACAGCAGAAGTCCAAATTTTCTTGCTTCCTTATTTTGATCCAGCTGATGCGCGTGTTTATTTTTTACAAGCAGGGATGCCGGAAGAGGATGTGAAAGAAATTAAAACCCTGTCTCAGGCATTAGAACTAGTGCTTGAAAAAATGCGAGAAGTCTTTCACCCTGAGAAAAAACAAATTTTAGTGACTCACTTTGCTGTGAGCCCTTCTGCAGATCAGGAGATTGAGCTGACAAGTGAAACCAAGTCTAAAGCTGGTGGGCTGGCTACTGTCACAGTCCAGCAGTTTGTGGATTTTGACTACGTTGCTTTGGGACATATTCATACACATCATGCTTCACCCAGTGAGGCAGTACGCTATTCAGGAAGTCCTGTCAAGTTTAATATCAAAGAAGCGAAGACAAAAAAAGGTTATTATATTGTGGATGTGACGGATAAGGTTGAGACCGAGTTTTTCGAAATTCAACCGCAGACAGACTTGGTCGCACTTGCTGAAGAGTGGGAAACACTTATTGATCCAGAGTTTTACCAGAAACAGCCTTTTGGATCTGCTTGGTTTGCCCTGTGTATCAAAAACTTTGATCGTTTTGCTCATGCTGGGCAAAATTTGCGCGCCCAACTTCAGAAAATCTACGGCACGATTGTCGAACTAGATTATGAAGATAAAGAGCAAGTCATGGAGAAGAAAATCCATCAAAATGTGGAAATGATGAGTGATGAAGAAATCGTGCAAAGCTTTTACCAGCAGGTTGCGGGAGAGGGACTTAGCTCATTTCAGAAATCTTTTATTGAAGAAACCTTTATCGACTTGAGAGGGGAGAAGTAGACATGAAACCAATTTACTTAGAAATGAATTATTTCGGACCTCACGCTCACTCGGAAATTGATTTTAGAGCTTTAGATGAAGCACCATTATTTTTGATTAGTGGCGATACGGGTGCCGGAAAATCTACGATTTTTGATGCAATGACTTATGCTCTTTTTGACAAGACGACAGGAGATCGTGAAGCGAGAGAGATGCGCAGCCAGTTTGCACAGCCAGACCAACGTACAGAAGTCATTTTCTATTTTGAGCAAGGTAACTTTCTTTATAAGGTACAACGCTGTCCCGAGCAAGAAGTCTTTAAGAAAAGAGGAGTAGGCACTAAGACGGAAAAAAGTCAAGCCAGCTTAGCTATTGTAGATAGGGTATTTGGCATAGAGCAAGCCAGCTTGGCTACAAAACCGGTCGATGTTGCCAGTGAAATATATGGTCTTTTAAACCTCAGCGCCGAGCAGTTCAAGAAAATCATTTTACTGCCACAAAATGACTTCTCACGTTTTTTAAAATCAGCCACCAATGAAAAAGAAGAAATTCTGAAGAAAATTTTTGGTACGGCAATTTTTACGGTCTTTTCCGAGGAAGTGCGGAATCAATACACAAAAAACAATCAAGAAAACGCAGCTCTTGATTCAATCTTGCAAAGCCAATATAGCTCTTCTGTCTGGACGGAGGAAGAAGCCAAAGCTTTGGAAGAATGTCCAGATAAGGAAAAATTTGACAAAGCGACAGAATTTCTAGAGCAAAAGCAGATGCAAGAAAGCAAGGCTCGTGACTTAGCAAAAATAGCGCAGCAACAAGTAGAAACTATCGATAAAGCTTACGAAGATGCCTTGCTGCTGGAGCGAGAGTTTCTAGAAGCAGAAAAGACTCAAAAAGAATACCAGGAAAAAATAGCAGAGCAAGCAGCGTTTTATGAGCAACAGAAAGAAGCCTATGAAGCTCGCAGCTGGGCGCAACAATTTAAGGATATTTTACGTGACTTGGAAAAGGTTGAAAAAGAACTAGAAGCTAACCAAGTACGTGAAGCTGATTATCGCTCAAAAGCCGAGCAAGAGCAGAAAATACTTGGAGAAGTGAAAAAACGTGAGCAAGATTTAGATCAGAAAGCTTCAGAATTTGAAGAAAAAGGTAAGGGCATTGAAGAGCTGACTCGCACGATTACGCAAGCCGAGCAGGCAGAAAAACTTATCTGGCAGAAAAAAGATTTGGAGAAAAAGATTGTCCACTTGCAGCTTAAGCAAAGTGAGACAGATGTGCCCCTAAAAGAAGCACAAGTCAAACTTGATCAATTACAAAAAGAGATCCTTGATGAGAGTATCTTGCAGGAGGAAAAAGATACTTTAAGTCGTCTAAAGTTGGACTTTCACCAGCAACTTTCTCCTTTAGCAGAATATTTGGAGCGCTTAAAACAAGAAAATCAAGTTGCACAAAAGGAATTAAACTTTGCTGAGGAAAACATTGCAAAAATGGAGCAAGATTTCATGCTCAAACAGGAAAGCTATCAGGAAAAGCGAAAATTACGCCAAAGTCTCATGATTGCTCAACTGCAAAAGGAACTCGAAGATGGTTTACCATGTAAAGTTTGTGGTGCTACAGAACATCCTTTATCACATGTTGAGCTTGATGTTTCTGACGATGACTTAAAAGCAGCTATGCAACAAGTTGACGAAGCTCAAGAAGCCTTTGCTGCTGCAGAAGGAAGGCATGAAAAGGCTCAAAGCGAACTTGAAATGGCTCAAAAAAAAGCTGCAGAAAAAGCTGAAACATTGCAAGAAATGGGGCAGAAGTTTGACCAAGCCTACCGTCAGTTTTGTCAGGCACATGAAGGCAGTTTTCCTAAAGTGTTTAGCCGCCAAGAGCTCAATATCATTTTTCAAGCTCGAGAAGACAGTTATAGGCAAAAAAGCACTGCACAAAAAGAACGTTCTCTGGAAAAAGACAAGCTGTCTGTTTTAGTAGAAAACTTAGAAGCTGAACGTCAAGGATTTGTACAGGAAAGCGATAAAGTCAAAGCACAGCTCGAAACAGTTACTCAAAGTTTAGCTGAGTTTGGGCAACTGCAACCCAGTCAAGTTCTAAAAGAGCAGAAGGTTATATTGCGCCAAGAAGTTGATAACTATTATACAGAGTGCCAAGAGGTACGAGAGAAGATAATTGCCCTTGAAAAGCGTTATGCAGAGCAAAAAGCAAAACATGAAGAACGCCTGACACGTATTGAAGAGCAAAAACTGAAGTTTCAAGAGGGACGGCGTATTATCCAGAACGCATTGGTAGCTCCAAATGCTTGGACCAATGATTTAGTCACACTGAAAAATTGGCTTGCAGAGGATAAATTGCCTGAAATTTCCAAGTTTATCAATACTTATGAACTTGAGGAGAAACGCTTGAACCGTGCTTTAGCAGCATATGAGGAAAAATTAAGCGGTAAGCAAAGACCTGATCTTACTGAGTTGAGAGAAGAAAAGCAAGCCTTAAGCGAGAGCTTTAGCCAAGCGCGAAAGACAGTTATTGAGCTATCCAATACACGCCAACAACTCGAAACAACTGTTGCTAAGATTGAACAAACACTTGAAACACAAGGGAAGGCGGCGGATAAGGCGCGTGAAATGACTAAGCTCTACAATGCTATTGCAGGAAAAACAGGAGATAAGCTAAAGCTTGAAACCTTTGTTGTCCAACATTATCTGGAAAAAGTTTTGATTTATGCTAACCAGCATTTCATCAATCAACTTTCAAATAACCGCTATCGCTTTGAGTTGGCCAAAGAATCCTCCAATAAAAGGCGCGATCATGGTTTGGACATCAGCATTTATGATAATGAAACAGGAGCCTCACGTTCATCAAATACCTTATCGGGTGGAGAAACCTTTATTGCTGCTCTGTCAATAGCTTTGGCACTGAGCGAAGTAGTTCAGAATTCTGCGCAAGGGGTTCAAATAGAAGCACTTTTCGTCGATGAAGGATTTGGTTCACTTGATCAAGAAACACTCCAAAAAGCCATGACAGCACTCGAACAAATAGGAGAAAACCGTCTTGTTGGCCTTATTAGTCACGTAGAAGAAATGAAAGATTCAATCGCACAGCAACTGCGTGTTGAAAAAGTCGGAGACGGACGAAGTCAGGTAAAACTCTTTTCGAAATAAAATTTTTTAGTCAGAAACCAAGATAAAAAGTTCCGACTGCTTTCCAAAGTAGCCTTTTGAGAAAAACAATGAAATATGGTAAAATAGTAGAGTTCAAAACTCTACTCACAAAGGAGTGTGGAGTGAGATGTATGGGAAAAAGCTTTTCCAGCAAACAGCAGTAAAAAATGATGAAGTTTAGTCCTGCTGGAAAATCGAACTCGAACCAAATAGAAGAGCGTATGCTTTTAGGAAGAAATAGGAAAAATAAAAATGAGCTTGTTTTTAGATACAGCTAGAATTGAAGTAAGAGCTGGTAAAGGTGGAGACGGAGCGGTCGCTTTTCGTCGTGAAAAATACGTACCAGACGGTGGTCCTGCTGGTGGAGATGGCGGACGTGGTGGCGACATCATCTTCCGTGTCGATGAGGGACTTTCTACTCTGATGGACTTTAAATACAACCGTATTTTCCGTGCAAAACCAGGTGAAAAAGGTATGAACAAAGGGATGCACGGACGTGGAGCAGAAGATTTGATTGTTAAAGTTCCGCAAGGAACCACAGTCAAAGATAATGAAACAGGACAAGTAATTGTGGACTTGATTGACAAAGGCCAAGAGTTTGTCGTTGCTAAAGGTGGTCGTGGCGGACGTGGAAACATTCGCTTTGCAACACCACGTAACCCTGCACCAGAAGTTGCTGAAAACGGTAAACCAGGGGAGCAAAAATGGCTTATGCTTGAATTACGCGTCCTTGCTGATGTTGGTTTAGTAGGTTTCCCTTCTGTAGGTAAATCAACACTTTTGAGTGTTGTCTCTAATGCACGACCAAAGATTGGAGCTTATCATTTCACTACAATCACACCCAACATTGGTATGGTTCAAATCGGTTACGGTGACAGTTTCGTTATGGCGGACATGCCTGGACTGATTGAAGGTGCACATTCGGGTGCTGGTTTAGGGATTCAGTTCTTACGTCATATCGAGCGTACACGGGTTCTCTTGCATGTTTTGGACATGTCAGGCATCGAGGAACGTGACCCTTACGAAGATTATGTAACTATCAATAAGGAATTGGAAAGTTACAATCTTCGCTTACTTGAACGTCCGCAATTGATTGTGGCCAACAAAATGGATATGCCAGATGCGCCAGAGATTCTTGCAGATTTCAAGAAAAAGTTAGCTGAAAATCTACCTGAAGGGCAAGAAATGCCTCAAATCTTTGAAGTTTCTGGTCTAACAAAAACAGGCTTGCAAGGTCTTTTGGCACGTACAAGTGAACTCTTAGCTGAAACACCAGAATTCTTGTTGTATGAAGACGAAGACTTCATCGATGAAGAAGCATACTATGGCTTTGAAGAAGAAGAAAAACCATTCAGTATTTCACGTGATGATGATGCCGCTTGGCGCTTGTCAGGTACTAAGCTTGAGAAACTCTTCAAGATGACTAACTTTGACCGTGATGAATCTGTCATGAAATTTGCGCGTCAACTCCGTTCAATGGGTGTTGATGAACAACTTCGTGCGGCAGGCGCACGTGATGGTAACTTGGTACGTATCGAGAAATTTGAGTTTGAATTTGTAGATTAATAGCGTAGGAGGATTGAGATGGGCTTTAAGATTATTTCTGACCGTGATGAAAACGGTGAATTTATTGCCTCAGCAGATTTTTGGACAGACGAACGGATTGATGCTTTGATTAAGAAATATAATCCCTCAGGTAAACTCCGCCTCTCTAAAGCTGCACAAGTAACAAATGAAAAAGAAGATGAATAAAAAGAAGACCATGTTTTTCATGGTTTTTATTTTTATAACATGGTAGAAAACAAGAGCAATTAGCTTGAATTTATAATTTAGTCTTGCTAAGCTAAATGAAGCAAGTTAAGAAACGAAAAGGAGATCGCATGGCAGTAAAACTTTTTATCGCCCAAACATTAGACGGGTATATCGCTGATAAGCAGGATAATTTGGATTGGCTGATGGCTGTTGAAGGAGAGGGAGACAATGGTATATCTCGATTTCTCTCATCTGTAGATATTGTTATCATGGGCAGCAGAACTTACCAATGGCTTTTAGATCAAAAGTTAGAAACATGGCCCTATGAAGATAAAATGACTTATGTATTTTCAAGACAAACTTGGGAAGATAAAGCTAATATCAAGTTTGTGCATCCAAGTAATCTAACATCATTTGTCCAAGAACTTCAAGGAGAAATCTGGTTAGTTGGTGGCGGCAAGCTGATTAAGGATTTCATGGAAGCTGATCTTATCGACGAATATCAAGTAACAATTGCTCCAGTTATCTTGGGTGAAGGCATCCCGCTCTTTCCACAAGGGAATTATGCGGCAGACTTAGAGTTTCAAGGGACGACACGATACGGACAATTTGTTGAGCTATCCTATAAGCGTAAAATGAAAACAAAAAGTTAGTTAAAAGATTAAGTTGACTTAAAAGAGTACCATATGGAACAATAAAATTATGAAAAAAATAGCGATTATTGGTGGTGGCATCATTGGGATGACCTTGGCCAATTACTTAGATACAGAAAAATTTGACATTACAGTTTTTGATTCTGGTAACAATCAGGCGACAGGTGCCAGTGCAGGGATTATTTCTCCTTGGTTGTCCAAGCGAAGAAACAAACAATGGTATGCTTTAGCCAAAGATGGCGCTGCTTTTTTTGAGCAGCTTGTCAAAGACTTGAGCTTAGATGAAACCATTTATGAGAAGTGCGGCACGCTCTTTGTGAGAAGCCCAGAAGCACTCCAAGAACTCGAACAGCTTGCTTTAGAACGACGTGCAACTGCACCAGAGATTGGGGAAGTGCGCCATCTTACCAAAGAAGAAACGACAGACATGCTGCCTTTGCTAAAACCTGTCGAAAGCTTATACATCTCTGGAGGCGCACGACTTGATGGAAAAGCTTACTTGCAACATCTTCGGAAACGTGCCCAAACCCGCGGTGTTCGTGTAGTAAGCGAAGAAGCCCAAGTCAAGAAGGAGAATGCAAAATGGCGAGTGACTTCAGTGCAAGAGGAAGTGGAAGTAGATGAACTTGTTTTGACACCGGGACCAGCATTGAAAACTTTACTGGATCAACTGGGTTATACAGCCAAAGTCTTACCTCAGAAAGGGCAGCTGTTGTCTTTTGAGACCAATTTTGAGACAGAGAAATGGCCGGTTGCCTTCTTAGAAGGTGAAGCCGACCTGATTCCTTTTCAAAATGGCCGTTTACTCTTAGGCGCAACTCATGAAAATGAAGCAGGCTGGGATTTAGAACCGACACAAGAGGCTTTTGAGCAACTGACTAAAGGCGTGCAGACCTTCTTAAAGGAAGATTATTTTGCAGACACAGCTTATAGTTACCGTGTCGGGACTCGCGCCTACACTGCTGATTTTGCTCCCTTCTTTGGACCAGTAGTGCAAGAGAAAGGTTTGAGTATTGCTAGTGGGCTCGGTTCCTCAGGACTAACTACAGGTCCTTACATTGCCTATCTTTTAGCACAACATTTAAATGCAGATCATTCAGAATGGGATATGAGTCATTATCAAAAGGAAATGAATCTCTATGTGAATAAAAAAGAAGAATGAGCTTAAAAAACATTTCAAAACAAAAGACGTCTTGTAGGGTGTGTTATAATAGAAAAGATAGATTTAAAAAACAGAAAGATAATAATGGCAAAAATATCAGATTTAATTATTAATACACCAGAAAAAAACGAAGTTGAAGGCGTTTTTCATAAGCATCCGAAGGGATTTGGCTTTGTGAACCCGCTTGATGCGATTGACAAGAGTAATGACATTTTCATCTCACCAAAATTTACCAAATCAGCAATGGATGGAGATACAGTCCTTGTTCGTGTGCTTCATCAAAAAAATGCTAAACGTGGTGCAGATGGACAGATAATCAAAATCACAAAACGTTCAGTGACGGAAACTGTTGGGAGTTATCAAAGCTTATCTAGCCGTCAAAGCAAACTTACAGGCTACAAAGGCACGATTCAACTCTACAATGATAAAATCACAGATCCTTTATACATCAAGCAACCGCTGCCTGAAGTACAAGAAGGTGATGTTGTCCGTGTCAAAGTAACCCAACATCCCGATGAAAATAAAGCATTTGAAGGACAAATGTTAGAAATTATCGGACACAAGGATGATGTGGGGATTGATATTTTGGAAGTGCTTTGCGCTATGAAAATTCCGCAAGAATTTACAGCAGAAACAATGGCTCAGACCGAAGCAATCCCAGAAGAATTAACGGAAGAAGATTTTGCAGGGCGTGACGATTATCGCTCAGAAATCACTTATACGATTGATGGCGAAGATTCGAAAGACTTGGATGATGCCATTCATGTTAAGAAGTTAGACAACGGAAATTATGAACTGGGTGTTCATATCGCTGACGTTTCTCACTATGTCACTGATGGTTTACCTTTGGATGAGGAAGCTTTTGCGCGCGCTACATCTGTCTACGTCACCGATCGTGTCGTGCCAATGTTACCCGTTAAGCTGTCCAATAACCTTTGTTCACTAAATGAAGCGCAAGAGCGGTTGACGATGTCCTGTGTGATGGAAATCAATAATTCCGGTAAAATTATCAATTATAAGATTGGTCCGTCTGTGATTAAGACAACTTATCGTATGACTTATTCAACAGTAAACAAGATGCTCAATAAAGGGCAAGAAGGACATCGCGAAAGTCTAGAGCAATTCCCTAAAATTGTGGATTCTGTCGCTATCGCTGGGGAACTTCATGCACTACTCGAAGAGATGCGTCATCAACGTGGCATGATCGAATTTGACGAAAGTGAAGCAAAAGTTATCTTGGATGAAAAAGGACATGCGATTGATGTTGTGAAACGTGAACGTGGTACAGCAGAACGTATGATTGAATCCTTCATGTTGGCAGCCAACGAAACGGTTGCCCTTGATTTCCAAAAGAAAAAATTGCCGTCACTTTATCGCGTACATGACAAGCCAAAAGAAAAAGCATTTGCTAAATTAATGGAAAAGGCTGCTGATGCTGGCTTTAGCTTGAGTTCAAACTCTCATGAAGCTGTGAATTACTTTGCGGAAGAGATTAAAGGAACGGCGTTTGAAAAAACACTGACATATCAATTACGCCACACGATGTCGACTGCTCTTTATTCGGAAAAAAATACGCAGCACTATGGTTTAGCTGCGACAGACTACACTCACTTTACCAGTCCGATTCGTCGTTATCCGGACTTGATTGTGCATCGTTTGCTTCATCTTTATCCAAAAGATCACTCAAATCGTACGAAAGAAGAATGGAAAGAACGTTTACCTGAAATCGCTAAACAGTCTTCTGACATGGAACATCGTGCAGTGGTGACAGAGCGAATCGTAGATGCCATGAAAAAAGCGGAGTATATGCAAGATCATATCGGTGAAGTTTACTCAGCAACCGTAACTGGTGTTCAAAAGTTTGGCCTTTTCATGGAACTTGATAATACGGTTCAAGGTTTGATTCGTACAGTCAATCTTCATACGGGTGTTGAAGAAGCCATTGAATTCGATGAAGAAGAAGATATCTTCAAAGGTAAAAAATCTGAGAAAACTTATCGTATGGGGGATGTCCTAAAAATTCGTGTCATTTCAGCCAATAAACGTAAGGGAACCGTTGATTTTGAAGAAATTATTGAAGAATAATAAAAAAAGTTCTATCCTTCAAGATAGAGCTTATTTTTTTTAATATAATCGATAACAGATTGAGGCATGAGGTAAACCGGCTCGATTCCATCTTTAAACATCTTACGTAAAGAAGTACTGGAAGCAAAAGAAAGAGGTAAGTCCACCCATTGGACAGGATAAAGACTTTCAATAGCTTCAGTTGAACGTTGAACAGCAACAAACTGAACCAAGTCAAGTAAGGCATCAATCTTGTACCATTTCGGAAGATATTCCACCATATCGCTACCAATGATAAAATAAAAATCAGTATCTGGATAAGCTTGAGTGAGGTGCTTCATCGTGTCATAGGTGTAAGATTTCCCACCACGTGCAACTTCTCCCAACTCAAGTGATAAACGTGGACTATCTGCAATCGCCAGCTCCAGCATTTTCACACGATGCTCAGCCGAGATTGTTTTTTTCTCATCAATATGGGGAGGAAGAGCCTCGGGCATGAGCCAAACTTTATCTAATTCAAGACGTTGAGCGACCTGATCAGCCATCATCAGATGGGTAAAGTGGACCGGGTTAAAGTTACCGCCCAGAATTCCTATTTTGTTTCTTTTTGCTTGTTCCATTAGTAGGTATATAGCTCCTTTTTAATTCTTTTCATATTATATCAGAAAAGCCCACTTTCATCAGTCACATGAGCATTTTCAAATAAGAAAATAATAATTTATTGAGTTTAAACTCATGAAGAATTTAAGAAGCATTGAGATAATTTCAACATGAAGATAGAAATGTCCCTGAATATTTGTAAATAAAGGTGATGACAATACAATTTACCGTCAAATTTTGTTAAAATAGAGTTAGAATATAATTTGTCACTCATAAAAGGATCACCATGTCACTATATCCAGACGATAGTTTAACTTTACATACAGATCTTTACCAAATAAATATGATGCAGACCTATTGGGAGCTTGGGCGTCATAACCGCAATTCTGTTTTTGAAGTCTTTTTCCGTTCAATGCCTTTTGAAAACGGCTATGCTATTTTTGCAGGTCTGGAACGCATGGTTAACTACTTGAACAATCTAAGATTTACCGAAACAGATATTTCTTATCTGCGTGATTTAGATTATCCTGAGGATTTTTTGGACTATCTGACACAGCTTCGTTTTACAGGTACGGTGCGTGCTGTCCAAGAAGGAGAACTCGTTTTTGCCAACGAACCTTTGGTTCAGATAGAAGGACCGCTGGCTGAATGTCAGCTTATCGAAACGGCTGTCCTCAATATTATTAATTTCCAAACACTGATTGCAACCAAGGCGTCACGCATCAAGTCTGTGATTGGTGATGATCCTTTGCTTGAGTTTGGTACACGCCGTGCCCAAGAAATGGATGCTGCTATTTGGGGGACACGTGCGGCCTATATTGGTGGTGCAGATGCCACAAGTAATGTGCGTGCGGCTAAGATTTTTGGCATTAAACCAAGTGGAACACATGCTCATGCTTTAGTTCAGAGCTATGGCAACGATTATGAAGCCTTTAAAGCTTATGCACAGACACATAAAGATTGTGTCTTCCTTGTGGATACATATGATACTTTGAACATTGGTGTTCCGGCAGCTATTCGTGTGGCACGTGAATTTGGTGACAAAATCAATTTCCAAGGTGTCCGTATCGACTCTGGAGATATGGCCTATATCTCAAAAAAAGTACGTAAGCAACTGGATGAAGCTGGCTTTACTGATGCCAAAATCTACGCCTCAAATGACTTGGACGAGTCAACAATTTTGAACTTGAAAATGCAGAGAGCGAAAATTGATGTTTGGGGTGTAGGTACTAAACTCATTACGGCTTATGATCAGCCTGCGCTTGGTGCTGTCTACAAGCTCGTCTCTATGGAGGATGATCAGGGCGAAATGCAAGACACCATCAAACTTTCGAGCAATGCAGAGAAAGTTTCCACGCCCGGCAAAAAACAAATATGGCGTATCACAAGAGAAAGTGACGGTAAATCTGAAGGGGATTATATTACTTTTGATGGGGAAAGACCAGACCAGAGTGAGGAAATCTATATGTTCCACCCTGTGCATACCTTCATCAATAAAAATGTACGTGACTTTACTGCCAAACCTCTACTTAAAGAAATTTTTGTCAAAGGCCAGCAAGTTTATCCTTTGCCTACCTTAGAAGAAATTAAAACTTTTGCTGAAGCCAACTTGACAGAACTTTGGGATGAATATAAGCGCAACCTCAATCCCCAACCTTATCCCGTTGACTTATCACAAGAATTATGGAACCATAAGATGCGTTTGATTAGTCAAGTACGCACCAAGGTTTCTGGAATGAAATTGGATTGATACTATGAGAATAAAAAATATTGAATTAGGACATGCTGAAGCGTTTGGTCAGCTCCAAATGGAAATTTTTCAAGAAAATAACTTTATGCTGGTTGAACCGGACGAACATAAAACTAAACTTCATGAATTAGCCAATCAAGTTGCCTCAACGGACTTTTTGATGGGCGCCGACAATGATCAAGGTGAATTAGTTGCCTTCTTAGCTGCCTATCGGGGCACTTACCGTCGCAATAGACATTGTGCTAAAATTGTCATTGCTGTGCTTAAAGATTATCGTCGTCAAGGAATTGCGAGCCGTCTCTTTACAGCATTGGAAGATTGGGCACGCAAAGAAGAAGTTTCGCGTCTAGAACTTACAGTGGCAATGAACAACAGTGCAGCTATTTCATGTTATAAAACAAACGGTTTTGTGATTGAAGGTGTACGTAGCCAATCTCTTAAAATCAATGATGAGTTGGTAGATGAATTTTATATGGCGAAAATTTTGGAGTGAATATGTCTTTACAAGAAAAAATTATCAAAGAATTAGGTGTTAAACCAACAATCGATGCACAAGAAGAAATCCGTAAATCAGTGGATTTCCTCAAAGACTACTTAAAGAAATATCCATTTATTAAAACCTATGTTTTAGGAATTTCTGGAGGGCAAGATTCAACATTGGCTGGCCGCTTGGCACAGATTGCCATGGAAGAAATGCGTGCAGAAACGGGAAACGAAGCTTATACATTTGTAGCTATTCGTCTGCCTTATGGTACACAAGCAGACGAAGAGGATGCGCAAAGAGCACTGGACTTTATTAAACCAGATAAAAGTTTAGTGGTGAATATCAAAGAAGCTGTTGATGCTCAAGTTGCTGCTTTAGAAGCAACTGGTGTGGAGATTTCTGACTTTAACAAGGGAAATATCAAAGCCCGTCAACGTATGATTAGTCAATATGGGATTGCTGGTGGGATGCAAGGTGCTGTTTTGGGAACAGACCATGCAGCTGAAAATATTACTGGTTTTTATACGAAATTTGGTGATGGTGGCGCTGATCTGTTGCCGCTCTTCCGTCTCAATAAACGTCAAGGTAAAATGTTGCTCGCTGCTTTGGGTGCCGAAGCTTCTCTTTATGAAAAAGTTCCAACAGCAGACTTGGAAGATGGTAAGCCTGGTTTGGCAGACGAAGTTGCTTTGGGCGTGACTTATGAGGATATCGACAACTATACAGAAGGCCGCTCAATCAGCCCTGAGGCACAAGAAAAAATCGAAAATTGGTATCTTAAAACGGAACACAAACGTCACTTACCTATTACCGTTTTTGATGATTTTTGGAAATAATATATAAAAAGACGTGAGCGCCTAGGCTGGCGTTTTTTTATACCTAAATCAATAAAATGCGAGTTGAGAGTATGGTATAATAGAGTAATATAAACGCTTACAGGAGGAATATTATGTCCTATATTGAGATAAAAGATGAATCTAAAATTTATCAATCTGGTGGAGAAAAAATCTATGCCAATGATCATGTGAACTTTGCAATCGAGAAAGGGGAACTTGCGGTTATCCTAGGTACATCAGGTGCGGGTAAGTCAACGATTTTGAATATTTTAGGCGGCATGGATTCTAGTGATGAAGGTCAAGTAATAATAGATGATATAAATATTGCTGAGTTGTCTGCTAAAGAATTGATCACTTATCGTAGACGTGACGTTGGTTTTGTTTTTCAATTTTATAACTTGATTAATAATTTGACGACCAAGGAAAATGTCGAATTAGCTTCAGAGATTGTCGAAAATGCGCTTGATCCTGTAGAAGTTCTTCAAAATGTCGGCTTGGGTCATCGCTTGGATAATTTTCCCTCACAACTTTCAGGGGGAGAACAACAACGTGTGGCTATTGCGCGTGCTATCGCTAAAAATCCTAAAATCCTTCTCTGTGATGAACCAACCGGAGCATTAGACTATCAAACAGGTAAGCATGTACTGAAAATACTGCAGGACATGTCGCGCGTTCAGGGTGCAACAGTGATTATTGTGACCCATAATGCTGCCATTAGTCAAATTGCGGACCGTATCATTCATGTCCATGATGGTCGAGTCAAGGAGATTACGGTCAACGACAGTCCGGCAGATATCGAAACGATTGAGTGGTGATTCGATGAAAACAAAAACCCTCAATAAAAGTATAAGGCGGTCGATTACTGGATCCTTTGGACGTTTCATATCTATTTTCTCCCTCATGGCTTTGGGGGTCTTTGCCTTTGTCGGTTTAAAAATGTCTGGGCCAAATATGAGGGCAACGGCTGAGGAGTTCTATGCGCGGCATCACTTGGCAGATTTGAGCATTACTTCAACAATGGGTTTAAATGCATCGGACCAAGCGCTTATTCGCCAGGCAGATGGACTCAAAACGGTGGACTTTGGCTACTTTCGTGATATCTTGTTGCCCGATAAGAAAACATCCTTGCGTATTTTCTCGCAAGCAGATAACCTTTCGACTTATGAGCTCATTGCAGGAAAAATGCCCCAAAAAAGCAATGAAATTGCCCTTGATTTTCTCTACCAAGACAAGTATAAGCTTGGCGATACAATCCGCGTAACTGAAGAAAAAAATGAGGGATCATATCTTCTAAAAAACCATGAGTTAAAGCTGGTCGGTTTTGTCAAATCAAGTGAATTTGTTGATAAAAGTCTATACGGTCCGACCAATATAGGAACGGGACAGCTTAACGGCTATGCCGTGGTCCCTCCTGAAGCTTTTCAGTCAGATGTGTATATGATTGCACGCTTGAGTTTCAAAACCATGCAAGGCCTCAGTCCATATGATTCACAATTTAAGGAACGCTCAGACTATTACCAACAAAAGCTTAAAAATCTTTTGGAAGGACAACCTGAAAAGCGTTTAGCGGAGATAAAAGAAGAGCCACTAGCTCAGTTAAATCAAGCCCAGGATAAACTGAAAGCAGAAGAAATAAGACTGCAAGAATCACAGAATGTGCTCAATCAACAAAAAGCTTTAGCTGGTGAAAATCCTCAACTCCAAGCCCTGCAGGAAAGTTTGAATACAGGTAAATCAAAACTTGTAGAAAGTAAAACTCAACTGCAAGAACAGAGAGATAAACTAGAAGCGCTTGAAGCTCCAGAATATACCGTAAATAATCGAAAAGAAGGAAACCCGGGCTATCAAACCTTTGTTGATAATTCCACTCGTATCGATGCCCTCTCAAACATTTTTCCCGTCGTGCTCTTTGCGATTGCCGTACTTGTAAGTTTAACGACGATGACACGTTTCGTGGAAGAAGAACGAGGCAATATGGGCTTACTTAAAGCCTTGGGTTACACCAATGCTCAAATTCGGAAAAAATTTATCGTATATGGAGCTGTTTCAGCCTGTGCCGGTGCAACTGTAGGTGTTATTTTAGGTCATGTTGTGCTTCCTCATGTGGTATTTAACGCTTATTCGGCTTCCTCTACATTTTCAGGATTGATTTTGACTTTCTCACCTTTCTGGACGCTTGTTTCCTTTGTTATTGCGCTTGCCTGTACCGTTTTGCCCGCTTATTTGGTGGCTCAATCTGAGTTGCGTGGCGCACCAGCGTCACTCTTCTTAGCCAAACCACCTAAAGCAGGTTCGCGTATTTTCTTGGAGCGAATCAAGCCGATTTGGAAGCGTATGAGCTTTACTTATAAAGTAACAGCACGTAACCTTTTCCGTTACAAACAGCGAATGTTGATGACTATTGTTGGGGTTGCGGGATGTACAGCACTTCTTGTTATGGGCTTTGGTATCCGTGATTCTATCTCAGGGCTTAGTCAACGACAGTTTGGCGAAATTTTACACTACAATATGCTTGCGGTTTCTCAAGATAACTTGAATAAACAGGAGCAAGATGAACTTGACCAGTTTTTACAGTCAGACAATATTAAGTCTTACGCTCCAGTTCACTTTGAACAACTGCATCAAACGATTAACGATAATCGTCAGGATATTAGTTTAATGGTTCCGGAGAAGGAAGAGAACTTTAAACAGTTTGTAACACTGCGTAATCGTGTAAGTAAAGAGAAGCTGTCTTTACCAAAAGAGGGTGCAGTAGTAAGTGAAAAATTGGCAGAATTGCTTGGAGCAAAAGTTGGACAGACCATTTCGTTAAAAAACGATCAGGATAAAACAGTAAAAATAAAAGTTGCAGGCATTACCGAGATGTATATGGGGCACTATATTTTTATGAATCAAAACCAATATAAGGAGCTGTTTGATGCACCAATAAAGACAAATGCGCATCTCTTGAAGCTTCGAGATACATCAAAGGCTAAAAGTCAAGCCGCTTCGGCTGACTTTATGCGAAATGCTGGGGCGCTCACTGTATCGCAAAATAGTGATTTACAAAATACAATCGATGCCTTTTTACACGGAATCAACAGCGTCATGTTTGTACTTATTGGCTGTGCTATTCTATTAGCTATCGTTGTTATTTATAATCTTACCAATATCAACGTTTCTGAGCGAATTCGAGAGTTGTCAACGATTAAAGTACTGGGCTTCTATGATCGTGAAGTAACACTCTACATTTATCGTGAGACGATTTTACTGAGCTTTATGGGAATATTAGCTGGCTTTGGCTTGGGAGCTTACTTTCATCATGTGATTATTACCATGTTACCGACCGACATGATTATGTTTAATCCTAATCTGTTATGGAGTAACCTGTTGCTCTCAACACTCATTACCTTAGCTACAACTTTAGCCTTAAGTATTGTCGTCCATCTTAAACTCAAAAATGTCGATATGCTGGGTGCATTAAAGTCTGTGGATTAAAAAAAAACTGTAGATTTATTCTACAGTTTTTTAGTTTAATGTTCGTAATTTTCAACTTTACGTTTGGCATCTGTGATTTGTTGCCCTTTTTCTTCGTGGGCGAGAATTTCCTCGAAGGCCGGAAGTTCCAAGTCTTGCCCATATTTTTGATACAAAGCAGTTGTGACGAGGCGATAGGCCAAGCGTGCATTGCGCGAAAGAATGGGGCCGTGGAAGTAAGTACCAAATGTATTTTTATAGTGGAGCCCTTCGGTGTCATCGTCGGGATTGTTCCCGCCACCATAAACCACTTTACCTAAAGCTTTTTCGCCTTCACCAAGATAGGTAATTCCCGAGTGATTTTCAAAACCATAATAAGTTTCTCCAAACTCTTCGTTATGAATTTGAATATCGCCAATGAAACGGTCATTGCCAAGGTTTTTGGTGTAGTGCGGCAAGATACCAGTACAGTCAATCTTGTTGCCAGCAGCATTGATATAGTACTGACCTAACATTTGATAGCCGCCACAGATGGCAAGCATAGGCTTTTCAGCCTCAATATAGGATTTGAGTGGTGCTGTGATATTTTTGAAGCTGTCCGCAATGATTTCTTGTTCATAATCTTGACCACCGCCCCAGAAGACAAGGTCATAAAAATCTTGATCAAAACTATCTTCAAGGGAAACTATATCAAAAGTCATTTCAGCGCCTAATTTTTCGCCGACATACTTAAGCATGAGTATGTTACCGTTATCACCATAAGTATTCATCAAGTCCCCATAAAGATGGGCAACATGAAGGTTGTATTTAGGATTTTCTAAATTTGATGTTAAAGAAGTATAAACCATTAGTGCATCTCCTTTCCAATCATCTTGTTTTGTGCAAGCAACTCACGCATTTCTAACATTGCAGTGTAGGTTGCTAGGATATAGATGTGCTGATCTGCTTCATTTTTGAGAGCATCAAGGATTTGTGGTAGCGACTCAAGTTCATGAATTTTGCTTTCGTCAAATCCAGAAACACGATAACGACGAGCCATTTCACTATGGCGTACACCACCAACAAAGATTTGGTCAATATCCATGTCATGGACCAGCTCAAAGTTAGCATCCCAGATCCAGCTTGTGTCAATACCGTCAGCATAGTTGGCATTGAGCAAGCTAACCAAGGTAAATGGATAATCAGCAAGTTTCATCATTTCTAGTGCTTGATTCGCCCCGACAGGATTTTTAATCAAGACAATAGTAGCAGATTTATCGCCAATCTTAAAGGTTTCTTGACGGCCAAAGACGGCTTTAGATTGTTCAAAACCTGCCTTGATAGTTTCAGCAGGTACACCGTAAAATTCAGCGACAGAAACAGCAGCAAGAGCGTTGTAGATATTGTAAAGTCCACCCACATTGATTTTATAAGAATGATTATCAATGACAAACTGAGAAGAAGTATTGGTAATTTCTGTGAGCTCAGAAACACGGTAATCCAGCTCAGGACGTTTGAAACCACAGTTTTGGCAGATGTAGTCACCAAGATTGGCATAAGTATTGAGCTTATAATCTAAGATGTGATGGCATTCTGGACAAACAACCCCTTCAGTATTATAATGCGCACGTTCAGGCGCATGACTTTCATGGTCAAAACCATAATACTTGACGGGATTAATCAAAGTCTGTGAATGGAAGAGTGGGCTATCGCCATTGAGGAGAACAGTGGCTTCAGGTGCATTAGCGGCTCCCTTAACGATAAAGTCATACGTTGTATAAATCTCACCATAACGGTCCATTTGGTCGCGGAAAATATTTGTGAAAACAAAAAGTGAAGGCTTAATGTATTCGGTGATTTTTGGCAGTGATGCTTCATCAATCTCCAGAACAGCAAAGCCTTTTTTTCCTTTTTTTACTTTAGGTGCTGTCAAGAAAGTAGCAGTAATGCCGGTAATCATGTTAGCACCAGAAGTATTTGTGACAACTTTTCCAAAAGCTTTTTCGAGTATACCGACAGTGAGCGCTGTGGTCAAGGTTTTACCATTGGTCCCTGTCACAACGATAATTTCATAATCTTTTGTTAATGTAGCTAAAATTTCAGGATCAAATTTTAAAGCAATCTTACCAGGTAGCGTACTTCCACGCTTAAAGATTTTCTCTAAAACTAAGCGTGAACTCTTTCCTGCTAAAGTTGCGAATGAAGTTTTCATAGTCATAAATGATATTATACCATAGATTACAGTGTGGAGGAGGATAAACTTCTCGTTGGAAAAGATATTTTTTGCTGATAAACAAGGTAAGAAGAAGTTGTGTGGGGTGTTCTAACTTCAGTAGTTTTTTCGTTTTTCTTGCTCTTAGAAGAACAGGGTGTTATAATGGGTATAAAGAAAAGGACTTGCGCTAACAAGTCCCCTGTAGCCGTATTAAGAACGGTAGCAAGATTTATGTTAAAATAACGTCTGCCCTGCTAAAGTTGGACGTTATTTTTTATCGTTTTTATTAACCACTGTAATCATTAATAACGCAAATGCAATCATCAATGAGAGTGTTTCATATATCGACAAAAATTGTCGCCTTTCGTTTTTGTGAGGCCAGCTCACGATAAAATTACCATAAGCATCACCTCCGAAGGCTACCGTCCATAAACTTCTACCTTCTTATTATATCATATGAGTTGTTCTTTCAAAATGCGTTCTAGTATGACTATAACACAAAAAGCTCTTGGACATTGCCAAGAGCGGGGTGTAGGAGTTTTGAGAGTTCCTATTCATAGTATAATATAAAAAGTACAAAATTGAAAGAACGGAGTTTTGTGGGTGTTAAACGACAAGCAAGAAAGCTTCAAAATATGCTAAAATAAAAGCATGAAAAATGCGACTGAAATTCTGCAAAAGATGAATCCTAATCAAAAGGTCAATTATGATCGGGTTTATCAAAAAATGCGCGAAAGCTGGGAGGCTGAAGGTCTTCGTCCCAAAATTCTGCTTCATTCCTGTTGTGCACCCTGTTCAACTTACAGTTTAGAATATCTTTGTCAAAATGCTGATGTGACAATTTATTTTTCGAATTCGAATATTCACCCTCGTGCCGAGTACGAAAGGCGTGAGAAAGTGCAGGCTGATTTTGTTCAAGACTTTAATGTAAAAACAGGAAATAAAGTTCAATTTATTGCGGCACCTTATGAACCGAATAAATTTATGCAGATGGTGAAATTACATCAGCTCGCAGAAGAACCTGAAGGTGGTTCGCGTTGCACAGCTTGTTTTCAAATGCGTTTAGATATTGTCGCAGAGAAAGCTCAAGAGTTAGGTTATGATTATTTTGGTTCGGCACTCACGCTCAGTCCCAAAAAGAACGGCCAACTGATAAATGAAATAGGCTTAGATATGCAAAAAATCTATGCTGTCCAATACTTGCCTAGTGACTTTAAGAAAAACAACGGCTGGAAACGTTCCGTAGAGATGTGCAAAGAATACGATATTTACCGCCAATGCTATTGTGGCTGTGTCTTTGCAGCACGTCAACAAGGCATTGACCTTAAAGAAATTAATAGAAGTGCTGTAAAATTTATAAATAAAGTAGGCGACAAAAAATAAAAAAAGTTCTTGATAAATGAATCAAGAACTTTTTTTATTTAATTAGACAAGATAATCAATATAGTATTCTTGACGCTCAGAATCATAAATGAACTTAGTAAACTCAATCAGTCCTCCATTCGGATCAAAGGAAAATCGGTTACGCTGCAGAGCGAAATCCTCGGAAAAGTTAACGTATTGTTTCAAAGATTCGTCAATTTTTATCGCACGGAAAGTATCTTTTATCTGTGAAATAGGAAGGCTTTTATCATATAAAAGACGATAGAGAGAGAAGTTCTCATCACTCAAAATTTCCAAGGTTTCTTTTTCCTTTAATGCAAAATAATGCTTAGAATAAATGGTGGGTACATCATTTAAGGAATAGACTCGAGTTATTTCATAGACGTACGGCCAAGCAAATGTATGCTCCGTCATTGAACTCTCTTTTACCTCAATAATTTTACTTTTAACATTTATTCCATCCTTTTCAAGGAGGCGTGTAAACGGAATAGCATTATTAAGGATGTTAAAAGGTCGATTACTAATAATCGTTGTCCCTTTACCACTTTGTTTATGGAGGTAACCTTCCTGAACCAAAAGTTCAATTGCTTTCCGAATGGTAATTTTACTAACAGAAAACATTTCCACTAATTCATTTTCTGTGGGAAAAAGTGAGTTTAGCGGGTATTTGCCAGTAATAATATCATGTTTTAATTGATTTGAAATTTCTTGGTACAAGATACCTTTCATTCTTTTTCTCCTTTTCTCTTCTGAATATAATCCATCTATTCATTATAAACTATATTGGAAAAAATAGAAAAAATATAATGTTTAAAGATTGAACTTACAAGGAAATAGAGTAAAAGTTGAGTTAGTAAATATAGAGAAAGTTCAATATTTTTAAAATCAGTTGCGCTATAAACATTATAATGTTATAATGTTTCTGTAGTAAATAGAAACCGTTTTCATTCAAAAAGAAGAAAGGAAAAATTAATGAACGGATTAATTACATTTTTGGAGCAAAAAGTTTCTCCAATGGCAAACAGGATTGGCGGGCAGCGCCATATGCTAGCAATTAGAAAAGGGATTATTGCAACCTTGCCCTTAACCTTGGTGGGAGCGTTCTTTGTTATTTTCTTGAATTTCCCTATCCCCGCAGTAGCAGAAATGCTGACACCATATCTGACAGTACTCGATATTCCTTATCGCTTTACAGTAGGGGTCTTGGCATTATATGCAGCATTTGGTATTGCAAGTGCACTCGCACAAAGTTATAAGCTAGACACATTAACGGCGGGAATCGTAGCTGTTATGAGCTTTCTAGCTACAAGTATTCAACCTGTTCGCTTATTTGAGGATGTTCAAGTCACGGAGGTACAGACACAGGTTGTGGCCGCAGGACGTTACCTTAATATCGCTCAATTAGGCGCTCAATCTCTATTTGGAGCTATCGTGACAGCCATTATTTCTGTTGAAATATACAGATTTATGAAAGAAAAAAATATCACAATCAAAATGCCTGAGGGCGTACCTCCTGAAGTAAGCAATTCTTTTGCTGCTTTATTTCCAGCAGGCGCAAACTTACTTTTATTTTGGGGGATTCGTCATGTGATAGGCTTTGATATTAATGCAACTCTTTCAAATATTATCATGCCAATGCAAGATTTCTTAGCAGGAAATAGTTTGCTCGGGGGACTTGTAACTGTATTCTTAATCTGTTTCTTTTGGGTATTAGGTATTCATGGTCCTGCCATTATGGGTCCTGTTATTCGTCCATTCTGGGAAAGTTCAATCGCTGAAAATATGGATGCTTTTGCTGCGGGTACGCCGGCATCGCAGATGCCTAATATGTTTACGGAAATGTTCTTACAATGGTTTGTATGGATTGGAGGAGCAGGTGCTACCTTTGCGCTCATTTGTCTTTTCTTAACTTCCAAATCTTCATATTTAAAAGAGCTGGGACGTATTGGTTTCTTGCCAGGAATATTTAATATCAATGAGCCGATTATTTTTGGTGCCCCTATTGTCATGAATCCAACCTTGGCCATTCCCTTTATCTTATCTCCACTTGTTATGACAGTTATTGCTTATGTAGCGACGATTACGAATATTGTGCCAATGACAGTTTCACGAACCGTATTTACTGTTCCATCACCTATTGGTGCGATGATGGTTACAAACTGGCATATTATGGCAGCAGTGCTTGTTGTGGTCAATTTCTTTGTGAGTTTAGTTATTTACTATCCTTTCTTCAAAGTATTCGAAAAACAGTTGATGGAAAGTGAAAAGGAAGGAGAAAAATGAGTTACGATATTGCAGTTGTTTCCTTTATAACATTTCTTACAGCAATGATTTATTTGGAAAAAGGAAAAGTCCCCGAATTTTTAAGGAAAGGCAAACTTTTTAAAGTTATACCAATGCTTTTACTTTTTATCATCATGATGTTAACACTATCTGTTTTGACTCATATCTTGTATTTTGCAGTGGTTGCTACCATCATGAGCAGTTGTCTCTTATTGTGGCGGTTTAAATCCTATGTTGATCAGTGGGATAAGGTTTAAAGAGGAGAAAATAGAATGTTTAGAAGATTAGGAATGTCCATTTACCCTGATAATAGTAAGTTTGAAGAAGACTTAGCATATTTGAAGTTGGGAAATAAACATGGTTTTGAGCGTATTTTTATGTCAATGTTGGAAGTAACAGAAGGGAAAGAAAAAGTAGCAGAAAAGTTTTCAAAGATTATCAAAGAAGCAAAGATGCTAAATTACGAAGTAATTTTAGACATTGCCCCTAATATCTTTGATGAACTTGCTATCTCATATGATGATTTGTCCTTTTTCCATCAACTTGGGGCGGATGGTTTACGCTTAGATGTAGGATTTGATGGGAATAAGGAAGCAAACTTATCGTTCAATCCATTTGGCTTAGTTATTGAGTTAAATATGAGTAATGATGTGGCTTACTTGGATAATATATTGAGCTATAAAGCAAATAAACCTTATATTTATGGCTGCCATAATTTCTATCCGCAAGAAGGAAGTGCCCTCCCTTTAGAATTTTTTGAAAAATGTAGTCAGAGATTTAAAAATCAGGGGATTCGGACAGCGGCATTTGTTACCAGTCAAACAGCCCAATTAGGGCCGTGGGATATTAATGACGGATTACCTACATTGGAAATGCATCGCCATCTACCAATTAGCCTTCAAGCAAAACACCTTTTTGCGACAGAATTGATTGATGACGTCATTATTGGGAATGCTTATGCAAGTGAGGACGAAATCGAAAGTTTGGGCAAGATTAATCGGTATCAGACAGAATTTTCGATAAGCTTTGAAGAGAGAACAAGCGATATAGAAAAAAATATTGTTTTAAACAACCAGCATTTCCGACGTGGAGACATTACACAGCAGATGATTCGTTCGACACAAACGCGAAAAGATTATAAAAACGTAAATCCAGCCCATGACAATAAAGAAGTTTTCCAAAAAGGCGATATTTTGATTGGAAATGATGTTTTTGGTAAGTATAAAAATGAATTACAAATTGCTTTGGAACCCCATTATGATCCTCGGAAAAATAAGGTAGGATCTGTTGCAAAGGAAGAATTAATTTTATTAGACTACATTCAACCTTGGAGTAAATTCTTATTTAAAGAGGTATGAAAATGTACGATACATTGATTAAAAATGCAAAAACAATTCACGAAGAAACCATTGAAATAGGTATAACAAAGGGAAAAATCAGCAAAATTTCTGAAAAAATTACAGAAAAAGCGAGAGAAGAAATTGATGTTCAAGGCCTGTATGTTTCTGCAGGATGGATAGATGCTCATGTGCATTGTTTTGAAAAAATGACCTTGTATTATGACTATCCTGATGAGGTTGGAATAAATAGTGGCGTTACCACTATTGTTGATGCGGGCTCTACAGGCGAAAATAACATTAAAGATTTCTACCAGCTGGCACAAAAAGCAAAAACAAATGTTTATGCTTTAATGAATATCTCCAAAGACGGCATCGTAAAACAAAATGAACTGGCTGATTTATCGAAAGTAAATATTGAAAAAAATATGAAGCGCCTCCAGGAACTCCCTGAATTTATCATTGGTTTAAAAGCTCGTATGAGTAAAACAGTTATTGGTGAAAATGGTGTAAAACCTTTATTACTTGCAAAAGAATTACAACGTAAAGTAAATTTGCCACTAATGGTTCATATTGGGACAGCACCAGTGGATTTGGAAGAACTGTTTTCTTATTTAGAAACAGGAGATATTGTGACTCACTGTTTTAATGGAAAAGATAATGGAATACTCGATCAAACTGGAAACATCAAGCCTTTTGCAAAAAAAGCATATAAGAACGGTATTCATTTTGATATAGGTCACGGCACAGATAGTTTCAACTTTGAAGTTGCAAGACGGGCAAAAAAAGAAAATATTATTGCAGACTCGATAAGTACAGATATCTATTTACGAAATCGTAAAAATGGTCCTGTGTATAGCTTAGCTATAACGATGGAAAAATTGTTGGCAATTGGATATTCATTAGACGAGGTGCTTTTTCGAGTGACAGAAGCTCCAGCTGATTCTTTAAAAATTAAGAATAAAGGGCAACTCAAAGAAGATTTTGATGCAGATTTAACTTTTTTTGAGCTTATAAAAAGTGAGAAATATTTGATGGATTCTAATGGGAATAAAGAACAATCACATCAAAAAATTATACCGAGAATGGCCTTTATTAAAGGGGAAAAGTTCGATATTTAGAAGGAAAAAAGTGAGATGAACAGTTACGAAAAATTTGATTTAAAAAGAGTAATTAATGCGAGCGGGAAAATGACGATTCTTGGTGTATCAAAAGTGAGTGATGCTGTTGCTCAAGCACAAAAGGAAGCGGGGCAATCTTTTTTTGAAATGCAAGCATTAGTTGAAAAAAGTGGCCAGTATATTGCCAAGCTTTTATCTGTTGAAAATGCAACTGTTGTCTCTAGTGCAAGCTCTGGAATTGCTTTAAGTATAGCAGCCATTATTGGACAGGGACAAGAATATAATATTTACAATCCCTATAGCTCCAAAATCCAAAAACGTGAAATTGTTATGCCTAAGGGACATAATGTTAATTATGGAACTGGTGTAGAAGTGATGATACAAGTTGGGGGCGGTAAACTTGTAGAAGCAGGATGGGCAAATGAATGCTCACAAACGCAAGTTGAAATGGAAATTACAGAAAATACAGCAGCTCTTCTTTATATAAAAAGTCATCACACTGTTCAAAAAAGTATGTTGAGCGTTAAGGAAATGCAAGAAGTGGCGCTTAAGTACAATTTGCCCTTGATTGTTGATGCGGCAGCAGAAGAAGATTTGCAGACTTATTATCAGCAAGGTGCAGATTTGGTTATATACAGTGGTGCAAAAGCAATTGAAGCACCAACAAGCGCGATGGTTATTGGACGAAATCCCTATATTCCTTGGATTCAAAAGCAAAACAAAGGGCTTGGCCGAGCAATGAAAATTGGGAAAGAAAACATTGTCGGTTTAGTTGCGGCATTAGAATTATATTTAGCTAATGGTAATGAATCAAAAGAAAGTATGCTCCAGCGTCTCCGTCCTTTTGTCGATAAAATTAATGAAATCAAAGGACTTGAGGCAAGTATAGTTCAGGATGCGGCAGGCAGAGAAATCTATCGGGCGCGTGTTAAAGTGACAAGTAATCAAACAACAGCAGTAGAAGTCATCCAAAAGTTAAAACAAGGGGATTTGGCTATTTATACAAGAGAATATCAAGCCAATAATGGCATTATAGAATTTGATATTCGTGCCGTGAACCAAGAAGAAATGCTGGATATTGAGCGTAAATTAAAAGAGGTAATGGAGGCCATTGTATGAATGTTTTAGCATTTGGAGAAGTGATGATGCGCCTTGCAGTGCCAAACTATAAAATGCTAGAACAGACAGAATCCTTAGAGATGTCTTTTAGCGGTACAGGTTTAAATATATTATCAAGTTTGGCACATAATGGCGTGAAAACTCATTTGCTCACAGTGCTTCCATCCAATACTGTCGGACGAACTGCTCGAAGTTTTGTTCGAAAGTTAGGTGTTTCTGATGAAAGAATTTTGATTGAGGGGCAACATATAGGAAGCTATTTTTTAGAGATGGGCTATGGTAATCGTCCCAGTGAAGTAACCTATATGGACCGCAGTCAAAGTGCATTTTGTCAAGTTAAACTATCAGATGAAGCAATAAAAACGGCTCTTAAAGATATTGAACTTTTACATATTTGTGGAATATCCCTCTCAACATCGAAACAATCACGAGAAAATGCATTAAATTTAGCAAGGATTGCTCAAGAACTAAAAATTATGATTTGTTTTGATTTTAATTATCGGATGAGTCTTGTAAAAGCTAATGAACATGACATTTTAATAGATAGTTATAAAAAGATGTTACATTATAGCAATGTTGTTTTCGGAAGTGAAAAGGATTTACTTCTACTTTTAAAAATAGAACATTCGGATGAAGAACAAGTTGAAGTGCTTTATCGTAAATTTATGAGAGAATACCACGTTTCATTTTTTGGAGGAACAACCAAAGTGAACGAGGGAAATCGTAAAATACTCCAAGGTTTTCTTGCAAGTCAATCCGATATTGTCTACTCTCAGAAACGTGAAATTATTTCTTTTGATCGTATTGGTACAGGCGATGCATTTGCTGCAGGAATACTTATGGGTTTAATTGAAGATTGGACGTTACAGGAAACAGTTGAATTTGCAAGTGTTAACGCACAACTTTCATATACAACTTATGGAGACAGTCCCATCATAAGTCGAGAGCTTATTCAGGCAAAATTGATGGATGAAAATATCGATATTATACGATAAGAAGAGGAGGTCGAAAATGAACAAAACAATGAATTATCTAGAAAACCGTTTATGCTTAAATGTACTTGCCCACTCAGTGGACAATGCAATAGAATGTTATGAAGCTGCAGAAGGACACATTGTCTTGGGTGTACTGTCAAAAAATTATGATACAGACGAGGCGGCTATCAACGATATGAAACGCTATGCTGCAGCAACAAATAATGCGCTATCAGTTGGCTTGGGCGCTGGTGATCCCAACCAATCGGCAATGGTTTCTCGTTTGTCAAAAGTATTACAACCGCAGCACGTCAATCAAGTATTTACCGGTGTTGGCACGAGTCGCGCATTATTAGGGCAAGATGAAACGGTTATCAATGGTTTAGTATCACCGACAGGAACAGTAGGTATGGTGAATATTGCAACGGGGCCACTATCTTCTCAAAGTGCCGCAGGTATTGTGCCTATCGAAACAGCGATTGCTTTATTGAAGGATATGGGCGGAAGTTCTATTAAATACTTTAACATGAAAGGCCTTAACCATATTGAAGAGTATAAAGCAGTAGCAGAAGCCTGTGCAAAATATGATTTTTATTTGGAACCAACAGGCGGTATTGATTTAGAAAATTTTGAAGAAATTGTAACAATTGCAGTTGATGCCGGCGTTGAAAAAATCATTCCTCATGTCTATTCTTCAATCATTGATAAAAAAACAGGAAACACAAGAGTGGAAGATGTAAAGAGCCTTTTTGTGATGATGAAAGCCATTTTGAATAAATAAGAAAGTCAAGCCTCAGTCATAGGATAGAGGCTTTTTAAGTAGGAACAATAAAAATTCAAAAGAGTGTTATTTGTCGAAATATTAAGAGCTTAATTTTAGCGTTTGTTTATGTCATATGCTATAATTGTTGCATGGTTAAAAGTTTTATAAATAAAATGAGTGCAATTTTTCAGCATGGTTCTTTTAACACTCTGTATGGTGGGTTTTACGAAGGAACCATAACTGCTGGAGAAGCTTTAAAATATGGACAAATTGGTATTGGTACCTTAGATGGTGCTGATGGAGAAGTTATTATTCTTGATGGCACTGCCTATCACGGAAATTCTGAAAATCAGGTACGCGTAGTTAAGCCAGATGAGACTTTACCTTATGTTGCGGTGATTGATCACCAACCTTTTGCGACTTATAAAGTTAATGGTCTGACGATGCAAGCCTTGCATGACCTGACAGAGAAATTCCCAACACGGAACACAGCTTACAGTCTAAAAATGACTGGACACTTTGATTCAGTGGAAATTAGTTCTAAACCTGCAAAGAATACGAAAAATTATTTGGAAATACTGGCTGAACAGCCTCATTTTACCGAAAAAAATATTTCGGGAACGATTGTTGGTATCTGGTCGCCTAAGTTTTTAGAAGATCTGTATGGTGATGGTGCTCATCTACACTTTTTAAGTGACGACAAGACTTTTGGCGGTCACTTGACTGAATTTTTATCTGGACAAATTACCATTGAAGTTGGTCAAGTGGGGGAAATGAAGCAGGAATTTCCTCAAGAAAATGAAAATTTCAAGGCTATGCGCTTTGAGTAATAAGAGATAAAAACTACCTTTAAAAGGTAGTTTTTTTGTCGTTAAAATTTCTATGTGAAATAAATCGTAAAGTTTATCTTGAGCTGAGGTAAATTCCCACAAATAAATATAATTATGTTGCAAGATAAATTATAAAATAAAGAAGTGAGTTTATTCAAGGTGGATTCACATAATCTTATAAAAATTTATAGAGGAGATGTTTATTATGAAAAAAGCATTTTTAGCAACGATGGGTATGGGAATCTTGTCTAGCATGACGATGGCTTCAGCTACTACAGGATTCGCGGATGAAGCAGAGGCAAAAAATTCTACTGCTAACTTCACGATTACCGCTAAAGATCCAGGAAATCCAACGGATCCAGATAACGGCACGTTAACATTGAAAGAAGTACCAAGCTTCAACTATGGTGTTCTTGAAGCCAGCTCAATTTACTCAGGGTTCACTGGAAAAGCAGCTCAAGCTGAAGGAAAAGTTTTAGTTAGCGATACACGTTTGGGTACATCAGACTGGACATTGACAGCTAATATGGATAAATTTACAAATTCTAAAACTTCATTGGAAGGTGCAGCTTTAGACCTTTCAGCGGTCGGTACTTTAGGAGAAGATTTTACAGGTGTGATTAAAGATGACAAGAGCCCTGTAGAACTTGCAAAAGGTAATGGTTCGCATGGTAAAGATGAATTCCTTATTTCTGCAGAAAATGCTAAATTATCTTTGGGCGCAAATCCAAAGGCAAACTTGGCAGCTGATGATGCTTTTGAAACAACAATCAACTGGAACTTGAGTTCTTCACAACCCGTCGCTCCAACTGCATAATCTTTGTTGTCGGATAAATGAAAATGTATAAGCAAGTACGGGCAAAACTTAAGATTTGTCGGTTCTTGCTTTTATTTTTTAGTGGAGGTTGAAAAGCATGAAATTTATAAAAGGATTAGGCTGCTTCGCCATACTGCTATTCACCTTATTTCTACCTGTGAATGCACATGCGGAAGAGGGTGCAGGTTTTACTGTCACCCCAGTACTTGGAAAGGGTCAAACGGATCCAACTGCAGGCTATTTCTCAATCCAGGGTGAAAAAAATGAAAGTTATCCAGTAACGGTAGCTGTTCAGAATTTGACAGAAAATGAAAATCAAGATTTTGATGTTCAGCTTGTCCAAGCAACGACAAGTAATAATGGCCATATTGATTATACTCCCAGCTCCAAAAAAATGATAGCAGGTGGTCTTTCCCTCAAGGATTTGGTAGAGGAGAAAAAGGCGACTCAAAAAGTAACAGTTGCTGCTGGGCAGACAAAGAATATTACTTTTAATCTTAAGCTACCTCAAGATAATATAAAAGGTACTATTTTAGGCAGTGTCTATGTTCGCAAAGTCCCGAAAGAAACAGCAAAGTCTAAAGGTGTAGGTGTTCGTAATGCCTTTGCAATGACAATTCCTGTCATAATATCAGAAGATTTCAATAAAAAAATTACGCCAAAACTAGAGTTGACTTACGCACAGATGAAGTCGGATACAGGGGTACCTAAAGTTGTAGGTGAAGTTAGTAACCAAGCTCCAAGTATGTTTGGACAAATAAAAGTAGAGGCTTGGGTCACTGAAAAAGGAAAAGCAGACAAGCTTTATCAGTCACAATCAGAAAAATATGAGATGGCTCCCTATTCTTCATTTGAATACGCAATAGATACAAACAACCATCTTTTAAAACCCGGAAAATATACCTATCATATGCTGATGAAGTCTGGAGACAAAAGTTTTGATATGGCACGTGACTTTAGAGTTGACAGTAAAAACAGAGAAACTGTCAACAGTAAGCTGCTAGAGGGAGAAAAATCAAATACAAATCTTTGGTGGATCATAGCTGCAGTAGTTGGTATCAGTATTATTATTTTCCTCGTGGCCTATGGGTTAGGAAAAAGAAAGGGTGATACAGATGATAATGAAGATGAATAATGAAAAACTAAAGGTCAGTTTAGCATTCTTAGGCTTATCTTGTCTGGCGAATCTTTTCCTTACACAGCCAGTGAGCGCTAATATGATGCAAAGTAAGATTGGTTTTACTGTGCATCAGGATGTGAGAGATACAGGAGTTTTACCACCTGAAATTCCTCAAAATGGACAGTTGGTGCATTACGATCTCTTGCCTTCTACAGGAAGTACTCAAGAACATTCTTTAATCTTGTTTGGTTGTATGATAATATTATTTGTTGCTGTCTTTTTCTTGGCTCGCAGGTATGTAGAGAAAGGAAAACTTGAATGAAAAAAATAAATATAGGGTTTATATTGCTCTTTCTCCTGCTGAATACTGCAAGCTCTGCAGTTTATGCTTTGGACAGTGATGTGGAAACACAGCCCTCATCTAGTATAATGAACGATAAGGAAAGTACCTCAAGTCCACAAGAGTCAGAACTTCAAACATCAACAACGGATACAAATCAAACTACTGAGCCTGAAAATTCAACGGATCAAACATCTGAAGAGACAGCCCCAATAGAAAATGACGCACCGAGAACATCTGAGGTACCGGAGCAAGAAAAATCTATCGAAGATAAACCTCAATCTGAAAAAGCATCTCCAACTGCGAGCTTGTCATCAGATGAAAGCTATACGGATTTGCCAAATGCCCATGAACCAGATCGTAATGGCCTTTATTTACTCTTTCCACTACGCACAGGGATTCTTTCACAGCCCCAAGAAGAGCAGTATATTGTTGAAGGAACCAAGGCTGATTTGAGCATTAAGACGACATCATGGGTGAATACATGGGGAACGGTTAAAGTCAAAGTGAATGCTTGGCAAGAACAAGCGGATGGTACTTGGCTTAATAAAGGCAGTATAGGTGAATTTTCTGACAGAAGTGGGATACTTGGTTCAACGAAGCAAAGTATTGACATCTCTGTACCTAACTTAAAGGCCGGAAATTATTATTTTCAGTTGGAAACAAAGCTAAATCAAGTGCCAATCTTGGGATTTGCAGCTACTTATTATTCTGAACTTGCTAAAGTCACGGTAAAAGATAAGCCAGTTGCTGCTAGTGGTATTTCCATTGCGACTCCAAATGTGGTGTTTGAAAAAGCTACTTATTCGGCGAAGGCTGTGACAACACCACGTGATGCGACGGGTAAAATTACTTGGAATAGTTCTTTAAAGGGAATTAATTTCCTCAAAACAGAGGGACGCAGTGTTGAATTTGATGCAGGGGATCAACTGAACGAAGTAAATACCGATGTACAAGCACCGGGTATTCCTTTTACGATGTCTGCTGGTATTAGAAATGATGATGGAACAATACCGACAGATAATAAGACAATTTACCTCGGTGGTTTAGCCGCTAAAAACGTTGCAGAAGATAGTGGTATGAGTTGGGAGCTTGATGGACAAGGCTTGGCTGATTTGAATAAATCGGTGGAAAGCGCTGAATCATGGAGTTATGAATGGAAATATATAGAGGGAAATACTTCTAAATCTTTCTCAGAAGCCCAAGGCGTCAAAAACTATAAAGGTACCGTGAACACTCTGACCAGTCTCAATGATGCAGATCATGTCCTTTCCTTTGCTCAAGACAGCGCCTTTATGAAGACAGCGCGAGAAGCGACAGAAAATGGAAAACCTTTTGCTGCTCAAGTCACTTTTTCAACAACTATTGATACAGGTGAGGGTAAAAAAGAAACAGTTACTCTTTCTTCAAATAAGGCTCAACTCTTGGTTAATAAAGCGGCTGGCAAGCTTCTTTTGCAGCAAGTACCTAACTTTGATTTTGGTCAATTGCCTGCCAGTTATATCTATGAAGGAACAGAAGACAGAGAGCCCACTGCACAAGACCATCTTGAAATTGTAGATAGTAGAGCAAAAGGCGGTTGGCGACTATCTGCAAAAATGAGTCGTTTTCAAAGTAACACTAATCATAGACTGAAATTTAACAGCCAACTTACAATGTCGACTTATCCCTTTGAGATAAGTCTTAAAGATGATAATACAGATAATTACATTGTGGATTCGGTCAGCAGCGAAGCTTTTGATTTAACAGGGCAGTTGCTCTTACAACCAGATCCTCTAGCCAATCTGAATGCAGGAGAGACTTTTAGCAGTACGATAACTTGGAATCTTGTATCAACGACTAAGAGTACGCCACCAGCATAAAGTTATAATAAATATAAAAACAGCGTTTCGCTGTTTTTATATTTTAAAGGCTTGAGCAAATAAAAAATGTTGGATGATATAAAGCGAGCAGTGGAAATAGGAGAAAAAGTTATGATAGAGCTTTTCACAACGCCAAAGGAACAAGTTAAGATTGAACTCTTTCAATACATCTTGTTTTCTCGGGCAGGTAAATTTTCTAAAGATTTAAAGGAGAAATTGAATTTGAAAAATGAAACTTTTAGGCGGTACAGCAAGGAACTTGAAGAAGATATCTATGCACTTTTTGGTCAAGATATTAAGATAATAAAAAAGTCTTCAAAAATAGTCATAAAAATGAAGAATGAAATGACACCAGATTATATCGTGACCCGCTTGAAGTTATATTATATGCGGAAAAGTCCTTTGTACAGTCTCCTCTCTACACTTATCCGTAAAAGTTACACGTCAATTCCTGAAATAGCCTATGATTTGAATTTTAGTGAACCGACAGTCTACAAGTTATTGACTCAAGTAAAAGAGATTATGCTCCCTTTTAGAGCCGAATTTGACTTAGCAAACGCGACAAATTTTTCGGGAGATGAACTTGGTGTACGTTATTTTCTTTACCTCACACACTGGCACCTTTTCAATACTTTAGGAAAAAAGCCCTTCTCGGATGCTTTTCCTCCAGAATTTATTGATATCAATTTTTTAAAGCGTACTTTAAAGATCGAGCGAAAACTCTCAAAAGCTCAAGAACAAAAGTTACTTATCCTTGCAGGGGTAACATCTTATCGTATCGTCTTTTTTAAGAAGTATGCCAAGGTTGAGCATGCATTTTTAGAAGATATTTCAATATTTTATCGGGGACAACACTGTTTAAACCTTGCTTCTTTTAATGTAGCACCAGAGATTATTGAAAGGGAATCAATACTCCTCAGTTTCTTGGTAAGAGGGCTTATTTTCGAGTTTGATGATACATCTGAGAAAAAGGATGTGGTTGAAAAATTTCAGAAGTCGGGACTTTCTATTGGTTATGAGGTCAGCTTGTTCCTAGAAAAATTTCGCGAGACGTTCGCTTTTGAGTTTTCAGAAGAAAATTATGTCAAATCATACTATCTTTTAGTGCTTACCAACCTGTATTCACGTTACATACAGTTTAATGTTGATTTTTACCGTGCAGTTCCTATTGAAAAAAATTATAAAATGTTTGAAAAAAAGCCTCGTTATCGTGCGATTAAAGAGAAGTTAAATCAGACCATTACTTATTTTCCTTCTACTCAACGGTTGAATGATCTAGAGCGAAAGAGTTTGACAGCTCTACTATATGCAATTTATGAGCTTAATGTACCAAGTGTACCTGTACAAATCTATATTAATCACACCTCAAGTATTGTGAATAGTTTTTATATTCAAAATACCTTGAAAAAATTTTTTAATAGCGATTTGATTGCCTTCTGCAAAACGATACCTGAAGCCGATGTCATTATTTCTAGTGATCCGGAAGGAAATTTCTCTTCAAAAGATGTTTTTTACTTTAAAAATATTTTTGATAAAGAAACATGGACTGATTTGATTGAGTTTTTGTCTAAATCGCTTTATGAGAAGAGGTTTCGTTGAATTGTTTTAAGTATATGTTCAGCATATAGTTTAGTATAATCTTTGCGTATAAATACAATACATAGAATTATTATTAAATATGAAATAACGGGAATAAAGTACAGATTAATTCATACCTCTTGTTTAACTTTCTTTATATTATTGACTCTATGGGTAAAGATTTAAATAAGAAAAACTAGCATAAAAGAGTGCTAGTTTTTCTTATTTAAAGAATCTACATAGAAGAAGTGGTAAAATTTTTTCCTAATATCAGGAAATAAAAATAGAAGATAGCGCTAACATATAGTGTTAGAATAAAATCATCAAAGAAATACTTTTCTAAGTTAAAGATCAGTATAAGAAAAAGGAGAAATTATATGACAAAGCAAGTACTCTTAACCTGTGGTGCGGGAGCATCCTCAGGTTTTATGGCCGCCGCAGCACGAAAAGCAGCTAAAAAGTTAGGAGCGGATGTTGAAGTTAAAGCAAAAAGTGAAACGGAAGTTGCATCCCTTCTTCCAGAAATTGATTTACTCTTAGTTGCTCCTCATCTAAAATATATGATTGATGAAGTAAAAGAACTTTGTGAGACAAATAATGTTAAATACGATATTATTCCTCAGCGAGTATATGGGTCACTTGATGGCAAAGGGCTAATTGAGTTTGCTCTAAAGAAATTTGAGACAGAGTAAAAGTAGGATGATGAGTTAAGGAGAAAAAATGGAGAATACAGAAGCTGTTGAACGTGATGATCTTGCTATGGTATCCATGGGAGTAATTTTGCACGCGGGAAATGCACGTGAGGCAATTTTTAAAGCAGTAGACCAAGCGGCGCAAGGTAAATTTGAAGAAGCAGACAACCTTATGAACGAGGCAAATATTGCGCTAATAGAGGCACACAGAGCACAAACGTCTACTTTACAAAAGGAAGCAGAAGGAATTGAAATTCCTTATTCATCGTTGTTTGGGCATGCTCAAGATCACGTGATGACCGTCAAAACGGAACACAACTTAGTGAAGGAAATTATTAAGCTCTATAAGAGACTGGAGGAAAAAGAAAATGAATAAATTTATGGATTGGATGACGGATTCTTTTGCACCAAAAGTTAATAAATTTGCTAAGAATGCTTGGATTGCAGCTATTCAGGACGCTATCATGGCAGCTATGCCAATGATTTTAATCGGATCTTTTGCAACAATATTAAGTCTTGTGAATATTTATGTTAAAGGATTCCCAGATTTTTCGATGATTGGTACATTCTCGTTTGGCCTCTTTTCAGTTTTCCTTTCTTACTTAATTCCAAGTGCTATTATGAAACAAAAAAAGCATTCAGAAATATCAAAACAAGCAGGACTTGCGGGTTTGGCTTTCTTTATGATTTTGATTTATCCCAAAATTGAACCCACCACAGGTATAATAAGTTTTGACAGCAACGCTTTTGGTACAGGTGGTATGATAGCAGCTTTACTTGCGGGATTGTTTGTAGGATTTATCATGAACTTATTTACAAAAATAAAGTTTATCAGTGAGGATTCTGGTTTACCTGATTTTGTGGCAGTTTGGTTTAATACGTTATTACCTATTATTGTCGTACTTCTAGTTGGATGGCTTTTTACTTTCCAGCTTCACTTTAACCTTTACGAGGGAATTAATGCTGTATTTGAGCCACTAACTCGTCTTGGACAAAGTTTTTGGGGGTTAACAATTTTGGTTTTCCTTGGTTTCTCATTCCTGTACTCTTTTGGGATTTCAAGTTGGGTTCTCACTCCTGTACTATATGCGATTGAACTTCCAGGTATTGCAGCTAACCAAGCTGCTGTAGCAGCGGGTAATGCACCAGTGAATATTTTTACAGTCGAAGCTGTAACCTTAATTTTGCTTGGCGGTGGGGGAGCGACACTTGCTCTTTGTATTATGATGGCATTCCTTGCAAAATCCTCGCGCTTAAGGATGATTGGCAAAGCTTCACTTGTTCCTTCCATTTTCAATATTAATGAGCCACTTGTTTTTGGAGCACCTATTGCTTTTAATCCAATTTTGATGATTCCATTTTGGATTACCGGCTTGGTTACACCGATTATCCTTTGGATAACAATGAAATTAAATCTGGTGCCAATTCCAAGTGAACCTTTCCAGATGTGGTACACGCCGGGACCACTTGCAGGATGGATTATTACTAAATCAATCTCAGGTTTAATTTTTGTCTTGGTTATCTTTGTCATTTCGTGGATTATATACTATCCATTCTTCAAAGTTTATGATAAGCAAGCGGTACAACAAGACTTAGAGTGGGCTGAAGAAGATGAAAGTTAAAATAAAAATAAAAAGGAGTAAAAAATGAAAAAAAATCAATTTGCATATTTTCCAGAGAATTTTCTTTGGGCTGGAGCGCAAGCAGCCTCGCAGGCAGATGGTGCCTATCATCAAGATGGTAAAATGCCTAATTCTTCTGATGTCCAGCCCTATCATAAAGGATTAGACAACATGGAAATACAACGTCTTGAACAAGAAGGAATGACCTTAGAACAAGTAAGAAAAGCAATTACGGATACGGAACATTTTTATCCAAAACGTCATGGTATAGATTTTTATAATACTTACGAGGAAGATTTGGAAATGCTGGCAGAGACAGGAATGAAAGCTTTTCGGACTTCAATAGATTGGTCTAGAGTTTTCCCTCAGGGAGATGAACTAGAGCCAAATGAAGCAGCACTTGAACATTATGAAAAAATGATTGATAAAATACGTGAAGTTGGTATGGAACCAATCATTACGATGCTTCATTATGAAACACCTATTCATCTAACCTTAGAATACGGAGGCTGGGCAAATAAGAAAATTATTGAGATGTTCGTCCGTTACGGTAAGACTTTACTCGACCGTTTTAGTAAAAAAGTTAAATACTGGATAGTAATTAATCAAATCAATATGATACAAGTAGAGCCCTTTCTTTCTTTAGGTATTTGTAAAGACCAGTACGAAAATGAAGAAGAAGCACAGTACCAAGGTGTTCATAATCAGATGGTTGCTTCGGCCTTGATTCAAAAATACGCTAAATCTTTAAACTTACCTGACCTTCAGATAGGAACAATGGTAGCAGATGGAACAGCTTATCCGGCTTCCTGTAAGCCGGAGGATATCAATCTTGCAATGTGGCACAATAGAATGCAATATATGTTTACAGATGTACAATTTAGAGGCGTATATCCTAAAGTTGCTTTGAACTATTTTGCACAAAAAGGAATAAATCTTGAAATAACGGAAGACGAAAAGCACATTCTTTGTGAGAATACTTTAGATTATTTAGCTATTTCTTATTATTTCTCGCAGATGGTGGATGCATCGAAAAATGGATATCTTCCTTATGATATCACTAATAATGAGCATTTAGAAGCTAACCCTTGGGGTTGGAATATCGATCCAAAAGGACTTTATAATAGCTTATCGCAATATTGGGATCGTTATGGGAAATCAATTATGATTGCAGAAAATGGCTTTGGAATGTATGACACATTAATAGATAATAAAATCCATGATAATTATCGCTCAGATTACTTAAGTCAGCACATTGAGCAGGTAGGACATGCAATTTATGAAGGGGCAGATGTATTTGCTTATTGTGTATGGGGACCAATTGACATCGTGAGCTGTTCGTCACAACAAATGTCTAAACGTTATGGTTTTATCTACGTCGATATTGATGATGAAGGTAATGGAACACGTAAACGTTTGAAAAAAGATAGTTTTGATTGGTATCAAAAGGTCATTGCAACAAACGGTGCAGAAATTTAAGGAGTTTTTAACTCCTTTTTGGCGTAGCTCCCTATTTTTGATGGAGCTTATTTTCCAAAATAAATGAGTTAGGAGTAAGCAATGAAGAAAAGAGAAGTTCTTTTAGAATACTTAAAAAAGAATCGAAAACAAAACTTCATTTCCAGTAAAGAGTTATCAAAAATTTTGGGAGTGACGGATCGTAGTATTCGCTACTATGTAAAACAGCTTAATGAAGAGGAAACGAAACTTATTGAGGCAAGCCGCGAGGGCTATAGGTATAGTGGCCAACAAGAAGTAGGAGACAACACGAATGATGCAATAAATAGCCGTCGATTTTCCATTTTGCAGTTACTGTTAAAAAATAATGAAAAAGGAGTTAGTTTATTTGATTTAGCAGAAAGACTATGGGTTTCTGAAGCGACGATACGACAAGACATTGGGATATTACAAAAAATGATAAGTAATAAAGGCTTACGCATCTCTCAGCATGATTTCTATTACTATTTAAAAGGAAGTTACGATGAAAAACGCCAGCTAATCATGAGTTTAATTCGCCAACAAGGGAATAGTATTCAAAGCTTAGAAGAAGAAATGCAGAGATTTTTAGGAGAGATTTCCTTATCAGAAATGACAGAGGTTTGTAGATCTATTTTTAAAAGTTATCGGTTCCATGTTAATAATTATTTTTTTCAAAATTTCATTTTGCATTTAATTTTTGCTATACATCAGCAATCAGTATTAAAACACCAGAATTTTGCGAGTCCCTCTTTTGAAATGATTGAGGAGATTTCACAGTGGCTTTTTAAACACTATAACATTGTTATTACAGCAGAAGATAAAATTGAGCTTGCTTTACTATGTGACGGAGAGAAAGGGCATCCAGAATCACAAATAGATGCATATGTTGCTCAAGAAGTATCAGAAAGTCTCCAGCATGCTTTAAAAGAAATCAGCGAAGTTTTTTTAATAGATTTTACAGATGAGAAATTTCTGACACGCTTACTTATTCATACTCAAAACCTTTACAATCGTATAAAAGATAGAAAAGTAAAAAGAAATTTAAGTGCTATTGAAATAAAAGTGCGTTATCCTATTTTATTTGATATAGCAGTCTATCTTTCTTCACTTATTGCACGTGATTTAGAAATTGAGATAGCCGAAGATGAAATAGCCTTCTTAGCCCTTCATCTGGGCTCTTTCTTGGATGAGCAAGAAGAAAATGAATATAAAATACGAACCCAACTTAAAATGTCTGGTTATCTTGATCGAGAAAATCGAATACTTGGATGTTTGGAAAAGCGATTTGGTGATGAACTTCTGTTTGTAAAAAACGGTTTTAATGATGAAAAAAATGTTGAGCTTATTCTTTCATCTGATAAAATAATAGAAAGCAATCCGCAGTACGAAACTGTACAGATTCATGAGTTTTTAATGGAGAAAGATTTTATCCTCATCAGAGAAGCAATTGATAGAGTGAAGAATAAACGCTATCAATATTTTTTGAGGAGCTTTTTACCAGAAATAATTCAAGAAAATGCTTTCATCCATCTGAAAGGTGAGATTTCAAAAGCAGCAGCTTTTGAGAAAATTGGACAATGGTTTTTTAAGAATGGTTTCGCTGAAAAAGAGTTTGCTGAGAAACTTTTTGAACGTGAAGGCTTATCCTCAACCTCTTTTAGTAGTGGCATTGCCCTGCCACATTCAATAAGGTATGAAGGAAGAAAGACTGGCATACTTATATTTAAACCTGAAAAACCACTCCATTGGGATAATCAAATTGTACAGCTCATTTTGAGTTTTACTATCAGTCCAGATGATTCCAAAGATTTTAACAAGATCTTCCCTCATCTCATAGAAATATTGACGGAAGAATATCATGTTGAATATCTGAGGAGAAGCGAAAATAGAAAAGAATTTCTTGAAAGAATGATTGAATTACTTTCAGTTTAGTTTGATTGATGGTCTCTCTTATAAATTAATCTTTTTATATATTTCTTTATTTTGAGAAAGTAACTTTATGTTATAATAGAGCTAATAGACTTTTTATTAAGGAAATAATGATGAATATACAAGAAATGAACGCGCGCAAGGAGAAAATCCGTAACTTTTCGATCATCGCGCATATTGACCACGGAAAATCAACGCTGGCTGACCGTATCCTTGAACTGACCGAAACGGTCTCAAAACGTGAAATGCAAGCTCAGCTTTTGGACAGTATGGATTTGGAGCGTGAACGTGGGATCACGATTAAGCTCAATGCTATTGAGTTAGAATACACGGCTAAAGATGGTAAAACCTATATTTTCCATTTGATTGATACGCCTGGACACGTCGATTTTACCTATGAAGTTTCCCGTTCTTTAGCTGCCTGTGAAGGTGCTATTCTTGTAGTCGATGCAGCTCAAGGGATTGAAGCCCAAACTTTGGCCAATGTCTATTTGGCTTTAGATAATGACTTGGAAATTTTACCCGTCATTAATAAAATTGACTTGCCTGCGGCAGATCCAGAACGAGTGCGTACTGAAGTTGAAGATGTCATCGGTTTAGACGCGTCAGAAGCTGTTTTAGCCTCTGCTAAAGCAGGTATCGGTATTGAAGAAATTTTGGAACAAGTTGTGGAGAAGGTTCCAGCACCTCAAGGTGATGTTGAAGCACCACTCAAGGCGCTGATTTTCGACTCAGTTTATGATGCTTATCGTGGTGTTATCTTGCAAATTCGTGTAGTTGACGGTTCTGTGAAGGTAGGTGATACTATTCAACTGATGTCAAATGGTAAAGAATTTGTTGTGACAGAGGTTGGGATTTTCACGCCTAAAGCAGTGGCGCGTGACTTCCTCATGGCGGGCGATGTTGGTTACTTGGCAGCTGCAATTAAGACAGTTGCGGATACACGGGTTGGTAATACAATCACTTTAGCTAATCGCCCTGCTGAAGAAGCCCTTGCGGGTTATAAAAAAATGAATCCAATGGTCTTCTGTGGACTTTACCCGATTGATTCTAACCGTTATAATGACCTTCGTGAAGCCCTAGAACGCCTACAACTGAATGACGCCAGTTTGCAGTTTGAACCAGAAACATCCCAAGCGCTTGGGTTTGGTTTCCGTTGTGGTTTCTTAGGCCTTTTGCACATGGATGTTATCCAAGAGCGCTTGGAACGCGAATTTAACTTAGACCTAATCATGACCGCACCATCTGTAATTTACCATGTCAACACGACTGATGGTGAAACAATGGAAGTGGCAAATCCAAGTGAATTCCCTGATCCAACCCGTATTGAAAGTATTGAAGAACCATTTGTCAAAGCACAAATCATGGTGCCTAACGAGTTTGTCGGAGCCGTTATGGAGCTCGCTCAACGCAAACGTGGTAAATTTGTGACGATGGATTATCTTGATGCTAACCGTGTCAATGTTATTTATCATATCCCGCTGAGTGAGATTGTCTTTGATTTCTTTGATAAGCTCAAATCTTCAACACGAGGCTATGCAAGTTTCGACTATGAAATCTCAGATTACCGCCCATCACGCCTCGTGAAGATGGATATTCTCTTGAACTCAGAAAAAGTCGATGCCCTTAGCTTTATCGTGCATAAAGATTTTGCTTACGAACGTGGTAAAGTTATCGTTGAAAAACTCAAAAAACTTATTCCTCGTCAACAATTTGAAGTACCAATCCAAGCCACTATTGGTCAAAAAATCGTGGCACGTAGCGACATCAAAGCCTTGCGTAAAAATGTCTTGGCTAAATGTTACGGTGGTGACGTGTCTCGGAAACGTAAACTTTTGGAAAAACAAAAGGCTGGTAAGAAACGCATGAAATCGATCGGTTCAGTAGAAGTACCACAAGAAGCTTTCCTTTCTGTTTTGTCTATGGATGAGGAATAAAGGTAAATAAGCTACTTTATATCACAAATAAGTAAAAGACAGTCTTTGAGGCTGTCTTTATTTTTTGGATAAAAATATAATCGTCCTGGAGATAAATCATGAAGAAAAATGATATAAAAAGAATTTATTTCATTAAATTTAAGTGAATTTTTTAGTAAATATAAGATTTGTTATGATAAAATGAAAGTGAAAAGAAGGTAAGAAGTCGAGCATATTTAATGCTAGCCAAGAGATATTATTGAATGTTCGCGAGAGAGTACATTTTTTAAAATATGCTGTTTAGGAGGAATGACCATGATTTATAAAAAATATGGCGAAGTTTTTAAAAAATTACGCTTGCAGCACCATTTACTTTTAAGCGATTTTGAACGTGTGGGTTTATCAAAATCAACATTGTCCTATTTTGAAAATGGTAAATCAATGATTTCGTTAGATAAATTAGACCTTGCCTTACAAGAAATGCACACGACTTTTCGTTCCTATATGCTGATGATTAATAATGATGAGGAGGATTATTGGTTATCTCAATTTAAGGAAATTGAGAAAGCTTACTTTAGCAATGACCAGAAAAAGCTTCAGGCTATATACATGAAAAATGTAAAATATGATATGGAAGAAAACCAAGTCATTGCTCTCTCAGCCAAAGCTTGTTATACAAAGCTTTCAACTGACGAAATAAAGTATATAGAAAACAAGCTTAAGTCTTATCAAGTTTGGCATAGTTATGAAATGTATATCTTAGTGAACACACTAGAAGAAATTAATCCTGACTTAGTCTATCATCTGATTGAAAGAATTTTATCACAAAACAGTCAGTATTTAAAAGAAATCACGGAATTTAGAAATTTATTAATAAGATTAATAATCCGTACCATTCTTTCCATGATTAGAAGAGAGCAAAAGAAATTTTCAGAGAAGTTAATAAAGGAATTAGATAAATTAGCACTTGTTTTTGATACCTATGTAAGAATATCTTCTATTTTTGTAAAGGGATGTTGGATTTATAAATTTGAAGATAAAAATATGGGAACAAAACTTGTTAGTAGGTCTTTAAAGATACTCTCAGAAATAAATGCTTTAGAGCTTCGGGGCATTTTTAAACATAATTTTGAGAAAATAAAAGGATAGACTTAACGTAAAGGATGTATGTTCACCATATTCATAGTTAAAAATAGCAGTTACTGGCGCAATTGATCCAGTAACTTTTTTCATTTAAATTTTATTTTTCAAGCCTCTAAAAGAGAAAATATAGCTAATATGAGTTCGATTTCTTGAACCATTTCTTACAAATTAAATCTGGCACTCAATGGATGAAGGTGCTTAATAGTTCCTTGACACCAGTCTAAATGTATTGTGTAGACAATTACATCGAAAAAGAGATTGATTTAATTTTTTTCTTATTATAATATAATGATATAAGGAATAATAAAAAAGAAAGGACAATTCTAGAAGGGTAAAGTAGTTCTAGTAGTGTATCTATAAATAGAAGGAGAAGAAAAATGAAAAAATATCAAATGTTACACAAAGCGTTGTCTTTGAGAAGGCTTATGATGGTATCTGCCACGTTAATATTATTTATACTGTTAAATATAATACCTGTGCGGGTTCTTGCAACAAATGGAGGAGTAGTCACAACTGCAGATAAAACTTATGCTTTTGACTACACAACCCACATTCCTTGGGTCGGAGCTGCCAATAGCTTGTTTAAAGCTTCATTTAATATCCCCTCACCAGGTACAAGTACGATTGATGGCGACCGTTATCAGGGAACACTTACATTTACGAAATTACCTAACAGTGATTACCGACTGGTAAAGGTGATTCCATACATGGATTCTCCTACTTTTACTATTACGAATTCTGGTGGATCTACAGCTGCAACTGGTTCTTATAACTGGAATGAAGCTCTCCAATCTTGGGTTCTTCCTAATCCACTAATAGACAATACGGCAACTAGTGTTGATACGAGCCAAGCATTGAATGGCAGTGCGGGGATTAAAATCTACATGGTAGGACCTTCCACGAGTTTCATGCCATTAAGTACTCTTAAAAATGACTCCACATTGCATGAAACAAGACCAGTCTTCTTACTGGGAGATATGGCTACGTTTGCCCCGAATGCCGTACAAAATATTCCTTTTACTTTGTACCAAGAAAGGGCTTATAATGGGGATCCGAATAAATGGCATGCTTTCAACTTTAATGTCCCCGCCTTAGTGCAATACGAATACGATGGACAGGTAACGGGGACTAATCCTAATGATCAACTTGATTTAATCCCAGGAGATCTTGCTCATTTTGAATCTGAGGTAAATCTATCTTCACCGCAGAAAATAACAGTCGATATGATATGGCAAGTTAGTAAAGATAAAGGATTGTCCTTTAATGATATATCTGAAAGCCTGACGAACTCAACGGGTGATAAAACAATTCGTAAAACACTCGACTTTACTTCCGATATTTCAAATGAAGGTAATTTATACCGCTTAAAAATTACACCGCTAGATTCAATAAATAATGAACCCATTTACACTGAACCTGCTGTTTTAACATTCAAATCCGAGAGTTTAAGCTTTAATATTGCTTATGACCTCAATGGTGGAACAAACCATCCTGCGAATCCTTTATCATATAGTTATGGTCAAGGAATAAGTCGTTTTGAAGCACCACAACGTGAAGGTTACACTTTTACAGGTTGGACAGATGGAGATGGGAACAGTATAACCAATATTCCTACCGATGCACAAGGCGACAAAACACTCCATGCAAATTGGAAAGCAAATACTTATAAAATAAACTATGTTTTAAATGGTGGAGAAAATTCACAGCAAAATCCAGATTCTTATATTTATGGACGAGGAGTAAGCCATTTTGAACAAGCAACGAAGCAGGGCTATACTTTTATAGGTTGGACAGATCAAAAAGGTAAAAAAATAGAAGCCATATCAGCGCAAGAACAAGGTGATAAGATTCTCTATGCCAGTTGGGAAGAAGTTCCAGTAGTGTCAAATGAAAATGAGGAACAGAAAAATGAAGAAGTGGCAAAAAAACAGGAAGATACTAATGCTAACATAAAAATAGAGAAGAGCACAGCATCACTGAGTACTAAGAAAACTCAAGATACTACTAGGTCGCTTGAATATAGAAAAAAACTTCCGCTGACAGGTGAAAATGCAAAACCATATCTTTATGTCTTAGGGGTAAGCATTCTTATCGCCCTTTCCTTGTTGGGGGTAAAAAAATACTTAACAAAAGGTAAAATGAAATAAGAAAAAAGACTAGCTCCATGGCTAGTCTTTTTCGTCTGTCTTCTTTTAAAAAGTATCTAACTTGGTAAATTTTTTATTCTTGAGTTGGTAGACAACATCAGAGTTTTGAGCTACCTCTGTTTCATGAGTCACGATAATTACAAGTTTATGATCTTCATGCGCTATTTTTTTGAAAAGCTCGACAATTTGGCGCGTCGTATTTTCATCAAGATTTCCTGTAGGCTCATCCGCAATGATGATATCATGATTTAAAACAAGGGCGCGTGCGATAGCCACACGTTGCTGCTGTCCTCCTGAAAGTTTACTTACAGGCTTGTATATTAAGTCCTCTGTCAAACCAACTTTTTCCAAGCTATCAATAATTGACTGCTTCTCATCGTCAAAGGAGACTTTTGAGATCCTGAGCGCTGTTTTTACATTTTCAAAAGCTGACATATAGGTTAATAAATTATAAGCTTGAAAAATGGTAGAAACGATGTTCTTACGATAATTGGTGAGCTGATTTGCTTTTATCTCGTCTCCATTAAGTTTAATCTGTCCAGACTTGGGCATATCTAAACCTGCTAGAAGAGAGAGTAGTGTTGTTTTTCCACTTCCAGATTGGCCGAGAATACTGTACATAATTCCTGCTTCAAAAGTTTCTGTGACATCTTGAAAGAGGTAATCTTCAGGATGGTTATAGTAGTAAGTCAAATTTTCAATGTTTAATACTGTCATAATGTCCTCCTTCTTTAATTTGTCATCACTTGTTTAGGGTTTAAGCGTAAAATACCAATTGCTGCTAAACCAACGGCCACAAGCGTAATCAAGAGTGCAAGAGCTGCTAAAATCGCAATTTGTTGAGGATTTGTTTTAATTTCGAGCTCATTTATGGCCTTGAGCTGTTCATTATTTTGTCCCATCCCAATCGCCGTACGCATTCCGCCAGGTTGAGCATTAGGACTTCCTTTTTCTGTCTGAGGTCCATCTTCTTGTCTTTGAGTACCATTTATTTGGGTAGGTTGATTGGTTTGACTGGTTTGAGTTTCTTGGTTAAGTAACTGTTGGCCGACGGCATTGCCCACAAAGTTACCAGTAGCTGAGGCTATACCGATAGAAACGACCATTATCATAAATAGTTCAGTAAAGAATTGCATCACAATTTTTCCTTTTGACTCGCCTAAGCTCATCAAGACACCAATTTCAAAGCGGCGTTCTCGCACCATGAGCATTACGATAAGCGCAAGAATGATAGCACCTGCAAGTGTCACAAGGATAACAATATTTTTAGAAAAACTGCTGATATTGTTCAGAGGTTGTAGCATTTGTTGGTAAATAGCATCATTAGACTGTACTTCAAATTTATCTGTATCGATAAGCTTGGTAGCTTCTTTGACAAACTTTTCTGAATCTTCTGGGTTTTCCAGATTAAAGATTGCACTTCCAAGCGTTCCTGTTTTACCATCGATTTGGTTTGGAACACTCAAAGCAGTGTACATCTGATTGGCTGGGTTCATAAAGCTAAAGTCTGCGGCCAAATCATTTTCTGTTGAACCTGATTTGTAAAGTCCTACAACAGTCATTTTGTAAGTTTTATCATTACTATCTTTGAGGGTAAAAGTTGAGTTTACTTTGAGGTTGTTCTGTTTAGCCAAGCTCTCTTCAATGACAACATTATTCGTTCCTTCATCAGAGGACTGAATCGCGCGTCCAGAGGTTATTTTATTTGTCCCACCCGAAAACTCTGAAGAGGCGAGCAAGTCGTTTGTACCAACGATTTTGAAATCACCGGGAGTACTTCCGCTCATTTCCGGCCCTGCCATAAAGACAGCTCCTTGTTTATCATTATTTTTTGAGGTGTCAGATTGACTGATTGCTTCGATATTGCTTTCGGCATTTGCTGTAGCTTGTTTTGTATACGAGTAAGATTTTACTCCAGAAAGTTTCGCTATTTTTTCAGCATCTGCTTGAGTAATGTCAGGCATATCAGACTTGTTCGTTTTCCCCGTTGAATCATTCTTAGAAAAATTTTCCATCATTGCAGAACGATTAATGGAGAGTGTAACAGTCGCTCCTGCACTCTTCTTCGCATTTTCGATGGAACGGTTAGAAGCTGTATGAATAACCAAACCCGAAAGAACAAAAACAAGTATAGTTGAAAAGGCCACAATAAGTAGAAGGGTTCGTGATAGTTTGGCTTTAGTAAAAAGCCAGGCACGTCTTATAAAATCCAAATGAGATTCTCCTTTGTCTAAATTAATAAAACAAATTGTATGTTTATTTACTTAAAAATTAGTTAAATGATACATAAGCGAAACTTAAGAAACATTTTATTGTAAAAAAGAGATGCGTTAGTAACTTTGAGTAGAGAGTTTAAGTCAATATTCTTGAAATTAATTAGAAAATGGAGTATTATTGACCAGTCAATGATTGATTAGTCAATTGTTGTGAAAAAGAATAAAAGTCACAGAAAGAGGATGGACATTTGATTATTGTTAATGCTAAATTTTTTATCAAAGATGAAAAAAGAGAAGAATTTTTAAAAGATATAAAGGAATTAATCGCTACTTCTAAACAAGAAGAAGGATGTTTAGCTTATGATTTATACGAAGCAGTACTTTCAACAAATGAGTTTGTGATGATTGAAAACTGGGCTTCCTTAGAAACAATCGAAAAACACAACACCAATCCTTTGTTGCTAGCTTTCGCGCAAAATATCAGTAACTATAGTGTTAAAAAGCCGGAATTGCAAATTGTAGAGAAGGGGGGAAAATAAGCTTATGTCAGTCATAACAACTATTTTAGGAGTATTGGTCGCCATAGAATTCTTTTATATTACTTATTTAGAAACGGTAAAAACGACTTCTGATGCAACAGGTAGAGTGTTCAAAATGGCCAGCGAGGATTTACAAAACAAAAACGTCCAAGTACTGTTTAAAAATCAAGGTATATACAACGGGTTGATTGGTATTGGGATACTTTATGCACTGTTTGTTTCTGCCGCACGCATTGAATTATTGAGTGTCTTCTTGGTATATATTATTTTAGTTGCGCTGTATGGGAGCCTCACGAGCGACCGCTTCATTATTTTTAAACAAGGTGGTTTAGCCATCTTAACTTTACTTAGTATTATTTTCTTCTAAATAGATAAAGTAATCCAACACTGAACAACAGTTTTTATAATAATTCCTAAGCTTTATAAGAAGGTATAAGTGAGTCCAAACTGGAAAGGAAAGAAAAAAATGACGAAAAAAATATTAATCATAGAAACAAATACGCCCAAATATGATAAGACAAATAGAGCTACAGGGCTCTGGTTGGGAGAGACAACTCATTTTTATGATGAAATAATCTCTGCAGGTTATGAAGTTGACTTTGCAAGTCCAAAAGGTGGCTATGTTCCCCTTGATCCTGAAAGTTTTAAATATGCGAACGAAATCGATTGGAAATGGTATACAGAAAGAAGTTTTAGGGAAGATGCTCTTTCCAACACGAAAAAAATAACGGATTTAAATCCTCAGGATTATGGCGCTATATATTTTACAGGTGGTCATGGTGTACTGTGGGATTATCCCGAAGATAAAGAGTTGATGAAAGTCGCTGAAGCAATTTATTATGTAGGTGGATTTATAACGTCTGTTTGTCATGGTGCAGCTGGTCTTTTGAACTTGAAAGATGAAGAGGGGCAATACCTTATAAAAGATAAAGTCGTTACCGGATTTACAAACGAAGAAGAAGAGCTTAATGGAACAACAACTGCTGTTCCGTTCTTAACCGAAACCGAGTTAAATCAACGTGGAGCGCGATACAAAAAAGCCGCAGCCTTCAAAGAGTATGCTATTAGAGATGGGCGAATAATTACTGGACAAAATCCTCAATCTCCCCAAAAAGTAGCTGAATTACTTGTAGCTGAATTACGTAAATTAAACCACTAAAAAAAGAAGGGTCTACCTTCTTTTTTAGTTTGAAAAATAAGAGTGTTATGGTTCTCGTTTCATATTTTTCATGATGTTATTAAGTTGAGAGAGTTGCATAATCAAACTATTATAATTAATTTCATCAGATTGTCCTGCAAGTTCTTGTCCAACTTGTAGGGAAATAGCAGGAAGCATTTTTTTGAGTTTTTTTCCATCTACACTTAAAAATAGTTTGACAATACGCTCATCCGAACGCGAACGTTTTCGAACAAGATATCCTTTTTGTTCCAATTTCTTTAATAAAGGACTTAAGGTACCAGAATCTAAATATAATTCTTCCCCCAACTCATTCACGGTCATGCCATCTTCTAATGCCAGCAAAGCAATAAAGCTTGTGTATGTTAAGTCATACTTTTTTAAATACGGCTTGTACTGTTTTATAATTTCTTTAGAAGCAATGTATAGTTGAAAGCAAAGTTCCTTGTTTAAAATCGAATTACTCATGATGTCCTCCCAAATATTTTTATTATAACTGATTTCATATATTTGTCAAATTCAATTATATTTAGTAAAATTAAATTGCACACAATTAAAAATAAAAAGAGGTAAGGTAATGCAAAAAATATTTTCAACAAAAATGATAAATACAGGTGGCCGTAATGGTGAAGTCCACTCCCCCGATAATAGCTTTAAATTAGAGATCGCAGCGCCAGGAAGTAAAGCTGTGGATGCGACAAATCCAGAACAGTTATTCGCAGCGGGGTATAGCGCTTGTTTTAACAGTGCTTTAGACTATGTCAAAAAATCAAGAAATGTTGATGGAGAATCAACTATAGAAGTAACTGTATCTCTCTATAACTTAAGTCAAGGCGCAGTACCTGACGTTGTTTTAGGTGTTGATATCGTAGGACATATAGACGGTGTAAGCTTTGAGGAAGCAAAAGAATTGTTAGAAATAGCCCATGAAACTTGTCCTTATTCTCGTGCGACAAAAGGTAATATTGAAGTTACGATTGATATTTTTTAAAACTGAGAAATACTGGTAGAATAAGTATCAGGGAATAATATAAATAGAGATAGCTACGAGCTATCTCTATTTGTTTAGACAATAACATAAAATATTATCCAATTATAAATTGTGCATAATAGACAAATAGTGTATAATTGTCTGATATATATATTCTAGGAGGAATTATTTTATGATTAAACTCATAGGTGTCTTGATTGTCTTGATTGGTTTTGTTTTCAAGATAGAGACCTTATTTGTTGTTGTTGTCGCTGGGATTTCTACAGGTCTGGTTGCAGGATTGAGTATTCAGGAGATTCTAACTATTTTAGGTCAATCTTTTGTCGATAACCGTATGGTTTCGCTTTTTGTTTTGACTCTTCCAGTTATCGGTGTTTTGGAACGTAATGGACTTCGCCAACGTGCAGTAGATCTTATTGGCCGTATCCAGTCACTTACAACAGGTCGTATTGCCCTTGTTTATGTTTTTATTCGTTTTATTGCAGGCGCAATGTCTATTCGTATTAGTGGTCATCCACAGTTTGTTCGACCACTCATTCAGCCGATGGCCAAAGCTGCCGCAGTGAGTAAATTTGGTGATGTGGAGTCTGAAGACGATGATATTAAGGCAATTTCTGCCGCAGCAGAAAACTATGGTAACTTCTTTGGGCAAAATCTCTTTGCAGGGAGCGCCGGTGTTCTCTTGATTACTTCAACAATGTCAAGTTTTAACTATGATGTTTCAGCCGTAGACGTAGCAGTTGCCAGTATTATCATGGCTGTCCTTGCCTTTCTAGTGACAGCTATCCAGTTTGTACTGTATGACAGAAAACTTCTTCGAAAATTTGGAAAGAAAGAGGTAAAATAAACCATGCAAGCTTTTATTGACGTTTCATTAAATATTTTTTATGTCCTTATGGGTTTACTCATGATTTATATGGCCTATAAAGCTTTAACTACAATACAAGGAAGCAAACGTTTCGGAACGGCTCTTTTTTGGATTTTAATTGCTATACCATTTATTTTTGGTGCACTTATCCCAGCCTGGCTTGTAGGACTCTTTATTGTTTTAAGCAGTTTACTTACACTAACTAAGCAAGTGACCTTTGGGAAATATAAAGCTTTGGACGACAACTTTGGTCAAAAACAGTCTAAAGTCTTGAAGAATAAAATCTTTATTCCTTCCTTTATTCTGGCATTTGTAGCTGTTGGCATTGCGATGGCTTTAGGTAAATTTACCAATGCTTCGCTCTTTGCTATCGGTGTAGCTTCGGTTGTTGCCTTAGTGTTTGCATTGATAATGACAAAAGCAAAAGTGACAGAATCCGTGGAGGATGGCGCACGCCTCTTTGATTCGATGGGGCCAGTTGCGATTTTACCACAATTGTTGGTTGCCTTAGGTGCACTCTTTACAACTGCAGGTGTTGGTGAAGTTATCTCCCAAGGGATTACAGGTATTGTCCCTGCGGATAACCGCTTGCTCGGCGTAGTAGCTTATGTTCTTGGCATGGTGATTTTCACGATGATTATGGGGAATGCTTTTGCGGCTTTCTCTGTCATCACAGCGGGTATTGGGATTCCGTTTGTCCTTGCCCAAGGAGCAAATCCCGTAATTGCTGGGGCATTAGCACTGACTGCAGGATATTGTGGTACTTTACTGACGCCAATGGCAGCCAACTTTAATATCGTGCCTGCTGCCTTGCTTGAGATGAAAGATGAGAATAAAGTGATCAAGGTACAAGCGCCAGTTTCACTTACGCTTATCGTTCTGCACATTCTCGTAATGTACTTTGTCGCATTTTAAAAAGGAGATTATTCTATTATGAAAATTTTGTTAACAGGTTTTGATCCATTTGGTGGTGAAGCACTCAATCCAGCTGAAGAAGCTGTGAAACGTGTTGCATCAGAAATCAACGGTGCTGAGATTATTAAGTTGATTATTCCGACTGTGCGTTATAAATCACTCGAAAAAATTGAAGAAGCTATTGAAAAACATCATCCAGATGTGGTTGTAAATATTGGCCAAGCCGGTGGACGCTTCGCGATTACGCCAGAGCGTGTCGCCATTAATGTGGATGATTTCAGAATTCCAGATAATGAAGGCAATCAGCCTGTCGATGAGGCCGTAAAAGAAGATGGTGCTCCAGCATATTTTTCTACATTGCCAGTTAAAGCAATTGTTAGCGAATTAAATAAAGCTGGCATTCCTGGAACCTTGTCTAACACAGCCGGTACCTTTGTATGCAACCATGTTTTCTATGGTGTGCGTTACCTCTTAGAGAAAAAATATCCCGAAGTTAAAGCTGGTTTTATTCATATTCCTTATGCTACATCACAAGTCATTGATAAAAAAGACACACCTTATATGTCATTGGACGAGATTGTTAAAGGGATTGAAGTTGCCTTAGAAGCATGCACGCGCTATTCCGAAGATTTACGTGTTATTGGTGGGGAAATATGTTAAGGAAAGTTTTTGTATACGGTAGCTTACGTACAGACATGTTTAACTATGAAAAATATTTAAAAGGTGAGGTTCTGGAAAGTACACCAGCAAAAATTAAGGGCAATCTCTTTCATATTGAAAATAAGGGTTATCCCGCAATCTTTGACGGTAATTCAGAAATAATAGGAGAAGTTTTTACCTTTTATGACTTCTCAAAAAGTATTCGAACACTCGATGGTATGGAAAATTTTAACCCAGAAAGTCCAGAAAGCAGCGAATACATTCGTCGAAGTACCACTGCCTCTCTCAGTAACGGCCAAACAGAAGAAGTTTACTATTATCACTATAATCCACATGCAAGTCTTAATACCAATGATCAGTTAGTACCTGTTGTCTCAGGAGACTGGTTGGAATATATGTTGCAGACGGTTGAATAAAAGCAAGAAGTCGTTGGACTTCTTGTTTTTTTTGATAAAAGAAGCGTTACTCAAAAGAGAGTGTGCGATAATTTGGAGTACAGACGCCCTTATTAATAAAAGTGAAAGAAAATGGAAATAATCTAATACATGTGCTATACTTGCTTTGGAAGCGCCTACTTTTGATTTACTACAAAATGAAATTCAGAAATAACTCTTGGAGAAGATATACTCTCACTTTATTAAAAGAAATAGACAGAGAAGTTTGCTTTATCTTTATCCTCAAAAAATAAAACACACAATAAAAAACCCTGACACAATAAAAAGTGTCAAGGTTTTTTTATGAAACATAATCGAAAGCGTTTACAATCTAAGTATACAATATTAATTATCTTATAAGGAGTTGTAATGAAAGAAAAAACTAGTCTTAAAGTGCGTGTTCAGAAACTTGGAACAGCACTCTCAAATATGGTTATGCCTAACATTCCGATCTTAATTGCTTGGGGTGTTCTCACGATGTTCTTTATCCCAGACGGTTTCACACCAAACAGTACTTTTGCTGCCATGGTTGGCCCAATGCTTGTCTTTCTTATTCCAGTCATGATTGGTTATACAGGCGGTAAAAATATCTATGATCACCGCGGAGGTGTTGTTGGTGCGATTGCCACATTTGGTTCGATTGTTGCCACAGCAACAACTACGATGGGCGGGCTTAATGAAAACGGCAATGTTCCGATGATTTTAGGCGCTATGATTTTAGGTCCTCTTGGAGCTTGGCTGATTAAAAAATTCGACCAGGTCGTGCAACCTCATATCAAAGCAGGACTTGAGATGTTGATTAACAACTTTTCTGCCGGCCTTGTCGGTTTCGGAATTTCATTATTTGCCGTAAAAGTAGTTGGTCCATTAGTTGCAGCTTTAACAGATATTATGGGTCAAGGGGTTGATTTCCTTGTTTCCAACCACCTTATCCCTTTAGCAAATGTCTTTATTGAACCTGCTAAAATTCTATTTTTAAATAATGCCATTAACCAAGGTATTTTGACGCCTTTGGGTATCCAGCAAGCCAGTGAACAAGGAAAGTCACTGTTGTTTTTACTCGAAGCAAACCCTGGACCAGGTCTTGGTATTTTGATTGCCTTTTGGCTCTTTGGTAAAGGTTCAGCAAAAGCTACAGCACCAGGTGCGATAATTATTCAATTTATTGGTGGTATTCACGAAATTTATTTCCCATACGTGATGATGAAACCAGCTCTATTTTTCGCAGTAATTGCTGGTGGTGTATCAGGTACTTTGACAAACAATTTCTTGGGGGCAGGTCTTCAAGCACCAGCATCTCCAGGTTCAATTATTGCCATCACAGGGATGGCTTCTGGTAAAGCTGCGGGAGGATTGGGGAATATTCTTAGTGTTTGGGCCGGTATTCTTGTTGCTGCCGGTGTTTCCTTCCTTGTTGCGTCCTTCATTTTGAAACGTGACAAGTCAATGGTTGATGACTCAGCACTTGAAGAAGCACAAGCCAATGTTTCGGAAGCAAAGGCTGTTGCCAAAGGGCAAGTTGCTCCATCTCACGAAGCAGTTGATTTTTCAGCGGTTAAACATGTCATTTTTGCTTGTGATGCGGGTATGGGTTCATCTGCGATGGGCGCATCAATTCTTAGAAATAAAGTTAATAAAGCTGGTCTGCCACAAGACGTTACAAATATTGCTATTGCTAATCTTAAAGCAGGGCCAGATACTATTGTTGTCACACAAGAAGAATTAGCTGCTCGTGCGGCGACAATGTCACCAGATGCAATTCGATATTCTGTTTCCAACTTTTTAAATTTACCAAAATACGATGAGATTATTTCCCAATTGTCTCAAACACAGGCTTCAGAGCCATCTGAAAGTGAACCTGTAACCTTAACGAACAGTCCAATAGTAAAAGAAGAAATAGATTTGAATCAAATTGATGAGGTTGTCTTTGCTCATGATGGTGAGCATATCGGTTCCGCAACGATGGGTAAAGAAACATTAGGGGCTATCTTTAAGATGAACGGCATTCAGCTTCCGATTTCAGATGTAGAGTTTTTAGGTTTGGCAGCTTTCAATGCCGCAAACATCATGATTGTAACTACAGAAGAGTTTACACATCGTGCTAAAAGAGTTGCGCCTAATGCTCAATATCTCGAGGTTGAAAGTCTGATTACAACACCAAGATATGACCAACTTGTCGCACGTTTGAACAAGTTATAAACCAAAAGTAAAGGGGGAAACCTCGTGTTAGTAACACAACGTGAACAACAAATCATCCAAGAATTTTTAGTGAAGGAAACCCTGACCGTTGCAGATATGATGGAAGCGACTGGAGCCAGCAGAAGAACAATTTATCGGGATTTAGATAAATTTCAACTGACTTTGCCTAATATGGGTATTTATTTACGTACTTCAACAGAAGGCTATTATTTAGAAGGAGATCTTGCCCGGTTAGAGCAACTTCAGGAGCTCAAGGAGTTTTCGCCTCAAGAAAGACAAAAAGCTGAGATTGTTCTTTTAGTCACGAAGCATCATTCTCTTGAAGAATTAGCAGAACGTTTTGCAGTAAGTTTGCCCACTGTTATTTCAGATTTGAAACAATTAGAAAAGATTTGTGAAGAAAATGAGCTCTTTTTACATCAAGATGACGAAATTTGGATTACTGGAAAAGAAGAAAAAATTCGTTCGGTCTTGGTTTCGATATTAAATGACTCGATGAGTATCAGTGAAGCATTGAATGGCGATTTTGCGGAAGGCAAAATTTCTTCATTTTTGGAAACACAGTTTTTAGATACAGCAAAAACTGTGTTTGAAAAAAATGTCGAGATAAAGGCGGTCGATAAAAGTAAGGTTTTGATGCAATTTTTCCTCGGCATAACACTCCTAAGGATTAACCAAGGAAAGACAATTTCATCTGGGCTTTGGCGTAAACCAAGTAAAGAAGCAATTGCCTTTGTAAGGGAAATTATCCAAGAGCTAGGGGGAACATCTTTTAGTCTCGCAGAGATTGTATATCTAGCCAGTATCTATGATGTGCTTTACTTTGGTTTTGGACGAGAAGTTCTTTTTATGGAAAAATTTGACAGTCAGTTTTCGTATAAAGTACGCCAACTGATCAGTGAAGTTTCACAAAAAATGGATATTGCATTTATCAAAGACGATAAACTCTATGGCCTTCTTTATGCTCATCTAAAAGAAACAGAAATTTTACCAGATCTTTCCTACGAAAAAGAAAACAAGTTTATTAAAAAGATTGAATCAGACAACAAAAAAGTTTTTAAAGTTGTGCAGGATGTTCTACCGAAAGTATTTTCTCGGAAATTTTCCAGCACAGATACTGCTTTTGTAACTTTGCATTTCGTAGCCACTCTTGAACGAAGTGATTTGGTTCTTCCCTTAACAGCAGCAATCGTGACAAGTCGTGGACGAATCTCTTGTGAATTTTTGATCAGTCACTTAAAGAAAAATTTCCCCTTTTTGAAGCGTATCGATATCATTCAAATGTCTGAAATTCCGGATTTGGAGCACTATGATGTAGTATTTACAACAGAAAAAGAGCTGGATTATATTTTTGTGAGCCGTATGTTGGATCAAAAAAATACAGATGATATTCGTCACCAATTGCGTATTATTCAACAAGAAGCAAGGAAAGTAAATAGAGAAGATGAGCCACGACATACCGTAGATCTAAGTAGGTTGTTCAGTATAAGTAATACTTTATTAGAGCAATTTTCTCTGGAAACTTTAGAAAACCCACCCCATTTGCAAGCTGTTATTGAACTTATTGTACAGCGCTTGGGTTTTTCAGAAAAAGAAGGATTGGCTCGGCTCTTGTTAGAGCGCTTTGAGGCGACACATTTGGCCATTCCGGATACAAATATTGCACTGCTTCATGGTCTCCATGGAACAGTGCCGTACCCGCTTTTCAAAATATATGATCTAGAGGAGCGCATAGAAGTAATTGCCATGAATCAAGAGAAGATAAGTGTTAATCGTGTTCTATTGTTATTAGCACCTCCAGAAGTTGACCATTATGCGACATATCTCTTGGGAAGAATATCGAGCTCAATCATCGAAAATAAACTGTATACGAAAATTTATGATTCCGGTAATCAAGAAGTTGTAGAAGAGCTCTTAAAAATGATTATGACTGAATCAATCCAAAAATATGGAGAATAAAATGAGAATTCAAAGAAATCTGATAAAACTAAATAAACATTTTGAAACAAAAGAAGAAGCGATTGAATATTGTGGTTCATTGCTTCTTGAGGCAGGCTGTGTGACATCAGCGTATATTCCAGCTATGGTTCAACGCAACGAGGAACTTTCTGTATATATGGGTAATTTTATTGCCATCCCTCACGGCACAGATGAAGCAAAAAAAGAAGTCGAAAAAACTGGTATATGCATTGTGCAAGTCCCTAGAGGCATAAACTTTGGGGATGCTGAAGAACGCAAAGTGGCAACTGTTTTATTTGGAATAGCAGGTGTTGGAGACGAGCATTTGGAGCTTATCCAAAAAATCTCGCTTTTCTGTGCTGATGTCGATAATGTCGTTAAAATCGCAGATGCACAAACTGTTGATGAAATCGCAGCATACTTTGAAAACTAGATAATCTCAAAAATCTTGGCACAGTAAAAAGTGCCAAGATTTTTATTTAGTAGCGAAAAGAAAACGATTACAATGAAGGAGTAAAAAGAAGAAATGAAGGTAAATACAAATGAAAAAAGCAGTACATTTTGGCGCAGGAAATATCGGACGTGGTTTCATCGGAGAAATCTTATATAAGAACGGTTTTGAAATTGCCTTTGTCGATGTTAATGAAAAAATCATCAACGCTTTAAACGAGGAAGGAAAATATACGATTGAGCTGGCAGATCAATCGCATGAAAAAATTCAAGTCCATAGCGTTTCGGGCATTAACAATGCGCAGAACCCTGAAGCAGTAGTTGAGGCTATCGCAGAGGCTGATATCGTTACTACAGCGATTGGCCCCAACATACTTCCTTTTATTGCGGAACTGATTGCCAAAGGCATTCAAAAGCGTAAAGCCCAAGGAAACGAAAAACCATTAGACATCCTTGCGTGTGAAAACATGATTGGGGGTTCTGAATTTCTTTTTGATAAGGTCAAAGAATACTTAACTCCAGCTGATTTAGAATTTGTAGATGCGAAGATTGGCTTTCCCAATGCGGCAGTCGACCGTATCGTCCCCAATCAATCCCATGAAGATCCGCTCTATGTTGTCGTTGAACCCTTCCGTGAGTGGGTTGTGGACGAAAGTCAACTGAAAAACAGTGAAGTAAAGCTTGATGGTGTTCATTATGCCAGAGATTTGGAACCTTATATTGAACGTAAACTCTTCTCTGTTAACAGTGGTCATGCGACAGTGGCTTATACAGGCGCATATTATGGTTACCAAACGATTTTAGAAGCCTTGCAAAATAATGAAGTATTGGCCTCACTTAAAGACGTCCAAGCTGAAACACGCCAGTTGCTCTTAGCCAAATGGGACTTTACTGAAGAAGAGTTGAAAGCATATCACGAAACGATTATTAAGCGCTTCTCAAATACAGAGATAGTGGATGAGATAAGCCGTGTAGCACGAACTCCGATGCGTAAGCTAGGCTACGATGAACGTTTTATCCGCCCAATCCGTGAACTTTCTGACCGCGGTTTATCTTATCAAAGCCATTTGGCAGTTGTGGGGAAAATATTTGCCTACAAAGATGAAAACGATAAAGAAGCAATGGCTTTGCAAGAAGCATTAAAAGAAAAAGGGCTTAACGCAGTCATCCGTGAAGTCACTAGTCTTACAGATGAGAGCTTGATTACGGAGATTGAGGCGAGTGCGAAAAAATATATGAAGTGAATTCCTTTTGAAAAAAGTTACGTTTTGATGAGGCTTTTAACTTACTTAGAAGACTAAAATGGTGAAAGAAGGGACTTTTCTGATATAATAAAATTATGAAGAAAAAAGTAATCGCTATCATCATTGCCCTTTTAGTTGGTGCAGTTGGGCTCTTCCTTTGGCAGACGAAGGTCTTTGCTCCAAAAACGGCAAAAGAAGAGGTAAAACAAGAGGAAAAATCAGGTCCTGTACGCTCAGAACTTACAGGTCTTGAAACAACTGCTGATAAGGCAAAACGCCCGATAACTGCCGTGATGGTGGAAAATTCACCAGAAGCGCGTCCACAGTCTGGTCTTAAAGATGCGGGAGTAGTTTTTGAAGCTGTCGCTGAAGGAGGCATTACACGCTTTGTCGCCCTTTATCAGGAAGCACAGCCTGATTTGATCGGTCCTGTGCGTTCTATTCGTCCTTACTTTGTGGAATGGGCAGCTGGTTTTGATGCTGGCTTAGCTCACGTGGGTGGCTCAGAGTTAGCCTTGAACATGGTCAAGTCGGGTGATTATGTCGCAGACTTAGATCAATTTAAAGCGCCTGAGGGTATCTTCTGGCGTTCTGAGGACCGCGTGGCACCACATAATATGTATACGAAAATGAGTGGTTTGGACAAATATATGGCCAAGCTAGATAAGAAAAAATCTGATTTCCAAAGCTGGGACAGACAAGCGCTCAATTCGGATAAAACAGAAAGTGACCTGCCAGCTGCTCAAGCTATCAGACTTCCAGTCTCTACCGGTATTTTTGAAGTCAGCTATCATTACGATACAGCCAGCAAGACCTATCAACGTTTCCAAGGGGGCGAAGCACATCAAGACCGAGAAAAGGGTCAAATTTCACCAGATGTAGTCATTGCAATCATGGTCAATCAAAAACTATCCGCAGACGGTAACCACATGGACATCGAAACGACCGGCACAGGCAAGGCGTATATTTTCCAAAACGGCAAAGTCCAAGAAGGAAATTGGGCCAAATCAAATGCACAAACAAATATCAGCTTCACCGACGGTCAAGGAAACAAAATCCCGCTCAAGTCGGGTCAAACTTGGATAACGGCAGTTGATAATAGTCGGGAAGTTATTTGGGAGTAGCACACACTGCTCGCAGTATTTATATACTATGCAAAAAAGATATAAAAGAGTGTCTACAAACGTAACACTCTTTTATGCTATAATAAAACACTATGCAAAACCCAAAAACAAAAACACCTCCAAGAACAAGTAAAAAAACTAAAAAGAAAACGAAGCGTATTCTCTTATCTATCATAAGCGTATTTATATTGCTTATCGTTGCTCTGCCTTTCTATGCTTGGAAAGTTGAGCCCTTCCTTGTGCATGTCAATCATGTCGAGCTGGGAAAGAAAAATGAGCGGACACCACTAAACGTTGTGCAAATCTCTGATTTGCAGGTTTCCGAGTACTTTGAAACCAATCGTTTAGATAAGGTGATTGAGAAGGTTAATGCCCAAAACCCAGATATTCTCTTGTTTACAGGAGATTTGTTTGATAATTACTCCAAGTATCCAGAACAGATGGCACCAATGATTGAAAAATTAAAAGCTTTTAAGGCAAATATTGGAAAGTATGCCGTTTGGGGCAATCATGATTATGGTGGCGGTGCTGTCCGTGTCTATGAAGATGTTATGTCGGCGGGTGGATTTGTCGTGCTAAGAAATCAGGGAGAAACTCTAACATTGAGCGATGGTCGTCAAGTTTTCTTAGGTGGACTTGACGATTCTCTTTTAGGAAATCCTTCGGTATCCGATACGCTTGCTTACCGTCAAAACTATGACTATGCCATCACGATGACACATGAACCGGATGTTGCGGATGGTTTTATCGGTACAGATACACAGCTGGTTTTAGCAGGTCACAGTCACGGCGGTCAGGTCTGGCTTCCCTTCTTTCCGATAAAAAATGTTCTGGCTGAGAAGTATACACGGGGCTTATACCAGCTTGATGCTATTACACAATTGTATGTCAATACAGGGATAGGAACTACATCGATCCACGCGCGTTTTGGAGTTATTCCTGAGGTGACACAGTTTACTATTTATATTTGAAAGGAGAGCAGGTGCTCTCCTTTTTTTTGTTGGTCACAAAAAGAGGGTTACCATTCCCAGTAAAGTGACTAATTCATAGCTTTAAATATTATAAAATAGAAGAGTTGTCTATACATGAAACGGAAAGAATTGTAGGTGAAGCCTTGATTAGAGTATACTACCGCAAACCTTGTACCGCCAGTCAAAAAGCAAATTCATGGTTTCAGAACTATGGGATAGAAGCAAAATATGTCCGTATTGAAAAAATATCGGAAACAGAGTTGCTGGAAATTTTATCTCTATCTGAAGGTGGTTTTGCAGAAATTACTAAAAAATCACGAACATCTTCAAGGAAGACCTTGAAAGCTTTGATTGGGCTTAATAAACTAACATTTAAAGAAGCCCTTTCTTTCGTCACTGAACATCCAGAATGCTTGATTACCCCCATTATCATTGGTAAAAATAAGATGTTGGTAGGATATAACGAAGTTGAAATGCGAAAGTTCATCCCGCGTTATCTACGTGATTAAAAACTGTAATATTTACAAATTTAGAGCTATAATAAGGAGATAGGGTATTCAAAAAAGTAAGGGATATTTATAATGAAAATAACAGCGATAGAAGATAGTGTGAGTTTGGAGCTCAAACTTTTGGAACTTATGAAAGAGAAGGGCGACTGGATTGATGCCGAAGACATGGCAAAAACTTTGGGAATAAGTACAAAACGTACGACCAGTTTGATTAATAGTTTACTTCATGAGATAAGGTCTTTTGACTCTGATAATCTCAATCTCAAAGTATTAAAAGGGCGCGGAAATCTTTTAGAAATTAAGGATGCGCGTGATTATCGTAAATTTCGCCAGAAACTTATCGAAAATATCATTATTTATAAAATTCTCTTTTCGATTGCCTTAAATAAAGATGCAAATCTAGCACGTCTGGCTATGGAAAACTTTGTCAGCGAATCTCTGATTAAAAAGCGCATCGCAAGTGCCAATCAAATGATGGCCAATCTGGGTGTGAAGGTTGTAACGAGAAAAAAACAATATCTTTTTCAAGGGGATGAACAACAAGTAAGAGGACTGTTAAATATTCTCTTTTGGCGCCTTTACCGAGGTGATGAATGGCCCTTCTCAGGGGTTAATAAAGAAAAAATCCTTAACTTGATTTCGCAAATAAGTCTGGAGATCGACTTACAGATGAATCAGTTTACAGCTTATCAGATTGCCTATATGTTCGCCATAAATTTCAGCAGGTATCAACGTGGTTTTTCAGTTAACTTAGAAGAAGGCTGGGAGAAATACCGTTCGATTTGTGAATGGATTGATGAGAAGACGGATATTTATGCTTTATTTTATAAAAATTATGGTTTTCCCAAACACGAAGTGGATTTTTTACTGATTGAAGCCATGACTAAGAGCAAAATTTACAATAGTCTTGAGCATAAGGCACCAGATTTTTGGAGTGTCCTTGAAGGGACGCCCGCCTTTGAAGCTACAGAACGTTTGGTGCAAAAAATGGAAGTACAAACGGGTAAGCTCTCTGAAGAGAAAAGAAGATTGTTCTTGCGGTATATTTACCCTTGTCATTTGCATGCGGATCTTTTTTCAAACATCATTTTCTCAGAGTCTGGACATCATGCAATTAACGTTTCGTCTTATTTTTTCCCAGTCATGCGACAATCTTTGAAAAAACTCCTAGCTAAGCTCTATCAAGAAAGTGGACTCACTCTCTTTTTAAATGAAGAATATTTGATCGGCGAGTATATACTGGCTTTATCTTTCTTTATGCCCGTCCAGTTTCAGGAAAAAGAAATCACTCTCTTCATTGATACTGATTTGTCCGAGATGCTTGAAAAATTATTAATCCGACAAATTTTAAATCAATTTGGCCATCTCTATAATTTAAAAATAATCACCAATCTAACGGACCAAGAACAAAATGTAGACATCGTTATTTCGACAAGCGCTATGGGAGAGCACGGCAGCTTGAAAAAGCCGGCGCAGTTATTTATTGTTCATCCTTTCCTCACACGACGGGAAATCGAGGATATTGAGGACTATCTACATATCTTAATTACCAAAAATGACGAGTAATATTCGTCTTTTTTTGTTGCTTCCCATCTGCCTTTTTTTACCCCAATATCTTTTCCTATAGTGATAAGCTAGAAGTACTAAAAAAGACGACAAGAGGTGTTAAAATGACTTTAGATGCTATAAAAATATTACAAGATGTGGTCCAAATCAACTCAGTCAATGGCAACGAAGAAGAAGTGGCGAACTATTTGCGTGAATTACTTCAAGAGCATGATATTGCATCCAAGGTAATTCCTTACAGCGAGGGACGCGCCAGTCTGGTTGCCGAGATTGGAAACGGAAATGGTCCAGTGATAGGTTTTGATGGACATGAAGATACAGTGTCTTTAGGAGATGAGAGTAAGTGGACGTATCCCCCTTTAAGTGCGACTGTAACCGAAGAGGGAAAAATGTACGGACGTGGCACTACAGACATGAAGTCTGGCCTTGTTGCAGCCGTTGTAGCTATGATTAATCTCAAAGAAAGTGGCGTTCCTCTGAATGGGACAGTACGCTTACTCGCTACTGTGGGTGAAGAAAAAGGTGAACTTGGAGCAGGTCAGCTTGCAGAACTTGGTTATGCCGATGATATGGAAGCTTTAGTTGTCTGTGAGCCAACAGGTGGAGACTTCGCCACATTGCAACAAATGAAAGATACTTTTCCGCTCAATCTTTCCAAGTTCGACGGGGAGATGCGTCTCATCTTTATTGGCCATAAAGGTTCCGTCAACTATAAGGTACATGCCAAAGGCAAGGCTGCACATAGCTCAATGCCAGAGCTGGGTCATAATGCCATCGAAGGTTTACTTAAGTTTTATGATAAACAAAAAGCATATTTTGATAAGCTTACAGAAGAAGATGATCTTTTAGGTTCAACTATTCCAGTCGTGACTTTGATTAATGGTGGTGAACAGATCAATACTGTTCCGGCCAATGCAAGCATGGGTGTAAAAATCCGGACCATTCCCGCATTCCCTAATGAAAAATTGATTGCAGATATTCAAGCACTGATTGATGAATGTAATCGTGAGCAAGCAGTAGAGTTATCTTTAGAGGTCACTGAAAATGTTGCCCCTGTCAAAAGTAGTCCAGACTCAAAAATAGTAAAAGTGACTTCCGAAGTTTTGGAAAAACATCTGCAGCAGAAAGCACCACAAGTTGGTGTATCTGGTGGAACGGACGCCTCACAGTTTGTAAGGGCTAATCCTAATCTTGATATTGTAGTTTGTGGACCCGGAAATGCTACAGCGCATGCTGTTGACGAGTATGTCCTTATAGATAGCTTTTTAGACTTTATCAAAATATACGAAAATATGATTCAAAAATATTTTGCAAGTTGAAACGGATAGGAGGAGATAACACTTTTGGCCAAGTAGCCTTTCTTGAGCCAAAGTGTTATTTTTTTTGTGGACTTTTTCTCAATTTTCTTCCTATATGAACTTCTATTATCTTTTATTGGCTCTATATAGTATAATAAAGAGTATGAAAAAAATAATCTCCCTTGGCTTAATACTTCTTGGTATTCTTGCAGATCAGCTATTGAAAGGTTGGACTGTTGCTAATATTCCATTGGGAGGAGAAAAGGAATTTATTCCTGGTATCCTCAGCCTAACTCATCTTCGAAACGAAGGCGCAGCTTGGTCGATGCTTGAAGGAAAACAATGGTTTTTCCTCATCTTAACACCGATCGTGATTATAGGCGCCCTTTATTTCCTTAATAAAAAAATAAATCAAAACTGGTACTTTATCGCACTGACCTTGATTATTTCAGGAGCGCTGGGGAACTTTATTGACCGGGTGCGCCAATCTTTTGTGGTGGACATGTTCCAGACGGATTTCATCAATTTTCCAATATTTAATATCGCTGATATACTGCTTTCAATAGGTTTTGTAGTACTCTTTATCGCGATTATTTTAGACAAAGAGGTAGAATAAATGACAGTAGTAATTATTGACGAGCCCAATGCGGGGCTTCGTTTAGACAAGGCTTTAGCAAACTTGAGTGATGCTTCACGTTCAGTATTGACAGAGCTGATTCGTGATGGGAAAGTCACGGTAGACGGGCAAGTAAAAAAAGCAAAATATAAAGTCAAAGTAGGGGAAACAATCGCCTACGAATTACCAGAAGTTGAAGTGCTTGATATCCAAGCTGAAGACATTCCTTTAGATATTGTTTATGAAGATTCTGATGTGGCAGTAATTAACAAGCCCCAAGGAATGGTTGTTCATCCAAGTGCGGGACATGCTTCAGGTACATTGGTCAACGCCATTATGTACCACATCAAAGATCTTTCTTCTATTAATGGTGTGATTCGCCCCGGAATTGTCCACCGTATTGATAAGGATACTTCGGGTTTACTGATGATTGCCAAAAATGATGCCGCACATGAGTCTTTAGCGGCACAGCTCAAAGCAAAAACAAATAAACGCCGTTATCTTGCACTTGTGCATGGCGAGTTACCAAATGAAAAAGGTACGATTGAAGCCCCGATTGGTCGCAATCCTAAAGAGCGTAAGAAACAAGCTGTGATTTCAGGTGGAAAACCAGCCAAAACGCATTTTACCGTTTTGGAACGTTTCCCTGGATATACTCTTGTTGCCCTTGAGCTTGAAACAGGGCGTACACATCAGATACGTGTACACATGGCTTATATTGGCTTCCCAATCGCTGGAGATCCTCTTTATGGCCCAAGTAAAACTTTAACACCAAACAAGGGACAATTTCTCCATGCTGAGACCCTAGGTTTTGAGCATCCAGCAACGGGCGAACTGCTTGAGTTTCAGGTTGACATTCCTGAAATATTTGCTCAACAACTTGATAATTTAAGAGGCTTGTCGTAAGACAGGTTTTTTAATATCCAGCCCTAGTTGTTGCATGATTTCAGGACGTCTAGGTCTGCTGTAAAGTCCGTGGTATTATTAAACAAAAACGATCCAGCTATTTTATAAATTTTTACCGCCCTAGAATGAATTTGTGGTAAAATAGTTCTATGCTAAAAAAATCTGATTTCGAAAAATTTCCTGATTTGCTTGTCAAATATGACGAGCCATTGTCAAATTACACCTACACCAAAGTTGGCGGACCAGCAGATTTTCTTGCTTTTCCCGCTTCAAGTGAAGAGTTAAGCGAGCTTCTCGACTTAGCACGAGCAGCAGAAACACCAATTACAGTATTGGGTAATGCATCCAACTTAATCGTTCGTGATGGTGGCATTCGTGGCTTAGTGATTTTACTTGAAAAAATGAATCATGTAAAAGTAGACAAAAATGTAATCACAGCTGAAGCAGGCGCAAAGTTGATTGACACCACACATGTTGCGCTTGATCATGCCTTGACGGGCTTCGAGTTTGCATGTGGGATACCGGGTTCTGTTGGTGGAGCAGTCTTTATGAATGCTGGTGCCTATAACGGTGAAATTGCCCATGTTTTGCTCAATTGTACTGTTATTGACCAGGAAGGTCATCTTCGTGTATTAGAGGCAGACGAAATGAAATTCGGATACCGTCATTCGGTTATTCGTGATGAGAACTTGATTGTTGTATCCGCTCAGTTTAAACTTGAAGCTGGTGATACTTCAGTTATCAAAGCGGAAATGGACCGCTTAACAGGACTACGTGAAAGTAAGCAGCCGCTCGAATATCCGAGCTGTGGTTCAGTATTTAAACGTCCTGCCGGACATTTCGCCGGACAGCTTATCCAAGAGGCAGGTATGCAAGGGCACCGTATCGGTGGTGTGGAAGTATCTAAAAAGCATGCTGGCTTTATGGTTAATGTCGATCAGGGTACAGCTACAGATTACGAAAATTTGATTGCTTATGTCATTGAGCATGTGAAGGAAAATTCTGGATTAACTCTAGAAGCAGAAGTCCGTATTATCGGTGAGAAATTAGAAAGATAAAAACAAAGAAAAATGATTAATGCAATAGTTTTTGACGTTGACGATACAATTTATGACCAGCAAGCACCATTCAGACGTGCCATTTCGAAAGTCTTCCCAGACTTTGACATGACCGACATGAACAAAGCTTACATTCGCTACCGTCACTATTCAGACCTTGGTTTCCCAAAAGTAATTGCGGGCGAGTGGGATATTGAGTATTTCCGTTTTTATCGTACAAATGAAACACTTAAAGATTTAGGCTATCCTGAAATTTCACGTGCTACCGGAGATTATTTCCAAGAAATTTATGAATACGAATTGGAAAATATCACGATGCTTGATGAAATGCGTTTGACACTTGATTTTCTGAAAAAACGTAATATTCCAGTAGGTGTGATTACTAATGGTCCAACAGAACATCAGCTGAAAAAAGTACGTAAACTTGGTTTGTATGATTATGTTGAACCAAGTCATGTGATTGTTTCGCAAGCAACTGGTTTCCAAAAACCAGAAAAAGAAATCTTTAACTTGGCTGCGCAACAATTTGGCATGAATCCTGAGACAACTTTGTATGTAGGGGACTCTTACGACAATGATGTTATGGGCGGTCACAACGGTGGCTGGAAAACAATGTGGTTTAATCACCGCGGACGCAGTATTTCACAAGGTGAAAAAGTACACGACGTCGAAATTGATTCTTTTGAGCAACTCTTTGGTGCCGTAAAAGTTCTTTTTGATCTTCCAGATAACAAGTACATCATGGATTCTAATGACAAGACAAATCCTGTCCTTGAGTTGGGTATTAAGTCTGGTGTAAACCTCGCAGCAGAGCGCCTTTTGTCTACAGGGAAATTTGACTTAGAAGCGGTAGCTGATATGCTAGAATTAAGTAAAAAACAGGTCGAATTCCTGACTTTAAAAGGATACAAATAAAAAAATGAAATCAGAGAAGTCTCTGATTTTTTAATTCGCTACTAGCATTTGTAGCTAAAGCCACTAAATGCTAGACGGCAAGCTCTATGGAGCCTTGCTTAAGCGCCTTATTAAGTCAAATTCAAAAAATGACTGTTTTTGATTTTTCCTATCATAATTCGCTACTAGCATTTGTAGCTAAAGCCACTAAATGCTAGACGGCAAGCTCTATGAAATCTTGCCTAATCTCCAGGAAAAGAGTAAATTCACTCTTGCATTGACATAAAATTTACGTTATAATTATAAAAGTTTCTGCTCAGCAGAAAATAGGACTCGTTTTTGCTGTAAGCAAGCGAAAACTAAGGCCATACGGACAGCCAGAGTCACAGCCGATTGGCAATTTTATTGCCTTATTGATTAAGCAAATCATTTTGCTTATGGAGCTTCATACTCCACCCAAGAAACACGCTTGCGCGCATCAATAAGAGTACTAAAAGTTGACTACTCGGTCTCTCCGCAGTAAGACTGCTTTTTATATGTAATCAAAGATTGAATGTGAATCCAAGTGTGTGTACACTTGGATTTTTTGATATGCTACCATCATTGCGCCTGAAGGCGCTAATGATGGACGGAAAGTCCTATAGGGTCTTTCCTGAGCATCTCATTAGTCAAAAACCAAAAAAATATCGTTTTTGATTTTTGACGTCATAATATGCTGTTGGTATTAACCATCAGCTAGCTCACTTTTAGCTCTCTTTGTAAATAACGAAAACTTATTTTTTTCAACCGGTTTTGAGATTCCGGTGTTGGTTGCCAACAATAAAACTCTAAATCCAAGACGAAGGATAAAAATCATGACCAAAAATATCATTGAATTTAAAAATGTAACGAAAACCTATGAAGATAGTGGTACGACAGTGCTCAAAGACATTACTTTCGAGATTGAAGAGGGCAAGTTCTATACCTTACTGGGTGCTTCTGGTTCAGGTAAATCAACGATTTTAAATATTATTGCTGGACTTCTAGATGCCACATCTGGAGATATTTTGCTAGACGGTCAGCGTATCAATGATGTCCCGACAAACAAGCGTGACGTGCATACGATTTTTCAATCTTACGCATTATTCCCGAATATGACGGTCTTTGATAATGTGGCTTTTGCTTTGAAAATCAAGGGGGTGAACAAATCAGAAATCGCACAACGTGTTTCTGAGTCACTTAAGCTTGTGCAACTAGAAGGCTTCGAGAAACGTGCCATCAGTAAACTCTCTGGGGGACAGAAACAACGTGTTGCTATTGCACGTGCCATTATTGACCGTCCCAAAGTTCTCTTACTGGATGAATCCCTGTCGGCTTTGGATATGAAGCTCCGTAAGGATATGCAATATGAACTGCGTGAGTTGCAACAAAGCTTGGGTATCACTTTTATTTTTGTGACCCATGATCAGGAAGAAGCTTTGGCTATGTCCGACTGGATCTTCATTATGAATGAGGGGGAAATCGTTCAGTCAGGCACACCAACCGATATATATGACGAACCGATTAACCATTTTGTAGCCGAGTTTATTGGTAAATCAAATATTATCAATGGCCGCATGATTGAGGACTATCTTGTCGAGTTCAACGGCCAACAATTTGAAGCTGTCGATGGTGGGATGCGGCCTAATGAGCCGATTGAGGTGGTCATTCGTCCTGAAGATATTGAGTTTACCCTGCCTGATGAAGGAAAATTCAATGTGAAAGTTGATACACAACTCTTCCGTGGAGTGCACTATGAGATTGTGGCTTATGATGATTTTGGTAACGAATGGCTGATTCACTCCACCCACAAGGCCTTGGTTGGAGAAACGGTTGGTTTAAACTTTGAGCCTGAAGCTATACACATTATGCGTCTTGATGAGACCGAAGAAGAATTTGATGCGCGTATCGAAGAGTATGTTGAGGAAGAAGAGCAAACTATCGGTATCGCTAATGCGGTCGAAGAAGAAGCTGCGGAAGAAGAGGCAGCCATCATGGATGCTGTTCAGGAAGCCTTGGAAAATACAATGGACTTGACTGAGCTGGCGCAAGCTGTAAACGATATTTTGCATAAGCAAGAAAACGGAGAAAGTGAGGAAGAAGAATGACCAAAAGACTCTTCTCTGTCCCCTACTTCCTGTGGGTTGGACTGTTCGTAGTAGCACCTCTTATCCTCTTACTTTGGCAATCTTTCTTCAACATTCAAGGACAGTTTACCTTTTCTAACTACAGCCAGTATTTTACAAGCTCAACTTATCTGATGATGACTTGGAATTCAATCCTCTATGCCCTCATCATTACAGCCGTTACACTTTTGATTAGCTTTCCTGTGTCCTATGTGTTAACGAAACTCAAGCACAAGCAGCTTCTCTTGATGTTAATTATCTTGCCCACTTGGGTAAATTTACTACTGAAAGCTTATGCTTTCATTGGTATCTTCGGGAAGTATGGCTCTGTGAATAGTTTCTTACAATTTATCGGACTTGGCCGTCCACAGATATTGTTTACAGACTTTAGCTTTATCTTTGTTGCAACCTATATTTCTATCCCGTTCATGGTGTTGCCTATTTTTAATGCCCTTGAGGATTTGGATGAAAACCTCGTCTTAGCCAGTTATGATTTAGGCGCAACGCGGTGGCAAACCTTTATTCATGTGGTTTGGCCTTTATCACTCAATGGTGTACGCTCAGGTGTCCAAGCAGTTTTCATTCCAAGCTTGTCACTTTTCATGCTGACACGCTTGATTGGCGGAAATAAAGTGATAACACTAGGTACTGCAGTTGAAGAACATTTCCTCACCACCCAAAACTGGGGCATGGGTTCAACCATTGCCATCATCTTAGTTTTTGCGATGATGATTATTATGTTAGTGACAAGAGAAAGAAAGGTGGGTAGCTAATGCGTAGTAAAAACCGTGTCGGAAAAATCTATCTGGGCTTCGTGCTCTTTATCCTTTATGCTCCAATCTTTTTCTTGATTTTTTATGCCTTTAACGAAGGCGGGGATATGAATCAATTTACAGGCTTTACCTTAGATAACTTTAAAGAACTTTTTCAAGATAGCCGTTTAATTTTGATTGTCGTACAAACCTTTTTCTTGGCTTTCTTGAGTGCTTTAATTGCCACAATCATTGGAACTTTTGGTGCTATGTTTATCGAAAATCTTAAAGCCAAGGGTAAGACGACTTTCTTAGGCTTAAACAATGTCTTGATTGTATCGCCTGACGTTGTTATTGGTGCAAGTTTCTTGATTCTCTTTACCTTAGTCGGAATGAAACTTGGCTTTGCCTCAGTTTTGTTGAGCCACATCGCCTTTTCTATTCCGATTGTTGTCTTGATGGTGTTGCCACTTTACCAAGAGATGGATAAATCTTTAGTTGAGGCTGCCTATGATTTGGGGGCAACGCAGACTCAAGCACTAAGAGAAGTGATATTGCCCTATTTGACACCTGGTGTCATCGCTGGGTTCTTTATGGCCTTCACTTATTCCTTAGATGACTTTGCCGTTACTTTCTTTGTCACAGGAAATGACTTTACGACAATGTCTGTCGAGATTTATTCACGTGCTCGTGCAGGAATCTCCCTTGAGATCAATGCACTATCCGCAATTGTATTTCTTTTCTCAATCTTACTGGTTATAGGGTATTATATAATCATGAGAGAATCAGATACTGCCGGAAAAACGCCAAATATTACTTAAGAAAGGACGGTTATCTTGAAAAAATTAATCTATTTCTTGTCAGGGATTTTAGCAATTACTGTCCTTCTTGGGGTTACAGCTTGGCGGATGTCCGCTGCGACAGGTGTTTCAACCTCTACCAATAGCTTGACGATTTTTAACTGGGGCGAATATATCGATCCGCAGCTTCTCAAAAAGTTTGAAAAAGAGTCCGGCTATAAGGTTAATTATGTGACATTTGACTCCAATGAAGCCATGTATTCTAAAGTTAAACAAGGCGGTACCGCTTATGATATTGTTGTGCCCAGCGAATACATGGTGCAAAAAATGGCCAAAGAAAATCTTTTGCTTCCTTTAGATCACACCAAGATTAAAAATCTTAATTATGATAATCCGAAGCTTTTGGATGCGGCATTTGACCCTAAAAATACTTATTCTGTGCCTTATTTTTGGGGGACTTTGGGGATTGTATATAATGATAAATACATCACTCAGCCACCCACAAAATGGGAAGACCTTTGGTCTAAAGACTACAGAAATTCGATCCTCCTCACAGACAGTAGTCGAGATGTGATGGGTATGGGCTTAATCGCTACAGGAAACTCTGTGAATACGACGAACCAGTCAGAGATTAATCGTGCTTATGACAAGCTCCTACAGCTCACACCCAATGTTAAAGCTATTCTCGGAGACGAAATCATGAGTTATATGATTAATAACGAAACACCGTTATCTGTCGTTTATAGTGGACAAGCTTCCGAAATGACTTCAAGCAATGAACATTTACACTATGTGGTCCCTGCCCGAACAAACATTTGGTATGATAACTTGGCTATCCCAAAAACAAGTAAAAATACTAAAGCGGCCTATGCCTTTATTAACTTCATGCAAGAACCAGAAAATGCAGCGGCCAATGCCGAATATGTTGGCTATTCAACACCTAACGTTAAAGCAGAAGCACTCTTGCCAGCAGAAGTTCGTGAAGACAAGTCTTATTATCCTGATGAAGCTCTGATAAAAGAAGATGAAGCTTATGTTAACCTCAGTCCATATTGGACGGGTGTTTATAATGATTTGTATCTTCAGTTTAAGATGAATAAATAAAAACAGCTCTAGCCTTTGTGGTTGAGCTGTTTTTATTTCGTTGTGCCAAAAATATTAATGTTTACAGTTAAACAAAGAAGCAATATCACAAATAAAATAACTTATAAATGTGGTTACCGATCGTAAAGCAACCTTTGATTATAGCCATTAAAGAAAAAATAAAAGGGGGACTCCAGTTAATTACATTTTGTTGAGTTGCAACAAAATGTGCAAGGATAAAATACTTCTTTTTTATATCTTCTTTGTACAGTAGCTAAAGCAGTGGTTTCAGAATCATCATAGCTAATTACAGTTATACTTTCTGAATCAGGGAGATAGATACAAGTATCCTTATGGATAAAATGTCTCCCATAAATATCTGCTTTAGCTTCAAAATAATAAAAATTATACAAGTGAAGCCTCCAAAGTGTAAATGAGTCAATATCTTACTAAGTGCTTCATAGAAAATAACTATAGATTTAAACAGAAATAAAATGAAGAAAATAAAAAAGACTGTCTATTGTTCGTAAAAAGCCCACAAAAGTGAGCTCAGATATGATGTTTATCTATATTATAGTATTTTAAAAGAACTTGTATAGACCAAAATTAGACATATTAATGATTATGTTAAGCTAAAAATAAAAAGTCGTCTAGGCAGGAGACGACGGTTGGATGTATGCAGTAATTATATTATTAGTAATCTGCCTATACCAATTATACCACTTTAAAATTGACTAATATAGCGGTAGGGGAATTAAAAAGTCTAGGGATAGCTTGATTAAATAAATTTTTTAATTCTATCATAGAAATTTTGTACAGAAGTAGAAATCATTAATAGTTTGCTAGATTAACATTAGGACGAGTGACTTGTTAAAGCGTATCTCACAGGTATAACGTAAGATTTTGTTTCGGTGTATGATGTTAGTAAAGGACGAGTTCAAAATTTGAGATATAAAATAATATCAAGAACCTTTGCCCATAAATAAAGTGTTCATCGCATACTCTATTTTACGTAGACTTTGTTGTCATCATAAGTCAACAACTGGTCCACCAATCTATGTTATATTAAATAAGGCAAAATAAAAAAATGCAACGCAATTTTATTACATATCACAAAACCATACCTTGCCAGTGTGGTTTTTATTTCCCATATACTCATCGTACATTGCTTTTTGATTCTCCCATTTTTGGGCTTTGTATATTTTATATATATATAGAAGGAAAGTTAAGTATGTCTTTGTTTTTTAAAAGATTTAGTATTCTAAACTTCCTTGATTATTATTTTTATTTTCAGGGAGACAATGCTAAAATTGATAATGTCCTAATTATATTCAAACCCTAGTATAATTTTGATTTTTCATAATAAATATCCAACCCATGGATATAACCTTGATGTCCCCCTTTCTCCATAGGGGGATTTTTGCTTTGCTCATGCCCTTGTGACAGTTGCAACTCTATTTGTTAACGCTTACTTTAGTGTTATAATATAGATAAGGTAAATACTGAATCCTTTATTTCAGTATACACCTTTATTTGATCGCTCCATATCTGTGCTTTGGTTCTTGGCCCGCAGATGTGGAGTTTTTCTATGTAAATCACAAAACGTCATCATAATGTTATATAAGGTAATAAAAAGAGCAGAGAGCTGATATTTTTCAGTAAAAACAAAATTTAGAAAATAAGAAGATCAAATGTATAAAAACCAGTAAAAATTTTATGAAGAAGAGAACAAGAAACATTATGAGAAAAAATCGCATAATAATTTGTTCAAGATTAGAATAATTACCAATAACGGTATTTTAAGAAAATTATTCAGAAAAATGAACAAGAAGTATATTCTTTCTGTTAACTGTTTCTCACGATACAAAAAGAAAAACTCAGAATGATGGGCTCAAATACCAATGAAAATGAGCCATAAGACTGTTCTATACCCGCTATATAGTAGAAAAAAATATGAAAATAAAAGAATGAAAATAGGAGCGATTTCTCCTTAATTTTTATTAAGAAAAAAACCTAAAATTATCTTTTTCTTAACTTAAACTTAAAATGAAGAAGAAAATTACTTAATTTTATTGGTAAAAAAAATTAATGTATTTAAATACAAAAAGTACTCTATTATTTTCTTATGAAATAAAAATCGCATTAAATAGGGGGTTTTATTATACGTTTTTTTCTTTTTGTATAATAAATTTTCTGAATATTTTGTTTACAAATGTTTTCGTTTTCTTTTTTTAACTTTGATATTTTAAGTTAAGTTTAAGGTAGAGGTCATATAATGAGTCCTTCATGAAGGAAATGAATTTAACTTTGAAAATTTATTTTTTTCTGAGTGAACTTATACATTTTAAACCGTGAGCTTTCAAAGATTTGTAATTTCGCATACAGCAGAGATTTGAAAGTTCCTTTATAACAAACGTCCATAGCGTGCAATGACGTTAAACTGCTGACGGTAATCCTACACAAGCGTTCAAGACTTTATGATGTGTATGGGAAGTAACCATGATGATAGAGTATATACGGGGGTTCGTAATTGAGCTTTAACTCTATGGAATATTCTTAGTGGCGAAATTGAAAGGTCTAAATGAAATTCAGTAAAGTTGCTATTTCAACTGGTGTTATTGCTTCATTCATGTTTATCGGTACTGGTATGGCCCACGCGGACACACCAAAACAAACTACACATGATGTTGCAATTGAAGTTATTAACGGTAACTACGGTACAGGTCAAGAGCGTGTCACAATGTTGACAAACAAAGGTTTTGACTTTGAAGACGTACAAACAGAAGTTAACAACATTTTGTTAGGAAAAGCTTCAGTAACTCCTACAACTGCCAAAAAAGTTGAAACACAACCTGCTAAATCTAAAGTAGCACAATCTGTATCAGGACTTGACTTAGGTCAAACTTCTGGTCAAGTAAATATCGAAGCCCTTGCCAACTACATGGTTTCTAATACTGCCAATGCAGCAGGATATTCTGCAAGTGAATGGGCATATATTATTGAACATGAGTCTAATGGACGTGCAGATGTTGCAAATGCAAGCTCAGGTGCATACGGTGCGTTCCAATTGTTAGGTCACGGTAAATACGCTGGCATGACTCTTGCTGAACAAATCGAAATGGCAAGTAAACTCCCTGCAGGAAGCTGGGTTGTTTATAACTAAAGGAAATGGATCTATATTCGCTTCCTGGAGTGCTTAACTAAGATTAAACATTCAAGGCTATCACAAACAGTGAAGGCCTTTTTGTTTTGCCTTTAACCTTTTTAAAAATCAAAAAATCAAAAAAACTCTTAAAAAATTTAAAATTATATGTTATAATAAAAGAGTAGATTTAGTAAAACATACTAAATTCATAACAATTAAAGAGACAATATAGGTTGGGCGCAAGCTTCAAGAGATTTCCTCCGAGGGTAAGGAGGAGATTTTTTGATAGCTTGCGCCCTTTTTGTTTACATTTTTTCTTTCGATTGCTACGCCTTTGGAAAAAATGAAGTGAAGCCTAACTGTCGAAAATATAAGGAGGAAGCTTTTGGAATTTTATAAAAAAGCAAAAGAAGAAGTTATTGAGGAGTTTTTAGTTGACACTAAGACTGGCTTAAATCATGAACAAATATTGAAGCAAAGAGAGCTTCATGGAGAAAATAAACTTCCAGATGAAGAGGAAGAATCATATTTAGCTACGTTCCTCAAAAGTTTCAAAGAACCTATCGTTATCGTTTTGCTTGGTGCAGTAGCCCTATCTTTTGCTAGTTCTTACTACGCTTTTCAATTTCAAAATGATAGTAAACATGGGATGGAAGCACTGTATGAGGCGATTGCTATCTTAATCTTAATTATCATAAATGCCTTTTTAGGCTTTTATCAAGAAATTAGTGCACGTAAGAGTTTGAACGCCTTAAAAGAGATGAATAATCGTTATGTTACTGTGTTACGAAATGGTCAGTTTGAAAAAATACTTTCAACAGAGCTCGTCACAGGGGATATCGTAAAAGCCTCGATTGGCGACTTTGTCGAAGCAGATGTCCGCTGGATTGAAACCAATGAGCTCCAAGTTATCGAATCGCATTTGACTGGCGAAGCAGATGCGATTAGCAAGCACACAGATGCTATTCTCGAGACGACAGAGCTAGGTGATCGTCATAATATGGGCTTCTCTGGTTCAAGCGTTTCTGGTGGACAAGGTTTAGGGATCGTTGTGGCTGTTGGGGAACATACTGAACTTGGTAAAATTGCCAAGCTGATTCAAGCAGTTGAAAACAGGACGTCGCCACTGCAAAATACAGTTCATAAGTTAACCAAAACCTTGATGCAAGTTTCAGCTGGTATCGTTGCCTTTACTCTCGTAGTGGGTATCATCCAAGCTGGCGAATTAAGCATAGCATCAATTACATCTGTTTTATCAACCTCAATCGCCTTAGCTGTAGCCTCTATACCGGATGCTCTACCTGCTGTGCTTTCGATTGTCTTAACGATTGGCGCTGCCAAAATGGCGAAGAACAAGGGGCTTATCAAGTCGCTAAACAGTGTGGAAACATTAGGAAGTACTTCCTACATCTGTTCAGATAAAACAGGAACACTTACCAAAAATGAAATGACTGTTACACATTTCTATACAAACGGTCAATACTATGAAGTTTCTGGTCTGGGCTATACTCCAGAAGGTGAAATTCGCAGCCTTTCTGATGCAGAGCGAGAGTCGTCATATTCAGCCTTTATTGCAGGTGCACTTTTGTGTAACGAGTCTGCTCTCAAAGAAGTCGAAGGGAAATTCGTGCCCTTTGGTAATCCAACTGAAATTGCCTTGACTGTTTTAGGGCAAAAAGCTGGCCGTACAAAAACTCAACTTTTAGAATCACATGAGCTCATCCGGACACTGCCTTTTACCAGCGATCGTAAAACAATGAGTGTCATTGTTAAAAAAGGTGATAACTATCTTCTCTATATCAAAGGAGCGCCAGATGTTTTGGTTGAGAAAAGCCGTGCCCTTTTGATTGATGGTGAATTAAATACCGAAGAAAGTGAAAAGCAAAAATTTATCACGACTGTAAATGACTATGCCAATGAAGCCTTACGTACTTTGGCGGTAGGTTACCGTCTCCTCAGTAAGGAAGAAGCAGAACAAGGTCAGTTAGAAGATCTAGAAAAAGATATTATCTTGACGGGGGTTGCAGGGATTATTGACCCTGCCCGTGAAGAAGTCAAAGCCTCTGTTAAAACATTGCAAGATGCCAGCGTCGAAGTCGTTATGATTACAGGCGACCACGAAAATACAGCTCGTGCTATTGCTTATAAACTTGGCATTGTAAAATCCAAAGAGGCTAAAGTCATCAAAGGTATCGAAATTGAAGAAATGACAGATGAAGAGCTCTATGCTGTCGTTAAAACAACGAATGTCTATGCGCGTGTTTCCCCTGAACACAAGCAAAGAATAGTGAAGCAACTTCAAAAGCACGGGGAAGTTGTGGGCATGACAGGAGATGGTGTTAATGATGCGCCAGCTCTGAGAGCAGCCGATATTGGAATTGCCATGGGAATCGCAGGAACTGAAGTAACCAAGGATTCTGCTGACTTGATATTGCTTGATGATAAGTTTACGACGATTGAAAAAACAGTCGAAAATGGTAGAACTATCTATGCCAATATTAAGAACTTTATCCGTCATGAATTAACGACCAACGTCGCAGAAGTACTTTCCTTGATCTTAGGCTTACTTTTCTTTACTGTAAGTATTGGGAATGTTGACTATACCACACCAACTTTAACAGCCTTAATGGTCCTCTGGGTCAATATGGTCAGTGATGCGGTGCCATCTTTCGCTCTGGGATATGATGTCGCTGAGTCAGACATTATGAACGAAAAACCACGTGACCCTCAAGAATCTGTCCTAGCCAATTACACATGGTCAAGAGTCTTGATCCGAGGTACAATTATGGGCTTGATGGTCTTTGTAGCCTTTGTTTGGGCAGCAAAACAGGGCATGTCAAGTAATGAAGCACAAACGGTGGCCTTCTTAACCCTCGTTTATGGGCAATTATGGCATGTTTTTGATGCAAGAAGTTCACAAACTCTCTTCAGAAGAAATCCATTCGGCAATCCACGTTTAGTCCTTGCTGTTGTCTTTGCAGGTATCTCCTCATTTTTAGTGACGATAATTCCATTCTTTAATGTTGTCATGGGAACTGCACCATTGAGCTTACCTGTTTATCTTCTTGTACTCTTTGTGCCGGCCTTACCAACATTTATCCTATCAGGTATCAAAGAAATCTTTAAAGTGAAAATTTGGTAAGGAGAACTTTTGAGATGTGTAACTATAATATGCTAAAATAAAAATATAGTAATCCCTGGAAGGAAGTATACACATGGAAAAAGTAAAAAGTTTTTTTACACCAAAAAGAATCTTAGTTCTCTTGATTCTTTTGCTCATCGTAATTTTTGCGGTTCTTAATTTCTCATCTGTTCGTGTTAACATGCTTTTCTTTAACATTGATATTCCTATGTTCTATGGTATTATCGCTGTAGGCTTGATTGGCTTTGTGTGTGGGTATGTGATGCGTGGGAGAAAATAAATCTGACTAAAAAGCTGAAGCAATGTTTATATTGCTTCAGCTTTTTTGATATAGAAAAAGAGCAATTGTTTCTTATATAAAGTCAAGCAGTATCAAGATTACGAGTCCGTAAAGTTTGGTTTGCTATTTTGATTGCTGCTTTTATCTTTTTAGGGATTGGTGTTTTCGTGGAATCCTACCTTTATTTCAGCGGGAATCAGAGCCAATTTCCTCGAGGATACTTTAGATATTTACTCAGGTTCCTTCTTGGTTTAATTGTGATTATACGTGGGAAAAAATGGATGACTGATTTTCCTATAGATTTAAATAAATTGAAAGAAGATACTTATTTTTTATTGAACACGATAGAAAGTTTATCTCTAAAGTTTATCGTGCGACTCTGTTAAAATATTATATCGTGTTGAGTGCTCGTAAATATGGTCCATTTATTTTGAAAAAATCGACCCATGAAAAAATATATGAACAAATAAAAGCAGAGTTTAAGGACAAGAAAAAGAATTTTTTAGTTATCACTATGACAAAGGATAGGTAAAGTTTGGGTCATAAAAAGGCATAAATTCCTGTTTTTATGAGAAAGAATTCCAAAACAATAAAATAGACCACAAATTCAAACGGCTACATATTAGCGCAGAATCTCAAAAAATGATAGAATAGCCTAGTATGATGTGCTCTACAAGGCTTTTTTATCTAATAAAAAACATAGAGAGCAGATTCAAGTAAAATAGAGATAAGGACATCTCTAGATGTAGTTTGTACTTATTTTCATCACTAAAAAATAAAATGAAAGGCTGTAACTCCAGTTACAGCAAGGTTTAAAAATGGGTGTAGCAATTCAGTGGTTTCCAGGACACATGTCCAAAGCCCGTCGTCAAGTACAGGAAAATTTAAAATATGTTGATTTTGTGATTGAGTTGGTTGATGCGCGTTTGCCGATCAGCTCACGTAACCCGATGTTGGATAAAATCATTGGGGACAAGCCACGTCTTATTGCTTTAAACAAAGCGGACTTAGCAGACAGAAATGCCGTGAAATCTTGGGTCGACTTTTTTGAAAAACAAGGTATCATCGCTCTAGCTATCAATTCGAAAGAAGCACATACTGCTAAACGTTTGACTGTAGCTGCAAAAACTTTGATGGCGGATAAGCTTGCGCGTAATGCAGAGCGTGGTATCCAGAATAGTTCTTTACGTACGATGATTGTCGGTATTCCTAATGCGGGGAAATCAACGTTGATGAACCGTCTTGCAGGAAAAAAAGTGGCCGTTACAGGAAATAAACCCGGTGTAACTAAGGGGCAACAATGGTTGCGGACTAATAAAGAGTTGGAAATTCTTGATACCCCAGGGATACTTTGGCCAAAATTTGAAGATGATCAAGTGGGGCTGAAATTAGCATTAACAGGTGCGATCAAGGATCAACTTTTACCTATGGATGATGTGACGATTTTCGGTTTGCAATATTTCCTTGAAAACTATCAAGAAGCAACCATGAAGCGTTTGCGTATGAAAGAGGCAGACTTAGAGTTAGAAATACCAGACCTTATCATGGAATTGACCAAACGTTTTGGCTTCCGTGATGATTATGACCGTTTTTATCAAATGTTTGTTAAAGATGTGCGTGATGGTAGAATGGGCGAATATTGCTTGGATAAAGTGAGTGACAATGTCAACGATTAAAGAAATAAAAGAGCAACTAAATGCTTTAAATACACTGAAAGAAGTAGACGTTTTTCTTGAAGATTCTCGTGCAGGTGTCCAAGCAGCTATTAAACGTCGTAAAAAAGAAATCTTAGCCGAACAAGCTGAAGATGAACGTTTAGAAATGATGCTGAACTTTGAGCGCCAAGCATATGCGCAAGGTTTGGATTTTATTGCAGGTATAGATGAGGTTGGGCGTGGTCCATTAGCAGGTCCAGTTGTGACTGCAGCTGTGATTTTGCCAAAAAATTGTAAAATTAAAGGTCTCAACGACAGTAAGAAAATCCCTAAGTCTAAGCATGAAGCTATTTTTGAGGAAATCCAAGAAAAAGCGCTCGCTATAGGTATTGGCCTTGTTGGTAATGAAATCATTGACCAAGTGAACATATATCAGGCGACTAAGCTTGCAATGCTCCAAGCTGTAGAAAAGCTAGAAATACAGCCAGAGTGCCTTTTGATAGATGCTATGGAGCTGGATGTTAACATTCCTCAGGTGAGTATTATTAAAGGGGATGCCAAGTCGTCAAGCATCGCAGCAGCAAGTATCGTCGCTAAAGTAACACGTGATAGGATGATGGCACAGTATGCGCAGGAGTATCCGCATTATGACTTTGAGCATAATGCTGGTTATGGTACAGCCAAGCATTTGGAAGGGCTGAAAAACTACGGTGTCACAGCGATTCATCGCAAATCCTATGAGCCTATCAAATCAATGATAGAAAAATAAGCAGATCATCATGATCTGCTTATTTTGTATAGTATTTGTTCATGATTTCCATCCGTAAGCCATTTATTTCATCCAAACCTGCTGTTAAGCGGCTGCGGAGGAAGATGCTCTCGTCTCGAGTAATAATACCATTATAGACGACTTGCGGATATTCAGTGTTAACTTGGATCATTTTTTCTTTCATTGTTTCTAAGTTTTCGGATGTGACAGGGATATCTAGGTTCATTGTCCGGTCTTTGTAAGAAAAATTTTTCAAGGATTCGATATTACGGTTAGGGATAAAGGCTGTGGCACCATCATCAGAAATTAATGTGATAGAGCGAATACCTACAGCTGTGACTTCACCCTCGATGTTTAAGTTTTCAAAGCGAATCCAGTCTCCTACGTTGATTTGATGTTCAACGATGATGAAGAAACCATTGATGATATCCGCGACCAGATCACGCCCCGCAAAGCCAAGAGCGACACCGAGAATACCGGCACCGGCAAGCACGCTTCCTACAGGAACACCAAGAATCGAGAGGATGGTGTAAATCCAGAGAAAGGCGGTCAGATAAGTCAAACCACTTTTTGTTAAGCGTGCTAAGGTCATGATACGAGAAGCATCTGCCCAAGACCTCTTGCTGTAGTTTTTGAAAAGAGTTTGTATGATACGGTTGCTAATCCGATATAAAATAAAAAACAAAAGGCTGATTAAAAAGACGTAAATTAATTTATCCAACAAGAGTTGTCCGAGTTCTTGAAAGTTTATTCTAAGAATATTCATTTTATTTCCATTTCTATAATTTTCTGAATTTATGTTGAAATCACATTCAAAATAGCTTATAATAATTAATTATAACAAATACCATAAAGTTTGGCTTTATGGAAGAAGAATGTCAACAAAAACGGGGGACGAAAAAGCATGACAGTTGAATTAGATTGGGAAAATTTAGGTTTTGAATACAGAGAGTTGCCTTATCGCTACATTTCACATTTTAAAGACGGAAAATGGGATGAAGGAGGACTCACAGGAGATGCAACGTTGCATCTTTCTGAAGGCTCGCCAGCGCTTCATTATGGTCAGCAAGGCTTTGAAGGTCTTAAAGCTTACCGTACAAAATCTGGCAAGATTAATCTTTTCCGTCCTGATCGTAACGCTGAGCGGTTGCAAGCTACAGCACGTCGCTTGCGTATGGCAGAAGTGCCAACAGAGAAGTTTATTGATGCCGTAAAACAAGTCGTCAAGGCAAACGAAGACTTTGTTCCACCTTACGGTACTGGTGCTACACTTTATCTCCGTCCGTTATTAATTGGTGTTGGTGGCCTTGTTGGAGTAAAGCCAGCCGATGAATATATCTTTACGATTTTTGCGGTTCCCGTAGGTTCTTATTTTAAAGGTGGGCTTATGCCGACTAATTTTCTTGTATCACGAGATTACGACCGTGCTGCACCACATGGTACAGGCGCGGCAAAGGTTGGGGGAAATTACGCCGCTTCGATTGAACCAGGTCAAAAAGCACATGAAGCCGGCTATTCTGATGTGATTTATCTTGATCCAGCGACGCACACTAAGATTGAAGAAGTCGGTGCAGCAAACTTCTTTGGGATTACCAAAAATAACGAATTTATTACGCCGTTAAGCCCTTCAATTTTACCTTCTATCACAAAATATTCTTTGTTGCAGTTGGCGGAAGAACGTTTAGGAATGAAAGCTATTGAAGGCGATGTTTTTGTTGATCGATTAGATGATTTTGTCGAAGCAGGCGCTTGTGGTACAGCTGCGGTAATTTCACCGATTGGTGCCATAGATGATCAGGATAAACATCACGTTTTCTATTCAGAAACAGAAGTTGGACCAGTAACTCAACGTTTATACGATGAACTTGTGGGTATCCAATTTGGCGATAAAGAAGCCCCAGAAGGTTGGATCTATACCGTTGAATAATAAATAAAAGTCTCAAAAAATAAAGAGAAAACCTGCAGCTGACAAATGTGTCTAAATTTGATATAATAAGGAGTAAAAATTACGAAAGCGATTTTATAGCTTTCTTGTAGGAGAGTATTAATGAATTTATTTGTTGCAATTTTACTTATGATTGTCTTTGCCATTGCTGGTTTTGCTGGGGGCGCTTGGTTTACACAAAAACAAACTAAAAAGCTCTTGATGGATAACCCACCATTGAATGAAGATGCAGTACGTATGATGATGGGTTCAATGGGACGCAAACCATCTGAAGCACAAGTACAACAAGTACTTCGTCAAATTCGTAGTGCAGCTAAACAAGCAGACACTAAGAAAAAATAAGATAAAAAGTAAATTTTGGAGGTATTTATGGACAACAGACCTATTGGCTTACTAGATTCAGGAGTTGGAGGCTTGACCGTTGTTCGCGAGATTCTCCGTCAATTACCAAACGAAGAAATTGTCTATATCGGTGATACGCAACGTGCGCCTTACGGGCCACGCTCAAATGAGCAGATTACTGCTTTCACTTGGGATATGGTCAATTTTTTGCTTTCTAAAAACGTAAAGATGATTGTTTTTGCCTGCAACACAGCAACAGCAGTTGCAATAGAAGAAGTAAGAGCTGCTCTTGATATACCGGTTATAGGCGTAATTTTACCAGGAGCTTCAAGTGCGATTCAAAAAACAATCAACAAGAAAGTCGGCGTAATTGCGACACAAGCAACAGTCAATTCTGATCAATACCGTAAAGTTATTCAACTCAAATCATCAAGCGTTGATGTGAGGAGTTTAGCTTGCCCAGAGTTTGTACCATTGGTTGAATCCAACGGTGCAGATTCGGAAGAGGCTAAAGAAATAGTAGCTGAAGCTCTAAAAACAATGGTTGGCAAAGTTGACACCTTGATTTTAGGCTGCACACATTATCCTCTTTTGCGCAAACTCATTCAAAAAGAAATGGGACCAGATGTTCAGCTTATTGACAGTGGTTCTGAAACTGTACGTGATATTACCGTTTTGCTCAACTATTTTGATATAAATGGCGAAGAGCGCCAAAGTCTCCATCACCGTTTTTATACAACAGGTAGGGCAGAAGATTTTCAATCCATTGCGGACAGATGGCTGGGCTCAGGAAAAATCACTGCGCAACATACAGAGCTATCTGCAGAAAAAACATTGCTCATCGCTACTCGAAATGATGGGAAAACTGCGGAATTTAAACGTTTATTTAAAGAGTTCGGTTATAAAATTAAAAATCTTAAAGACTATCCTGAGTTACCAGATATTGCTGAAACTGGCATGACTTTTGAAGAAAATGCACGTCTCAAAGCAGAACAAATTGCTGAGATTACTGGTGAAGTGGTCATCGGTGATGATTCTGGCTTATGTGTGGATGTTTTAGGAGGTTTGCCTGGTGTCTGGAGCCATCGTTTTGCTGGACCTGATCCAACAGATGAGGAAAATATTGCAAAACTTCTCCATGAGCTAGCCTCGACAGCGATCACGCCAGAACGTCGGACGGCGCATTTCCATACGACATTAGTTGCTGCTTATCCCGGCCAGGAAAGTTTAGTGGTCGAAGCAGACTGGCAAGGTCGTATTGGCCTTACGCCGCAAGGAGAAAATGGTTTCGGTTATGATCCTATCTTTTTAGTAGGAACATCAGACCGAACTGCTGCTCAGCTTAGTGCTGAAGAAAAAAATACAGCTTCGCATCGTGGTCAAGCTTTACAAAAATTAATGACAGATCTTCCAGGATGGCTGGAGCGCATTAAAAAATAAAATACGATGTAAGTGTTAGCTAAAAGGAGTCTTCGATGTTTATTGTAATGAGTGATTCACACACTGATCGTGACGTAATTAAAAGAATCAAAGACAAATATGAAGGCACAGCATCAGCTTTGTTCCATTGTGGTGATTCTGAGTTGCCTAGTAATGATGATATATGGCAAGGGATTAACGTAGTCGCAGGAAATTGTGATTATGATGATGGCTATTCTGATATAAAAATGGTGGATGTTGAGGGAAAGAAAGTTCTCATCGCACATGGCCACCAGTTTTACGTTGGCTTAGGTCTTGATCGTTATTCTTACTTTGCAGAAGAAAAAGAAGCGGACATTGCACTTTTTGGTCATATCCATCAGCCTGTCGCACAGATGATAGGAAATACCTTGTATATAAATCCGGGTTCAGTAAGTCAACCTAGAGGAAATATCAATATAAAAATGTATGCCATCGTTACAATTTTAGAGAAGGGCTATAAGGTCTCTTATCACGATTTAGAGCACCATGAAATTCCAGGTCTACAATTTACTTTTGATCTTTAGAAAAAGAGGTAGAGTGAAAATGATTGATAAAGCTATTGAAAAATATTTCTTAGAACAAAGCGAAACTTTTATAAAAGATGCTGATGACGTAGCTATTTTATGTGACGAACATAATATTTCTCATGCAAAATTATTGCTCAGTCAGTATAAATATTCGAGAGTTCCTGTTCTCACTAAAGATAAAGAGTTTGTCGGCGTTTTAGGGCTGGCAGATATTGTCGAATTTGAGATGGGTGAAGATTTCTTTTATGAAAAATCGATGAATACACCTATATCAGAGATTGTGGACACCGAGATAGAAACAGTCTCCCCTTCAGCACCCTTGGAAGAAATCTTACATAAGTTGGTTAAAGAGCCTTTCTTGCCGGTAGTAAAAAGAACCGAGTTTGTTGGGATTATTGCACGGCAAGAAATCCTTAAGGCCATTAACGCCTTTGCCCATGAATTTAGTAAAAAATATGATATTATCGAACGAAATTCCTAATTTTTTAGAGAGTAAAAACTTCTCAGAAAATACCAAATCAAATTATCTTTATGATTTACGAAATTTTACAGAGTTTTTTGAGAAAAAAACAATTTCTCGTGAGTCGCTCTTGCTTTACCGGCAATCTTTGAAAAAATTAGCGGTGGCAGCACAACGTCGTAAGATATCAAGTGCAAATCAGTTCCTTCTCTATCTTTATGAGAAAAATTTACTGAAAGAATACCACAAAATTCAGCAGGTGAGTGCACCGAAGAACGCAGTAAAGAAAAAGTTTGAGATCAAAAATATGTCATCTGTTTATAAACCAGTGACGTCGCCAGGACATTTTTTAGCATTTTTGATTCTTGAGTTTGGTTTAACTTTTTCAGAAATACAACATTTACGTTGGGAAAATTTCAACTGGAAATTCCGAATACTTACTGTTGAGAAGGCTGGTTTGAAACGTGTCTTACCGATACGTGATAAGTTTGCCCTCTATACACAAAGAATAAATAATGCCGATGAATTGTTTACCAAATCACGTCAATTTCTTTATTTAGAGTTAAAAAAATATACAGATTTAACAGCAAAAGAATTACGTGAACAATACATCTTACAACAAGTGCGACTGGGTAAAACTGTCTACGAATTAGCAGAAGCTCTAGGGCTATCTACAACAACTACTTTAGAGAAATACTATAAATGACTGAAGAAATAAAGATAAAAATCAATGATTTTGAGGGCCCTTTAGATTTACTGTTGCACTTGGTTGGGCAATATAAGGTTGATATTTTTGAGGTACCTTTGGTTCCCATCATTGAGCAGTATTTGAACTTTTTGAAGGCCATGAAAACATTGGAGTTAGAAATTGCCAGTGAATATATGGTTATGGCGAGTCAGCTGATGCTGATAAAGTCTCGCCGGCTCTTGCCTACAGTTGCAGAAGAATTCATCGAAGATACTGAACAGTTGGAACAAGATTTACTCGCACAAATCGATGAGTATAGAAAATATAAAGCACTATCCCAGGATATTGCCCAGATGCACGAGGTGCGTAGCCAGCATTATTCCAAGGCAAAAACGGAAATTATTGGTGAAGATGCGGTGCTTTTGCAAGATCATAACAGTCTGGATTTATTTTTGGCCTTTAGCAATGTTTTGGCTTTGCAGAAACAGTCCTTCACTGATGAAAATACAACCATAGAGGCAGAAAAATTCTCTATTTCCGATAAAATAGTGGAGTTATCCCGTTACTTTTTAAAGAAAAAGACGTGTAAGTTTAGTTCTTTGTTTTCGAAGAAAACATCGAAAGAAGAGCTTCTTACGACTTTTATGGCTCTGCTAGAGCTCATAAAAACGCAGCAAGTCACGTTTAAGCAAGAAGAAGTTTTTGGTGAAATTCTATTAGAAAGAGGACAGACGAAAGATGAACAATCTGAATAAGACAGCTAGTGTGGAGTTGTTACTCTTTGTTGCGGGGGAAGAAGGTCTGGAGTTAAATCAATTATCGGAACTCTCTGGCATGAGTAAGTTTGCTTGTGAGCAACAAATTGAGCGACTTATCGAAAAATATCAAACAGATGAAGAATCTGCCCTTACAATTATTGAAACTGCTGGAAAGTATAAATTAGCAACAAAAGAAAGTTTTGCAGAACTTCTCAAAAATTATGCGAAGACGCCGCTAAATCAGAGTCTCTCACGTTCTGCCTTAGAAGTACTTTCAATCGTTGCTTACAAACAGCCGATTACGCGCTTGGAAATTGATCAATTGCGTGGGGTCAATTCCAGTGGTACGTTGTCAACACTACGTGCTTATGATTTGGTAGAAAAGACGGGCACACTCGAAGTTGTTGGCCGTCCAGGACTTTATGGAACGACAGAATTCTTTTTAGATTATATTGGTATCAATGACTTGTCAGAGTTACCTGAAATAGATGAAAGCCAATTTATTGGCGAAAAACAAGTATTATTTAACGAAAATGAGGAAATAAATGAGAATCAATAAATTTTTGGCGCATGCAGGTGTAGCCAGTCGACGTAAGGCAGAAGAGCTTATTCTATCAGGAAAAGTTTCTGTCAACAACGTTACAATGACAAATCTGGGCTATCAGGTAGAGTCAGGAGATATTGTCGAGGTCAACGGTGTAGCTGTTTATAACGAAGAACCTGTTTATTATATGCTGAACAAGCCACGTGGATATATCTCAAGCTCAAGCGATGATAAGGGCCGTCAAACCGTTATGGACTTACTTCCCTCAGGAAAAGAGCGTATTTATCCTGTCGGACGTTTGGACTGGGATACAAGTGGCCTTTTGTTGCTTACTAATGATGGAGAGTTTACAAACTTAATGACACACCCACGACATGGTGTTGAAAAAGTTTATATCGCTAAAGTTGAAGGCCAAGCTAATAAAGAAAATTTGCGTCCACTGACTTTAGGAATGACTATTGACGGGAAAAAAGTGAGTCCAGCACGTTATGAAATTATGAAACAAGATAAAGCGAAAAACAGCTCACTTGTTAGTCTTACGATCCACGAAGGACAAAATCATCAAGTTAAGAAAATGTTTGCAGCAGTTGGTTTGCCTGTCCAAAAACTTAGCCGTGTTCAATATGGACCTTTGAGTTTAGATGGATTGGTACCCGGACGTTACCGCCGCTTAACTAAAAAAGAAGTTTCACAATTGGTAAATGAAGCCAAAAAATAAGTAATTTCCGAACAATTCTGATGAATATTTGAAAAAAATTTATTTATTTCGATATTTTCTTGCTAAAAATAATAAAATGCGATATACTGTATCAATATTAAAAATCTTATTTATGCTTAGGATATGGCTAAGTGTTTCTACCCTGCACCGTAAAGGCAGGACAATAAGAGGATTCTATTTGTACAGTTGTATCTTTAAATAGAAACTTTCATTGTTTAAGTTTAAAGGTCGTAAATAATATCTTCTTTTTGTCGTCTAGAAATACTCTACCTTATCGGGTAGAGTTTTTGTGCATATTAGAACCAAAGTCTTTCTTTGAGTAGTAAATGTTATAGGAGAAGTTATGAAGTTATTGGAAAATCGTATCGCAACTGATGGACAAGTTTTGGGAGACCAAGTATTAAAAGTCGACAGCTTTCTTACCCATCAAGTCGATTATGAGTTGATGAAAGCCATTGGTGCACGTTTTGCTGAAGTTTACAAAGATAAAAATATTACTAAAGTTGTAACGATTGAAGCAAGCGGTATTGCACCAGCACTTTATGCAGCAGAAGCACTCGATGTACCAATGGTTTTTGCTAAAAAATCTAAGAATATCACAATGAACGAAGAATTATTGACAACAGAAGTTTTTTCTTTTACAAAGCAAATTACTTCAACAGTCTCAATTTCTCGTAAATTTATCTCTTCTGAAGACACTGTTTTGCTGGTCGATGACTTTTTAGCAAATGGCCAAGCTGCGCTTGGACTCGAAGAACTGATTAAACAAGCTGGTGCACAAGTTGCTGGTATTGGTATTGTCATTGAAAAGAGCTTCCAAACAGGCCGTGAATTACTGATGGATAAGGGTCTCACTGTGACCTCTCTAGCCCGTATCGAGAAGTTTGATTCAGGTCAAGTTGTCTTTGCACCAGCAGACGATGCTGCTTGGGATTAAGAAGGAGAAGGGAAGAAATGTTTAATACAAAAAGACAAGCCAACGGTCAAGCTGCAGTTTTAGGTTTGCAGCATTTACTTGCCATGTATTCAGGGTCGATCTTAGTGCCCATCATGATTGCATCAGCTTTAAATTACAGTGCTTTGCAATTAACCTACTTAATTTCAGCCGATATTTTTATGTGCGGTTTGGCGACTCTGCTGCAATTAAAGATGACTAAAAACTTTGGTATTGGTCTTCCAGTGGTTTTAGGTGTTGCTTTTCAATCTGTCGCGCCACTTATTATTATTGGGCAAAAGCACGGCGATGGTGCGATGTTTGGTGCTTTGATTGCCTCAGGTATCTTCGTTATCGCTTTTGCAGGTGTCTTCTCTAAAATTCGCAAGTTCTTCCCTCCGCTAGTGACTGGTTCAGTCATTACAACTATTGGTTTAACATTGATTCCTGTTGCCGTAGGAAATATGGGAAATAACGAAGCAACACCTACAGCTAACAGTCTCTTGCTTGCTGGGTTTACTATTTTAGTTATCATTTTAGTGAATATTTTTGCCACAGGTTTCATTCGTTCCATTGCTATCTTGATTGGCTTAGTTGCTGGAACAATCCTAGCAGCTAGCTTACATATGGTCGATTTTTCAGCTATTAACCAAGCACCATGGGCTCATTTACCGATTCCTTTCCGTATGGCAATGCCGCGTTTTTATCTGGTAGACTGCTTAATGATGATTATTATCGCGATTGTTTCAATGGTTGAATCGACAGGAGTTTACTTGGCCTTGTCTGATTTGACTGGTGAGGAATTATCTGAAAAACGATTGCGTAATGGCTATCGTTCAGAAGGACTCGCTGTATTGCTTGGAGGGATTTTCAATACTTTCCCTTATACAGGTTTCTCACAAAACGTTGGTTTAGTACAGTTGTCAGGTATTAAATCACGCAAGCCTATTTATTTCACAGCAGGCTTCTTGATTGTTTTGGGTTTGATTCCTAAATTTGCGGCAATTGCTCAGCTTATTCCTGTTCCCGTACTTGGTGGAGCAATGATCATCATGTTTGGGATGGTGGCAATGCAAGGTGTGAATATGCTGGGAACAGTAGATTATAAGGACAATCAAAACTTACTTATCGTAGCTGTTTCAGTTGGGATGGGTGTTGGATTTAATTCAAGCAACCTTTTTGTTAGTCTACCAAGCTGGGCGCAAATCTTCCTCTCTAATGGAATTGTTGTAAGTACTGTTTCGGCTATTTTACTTAACTTGCTTTTAAATACGAAAAGTAAAACTACAACAGTTGTAAACGCTCAAGAAGCAGAAACACAAATGAATTAAAAAAGTCACGCGATTTTTATCGTGTGACTTTTTACGTTCTTACTTTTATTTTAATTTATCTTTTTCATAGGTGTGTGTTAATTCTAGGCCAGAAAAGTTCTGTTGACGAAGTGCTTCGTAGACAATCATACAGGCAGTATTAGAAAGGTTAAGACTGCGTACATGTTCGTCATTCATGGGGATGCGAATACACTTTTCAGCATTTTCTCGCATAAAATCTTCTGGTAAACCAGTGTCTTCTCGGCCAAAAAGGAAGTAATAATCCTCTGTAGTTTCAGTATAATCAACATCGGAATAAAGCTGATCCGCAAATTTACTGACTAAGAAAAGTTTGCCATCTACGTGATCGATAAAATCATCTAGATTTTTGTGATAAACAATGTTGACCTGATCCCAATAGTCCAAACCTGCTCTTTTGAGATTTTTATCGGTAATTTCAAAGCCGAAAGGTTCAATTAAATGTAAAGTAGTATTTGTAGCTGCGCAAGTCCGCGCAATATTTCCAGTGTTAAAATGGATACGTGGTTCGAAAAGTGCAATATGATTCATAATTTTCTCCATTCCGTTTTTGTAAGGGTTTTACATTTTTACAAAAATAAAAACTAGGTAGCTCGGAGTATGGTCTCAGCGAGCAGCCTAGTTGGGGGACTAATTTGCTTTAATCATAACAGGGTTGATTGAAACAAATTAATTGATAGGAATATCTTAACACATCTTTAAGAAAAAGTAAAGGAAATAATGCAAAATTTTTACATTTTTTTCTGAATAAGAAAAATTAAAGTAAAAAAAGGTGTTTTTTGATATAATAGGAAAGGTAATTCTATCCCTCAAGGCACCCAAACTGCTTTTGAGAGAACAACTCAAGATTAACTGTTGAATCAGTTAATAAATAAGGTCTTAAGTGAATTCTTTTTCTATTTTATAATCTATTTATGTATCAAATAGTTGACCTTAAAATCCCAAAAGAAAGGAACATCTTTGTTTTAAAAGGATGATTGTCTTTTCAAAGTAAACAAAGAAAAGCAACGTAGGTGAAATAAAATGATTTACGCAATTTGGGCAGAAGACGAGAAGAAGGTGATTGGCATTGATGGTCATTTACCTTGGCGCTTACCTGCTGAACTGGAACATTTTAAAAAGACAACTTACCATCAAGTAATTTTGATGGGACGTAAAACCTTTGAAGGTATGAATAAACGTGTTCTCCCTGGACGTATCACCATCGTTCTTACACGGGATGAAACTTATCCCAAGGAAGATAATGAACGTGTTCTAATCATGCATAGTGTATCCGAAGTTGTAGAATGGTATAATAATCAAGAGCGTGATTTATATATCATTGGCGGATCAGAGATGTTCCTTCTTTTCGAAAAGGAGTTGTCAGCACTTTATAAGACGGTTGTTCATGGAGAGTTTGCAGGGGATACATATTTCCCTGATACGTTTGATTTTTCGAAGTATGTGAGAGTTTCAGCGGATTATCATAAAAAAGACGAACAAAATCCTTATGACTTTACCGTAGAAAAATATGAGCGGAAGGAGAAACAAAAGCCGTGACAAAATCTATTTTTGGCTTATTTACAGCTGTTTTATGTGCAATTTGTGTAATACTTGCACTGCAATGCTTCCGCAAGAAGCGCTGGGGCTTAGGAACTATTTTTCTTCTTAATGCCTTTACGAATATTGTCAATTCCATTCATGCTTTTTTTGGAACTTTATTTTCCTAAAAATGTTTAAAATCTAGAAAAAGAGAAACAAATGTCTAACGATACAAAAGAAAACGAAAATATATATTGTTCATTCTGTGGCAAGAGCCAACCAGAAGTAAAGAAACTTATCGCCGGTGTCGGTGTTTATATTTGTGACGAATGTGTTGAACTGTCGAGTCATCTGATTGAAGAAGAGATGCGTGAGGAAATGGCTCAAGAATTTGAAGCCACTCCCGTAATGACACCAAGAGAGATGTTAGATCATCTAAATGGTTACGTTATTGGACAAGAGCGAGCAAAACGTGCGCTTGCTGTTGCTGTTTATAATCACTACAAGCGTATCAATTTTACGGGCAATGATGATGAAGAAGTTGAACTCCAAAAATCTAATATTTTATTGATTGGTCCAACAGGTTCGGGGAAAACATTTTTGGCGCAGACTTTAGCTAAATCGCTTAATGTTCCTTTTGCTATTGCTGATGCCACGAGCTTGACGGAAGCTGGTTATGTGGGTGAAGATGTTGAAAATATCTTACTAAAATTGCTTCAAGCTAGTGATTTCAATATTGAACGTGCTGAACGTGGTATCATCTATATTGACGAGATTGATAAAATTGCTAAAAAATCAGAAAATGTTTCTATTACCCGTGATGTTTCTGGTGAAGGTGTACAACAAGCTCTCCTAAAAATTATCGAAGGAACAGTTGCGAGTGTGCCGCCGCAAGGTGGACGTAAACATCCTAACCAAGAGATGATTCAAATTAATACAAAAAATATTCTTTTCATTGTGGGTGGTGCCTTTGATGGTATTGAAGAAATTGTCAAACAACGCTTGGGTGAGAAGATCATCGGTTTTGGAACCAACAACAAAGCCTTAGCTGACAATGAATCTTACATGCAGGAAATCATTGCCGAAGATATCCAAACTTTCGGATTGATTCCTGAATTTATTGGACGTTTACCTGTTGTGGCTGCGCTTGAACGTTTGACAGAAACCGATCTTATCAGTATCTTGACAGAGCCTAAAAATGCCCTTATCAAGCAATACAAACAGTTGTTAAGCTATGACAATGTAGAACTTGAATTTGAAGATGCAGCTTTGCATGCCATTGCTGAAAAAGCTATCGAGCGTAAAACAGGTGCACGTGGTTTACGTTCAATTATTGAAGAAGTGATGATGGATATCATGTTTGAAATACCAAGTCATGATAATATTGAAAAAGTGATTATTACGGAAGCAGCTGTACGTGATAAAGCAGAAGCAGAAATCATTTATATTCAAAAATAAAAAACAGAAAATCATGAGTGGTCATGGTTTTCTTGTTATTATCATTGATTTGCTTTAGCAGATTAGAGCGATTATACGGAGGGAGGGGAATGATTTATGACCCTTCTCTCAAAAAGATTTTAAATAAACCTTGCGCAATTATCTAAGGATAAGATGACAAACAAGGAAAGAGAGAAAAAATGAAAATAAACCCTAATAATTTACAACTGACCATTTCAGCTGCCTCTGCCAAGCAGTATCCAGATACAGATATGCCAGAAATTGCCCTCGCTGGCCGTTCAAACGTTGGAAAATCAAGTTTTATCAATACTTTATTAAACCGTAAGAACTTTGCGCGAACTTCAAGTTCGCCAGGTAAAACACAACTTCTTAATTTTTACAACGTGGATGATACGGTCCATTTAGTTGACGTTCCAGGATATGGCTATGCACGTGTTTCGAAAAAAGAACGCGAAAAGTTCGGTAAAATGATTGAAGAATATCTCACAACAGCGCCTAATCTTAAAGCGGTTGTAGCTCTCGTTGATTTACGACATGAACCATCTGAAGATGACAAGCTGATGTACACTTTTTTGAAGTTCTATGATATTCCTGTAATTTTAGTTGCAACAAAGGCTGACAAAATCCCCCGTGGTAAATGGAACAAACACGTATCCGTGATCAAAAAAGCATTGCAGTTTGACAGTACAGATGATTTTGTTATTTTTTCAAGCTTTGATAAAACAGGAATTAATGAGGCATGGGAAGCCATTGAACAATATGTATAAGATTAAGATTAACAATATGAAGTTCTTTTCGCATATCGGAGTTCTACCTGAGGAAAAGATTCTAGGGCAAAATTTAGAAATTGACTTGATTGTTACCACGAACTTTTCCTATTCTGGTTTAGATGAGCTTGATGAAACCTTGAGCTATGTTGCTTTTTATGAAAAAATCGCAGAAATAATTGAAGCTTCACGAGCGGATTTGATTGAAAAGCTGGCTTTTGATATTATTCAAGCCATTAAAGAAAACAGTAGAGTAAAATCAGTAGAGGTACATATCCGAAAACTAGCGGTTCCTATTGCAGGAATCTTTGACAATGTCGAAATTGAAATGGTTGGTTAAAATATTTAACTTTTAAAGAATATTTACGGCTTTCTAAGGGGGGAGCAAGAAAGTGATGCATACGGTTTATTTGAGTTTAGGGAGTAATATTGGAGACAAGCAAGCTTACTTGCAAGACGCTGTAAGTTTATTGGGACAAAATCCGGCAATTTTGATAGATAAAAAATCAAAGTTTTATCAAACTTCACCTGTTGGTGGAGTGGAACAAGATGATTTTGTCAATATGGCTTTGAAGATTTCAACGACACTTGAATCGATTCAGTTGCTCGAGTTTATTCATGAAATTGAAGCTCAATTAAACCGTGTACGCAAGATTCATTGGGGCCCACGTACAATAGACATTGATATTTTATTTTACGGAAATGAACAGATTTTAGAGGACAATCTGATTGTTCCGCATAAAGAAGTCTTTAATCGCCTTTTTGTTCTTGTGCCTCTTTTGGAAGTTTTAGAGCAGGATTTCCCATATGAGCAGCAGATCAAGCAAGCGATTGAAAAGCTTAAAGACACAGAGCAAGAAATAGTCGAGATTCCTACGGAAAAACCTGCGAGAAAGCGTATTGAGCATGCCGTACGAGAAATTCTCTCAGCTGTGGGTGAAAATCCTGAGCGAGAAGGCCTCTTAGAAACACCAGAACGTGTGGCAAAGATGTATGAGGAAATACTCTCTTCACAAAAATTAACGCAGTTTGAGGAATATAAACTTTTTAAGATTGAAAAAACAGCACAGGATCAAACAATTTTAATCAAGGACATCCCATTTTACTCGATGTGTGAACATCATATGTTGCCTTTCTTTGGCAAGGCAAGCGTAGCCTATATCCCTAAAGATGGTAATATTATTGGCTTAAGCAAGATTCCGCGCTTAGTCAACTATGTTTCGCATAAACTATCCGTGCAAGAAAATATTACGCGAGATATTGCAGAAATTTTAAATGATATTTTAGAACCGAAAGGTGTGGCAGTAGTTGTTGAAGCGCGTCATATGTGTGTGGAAATGCGCGGTGTTAAAAAAGGAAATTCTCAAACAAAGACCTCTTTCTTCATGGGAGAATTTGAAGAAAGTAGAGAAACACGTCTTGAATTTTTAGAAAGCTTGAACTAAAATGAAAATCATTGAAAAAAATACAGAGAGTTTTTCTCTGAAACAAATCTCTATCTGTTTTACTGAAATGAGCAGTCAAGAACAAGCTAAACTAGACAATCTTTTGTACCGTGTAAGATCAAAAATTATCGTAGATAACCATGATGTACTGGCTTTTTTAACGATTTATGAATTGGAAGATTTGATTAAGGCTTGGCCGACTTCTCAGGAAAAATTGGATTTGGAGCGTATTTTTAAACGTCATCAGATTATTTGGTCAGGTCAGAATTTTTCTTTTGATTTGACTTTGGATCCGATTGTTTATTCTATTGTCAATGTTACACCAGATTCATTTTACGATGGTGCAGAACAAAATCTTAACTTGGATTTTATCTTGCAGCGTGTAGAACAGGATTTACAAGAGGGAGCACAAGTCATTGAGCTTGGTGGAAAGTCATCTCGTCCAGGATACGCAGATATTTCTCCAGAAGAAGAATGGCAACGTCTCGCTCAGCCCTTACAGAGTATCCGTAAGTCATTTCCGGAAGCAGTTATTGCTATAGATACTGATGAAGCCTATGTTATGCAGCGTGTACTGGATGCAGGAGCAGATATTATTAATGACATTGATGGTTTTGATACACCTGAAAAACTACACCTGATGCAAGAATACCAGCCGGCTTTGGTTGCCATGAATAATGGTCGAGCGGGGATGAAATACGCAGATAACGTTTATCAAGAGCTGCCAGCATACTTTGCAGATAAACAAAAAGAATTAAACCAATTTGATATTGCTAATGCACAAATCTGTGTAGATCCAGGTGTCGGGTTTTCAGGCGGGGCAACAGGTGTCGACTCTTTACAGCGTGTAAAAACGACTGAACTATTGACCAGTCTAGGTTTGCCTGTGATGATTGCAATCTCTCGTAAATCTTTCATGTCCAATCTTCTAAATATGGAAGTAGACGAACGTCTGTTATCAACATTAATTCTTGAAAATCAAATGATGATGGATGGCGGACGTGTCCTCCGTGTACATGATGTCGCAGCAACACACCGTTTAATTGAGAATTTTAAAATATACCAAAAATACTAATGTATAATGATTTGATACGTGAACTTTCAGTTTTAGAAAGTTCTAAAAAACAAGAACAGGCAATTGATTTTTTAAGCAGCAGAAAAGGACTTAAAGGAAAGCAAAATCCTGATCTGCAATTATCCGCATCTGCGGTTGTTTTTAAAGGGAAGAAGATGTATTTTATCGAACATCCCTATCAAAAAGAACTTTTGCTTCCTGCTGGTCATGTTGAAGTGGGAGAAAAGCCAAGTGTAACAGCCGAGCGTGAGTTTCATGAAGAGACAGGCCTGACAGCTGTTGCACCGCGTCTTATAGACGTGAATCTTATTGATATTCCTTATAATGTGGTTAAAGATGAAAAAGCGCATCAGCATATCGATTTTCGTTATCTTCTTAAGCTTAAGGATGAGCCATCTGAGCTGGCAGAGTTGCCTGTTTTTTTGCTTTCAAAATCTGAGGCACCCGAGGAATTTAAAAAGTATTTTTTAGAAGGGAAGCAATCCTAAATATGACTATTGAAACAGCACTAGAGTGGATTCATTCTCGCCTTAAATTTAATATCCGCCCAGGATTGACTCGGATTGAAGCCTTACTTGAATTGCTTGGAAATCCTGAAAAAGAGTTGTCGATGCTCCACATTGCTGGGACAAATGGCAAGGGTTCAACAGTTGCTTTTACCAGAGGTATTCTGGAACAGTTAGGTTTGAATGTGGCTACCTTTACTAGTCCATTTATTTCATCTTTTGGTGAACGGATGTCGATTAATGGTCATCCAATACCAGATGAAAAACTTATCATGTATGTCGAGCAACTGAAACCGTTGGTAGAAGCAATGGATAAGAAAGAAAAGCTTGCTGGTATTACGGAATTTGAAATTATTACCGCGCTTGCTTTTCGCTACTTTGCAGATGAAAAAGTTGATGTTGCTTTGATTGAGGTTGGTTTAGGTGGACTTTTAGATAGTACAAATGTCATTCAACCTGTAGCGACAGCAATTACAACGATCGGCATGGATCATATGGATATCCTAGGGGATACAATAGAGAAAATAGCTGCCCAAAAGGCGGGAATCATTAAGCCACATACACCCTTGGTAACTGGAAAAATAGCGGCTGAAGCCTTAGCTGTTATTGCACAAACAGCTCAAAAAAATCAAGCACAGCATTACCAATATAGTATCGATTATCAGGTAGATATCCTTGAAAATGAGCGATTTAATTACAAGGATGATGAGATTCACTTGCTCAACTTAGAAAAATCCTTGCTTGGGCTTCATCAAATAGACAACGCAGCACTTGCTGTTAAACTTACCATGATTTACGCGCATAAAGTAGGATTATCACTTTCAGAAGAAGCAATCAGAGAGGGCTTAAGAAAAACGTTTTGGCCAGCGCGCATGGAAGAAATCAGCCAAGAACCTCTAACAATACTTGATGGGGCTCATAATGTACATGCCATGCAACGGCTTTTAGAAAACTTGAAAAATGAATTTTCAGGGCGTAAAATTACGATTCTTTTTTCAGCACTTGTTACAAAAGATATTACCGAGATGATTAAAATGCTACAGACCGTTGATAACTCCAAGCTTATCTTAACAACTTTTGATTATCCAAAAGCTTTAAAATTAGAAGACTTTGCGCACTTAGAGAAAGAAAACGTGATACTGACAGAGGACTGGAAGAGTACGTATACAGTATTAAAAGCAAATTTAAAAGAAGATGATGTACTTTTAATGACAGGATCTTTATATTTCATGTCTCAAATTAGAGCATACATCTTAGAGTTAGAGCAATAAGAATAAAAAATAAAGTCCGTGATGGACTGCAGGAGGAAGAAAACTGTGATCGTTTTAGCAGGAACAATAGGAGCTGGAAAATCAAGCTTAGCCAAGGCTTTAGGTCAGCATCTTGGAACGGAAGTATTTTATGAGGCGGTAGATAATAATCCTGTGCTTGATTTGTATTATCAAGACCCTAAAAAATATGCTTTCTTGTTGCAAATCTATTTTTTAAATAAGCGTTTTGAATCAATTAAAATGGCCTATGCTCAAGAAAATAATGTCCTTGACCGCTCTATTTTTGAAGACGAGCTTTTCTTAACTCTAAATTATAAAAATGGTAATGTCACTAAAACAGAATTAGAAATCTATCAGAACTTACTCAGTAATATGCTTGAAGAGATGGAAGGAATGCCTAAAAAACGGCCTGATTTACTTGTCTATATTGACGTAAGTTTTGAAACAATGCTTTCCCGAATCGCTCAACGTGGTCGTAGTTTCGAACAGATTGACGATCAGCCTGAATTAAAAGCTTATTACCATCAAGTGCATGAAGAATACCCAACTTGGTATGAAAATTATGATGTGTCGCCTAAAATACGTATTAACGGAGATACGCTTGACTTCGTTAATAATGCGGAAGATCTTGAAAAGGTACTTACTGAAGTCGATAAGGCACTCTTCAAATTACAATTAAAGTAAATCGTAAGATTTATTTTTTTTTTTTTTGAATAACCAACTATACCAATTAAACATTTATTATTCTTGACAAATGCAAAACATTGTATTATCATATTCTTATTGACGAAAAATAAAGAAAAAGCTAACTATACCAATTAGCTTATGGAGAAATTAATATGTGTGGTATCGTAGGAGTTGTCGGAAATCGTAATGCAACAGACATTCTAATACAGGGTCTTGAAAAACTTGAATACCGTGGTTATGATTCAGCAGGAATTTTTGTTGCTGATGGTGCAGGACAAGTAAATCTTGTAAAATCTGTAGGTCGCATTGCAGATTTAGAGGCAAAAATAGGTGATAACGTTATAGGGTCGACAGGTATTGGTCATACACGTTGGGCGACTCATGGTAAACCAACTGAAGATAACGCGCATCCCCATACTTCTACTTCAGGACGTTTCGTTCTAGTACATAATGGTGTAATTGAAAACTTCTCAGAAATCAGAGAAGAGTATCTCGCGAATGATACATTTAAAGGGCAAACAGATACAGAAGTTGCTGTGCACCTCATCGCTAAATTTGCAGAAGAAGGACTTTCTGTACTCGAAGCATTCAAAAAAGCACTCACTATTATTGAAGGTTCTTATGCTTTTGCTCTTATGGATGCTGAAGCTGCTGATGTAGTCTATGTTGCGAAAAACAAATCTCCTTTACTTATCGGCTTGGGTAACGGCTATAACATGGTATGTTCTGACGCCATGGCGATGATTCGTGAAACATCTGAGTTTATGGAAATTCATGATAAAGAACTCGTTATCTTAACTAAGGATAAGGCAGAAGTCATGGATTATGAAGGAAATAAGGTTGAGCGCCAAAGTTACACAGCAGAACTTGATCTTTCAGACATTGGTAAAGGAACATATCCTTACTATATGCTCAAAGAAATTGATGAGCAACCGACTGTAATGCGTAAATTGGTTTCAACTTACACGGATCAAGACGGTCAATTAACTGTTGATGCAGATATTGTTAAAGCTGTTCAAGCAGCAGATCGTATTTATATCATCGCGGCAGGGACATCGCTTCATGCAGGTTATGCTTCAAAACAAATCCTCGAAGAGCTGACAAATACACCTGTTGAACTTGGTGTGGCTTCTGAGTGGGGCTATGGTATGCCATTGTTGAGCAAAAAACCTTTGTTCATCTTCCTTTCACAATCAGGTGAAACAGCAGACAGCCGTCAAGTGTTGGTAAAAGTAAATGAACTGGGTCATTCAAGTTTAACGGTCACAAATGTCCCTGGCTCTACGTTATCACGTGAAGCAACATATACGATGCTCATTGGTGCTGGACCTGAAATTTCGGTTGCTTCAACAAAAGCTTATACTGGACAAATCGCAACACTCGCCTTCTTAGCAAAAGCTGTAGGTGATGCAGATCAAAATCCGAAGTCACTTGCTTTTGACTTAGTTAAAGAAATTTCACTCGTGGCTCAATCTATCGAAGCTACATTATCGGAGAAAGACGTGATTTCAGATGTTGTAGCCAAGCTTTTACCAGAAGCACGAAATGCCTTCTATATCGGTCGTAAACAAGATTATTTTGTTTCTATGGAAGCCAGCTTGAAATTAAAAGAAATTTCGTATATTCAATGTGAAGGTTTTGCTGCCGGGGAACTCAAACATGGTACCATTTCCTTGATTGAAAATGGTACGCCTGTTATTGCACTGATTTCAAATAATGAAGAAGTCGCAGCACATACACGTGGGAATGTTATGGAAACAGTAGCACGTGGGGCATCAGCAATTACGATTGTTGAAGAAGCAGTAGCACGTGAAGATGATGACATTGTTATCAACAATGTTCATCCCTATCTTTCAGCTATTTCTATGGTTGTGCCAACACAGCTTATCGCTTACTACGCAACTGTTCAACGTGGCTTGGATGTTGATAAACCACGTAACCTTGCCAAAGCAGTAACAGTCGAATAATGACGACATAAAAAGTGGATGTTTAACGTCCACTTTTTTATTTTTAAGAACAAGTGTGATACTAAAGTACTTTTTACGTATAAAATAACTAAGGAGGAAATCGTGTATCAGATTAAAGAGGAACAATATCCGATGAGACCTCGAGAGAGATTAATTCTTTTTGGTCCAGGAAAGTTGAGTGAACAGGAACTTTTAGCTATTTTACTGAGAACAGGAAGTAAAAAAGAAAACGTCATGGAACTTGCTGACCGGGTTTTGAATACCTTTAGTAGTTTAGAAGATTTTCGTCGCGCTTCTCTAGCAGAGTTGAAAGCAATTCCAGGTATCGGACCGATAAAAGCATTAGAAATTCGAGCTATGATTGAACTTGGTAAGCGAATCCATACAACCAAAAGAAAAAGATACGGACAAGTGATAGGTTCTCAGCAATTTGGATTGAGTTTAGCAGACGAAATGTCTGATTTTGAACAAGAAAATTTAGTTGCAATCTATCTAGATGCACAAAATAGTATCATTCAGAAAAAAACGATATTTATTGGTGCTGTGAACCATTCCATTGCTAATCCACGGGAAATTTTACATCATGCAGTAAGAAATTTAGCTGTTGGCATCATCATTGCGCACAATCATCCATCTGGACTCACTCAACCAAGTCACCAAGATAAGTTGTTTACCCAGAAGCTTAACCAAGCATGTGATTATTTAGGCATCCAACTTTTAGATCATATCATTACAGGTCAGGATTCTTATTTGAGTTTTAGAGAAGAGGGGTTATTGGAAAGATGAAGAGAAATGTGTGTGAAAAAAGACAAAAATGTGACGCATAAATAGTATTTAAAAATTCATGGTCAACCCACCATCCACTGTAATGTTTTGACCGGTTATATTTGAAGATAGATCAGAAGCTAAAAAAAGTGCAGTACCAGCGATGTCATTGGGAGTAGTAAGCCTTCCTGTTGGAGTATTAGAAATAATATCTTCCCGAATATCATTATGGGTTTCAATACTTGAAGCTGTCGGATAGGTTAGTCCTGGAGAAATAGCGTTCACTTGGATACCAAATGCGCCGAGTTCTTTAGCCATTGTCTTAGTCCAACCCTGTAAGGCTGCTTTAGCCACAATATAATCATGATAAGGAATGAGTGGTAAAGCAACGAGGTTGCTACTCATATTAATAATTCTCCCTGAAAACTGTTGTTTCATGCTAGGCACAACTAAATGAGATAAATTAACGGCAGCTTTCAGACCACCAGCCAACTGCGCTTGATAATCAGTCCAATCCGTTTCCCAGCTCATTTTCCTTGTTTTAGGATTAAACTTAAAAGATGTTAAGGCATTATTGACTAAAATATCAATTTTTCCAAGATTATTAAGGATTTCTTCTATCATTTTATCGACATTTTCTGGATTACGGATATCCGATTGGTAAGCAAGTGCTTTACCACCATCAGCTCTTATTTGTTTGACGAGTTCTTCAGCTGCAATGGAATTCTGTAAATAGTTGACAATAACAAATGCTCCCTCTTTTGCAAAACGTGAAGCAATGGTTGCTCCGATACCACGGCTACCTCCCGTGATTAAAGCAACTTTATTTTGGAGTAACACAAGAAATACCTCTATTCTATATCGGGATCAAATGAATCACAGTAAACTTCAGCACTGCGTTCCAAATCAGTAAAATGCACTAAATCAATCAAGTTGAAGCGGCCATCATGATGCCATGCTGGTAAAACATGATTCATCTGTCCAAGAGCGCATATACGATTAATGTTGAATTTACCCAGCATATCTGATAATTCAAATAGTCTTTTAGGCTCAACAGCTATTCCGACACTTTGTAAAAATGGCGCAAAAGGCTTGATAAATTTTGGAATGTTCGATAAGTCATCAATGGCAAATACATGAATGAAACGATTAAGTGGAGAAGCACTAAAACCAGGCCTTTTATGGAAGACAACAGTACCAGAGCTATTATTTTCATTTGGTAAAAGTAATGTATCGTTATGTTGAAGTGCGGCAAGTGCGGCAGTTTGTCTTGAACTTGCTATTGCTAAACTTTCTTCTTCTGACAAAGGTGCACGCGGTCGTTTTATCTCTTGATTTTCAAGATGGTAAGCGAGTGCCTGAGCGATTTCTTTTGGAGAAATTTGTCCTCCGTTTTCAATAAATACTGTTTGTGGTGCAAGGCAGGCTTGTTGATCATAAATTGTTATATCATCTACGAGGCGTTTAACAATATCTTGGTAATATTCGGGAGTTAGCGTCTCTCTTCCTATAACAGCAAAACCAACTTTGTGACCATAGCTTAAAAATTTTTTATGAGAAGGTACCTGTTGTCGAATAGCAGAAGCGGCTTTTTCACCACCATAAACAACGACAGTTTCAGAAGCAGCGATACTTGCACACTCAAGTTCTTCATTTCCACCTTTCCAGGGAAGAAGTACGATCGTATCAGCAAGCGTTGGGTCGATTTCAGCGATGGTTTTTACAAATAATACAGGGAATAGTGGTTCAGAGAAAGAAAGCTTTCCTAAGATGGAAGATTTTACCAAAAGTCCCATAACAATGGCCCAAATCTGGAGGCCAGGTATATTTCCTGAAAAAACAGTAAATAGGGTTTCAGGACCAAAAGCTTTGGTAAAGCCACCGGAAATTTGAGGATAAAAGTCGTCTAAGAGATTTCCATTGTTCCCAAACTCTGAACTGATAAAACGCAAAAGATTTTTTTTGAGGAATAACCGAATAAAAGTTTTGATTTCTAATTGGACCGTCTCCTGATCATAGCCAGTAATAATAGGAAGAGCTTTTTCTGCTATTTTGCGATAAGGGTATTCTGGAGTTGTCCATTTTTCTGCAGCGGTAGCGATAATATCAATAATTTCCGATGTTTTGAGCTTTTGTAGGTGTTCATTTCTCTTTGATTTGATTTCATCTGTATATTTTTCGATATCAGAGCTATCAAAAAGTGGATAACGAAGGACAACTTCTTGGTGATTTTTCTGGATTTTTTTCTCTTTGATTTCTTGTGGCACAAAGGAGCTGGGGAGATGGTAGGCTTCAAGTATTAGTGGTTTTATTTCATTCATTATGTTCTTCTTATATTATAGTGATTGTAAAAGTTCATCGAGAGCAACGGAACAACCTTTACTTTCTGATCCGTTTGCGCGACCTTGTAGTACAAAGCCTGTGTCATTTTGAATAGCAATGTCTTCTGTTAAAATAGCCATACAAGAATTCCAATTTGATAAGTCATAGAAAGCAAGAAGACCTCTCTCTCCTTTTTCAACAGGTTTCAATGTATCAAAACTTAAAACTTGTATCTTGACCCATGCTGGAGCTGCCTTACTATAGGAGATAGGTTGGTTCGAACTGGTATGAAGTATATTTTGGTCATAACATTGGGAACTTACTTCTGTCATGCCATACATATTGATAATTTGAGACCGCTTGATATGAAAAACTTCCTGAATTTGATTGTAAAATTTATCTTGGTTAATTTCCCTAGTCTTTCCTTTGAAGCCACCTGTGTCAAAAATAATACTTTTTTCTGACAAGAAAAATGTGAGCCGCTGTTCGGTGAGGTAATCAAGTAAATAGACAAATGAAAAAGAAGCACCAAGTAGCATTATTGATGTATTATTTTTTTCTGCACGTTGGATTTCCATTACGACTGAAGAATAATCTATACCGGCTTGATCAACAAAAATATGACTGTCAGCTGTTCCAAAAAAAGAGACTGCCTGACTGACATAACGCGATAATGACGAATGAGGGTTTGACTCAATCCCAGGAAATAAAGAAAGTATTTGAATGTTTTCACGATCAGGGAGGACATATTTTTTAAAGCCATACTTCATTGAACTGTCCCAAACTTCAAAATTTGGATGATAATTTTTACTTCTATTTTGGGGATCAGAAGTTCCACTTGAAGTAAAAATATCTTCAATATCATTAAGCCCTACAGTGGATAAATCAAAATTTTTAAAAGCCTGGATGGGTAAGGTTGGTATATCTTCCCAAGATGTGACAGTTAGTGGTGTTTTGGATTTTGATTGAGCATACTTTCTACAAGGGAAATTATGTTCGAATTGGTATGAGAATACTGCTAAAGCTAACGTATTGAAATCCTCTTCATAATTTTCATGAGCAGTAGTTGTGGCATATTTTTGAATGAATTTGAGAATATTATTTTGTAATTCGGTTTTATTTTGAGGCATGGTTTAACCTTTCTTCTAAGAATTTCGGAAAATTGATAAGTAAAAGCTGTAAAGTAACAGAAGTAAGAGCGCCAATGAGGATTCCGTTGGAGAGTAGGATAGCTAAAGGCCCTGACCAGTTTGATGAGAAGCTAGGGAGACCAATTGCTAAAATAATAGGTAATCCCATAACAAGATTATTTCGAGGATTATCCTCTACTTGCCGAAGAATACTTAAGCCTGCAGAAATTAGAGTGGCTGCAGCTGGCAAGAATAATCCACCAATGACAGAAGAAGGAGTTAAGGCCAAGAGAGCACCTATCTTAGGGATGAATCCTAAAATGATAAAAAATACTCCAGCAATCATGATTGGGACATGAGAAAATGACGACGTCATACTGAGAACCCCTAGATTTTGGGCAAAACCTGTAGTTGGAAAGCCACCAAATAAAGAAGAACTTATAGAGCCCAGCGCTTCGCCAACAATTCCGTTTCGAATACGTGAAGCTTCAATATTTTCACCAAGTAAATTGCCAGCTGTTTCATAAACACTAATGGATTCAACGACGGCAACAAGATAGGCAATGAAAAAGGCAATAAAAACTGACCAGTTAAAATGGAGTTGACCGTAAGGAAGAAAATGAGGTAAACCAAACCATGCCTGTGTTTTTACACCTGAAAAATCTATACTTCCGGTTAAATAGGCAGTTATATCCCCAGCAATTAAGGCAAATAGAAAAGAAAATCGTTTCCAAATACCTTTGCCAAATAAAGAAAAAAGAAGAACTGTCGCACATGTAATAAGCGCAAGTCCTATATTATGAGGACTAGCAAAGTCATGAGTACCAGGTGTTCCTCCGAAAAACTCTGATAAGGTAAAATTAATCAAGGAGAGGCCGACAATAAAAATCAAAACACCTTTAACGGCTGGGCTTAAGAATTTCACGAGTTTGGTGATTAAATCAGTAACAGAAAGTAAAAGAACAATGAATGAACTGAGTAAAATGGAAGTACCTGCTGCAGATAGCTGTCCTGTCTTTGCAGCACTAATCATCAAGGCATCAAAAGAAGCGGAAGGACCTTGAATAACAGGAAGTTTGATAAGACGAGTGACCTGTAAAAGAGTGACCAAGCCCGAGACAATAAAAATAGTGTTGACAAGGTTTGAAGAGTAGGCTAGGGAAAGCCCTCCTGCTGTTGCTACATATATAGGGTCTAACCAAACATTGGAGACAAAGACATGCTGCAGTGCGATAAGACTATATTCAGCTGTTTTATGGGGCTTGGGTTTGTTCATTGGAATAATTCCTCCTAGAAAATAAAAAATGTCCTTTTGCAAAGTGCAAAAAGACATACTAAAATAGCGTTTATGATAACGAATTAGATGTCACTTTCCTCCGCTGGTACTAACCAGATCAGGTACAAAGGGTAATTCTCAGCCATAAAGGCACCCCTAGTGATCTATAATGTAATATTAATATTGTAAAGTAAATTTATCAAAATACAAGATATTTGTCAAAAATTATTGTATATATTATCTCAAGCTATTTCAAATATTTGTTTAAGAATGTGGATGTACGCTCTTGGTATTCTTGAGGGTTTACGATGTAAGACTGTGCATGTTGAGCTTTAGGTACAATCCATAATTCTTTAGGAGAATGAGCAGCTTTGAAATTTTCAGTCGCCATTTTTGTTGGGACAAACTTATCTTCAGCCCCGTGGATGATAAAGATAGGGAGAGTGGATCGTCTTAAAGCTTTAGTAGCATCAGCCTCAAAAAAGTTATAGTGTGCGCGTACTTGTACAAGAAATTGAGTTGTATAAACGAGTGGGAATTTTGGCAAGTGGAACATCTCTTTCAGTTGGTATGCGAGTTCAGCAGAAATACTGCTGTATCCACAGTCCTCAATAACTGCTTTGACTTGGGAAGGAAGCTTTTCGCCAGCAGTAAACATGACTGTTGCGCCTCCCATGCTTACACCGAACAAAGCAATTTGGCTGTCTTGACCTGTATACTCAATAACCTTATTAATCCATTTGACATAATCTAAACGGTCCGGCCACCCAAAACCGATATAATTTCCATCAGATGTCCCCGCACCACGATCGTCGGGTGCTAAGACATTATAACCGAGGTCATGGTACATTTGCATATAACGTGCCATATCTTCTTTTTTTCCCATATAACCATGAGCAATAATAATGGTTTTTTTAGTTTTAGTTTGTGCAGGAATATAGTAAGCATTGAGCTTTAAGTCATCTGTGGCTGAGATTTCATGCCATTCTTGCTTTTGAGTAGAATTCAACCATTGGCTGGCTTTAATATTTAGAGGGTTGTTTTGTCCATTATGTGGTACAAAGCTCTTGTTTCCGGGTACGAATGCGAAATCATACATGTAAAATGTTGTCACCACTGTCATTATTGTCAGAATAATTAAAAAAATTATTGTCAATATTGTAATTTTTTTCTTCATAGGAGCTCCTTTTTAACCAAAACTATTATAACATTTAAAAAAGTGGTATAGACAATCTAATGTGAAATGTTTAAAATCTTGAAATATGAACATTTTGTTGCTACATGTATCGTAGAGTGAACGAAAAATATGTTAGACTATATTTTGTAATTTTCTTTTGTGTTAATTTTTAAAATACAAAAACAATAAAATATAATTCCACCGGGAATAACGCTCAAGCGTTTTAAGCATTTCATTAGGTCTAAGAAGAAATGCTTGAATCACTTGATTTTTTTTTGAGGAGAATAAATGAGTTATAGCAAGTATGGTGAATCTTTTAGAACGCTGAGAAAGCAGCATAAAAAGACTTTAGAGTATTTTGAAAGTCTCGGAATTTCAAAAGGTACATTGTCACAATTTGAAAATGGAAAAACTTTATTATCCTTTGACAAATTAGATATGGCACTTCAAAAGATGAATGTGACAATGACATCATATATTTTGATGATTAATAACACAGAATCAGAGTATTTTATCATACAATTTAAAGAGATAGAGAATGCTTTTGTCACAAGAGACAAAGAAAAACTTAAGCAAATTTACCATGACAATGTGTATTATGAAATTGAAGAAGACTATTTTATTGCTTTAGCTGCTAAAGCATGTTATGAAGAGCTAACGCTTGAAGAAAAAACACAACTTGAAACATTTTTTAATAATTGCGAGATGTGGAGTCGGTATGAGCTAAATCTACTGATTAATACGATGCCACAGCTTGATCAAACTTTGGTTTATTCTATTATTAGTCAGTTAAGGCAAAAAAAATATGATTATTTACGTGTTAGAAGAGAATACAGACCTCTTTTTGCTCGGGTTCTTGCAAAGGGCGCTCTACAATTAATTGCCCAAGGAGAACAAAATGAAGCAAAAGGTTTAATCAAGTATTTAAAAGAGTTACCTTCAACTCTTGAGGTTACAGAAAAGGTTATGGGAATGTATCTAGAAGGCTGTTGGATTTATAAATTTGAAGATACACAGATGGGCAATAAGATTGTTCGACGTTCTTTGCGTATTCTTTTAGATATTGAAGCCACTGATTTAAAAAATATGTTGGAATTTTATTATAAGAAGATGATTAATGGTAAAGCAAAAGGTTATCTATTAATCAAGTAACTTTAGAATGGTTTAAATATACTATTAACAAGTAATAAAAATAAAATCAAAATTATGATAAATGTTTATAGAAAAACAAAATCTGATCGACGTGTCCTTATAGTTATAGATTGGCTTGAAAGTCATCATATACCATATAAAATAATTTCAAGTTCTGACTTGTCAATGCAAAATATTAAACAAATGCTCTCTCTTTCAGAAAATGGTTTTGATGATATTCTTGTTTCAAGACTTGGAATATCGTCTCAGAAACAACAGCTGAGTTGCAGTAAATTTGAAGAAGTTCCAATGCAAAGCTTTATTCAACAAATACTACAATCACCAGGAAGTATTAAAGAGCCAATATTGTTTGATGAAACAAAAATAATGATAGGCTATAATAGTAACGAAATTAGAAAATTTATCCCCAAAAGTCATCGTAGAGTAGATAGAGGAGATTTTTCTTTTCTGGTGTGATTTGGGAATGCTAAACAAAATAAATAGAGAAAAAGCCAGTGAATAGTCGCTGGTTTTTGTGCATACGCGTCATAAAAATATGATGAAACTCTGAAAACGCTATATAGAATGTTTTTTCTGATTTGTCTGAATTTTGTTTTAAAGTCTTATAAATATCGAAATTGGCAATCGGTTTAAGATATATTAATAAGACTAATAAAATGCGGTGTTTAGATTCCTAAACAAAGCCGTTTCCCCATTGAGTTTTGCAAAAATAGGCGGTATAATACAACCGATTAAGTTATATTAAAGAATTTACCAATTTAATTAACTTGAGAACTATACATCTAAAAAGAGGTAAAAATGAAAAATTCTTACAAACACAAAATTATTGTTGGCTTGGCCCTAACAACATTAGCTGGAACAAGTGCCCTGAGTTTGTCTGCTCCTGCATTTTTGAACACTGTTGCAGTTGCTCATGCGGATTCGTCAGCAATTGCAGATAACACATCAGCTCGCTCAATCACTTTGACAAAATATGCCATCCAAAGTGAAGGACAACTCGGAGCCCCTGGTGATGGTACAGCATGGAATAATCCTGATAACTTGGCAACTTTGAAAAATGTAAAATTCAAACTTGTTCGTGTTAAACCCTTGGAAGGTGGCCAACCTTTAGTTGATGCAGCGACTGCAGTTGCAGGTACTGACTACGAAATCGATTCAACTTTTGATGCACTGGAAGAAACAACTGATGAAAATGGTCAAATTACATTTGATTTAGGGACTGGTAAAACAAATGATGGCATCTATATGTTAGTCGAAGAAGATTCAACTGGTGTGATCAATAATACGACAGGTGAAGCTACAACAATTAAATATAAAGCTATCCCAGCTTTCATTTATGTACCAATGACAAATCGTGTTTCACAGTCTGACTTGATTTATGATGTTAATGTTTATCCTAAAAATGAAGAAGATACACCTCTTAACCCCGTTAAAACGATTGATGGACAGAATGGTGAATCACTTGTTGCGGGTCAAACCTACCAGTGGGAAGCTGCATTTGATATCAATCCTGGTGATTTTTTCTATATTGCCACAGAAGATAGCTTTATTGAAGGTTTAGATCCTAATGCAGATTACACTGGACCTGATTCAACTGGTGGTCATGTTCATAAAGGCGATAAAGTTTATATGGATTATTTGACAGTTACTGATGACTTGGATCCTAATCAAGATCTTCTCTCAGTAGAAATGCAAGTTAAAAATAAAGAGGGTGAATGGGTAACACTTGAGCAAGGTACAGATTATACCTTCAAAGAAGGCGCCAATGAAATGAAACCAGCAGGTAAAAATACCGTTCAATTAACTAAAGATGGTATGGAAAAAGTTGGAAATATGACTGGTGCAACACAAATGCGCGTGGTTTATAAAGCCCAAGTTAAAGAAGGCTGGGATGGGAAAATTGAGAACAGTTTCTCTGTGGATAAAAGATCCCCAGGTTTGAAACCAGACCATGATGTGAATCCGGACAAACCAAAATACTTTGACGGTGGTTTAGATATCCATAAAGTCGATGAAAAAGGTGCAAATCTATCAGGCGCTGAATTCTATATCGCTACCTCAGAAGAAAATGCACGTGCTGGAATATTCTTAGCATCAGATGGTCAATCTTATGCAGAAGGAAAATTACCTGAGGGTGTACACTTCTTAACAACAACGTCAGATGATCAAGGTCATGCGGGATTTGATGGTTTACCATTGACATGGTACAACGATGTCAATGGCAACGGAAAGCAAGATATGGATGGTACAGAACCAACATTTGCTGATGCAGATATCCAACGTGATTACTGGGTTGTTGAAACAAAAGCACCAACAGGTTATGAATTGGTTAAAGATCCAATCAAAGTAACTGTTAACTTAGACACAGAAGCAGATGCTACTTGGGAAGCAACTGTTGAAAACAAAAAACAATCAGATCTTCCATTTACTGGTGCGAAAGGCACAACATTGATGGTAAGTATCGCGATGGGTGCAATTGCTCTTGGTACAGCAGCAGTTGTGATCGACAAAAAACGTCGTCAAGCATAATTAGATTCAGGTAATAGGCGGATAGAGAATACTCTAGCCGTCTGATTGCTTATTAATCACCAAGAAATAATAGAGAATTTTTACTAAAAAAATGAAAATTCTATTGTTTTTTGAATGATGGAAGAGGACAAAAAATGAATCTTAAAAGAAAACGTATGAAAAAAATGATGATGGGGCTGGCTACGTTTGCATTAGTGTTTAATAGTTTTGCTCCTGTCTTTGCGGAAACGATAGATGATTCTGTTCCTGTGGACCCAGTGAGAGAAACAAATTTTTTCCCTAAGATAACGACACCTAGAATAGATGTGAATCCTACTGATCCCTTCACTTACGTCAATGATGACACGGGTATTTATCCCACCCATCATACGCAGAGTTATACCAACAATAATAATTCAGACAATATTCAAAACTTTGATTTCAGTAAAGAAAACAGTGAAGTAACACCAACTGAAAATGTTTTAGGCACTGGATCAATGGATTTTGAAAATGGTTATCATTCTTATAATGACGCTTATGTTAAAAAAATCGTTATACCAACAGATGACCCCAATAACTTCAAAATTCAATTGGATGTTATTGGTAAAGCCTTGAAGGAAACACAGCCTGTCGATGTAGCTTTGGTTTTGGATAAATCTTCTTCGATGAATAAGCAGATGACTTCAGGGTGGAATAGCCCAACCAGATGGAATGTATTACAAGACGCTGTTTCTGACTTTTCTAACCAATTGCTAAACCCCAGTAACAATGGAATGATACACTTGGGTCTAGCAAATTTTGGATCAGATGGAGGAACAGACTGGTTGGGGAACCTATATACGGATGATTTGTTTGCAAATATTGCAACATTTTCAAACGGAACAGGTTTTACAGATAATGCTAATGAATACATGAGTAAGTCATTAATAAAAAATGAGCCTGGAGTTAATTCAGGTACACCAACATTTTTAGGACTGGACGCAGGTTACCAAATGCTGACAGATGCTAAATATGGAGCTAGATCAGATGCTCAAAAGGTCATTATTGTCTTAACTGACGGTGTACCTACATACAGCCCTAATCTGAATTCATACAATGATGGACTTAATTCTAGTAGTGTTGAGATGAAGCCAGACAGTAGAGGTTTTGATGCTTACCAAATGACTTCAAATTCAGATTGGAATGGGAACGGTTCAGAAGGTCAAGGCCATTTAAATCAAATTATTGATCAAAATCACAATTATATTTTAAATAGAAGCTCTCAATTCTCAGACATAATAAAATATTCTATAGGTTTTGCAACAGGTTCGAATGCTTTGGAAATTTTAAGAGCATTGGGACCAGACGGCTACTACTCTGCCGCAAATGAAGAAGACCTAATCGATGCTTTGAATCAATTGAAAAATCGATTGTCAAACTCCATTCAAAATGGTATCGTAACCGACCCGATGAGTGAATTTGTCACTTACCAAGGAAGTCCAGAGCTTTCTGCATTGAAGGTGGAAAATGGTGCTCTAACCGAAATCAAACAGGGCGCTGCGAATTTCCCAGCATATGCATCTGAGGTGCAAGTTGTACCAGAAAATAACCAAGTTACTCTAAACTCGTTAAACTTTGGTGGAACGGAGACAGAAAAAGACGGTATTCGTTTGACTTATAATGTCGAGTTAAAAGAAGAGTATCGTGATGGAAAATTCTATCCAGCCAATGCGGCAACGTATTTACTTAATCAAAAAACGCCTGAAGGAAATGTGGACTACTTTGCTGTTCCTTCAGTGAAGAATTTGTCTAAACCTAAACCTTTAAATCCCCCTGTAAAATATGTTAGTGACTCTGATGAATCGCTTGTGGATTCGGACACATTGACGGATATCCATGAAAAATATCTTTATACTTTAGAGGGTCAATTTTTAGAGCTTCCTACCTATGATGAAAGTAAGGTGCTCAAGGATTGGCAATTAACCGACAGTACACCTGCTGGTATTACTTTTGATGCTATTTCATCGATTAAAGCTTACGCTTGGGATGGCAGCACTAAAGGTGAAGATCTTACAGCCAGTTTCGACTATAGCATGGTTAATGGTGTATTAACAATTAAAGCTAAACCAGAGTTACTCAAAGATCCTAAAATGTACGAAGAAATTCATAAAGTACGTTTTGAAATAGGTGCACGAGTAACTGATGAAAGCAAAGTAGAACGTGACGAAAATGGTAAAGTTCATATCGTGAACAATACAAAACAGTCCGGTCATTATTACGACGATACAACTTTTGATGATCCAAGTAATGATGTTGTGACTACTGTGGACAAGGACACAGAGAATGCCTTGAAAGTTTCTAAAGAAGTGGATAAGAATCTAACAGAAAACGGAACTGTTGATCCAGTAGACACAACAAAAAGTCGTCTTCAACCGATCACTTACACAATTAATGCGGCAAATACAAGTGCCACATCAAGTATGGATAAGGTTCGTATTTTAGATGTTTTACCTTTCAATAAAGATGAGCGACAAACAAGTTTCAATGCTCAAGGTACAGCTCATGTCCTTTCAGCACAATTGGTTGATGCGAACGGTGACGCTGTTAAAGGAGCACGTCTTTATTACAAGGATCCAAGTCAAGCAGAAACAAATACTAAATTAGATCCAAATAGTTTACCACAAAGTGCGACAGATTTAGCCGCTAAGGGCTGGTTAGCTTATGATGGCTCAGATGCCTCTGTCTTGGAAAAAACATCTGCAATTTTGGTGGATGTAGACAATATCCCTGCCAATACAACTTATGCTTTGAAAATTACAGTAGAACATAAAGACAACGTTGGCGCAGACTTAATCAATAATGCAACAGTGAATTCGATTGTCAATCAAGAGCAAACAACAAACAATGTTGAAACGAAGATTTATGGTCGTGAATTGTCAGGATATGTTTGGTATGACGATAACTATGACGGTTTGAAAGACGATGCAGAAGTACCTGTTAAAGATATAGCTGTTAAGCTTTACCGTACAAGCTTGGAAAATCCAAACTATAAAGACCAACTGGTAACTGAAAATGTCAAAGGTGAAAAATTCATCGATGACAAAGGGAATTCTTTAGTCAAAACTGATGATAAAGGATTCTATATTTTCAATAACTTATCTGAAGGACATTATATCGCTGAATTTGAAATCAACGGTAAACTGCAAACAAAAGAATACCAAGTCACTAAGTTCATGGCGGATTCGTCTAACTCAGATGCAAAGAATTCAAAAGTTAAAGCAGAAGAAGACCGTATCACGGCTCAAAATCCGGTTAAAGGTTCTGACTGGAATGACGTTGGAGCAACACTTAAAGATCTCGATACAGTGATTAAGCCAAAAGATGGTTTGCAAGAATTACCTTACAATAACTTGGGCCTTAATCGCTCAGCGCACTTAGATATCTTTAAAACGAATATTTTAGGTAATGGACTTGCCGGTGCTAAATTTGCCATTTATCGTGGCGATTTACAAGAAATCCCAGCAGATGGAGAACAAAATGCTGACTTTATTGGTACCTATGAAACGGATAAGACAGGTAATCTGAATGTTGATCAAAACCTTTTTGCAGGTTACGATGCCAATCATAATCCAATCTCTCAAACCTATACTGTTTTTGAAATTAAAGCACCAGATGGCTATGAGTTGTTGAAAAATCCTGTTACATTTACAGTAAGTGAAGGCGACCAAACAATCAACCTTAAAATCAAAGATGATGCTGAGTCAATCTTACCTTTCACAGGTGGAAAAGCGGGCATTGGCCTCTTGATTGCGCTTAGTCTTGTTGTTCTAGGAATGATTGGCCTTGGTGGCGGGCTCATTTACCGTCGTACAAAAAATAATAAGGAGGCAGCTTAAATTGAAAAAATATATTTTTACTCTAATAGCTGCTTTGTTGGCTCTCTTATACTTTAGCTTTGGTCAAAATGTTGCAGCACAAGAAGACACAGGGAGCTACGGTATTCACATTATCAAATATAACTTGAATGATAGTCAAGAAAGTCAGTTAACTCATGACGGGACGCCAGTAACAAGTGGCACAGAAGATCTTCAACGTCTTGCAGGCGTACAATATACGATTACACGCATGACTAAAACTGAAATGAACACTTATGTGACCGCTCAAGGTGCTGATGCTTTTAGTCAAACTGTTACAACAAATGCTCAAGGCGAAGCCGAATTAACAGGTCTTCCTCGTGGTGTGTACCAAGTCACAGAATCAAAAAGTGAGCAAGTCCCTACACCAATGTCTCCTGTTTTGGTTTCCCTCCCTATGCAAAATGCAAATGGTTTGATTAATGAAGTCTATATTTATCCAAAATCAAGTATGGTTTTGCCAGATACACCGCAAATTCCTGATACCAATGTGCCAGATAAGCTCCCTGATACAAGCGGTAATATTGGATCCTATCAAATTATTATCACGATGATAAGCGTGATTGTACTTGTGGGATTCAGTGGACTTTGGTGGACGAAAAAAGCACACGAATAAGTGTGACAACTCAATAACCCTTGGAAAATTAAGATTGAAGTAGAATGCAAACAGGATTGTATGCAGAACTTCAATCTTATATTTTTTCAAAAATAAATAAATCTTTGAAGAAAAATTGGAGAAAAAATTGATTAAAAAACAAAGAAATAAACGGAATATGACTGTCTCATCAAGTCAAAAAAGGCGAAGAGTTTCTCCCCTCCTTGTTTTTGCCTTCCTATTGATTTTTATTGGTATTGGAATTCTTATCTACCCAATCATTGGTAATTACATGGCTAACCAACAAAGGTCTGTCGCAACCAGTAGTTACAATGATAGTCTGAAAAAGATGAGTCAAAAAGAACGAGACGAGCAGTGGGCTTTAGCTGAAAAATACAACCAATATATCTTTGACCGTCAAGAAGGAAAAGTTGGTCATCCAGTAGATTACAGTAAAGTTATCTCTAACGGCAATCCTCCAGTAATGGGGACGATTGACATTCCCGCTATCGATGTCAATAATCTTCCCTTTTATCACGGGACTTCTTATGGAACTCTAGATAAAGGCGTGGGGCATTTTGAATCGTCTTCTGTGCCGATTGGGGGAAAGAATACGCGGGCTGTACTTAGTGGACACAGTGGATTAGAAAACCAAGTTCTTTTTACAGATATCAAAAATCTGAAAGAAGGAGATATCTTCTTTATTAATATATTAGGTAAAAAACTCGCCTATGAAATTGATTCTTTTCAGGAAGTTCTTCCGAGTGAAGTAGACAAGGTGAAAATCGTTCCTGGTGAAGATCGCGTGACACTTTTAACTTGTACTCCACCAGGAATTAATACTTATCGCCTACTTGTAAATGGGAAACGTATTCCATATAAAGAAGCTATGTCTAAAAAGACGAGCAAGCGTAATATTTGGACCTATCAAACTGTTGTGATGGGGTCACTAGGACTTTGTTTCCTCTTGTTTGTTATCCTCTTTTTGCTTTATCGTATCTTCTTGAAACAGTCACGCAAGAAGGACCCAGAAATTTCGGCACGGGCCATGAAACGTATTCGCCGTTTGATAATGGTGACACGTGGTATGTTTGTCGTGATGCTTGTGATTATGATTTCTATTTTAGGTTTTGCTATTTACGGCTATTTCCGTATGCAGACACAATCTGCTTTGCCTAATATTAACGTGGGGAAGCAACACGAATTGTCCGCTTATAATCCAGATAAGATACTCAAAGCTGATTATGATGAAAGCAAAATTGCCAGCGTAAATGTTACTAATTTTGCGGAAAGTAGGAAAAATCTCCAACATACTGTCAATGATAACGGGATAGGAAAGCTTTATATTCCAAAAGAAGAAGTGAACTTGCCCATATTGGCCGGGATAAGTCAAACAAATTTGATGACCGGCGCTTCCACTTATAGACAAGGACAAAAATTAGGAAAAGGCAATTACGTCCTCTTGGCCCACAATATTTATAATGTCAATACAAATCAAAATGTCGATGTTCTTTTCAATCGCATCAGCAATCTCGTCAAGGGTGATAAAGTCTACGCGACTGATTTTCAGAATGTGTACGAGTATCAAGTGACTAAAAATGAAGTCATAAAGGACACGCAAGTCGATGTGGTGAATAGTGAAGTTAAAGGAACACCAATCCTAACACTCATCCGTTGTGAGGGAAATGTAGGGACAGTATACCGCCGTCTAGTTCAAGGGCGTTTAACAAAAACAAGCCCTTTAAATGCTAAGAGTAGTAAGACAATGAATTTAAGTATGACAGGCAATGTTTCCGGAGATAACTTGATAAAAACAAGCCCTATCTCTCCTTTTGAACAGCTTTCTATGGATCTAGCGGCACATATTATTTCGGATCCAATGCAAGTGATGATTCCCTTCTTTTTACTTTTGGTATTACCTATTTTATTTCTTAATTTTATTTAATCTCCAAATGATAAATGTAATAGTAACGAGGTGTGGCGCATATTAAAAATTTATTATAGAAGCAAGTGTAAATCCAGTCAAAAGGCTTTCATGTGGTTCGAACGTTATGGTATTGATTTTGAAAAGCAAAACATAAGTCAAATAACTATAGATGATTTGTTAAAAATTTTATCGCTAACGACAGAGGGCATGAATGAACTATTCAAAAATCCAGAAAGAATCAACCATAAAAATGAAGAAGAATTAGAAAAAGTAGCAGACATGAAGTTAAAAAGTGCACTTTACTATCTCAAAATGAATACTTCACTTTTTAAGACGCCTATTATTCTGGATGAAAATAATTACCTGATTGGCTATAATTCTGATGAAATACGGCGTTTTTTTCCAAGAGAATATCGTAAATTTTTATCTGACTTATGATATTTAAAAAAGACGAAATGATTAAAAAATAAAAAAGCATGGTTTTCAATCATGCTTTTTTATATGTTTATTTGATGTCCTTATTTGACATAAAGAATAAGAGGGTTTGAAGCTCTTTCGTTAAGTCAATCGACTGAACAACGACATCTTCAGGAACTTGTAAGCGCAAAGGTAAAAAATTGAGGATACCTTTAATGCCTGCTTTCACTAGAATGTCTGCGACTTCTTGAGCATTCTCTTTATTTACAGAAATAATTGCTGTTTTGATTTTAGAATCTTTAATATTTTTAGAGAAGTCAGCGATGTCGTAGATAGGAACGCCTGTAGAAGTTGTTGTACCAACGAGAGGGTTTTCTGGAACATCATAAGCTTGGGTTACACGCATTTTATTACGGTTTTGGAATTCATAATTGATAAGGGCACGTCCAAGGTTACCGACTCCTACGAGTGCGATATGTGTTTCTTGATCTTGTCCGAGTAATTCTCCAAAGAAATCACGCAAAGCGCGTGTTTCATAACCATAGCCTCGACGTCCCAGCTCACCAAAGAGTGAAAAATCGCGACGAATCGTCGCCGCATCCACACCAATTTTTTCCGAAATAAGTTGTGAGTTTGTGCGTGTTACTTGTTCATCAACTAAAAGTTTGAACAAGCGATAATATTGAGGCAAACGTTTTGCAGTTGCCTTGGGTAGTTGTTTATTAACTTGGGAGCCAGCCATGTTATCTCCTTTACATAGTCTTTGTGAATATTTTACCTTTTTTAAGGGGAGGTTGTCAAACAATTCTTTCCGGAATTATGCGGTTGAAGAAAGTTTGTGAAAAAAATGGAGAAAAATTAACAAAGAAAAAAGAGAAAAATTATCTTTTCACTTCAATTTATTTTTTCATTTAGTTCATCGAGTAAGCGAATTAATTCTTTCAAGTCTGAATTGAGCAGTGTACTTCTTAAATAAGCATATTGAACATGAAAAATTTGCTTATCTTCAGGTATTAGTGGTATCTTTATAAGACTATCCATATCGGCAAAAGGAAGAAAATCGGTCATCAAGGTTATGCCAACATTTGAGTTGACCAGTTGGCCAATAGTATGGATATCAGAAAAATTAAAGAGTACTTTTGCTTTTTTCTTGTATTTTTCATTTAAATTTTGGAAAGCTTCCATATGCACAAAGCTTTCATCAAGCAGGATAAACGGATAATCCAATGCTTCTTTAAATGAAATTTCTTGACGTGAGGCAAGTGGGTTATCTTTAGAGACAAAGATATAAAATTCGCGTTGATAAAGTAGCTTCACAAAAAGGTTGGGGTGCATCAGGGGAGCAATGCTGCCAATAAGGCTAAAATCGATTGTACCGGAGATAAGTTTGGCCAGAAGTTCCTCCGAGCCACCCGATACTAAATCAAATTTCGATAAAAAGCTAATCGCATTCTTATCGTTTAAGAGTTGAGCCAGGATTTTTGCTCGAATGATAGGAGGAAAACCAATATGATTTTGATGATTTTTAGAATGCTCGATGGCTCTTTGCGTCAGTGCCAACTCTTCTAAAATACTTTCGATATGAATCTTCAATATTTTTCCTTCATCTGTCAGGACAACTGTCCTGTGAGAAGGATCTTTGTATATTAAGTTACAGTTATAATATTGTTCCAATCTCTTTACAGCATAGGTAATTGTCGGCTGACTTACCCCAAAATGATTAGAAACAGCAGTAAAAGACAACAAGTCTCCTAAGGCATTAAAGTACTCGAAATCATGCAAGTTCATTAGTTTAGACGCTCCTTTGACCCTTATATTCTATCACAAGTTTTCCGATTTGTTATAAATAATATTTATCATAACCCAAAGGTTTGACTATAATTTTTTATAAGTATTAAAATACATCTTGTAAGAATTTCTTATAGGAATAATAAATTTGGAGGACGTACGAATGCGTGCACATGAAATTTTAAACAATCCTTTTTTAAATAAAGGAACAGCATTTACTATGGAAGAACGTAAGGAACTTGGCTTAATCGGTCTTTTGCCACCTTATGTTCAAACACTTGAAGAACAAGCAGAACAAACTTACCAACATTACTTGGAAAAACCATCTGATTTGGAAAAACGTCATTTCCTGATGGAAATCTTCAATACAAACCGTACTTTGTTCTACTATTTGTTTAACCAACATATCGTAGAGTTTAACCCTATCGTATATGATCCAGTTATTGCTGAAACTATCGAAAACTACAGTCGTCTTTTTGTAGATCCACAATATGCTGCATACCTTGATATCAACCATCCAGAAAATATTCAAGAGACCTTGAAAAATGCAGCGGGCGATCGTAATATCCGACTGATTGTTGTGACAGATGCTGAAGGGATTCTTGGTATTGGCGATTGGGGCACACAAGGCGTTGATATCTCTGTAGGTAAATTAATGGTTTATACTGCAGCAGCCGGTATCGATCCAGCATCAGTTCTTCCTATCGTTATTGATGCAGGTACTAACCGTAAAGAGCTCTTGGAAGATTCAATGTATCTGGGAAATCGTCACGCACGTGTTTATGGTAACCAATATTACGACTTTGTTGATCAGTTTGTGGAAACTGCTGAAGCAATGTTCCCTAAACTCTACTTGCACTGGGAAGATTTCGGCCGTTCAAATGCTGCCAATATCTTAAACAAATACAAAAAAGAAATCCCAACTTTCAATGATGACATCCAAGGAACTGGTATTGTTGTTTTAGGTGGTATCTTCGGTTCACTTGATATCACAGGTGAAAAATTAACGGATCAAGTTTATCTCTGCTACGGTGGTGGATCTGCTGGTGCAGGGATTGCTGCCCGTGTTCATGCAGAAATGGTAAGTGAAGGACTTTCAGAAGAAGAAGCTTACAACCATTTCTTCATGATGGACAAACAAGGTTTGCTCTTTGATGATATGGAAGATTTGACTCCAGCGCAAAAACCGTTTGCTAAAAAACGTGCGGATTTTGCAAATGCTGGTAATATGACTGACTTAGCCAGTGTTATCAAAACAGTTAAAGCCACTATCTTGGTTGGTACTTCAACTGATGCTGGTGCGTTTACCAAAGAAGTTGTTGAAGCAATGTGTGCCAACACTGAACGTCCAGTAATTTTCCCAATCTCAAACCCTACTAAAAAATTGGAAGCAACTGCTGAACAAGTAATTACATGGTCTGATGGTAAAGCTTTTGTTGCAACAGGTATACCTTCAGGAACTGTCTCTTATAAAGGTGTGGACTACCAAATCGGTCAAGCCAATAATGCGTTGATCTATCCTGGTTTGGGTCTTGGTATGTTGGCTTCAGAAGCATCACTTCTTACTGATGAAATGATTGGTGCCGCTGCGCATTCATTGAGCGGTCTTGTGGATCCAGGTGCTGCTGGTGCTCCTGTGCTTCCTCCATTTGAATATGTTGCTGATGTTTCAATCAAAGTTGCAGAAGCAGTAGCGAAAAAAGCGCAAGAACAAGGCTTAGCACAGGCTCAAGAAAAAGATATGGTGAAAGCCGTTCGCGAGATGAAATGGTATCCAAAATACTAAGAGGTTAATGGATTAAAATGAAAAAATTAAAAGAAATAAAAATTTCAGGAATAAGTCTTCCTCTCTATGCCTTTTTTATGATTGTGTTGGCAGTGACGATAGGTTTAGGGAAATTGCCACTTAACATGGTGGGTATTACACTCCTATTAGTACTATTGGGGCACTTGCTTTACTTTATCGGTGAAAAATTACCCATTATGAATTCATATTTAGGTGGTGGGTCAGTCTTCACTTTGTTAGGTGCAACTCTCTTATCCTTTTTCCATATTATTCCTGCAAATGTGATTGATGCAGTAGGCAAATTTATGGGCGGTCAATTTGGTTTTCTTGATTTCTATATTGCAGCCCTGATTTGTGGGTCAATCTTGGGTATGAACAGAAGTTTGCTTGTCAAAGCTTCAGCTAAATTTATCCCTGTTGCTTTGGTGACAATGGTTGTTGGTTTCTTCGCTGTTGGTGGTATGGGAGTCTTGCTTGGCAATGGATTTGCAGACTCTGTCATGTATGTTTCAATGCCGATGATGTCTGGTGGTATGGGAGCCGGAATTACACCATTATCACAAATTTATGCTGATGGTTTAGCCAATGGTAACCAAACTGCAATTTTCTCTCAACTTGCTCCCGCAGTAACCTTTGGGAATATTATTGCCATCATTGGGGCGCTTTCTATTTCTAAAATCTTTGCAAAATCAAAATACAATGGTCACGGAACTTTAGTTTCTGCGACAAAAGAAGAACTCGCAAAACCTAAAATTGAATTTGATGCCACTAAAATTGGTGTCGGTATGCTTTATGCCTTTACTCTACTCATGGTGGGTGTGATTTTAAACAAATTCTTCCCAAATATCCATGAATACGCCTTTATGATCATCATCGTCTTTGTTCTCAAAGCCTTTGATGCTGTACCAAAAGAGCTGGAAGAATCAGTGGTGATGTTTAACCAAATCATCATGACTAATCTTACACATGCGGTATTGGCAGGTATTGGTTTGGCATTGATTGATTTGACCACACTAGGTTCTGCTTTGACATGGCAATTTATTGTGCTCTGTCTGACAAGTGTTATTGCTATGGGCTTGACAAGCTGGTTCTTGGGGCTCGCCTTAGGTATGTACCCTGTCGAAACAGCTATCGGTGCTGGTATGATTAACAACTCTATGGGTGGAACAGGTAATATCGCTGTTCTCTCTGCCTCTGATCGTATGGAAATGATTGCCTTTGCACAAATGGCCAACCGTTTGTGTGGTGCCATTGTCCTCATCATGGGTGGTATACTCATTCGCTTCTTTTACTAATTGATCCTCCAATCAAAGTAATATAATAACAAAATAATAATGAACTAAAACGAGGTCCTGTAAAACCTCGTTTTTTTTATCGTATTTAAAGAGAAATACTTGCCACTACCATTATAATAGAAGAAACCAAAATTACTTTTCGAATAACTTTCAATCATAACAAAAAGCCCCCTCAAGTGACAAGTCAAAATCTAAGGTAAGCATACTATGTTTAGCATTCTAAACATATCCTGTTTGGTATATACTCCTAAGAACAAAAAAGATATAATTTTATCTTGGAAAGTGAGAGCTTACGAAGTAGATAATGATAAAGTTTATCTGTCTTAGAACGCTTGAAAGTAGGGTTGGTGTAAAATGATTTATAGTAAGTATGGAAAAATATTTCGCAACTTAAGGTTACAAAAAAATATGAGTCTATCAGAGTTGAATACACTAAGCGGGGTTTCTAAAGCAACGATTTCACAGTTTGAAAATGGCAAATCTTTAGTGTCCTTTGACAAGCTTGAATCTCTTCTAGAGTGTATGAATCTCACTATTTTAGATTATTCCTTGCTTGTAAATAACGGCTTGCCAGAATATTTTATTACACAGTTTCAAAATATTGAGGATGCATACTATAATCAAGACGAGGCAGAACTCCACCATCTGTATGAAAAAAACCTAGAGTATGAGAATGATTCGACCTACATGATTGCGTTGAGTGCCAAAGCAACTTATACTCAGTTATCGGGAAAAGAAATTCAAGATGTTGAATCTCTTTTATCAGAGGGACCGCTTTGGGGGCTTTACGAATTGTACATTCTTATCCACACTTTAGAGCAACTCAATCTGAACTTGGTCTGGAATATTATCGAAACATTTTTTAAAAATAAAAATGTTTTTAAATATTTAAAAGTACTTCATGAATACCGTGCATTGCTTATCAATATTTTGATTAAGGCTGAATTGGTATTTATTGAGGCAGATTGTGATGCAAAGGCGGGAATTATATTATCAAGGTTAAATAGTCTCGCTGTGGAATCAGATTTGACAAGTAAAGCAATTGCTCGTGTTTTAAAAGGATGTTATACTTACGCTTTCGAAAGTCGAAATAAAGGTGAAAAAATGATAGCAAGTTGCCTCGAAGTGATGGACAATATGGGTGCGATAAAACTAAAAAATGTCATCGTGCGACGTATTGCATTGCTAAAAACTAGAGTTCAAAGATGAAGAAATACCACTTTAGATAAGTGGTTTTTTTATGGTGATAGAACAAGGAGCTTCATGTAGAAATTACAGACAGAAGCAAATACTTTTTATTGAGAGAGTGCTATAATAAAGGGAGAAAAGCAGATAAGGCGGTGTTTATAATGGAAAAACCTTCAAAAGAAGAACTCAAGCAAAGATTGTCTGACATAGAATATGCAGTGACTCAAGAAAATGCAACTGAACGTCCTTTTTCAGGAAAATACGATGACTTTTATCAAGACGGGATTTATGTTGATGTTGTCAGTGGTAAACCGCTCTTTAGCTCCACGGATAAATATGATGCTGGTTGTGGCTGGCCGTCCTTTACTCATCCCATAGAAAAACGCGGGGTCAAAGAAAAAGCTGACTTTTCATTAGGCATGCATCGTGTGGAAGTAAGAAGTAAGGAGGCTGATTCTCACTTAGGACATGTGTTCAATGATGGACCACAAGATCAAGGAGGATTGCGTTATTGTATAAATGCTGCGGCTTTAAGATTTATCCCGGTTGAAAAGTTAGAAGAAGAGGGATACGGCGAATACAAATCCTTGTTTGGAAAATAATAGCTGGGAAAATAAAACCTCCTCGTCCAAAATTAATAAACAGGTATTTTTTCTTCAACTCTGTCCTATGTTAGAATGAAAATATAGAGAATATGTGTTTATTTTCTGTGAAAAATTCAACTATAAGGAGGATTTACTGATGAAAACACCTTTACTAACGATGAATGATGGTCACTTGATACCGTCTGTAGGGCTAGGAACCTACCAGATAAGAGGTGGAGAAGGTCTGGATCAGGTGTTGACAGCTATCCAGAGTGGTTACCGTCTTTTGGATACATCAACCAACTATGACAGTGAAGGAATAGTCGGTGAGGCTATCCGTCGCTCAGGCCTCCCACGTTCGGAATTTTTCGTGACGACAAAGTTACCGGGAAAATATCACCATTATGAAGATGCTTTGGCCATGATTCAAGAGTCGCTCTATCGTATGGGCTTGGAGTATTTTGATTTATATCTGATTCACTGGCCTCTTCCTAAACGTGGGCTGTATGTAGAAGCTTGGAGAGCTTTAATCCAAGCTCAAAAGATGGGCTTAATACGCTCTATTGGGGTTTCCAACTTTGAACCTGAGCATTTAGATAAGATTATTACTGAAACTGGGGTTACTCCAGCCGTTAACCAAATCGAAATTCACCCCTATTGGGGGCAAGAGCGTATGGTGAAAGCCAACGCTGAGCGTGGTATCATCACAGAAGCCTGGAGTCCATTAGGGCGAGGAAATGATGCCCTTGAAGAGCCCATTATCACAAGTCTGGCTGAAAAGTATGGGAAGACAGCAGGTCAAATTGTATTGCGTTGGCATGTAGAACGTGGCATTGTTCCCATTCCAAAATCGAGAAATTTAATCCATCAACGAAAAAATCTAGCAATTTTTGATTTTGAATTAACAGAAGAGGAAGTTGCACAGATTAATACACTGGAAAAATCAGACGGACGTATTGATGGACAAGATCCGAATGAATATGAAGAATTTGATTGAAATTGGCATCAAATAAACAAAGAAACTCTTCGTAATGAGGGGTTCTTTTTTTTATTCCATATCATATTTTGTAAATAGGCTAACCTTCAATAAATAGGTCTCGAGATGTAGTATTCTATAGGATTGTTTATGCTAAAATAACATGTATCATTATTAAAAATAAAGAATTATAAGAGGCGTTTATGAAAAACATTGTAGCTATCGCCATATTAATTGCACTTGAAATTGTTGTTATTGCACTTCTAAAAGTATTAGGAATCGTTGATTCTCATAGTACGCTGGCAGTAATTATCGTTATTATTTTTGCATTTGTTGAGCGCCTTGTTTATGTCAAAAAATTTAAAAATTAAAAGTGTATCATAATAAAGATGTATCTATGGTTGATTGAAGCATTTATGATAAAATAGAACTATGACCTACTATGAAAATTACATGACTGGACACATCGTACTTCCTCATGCTATGCTGGAGCATTTTGCTCAAGTGTTTCCTTCGGCAGAGGATTTTTTGGTTTGGCTCTATTTATATGAAAATCGTGATATAGCGCCAAGTGAAATTGCAACTAAAACAGGAAAAACACTTGCAGATGTGAACCGCAGTATTGATAAGCTTCAAGATTTTGGTTCTTTAAAAGTAACTTTACTCGGAATTGCTGGAGATATGGAAACTATTTTTGATGTCACACCAGCTTTAAAAAAATTAGACCAATTGGATGGCTTAGCTAAAGAAGAACAAATAGAAACAACTGCTCCAACACAACAAAACAAGAACCAGCTGCAAGAGTTGGTCAATATTTTCGAAGCGGAAATGGGCATGATTACTCCGATGCAAAGCGAAGAACTTCGTATTCTCTTGTTTGAAGAGAAGTACGACTTTGAGCTCATTAAACTTGCCTTACGTGAAGCAGTAGTAAATCGCAAGGTTTCGCTCAACTACATTAAAGCCATTTTACGCAATTGGCGTAATGATGGCTTGATGAGCACGCAAGCTGTGGAACAGCGCAAGGAAGAGCGTACCGAAGCAATGCAAAACCATAAAACTACTGATTTCTATATCCCGATGGATGGACCTTGGAACGGAAAATAATATGCTGAGTAAGAAACGATTTTTAGAAGCTTTAGATATCATTGTTGCTATGTTTCCCGAAGCACATGGTGAACTAGAATGGGAAACACCTTTTCAACTTTTAATTGCCACGATTTTATCCGCACAAGCTACAGATAAGGGTGTGAACAAGGCAACACCAGGACTTTTTGCTAAATACCCTGATCCGGAAAGCTTGGCACAGGCAGATGTCGCAGATGTTGAACAATGTATCCGAACGATTGGACTCTACAAAACAAAAGCGAAAAACATTGTCAAGACTTCCCAAATGTTGGTAGAAAATTTTAATAGTGAACTGCCAAGAGATAAGAAGTTATTGCAAACCTTACCGGGTGTAGGACGGAAAACAGCAAATGTTGTTCTGGGAGAGACCTACGGTATTCCCGGAATTGCTGTTGATACGCATGTTGAACGGATTTCAAAACGCTTGGATATTGTGCCACAAAAAGCCTCCGTCTTGGAGGTTGAAGAGAAGTTGATGAAGCTGATTCCTGAAGAACGCTGGGTGGAAAGTCATTACCATCTCATCTTTTTTGGCCGTTATCATTGTACAGCACGTGCACCAAAGTGTGAGGAATGTCCTGTGCTCGAATACTGTAAATTTGGAAAGAAAAACTTAAATGAATGAAATAAAACTCTCGAAACGCCTACAAGCTGTCGCTAATCTCGTGAAGCAGAACAGCCGTCTTCTAGACGTGGGCAGTGATCATGCTTATTTACCTACCTATTTGGTTCAGCAAGAAAAGATTGACTTTGCCATCGCAGGCGAAGTGGTTAAAGGACCTTATCAAATCGCCCATAATCACGTGGCTGAGCAGAACTTGCAAGAGAAGATTGAAGTCAGATTAGCCGATGGTTTGGCTGCCTTTGAAGAAAGAGATAATATCACCAGCATTGTAATTGCTGGTATGGGCGGTATTTTAATCTCCGAAATCCTCGAAGCAGGAAAAGATAAATTGAGCCAAGTGGAGCAGCTTATCTTACAACCCAATAATCATGAAGAAAGCCTTCGTTCTTGGCTTATGGACCATGATTTTGTAATTACTTCCGAAAAGATACTTCTTGAAGCAGGGAAAATCTACGAAATTATTGTGGCAGAACATGGCACAGCCGAGCTGAATGAAACAGAACTTGAATTTGGACCATATTTGTCCCAAGAAAAGTCAGAAGTCTTCCGCCAAAAGTGGAATAAAGAGCTCAATACTTTAAATAAAATACTTGAGCGACTTCCTGAAAACCATGAAAAACGTACCACAGTTCAAGCAGAAAAAGAAAAAATAGAAGGAGTCCTCCTATGAAAATCAGAGATTTCATGGCCTTGTACGAAGAATTTTGTCCCAAAGATTTAGCAGTAGAAGGCGATCCTGTTGGCTTACAGATAGGCTCGCTTGATGCTCCAGTAAAAAAGGTCTTGGTTACTTTAGATATTCGTGAGCAAACAGTTTCAGAGGCTATTGAAAAAGATGTGGATTTGATTTTAGCGAAACATCCAGTTATTTTTCGGCCTTTAGCAAACCTGACAGATGCGGACAGTCAGGAAAAAATCATCCTTGATTTGATAAAGGCAGGCATCGCAGTTTATACAAGCCATACCAATATTGATGTTGTGGATGGCGGGCTTAACGATTGGTTCTGTGATCTTTTAGAAATTAAAGATACGGAAATCTTATCAGCAGAAGGTTTAGGCCGTGTTGGAAATATTACACCGATGAGCTTGGCTGATTTTTCAGAAAAAATGAAACAAACTTTTGCTTTAGATCATCTGCGTTTGGTAACCTATAATCGCTCTTTGAGCCAGACTATTCAACGTGTGGCAATCTGTGGTGGTAGCGGCGGCAAATTTTGGCCGGAAGCTCACGCCAAAGGTGCAGATCTCTATATTACGGGCGATATATATTATCACGTTGGTCATGACCAGCTTTCGCAGGGGCTTACTGGACTTGATCCTGGACATTACTTGGAACATCTCTTTATCCCAAAAGTCGCTGAAAAACTAGCTAGCTTTGGCACAGATGTTGAAATTATTGAAAGTAAAGAAAATACTAATCCTTTCTTTGATATTTAGCTTTTTTAACTTCATGGCTTTTTGTGAGTCATGAAGTTTTTTAATGCTATAAAAGCAAATGCCGAACCATTTCCCCCAAAAAAAGCTGCATCGGGTTTCGCATAGCTCTAAATAAAGCTCATGTCTGTTAAAATAAGTTGAAGAAATAATTATGGAGTAGAAAATGAACTTTAAGAAAGAAAAGTATGATGCACTGGTGTTTGATTTGGATGGGACAATTGTTTTTAATGGTTACGAAATTGAAGCAAATATACTGGAAAAATTACATCAACTGGATGAAAGGGTCAAAATAATCTTTGCCTCAGCCCGTCCTGTGCGCGATATGCTTCCGCTTTTAGAAGATTTTCCAGACAACGATTTGATTGGCGGAAATGGTAGTATTGTCCGCATGAAACAGCGCATTTTTCCCACACAAACTATCACACCCAATAGTGTAGAAAAAATCGTCACTTTTATAGAGTTGCGAAAGCTAGAATATGTCATAGATTATGATTGGAATTACAGTGCAAAAGTTTCTGCTCAAACAAATATACTTAATAAATTGGATACCGCCCACAAAGCTCAAAACGTGGACTTGAGTTATGAAGATGTTATCAAAATCATCATATTTGGTGTTACACCAAGATTCTATCAGGAATTCGATACAGACGAAGAACTGGCTGTTTTATACCATTCCGATGTACAGGAACTCGTGATTACGGCTAAAAACATCAATAAATATCAGGTGTTATCGGAAGTCATGGGACAAACTAACTATATCGGCTTTGGCAATGATAAAAATGATGTAAAATTACTCGCACATGCTAAGATTGCAATTTCTGTTGGAGATAATCCAGAAGTTCTTCAGGTAAGCCAGGAGCATCTACCTGCAGAGAGTGAAATAATTGCTGCTTTTTTGGAGAAATTGATTTTGGACAGTAGAGGATGAAAGACATTGGACTTTATCAAGAGGGTATGCTATCATAAAAGCATGAAAAAATTCCAGAAAAATGAAGTGATTCAAGGAACAGTCCTTGACTTAACACATGAAGGGCAAGGAGTTATCAAAGCAGATAACTTCCCTTTTTTTGTTGAAAATGCCCTACCCGGTGAAGAGATTAAAATGAAAGTCCTAAAAGTTGGAAAGAACTTCGGCTTTGGTAAGGTTGAAGAATGGCTCAGCCAATCACCAGATCGTGTGCAAGATGTCAATATGACCTATCTCCGTACAGGAATTGCTGACTTTGGGCACATGACTTACCCAGCCCAGCTTCACTTTAAACATAAACAAGTTGTTGATGTACTTCGTAAAAATGCACATAAACCAGACTTTCCGGTTCTTGACACTTTAGGTGCAGAGCAAGAAAGCCAATATCGTAATAAAGCACAGGTGCCTGTACGTAGCATCAATGGTAAAACAGAAACAGGCTTTTTCCGAAAAAACTCACACGATTTAGTCCCAATCCGTGATTTTTATATTCAAAATACTGAAATTGATGAGTTGGTCAATCAGGTACGTGAGAGTTTAATCAAACTCAACATCCCACCTTATGATGAGCAAAGGAAGCGAGGTATTGTACGTAATATCGTGATTCGTCGCGGTCATCATAGCGGTCAAATGATGCTGATTTTGGTTGTGACTAAAGAAAAATTCGCAGGTCTTTCAGAACTTGTCGCTGAATACAGCAATAAAGTGGACTCTTTTCAGCTCAGTATTAATACCTCAACAGGAAATGCAATCTTTGGCTCTAAGTTCAAACTGCTCTCAGGAAAAGATTATATTACGGACAGCATGTTAGGTAAAGATTTCCAAATCTCTGCACGTGCTTTCTATCAAGTCAACACAGCACAGGCAGAAAAGCTTTATCAATTAGCTTATGATTTTGCAGATTTGAAAGCCGATGATGTCGTGATAGATGCTTATTCTGGTATCGGTACAATCGGTCTTGGAATGGCAGATAAGGTCGCACAAGTTTACGGTATGGAAATCATACCAGAAGCAGTAGAAAACGCTAAGACAAATGCAGCACTGAATGGCATCACAAATGCGCACTACGAAGTAGGACCAGCAGAAGAAGTGATGCCACAATGGCTGCAAGACGGTATCCAACCTGACGTTATCTTTGTCGACCCACCACGCAAGGGACTAGACGAAAGCTTTATCAAAGCAGCCACAGCAACCCAAGCACGTGCCGTGGTCTATATCTCATGCAATCCAGCAACTTTTGCGCGTGATGTCGTCCGCTTTGAAGAAGAAGGCTATCTTTTGGAAAAAGTACAACCTGTTGATCTTTTCCCACAGACGAAGCATGTGGAGTGTGTGGGATTGCTGAGGAGGAAATAATAAACACAAAAAATCAATTGTAAATATACACAATTGCTTTTTTAGTTTTGTGCTAGCTATAATTATTAAAAATATTGTTTTGAACCATCTACAACTCTAAGCTATGATAAAATAGATTTATATATATTTGAATGAGGTAGATAAATTGAGCAATTCAGCAGACGAACAAAAATATCAATTTTCGGCTTGGGCTACAGAAAATTTAGGTGAAAAAACAGGAATCTGGTATTCTCCCTATCTTGAGCGTTTAGGAGTTTTGCTTAAGCAGTTTGAACTTAATAAAGGACATAGCTTTTATGAAAACTTTTTTTATTATCGTTCATTTGAAGAATTTAAAGAAGTATATAAGCAGCTAATTGGTCAGAATGATGAGGATATTTCTAAAATCTTAAATGGCAAACAAATAAGATATCCAGATTCTTATGCGCAAGAAAAATTATTATGGAAGAAAAAGTATGCACGAATGACTTATGAAGAAGGCAATCGCAGTAGACCTGATAATTATGGGGGAATTGTTAATCTTGGAGTTTTATTAAGAGCTTACTTGAAATTTCTTTATTATGCTGAGAATCCATCGCTAAATTATCCTAAAAAAGAAAAGAAAATGTTTAGCTATAATGGAGAAATTGATGATAGTATCAATTATTGGTTATACGCTCCAGGTGAAGATGCTAGACTTTGGGATGAGTTTTATCACGAGGGAGTGATGGGCTTAGCCTGGGATTTTCTTGGGGATTTACAGCAATATCAGAGCCGAACAGAAATTGAAAAAGTAATTGCAGCAGATCGTAATGATGGGAAGCGTCCGACAAATGATTCTAAGGCAGTTTGGGATTTTTATCAAGAAATTAAGCCTGGGGATATTATCTATGTTAAGTCTGGAGTTCGTAAGATTATTGGTAGTGGGATAGTTACAGGAGAATACTATTTTGAGCATAAGGCTTCGGAATGTAAACATCGTCATAAAGTAAAATGGGGAAGCAAAGGCAATTGGGATTTGAAAGACCAGGTTGCATTAAAGACCTTGACGAATATTAATAAGTATCCTGACCTTATTGTTTATATGGATCAGCTAATTAATGGTGAAAAGATTGAACGGGATTCGCTACTAATTAATGAATTTAAAACTTGGCTTTCTCAGCAAGTTCAGCAGAATGGTGATTTTTTAAGTGATAAGACTGTCAACCAAAAAACATCAGCATTAATCGATATTCAAAATGTTTTTCATGTAACAGTATTTGGTGAAACAGATACGGAGATACTTAAAGATCTTAAGGAAGAAGTTTTAGCAAATGAAAATTACGATAGATATAAAGGGGTAGCTGGAAGTTCGCTTGATTACTACATTCGTTATGTAGAATCACGTCCTACAGTTGAAGAAAATGAGCCTTATTTGTTAGAAAATTTTCTCGAAGAAGTATTTATTGATCAAAAACAGTCTGAGCGTTTACAATCTGTACTTCAGAATAAGAAGAATTTAATTCTAAAGGGAGCACCGGGTGTTGGGAAAACATTTATTGCTGATCGATTAGCTTATCTTATGATGGAAGAAAAAGATGATTCTAGAATACAAATGATCCAGTTTCACCAAAGCTATAGTTATGAGGACTTAATTGAAGGTTATCGTCCTAAGGCAGAAGGAGAAGGCTTCGAGCTCAAACAAGGTCCTTTTGTTAAATTTTCTCGGAAGGCAGAACGAGACCCAGATCGTGAGTATTTTTTCATCATTGATGAAATTAATCGTGGAAATATGAGTAAAATTTTCGGTGAATTATTGATGCTGATTGAAGCAGATAAACGTGGTAAATCTATAAATTTATTGTATTCTAACGAAAAATTCTCAGTACCTTCTAACTTATATATTATTGGAATGATGAATACTGCTGATAGAAGTTTAGCTTTGCTAGACTATGCTTTACGTCGCCGCTTCTCATTTTTTGAAATTAGTCCTGCTTTTGATAATAATACATTTCTTGCCTATCTGGAGAAATTAGGAAATCCTGAAAAAGTGGTAAAAGTAATTGAAGTTGTTAAACATATGAATAATATGATTTCTGAAGAACTAGGCACAGGCTTTCAAATTGGCCACAGTTACTTTGTGGGAGGTACCTTCGAATTTAATCCAGATGACCGACTAAAAGAAGTTGTCGAGTTTGAAATTATTCCACAACTCTATGAATATTGGTTTGATGATGAAGAAAAGGCAGAAGAATGGGCCAACAAATTAAGAGGTGCCTATGGAGACTAATTCTCAAATTCCTATACGTAACATCTACTATATGCTTTCTTATGCTTATCAGACTTTACGCCTATCTGAATATCAAAAAATAAGCGTTGAAGAATTCCATAATGTGAAAGAATTATATGCTGAAATTTTGAAGGTAGGAATACCTGTATTGATTCGAGGTGGACTAATTAAGGATTATATCCGTATTTCAGAACGTTCAACAGTTGTTCGAGGAAAAATTGATATTAACTCTTCAATAAAGCAAAACACACTTGTCAATAAAAAACTTGTCGTAGTATATGATGAGTTTTCTGAAGATATTTTACTTAATCAAATCATTAAAGCTACTTTAGTATATTTATCACATTCAAATAAAATTAAAAAGGAAGTAAGGCAATCTCTTTACGGTTTACTGCCCTATTTTGCGGAAGTTTCTGATGTTCAGCTAAATCTTAATTTATGGAAAAAAATACAATATAACAGGCAGAATATTCGTTATCAATTTATTATTGATGTTTGTCGCTACTTATATGAAGAGCTTCTACTTGATGAAAATTCCTCTGATCATCTGATGAATCAAATACAAGAAGAGCAGCGCCTGTCGTCTCTGTATGAAAAATTTATTTTTGCGTTTTATAAACGTGAAACGAGCTACAAAGTTTGGCATCCACAAATTGAATGGAAAGTTGAAAATGATTTTATAGCAGCTTTGCCGATAATGCAAACAGATATTGTACTTAGCCAAGTAAATAAAACATTAATCATAGATACAAAATTCTATTCCGAAAATATGAGTATAAGATTTGAAGGTGGTAAGGCTAAACAAAAGTCAAATAATCTTTATCAAATCTTTACTTATGTAAATAACTGGAATGCCAAAGATGATGAAGAAGTAGCCGGAATGCTGCTTTATGCTAGAACAACAGGGCAGCACCAACCGCAACACTATTATGAAATTAAGGGAAATAAAATAAGTGTTGTAAACCTTGATTTAAATCAGGATTTTAATGGTATTAAAAAGGATTTACTTAGTCTTGTAGAAGAGTATTTCTAGAGTCCAACCGAGATTGTATGACGATATAAATATCTAGCTGATAGGTTAGGTATTTTTATTTTTAAACAGTAAACTATATAATTAAAAATTGACTTTACGTGATTTTTGTTCCTTTATTCGTGAGCTTTTATCTACAAAAGGTGGTATAATAAGAAGTGGAAAATGGAGGTCCGCATATGCCGATATCGTATAATAAGCTATGGAAGCTCTTAATTGACAGGAAGTTGAATAAAACCCAGCTAAGGGAGTTATCAGGAATTAGCGCGAATGTCATCGCAAAGCTTGGCAAAGATGAACCTGTCTCAATGGAATCATTAATAAAAATTGCAGAATGCCTTGAAGTAGATTTTGGGGATATTATAAGTATTGAAAATGGAGAAAAGAAATAATGGCAAAGACTAATGCAAACTTGGGATTTGAAAAAGAGTTGTGGGCATCAGCAGATAAATTACGTGGGCATATTTCTGCGTCTGATTATCGTAAAGTTGCTATTGGATTAATTTTTTTGAAATATGTATCAGATGCCTTTGAGTACCGCTATCAAGAAATTTTAAATGAAGCAGATTATTATGAAGGTGATGAAGAAGATAGAGATGCTTATATCGAGAAAAACGTCTTTTTCGTACCAAAAATCGCACGTTGGGAAAAGGTAGCCGAAAATGCTCATAAAACAGAAATCGGTATTGTTCTTGATGATGCCATGCGTGCGATTGAAAAAGAAAACAAAAAATTAAAAAATGTTTTACCAATAATTTATGCAAGCCCAGATTTAGACAAGCGCGTGTTGGGTGAGGTTGTTGATATCTTTACTAATATCAATATGCATGATGAAAACCAAGAAAAAGATTTACTTGGTCGGACTTACGAATATTTTATTGAACAGTTTGCGGAGTCTGAAGGTAAGAAGGGCGGAGAATTCTACACACCAACTTCGATTGTTAAAACTATCGTTGAGATCTTAAAACCATACAAGGGCCGAGTTTATGACCCTGCTTGTGGTTCTGGTGGTATGTTTGTTCAGTCAGCGAAATTCATTCAAAATCATAGTGGAAATATCAACGATCTCTCAATTTATGGTCAAGAATCTAACGCAGATACTTGGAAAATGGCCATTATGAATATGGCAATCCGGGGTCTTGAAGCAAATTTCGGACCTCATCAAGCCAATACTTTCTTTGAAGATGTACATCCAACACTCAAGGCAGATTACATCATGGCTAATCCTCCATTTAATATTTCAGATTGGGGAGCAGATAAGCTACAGGATGATCCACGTTGGAAATATGGCACACCGCCAAACGGTAATGCCAACTATGCTTGGATTCAACATATGATTTCACATTTAGCACCAAACGGCAAGATTGGTTTGGTACTGGCAAATGGTTCATTATCAACAACTCAAAGCGGTGAGGGAGCTATTCGTAAAGCCATTATTGAAGATGATTTGATTGAAGGAATTGTTGCCTTACCAGCAAATCTCTTTTACAGTGTCAGCATTCCTGCCTGCTTATGGTTCATTAGTCGCAATAAACAGCAAAAAGGTAAAACGGTATTTATTGATGCACGTAAGATGGGGACATTGGCTGATCGTAAACACCGAGATTTTAGCGATGAAGATATTAAACGAATTGCAGATACTTTCGAAGCTTTCCAAGAGGGAATATTAGAAGATGAAAAAGGTTTTTGTGCCGTTGTTGAAACAGCAGATATTGCGAAACAAGATTATATCCTCACACCTGGGCGCTATGTAGGTATTGAGGAACAAGAAGATGACGGGGAGCCTTTTGAAGAGAAGATGAAACGATTGACGAGTGAATTGTCAGAAATGTTTGCGCGCTCACATGAGTTGGAGGGTGAACTCAGGGAGATTATAAAAAATATTGGATTTAAACTTTAATATTGTACATAAGAATACTCGGTTTTCAATTATCAGTCAGTTACGGAAGGGGGAGTTTAAATGTTAGACAATTGGAATGTAGTGAAGTTAAGTGATGTTATACAAATTAAATATGGTAAAGATCATAAAAAGCTTGCAGAAGGGAATATCCCTGTCTATGGCACGGGCGGAATTATGCGGTATGTTGATAGGCCATTATATTGTAAGAAATCGGTATTAATTCCAAGGAAGGGTTCCTTGGGGAATTTGTATTTTGTAGACAAACCATTTTGGACAGTAGATACTCTTTTCTATACAGAAATTGATGAATCACAAATACTACCAGAGTATCTATACTATAAACTTAAAACATATGATTTGGCAAGTTTGAATGTTGGGAGTGCTGTTCCAAGCTTAACAACTGCAGTTTTATATCCGCTTACAATTGAGCTTCCTCCGGTAGAAACTCAAATGGAAATTGTTAGTCAATTAAGCGCAATTGATAAAAAAATTAAATTAAATAAGAAAATAAATCAGAATTTAGAGGAAATGGCGCAAGCTATTTTCAAGTCATGGTTTATTGACCTTGAACCTTTTGGGGGAGAGATGCCGTTTGAATGGAAAAAAGTGGATTTTGAAGAAATTTCTACTATTCAAAATGGTTTTGCATTCAAAAGTAAAGACTACATTGATGAAGGGGTACGTATGATTCGTACTACAAACTTTGACAACGGTTTTGTAAATAATCATAATCTCATTAATTTACCGCTAAATTTCTACTCAGACCCCATGTATCAGAAATTTGTATTTAGACGTTTTGATACGGTTATAGTAATGGTAGGAGCTAGTGTTGGAAAAATAAGCCTTATTACTGATTTGAATCTACCAGCATTGCAGAACCAAAACATGTGGAGATTCAGGCCAATGAATCCTAACATTCCAGTAACTTTTATTCATTATCATGTTAAGGAAATAAATAATAATGTTAGAGGTTGGTCGAGTGGTAGTGCACGTGATTTTTACCGTAAAGATATTTTTAAGAAAGCTAAAATAAATTTACCAACAGAAAAGGTACTTAAAGACTTTTCGAAGATTACATTGCCATTATTTGCGCAAATAAATAATAATATTCTTGAAAATGATAGGCTGACCCAAATCAGAAATATGTTGTTATCACAACTTTTATCAAGTAAACTTTGAACAATAAACTGATTTGCTAAATAATAAGTTAAAAATGCTTGTTTTATTTTTTATTAATAAATAAAAAATATTAGATGTTAAAAGAATTATTATTAATTTACCAAAAGGAGACCAACTTATGTCCTACACTGAAAGTAACTACGAAAAAGCCATACTCCAGTTATTCGAGCAGTTAGGCTACAATAAAATTTATGGGCCAGATGTAGCGCGTGATTATCAGGATCCATTATTTCTTGAAGAATTACAAGCTTCTTTAGAGCGAATTAATCGAGCCTTACCAAGGGTAGCGATAATTGAAGCTTTAAATAAGCTGCAACATTTTGAAGTAGGATCCCTTTTGCAGAAAAATAAAGTCTTTATGGACTATCTTCAGAATGGTATACCTGTTTCTTATTTTGAGCAAGGTAAACAGCAAAATTCTCTTGTTTATCTGGCGGATTACGAAAACATTCACAATAATAGCTTCATAGTTGCTAACCAGTGGACGATTATTGAACACAGAAACAAACGCCCAGATATTTTAGTCTTTTTAAATGGCTTGCCTGTAGTTGTCTTTGAACTTAAGAGCCCGAGTCGAGAAGAAACTGATGCTTCAGATGGCTACCGGCAATTAAAGATCTACCAAAAAGAAATTCCCAGTCTTTTTACTTATAATGCCTTTAATGTTATGAGTGATTTAGCCGACTCAAAAGCAGGTACAATTACAGCTGGTGAGGACCGCTTTATGGAGTGGAAGACAATAGATGGCAGTTATGAAAACACGGAGAATGCTACTTTTGATACTTTTATCGAAGGGATCTTTGATAAAAAGCGTTTTTTAGACATCCTTAAAAATTTCATTTGTTTTTCAGGTGATAATAAAATAATGGCAGCTTATCATCAATATTTTGCCGTTAAAAAGGCAGTAGTCTCTACATTTACTGCATCACAAAATGATGGTCGTGGTGGTGTATTTTGGCATACACAAGGTAGCGGGAAATCTTTGTCAATGGTTTTTTATGCACATTTATTGCAGAAAGCTATAGATTCTCCCACTATTGTAGTAATTACCGATCGTAATGATTTGGATGATCAGCTATTTAGCCAATTTGCAAAGTGTGCGGACTTTTTACGACAAGGGCCCATCCAAGCAAACAGCAGAGAAAATTTAAAGACCCTTCTTGCAGGTCGTGAAGCGAATGGCATCATTTTCACAACAATGCAAAAGTTTGAAGAAAGGGACGAATCTTTAAGTGAGCGAAGCAATATTGTTGTCATGGCTGATGAAGCACACCGTGGACAATATGGACTTGAAGAAAAAGTTAATACCAAAACAGGACGGATAACGATAGGAACCGCAAGAATTATTCGTGATCAATTGCCTCATGCTACATATATTGGATTTACAGGAACACCCATTTCAAGTAAAGATAGATCAACAACAGAAGTGTTTGGAAATTATATTGATGTTTATGATATGACTCAATCTGTGGAAGATGGAGCAACTCGTCCAGTTTATTATGAGAGTCGCGTCATTCACTTAAAATTAGACAGTAGCATTTTAAAAATTATTGATACAGAGTATGATCTTATGGCTCAACAAGCAGAAGAATATGCTATTGATAAAAGTAAAAAAGAACTTGGTCGTCTAAACTCAATCCTTGGTGCAGATACAACAATTAATACTTTGGTTGAAGATATCATTAGCCATTATGAAGGTAATCGGGAACAAGAACTCACGGGTAAAGCGATGGTAGTTGCTTATTCCCGACCAATAGCTATGAAGATTTATGAAACGATGCTCAAAAAAAGGCCTCTTTGGAAGGAAAAAGTGGGAGTTGTTATGACTTCAGGAAATAATGATCCAGAAGAATGGCATGATATTATAGGTAACAAGCGACACAGAGATGAACTTGCTAGAAAATTTAAAGATAATAATGATCCTTTAAAGATAGCAATTGTTGTAGATATGTGGTTAACTGGCTTTGATGTTCCTAGTTTAGCTACAATGTATGTTTACAAGCCAATGAGTGGTCATAATTTGATGCAGGCTATAGCACGTGTTAATCGTGTATATAAAGATAAAGAAGGTGGTTTAGTTGTTGATTATGTAGGCATTGCTGGTGCATTAAAGAAAGCAATGAATGATTACACCAATCGTGATAAAGGTAATTTTGGAGATACTGATATTGCTAAGACAGCTTACCCTAAATTTATTGAAAAGCTAGAAATTTGTCAAAATATGTTTTATGGTTTTGACTATTCCAATTTTATGAGTGCGCAAGCTACTGATTTGTCACGTGCAAGACTTATCAGCAGTGGTGCAAATTTTCTTGCTGGAGTGGATAAAGAAGAAAGTCGAGAGAGTTTCATAAAGCAAGCGCTTTTACTTCGCCATGCACTACAACTCTGTAGATCACTAATTACGGCAGAAGAGCGATTTGAAGCCGCATATTTCGAAGCCGTGCGTACGATGTTAACTCGTATTACAACACCAAGCAAGCCTTTGTCCTTGAAAGAAATAAATGGCCGAATCAATGAGCTATTGAAATCTAGCATTAAAAGTGAGGGTGTGATCAATCTCTTTTCTGATGTGGAGACTGGTTTTTCCTTATTTGACCCAAAATTTCTTCATGAAATTTCTAGGATGAAGGAAAAAAATATTGCTGTAGAACTTTTGAAAAAATTAATTAATGAACAAGTTGTTTTATATAAACGAACTAACTTAGTTAAGTCAGAAAAATTTTCTGAAACACTGTCTCGTGCTATGAAAGCATATCTTAATGGTATGCTCTCAAATGAAGAAGTTATCCAAGAGCTTCTAAAAATGGCGCAAGAAATAAGCAAAGCATCTACAGAAGCAAATGAGCTAGGACTCACTCCAGAAGAACTCGGGTTTTATGATGCTCTAACAAAACCCGCTGTCATAAAAGATTTATATCAAAATGATGAACTTGTAAGCTTAACACATGAATTGACAGACTTATTACGAAAAAGCCGTACGATAGATTGGGAAAAAAAACAGTCTGCCCGGGCAGGGATGCGGCGAATGGTAAAGCGTCTATTGAGGAAATATAAATACCCACCGGAAGGTATGGAGGATGCAATACAAACTGTAGTTTACCAAGCAGAAAGTTGGGTCAATACTGAATCCTCTAAGTCAGGAAATTATCATCAAATAATTGAAAATAATGAACTGATGATGGTTGCTGAGAACAATAACATTGATTAAAACTATTTTAAAAATTTTGGTTAATCAAACAAAGGACTCAAAAATGCCACAAAAAATCCACAACTACGAAAAAGAATCAGAAAATTTCTATGACAATATCGCCCAACGCTTTGACCATTCCTTCGATGGATTCCTTGCTTCATTTTTCAAAAAGTTTATTGTCAAACATTTAGAAGTGCCCAAAGATGCTAGTATCCTTGATATTGGCTGTGCCAATGGGACACTGCTATCCATGCTTAGCAAGCAGACAAAGATTTTTGGGGCAGGTTTAGACATTTCTTCTGAAATGATCAAGATTGCCAGCCAACGTCATCCGCAGTTTGAGTTTAAGCAAGGCAGCGCGGAAGCTGTTCCATTTTCGAAGGATAACTTCGATATTATCATTTGTTCAGCCAGTTTTCATCACTTCCCTCATCCCGATCGGTTTTTAGATGAAGCTAGTCGTTTGCTAAAACAAGATGGTAGACTGGTGATTGCGGAAATCCATATTCCTGTAGTGACAAAACTTTATAATTGGCGTTTGAACCGCTTTTCAACTGAAGGTGATGTCAAAGTCTATCAACCTAAAGAGCTGGTAAATCTCTTTCAAGAAGAGGGCTGGAAAATTGTGAAACGTAAAATTTTTCTGCAAATTCAATATTATGAACTAAAAAAGCTGTGAACACAGCTTTTTTATATAAATAAAATTATGTAAAAAAGAACCTTGGATGTCAATATTACAGGGATTATGTTATAATTTAAACAGTATTTTACACATTAGAAGGGGAAAATCCTATGGAAAAACAAAATTTTAGAGCCTCTGTTTTTTTCAAATGGTTTGTAAATAATAAAGTCGTGACGGCACTCTTAGTTGTCTTACTTTTATTACTTAATATTCTATTACTCAGCAAAGTCAACTTTATCTTTGCACCAATTGCAGATTTTCTGACCATTGTTTCATTGCCTGTCGTTTTAGCAGCCGTGTTTTATTACCTGCTTAATCCGATTGTTGATTATCTCGAAAAGAAACGTGTGCCACGTATCGCCAGTATTATTGTACTTTTTATTCTAATTGCTGGTTTGTTGGTTTGGGGCTTGGCTTACGCCATTCCTTCTATTTCAAATAGTGTGGCAAGCTTCTCTAAGCACGTGCCTAACTACGTCGAACAAGCACAAGAAGAAGTAAATAAACTCTTGACCAATCGTCACTTTGAGCAATTCCGCCCACAAATGGATGATTTCATGGATTCCCTTGGGAATAATATCGTGGACTGGTCGAAAAACTTTTCAACTGCTGCCTTTAGCTCAATCACTGATGTAATTACGCGTACAGCAAGTGTCTTTATTTCACTGGTTATCTTCCCATTTGTCCTCTTTTATCTTTTACGTGACGGAAAAAACCTGAACGGCTATATTACACATCTTTTACCAGTAAACTGGCGTAAAGATACTTCAAAAATCTTGACTGAGATGAATTCACAACTTGCAAACTATGTACGCGGTCAAGTTATTGTGGCCATTGCAGTTGCTTTGATGCTTGCGATTGGTTTACCAATCATTGGTTTGCGTTATGGGATTACACTAGCTATCTTATCCGGACTCTTTAACTTGATCCCCTTCCTTGGATTCTACTTGGCTATCATTCCGGCTATGATCATCGGTTTAGTGACGGGCGGACCAATCATGTTGCTTAAAGTTTTGATTGTCTATATCATTGAACAAACACTGGAAGGACGCTTTGTTTCACCTTTAGTTTTAGGTAAACAGTTGAGCATTCACCCAATTACGGTTCTCTTTGTGCTCTTAACGGCCGGAAAAGTTTTTGGCTTATGGGGCGTTCTACTGGGAATTCCGTTCTATGCTGCAGCCAAAGTAATTATCACGCATATCTATGATTGGTACCGTGAAATTTCAGAACTTTATCAGCCTGTTGATTTAGGAAATACAAATGAATTTGAAAAAATAGAGGAGAGCTAATGTCTTATTCAGAAGATACCATTGATTTTCTACATAAAGGTGATTTGATTGGGATGCATAATGCTTTGAGCAATGCGCTCAAGCATGATAATGAAGAAATGCTTGCGGATTTGGCAGAATATTTACAAATGATGGGTTTTATCGATGAGAGCCATCAAGTCTATGATAAGATTCTGGGTGACAATCCTGAAAGTACCGACTACTTGATTAATCTGGCAGAGATTGCAGAGGATGATGGACAGATTGATGATGCTTTAAACTATCTCTATCAAATTCCTGCTGGAGACGAAAACTATGTTGCTGCTTTGATTCAAATTGCGGATTTGTACCAGTTTGAAGGCGACTTTGAGACGGCCATTAGCAAGCTGGAAGAAGCACGTGAACTTTCCGATTCTCCCCTGATTACGTTCGCACTTGCGGAAAGTTATTACGAGCAGGGCGCCTATCAGGAAGCTATTCAAAACTACGCCAAGCTTTCTGTACGTGAAATTCTACAGCAAACTAAAATCTCTACTTATCAGCGTATCGGTAAATCCTACGCACATCTAGGGAATTTTGAAAATGCGATTTCCTTTTTAGAAAAGTCTTTAGAGTTTGATAAAACTGCTGATACGATTTACAAGATTGCTTTGCTTTATAGCGAATTGGACAATCAAGCACGGGCGATTAGTTATTTCAAACAGCTAGAAGATTATAATACAGATTTACTAAATTACGAATTAGCCTATGCCCAAACACTGGAAGCAGACCGTCAGTTTGATGAAGCTGCCCGTGTGGCTCAAGATGGTTTATTGAAAAATCCGAATTCGGCTTTACTGTTGCATTTTCTCTCGAAGCTGGCTTATAGTCAGAAAGATCAAGCAGCTGCAGAACGTTACTTGATGGATGCACTAAATGTTGCTGAGCTCCATGACGAAACAGTATTCCTTCTGGCAAACCTTTATTTCAACGAGTCAGACTTTGAAGCTGTGATTCGCTTGGAAGATTTGTTAGAAGAAGAACATCTCTTAGCGCAGTGGTTATTTGCCCAAGCCCATAAAGAGCTGGAAAATGATGCACAAGCAGAAGCGCTCTATACAGAGCTCTTGTCGACTGCCTTGACTGATAATCCAGATTTCTTGAAGGATTATGTTGATTTCCTTTTGCAAATCGGACAAAATGAGAAGGCACAAACTTATATTAAACAATATCTGGAACTCGTGCCAGAAGATGAAGAAATGAGAGGACTGTTGTTCGAGTAATCGAGCAATGGTTTTTTTATTGAAGTAAGATTACGAAGTCTGTAATATTTCATAGGAGAAGATGTAAGCGTTTTAGGTGCGGATATCTTCTGAAAGCAGACTATATATACATTCTTCAAGCTCGATTTTTGTAAATTAAAATGTTTTCTGCTAAAATTGATTGTGAAGATTGTGAATCTTAATTGAAATGGAGAAGAAATGACTGATAAAAAATTCGGCTCAGACTTAGTTGTAGATAGTTTAATTAACCATAATGTAAAATATGTTTTTGGTATCCCTGGTGCCAAAATTGACCGTGTATTCGACCGCTTGGAGCATGATCCAAAAGCGCCAGAATTAATCATTACTCACCATGAGCAAGGTGCTGCTTTTATGGCCCAAGCTGTGGGACGTATCACCGGTAAACCTGGTGTTGTTTTGGTTACTTCTGGACCCGGTGTATCAAACTTGGCAACGCCACTTTTGACAGCAACATCTGAAGGAGATGCGATCCTTGCTATTGGTGGACAAGTAAAACGCGCGGACCGTTTGAAACGTGCACATCAATCTATGGATAATGCTCAAATGATGGCGCCAGCTTCAAAATATTCGCAAGAAATCTTGGACCCATCAACAATTTCGGAAACAGTAGCCAATGCTTATCGTATCGCTAAAGGCGGTCGTGCAGGTTCAAGTTTCTTATCTATTCCACAAGACGTGACAGATTCAGAAGTTTCAGTGAACGCCATCAAACCTTTGTCAGATCCTAAGATGGGTAATGCCTCAATTGATGACATTAACTATTTGGCGCAAGCGATTAAAAATGCTGTATTGCCTGTTATCCTTGTTGGTGCTGGCGGTTCAGATGAAAAAGTAGCTAAAGCTTTGCGTAACTTACTTTCACACGTCTCTATTCCGGTCGTTGAAACTTTCCAAGGTGCAGGTGTGATTTCGCGTGACCTTGAACATACATTCTTCGGTCGTATCGGTCTTTTCCGTAACCAACCGGGAGATATGTTGCTCAAACGTTCAGACTTAGTCATCGCTGTTGGTTATGACCCAATCGAGTATGAAGCACGCAACTGGAATGCTGAAATTGATAGCCGTATCGTTGTTATTGACAACGCTATTGCTGAGATTGATACCTATTACCAACCAGAACGTGAATTGATTGGTGATATCGCTCAAACATTGGAAAATCTTTTGCCAGCAGTCCGTGGTTACAATTTGCCAGAAGGTTCAGTTGAATACCTTAAAGGTCTGCGTGATGTGATTAACCAACACGAATTTGATGTTGAAGCAGCTGAAGAAGGACGTTTGCACCCACTCGACTTGGTAAGTACTTTCCAAGAAGTCGTTAAAGATGATGAAACTGTGACTGTTGACGTTGGCTCACTCTATATCTGGATGGCACGTTACTTCCGTTCTTATGAACCACGTCACTTGCTCTTCTCAAATGGTATGCAAACACTTGGTGTAGCTTTGCCTTGGGGAATTACAGCCGGCTTGCTCCGCCCAGGACACAAAGTTTATTCTCACTCTGGTGATGGAGGTTTCCTCTTCACCGGTCAAGAACTTGAAGTTGCCGTTCGCCTTAACTTACCATTGATCCACATTATCTGGAACGATGGTCACTATGACATGGTTAAATTCCAAGAAGAGAAAAAATACGGCCGTGCAGCAGGTGTAAACTTCGGCAGTGTCGATTACGTGAAATACGCTGAAGCTATGGGTGCCAAAGGCTATCGTGTCCACAGCGCAGAAGAACTCAAAGAACTCTTGGAATCAATCCCTGATAGCACAGGACCAATCGTTATTGATGTTCCTATCGATTACTCAGACAATATTAAATTAGCGGATACGCTTTTGCCTGAGGAGTTTTATTGATAACTTGAATAAAGAATAAAAATAAGAAAAAAACTTGATAATACTGACATTATCAAGTTTTTTTCTTCCTTATAGTTCTCTATTGTAAATTATAGTATATAATAAAGGTACATATTAAAACGAGTACGATAAGGAGTAATTCATGCACTACGACATCATCAACGCTTTCACCGGCAAGGAGAGTTTAGGAAATCCTGCGGCAGTCTGTATCTTAACCCAACAACTTCCAAAAGATCAGCTCCAACAGATTGCTTCTGAAATTGCCTTGCCTGAAACCTCCTTTATCTATAAAAATGTAGAAAATGAATGGGAAATCCAGTGGTTCAGCCCTAAAAGGGAAGTTTTATTGTGTGGACATGGTATGATTGCGGCCGCATTTGTCATCAAGCAGAAGTTAGAAAACGAGTGCGAAATTTTGAGCTTTAAATCCAAATCTGGGAAATTAACTGTCGCCATGCATAATGATCAATTTATCTTAAACTTTCCACGTCAACAGCTTTTTCCAAAGGAAATCACTGAAGAAATGAAAGCAGCTTTCTCAGGAAGAACCATTCAAGAAGCTTACACTACCCAAGAAAAAGATCACCTTATACTTGTGTTGGATTCAGAATCAGCAGTAAAGGATGCAAAACCACAGATTGCTATCATTAAATCATTAGCTTCTCATGCGGTCACAATCACAGCAAAAGGAGCAGATGTTGATTTTGTATCGAGATATTTTGCACCTCATGGTGGTGTAGATGAGGACCCAGTGACAGGCTCGTCACATACACGCTTGGCACCATTATGGGGAGAGAAGCTAGAGAAAACAAAACTCATCGCTAGACAACTCTCTAATCGTGGTGGGGTGATTGCTTGCGAAATTGAGGGGGAAAGAGTTAAAATCTCTGGTCAGGCCGTTCTTGAAAAAGAAAATATCGTCATCTACAACTATGATATGTAAGAATAGAAAAAAGTGCTTGGAACAACTACCCAGCACTTTTTAGTATAATTTTCTTGAATTTTAAGGGCGAATAAATTTAACACCGGCTGTTGAACAGTCACGCTCAGTGCCCCATCCACCGTTATAGTTTCCTTCACTTACTCTCATTTTAGAGCCGGAAACCGAAATAACAACTGCGACGTGGCCAAGATCTCCTGCACCTTGATTTCCTGGAGGAAAGACAGCAATTGTTCCGACAGCAGGCTTGCTGTTAGCGTATGTGTCCCAGTCTTTTGCATTGCCGACATAGAGAGGAATATTTCCGTTGAAATAGTCCCAAACATAAGCTGTACATTGGCCTGCAGGATAGGGATTTTGTTTATTTGTTTTAGAAGTGACATTATAGAAACGTTGGAGGAAAGCTGCCATTTCACCACGTGTGACATATGCATCAGGTCTAAAGGTTGTTGGTGTATAACCGGTAGTGATACCTTTGGAACTCAACCAGCCAATGTCATTGGCAAACATATGATTTTTAGCATCTACGAACTTTGTGTTATATTTTCCTGAGGTAGGAGCATTTCCTGAAACTTTTGCCATTCTATGGAGAAAGGCAGCCATTTGCCCTCGCGTCACGTTACCGTTCGGATTGTAGTGGGGCGCAGTTCCGTTGGATACAGTTGTCGCTGTCAGCCAGAGAATCTGGTTTTTATACTGGTTGACATCTGTATAGACATTGAATGGCGCTTTATAACTTGGAGTTCCCGCGAGACGATGAAGAAAGACAGCCATTTCACCACGTGTCACGTAACCATCTGGATTATATGTCGTTGGTGTATAACCTGTGGTAATTCCTCGACTATAGATCCAGCTAATGTAATTTTTATATAAAGATTGTGAAATGTCTTTAAAAGGATTGCCTGAATGCTTGATAGGTAATTTTTCTAAGCTTACCGGCACCTTTGGTAGTGTACCACTATTAAGAGGTTGCTGATAAGTTACAGCACTTCGAGCTTGTACCACAGGACGCTCGGTCGTACTTGCTACTTCCGCCGTTTCAGCACTTGTATCTTGTTCCTTTATCGTTACTTCAGTACTTGAGCTTGAGCTGCTTTTATCTATCACACTACTTTCAGTGCTTTTGTTTTCAGTTGAAGTTTCAGAAGTAGAAGTGCTACTTTCCTCGATGCTTGAAACTATTGGCTCATTTTTTTCCTTGTTTACGGCTGTGAGTTCACTCGCACTTACCATTATTCCTTGCGTCGACGACAGAAAAACTGCGCTCAGCATTAAAACCTTTTGATATTTTTTCACTATAAAATATCTCCTCCTTATTTACCATGTCTCTTATAATCATTATTTGTTTGCTTTTTTAGCATATTATAATCATAACATATGGTTTAGTTTTTTTTAAGGAATTTTGAATTAAAATAAATATTGTAAGCAGAATTAAAGCATTCTCTTCATAAGAATGATAGAATAAGAATGGAATTGATGGTAAAGTAAATAAACAGAAATCGAGAGTCATGAGGCATCTGCCTTCACTTACAATAATGGCTTTCGATAAACTATATATTTTAATTTATTTTTTCCTCAATGCAATTTTAAATAATGTTTAGAAGTCCTTTCTTTGAGGGCTTTTAGTTTGAATAAAAATATTATAAAAAGGAAAGACTCAATGCAAAAACTCAAAAAAATAGTTCTATGGGTTGTAAGTATTTTACTCGTCCTTCTGGCCGCAGGATTTATCTACATCAAGTCCAGTACCTATCATCCAACTCCTCAAGCGTCAAACATTGCAAGCCAAGCCGAAAAGGCAGATAATGCTTTGGTCTTTAAAGGCAATCCAGATAAACCCAGTATCATCTTTTATCAAGGCGCATTGGTGGACAATGCAAGTTATAGTATTTGGGCCAGTAAAGTAGCAGAAGTTGGATATTCTGTTTACCTTCTCAAAGAGCCTCTGAATCTTGCCATTTTTAATCCCAATCTGGCTGAGAAAGTAATCAAGGATGAACATCTCTCCCAATATATCGTTGGCGGTCATTCTCTAGGTGGAGTTATGGCCAGTCGCTTTGCAGCAGGTCATCAAGATAATTCAGCTTTAGAAGGTGTCTTTTTCCTTGCAAGTCATCCTGATCAAAAAGGAAGCTTGAAAGATTTCAAGGGGAAAGTTTTATCTATCGTAGGCACGAAAGATGGCGTGCTTAACCAGTCTTCATATGATAAGGCCAAAACCTATCTGCCACAACAAACGATAAATGTAGAATTGGAGGGCGGTAATCATGCCGGTTTTGGTAGCTATGGTGCCCAGAAAGGCGACAACCAAGCAGATATCTCAAATGAAAAACAACAAGAAGAAATTGCGGCAGAACTCATCAAGTGGCTCAAAACTTCCGAAAAGTAAAAAGAACTCTTTGATAAGAGTTCTTTTCTTTTGTTTATTCAACCGCAGCAAATGGTCCGAAGAGCATATTATTATTTTGGACATTGACATCGATAACATTGTAGAAAGCATTTGGTGTATCAGCAACATCCCAAACAGCGAGGATAATATGGTAACCTGAGCGATTACTTGGGACAGTGATAGAGTGTGTCAAGTTGTTAGAAGCAGTAGAGCCATCATGATTGACAGTACCAATGAGCTCTAACTCTGAACGTTTGAGTGGCGCATTTTGATCCCAACCTGTTTTGGTCATGTAATAGTGCCATTTGGTTGTTTTATGTGGTGCTGTATATTTCCACGTGAACTGATTTACACCAGTGTTTATTGTTGTTTTTTTCCAACGGTCGCTTGTTTGATTATCAAGGACAAAGTCAGCGATTTGTCCTAGACCACCATTAGCTGAAGCGATGCGTCCATCTACAGGTCCGCTTTCAGGGAAACCTTTGGGAGCTTCAAGTGATTGAGGATTTGTGATGACATTTCCATAGAGATTAAAAGCTGTTGTCCAGCCATATTTTTCATAATCAAGCTTACCTTGATAACCACGTGCTGGAGGACTCTCAACGTAACCGTGAGCTAAGACCGTTTTAGTATTGAAAGCCAATGAAGCACCCAATACTCCTAAAGTGATTAAAAACCCAATAAACATTTTTTTCATAACTTTGCTCCTTTCTGCTTGTTAAAGCATATCATATTTCTTTCCAAGGTCCGTAAGGGCCTGACAAGTCAGGTTGGTCACCCTTGGTCCACCATTTTGCTTCATATTCTTTTCCATTGTAGTAGACGCGGTCACCCGTCCAATATTCTTTATCCTTGCTCCATGTATTTTCAGGAGTTACTGTGCCACCTGTAGTGCTAAAAGTCGTGCTTGCACTGTCAGAACGAATGCCAGCATTATTGATTGCGACAACTTCAACGGTATAAGTTGTTGCGGCTTTAAGACCGGAGATAGCTTGTAATCCATCTTTACTTGTATAAGTTTTTCCCCCAACTTTAATCTCGTAGTTGGCTATCCCAGATGCATCTGTTGATTTTGCTTGAATTGTAGCACTGGTTTCTGTAAGATCAGAAACTGTGATTATTGGAAGTGTTGGTTTTGTTTCATTTCCGCCCCCAGTGTCTCCAAAAAGCATCGGTGCATAGGTGTTGACGAAGGAATTGTTGTAATTTAAGCCTGTCGCGCTCTTACCTGCATCCCAATTGATGGACCAGGTCATTAAGCCTTTGATTTCATTTCCAGAAGCTTTTAGGCGTTTTAAGGCATTTTCGACATCTTTAGGATTTTTAACGTAACCTGTTGCTGCCGCATCCTCATTTGCAGGCAAGCCAATCACAAACTTGTCTGCCGGAATTTTGATGAAATTATCGGTTCCTGTGACAAGGCGATGTGTCAAACCATAGAGGAAAGCTTCTTTTTGCTCGTCGTTAGATTGGGAAATCCACATGTTTAAGTCAGAATCCCAAAAACCATCACCGCCTTGATTGTAATACTGAGGATTAATATAATCGTAATCACCTTCTAAACCATTGATATAAGGCGCATACTTCGCTGTAGTTGTAAGATAAGGAAATTCTGGGGCCATCGTAATCATAAAGTTCTTACCTTGTTGACGATAATGAGCTTTGACTTTCCGTAAAGCTGATGGGATGACAGTATTATTGTCAGCTGCATCAATGGCAGATTGCTCTAAATCAATATCCAAGCCGTCAAAGCCATAAGTATCTACAAGACGGATAACCTCATTCACAAAGTCATCCTCTTGCGCTTTAGTAAGTGCGATATGAGCGTCTGCACCTCCTAATGCAATTAATACAGATTTGCCTTCTGCGTTGAGTTTTGCAACCTCAGCTCTGAATTCAGCATCGGTCTTATTATAAGGTTTAAATGTGGGAAGAGAACTTCCTTGAGGTGTTTTCATGAAAGATACGTTAATAACATTGTATCCGTCTTGTGTCTGTGAAAGATCAAAATCAGCAGAGGTTCCGTATTTATAACCATCTTTACCTGTTGATTCCCAATTGTGCCAATAACCGACTAAAACCTTATCGGTGGGATTGACCATTTCATCGGCAACATCTGCTTGAGCATGCGCGCCTATAAAACCAAGTGTAGCCAAGGCTAATGTCGCTATAGCTATTTTTAAGTGACGTGTGTTTCCATTTTTGATCATAGTTCCTCCTGTTGGTGGTAAGACTATGTCCGGACTAATCATGTAAGCGCTATAATTATTATAACAATTTTTAATTTTCGATTCAATTAAAAAGGGAATTTTAAAAAATAAAAATAGGGTAAAGTCAAAGTAAAATCTTTATCAAAGAGTATAGACAAAGCTTTCTAAGCAACCCAACATGCGTAAAATTTACAATCGAATAACTGCCTTTAAAATAGGGGATATGTTAAAATTAAGAAAATACTAAAGAAAACGGATAACTTAGAAAAAGAGGAGGAGCATTATGAAACATTCAAGTAAACGAAAACCTATATTACTCGTTGTGCTGTTTATCATCGTGGTAGAAGCAATTGGGAGTTTATCAGGAGTATTAGCCGGTGATATCAAATCGATTTATAACAGCTTACAACTTCCGCCATTGGCGCCACCAGATTATCTGTTTGGTGTTGTTTGGCCGATACTCTATGCTTTGATTGCTGTAGCAGGTTTTATAGTTTTTCAAAATTTAAGATTAAGAAAGAGTGAAGCTCAGACCGCTCTCTTGCTTTATGTCATCCAGTTATTCCTCAACTTTATCTGGAGCATCATCTTTTTCAAGGGTTATTTCTGGTTTGGGGTACTCGTTATCCTTGTACTCGATATTGTAGTGTATCTCTGTATTAAGAAATTCTTCAAAATCAACCAATGGTCAGCAATCCTACTCTTGCCATACTTTGTCTGGATACTCTTTGCGACTTATTTGAGCTTGGCTGTCGCTGTTTTGAATTAGATAGCGATAAAATAAAAAAAGAAACGGGATTTGATACTCGTTTCTTTTTATTTGAAATTCATATACAGAGTAGAAAATTCTATTCTTCACAGGTCAACTAACATTTTAAATCTTTCTTGGTGAAATTGAGCGACCTCAGGTTGAGCAGCAAGCAACAGTATTTCCATAGCTTTTTTTATCTGTTCTTTTCCTTCAAGTTTATTTTCAAAATTATATACCCACAACCCTTTTACCGCCTTAAATAAATTTCTTAAGAGCATTGATTGAGCTAGATTGAGCTCTTCAACTCTTTTTATAAAATAGTAAGCTTCGTCTTTAAGTCCGTAATTTGAAAGGACAGTGATAACTTCTAGTATCACGTGAGACAGATGACGGTAATAAATTTCAGAATTAGACATCCCTTTTCCATATTGTTTTAACCTCTTCATAATGTTTAAAATATCTTGAGGGGCCAGTTGGTGCATGATGATGTAAAAAATAGAAAGTTCTTTTATACCAAATGCTTTGGTTTCGTATAAGAAATTGACGATTTCATTTTTTTCTTCTAAAGTTCCCTTTTTCAGTAGGAATTTTATGGTTAGGCAAAGATTTCTTTGCTTTGTTTGTTTACAAGTCATGTAAAGGTCTTTCAATTTTGGGGAATCATTGAATAGGATTGCTCTTTCTAATTCTTGCAATATATATATGGGATCAGTAGGAGAGTAGAAATTTAAATGGCTATCAAAATCAGATAAACTACAGCCCATGAGTTGTAAGGCTAAATCAATTTTTTCCAAACTAATCATGGTCAAACCACGTTCGAAATCAGACAAGGTCGAACTTGCTAAACCTACTTCGGAAAAATCAGCTAAAGTAAATTTATTTTGTTTTCTCATATTTTTAAAAGTTATTCCATATTTTTGATAGACCATATAAATTACTCCTACTAAAATTTAATATCAAACTTTATTATAATATAAAATCAGAAAATATATATTTATTAATCCGAAATACCGGATATAAAAAATTTGGACGTCATTTATCGTTATAATCTATTAGTGATTTAAATCACTTCTAACAAAACAAATAGAACAAAAGTTCTTACAGATAAAATTAGAGGATAAAGATATCATACAAGTATATTATAAAAGGGGCTGTAATTCTTCTCGCCAAACACTCAAGTGGTTTAAAGATCACAGCATAACAATAAGCAAAGCTCCTATTGCCAAAATTTCTAAAGAAGATATAGTAAAGACATTATCAATGACAGATAAAGGTTTGGAAGATATTGTTAAACACCCAACGCGAAGTAAATCTGAGACAAGAAAAGGTATACTTCATTTATATGAATTGTCATTTAATGAAGGACTTGAGTATTTAAAACATAATACAAACCTCCTTCAAACACCGATTGTTTTAGATGATAACGAGCTCTTAGTGGGATATAACAGTGAAGAAATCAGAAAATATCTTCCCCAAAAATACAGAAGGTATCATTAAGAAAAGTGTCAGTAAACCTGAGTATATAGCAGTCACTTTAAGATAAAATTGGAATAATAAAAGAAAATGACAAACAATAAGGCAAGAAAAAGTATCAATAACTTATGCTTTTTTAGACAAAAAATATGTAATATGAATGATTCGCTCCAAGAAGAATACGAGCTGCTATTGAGGGAAGATGTTTCAGGGAAATATGTGTTTCCAGAACAACTCTTTGATGAATTAATGTCAGATCGAGAATTACATAAGCTCTATATAGAAAAAATCAATAAAATTTTGAATGATTTATTGAAAAAAGAGAAGACAATATACTCTTTAAATATTGACTATCAAGAATTGTATTATTCTGAAACGATTGCGTTTCTTGAGAGTTTTAATTATAAAGAAAAGCTGAAAATAGAGCTGACAGAACGGATTCCTCTTTATAGAAATAACCACTATTCAGAAATTGTTCCACGTGAGATAATAAGATCAATCAAGCAGATGGGTTATGATATTGCCTTAGATGATTTTTTATTAGGCGTTAATTCATTTAGGAGCTTAATTGACTTGCATCCCTATATATCACGCATAAAATTATCAACCTTGGAGTTTAAAAATATTCTTGAATCAGAACAACTCTCCAACTATTTATTAGCAATAGAGTCGATTATCACATCATTTGATAAAGAAATAGTTATTGAAGGCGTGGAAGAAGAAGCGCTTCTGAAAACTTTTCCTCAAGAGTGGAAACAGCAAAGTTACTATTACAGTATTCCACATCAGTTTTATTGAGAGGACGAGTTTATGATTTATGTCAATGATATTCAAGATATATTTGGGAGTAATTTTATTGTAAAGATGTTTTTAATTCCTGGCATTTTAGGAATGATTTATATTTTTAAATATTTAATTCGCCACTATAAATTAAATAAGAATAGTTTTTTTACCTATATTTTATATTCCACGAATTTCACATCTCTAATTATTGTTTTAAAATTATTATTTACCCAAATCGATAAAAATTTACCAGAAGGCGGACTATTAAGTGATACTTCATTAATTTTTGTTGTTGTGGCTATCGATTACTTTGTTGTATCCTACTATAAATACGTAGAATATGCAGTCATACCGTTATTTTTACTCTTTTATGCCTTGTATACTTACACTTATGGATTTGACATACGCTCAACTGTGCTTGTCTTATTGGCACTCTTTTTATTTTGGACGAGTTTATACATCATTTCCAAGTACCGATTGCTTGTAACAAAAAAACGTTATTTCTATTTATTCGCGAGCTTTCCTATCACTCTATCTGTCATGCTCATATCTAGTTCCAGATTTCAATTTAGTTTAGGATATTCTGTAGGTATATTTTTAAAAATATGCATTATGCTATTTATTGCTGAAAAAGTATTAGCGATTTTAAAATTGATCGTTCAAGAATATTCTGAATTGAGAAAGTACTCCTACATGGATACTCTTACGAATACTTATAATAGGAGAAAATTTGAGGAAACTTTACAAGAAATCATTGAAAGTCAGTATATGTCAGTTTTTACTGTCGTCCTTTTTGATGTGGACGCCTTTAAGCATATAAATGATACTTATGGTCATGCTGCTGGTGACTATACCTTAAAAGAGATTTGTGAGCTTGTTAGAATTAAGTTAAAAAACGAAAACACATCTGGTCAGTTATTCCGTTATGGAGGGGATGAGTTTTTCATCATATTTAGAAATAATCGAGAAGAAGAAGTCAAGGAGATTATAGGAGGTATTGTTGATATGGTCTCAACTTATGATTTCAAATATGAAAAAAATAGCTTTAAGGCTTCAATATCGGTAGGAGCAGTTGAAGTAGTTGGCGCACAAGAGCAGCAAGAAATTATCAATGATGTTGATAAGAAACTTTATATTGCAAAGTCTAAAGGTAAAAATCAGGTTGTATATTGACAAGTAATACATCCTCTACACCTATACTCCCCAAATTTACCAAGAAGATGTTAAAATAATATTGTACAAATAATTTTACTCATATTAAGTGAAAAATATCATAAATTTTAACTGGTTGAAGATTTAACGAAACAAGGCGATTGTGTAAGCATTGGCAATGGCCTTTTTATATGTCAACCAAAGTTAAATCTTACTTTTTGTGAAATAAGAAGTATTGATATTGGTGCTTAAAAGTAGAGGTTTGTGTACGTGCCATTTTTGGTAAATTATTTAATTTTTCTATTCTTGGAGGATTTATGAAAGAATACATGCAGAAGATGGGCCGATCGCTCATGCTCCCGGTTGCGACTTTACCAGTTGCAGCTTTATTTACGGGGATTGGATATTGGATTGATCCTACAGGTTGGGGCGCCAATAATGTATTGGCAGCCTTTATGATTCAAGCCGGGCAAACAATTCTGAATAACTTAGGATTACTCTTTGCTGTTGGACTGGCCTTTGGAATGTCCAAGGACAAAGATGGCTCCGCAGCACTGGCTGGCGTAGTATCATTCCTTGTCCCAATGACTTTACTCAATCCCGACTCTGTGGCACTCTTGCAAAGAATTGATGTTGAAAGAGTAAACACTGCATTCACTAAGATTAACAATGGGAATGTTTTTATAGGGATTTTAGCTGGTCTAATCGCAGCAGCAGTCTATAATAAGTTCAGCAACACAAAACTGCCAATGGCCTTGTCTTTCTTTAGTGGCCGGCGTTTAGTGCCAATACTTACTGCGGTTATCATGGCCGCACTTTCAGCTGTTTTACTTTTCCTTTGGCCTGCCGTTTTCGGAGGATTAACAACTTTTGGTAAAGCTATCGTTAATCTTGGACCTTTAGGAGCTGGGATTTACGGTTTCTCGAACCGCTTGTTAATCCCAACAGGAATGCATCACGCACTCAATAACGTTTTCTGGTTTGATGCTGCGGGTATTAATGATATCGGGAATTTCTGGAAAAACATCGGAACTCAAGGGATTACGGGCCGTTATCAAGCAGGATTCTTCCCTATCATGATGTTTGGCTTGCCTGCAGGTGCATATGCTATTTATCGCAATGCACGTCCCGAAAAGAAAAAAGCTACGGCTTCACTCATGCTTGCTGCCGGTTTTGCTTCATTTTTTACTGGCGTAACTGAGCCTTTGGAATTCTCATTCATGTTTGTTGCTTGGCCACTTTATGTGGTGCATGCGGCATTAACAGGAATTTCGATGTTTATTGCTGCGCTATTCCATTGGACCGCAGGTTTTAATTTCTCTGCTGGTCTCATCGACTTCATCTTGAGCTTACGCGTACCTATTGCGAATCAACCTTATATGCTTCTCGTTCTCGGGCTGGTTATGGCGGTCGTTTATTACTTTACTTTTGACTTTGTCATTAAGAAATTTAATATGATGACTCCTGGCCGTGAAGAAGGTGGCGAAGGTGAGGAAGATCCGGATTTATCTTCTGCAGATGAAAAATTTGCTTATCTTGCTGGCCGTATTTATCAAGGTCTTGGCAATGATAATCTTAAAACGGTTGATAATTGTACGACACGATTACGTTTGACTGTCGAAAATTCTGACTTAGTAGATCAAGGTGCAATCAAAGCAACTGGTGTACCTGGGGTGCGTGTTTTAGATAAAAAGAATGTCCAAGTCATCGTAGGTACAGAAGTGCAATTTGTAGCGGATGAATTGAAAAAAATTCAACAAACTGGAGAAGTTCCGGACCATATTGTAGCAACATCAGAAGAAGTTGTTCAACCAGATACTGAAGCAATCACGCAAGAACTATTTGCTGCTGCTACAGGTAAAGTTATGCCAATCACGGAAGTTCCGGATCAAGTTTTCTCAGCTCAAATGATGGGAGATGGCTTTGCGATATTACCGACAAAAGAAGAAGTATTTGCACCAATTTCAGGTAAAATAACAAATATTTTCCCAACCAAACATGCAATGGGCATCCAAACAGAATCAGGCTTAGAAGTTCTTTTACATATGGGCTTAGATACGGTTGAGCTTAAGGGTAAGCCGTTTAAGTTAACTGTTTCTGAAGGCCAAGTTCTTAAAAAAGGCGATAAGATTGCTGATATGGATCTGCAAAAAATTAAAGCTGCAGGAAAAGGAACAGAAATTATTGTGGCTTTTACAAATGCGGAGCGTGTAGAAAATATCAATCTTACAAAAACGGGTAATGTCATTGCCAACCTCGTGATTGGTCAAGTTACAAGTAAATAAAGATAGAAGTGGAGTTAGCTCCACTTTTTATTTGGTGCAAAACAGCAGAAGGGAGTTTTCTCTTTCTAATTTTTTAAGTTTTTACTTGACTTTATAAGTTTACAAATGTAAACTATAGATATAGAGTTATTAAAAGAATAGAAAATTTAAGGAGGTTGAGATGGAAGAAGAACATAAAGGGCACATGCATCACGAGATGAACGATATGGCAGAAATGGATCATCATGGCGGACATGATATGATGAACCATGGAGGGCATATGATGCACATGGGTAATATGGGTAAGAAGCTGAAGGTCAGTATTGCGCTCATGGTTCCTTTGCTCGCTATTTCAAGTATTGCTGGCTTTCAGTTGATAAGTTTTCAAGGCGATTCGATTGTCAGACTTATCTTAGGGTCCATTATTTTCTTCTATGGTGGCACACCTTTCTTTAGTGGCGCGCGTGGAGAATTTCAATCTCGGAAACCGGCGATGATGATGCTCATTACGATGGGGATTGTCGTCGCATATGTTTATTCTGTTTATGCTACTGTCTTATTATGGACTGGCGGGGAGGCAATGGACTTTTGGTTTGAGCTCTCGACCTTGATTGTTATCATGCTGGCAGGTCACATTATCGAGATGCGCGCAGTTAGTCGTGCAGGTGATGCTCTAAAAGACCTCGCATCCCTCATTCCTAAAAAAGCTCATCTGAAAGACGGAAAAGATGTGGCCATTTCTGAGCTCCAAGTGGACGATATTCTTCTCGTAAAAGAAAACGAACGTATTCCAGCTGATGGTATTGTGACATCGGAAACAACTCACTTGTCTATTGATGAATCGATGATTACTGGTGAATCCCGTTTGGTCTCGAAAGAAGCAGGAAATACAGTTTACGGTGGTTCTCTAAACCAGAACCTCCCCTTTGAAATGAAAGTAACTTCTCTAGGAAAAGATTCTCTTCTGGCGCAAATTGCGCAATTAGTAGAGAAGGCGCAAAAGCAAAAGTCTGCCAGTGAAAACTTAGCAGATCGTGTAGCAGGTTGGCTTTTCTGGGCGGCATTGATCGTGGGGATTGGTTCCTTTATTATTTGGATGATGACTTCCTCATTGAGCTTTGCACTTATGACTGCTGTTTCTGTCTTTGTCATCGCATGTCCTCACGCCTTAGGATTGGCTGTACCTTTAGTTGTGGCACGCCTAACTAATCTTTCGGCTAAAAATGGTTTGCTGATTCAAAACCGTACATCTCTTGAATCTATTAGTAAAATAAAATATGCCCTTATGGATAAAACGGGGACACTCACAGACGGAAAATTTAGTGTACGTCAAGTAGTTGATTTGGCTAAGGATGATAAGGTAGATATTCTCCAAGTTATGGCCGCATTAGAAAGTGGCTCAACACATCCTATTGCGCTCTCTATTGTCAATGCTGTTGACGATTTGAAGTTAGAAGCAGAAAATCTGGAAAATATTCCTGGTGTAGGCTTAAAAGGTACTGTCCAAGGAAAAAATTACAGTATTGTCTCTTACGCTTATCTCAAAGAAAATGGAATTACGGTTGATGAGGCAGCAGTTCAAAAGGTCTTTGACCAAGGTCTGACTGTTTCCTTCCTCATTTCTGATAAAACACTTTACGGTTTTGTCGCTTTAGGTGATTCACCAAAAGAAGATGCGAAATTCTTTATCGAAGAATTGAAAAAACGTGATATCATACCAGTAATGTTGACCGGAGATAATGAAGCTACCGCAGAAAAAATTGCAAAAAATCTTGGCATTGCGGAATACCGTGCTGAATTAAAACCAGAAGATAAAGCCAATATTGTCCAAGATTACCAAGAAAAAGGTGGTGTTCTCTTTATTGGTGACGGTGTCAATGACTTACCTGCGCTTGCTACAAGTGATCTCGGCATTGCGATTGGAGGCGGAACATCTGTCGCTATCAATACAGCAGATGTTGTCTTGGTCAACTCGCATCCGAGTGATGTCTTAGCACTGATTGAGATAGCTAAACGCTCTAATCGCAAGATGAAACAAAACCTTTGGTTTGGAGCAGGTTATAATATCATTGCTATTCCTATTGCTGCGGGCATTCTTTACCCAACCTTTGGTATCTCTATTGATCCATTGGCTGCTGCAGTATTGATGAGTATCTCAACAGTAGTGGTCTCAATCAATGCGATGGGTCTAAAATATGAAAAACCACAAGAAATCTAAAAAACCCCTATTTAGGGGTTTTTTAGATTTGGTAAGAATACATCCGTAACATCTCGTCTTCATCTTCAGCTTGAACAAAGCCAATAAATTCCCAACCGTAGCGTCCATAAAGATGAGTATGGTCAGTGATAAGATAGAGCCTATGAATCCCTTGTATCTTCATATCATCGCAAGCTTCTTGGAGTAACTTTTCCACAATCCCTTGACGACGGAATTCTTTTTCCACATACAAAGCACAAATATTAGGCGATAAATCTTTACGATTATGAAAATCATTTTCAATAATTCCAAGACCACCAATAATTTCTGATTCATGGATCATCATATACCATTGCGGAATGGTTTCTGAACCTTGGAGGCAAGCCTCCATGCTTTCTTGATAGGCAGAAAGTGGAATTTCCCATTTCTGGTGAAACCAGTTTGCAGCTTGTTCAAGCTTTTCCTTATGTTCGCGGAGTTTTATGATTTGCATGCAGTCCTCACCCTTCAGTTTAACTTTAACTTATTTTAGCATATCTTTTGAAATTATTGCCTCATACTTGTGAATAAATATTTTATATGTTATTATATGTTATATAGTATCATGCTATACAACATATAATATGATATGAAAGAAAAAGAAAGGACGTTTATGGATATCCAAATCCCAACCTTACTTCTAGATGGTACAGTACTTTCTTTGTTAAATAAGAAAGATATGTATGGCTATGCGTTGACAAAAACAGTACAAGCTCAACTTCCGATTAGTGAATCAACCATGTATCCTGTCTTACGTCGTTTAAAAAAACATGAGCTTTTAGAAAATTATGATGAGCCTTATGAAGGTCGCATGAGACGTTATTATCGGATAACAGAGAATGGACACCACGAGCTTCAAAAAATAACTGCTGACTGGCAGCAATTCCGTAATGCCATGGATAAACTTTTAGGAGAAGGAGAAATCGAAAACGATGAATAGTTATTTAGAGGCTGTGCAGGCCCATCTGACCGACCTACCTCAAGAAGAGAGTAGTGACTTAATAGCTTATTATCAAGAATACTTTATTGAGTCAGGTTTGACACTTGAGGATATAACCGCACAGTATGGAACCCCAAAACAATTTGCGACTAAACTCAAACTTAGTTATTTCTTAGACCAAGATGATCACGCGCAAGAAGAACAAGAAAGTATACCCGCTAAATCACGCTTTCAGCTGGTCTGGCTCATTATACTTGGTCTTTTTGCTTCACCGCTTTTGGTACCCTTGGCACTTGCCATTCTTTTACTTATTCTAGCCTTGTTAATGATGCTATTAGCTCTCCTCTTTAGCCTTTACATGCTTGATGTTTCACTCGTGTTTGGTGGATTATTCTCCTTCATTTCTGGACTTGGTGTAATTTTCAGCAGTCCAATGACAACACTTGTCTTTAGCGGACTTGGTCTTTTACTTTTTGGATTGGGAATCCTTATCAGTCCTTTTATTCTTTTTCTCACGAAATGGCTATGCCTCCGTTTTCTTGGAATGATTAAATGGTTAGGACGCAAGTTAACTCAAAGAACTAGACGCGATCAAAAGGGGGAAGCATTGTGAAAAATAAAAAAACGATAATTGCCTCACTGATTATGATTGTCTCTGGCGCCGTACTTTTGGGTATCGGATTAGCCTCAGGGGGTAAAACGAGTCTCGTCTGGAGAGAAGGACGTCCTCAAATCTCTCAGCCTATTTCTACGCAACAGAGTTTTGCTTCTGATGATGTAAAGAATATGATTATCAACAGTAAAGATGCAGACTTAGAAATTATCACTGGGTCAACACTTAAAGTGGAGAGTCACTTGCTTGATCAGAAGCCTGAAATTAACCTTCAAGGTCAAACTTTGAATGTTGAGGCAAGAAAAAGCGCCTTTGACTTCAATTTAGGTCTTAATTTTGGTAAAATGGGTCAGGAAAAAATAATTGTAACAGTACCAGAAAATATGAATTTTGAGAAAATCATTATTGATGGTACATCCGGACAAAAAACTTTGCGAGATTTGAAAGCAGAGAGTCTCAAAATTAATCTTCGAGACGGTGGCCTTTCCTTAGAAAGGGTTAAAGGAAACCAACTCACGATGAATATTAGTGATGCTGCATGGCAATTGCGTGATTTGACTTTGTCGGGACATTTGAAAGTAACTTCTAATGATGGTGCATCTGTTTTAGAGCGTGTGACAGCAGAAAGTATGGATTTTGCTTCAAATGATGGTGCGACAGTTTTTGAAAATCTTCGCCTGAAAGAACACAGCAAGATTATTAAAAAAGACGGTCAATTGAAAATGATAAACAGTCAATTGCCAGGGATAAATGCAGAGGCAGAAGAACTTTATGTAAATCATGTCAAAAAAGAGTTTCCTTATCAGACGGGAAATCAAGAGACAGCTTTGACAGTCAAAGTTACAGATGGCAGTTTCTACCTCATTAATGAATAGGATATAAGAAAAAATGGATTTAAATTTTATTGAACTTTTGAAAATTATTTTTCTCGGCATCGTCGAGGGAATTACAGAATGGCTGCCTGTATCAAGTACAGGGCACATGCTTTTAGTGGATGCCTTCATTCATACCAACATGACACAAGCTTTCAAAGACATGTTCTTTGTAGTCATTCAATTAGGCGCGATTATTGCGGTTATTGTAGAATTTTGGTCACAGATGAATCCTTTTGTTAATGTTGAAGGAAAAGGTGTACGGATCAAACGTTCTGTCTTCAACATGTGGGTTAAGGTTGTCGTAGCCTTTCTTCCATCTGCCGTATTTGGCTTATTTTTGAATGATTTCTTAGAAGAACATTTTGGGACGCCTTTGACAATTGCCATTATGCTGATTGTCTATGGTATCGCCTTTATCGTGATTGAACGTTGGAATAAAACACGTGTACCAAAAATTAACACGATGAAAGAAATTACCTATCAAGCTGCACTGATCATCGGGATGTTCCAAGTCCTCTCAATGATTCCAGGGACATCACGATCAGGCGCAACAATTGTAGGCGCCTTGCTCATTGGAGTCTCACGTGTCGTTGCTGCCGAGTTTACTTTCTTCCTCGCAGTGCCAACCATGCTTGGGGCCTCTGCCTTTAAACTCTTGAAATTCGGACTTCACTTTAGCCTATCAGAAGTGATTGCTCTCATTGTTGGTATGGTTGTCGCTTACGTTGTCTCTATCTTCGTTATTAAATTCTTGATGAGCTACATCAAACGCCGTGACTTCCAAATCTTTGGTTGGTACCGTATTGCACTTGGGATTATTGTTATCCTCTTTATCATTGTCGGAGTAATTTAAAACCCATACAAGAAAAAACCTACTTTACTCAAGGTCTTTGGCCTTAAGCAGAGTAGGTTTTTGTTTCGGTATTTTTTAAAGCGGAGATACAAACAAAAATGCATTTTTTATTTTATTTGAATTTTGGAAATGATTTGAGCAGCTTCACGGTCAAATGAAACAGGAATTTCTAATGTCTGCATGCTGTCTAGTAATTTTTGAGATTCTGACTTGACCCAGACAGGATCCTTAAGGTATCTTTCATCTTGGTAATGATTAGGATCTTTATAAAAATTTATCGAACCGTCATGGTTAGAACTATAGGTAACAATTGTTGTCCCAGCCATTGTATTATCTTTGCTAAAGGATAAAGTGACGGTTTCTTGAGGAATAACTACAGAACCTTTAAAAGGGAATACCTGATGATTTTGTCCATTTTTAGTAACTTCAATAGATACAGGCTGATAATTCCCTTTATAATAATGAACTATCGCTTCGGTTACACGCGCATATTCAATTTGTTCAGCATTGTAACCTGTAAAAGAAGAAGACGTAGTTTGAGCCGTTTCTTCTTTAGGTGCATCTGTGGAAGAAACAGTACTTTCGCTAGTGCTTGATGAACGAGACTCTTCTGAACTTTTTGAAGGTTTCGTGATACTTGAATCTTGACTATTTTCACTTTGAACTTGTTTTTTTGTTGTGTCTGAACATCCGCTCAGCGCAAAAATACTTATTAATGCTGTAGATAAGATTAAAGTCTTTTTCATAATTTCTCCAATATAATTTTAACATCCAATATATGTTTAGTATAACAAATTATAAGCATTTTTAACATTATTATTCTTAGAAGTAGTCCTAAGCATGTTTAGGGCTGCTGTCTGTAAACTCTTGAAAATCAGACTTCCTTTTAATCTATCAGAAGTGATTGGTGTTAACGTTGGAAGAGGGACTTACATTGCACTACTCTTCACAATTAAATACTTTCTGAGCGATATTACGCTGAATTCCCAGTTGCTTTTCCCATTAGAGAGAAGGAAATAAGTTTGTGAATTCACAAATTAAAATTAACGATTGAGTAGACAAAAGTGTGCTATAGTGGTGTTTTTGTCTATTTCTTATCGGGGAGTTTGTGAAAAATATTGTTTTGAAAAGAAAAGAATGATATAATTGAAGCGTTTTCAAAAAGAGTTATGCCTCATTATGAGAGAAAACAGAAGTACTCTGAAAGCAAAAAAAATATTTAGGAGATCCAATGAAACAGAATATATATGCCCATCGCGGTTTACCAAAATTGGCGCCAGAAAATACGATGGCAGGTTTTGAAATGATGCCAGAATTTGGCATTAAGTGGTTTGAAACTGACATCGCAATCACAGAAGATGGGGAGCTCGTTATTTGTCACGATGATCTGCTCGACCGTACTACGAATTTGACAGGTGAAATTTCTTCTTTGCCTTATCGATATATTGAAACAGCTGATGCTGGATCTTGGTTTGGAAAAAAATACGCACAAGAAAAATTGCCGACCATGGATGACCTCGTTTCATTCATCAATCGTACGAAAATGAACGTCAATTTGGAACTGAAGGGCATTTCAGGAGAAAATGGTTTTAAACTCTTAGATATTTTAGTGGCAAAATTTACCAATTATCTAGAGGATATTGATCCTGAAGTGGAAATATTAATCTCTAGTTTTAATCCTATATTGCTGAGCAAAGTTCATGAAAAAGCACCCACTTACAAATATGCACTTTTATTCGAAGATTATACTTTTAATCCTGATTGGCAATTACTTGCTGATTGTTGTGGTGCCTCAGCTATCCATATGGAAGATGATGGACTAACAAAAGAAAAAGTTGAGCAAGTCAAAAAACGTGGGCATGAGTTAAATGTTTGGACAGTTGATAATTCAGAACGAGCACAAGAATTATTTAACTGGGGCGTGGATGGAATCTTTACTAACTGCGCACACACATTTTCCGAAAAAGTTTAAGAAAAGGGGTTCTCATGCAAAAAATACTCAGTAAGCTAGGATTTAGTGATACGAAAACAGCGATCGGATTCTTTTCAGTTGCTACAGCCGGACAAGTGATATACTCGTCCTTTGAAGCCTTTAAAGGAACTTTTTATGATCTTCTGTTGAAAGTATTAGGGTTGACTAATGCTCAACTTGGGATTATTTTCAGTCTTATAGGAATATCGGTTTTTCTCTATATACCTGCAGGTTGGGTTAATAATCGTTTTTCAACAAAGTCAATCCTTGTTACTGGACTTCTTATCCGGTTTTTAACGATTAATTATATCGTTATTTTTAATCCCGCATTTGCTGGACTAAAAGTCATTGCAACCATTTGGGGCATTGTGGACGCTTTTTTCTGGCCAGCAGTTCTTAATGGTGTTGTAATAATGACTAAAGGAAAGAACCAATCCGTTGGTTTTGGCTTGTTAGAATCCTTACGTCGTGCGCAAGAAGTTATTATGAATCTTCTCGTTGTTGGTATGATGGCTCTCATTAGCGGAATAGTTGTTTTCAAAGGGTTTATGTTGTTTTATAATCTTTTGATTATTCCACTTGTTTTTCTCATTATTAAATATGTCCCTAAAAATGGGATTTCTACTGAGGAAACTTCGGAAACAAACAAGTCTGCTGATGCATTAAAAGGTCTTATACACGTTGCTTTGAAACCGCAGGTTTGGTTGGCAGCTATGGCGGCCATGGCCGTTTATTGGAGCTATATTATACTTATTTATACTGTTCCTTATCTTCATGCAGTATTTGGCTTATCTTCCGGTCAAACAGCTTTATTTGGTATTTTTAACACAGGAATTATGGGGATTATTGGAGGTATTACAGCAGGAATTTTAGCAGAAAAACTTTTTAAGTCTTCATCATTAATGATGGCTGTTTCACTCTTTCTTTCGGCTGTCTGTCTTGGTGTAACACTCATTTTACCGCATAATAAATCTGCTGTTTTTGTATCTATTGCAGTGCTCTTCCTTTTTTCATTTTTTATCTTTTTGTCAAAAGGGATCATATTGGCTCCTGTTGCAGAAGTCCCGATTAATGAGAAATATTCTGGTTCAGCAATGAGCATCGGTTCTTTCTTAGCATACGCTCCAGTTTTTTGGGCCTATTCAATGAATGGAACAATTATTGATAAACACGTCAATAATCCCTTAGAAGCTTATCGAATCATTTTCTTGATTGGAGTTGTTGTTGCGCTATTTGGTGCTGTTTGCGCATTAGTGATGAGCTTTCTTAAAAAGAAAACAGCTATCCAATAGCTGTTCAAAAGAGAGAAAATAGAATGACCTAGTGACATATAATTTATAAGTTTATCTAACTCATGGTAATTCATATAATAACACTACTATAAAGCAAAATAAAAGAACTAGGAATAAATAATCTTAGTTCTTTTATTTTAAATTATCTTTCGACAATATGATAATAAACCTTACTTGTAATTTTATAAATAAGATAATAGGCTAAAACACATCCTATAAGAGTTAATAAACTAATCGTAAGAACAAGTTTGAAGTCATTGGCTCCAAAGGCATTGAGAATATTAGCAATCATACGGTAAGCGCCAGCAAAGTGAAGAACCGCAATGAGGAGGGGAAGGAAGAAAATCATTCTTACTTGGGATTGAATTGTTTTTTGTACTTCAGCTTTAGAAAGTCCAACTTCTTGTAAGATCTTAAAGGAGCGTTTATCTTGCGCGCCTTCGGAGAGCTGTTTGTAATAAATAATCAAGGCAGCACCTAGGATAAAACTAATTCCAAGAACAAAGCCAATGAAGACAAATCCACCAATTTGTGCATGTTGATCTGCCAGAGCTTCACTGCGGAATGTAAGTGTTTGATCAGACGAATCTGAGGTTATTTCTTTAAAACTTTGAGAGAAGGCATTTTCTGTTGATTTATCTATATTGAAAAGCGCAAGCGAGATAGGAGCTTGCTGATAATTTAGATCGTTTTCTCTCGTATTAAAAGATTTAATAACCTTATTCATTTCTTGTTTATTTGGAAAGACTATAAGAAGAGATTTTTGGAAAGAGACACCCCCAGGTAAATTTTTAATATCCTCTATATCTTTTTTAATATCATATTTATTACCATACCAATCTAATTGGATTAGATTTTTGCTTTCGGGATCGGGCTTATTAGATGTATCTTTAATCATAATTTGATTATTAGAAAGCGAAGGCAAATTAGCATTACCTGAGGATACTAAACTCTCTCTAGTTACCATTGTCACAAGTGTATAGTCATCTTTATCTGCAGTTTGGATATCGGAAGCAACCAGTGTATCATGAGTATTTTGGAGATGTAAGCCAATATTTTGGGCGATATAAATTTCCGATAAATCTGAGACTTCCGTATGTGAAGCGTCTGCAGCTTTTTGTGCTATTTCTGTTAAAGTTTGTTTAGAATCTGGAAGGGTAGAACTTATCATCGCATCCTTAGGCATTGCATCTTTCACCATCTTCTCAGATCCAAAGAAAATCCCCAAACTAACGACAATAGTCACGACGGTCATTGATAAAAGAATGGTAATATTTGCTAGGCCAGCAGCATTTGCCTTCATCCGGTAAAGCATTGAACTTGTAGTGATGAAGTTACTTGGTTTATAATAGCTTGGACGTTTTTTCTTACGTTTGAGGTACCAGACGGTAAAGCTTATATAGAAGAAGTAGGTACCAAAAATAACGAGAAGCACAGCAATAAAGAAACGTGTAATTGCAGATACAGGATCTTCAACTGTAAGAGCAAGGAAATAACCTGAAGCAAGTAAAATAAGAGCTAAAGCAGCTAAAAATAAATTAGATTTTGGCTCTTTTTCGCCTTTAGAAGCCTCACGCAGTAAATCAAGACTAGATGATTTCCAAATTATAAATGCCCCAATCAACATCAATATGAAGAAGAAAATCAAATAAATAAAGGCAACGAGGAGAATCGCATTAAAATTAATTTGTAAGTCAAAATAGTTTCCTCCAATGAGGTTAACAAAAATAAGAAAGAGAAATTTAGAAAAAGCAATACCAAGAAGTGTTCCGATAATTAATGTCAATAAGTAGCTTATAAATAATTCAAGGAAAGCAACATTTACAATTTTTCTTTTTCCAAATCCCAATATGTCATAGAGGCCAAATTCTTTTGAGCGTTGCAGTTGTAAGAAACGGTAACTATAGATGAGTATCATGAGGGAGAAGACAGCTAAAATAACCAAGGCAAACTTCATTAACATAGAAACTGCTTCGCCTCCTCGTAATTTATCGATAGAGGGCGAAAAACCGATTGATGCTGTAACGAAAACCAGAACAAACATAGTGATGGAAGCCATCAAAAATGGTGCGAAACTTTTAATTCCCCTTTTCATGTTATTTGTAGCAATTTTCAGACTAAGCATTTGGTTCCTCCTCAGCTGTTTGGCTTCCAAGGAAAGAGCTCATAGATAATGTAATTTCTTTTGCAAAAGAAGTAGAAGACTTATCCCCACGATACAACTGATGATAAAGCACACCATCTTTTATAAAAAGGACACGTTTAGCGTGACTCGCAGCTAAACTTGAATGTGTAACCATGATTATCGTTTGTCCCTCTGCATTGATTTCTTCGAAAAGGTCGAGTAAATCCTCAGAGTTTTTAAAGTCTAAAGCTGCGGTTGGCTCGTCAGCAAGTACAAGATCAGGTTGACTAATAAGTGCACGTGTTACAGCTACACGTTGCTTTTGACCTCCTGAAAGTTCAAAAGGCTGTTTGTCTAGAAAATTTTCGATGTTTAATTTAGGAGCTAATGCTTCTAAACGTTTCTTCATAATCTTAGGTTTGAATTTTGAAAGAACCAAGGGTAAGTAAATATTATCACGGACACTAAGTGTATCCAGTAAGTTGAAATCTTGGAATACAAAACCTAGGTGTTCACGTCTAAAAGCAGAGACTTTTTGATCTTTAATTGCTGTAATATCCTCGCCATTTAACAAAACTTGACCTGATGTGGGCTTTTCTAATGTGGAAAGTATATTAAGAAGCGTTGTTTTACCAGAGCCTGACTCGCCCATGATTGCAATATACTCCCCTTCTTCAACTGTAAAATCAATATCAGAAAGTGCTGTAGTTTCTTCTTTAGAGAAGCGTGTTTTAAAAATTTTCTTTAAGTGTTTTACTTCAAGTAACATTGTTTTTCTCTTTTCCTTTTAAGTTATGCTTATATTTTATCGTATATTGATTTAGGTTAAGCTTACGGTAATGTAAGTTTGACATTTTAAACTTCTGGAATATATAAGGATACAATAAAAACTATCATAAGATAGTTCTATAGAAAACTGATAGGCGCTGTAGGAAGTGAAATGTAATACTTTTGGATTACTTGTTGTAATCTTCTAAAAATTCAAAGTTAGTAATTAGTATTTTTTTATCTACTATTTTGATAATGCCATCTTCTTTTAAATCATGCAAGATACGATTGACACTATTTCGAGTAGAAATACCACAGAAACCAGCAATATCATCATTTGTCAATTTGAAATCTATGAGGATACCTTCTGTTTTTTTTATCCCAAAATAGTCAACCATTATACTCAGACAAGCATAAACTGCCCCTTTTTTGCCATTGACGGACATCCTTTTGTGTACTTCGATATTATGTATGAGCCTTCTTTTATAAAAATTGCCAATAATATTAGACAAACAGTTGTCTTCATTAACCCATTCATCTAATTTTTTACGAGGAACTTTATAGAAATAAGTATCACTTGTTTCAACTCTTACAGAAAAAACCGAGGTATTAATGTTTCCACGATCCTTTGATTCAAGAAGGGATACAAAATCTGTATCTGTAACATAAAACGTACTAAATTCTCTACCGTCCCTAAGTATATTACTGAGCTTGGCAACACCTTTTTTCAATATATAGATGTATTCTGACTCAATTCCTTGATGCATTATATACGAGTGTTTTCTAAGATGGATTATTGGTATGTTTTTTTCCTCAAGAAGATTAAATAAGTAATTGAGGTCAGTATCTGACATTTCTTGCATTTTTATCACCTTACTGTAATTATTAAATATTATTATACTAAAATAGTCTAACTATCTGTATTTATTGTATGAGTTACGAGTTATTAATAATAAGTAGAGTACTTCTGATATACTTGGAAAGAGACCATTACTCAAACATACACGAAGCTATATTTGTTAAAAATACAACATTTTCAGTTCAATTATTTGGTAAAGAGTTCTTAATTTGGTATATTAATATTGTACCAAGCGGTAGGTAAAATGATTGGAGCGTGTAAAGTGTCAAAAGCAAGAGAAAAAATCATTGAAAGCAGTAAAAAACTTTTTTGTCAGAGGGGATATGCCTCGACTTCTATCCGAGATATTCTCGAGGACTCGGGTACTGGAAAAGGACAACTTTATCATTATTTTTTGTCTAAAAAAGAAATCTGCTTAGAAGTGATTCAATCTCATAGTAATGATTGGGAAACACAATGTTTTGATCCCTTATTGCGTCAGATGGAGGATCCCAAACAAGCTTTGCTTGCAATGTTGAACTGGGAAATTCAGGTGCATGAGGATGAAACGCAACATTACGGTTGTGCAGTAGGAAATCTTGTCGTTGAACTTGGTGCGAGTGGAGATAAAGATTTTCGTGCGTTGTTAGGTCAGCTCATGGAAACTTGGACAGCTTTGATTCAAGCCCGGATTATGGAAATTACAGGTGGGACAGCAGAGCAGTCCAAAACTCAAGCTCAGCATATCATCTCAACAATACAGGGGAGTCTCTTACTATTAAAACTTACACAAGACTGGTCAGTTTTTGAAAACAGCTTGGATCAATTAGGAAAAGAAATTAAGGCACTTGCTTAAACCATAGGAGGAAACAAGCATGAAAATTATATTTGACAAAACAGTAAGCGAAAAATTAGCGAAATTTGATAATGCAGATTTTGTATTGGATTTTGACCATGAGTTGAGTGAAAAAAATGAAGCCATTGATGCATGTGCGGGCGGTATCTCACGTTACCGTATCCTTGCTATTGACAAAGGCAAGTTGCCAGAGGCTTTTGATGCACATATGGATTCAGAATTTGGCCCTGTTTATTTCAAAAAATGGGGGGAAATGTTCTGGAGTGCCCAAGATTTACATGCAAAAGTGGAAGGTAGCTACAATCTCATTGCATTGAAAACCGACGGAGAATATTTGAGCCACAATCTTCTCATCGTAGACTATAGAGGCAAGCTTTAGTATGGAAAGAAGGACATTTAAGAATCTGATTATTGGCTTTGGTAAAGCAGGGAAAACCTTGGCTAAGTCCCTTGCCAATAAAGGGGAATCAGTAGCAATCGTAGAACAATCTACGCGGATGTACGGGGGAACTTGTATTAATATTGGCTGTATTCCGTCTAAGTCGTTAATTGTAAATGGCCAAAAAGGTGAAGCTTTCACCGAGGCAGTCCTTCAAAAATTCAGCCTAGTCGAAAAGCTGAATAAAAAGAATTACCATATGATTGCAGATGAACCAAATGCAACTGTAATTGACGGGAAGGCGAGATTTCTTTCAGACCATGAGGTCGAAATATCCGAAGAAGGAAAGCCCATAATGCTTGTTCAAGCTGAACGTATCTTTATCAATACGGGTGCGCGTGCTATTTTGCCCTCAATCCTTGGTATGTCGGAGAGTAAAAATCTTGTGACCTCGACAGGGTTGATGGACTTACAAGAAAAACCTGAACACCTTCTGATTGTGGGTTCTGGCTATATCGGACTTGAATTTGCAGCCATGTTTCTGTCTTATGGATCAAAGGTAACGATTATTGACTCACACGATATATTTTTGCCGCGTCAAGATAGAGATGTTGCGCAGCGCGTGAAGCAAGATTTAGAAGACGCTGGTGCTGTCTTCAAGCTCGGCTATGAAATAAATGGTGTTTTTGATCGTGATGAAGCAAGTATCCTCAATATTACAAAAGATGGTCAAGCAGAAGAGGTACAGGGGAATAAGATTCTTCTTGCTACAGGGCGTAAGCCTAATACATCTGGATTGGGCTTAGAAAATACGTCAATTAAGGTTGGCGAGGCAGGACATATCTTAGTGAATGAAAAGCTTGAAACCTCTGCTCCAAATATTTGGGCTTTGGGTGATGTACATGGTGGACCACAATTTACTTATACGTCATTGGATGATTTTCGTATCATTGAAAGTCAACTTTATGGCGACAAATCTCGGACATTAAGTAATCGAGGTGAGTTAGCAAGTAGTGTTTTTATCACACCAACTCTGTCTAATATAGGCTTAACAGAAACAATAGCTCAAGCTCAAGGTACCAAATATCGATTGTTCCGTTTAGAAGCTACATCTATTCCAAAATCTGCAGTACTGGGACAAAGTAAAGGGCTACTTAAAGCATTAGTAGACCCAGAAACACAAGAAATATTAGGTGCAACTCTTTATGCTGAAGAATCACATGAAGTGATAAATATTTTATCGCTTGCCATGAAAGCAAAAATACCTTACACGATGTTAAGAGATCATATCTACACTCATCCAACCATGAGTGAAGCTTTAAATGATCTTTTTGCTCCGGCAAATGAAGTGAAACTATAAGAAAAAAGCCCTTGTTTAAGGGTTTTTCTCTTAACATAAAAAAATTAAAAGTCGGATATAGGATTACCCAAAGTCAACAAAAGATAATCTGCATTATAATAAATAAACAATTAAAAAGAGGTGAAGTATGAGTGAGATGAAATTAAAAACGAAGATGATTCACGGAGGTATCAGTGAAGATGCTACCACAGGGGCTGTTTCTGTTCCTATCTATCAAGTGTCGACATATAAGCAAGATGGTCTGGGTCAACCCAAAGCTTATGAATATTCAAGATCGGGGAACCCAACACGTCATGCCTTAGAGACACTTATTGCCGACTTAGAGGGTGGTGTCCAAGGCTTTGCTTTTGGTTCAGGTTTGGCTGGCATTCATGCCGTTCTTTCTATTTTTAAATCAGGGGACCACTTGATTCTAGGTAATGATGTTTATGGGGGAACTTTCCGCCTCATGGATAAAGTCATGTCTAATTTTGGTTTGGAATATGACTTGGTAGATTTAACAGATATTGATGCTTTAAAAGATAAGCTTAAAGCATCAACCAAGGCAATTTATTTTGAAACACCTTCTAACCCCTTGATGACTGTCTTAGATATCCAAAAACTTGCAGATATTGCTAAGGAAAATAATCTACTGACAATCGTTGATAATACTTTTGCAACCCCTTACTTCCAACGTCCATTAAGTTTGGGGGCAGATATTGTCTTGCATTCGGGTACGAAGTATCTTGGTGGACATTCGGATGTAGTTTCAGGACTTGTCACCACAGATAAAGAAGAATTAGCTGAGCGTATCGCCTTCATGCAAAATTCAATTGGTGGTGTTTTAGGTCCTCAAGACAGTTGGCTAGTTCAAAGAGGGATCAAAACTTTAGCACTTCGTATGGAAGCTCATGCCAAAAATGCTCAAAAAATTGCAGAGTTCCTTGATGCATCAGAGGAAGTAAGCAAAGTATATTACCCAGGTCTCCCGCAAGATCCAGGACATGAGATTGCTTCACAACAAATGTCTGGCTTTGGAGGAATGCTCTCTTTTGAACTGAAGGATGAACATAAGGTCAAAGACTTTGTCGAAGCTTTAGAATACTTTACTTTAGCTGAATCACTCGGCGGTGTGGAAAGTCTGATTGAAGTACCTGCAGTGATGACCCATGCTTCAATACCGAAAAAGATTCGTGAAGAAGCTGGTATTAAGGATGGCCTGATTCGCCTATCTGCAGGCATCGAAGATATCCATGATTTATTGGCCGACCTGAATAATGCCTTTGAAAAAATTAACAATTAAAACACCAAGAGGTGTTTTTTATTATGTAAAAGAGAGGAAAAACTCTTTTTTTATAGGGTGTGGTATGCTATAATCAAGAAGAGATATTTCAAAAGAAAGTATATAATTTATGAATTATAATAAGTTGTTTATACGTTTGAATGAAAAATTAGCAGAAAATAACATCCATTTAAGCTTACAGTGTGTTGGTGGTTTTGTTTTGGAATATCATGGACTAAAGGCTACCGAAGATATTGATGCTTTCTATGAGTCTACTGCTAAAGTTGAGGAAATTATTGCGGAGATTGGGCAAGAATTTCATGTCGGAACTGCTAACGAACCCTGGCTAAGCCATTCTATCGGACGTATTATGTCACTTTCTGATGAGGATAAAGTTTTAATTTTTGAAGCAACTCATCTCGAAGTCTATCTGTCTTCCTTACAGTCAGTATTGATTGACAAGATTCAAGTGGGCAGAGCTAAGGATATTCCTGATATTGCCCAGATTATGAAGAAGTTAAACATTGAGCGTCCAGATACACTCCTTGATTTACTCAACAATTATTCAGAAGGAACTTCAGATCCTGCGGTTGTTTTAGAAGCTTACGGTCTTGCTTATGGTCAAGAAGCATTAAAAAATTATTTAAAAGAAAATCCCGAACTTTTGAGGCTATTATAAATGAATTGGAAAGAATATTTTGAAGCTGCGGCTCAAAAATCAAGAGGAAATGCGAGGCTCTGGCTCCGCTATTTGAATAAAGCTATCCAGCGTGATCAAACTTTTTTGACTCAAGACGATATTGATTATCTTCGACAGTCAGAGCGCTTGTCGTATTTTCAGCGCTTTTTCCTGACTTTAGCAGTTGAGGAAGGGAGCAAAGCTTGGGAAATGACGGTTTCTTTATCCGAACCTGCTCAATTTTCACGCTTGAAAGCCGTCGCCCAAGAGTTAAAAAATTAAAAGAATATAAAGTAAGAAATAAGAATTGCTGAAGCGGCAGTTCTTATTTTGACAAAAGGAGTAAAGATGATTCAACTCACAAAAATTCAACCACCAGCGCTTGAAGCAAACTTAAAACCAGTTGTACTGTCTGACGAAACAATGGAACAAAGGAAGCAAAAACTGCTTGATAAAATGAACCAAGATAATTTTGATTGCTTAATTATCTATGCGGACCTAGAACATGGTAGTAACTTTGAGTATCTTACAGGTTTTCTCCCGCGTTTTGAAGAAGCCTTGCTTGTACTTCATAAGGATGGTAAAGCTTATCTTGTTTTAGGTAATGAAAACCTAAATAAAGCAGATAAGGCAAGGTTAAAAGCAGAAGCTGTACATATGCCACATCTTTCTCTACCTAATCAGCCTATGAATACTCAAGAAACAGTTGAAGAAATCTTAAGCAAATGTGACCTAGAGAATACTCAAAAGATTGGTTTAGTGGGGTGGAAAAACTTTACCAGCGCAAAAGAGAATAATTATCAGCTTTTCGATGTACCTCATTTCTTAGTTCATGCTGTCCAAAGCTTATGTCCTGAAGCTAAGCTAGAAAATGCTACACGTTTGTTTATCGGAGAAAATGGTGTTCGCACAACAAATAATGCAAACGAATTTGCTCATTATGAATTCGGTGCTGCTTTGGCAGGACGCTGCATGTTACAAGCGATGAATCAGATAGAGCTTGGAAAAAGTGAAATGGAAGTTGCAAGAGAATTATCAGACCTTGGACAAGCACATAATGTCGTTACAATAATGGCAACTGGTGAACGTTTTGTAAAGGCCAATATTTATCCAAGCGATAAAGTCATTAAAAAGGGAGACAAGCTTTCCTTAACGACAGGGTATAAAGGAGGCCTCCAAAGCCGAGGAGGCTATGCGGTGAGTCAGGCTTCGGAGTTGCCAGATGAAGAGAAAGATTATCTCTCGGCTGTCGCACAACCTTACTTCAATGCCGTTAAAACGTGGTTGGAAGCAATCAAGATAGGTATGCAAGGCCAAGAGCTGTATAACAAAATAGAAGAAGTTTTGCCACAAGAAAAATACGGTTGGACTTTAAATCCTGGTCATCTCTCCGCGGATGAAGAATGGATGAGCTCGCCAGTCTACCCGCAGTCAACAGAAAGTATCGAGAGTGGTATGCTGTTCCAGATTGATATTATTCCATCTGTTTCTGGATACGGTGGTGTAAGTTGTGAAAGTGGCATTTTCTTGGCGGATGCACAGCTAAGACAAGAGATAAAAGAAGCGTATCCTGACATTTGGGGGCGCGTGCAAGAGAGAAGAGCTTATATTCAAAATGAATTAGGCATCACACTTCGCGACGAGATACTTCCAACAAGTAGTGCAACAGCTTATTTACGTCCTTTTATGTTGGATAAGACATCCGCTTTTACTGTAAAATAAAGAAGCCCACCTGGGCTTTTTTGTTTTTAATAGATAATTTTTAAAAGCGAGTGATTTGTTATTTGATAAACATTTTCGTGATGAGTGTTTCGTATATCTAAACAATAGTATATAGAATTATCACTCAAAATGTAATAATTCAGAAGTGTTAAGCGCTTTATTTTCCCTAAAAACTTGAACATATCTTTTGACTAACCTTATTCATTTTGTGATAATTATTTAAGAAGTACAAAAAATATTAGAAAAATTGGAGATAATAATCATGTCATTAATCGGAAAAGAAGTTGCACCTTTCGTCACAGAAGCTTATCAAAATGGCAAGTTCTTGACAGTAAACTCAGATGATCTTAAAGGAAAATGGAATGTCATCGTATTTTACCCTGCAGACTTCTCTTTTGTTTGTCCAACAGAATTGGAAGATTTACAAGAACAATATAGTATTCTTAAAGATTTGGGCGTAGAAGTTTATTCATGTTCTACAGATACACATTTTGTTCATGCAGCTTGGCACGAACACAGTGAAGCTATTGGTAAAGTAGAATATCCAATGCTTGCTGATCCATCACAAAAGATTTCTCGTATTTTTGATGTATTGGATGAAGAATCTGGTTTATCACAACGTGGTTCATTTATCATCGACCCAGATGGTGTTGTGCAAGCTGTCGAAATCACTGCAGACGGTATCGGCCGTGATGCAAGCCAATTAGTAGATAAAGTGCGTGCAGCACAATACATTCGTAAGAATCCAGGTGAAGTCTGCCCTGCCAAATGGAAAGAAGATGCAGAAACTTTGACACCAGGTTTGGACTTAGTCGGTAAAATTTAATTTAATAAGGCGAAGTAGATTACTCGCCTTTTTAAGCTAAAAAGAATGGAAAGATAAAATGTTAGAAGAGAATCTTAAAGCGCAACTCAAACAATATTTAGAACTTTTAGAAAATGATATCGCATTACGTGTCAAAGCAGATCCTGAAGATGTCAATGGTAAAAAAGTTCGCGAATTTGTCAATGAAATTGCTGAAATGTCACCACGTATAAGTGTTGAAGAAGCTAAGTTAGTCAAAGCTCCTGGCTTTTCTGTCGTTCGTAAGGGAGAAATGAGGGGTATTGCTTTTGCTGGTATTCCTCTAGGTCATGAATTTAACTCGCTTGTTTTGGCTCTTTTACAAGTAAGTGGTCGCGCACCAAAGATTGAAGATGACCTCAAAAAACGTATTCAAGCCATTGATAAACCTTATCATTTTGAAACTTATGTAAGTTTGACTTGTCATAACTGTCCAGATGTTGTCCAAGCCTTGAATATCATGAGTGTGCTTAATGAAAATATCACGCATACGATGATTGAAGGCGGCATGTTCCAAGACGAAGTCAAATCTCGTGGTGTGATGGCTGTGCCAACAGTTTTTGCTAACGGTGAGGAATTTTCAAGTGGACGCATGAGTCTTGAAGAAATATTAAATAAACTCGTGGGCCAAGCTGGAAGTGAAGAATTTGACGACAAAGATCCTTATGATGTTCTTGTTGTTGGCGGTGGTCCAGCAGGTGCGAGTGCGGCTATTTATGCAGCACGCAAGGGCATACGCACAGGTATTTTAGCAGAAAAATTTGGTGGTCAGCCATTAGAAACTCTAGGTATTGAAAACTTGATTGGGACTCCTTATACTGAAGGACCTAAGTTGGCTGCCCAACTGGAAGAACATGTCAAAGCCTATCCAGCTGATATTATGAAAACACAAAAAGCAGTAAAATTAGAGAAAAAAGACCTGCTTGAAGTGACTCTGGAAAATGGTGCTGTCCTACAGTCTAAAACCATTGTATTATCAACAGGAGCACGTTGGCGTTCACTCGGAATTCCGGGCGAGGAAGAATTCAAAAATAAAGGAATTGCTTATTGTCCGCATTGTGATGGACCTATCTTTGCAGGTCAAAAAATTGCCGTAGTTGGGGGAGGAAACTCGGGGATTGAAGCAGCTATTGATTTAGCTGGTGTAGTTGAACATGTGACTGTTTTAGAGTTTTTACCAGAGCTTAAAGCGGATAAAGTTTTACAAGAAAAACTTTATTCATTAGATAATGTTACCGTTCTGACCAATGTAGAAACAAAAGCGATTCATGGTACAGATAAAGTTGAAAGTCTAGATTATGTCGAACGTGATACTCAAAAAGAAGTAAATCTCGAATTATCAGGTGTCTTTATCCTTATTGGTCTTGTGCCTAACACAGAATGGCTGGAGGGAGTAGTAGAACGTAACTCACGAGGCGAAATTGTCGTTGATAAACAAGGGGCTACAAGTGTACCTGGTGTATTTGCTGCAGGGGATTGTACAGATTCAGCTTATAAACAGATTGTAATTGCTATGGGAAGTGGTGCCACAGCTTCTCTAGGTGCTTTTGATTATCTCATTCGTCATTAAAAATAAAACCATCTTGAAACATTTCGAGGTGGTTTTATTATTCTTTAAGTTTGTGCTAAGTTTCACGTACTAAAATTGTAGTATTCTTAAAATGTTTTTGCTATAATATTAAAGTAAAAATTGTTTACAAATGTAAATTAAACAAAATCTTGGAGGATTTATTAATGACTAAATTACTTGTTGTAAAAGGACATCCCTTGACAGCTGAAGACAGCTTCTCAATTAAAGGCTTGGATACTTTTGTATCAGCCTATAAGACTGCAAATGCAGATGATGAAGTAGAAGTACTCGATGTTTTCTCTGCCGATATTCCTGAAATTGATCAAGACATGGCTTCTGCCTTTATTGCAATGCAAAATGGTGTAGACTTCACTGCCTTGTCTGAATCACAACAAGATAAAGTTGCACGTTTTGGTGCCTTTACAGAACAATTCCTTTCAGCAGATAAGGTAGTCATTGCGAGCCCATTGTGGAACCTTATGATTCCTGCTAGCCTTAAAAAATGGATTGATACAGTCAATGTTGCTGGTAAAACTTTCCGTTACACAGCAGAAGGACCAAAAGGTTTGGCAACAGATAAGAAAGTTATGCACTTGCAAGCAAGCGGTGGTATGTATAATGGTCAAGATACAGGTAGCCAATATATGAAGACTATCTTTGAATTCATTGGTACAGACTTCTCTTCACTTAGTGTTGAAGGCCATGCTTACCAACCTGAAAAAGCTGAAGAATTTTTGGCTGAATTCCTTGGTAAAGTAGAAACTGCAGCACAAGAGTTTTAATTCTAGCAAATCTCGGATATTAGTTGACCCATATTTATTTTTATATTAAAATTAAATAAGAAATAAATAAAAGAAAGAGCATTTCTTTGAAATGCCAAGGGAACAACCTTATGATTAAATTTAGTATTCGTGCTGAAAATGTGGAAATTACAGATGCAATTCGTTCATATATCGAAGATAAAATTGGTAAATTAAATAAATACTTTAATGATGGACATGAAGTCACAGCCTACGTGAATATTAAGTCTTATTCCGATAAGCGTAACAAGGTTGAAGTAACTGTGCCAGCTAAAAATGTAACTTTAAGAGCTGAAAATACTGCTCTAGATGTACTTGCAGCTATTGATTTAGTGGAAGAAAAGTTAGAACGTCAAATTCGTAAATATAAAACGCGGGTAAATCGCAAATCAAAAATAAATGTCCCAACTGGCTTAGCATTTGGTGACGAATTTGCTCCTTTAGATGCTACTGATGAGATTGAAGAAGATACTGTGAAAATCGTCCGTACGAAACGTGTTGATCTTAAACCGATGGATGCGGAAGAGGCAGTACTTCAGATGGATATGCTTGGCCATGATTTTTATGTTTTCTTGGATGCCTATACTAATCGTACGAGTGTTGTTTACCGACGTGCCGATAAGAATATCGGTTTAATTGAAACAGACTAAGATAAAAAAGACTGGTTTGATATCCAGTCTTTTTATTTTGAGATTAATCTTTATTTATATTTTTCTTCTAACTTACTCATCCAGAGACCTAAGACAAGCCCGACTACAAAGAGAAGAGCACTCATAAAGAAGGTTGAGAGAGTTGCGCCAGCATAATTGATGGCTTCAGCACTTTGGGTAGGCACTACAATCAGCAATGTGCTTGAGAGTACTAAACCAATGATAAAGTTGTAAACTTTAGAATGGAAATTAATAAGAAGTTTCTCCATTAATTTTGAAAAACTTACCAGAGCAAATAATCCACCAATAGCAATAGGAAGAAACACACCGAAAATGTCACGGTTTTTAAAACCTTCGAGCATCGGAGAGAAAAGTCCAAGAATCAAAAGTAGATTTGAGGGGCTAAGTCCAGGTACCAAAACACCTAAGGCAATTAAAATACCTGCAAGGAAGAAACCAAAGAAGTTTGCCGGAACGGTCCCTGCAATAGCTGGCAACATGTATAGAATAAATGTCGACAACACAAATGTGAGAATTAAAGTAAAGGTATCACTTTTATCACGAGCTTTTTGACGTGTGCTTTCTTTAAAGAGAGAAGGAAGAGTCCCTAAGATAGCACCTGCAAATCCCCATAACACAATTATCTGATAATGGGCTAACACCCACTCAAGAGGTCGACTAAGAAGAACTAATCCTAAAATCCCACCAATACCAACAGGAAGGAAGAAAAGAAAATTCTTCTTGAAATCCTGACGAATATGAGCCAAGAAATGGAGCATACGTTCATAAATCCCTAAAATGGCTGCAAGAACCCCGCCAGAAACACCAGGAAGAATGAAGCCAAGAGCAATAATCATTCCTTTAATCAATCGAAAAATCCAGTTCATATTATCACTTTCTATTTTTAAACTTTTGCGACTATTATATCATAGATTACTTATACGAAACATATTTATCATACAAGTCGATAAAATATAAACTAGGATATATTCGAAATTTTACACTTTAAAAATAATTTTACTATCTTTTTTTGTATTTTTACATTAAAATAGAAAGCATAATGCATTTTTATATGATGATAGTATACGAGTAAATAAATAAGGAGGAAAAAGTGAAAGAGGTTAGACAACCGAAATATCAGCAAATTGCTATCTTAATTGCTGAAAATATTGTGCGCAACGAACTAAAAATTGGTCAAAAAATTTATGCAAGATCAACCTTAGCAACAACTTTTGGTGTTTCTCCCGAAACAGCACGAAAAGCAGTAAGCATTCTTAGCGATCTAGGGATTGTAGATTCCATTCATGGAAGTGGCGTTGTTATTGCTTCACGTCAAAAAGCTCAAGAGTTTTTGACTCAACATCAAGAAGTTAAATCAATTCAGGATTTACAAGCCGATATTTTGAAAAGTGTTGCACGTCAGCAGAAAGAACTTGCCAATTTTTCATCGACTTTAGATAAACTCGTTGGGCAAACCGCACACTTTCAAAAATCCAATCCGATGACTCCAATTGAACTTGAACTCAATGAGCCGTCAGAAAACTTAGGTAAAACTATTGGGGAAATGAACCTGTGGCAAAATACAGGTGCCACTGTCATTGCTATCTTACAGAATGACGAATTAATTATTTCACCGGGTCCATATGCAACATTGAACCAATATGATACCTTGTATTTTGTTGGTGGTGCGGATTCTTTACAAATTATTCAAAATTTCTTTTATAAAAACTAGTTTTGACATTGGGAAATATCTTTCTATAGAGACATGCAATAGGAACTGTCACTATAGGAGGATTTTTTCATATTTAGGCAATTTAAGATATTTGTAAGTTTACTTATTTGACAAAGTGACAATACCTTGTTATTATGGAATGGTCACTTTGATGAACATTAAATAATGAAATGTATTTAATTATTAAGAGTAAAGGAGAATATTTTGCCAGTAAAAATTAAAATTGAGCACTTAACCAAAATATTTGGTAAACGTGTAAAAACTGCTTTGGCAATGGTCGAGCAGGGTGATTCGAAAAACGAAATTTTAAGAAAAACAGGTGCGAGCGTCGGTGTTTATGATGCCAACTTTGAAGTAAATGAAGGCGAAATTTTCGTCATTATGGGGCTTTCTGGTTCTGGGAAGTCAACACTATTACGTTTGCTTAATCGTTTGATTGAGCCAACAAGTGGTAAGATTTTCATTGACGGTGAAGATGTTGCTACATTGAATAAAGAAGATTTGTTAAAAGTTCGTCGTAAAACGATGAGCATGGTTTTCCAAAATTTTGGTCTCTTCCCACATAGAACGATTCTTGAAAATACAGAATATGGTTTGGAAGTACAAAATGTACCAAAAGAGGAACGTCGTAAGCGTGCCGAAAAAGCTCTAGACAACGCTAATCTACTTGATTTTAAAAATCAATACCCGAACCAACTCTCTGGGGGGATGCAACAACGTGTCGGCTTAGCACGCGCTTTAGCCAATGACCCAGAAATCCTTCTGATGGATGAAGCTTTCTCAGCTTTAGACCCCTTGATTCGTCGTGAGATGCAAGATGAACTTTTGGAACTTCAAGCAAAATTCCAAAAAACAATTATTTTCATCTCGCATGACTTGAATGAAGCATTACGTATCGGTGACCGCATTGCCATTATGAAAGATGGTAAAATCATGCAGATTGGTACAGGTGAAGAAATCCTTACTAATCCTGCTAATGATTACGTTAAAACCTTCGTGGAAGATGTCGATCGTGCAAAAGTTATCACGGCGGAGAACATTATGATTCCTGCCTTAACAACTAACATTGACATTGATGGTCCAAGTGTTGCACTTAAAAAGATGAAGACAGAAGAAGTAAGTTCTTTAATGGCTGTCGATAAAAAGCGTCAATTTTACGGTGTTATTACCAGTGAAGCAGCAGTTCAAGCAAAACAAGAGAATAAATCTCTTCGCGATGTTCTCATGACAGATGTTGGACAAGTTGGTAAAGAAACATTAGTAAGTGATATCTTACCTATCATATACGACTCTCCAACACCTGTTGCCGTGGTAGACGATGAAGGATTCCTTAAGGGTATTCTTATCCGCGGACGAGTACTTGAAGCTTTAGCAGATGTAGACGATGAGGAGGTAAATAATGATTGAGTTAGCAATAGGTAAGATACCCTTAGCAGATTGGGTTTCGACTGCAACAGATTGGATTACAAGTAATCTAAGTGCTGGGTTTGATATTATTCAAAAAGCTGGTACAGCAATTATGGATACCGTAACTGCAGGACTTACAGCTGTTCCATTTTGGTTAATGATTATTGTTGTTACGTTTTTGGCAGTTTTAGTTTCAGGACGTAAAGTTGCCTTTCCTATCTTTACATTCTTAGGTTTAGTTCTTATTGCCAATCAAGGCTTATGGACAGACTTAATGAACACAGTAACATTGGTCTTGCTCTCTAGTTTAGTTTCTATTATTATCGGTATTCCTTTAGGTATATGGATGGCCAAGTCCGAACTTGTTGCTAAGATTGTGCAGCCAATATTGGACTTTATGCAAACTATGCCAGGTTTCGTTTATTTGATTCCAGCCGTTGCCTTCTTTGGTATCGGAGTGGTCCCTGGTGTATTTGCGTCAGTTATCTTTGCCTTACCACCAACAGTTCGTATGACGAACTTGGGTATCCGTCAAGTTTCAACTGAATTGGTCGAAGCAGCAGATTCTTTTGGTTCAACGCCAAGACAAAAGCTCTTTAAGTTAGAGTTCCCTTTAGCGAAAGGAACAATTTTAGCAGGTGTTAACCAAACTATTATGTTGGCCCTTTCGATGGTCGTTATTGCTTCAATGATCGGTGCACCTGGTCTTGGACGTGGTGTCTTAGCGGCTGTTCAATCTGCGGATATCGGTAAAGGTTTTGTAAACGGTATTGCTTTAGTTATTTTAGCTATTATCATTGATCGTTTCACTCAAAAGCTTAATGTTGCCCCAACTGAAAAGCAAGGAAATCCGCAACTTAAAAAATGGAAGAAAAGAGGAGCGCTAGTAGCCCTTATCGTTCTTATCATTGGTGGTATTTCTGGTGTTACACTTAAGAAAACAGCAGCAGATAAAAATGTTGAGCTTGTATATATGAACTGGGACTCAGAAGTTGCATCTATTAACGTATTAAGTCAAGCTATGGAGCAACATGGATTTGACGTTAAGAAGACAGCTTTAGATAATACAGTTGCTTGGCAAACTGTAGCAAATGGCCAAGCGGATGGTATGGTTTCTGCTTGGCTCCCAAACACCCATGAAACACAATGGAAAAAATTCAGCAAGTCCGTTGAATTGCTTGGCCCTAACCTTAAAGGAGCTAAAGTTGGTCTTGTCGTACCAAGCTACATGAAAGCAAATTCTATCGAAGACCTGAAAGATCAAGCAGATAAATCAATCATCGGTATTGAACCTGGTGCTGGTGTTATGGCCGCAACAGAGACAGCTCTGAAAGATTATGATAACTTGAAAGATTGGAACTTAGTACCATCGTCTTCAGGTGCGATGACTGTTGCCCTTGGTGAAGCTATCAAGCAACATAAAGATATCGTCATCACTGGCTGGTCACCTCACTGGATGTTTAATAAGTATGATTTGAAATATTTAGAAGATCCTAAAAACTCAATGGGTAAAGCTGAAGACATCAATACTATTGTACGTAAAGGACTTAAAGAAGATAATCCTGAAGCTTATAAAGTATTAGACAAGTTTAACTGGTCTCAAAAAGATATGGAATCTGTGATGCTTGATGTTCAAAATGGTAAAACACCAGAACAAGCAGCAGCAACATGGATCAAATCTCACAAAGAACAAGTTGATAAATGGTTTGAAGACTAATAAGTTATTCATTAAAGACTAAGCGAATTGCTTAGTCTTTTTTAGAAGAAGATATAAAAAATAATCCGTATATTCATTGTGGCAATGATAATATGATAAAATTAGAGTATTAAATAATCCAAAATTTCGAAAGGAAAGAAAAATGAAGTTATTTCAACACAACACCCTTGCAGCTTTGATGTCAGGACTTTACGAAGGAACTCTAACAATTGGAGAACTCTTGGAGAAAGGTGACTTTGGTATCGGGACCTTGTCTGGTATTAATGGTGAGCTTATCGTCCTAGATGGCAAAGCTTATATTGCGACTGGGGACAAAAAAGTACGTCAAGTAGAAGACGATGAAACTGTTCCATACGCTGCCGTAGCTCATCACGAAGCGACACTTTCTTTCCAACAAGAAGAAAAAATTGCCAGTGAAGAACTCTTCGAAAAAATTGAAAATGTGTTTAACAGTGAAAATACTTTCTACACAATCAAAATGACTGGGAATTTTGAAATGATGCACGTGCGTATGGCTCCAGGTGCAGCGGAAGGAGAGCCTTTTGCTAAAGTAGCGGAAAATCAACCTGAGTATAAAGAAAAACACGTCAAAGGAACTATTGTAGGCTTTTGGACACCAGAAATGTTTCATGGTGTGAGTGTCGCTGGTTATCATCTGCATTTTCTTGCTGATTCATGCGATTTTGGCGGTCATATTTTAGGTTTCTCTGGATTTTCCGGGCAAGTAGAGGTCGGTCAAGTGGATGCCTTAGAGCAAAATTTCCCGACAAAATCTCAAAATTTCCTCCAAGCCAAATTTAATCTTGATCAACTCAAAAAAGATATTGAACAAGCGGAATAAAAAAACTGCAGAAATGCAGTTTTTTATGTGAACAGCTTCTATTTTTTGCGTATTAATTAATGAATAACACCAAAAATGGAGGCTGCATGATTAAAAACTTTGAAATATTACGTTTGAAAAAAGCAGGAATGTCTAATTTAGGGATCTTGAAACTGATTGATTATCAGAGGGGGCATGAAGCAAAACTCACTCTACGCCAGTTAGCGCGGATTGCAGAAATTAAAGCTATCCCAAATTTTATTGAGAATTATAAAAGTCAGGATGTTAAACGGCTACGAAAGCTATATAAGCTCTTCCCTTCGTTCTCCATTTTAGATGATATTTATCCAGAGTGGTTAAAAGAAATATATAATCCACCGGCACTCCTTTTTTACCAAGGAAATCTAAAAATACTTAATCTACCTAAACTTGGATTTGTAGGTAGCCGTGAAAGCTCCAAAGAAGCAACCAAAATTACGCATAAGCTTATTGAGGAACTAAAACAAAACTTTGTTATTGTGAGCGGATTGGCACGCGGTGTTGACACTTCTAGCCATGTAGCAGCTGTAAAGCAAAAAACTCCAACTATTGCTGTTATAGGTAATGGTTTAGATATTTCTTATCCAAAAGAAAATCGTAAATTACAAGAATATTTAGCAACACACGAATTAGTTTTATCAGAGTACCTTGCAGGAGAGCAACCGCTCAAGTTTCATTTCCCAGAGAGGAATAGAATCATTGCTGGTCTTTCACGTGGGATTGTCGTTGTTGAAGCAAAACAACGTAGTGGAAGTCTCATTACAAGTCGATATGCATTAGAAGGGAATAGAGAGGTATTCGCTGTACCTGGAGATATTTTGAATCGAAATGCCTCAGGCTGTAATCAATTGATTCAACAGGGAGCTGCTAAGCTTGTCACACACGGTCAAGATATTTTAGATGAATTTTATTTAGATTAAAGTAATTTTCTTCCTTAATTTTTTATAAAAATTGAAACTTTATGAACTTATATAGAATACGTAATAGCAACGATTGAGAGTATTTTTTATCTTTTAATAAATGTTTAATTCTCCTATAAGAAAAACACTTTTGGTTTTATTACTTGACATCTGTCCTAAAAGCCTATATTATTAGACTATTGAATTTTGAAAAAATAGGTAAATATATGGCGAAAGCAAGTGAAAAACAAACAACTACAAAAAAGAAAATAAGCAGTAAAAAAACTGCGAGTAAAAAGAAAACAAAAATTGTTAAAGGCAAAAATCTCGTAATTGTTGAGTCACCTGCTAAAGCAAAAACAATAGAAAAATACTTAGGACGAAACTATAAAGTCGTTGCTTCTGTTGGGCATATACGTGATTTGAAAAAATCAACCATGTCCGTAGATATTGAAAATGATTATGAGCCACAATATATTAATATTCGAGGAAAAGCTCCACTGATTAATTCTCTTAAAAAAGAAGCCAAAGCTGCAAAAGCTGTTTATCTGGCAAGTGACCCGGACCGAGAAGGAGAAGCCATTGCTTGGCATTTGGCACATATTTTAGGACTCCCTTTGGAAGATAAAAATCGAGTAGTTTTTAACGAAATTACTAAAGATGCAGTTAAAAATGCATTTAAAGAGCCACGCAGTATTGATGTTGATTTGGTCGATGCGCAACAAGCACGACGCATTTTAGACCGCTTAGTTGGGTATTCAATCAGTCCAATCCTTTGGAAAAAAGTAAAAAAAGGATTATCAGCTGGTCGCGTCCAATCGATTGCGCTTAAACTTATCGTTGATCGTGAAAATGAAATTAATGCCTTTATCCCTCAAGAATATTGGTCAATTGATGGCGAATTTAAAAAAGGAGCTAAAAAGTTTAAAGCTGCTTTCTGGGGTGTTGATGGTAAGAAACGTGCACTAAATAACAATGATGATGTGATGGAAGTTATGTCTCGGTTGTCTGGTCCAGATTTCGATGTTGATAAAGTAGAGAAAAAAGAACGTCGTAGAAATTCCCCACTTCCATACACCACAAGCTCAATGCAACAAGATGCGGCTAATAAAATTAATTTCCGTACACGGAAAACCATGATGGTGGCTCAACAGCTCTATGAGGGTCTTACACTAGGTGCACAAGGCCATCAGGGTCTGATTACTTATATGCGTACGGACTCAACACGTATCTCTCCTGTAGCGCAAGGTGTCGCTGCAGACTTCATTACAGATCGTTTTGGTGCTAAGTATAGTAAACATTCTTCTAAGGTTTCTAATAAAGCAGGAGCACAAGATGCCCATGAGGCCATCAGACCAACCAATGTTCTTAATACACCAGAATCAATTGCTAAATATCTAGACAAGGATCAGTTAAAGCTCTACACTTTAATTTGGAATCGCTTTGTTGCAAGTCAAATGACTGCTGCCATCTTTGACACAATGAAAGTTAATCTTTCGCAAAATGGTGTAATTTTTATTGCCAATGGTTCACAAGTGAAGTTTGATGGTTATTTAGCTATCTATAATGACTCAGAGAAAAATAACATGCTTCCTGATATGGAAGCTGGTGACGTGGTCAAGAAAGCGAATCTCAAACCGGAGCAACATTTTACTCAACCTCCTGCACGTTACAGTGAAGCGACTCTGATAAAAGTCCTGGAAGAAAATGGCGTGGGACGTCCATCAACATATGCACCAACATTGGAAACAATCCAGAAACGGTATTATGCACGCTTAGTTGCCAAACGTTTTGAGCCAACTGAACTGGGAGAGATTGTAAATAAACTCGTTGTTGAATTTTTCCCAAACATTGTAAATACTGAATTTACAGCCGAAATGGAAAAAGATTTAGATAAAGTAGAAGAAGGACAACGTCGTTGGGTTGATGTTGTTGATCAATTTTATAAACCATTTGCCATTGAACTTGAAAAAGCCGAAGTTGAAATGGAAAAAATCGTTATTAAAGATGAGCCTGCTGGCTTTGATTGTGACATTTGCGGCCACCCAATGGTGATTAAATTGGGACGATATGGAAAATTCTATGCATGTAGTAATTTCCCAGAATGCCACAATACTAAAGCCATTGTGAAAGAAATCGGTGTAACTTGTCCAAGTTGTCATAAAGGGCAAATCATTGAACGTAAAACCAAGAAAAATCGCCTTTTCTATGGTTGTGATCGATATCCAGAATGTGAATTCACAAGCTGGGATAAACCTGTTGGCCGTTCTTGTCCAAAATGTGAGCACTATTTAGTAGAAAAGAAAGTTCGTGGCGGTGGTAAACAAGTAGTATGTAGTAATGAGACTTGTGACTACAAAGAAGAAAAACAAAAATAAAAGCATTTTACATAATTAATTTTATGTTAAATATAGGAAATTATAATGAAAAAAACACACATAAACGTTATTGGCGCAGGTCTTGCTGGCTCTGAAGCTGCATACCAAATTGCAAAATGCGGTATTCCTGTGAAACTTTACGAAATGCGTGGTGTAAAAGCTACACCTCAGCATAAAACAAATAAATTTGCCGAGTTAGTCTGTTCAAATTCCTTCCGAGGTGCAGCCATCACCAATGCTGTGGGACTACTGAAAGAGGAAATGCGTCGCTTAGACTCTGTGATGATGCAAGCTGCAGAAAAAACGCAAGTCCCTGCAGGTGGTGCATTAGCCGTTGACCGTGAAGAGTTTTCAGCTTTTATTACTGAAGTTGTTTCGAAAAATCCTTTAATCGAGGTAATTCGCGGTGAAATAACAGACTTACCAAACTTGGATGAAGAAATTACAATTATTGCTACTGGCCCACTGACAAGTGATGCCTTAGCAGCAAAAATTCACGAGTTTAATGGTGGAGATGGTTTTTATTTCTATGATGCTGCAGCCCCAATCATTGATGCAAATACAATCGATTACGATAAGGTCTATAAAAAATCGCGTTACGATAAAGGCGAAGCAGACTATATTAATTGTCCAATGACAAAGGAAGAATTTAACAACTTCCAACAAGCTCTAATCACTGCCGAAGAGGCGCCACTCAACTCATTTGAGGATTTAAAAGTTTTCGAAGGCTGTATGCCGATTGAAGAAATGGCTAAACGCGGATATAAAACAATGTTATTTGGTCCAATGAAACCTGTTGGCTTAGAATACCCTGATTCATATACAGGTCCACGAGATGGTCAGTTTAAAACGCCTTACGCCGTTGTACAGTTGCGCCAAGATAATGCTTCAGCATCTTTATATAATATTGTAGGTTTCCAAACGCACCTTAAATGGGGAGAACAAAAACGTGTTTTCCAAATGATACCTGGACTAGAAAATGCTGAGTTTGTCCGCTATGGTGTGATGCATCGCAATTCATATATGGATTCTCCTAACTTACTCAAACAAACTTTCCAATCAAGAAAACAAGAAAATCTTTTCTTTGCTGGTCAAATGACTGGTGTAGAAGGTTATGTTGAATCAGCGGCTAGTGGTTTGGTTGCTGGGATCAATGCCGCTCGTCTTTTCAAGGGCGAAGAAGAGGTTGTTTTCCCACAAACAACAGCTATTGGTGCTCTCCCATATTATATTACACATACGGATAGCAAACATTTCCAACCTATGAATGTAACGTTTGGTATTGTTAAAGAGCTTGATGGTCCACGCATTCGTGATAAAAAAGAACGCTACACTAAAGTGGCTGAGCGAGCGCTAGAAGATTTAAGCCAAATTATCGAAAAAATTTAATAATAAAAAACCTCTATTAGTTTAGAGGTTTTTATTGTTTAAGGGCTCATTACATAAAAATAATTATGTAAAAATTATACAGTTATACTTAAAATATCGTCTAAAATGATTCTCCGTACTACATTCTCCTCCTTGATGTAAAGTAAATCATAATCGATACCAAAAATTTTACCCTTAGAAGTAGTTTCTTGCGAATTTTCCAGAAAACGTACACTTACTGGTCTTTGTCTGCTCCAGGCATATTTTACTTCATAAATAATTTCTTGCTGTGACATTTTTAGAGTAGTATTATTCATTCGATTCTTTCTAATTATTGTTTTTATCTTAAATTAATAGTCTACTTAAATCTTACCAGTCTTAGTCATAGTTCGTCAAGTGCATTTTTCTGTTCTTGACTAATAATATGTGTGTATAGGTCTGTAACTTGTGTTGAAGAATGCCCGAGTTGATGACTTACAAGAACTTGAGAATTGGTTTGTGCATAAAGGCGAGTCGCTAATGTATGACGAAGTTTGTGTGGCGTAATTCTGACTTTAAAGGCTTGCGAGTATTTAGAAACCAACTTCTCAATGCTTGAGCCATCAATACGCGAAGCCTGCCCGCGATAAATAGACAAGAAGAAGGCTTTATTATTTTTTTCTGGTTTGTAACGTTGCTCACGTATTTCTAAGTAATTGAGTAAATAAAGCTCAGCAAATTTGGCGATATTCACAGCATCACGCTTACCCCCTTTACGTGTAACCTCAACAACCAACGTCTTCATATTTAAATCCGATATGTTGATATTAACGGCTTCAGAAAGACGTACTCCTGATGCCAACATAAGCGCAATGATGGCCAAATCACGCTCTTTGTTTTTGTTAAAAGAAGAGAGAGCACGATTAGATAAACTTTTTTCGTACTCGTTATCAATGAAGTCGAGAAAGCCTTGTGTCTCATCACCTAAAAATAATTTTCCTTTAATATTCTCAGCACGTGAAGCTAATGTTTCTCTATTTTTTTGAATCTGAACTTTCTTCATAACATTTCGATAAAAGTACGGTTTACCATTTATTCCTTCGGCTTGCTCAGTAAGGTATTTAAAAAGACTAGAAAGTGCAGCTAAAGTGCGTTTTACCGAGTTTTGTGTTAGTCCAGATTTATTATTTTGACGCGGTTTTTCACGTAAGTAGAGAATATAACCTTCGATATCAGATCGCGCAAGGTTTTCTAATGTATCCAGAGTAATACCAGAAATATCTTGGGAATTGCTGACATCGCTATCAATAAGCCAGTTAAAAAATCTCTCATACTCTAAAAGATATTGATAGAGTGTGGTCAAGCTATAAGGAATACTCAACTTTGATTGATAATATTCTAAAACGAAGTCAGGCATACGTTTTTTTATGCGGTCAATATTTGCAAGTAGAAGTTCACGTTTCATAGTTCTTTAAGCATACCATAAATTTATAAAACTTTCAAGAATATTATAGTTTTTCGGAAAGAAGTCATAGGTTATCCCAAGATCTCTCTAAACTATATACTCAGCAAGTTTCATAAATTCTTCCTATTATTTAATTTTTTCGAATATAATTATATCATACATTCTATAAATAATTAGGTTTGAACTTGACTGTTGAGCCATTTATATAATTTTATGAGTTAAATTTACTTTATATGATGTAGGCTATTTAAAACAATAGAATTTAGAAGAAAAACTATATCATAAAGATAGGCAATAAAATATATACGTGAACATCCATGAAGTTTGCTGTAATAGCTAGTTTTTGTCTGTGTATCTTGGATGACCTCCATGTTGGCTATTCTTTCTGGCATATTTACCTATACAACATCTTTCCGAAAAACTTGTGTTACAATTTACATCTCCTAATATTAGGTTATAATGTTCTTTATATTTTATGTTATGAACTTATTCCAGAAAGAATAAACATATGGGTGGGTTTTATGTAAGTACGATTTATACTATTTGTTAAATTTAATGTTTATGATATAATGGTAATATATAAAAAGAGCTTGCTAGTAACAAGCCCTTCTGTAGCCGTTTTAAGAACGGTAGCCGTATTTTAATTAAAAGTAATCATCAACACTCGCTAAAGTTATGGATGGTTACTTTTTGTTTTTATCATTTAATGCTAGTACTAATGTTGCGAAAGCAATCATTAACATTAGCGCCTGATAAACAGACAAACTTTTCGCCTTTCATATTTTGTGAGGTTACACTTACAAAATCTTCATAAGCATCACCTCCCGAAAGACTACCGTCCATAGAAACTTCTACGTCGACTATTATATCAAAAAAATATACTTCAAGCTAATCAGACTTGAAGTATATTTAAATTGTGAAGCTTTTCCTTACGTTCATATGTTTTTTACTTAACTATATTAAAGTTGAGGATTACAAGACCTGCTAACGTATTTTGATCTGTAATTTTTAGAAAGCAAGTAACGCCCGCTTTGATGCCTTTGATATTTTGATTATTTGGTATAATACTAAAAATATTATTCCCTTCTTCGTCGTTGATTGTATTCGTAGGTACTAAACCTTTAACTCCTGCCTCGCTTTTTTCAATATGGTCGGCCCTGATTTTAAAACTCTTTCCCGTGATATCGGTAGTTTCTTTAGTTTCAAGTAAAAATCTTTACTATAACAAAATTTCATCCTGCAAGTAACTCTAATTGCCTTAACTGAGTAATTTTACTACTTGCATCCACTCTTCTTATTTCCTTTGGTATGAACTTTCTGATATTCTCATTATCATAGCCTAACTGCACTCGTTTTTCATCAAAAATAATGGGAGTACAGAGTAATTCCAGATGATTTTGTAAGAAACTTAAAGCAGAGTCTAATGACAGTTCCTCCACACTACTCATAAGCCACTGGTATTTTGGATCTGATTTTTTCTTACGACCATATAATGCAGATAAACCTTCCTCTTCTAAACTTAATATTTGAATCAAAATTTCTCGAGTAAGTTTAAAAGGATGACGGCTTATGTTTATCTCTTGATAGTCTATCTGGTGATTTTCTAACCACGCTCTAGCATTCCTACAAGATGAACTACTATTCTTAGTTATTAATATTACCATTTTCTTCTTCCTCCTATACTCCCAGGACTTTTTGAACTCTAAGAAGCTCTCCTACCACTTGTATCATCTTTTTATCAATTGTGGTTCTTACCTCCACATGATATTGATATATTCAATATTATACACTAATATCCAACAATAAACAACGTTTTATATTGAGGATATCAATATAAAGAGGACTAGCTAGTGACATACTCTTAAGAAAGCATCACATTAGAAAGACTACCAGACTACCGTTCATAGAAACCTCTACATATCACATCTATTCAAAAAAAGCCCAACATTGTTGAGATTAATCCAATGTCAGGATTTTATTATAAAATGCAATTTGTAAAAAATTACTTTTATAGTAAAAAAATTTTATCTTTACAAGCCTTGATTGTTTCCTCGTCCCATAAAGAAACTTGCACCTCACCGATATGGGCTTTGCCAAGTAGCAACATACACATACGGCTTTGTCCAATACCACCCCCAATTGTTAATGGTAATTCATTATTAAGCACTTGTTGATGAAATGGATACGCTAAACGATCATTAGCATTAGCCTTTTCTAACTGAGTAAGTAAAGCTTTATCATCTACACGGATTCCCATGCTCGATAGTTCTATAGCGCAGCCTAGAGGCTCATACCAGAAGAGTAAATCACCATTTAAAGTCCAATCATCATAGTCTGGTGCTCGGTTATCATGTGGTTTACCATGCTTTAATAAATCCCCAATTTGTAAGATAAAAGTTGTTGGATGCTCTTTAATATAAGCATTTTCTCTTTCTTTTGATGTTAACTCCGGGTAAAGATCTGCTAATTCTTGACTTGTAATGAAAGAAACATTTGTATCTATGACTGTTTCTACTTTTGGGTATTTGGTATGCAAACGACTCGATGTTTCAGCGATAGCATTCACTAAACCTTGAACTGTTTCTTTTAAGTAATCAAGAGTTCTTTGTTCCCTTGAAATCACTCGTTCCCAGTCCCATTGGTCAACATATATAGAGTGAAGATTATCTAACTCTTCATCACGTCTAATGGCATTCATATCGGCGTAAAGGCCGTTCCCCACGTGAAAGTCATATTGTTTGAGCGCAACTCTTTTCCATTTTGCTAAAGAGTGTACTATTTCTCCATTATTATTATTCAATGCTGGAATATCAAATATTACAGGTCGTTCGCTTCCGCTCAGATTATCATTTAATCCCGAATGATCATCAACAAAAAGGGGGGCAGATACTCTTTTTAGTTTTAAGCTTCCTGTCAGTGCTTCTTCAAAACAACGTTTAATAAATCCAATTGCTGTCTGTGTATCATAGATATCCAGTGTTGATTTATAGTTTTTGGGGATAATGGTTTTTTCCATAAATTTAAAAACTCCTAAATTATTTTAATTTTATTGAATATTATATCATAATATACAAATTAATATAAAAATATATCAACAATATACTTAAAAAGACTGTTGATATTGCAAAACAGGTATACCAAGACTGCCCAAAACTCTTGCGGGAAGAGAGATAGGATTTACTTTTATAAATTGAAATATGCTTCATCATATGTTAGGATGAGACATAAGATTGTATTGAGGAGCATAATAGAATGAAAGTCGTAGATGTTGACTTAAAAGACAGATCTGAAGATTTAGTAGAAAAATTATTGGTAGTTTGGGAAAGTTCTGTAAGAGCTACACACCTCTTCCTTTCAGATAATGAAATAAGTGAAATTAAAAAATATGTGCCTCAGGCTCTAAAAGAAATCCCTCGTTTAATTCTTTTAAAAAATGATAGGAATACGCTTGTCGGTTTTATGGGAATTGTCGACAATCATCTAGAGATGCTTTTTATTGAACCTGAGGAAAGAGGTAAGGGCTATGGTAAGAAACTTCTTGAGTATGGAATTACTAAATACTCCATTAATGATCTTGCTGTGAATGAACAGAATCCACGCGCTAAGGGTTTTTATGAATATATGGGCTTTGAAGTCTATAAAAGAACGGAGTTTGATGAGCAAGGAAACCCTTACCCACTTTTATATATGAAGCGAGGCTAGTCTAAAAAATAAAAAAGCTACTGAACTTAGCTCTTCAGTAGCTTTTTATTTTGACATTCACTAAAATCAATCATTCTGTTTTCTACAATAAATTTTTAAAGAGACGATGTGAAATGATCTTTTCTATTTCTACTACAATAAAAACTGTAAGCCCAGCCAGAAAAGCATAAATGAGATTATTAATCCCGATACTTGTCGTGCCTAAAGCATTACTAATTGTTGGGATATAGACTATAGCAAGCTGTAGGACTAATAAAACCAGCAAAGATAGCCAGAGCACCCGGTTCTTGAACATGTTTTGATCGATAGAGAATTTTGATATACTTCGACAATTTATCATATAAAATACTTGTCCGAAAACGAGGGTCATTAAAAGAGTAGTATGAGCAACAGGTGTTGATACTCCCATAGATATGACAATATTGTTGACTAAAAATCCAAGAGAAGCTAAAAGAATAGAAACATAGAACATTCTAAAGATAGCATAACGGCTTAAAATATTTTCGTTTGGATCACGTGGCGGTCTATCCATGACATTAGGTGCTTCTTTTTCGAAACCTAATGCAAAAGAAAGTGTAATTGTTGTGACCATATTTAACCACAGAATTTGGATTGACGTCAATGGTAATGGACGATCAATTAATATGGATACCACAACTAACAAACCTTGAGCAAATGCTGTTGGTAAAGAAAAGTAAATTGTGTTTTTTAAGTTATCATAGACACGTCTTCCTTCACGCACTGCATCTGAAATGGTAGCAAAATTATCATCTGCCAAGACCATATCAGCAGCATCTTTTGTAACTTGTGTTCCTTTTTGCCCCATCGCGATACCAATATCTGCTTTTTTAAGAGCTGGAGCATCATTCACACCATCACCTGTCATTCCGACAATTTTACCATGCGATTTTATAGCACTGACTAGTCGTAATTTATGTTCTGGCGTTGTTCGGGCAAAAACATCGTTTTTAAGTACTACCTCGGATAACTCGTGATCTGTCATCAGTTCAATATCTTTACCTGTGATAGCACTATCAGTATTTTTTAATCCAATTTCTTTCGCAATTGCGACAGCTGTATCTTTATGATCTCCGGTAATCATCTTCACAGAGATACCTGCACGGTGGCTCTTTTTAATCGCTTCTATTGCAGATGGTTTTGGTGGATCAATAATACCGTACATTCCGACCAGAACCATATCCTCTTTCAAATCTTCATGTGTAATTGTTTTTTGGTCAGAAGAAACTTCCTTCATAGCTGTAGCAAGTATACGTTGCCCTTTTTTTGCTTGCTTAGATATCATTTTTTCCCAGAGTTTAGGATCAAGATTTTCTGTTGTATTATCTCCAAATTGATAATCGACCATTCCAAGTAAAACATCTGGCGCTCCTTTTAAGTAAATAAAGCGTTGATGATCTACATCGACTAGAGTAGCCATATATTTGTATGAGGAATCAAACGGAATTTTATACAGTACTTTTTCATCTTGTGTAATTTCCATATGAGAAGCCCACTCTAATAATGCTGCCTCTGTCGGATTACCAATGACAGTCCTTTGCCCGTTATGGTAATCAATTTTTGTGTCATTACAGTAAATAGCAGTTTCAACTAATTTCTTTAGCTGATCATCTTCATTAAAAGTATTAAGATCATCTTTCCACTGTTCAGTTTGATTCTTTTCAAAGGTCTTTTTCTTAGTTAAAACTGTCAGCACGGACATTTCATTTTTAGTCAGTGTTCCTGTTTTATCGGAACAGATAACTTCCATGCTCCCCAATGTCTCAACTGCTGGCATTTTTTTAATGATTGCTTTCTTTGCAGACATACGCGTCACACCAAGAGACAAAATAATTGATAGAACTGCGGGTAATCCTTCAGGAACAGAAGATACTGCCAGTGAAATAATCCACGAAATTGCCTCTTCAAACGTGAAATCCCGATGGAAAAAACTAAAAACAACTAATGAAACGATGAGTATTAAGAGAATAAAGAAAATTTGTTTATTCAAGTACTTCATCTTTTTAATTAAAGGTGTTTCCGTAACGCCAACTTCTTTCAGATGGACACTGATTTTTCCTATCTCTGTATTGTCCCCTGTTTCAACAACAACTGCTTTACCACTCCCACTGTTTACTAATGATCCTGAATATCCCATATTAACACGATCTGCCAAGTCTGCTTCAGTTGAAATAGAAGCAGCATTTTTTTGTACAGGAGTTGATTCACCTGTGAGCATTGCCTCATCTACAACTAAATTATAAGCTTCTAAAATTCTTACATCAGCTGGAATAATATCTCCTGAGTTAAGCAACACGATGTCACCTTTTACTAAAGAGTCTGTTGATACAACTTTTTTCTCGCCACTAATTAGAATAGTTGCCTCTGTCCCCATTAAACTCGTGAGGCCATCTAAAGAGTTACTTGCCTTTGACTCTTGGATAAAACCAATCAAAGCATTAATGACAACAACAACTAAAATGATAAACATATCGATATAGTCTTGACTGATTCCTTTAAGTAATGCAGCCACAAGTAACACATAGATTAATAAATCATTAAAGTGTTTGAAAAACTTTTTTAATTTTCCTTCTGCCTTTTCTCCAGATAATAAGTTGAAACCATTTTCTGATAATCTATTTTTTCGCTCGCCTTCTGTTAACCCGATATCTTCTTCAACTTGAAGCTTCTTTAATATATCTACCTTTGATAATTGAAACCATTTCATCATAATTCCCCCATAATTTTCTTAGTTTTTATTAAAATACTTAACTTTTTAAGAGTACCTATTACTAGTTTATCATGCAAACTATTTACAATATAATAAAATAACATTTTATGTATTATTTTATTATGAAATATGTAATATTGCCTTTTATTTTAATATTTTTCAATAACTTTTTATCTCAAAGATTTTAGATTAGATAGGCGTTGAGTAAAATATTTTTAAATTATAAAAAAGACGAGCATTCACTTGTCTTTTTTACAGTTCTACTTTCTATTTCGTCTAACTTTTCTCATCAAGAGAGTTACAAATCCAACTAAAATTAAACCGATGCCGATAACAATAGCGGCTGTCTTGTTAAACTCTCCTGCTTTTGGTAAGATTTTTTTCTGTGGTCTCTTCTTTTCAGTCAAACCCTTTAGTTCATCATCTTTAGATGATGATCTTTTTTCCTCAAGATAGATATTTTTAAATTTTGGCTCTTGTTCATAGCTTACAGATGCGACAAGTTTTCCTTTTTGGTCTGATACTTCGACATGAATCTTATAGGATTTAGTGTCGTAGGTAATTTGAGGATCTACTCCAGCCTTTTCCCGAATCGTGTAATCGTAGCTTCCTGTTTTTGTATAAGCTAGCTTATCAAAGCGAATCTGTCCTGAAGCATCATTTTTAGCCGTTTGAATAATTTGATTTGAAGCATTGACTAATTCAAACGTGAATTCCTGATCTGTCAGTTTCTTACCGACAAGTTCTTTGGTTGCTTGCAAATGAATTTCTGTACCAAGCGGTTGATAACTATTTTTAAACTGTATCGCTGCATCTCCTGTAGCTGTAGCAACAAGATTCCCTGCTTCTTCCTTGATGCTAACAGTTACTTTATAATTGGCAGCATCATAGTCAATAGTCTTATCCAAACCAACTTTCTCTCTCACTGTATAATCATAATCTCCAGTATTAGTGTAAGTGATTGGTGAAAATACTATTTTTCCTGAAGCATCATTGTGTACGGTTTGAATGACTCCCCCCGCACTGTCTAGCAACTCGAAAGTAAACTCTCCCGCTAAAAGAGAACGTCCGCTCAATAGTTTTTCAGCTTGAATCTGGTAACTAGTACTTTTTACTGCAGGTGGATTGACTGCAAGCTTTGGTGTGCCAATAGTATCGTAACGTTTTTGATTATGAGGGTCTGTATAATAGAGCTTTGCGCCTGTATCTTCATCGTCAATTCCTCGTTCAGGATCCAAAATATCCACGGCTTTATCACTTGTATCTGCATTTGTTGGGTAGTAAGTATCCTGTGAAACCTGACGATATTCTTCTTTTAATACTAGCGGAATATTTACGGCAGGATATCCATCGGGACTGTAATCATAAAGATCTCCTAACTCCCAGACAATCGTCTGTTCTTCACCTTTGTCCTCATAGTTTCCTTCAATTGTCACTCCTTGAGGAAGAGTAGCATTTTCTGGAACATAATAATATTGACTCACTTTATCTCTAAGAACAGAATCTCGCCCACCTGGGAAGAGCGTAGAATTAAGCAGTAAATCGCTCAAATATCTCTTGCCTGCCCCAACATTATCGGCTGGAACTTCAAAATAATTTTGCGAGTCATTTGCCATGGTCTTTAGGATAGCACTGTTAGCCATATAATCTACTGTTAACATCTCTGCACCCATTCCAGCAACCTCATAGGTTGTTCCTTCAATAAGTTTTAGATAATTTGGGTTGATATCATGTCGTTGATATGTTCCTGTTGGTGCACCCTCTACTTCTACAGGCTCATCGCTGGTAATAGCAGCGGACATTGCCAGGATCCTACCATCTGTTTGGCCGAAAGATACAATGGGGCCGCCACCTGACCAGCCAGCTCGCATTGTAGCAGTACTCTGAGGAACACCATCAGATAAGAAGACGACCATTGCGCCTTTGGTTGCCTTAGCTTCATCACTACGTGATTGGAGTAGATTATATGCCATACTCAATCCATATTGATAGTCTGTTTGTGGCGTTGTGAACAGACGAGGAAGCATATCATCAATTGCTGCCTTGTTTTCAGCAATGCTGCCCTTCCAACCGACAGTAGAGTTATAGACACCACTGATTGAACCGTCGGCTTCAATGGTTGTTCCCGTACTTGGGCCAAAGTAGCCATGTTCATTATTTTTTAAAACAAGATTATCTCTAAAATTTTTCATTCGTTGCGAATTATAATTTAAATGGGTAACCATTGAGGAATCACGGATTGAAAATGGTGCTAGAGCTACTCTGTTTTCCGGATGCTCTTGGAGTAACTGATTGGTTACTTCTGAGATGGCTTCTTTTGATAACATCCATCGGTCATAGCAACCTTGGTCTTCATCACCATGTACCCAAACCCCAGGTTCTGTTTTTCCAGCTACCTTTGCTGTAGCATCCCAACGACTAATCCGGACAAATTTCTCACCTTCTTTCTTAAAATGATAAGGGATATATTTGGCTGTAGCTTGAGTGAATTGTTCAAAAAGATGAACTGGTGTAGTGCTGATCACTTCCCATTTATCAACATCCGCGTTATAAACTGTGAGGGTGTTATCACTATTCTCATAAACTTTTGATTTATCTGCGTTTGCTTCAGGTTCCTGTCCTTCATGAAGTGGTTCAAGGTAGAAATGTTCCTGGTTTAAGCAAGAGCTGGAGAATAAAGGATATCCTTTATAACCATCCGCATTAGCATTATCGGTATAAGTCATATCCATGCTACCTGAGCGGTCTAAAACAAAAACGACATCCATCGGCCCAGAAAGACTCGAGCCATTAACTTTTAAAAGTAAGTTAGCTTCATAAGCTTCTTGATCTGTCCACCATGCCTCTTTTTCTAAAATTTGAGCTGTGTTGTTATTCTTATCTCGTATGGGTGCCACTTTTTGATCTATTTTCTTATCAACTCTATCCGCACTCACTCGACTCAAGGTATTTTTTAATCGCATCCCGGAGATAATTAATACCGAAAGTACTATCGCCAACACAAGCCCTTTCAATACTTGTCTTAAAGTTTTCATGTTTCTACTCCTTTTTATTTTGAATTAATGAACTTTTTTAGAAAAAATCAAAAATAGATGTCACTTTGTTTGCAACATTTCGTTTCCCTCCTTTTTCTTTAGTTTAAAAAAGATTAAACATTAAAGTAAAATGATAATTACTTTAAATTTTTTCTCTTTCTCCTAATTTAATAATACAAAGATAGAGGGATAAGTCCAAATGTTTTTAATATTAGATTGAGTAGACGATTTTTAACTTCATAGAATAAAATAGAGTAAATTAAGCATTTTCTATCATAAAAAATGAGAACATGTCCAAGAAATCGGACAAATAAAAAACGACAATTGAATATTGTCGTTTTTTAATTTATTTTTTATCTATTAAGAGAAGCTTCCTTATCTCCATTGGCCCATTCTGTGCTAAGAAATTGAGCATTGTCTATCTTATATGCTGTTTTAGTTGGATGTTTCATAAATTCCTCGATTTTTTTGTCTAAAGCCACCCAACCACGATTATTCAAGTGGATAGTGTCCCCAATATAGTACTTTTCATTGAATTTATTTGTCATGTCATAAATGTGATGGAAACCTTGGCTGTTAAGTTGATATTTAATTTTGGCGCTAAACTCCTGTAACATCTCATATGAGAGCCCTGTATACTGGTACCATGCTCCATTTACAGGTGGAATAACGAACTGGACATCATTATTATTTTTTGCAAATTGATTTAAAAGCTGCTGAAAATCAAGATATTCCGGACTTCTCAGGTAACTCACTTCTTTCATCACACCTTTACGTTCTTTAAAGACCTTTTGAAGATTTCTTGACCACACATGGTCAACAATTTGAAATTCATTATTTGCTGAATTTGCAGCTCCTCGTTCGTATGCTGCTTGATCCAGTTTTTCAAAATCTTTTGTGTTTGGTAATTGTTTACTGATTCGCTCTATCTTTTCGTATGAATTTTCTTGCCTACCGCTGAGCTTTGATAAGCCCGTAAAAAGAGAATCTTGTTTCGTCCAGAACTGATTTGCAAGCTGAATTGAAATCTGGTTTATACTGTCGATTTTTTTACCATTTGCTAGAGTTTTTAGTGCATGAGTAATAACAATATCCTCAGGAAAATCTTTAAAATTCAAGAGGCGTTGAGCGAGTTTTTGTGTCGCGACATCTTTTGGTAAGGCAGATTGTAACCACGCATATATTTCACCTTTAGAAACAAATTGACTTAACTCAGGTGTACCAATACCTTTACGTGTAAACCATTGTGGACTGATGATAAAAACAATCTTACGGTTATGCAATTGCTTTTCAACAGAATTCAGATAGAAAAAGTGTGTTAAGGATTGGGTTCCGGGTTGACCTGCTAGAAAAGGCGTAAAACCTTTATTATTTTTCATAAAGAAACTACTTGGATGAAAAGGATCAATATGTTCCAGCTCAGAAGAGCCTAAAATTGGCAGATAATGCGGGTTAGAGAATGCTTGTGATTTAATCGCATAGCTTACAAAGCCTGTCCGATTTTTAGGATCAGTCGCAAACTCATCAAGTTCATGCTTATTAAACTTAGGGAAAACCGTGAGAGGAGAAAAGATGAGTATCGCTAGCAAAGTAAGGGCCGCAACTAAAGGTGCGAGTTCTTGAAGTACCTTATCTTTCTTCATCCATCTTTTCCTTGATACGATCGGCAATTTTATTTGCTGTATTCCAGTCGTCACGATCCATTTCAGAAGGTGGTAAACTTAAACTAAAGGCATTTTCAAGCTCAACAATAAGCATAATGGCTCTCATAGAGTCAAGAATGCCTTCTTCAAAAAGATCCATATCTAAGTCTTCACGAAACTCATCTGTGCCAGCAACTTCTTCAATGATATTTAATACTTCATTTTTCATATTTATTCTTCTTTCTTCTATTGTTGTCTAAAAATTAGGTAAAGGACTACCAAGTCCATTGATTGCATGCATTATAGCATAATTAGGAATTCCTGAAAAGATAAGGAAACTGACCATAACGGCATTAAAAGTGATAAATATTGCAGCTCCACGTGTCCACATATTATCAGGAATATTCCATTTGTGCTTCTTCTTCATTCGCTTCCAGGCATCATAAATGATCATCAGGCAGGCATGATAAACACCATATAAGATATAGTACCACGTTAAACCATGCCAGCATCCCATAATAAACATGTTTACTAAGTAACCCACGTTTGAGATGGTCACCATATTTTTGGACCATTTTTTAACCATCATCCACTTTACTAAACGCATAAAGACAAAGTCTCTGAACCAGAATGATAAAGAGATATGCCAGCGTTGCCAAAAGTCGTTAATATTTTTTGCGAGAAAGGGTTTATTAAAGTTAATAGGAATTTTATATCCCATAATCAAAGAAACGCCCATCGCAAAAAGAGAATAACCTGCAAAGTTGAAAAAGAGATAAAAACCGTAAGCGTACATACTCCCCATCATATTCCACAAATTGGGATGCAATGTTGCTTTTATCGCTAAATCATGCAAAAAATAATGTGAGATGAGATAAGAAATGATGAAATTATATAGGAAACCTTGGAAGATATAGAAAATCCCTTTTCCTAAATACTCCGAATACTTATCTGTCAGTGGCGCTTCTAGCTCTTTTTGGAAACGTCGAAAACGATCAATTGGCCCTGACGAAATAGTGGGAAAGAAATAAAGAAAATAGAGATATTCCTTTAAGGGAACTTCTTTAATCAGGCCATCGCGTAACTCAAGAATTACACTTACAGTTTTAAAGGTCACATAAGATATCCCTAAAAAACCAAGGATAGATTGTGGATGCATCGGGTCCAATAAGGGTGTCACCTTAACAATTATTAAAGGTAGTAACGATGCAATCACTGCTAAAACGAACACCCAAGTTTTGTTTTGGAGTTTTCGATAGTGCTCGTAAAGCTTGATTAAAGTTGTTTCAAAAATACCAAAGCCCAGAAGGGACCAAAGACTGACTTTACCGCCGAAACTGATCCAGAGAAAGGCAATGGTCAAGATGACTTGATAGCCCATCCATTTTTTTCCGTAGGCGTGTGCCATGATAAGTGGAAGCAGTGCTAACCCTAAAATCACAAAATAAAAAGGTGTTGCATATGGTTCCACTAGTTCTTACCTCCAAGGACTTGTTTGGTTAAGGCCTTTCGGTCAATTTTTCCATTAGGAGTAAGCGGGAAATCATCAAGATAAATGAATTTAGTCGGCATCATATAATCCATAATCGTATCTGAAAGTTGTGCCTTGATTTTTTTATTAAATGCGCGTTCTTCAGCCTTAGTTTCAAAACTTAAAGAAGAATGGATGACCGCTATTAATCCTGTTACTTTATGTGCAGCATTTTCTTGAGGCACCACTAATGCTTTTTCAATCTCAGCAATTTCATATAAATGAGCTTCAATATCCTGCAACTCAATCCTAAAACCATTGAACTTTATTTGAAAGTCGATACGACCATTATAGTTTAGATCCGAATTTTCATCAAAATAGCCTGAATCTCCTGTGTGATATGCTTTCTTGCCTTCATACTCAAAGAAGACTTCTGCTGTCTTCTCCGAATTTTCAAAATATCCCTGAGCTACAGAATCCCCAATAATAATAATTTCATCATCAATGATTTGGATTTCAACACCTGGCTTTGCAGTGCCAATAGGCAAGCGCTTATAGTCTTGAAGAATTGTTTTATCAATCTGAATGCTTGTAATAGCACCTGTAGCTTCGGTTGGTCCATAAGTGTTCCAAACTTTTGCATGTGGGAACTTGTTAAGCAGCTTGGATGCCGTTTTGTGCGTTAATTCCTCGCCACAAAAAATGAATTGCTGTAAATCTGGATGATTTTCTTCAACAAATGATGGATCAAGCAAGCATATTTCGATAAAGGATGGAGTAGAAACCCAGGTATTGATCGTACTTGAATTAAGTCGTTCAAAAAGTTTTTTGAAATTCGTTGTCTCCTCTTGACTAAGTGATATCAAGGTCCCACCTGTTGTCAAGCTAGGATATAAACTGAAAATTGATAAGTCAAAGCTATATAATGCTTGGGACAGAAAGTGATTATTTTCGATTATAGAAAAATCCTTATTCATCCATTTAGTGAAGCTAAGTAAGTTATTATGTGTTACTGCGACACCTTTTGGAAGTCCCGTTGTGCCCGAAGTATAGATAATGTAGTTAATATCCTCTCCGCTCACAGCTTGACGACTGTCAATCTGTGAAAAATCGAAATCGATATTTTCTTGGTATTCAGTATAAGATATTCTTGATGTAAAAAGTTGGGAAAACTTCTCTTCAAGTTCCACTGTATGTATGACTAAAGAAGGGTTTGCAGCTTGCATAATCAGCTGAGTTCTCTCAAAAGGTGTATGGGCGTCTACAGGAATATAGGCCCTCCCTGTAAGTGAAACACCGAGTAGTGCAGCTAATGATAAAAATCCGTTTTTACCAAATACAATAATTGGACGTTCGGAGATGGGCATTGCAGATATTTTTTGAGCTACCTGTGATGCTGCATCAAGCAATTGATGATAAGTATAATCTTGGTCGTGTTCGACTATCGCTAAACGCTCCGGGTATTTTGTTGCTCCGGATAAAATTTCGAGAAAAATGTTCATGACATCTCCTTTCTAAAATTCATTGTAGATAAAGTGTGCGCCCCCTGTTTTACTATAAGAATAAAGATAAAGTAGAATTAAAATAACTACGAAGTAAAACAGTGTCTTTCCCAAAAAGATGAATAATTTTTTATATTTTCTATTCATAATATATGATTGTACTATAATTAAATTGTCTGTAAACTTACATTTTGGTAAGTTAAGTTGAATGGTAGAAAACCTTCTCGATATAGTCTTGTGCTGCAGGCATTTTACAAATCGAACCATGAGAATATCGTTCTCCTGGGCTATTTGTATAGGTGAATTTTTCCGTTATATTGCCATTTTTTTCAAAGAGGTTATAAACAGAAAAGAGATCCGACCACGGGAGAACGCCATCAAAATCAGACCCGACAGGCGTATCTAAAGCCATGAGATAGACATGGATGCCCTTATCCATTTTTGAATAATTTTTCTCAAAATAGTTATAATCAGCACTTTTGTTTTCAGGTCCATTTTGATACAGGCTTTCCATGGACTCGTTGGTTCTTAACTTTTCTTTGCGATTAAATTCACCATCTAAGGCAACAAACTTTTTAGCAGGAGGTAAATTTTTATCTTGCGAGTAATTGATCAAAAACCGCATAGCTCCACCTGCACCTGAAGAATAGCCCAAAATATTATACCAAGGGACATTGTAGTGTGCCGCTAGATATTCTATTGTAGCTTTTATCGCATACTGATAGATTTCGTGATCATTTGTTCCATGATCTGTCCCAACAGCAATAGCTGGATATTTATTACTAGCATCAATTTTTCCAGTAATTTTTAATTTATATTTATTTCCTGTTTCCGCAATTACAGTGAGGCCTGGTTTTGCGGCATTATTTTTATTGGTTACTGCTTGAACTAAATGACTGATATTGTTTTTAGGACTGCCACTTGAGCCAGTAACATACAGTGTTGGGTAAATCGTAAGCTCTGACTTTAGTTGTTCTTCCGTTTTTTTAATCACGCGCGTACTTGGCTCACCAGGGCTTGCCTTGGTCTGTTGATAATATAAAGCAACACATAAAACTCCGATTACCGCAGCAATAAAAACAAAAAATGTCACACCTAACATATCGATTCCTTTCTTTCTCTTCTGCGCTCTTTTTTTCATATGTACTCCTTATATTTAAAAGCAAGGTTTAATCTCTTGAGCTAAGAAATCTCCAACTCATACACTCATTTTTCTTTCTATTTTATCTTTTTTCACCCAACTATTTCCTTACTTTTTTGTAATAAAAGAACGGCCCTAAAAGACCGTTCTTTAGTTAAAAATATTAGCGGATTTGACCATTTCCGTCAATTAGATATTTACTTGAAGTCAAAGCTTCTAGTCCCATTGGACCACGTGCATGAAGTTTTTGAGTGGATATTCCGATTTCAGCGCCAAGTCCGAAAACAAAGCCATCTGTAAATCGTGTCGATGCGTTTACATACACTGCTGCAGCATCAATCTCCTCTTGAAATTTTTGGGCATTAAAGTAATCTTTAGTTACGATACTTTCTGAATGACGACTCGAGTAACAGTTAATATGATCAATCGCTTCATCCAAATCGTTGATTATTTTCACTGACATAACGTAATCTAAGTATTCTGTACCAAAGTCTTCTTCGCGAGCAGCAACTGCTAAGTTTCCATCACAAGCTTGGAGAATTTTCAAGGAACGTTCATCCGCTCTAAACTCAACCTCATGTACTTTTTTCAAAGCTTCCTGCAATTTAGGTAAAAATTCAGCAGCGATTTGCGCATGCACGACTAGGCTTTCAGCAGCATTGCAAACACTTGGGCGTTGTGTTTTAGCATTAACAACTATTTTTGTAGCCATCTCTAAATCAGCAGTTTCATCAACATAAATAGTGCAGTTTCCGACTCCAGTTTCTATAACAGGAACTGTTGCTTTTTCTTTTACGCGATTAATCAATCGGGCAGAGCCACGCGGAATAAGCACATCTAAAAATTGATCAGCCTGCATCATCTTTTCAGCTTCTTCATGACTAGTATCCGTGAGAAGCTCTACGGTACTGGAGTTAATTCCTTGCTTACGTAAGCTTTCTTTAATAATTTCAACTAGGACTGTATTAGAATGTATGGCGTCTGAACCACCGCGCAAGAGAACACTATTCCCTGTTTTAAAACAAAGTGAAAAGGCGTCAATTGTCACATTTGGGCGACTCTCAAAAATCATCCCAACCGTACCAAGCGGCACTCGTTTTTGGACAATTTTTAGTCCGTCAAGATTTGTAAAGCCTTGTAAAACTTGTCCGATAGGATCAGGCAAGTCAGCCACTTGACGTAAGCCAAGTGCCATATCCGAAATTCTTTCTGGCGTCAATCGTAAACGATCTACCATAATATCCGAAATACCATGTGCTTTGGCTTTAAGTAAGTCTCTTTCATTTTCAGAAATAATCCGGCTTGTGTTTTGAATGAGAGTATCTGCTAGGAAAAGCAGAAAGTTGTTTTTTGTTGCAGCAGATAGTTTTGCTGCTTCTTTGCTTGCTGCTTTGACTTTTACTCCTAAATCTTCAATCATCATACATCTTCTTCTTTCTCAATTTTTTGGTAAAAATAAGTCCCAATTTCTTGTCCAGCAATAATATCTTTTATCTCACGGATGCGTTTACCATTGGTCAGAACCATCTCCTGCTGGTTTTCGAACAAAATTTCTGCAGCGGCGAGCTTAGAGGTCATCCCACCTGTACCAAAACGACTCCCAGCTCCCCCCGCCATCTGTCGTAATTCATCCGTAATGTCATGGATTTCTTTAAATATTTTAGCATCATCATAAATATTGGGGTTTTTATTATAAAGCCCATCGATATCAGAAAGCATGATGAGTAAATCAGCATCCACTAGCTTTGAAACAATCGCTCCAAGCTTATCATTATCGCCAAATTTTGTTTGATGATCCATTTCATCGACAGCTATAGCATCATTTTCATTGATAATAGGAATAATACCTAGCGAAAGCAGGGCATTCAAGGCATTTTCAGCATTATTTGAGCTCAGTGGAAAATCGGTAACATCCCGTGTTAATAAAAGTTGTGACACTTTTTGAGAATAACGACGAAACATTTGCGTGTAAAGACTCATCAACTCTACTTGACCAATACTTGCTAAGGCTTGTTGCTGTGCAATATCTTTTGGACGTTCATTCATCCCAAGGACATTTAACCCTGCTCCGATAGCTCCTGAAGTTACTAAGATAACTTCATACCCCTTATTATTTATATCGGATAACACAAAAGCCAGTTCATCTATATTTGATAAATTTATCTTTCCATTCGGTAAAATCAACGAGCTTGTACCAATTTTTACTACGATTCGTTGTGCTTTTAGTATATTTTTTCTTGTCATAATGCTTAATTATACCAATATCTGAGCACAAATACACTTATATACCTCAATTATTGCAAAAAATTAGAAAAACCACACGATCGAGATCCTGTGGTTAAAAGAAATACTTTAATCTTTCCTTTTAAAGATGTAAAAAGCTAAAGCAAGAAAGGAAAGTGTAGCTGATGCTAAGATTATCCCAAACTGTCCTGAGCCTCCTGTGTAAGGTAAAACAAAATTTTTAGCTAAAAGGATATTAATCGTCACATCACTAGTGCCAGAGAAATGCGCAGTCTGTAGCTCCGCAATTGTGGGATAAATCTTGGTATCTCCAGGATACTGATAGCCTTCAATAAAATAATCATTTGGCGCTATCGCTTTTGGATCTGTAAGTGGTTCGCCGGTCAGCACTCCTTCTTGAACAATATCAGCAGGGACACTTGGTGGATTAGATATACTTGGATCGTATGTGTAGTGCCAGCTTATCTTATTTGCAATAGGTGTATAAGTAATCACGAAATTGTTGGCCGCTGCTCCTTCTTTAAAAATATTTGCTTGAGTCGCAGTTGTCAATGGCGTGGTTGTTTTAATTACTGTAGAGCTAGCAGCAGCATTAGGATCCGATGTGTATGTTATTCCATTTGGTGCACGCACAGCCACAGAATAGCCACTAAGAGCCTTATCATTTGGAGGAGCGACAAAGGTCTGGTAATTGTTTCCCGGAGAATTTACACTTGATGTGTCTCGCGCAATAGTGTCACCGAAGCCACCATTAGAAGTTGCTTGACTTGGAAGATTCCCATAAATCTGTCCTGCATTTCCATTATAACCTGGCGTAATATTGGCCCAACCATAAGTATAGTTTGCAATTTCCGCATTTGCTGTAAGCATAGCCATTACATTATTATCAAATGCCCCTTGATTATTAATTATTGGAGCTGCACTTAAAGATGAGGTTCCAAAATACATTCCTCCATTTTGCTGAGTTATCGCTGCTGTGAGTGCAAAACTCATCGATACATAATAAGGAGTAGGTGTATTAGCTGCTCCCGTTTCCGGATTTGTCTGATCAATCCAAGATGACCCCTTGTTATTCATCACAGCAGAATAATGATATCCTGTCGGGGCAGCTCCTAAGCCACTAATTGCGAGTGGTGCGCCAGTCAAGCCATTTTGGCTATAAGCATTGGGTGGGAAAGGTGGTACATTTCCAAAATTTGTAAACGCATAGCCATAATTAATATAAAATGTTTGCTCTTCTGCACTCAAAATGACTTGAAAATCATTTGTGGAAGGCATGTAAACATCAGGTGTCGTTGTGTTCGAAGTCGTACCAAATACATTATTAACCGATAATAAAGCTGCAGCCAGTGTGCTGTAGATTGTGCCGTTTGGTGCTTTATAACCCGAGATATAATAACCTTTGGGTGCTGCGGATAATGTTGGCGCCGTTAGTGCACCTCCAACGGTACCTTGCTCTGATACACGTGCCGGAAGTTGCCCAAGTAAAGTACCTGCTATGCCGTTTTGTCCAGGAACATCCGCCGCCCATACATAACTAAAATTGGCTTGCGCAGGAGATACAAGGTTAAATTCAAGCTGTGCGGAATTTTGATAGCTAGTAATTTCTATTGCTGTAGGAATTTTTTGACCAGTAAGCTTGTTTAAGTCCGCTAAATTACTATGAAAGGTTCCAGTTACTCCAAATGCACCACTTGTAGGACTTGCCAGCAGGCTTGAAACTCCACCACTATTGTACCCGTTAATGGCATAAGCTGAAGGTAAGTTTGCATTTAGTACAAATGGCATGGCACTTGTATCCGTCCCAAGGATGCTACTTCCAGATGTTTTAATTGTATTAAACCGAACATGTTTCGCTGAATTAAGCGTGAAACTGTCGGTAGTAGCCAATGTCCCTAAGAAAGCATTTGCAGTATTTCCTGTACTATAGTCAAAACTTGCCCCCTGCCCAATCGTTGTTTTAAAAGCACCACCCGTGGCATTATAATCAAAGAATCCGGGAGCAGTTATCGTTGTACCGGAATTAGCGCCGTAATTCAATGTAATCGATGACATGCGGGTATTACTATAAAAATTATTACTGCTTGGACCAGACATGCTGAGCTGGAGAGTCCCATTATTATTTATCGTAAAAGTGGGCGTATTATCAAGATAAATGAAACCACGTCCTGTTGAGTTTCCTGTGAAATCTAGAGTTGCTCCTGCAGCAATATTAATTGAAGCAGCAGATTGAGCCCATAATGGCGCATTTCCTCCGGAGCTGTGTTTAATTGTTGTGGTTCCATCAAGAACATTGATTCCTGTACCTTCCATGAATTCTTGCCCCGAATTATAGTTAAAGTAATTGGTTCCAGAGAAATTAACAGAACTTCCAATATTATAAAAAGGTTGTCCACCAGCCCCCCAAGTTGTTATAGTTCCTAAATCTTGGACGACATTTTTATATGTTATGCTTACTCCTGAGATATTCGTTGCACTAAAGAGACCATAATAGTAGTTGTATACTCCGGTTACCGTACCTATCCCAAAGGGACTCGGCACTGTGGTACTATTAGTAGTTCCTGTTGATATGATACGTTCGTTTTGAAAAGTAATAGTGTTCCCTACAGAAGGTGTAATAACGGCAGCTCCTGTATTGTATAGAGCATGGCCACCCATATCAAAAACTAAAGTTAAGTTTAAAGGCAATACTGCAGTAACTCCTAAGGTCAAGTCATTTGCTGCCTTTATGTAAAGAGTAGAGCCAGGGAGCGCCGTAGTAGCTAACGTATTAATATCATTTCCGGCTGTGATAAGATTCCAAGTTATCCCAGAACCATCCGTTTGTTGAGTAATGGAAGCCTCAGCAGAAAGAGTCCCCAAAGAAGGCATCCAATTCACAACAGGTGACAATGGACTAAGTATAAATAAGGTGAAAGTATATAAAACTAGTTTAAAGTATTGGTGTAATGCTTTGTTTTTCCTTCTTTTATTCTTTCTTCTTATTTTCTTATAATATTTGTAGCCCAAACTTAAGTTACCACAATCACTTTTGCTCATTTTCTTCAAATAAATTCACCTCCTTCCCCTAAATTCACTTCGTTTGTGTACTTTTTTCTTTACGATTAAGAACAAAAGCAACAATAATCAGAAGAAATGCCCCACTAAGTGCAATAAACCATGAGATTTTTTTACCCGTATGTGGTAAATCATGTCTGTACTGAATTTGTGTTGGCTTGGTAAAGTTTTGTGTAGGTTGCTTTTCAGTCTTAATAAGGCTAGATTTGGGATATATATAAATCTCTTCTAGGCTATCTGCTGTTGGGAGATCAAGCAAAACAGGAGCTTGCGGATTAATAAGCCCTGCAGCATTATTGGCTTGCTCAGTTAGGATGTATTTGCCGTCACCTAAACGTATACTTGCAATACCTTCTTTATTTGTTACGAGTTTTATCGGGTTGCCCATTTTTGTGTAGCTTGATGGGTCCATTACTGCTAGATCATCCTTCTCCGTAATTTGCTGTACTGTATAGCTTATATCAGCTACGGGTTGAAGTTCCTTACCTTCATTATCAATAATGATATTGTTAATTTTTAAGCCGGTATTAAAGCTTTGATCAGTAGAAAATCCACGAGAGGACGATGTGAGCCCATATTTTACAATGATTATATTTTGAGAATGTCTTTCCGCTGCTTGTATTGGCGCATTATTCCATCTCAATAAGACAATTGAAAAAAAGAATATAAGAGCCAATAGTGGTCTTTTTTTCATATGGATCCTCTCTAGAATTTATTCTTTTACCATCACCTTAATTAAAATACAGTTTTCAGGAAGCTGTTTTGTATTTAACCGCTCTTGTAACAGGTGTTCTGCTGTCTTTTTAAACTCAAGATATGTTGTGTGTTCTAAGTGTTCATCTGTTTTATTAAATTCATCTGCATCTATGATTTGAGTAATTTTTACCTTTTGTTTTTCAGCTTTCTTACTCTTATTAACACTCTCCCACTGTTGGTCATCATCTTTTGCAAAATATTGACGTTTATCAGACTCAAGAGCCTCTGCCGCAATGAGTGTAATCTTATCTTTTAAGCGGTACTTTCTACTTCCCAGAGGAAGTGGCGCAATAATAATTTCTTGTTTGCCTTTTTGAATTGCATCGAACTGTGCTCTATCGATTCGCATATTATAGTTTTTAGCACCCAAGACATTGCGTAAAACAAGTCCTAATGCACACAGTGCTAATAGACTTGCAAGAAGCATCACCCAGAAATTGTAGCCATATTTATTACGTTGAATGTGCTCTTGTGGATTTACCGTATTTGTAGCAACTCTTCTTCCTGTAACAAGTAGTCGTTTATTGTTAATACCTGTTGGCCAGCATGTAACCAGTGTGACCAAATCCTTTCCCGGAATAACATTAATAGCATCCGTATCTTCAGGATTTACAATTTTTCGCTCAAAAATCTCGTATTTTAATGTTTGATCTAAGACATGAATGTAGAAAACATCCTTCATTTTCAAGTCTTCCAAATCAGAAAATAAGGTATTATTAATATGCCCAGAATGTGCTGATAATACAGCATGTGTATTTTCTCCACCAATGGGTAAACTTGTCTGCGGGATATGACCTACACCTGCTGCTAATGTTTCTTCACTATCGCCACTATAAATAGGGATGTTCGTAACCTTAATTTGTGGAATGGAGAGATAAGCAATAACTTTATCATTGTTAGTCACCAACTGTTGCTTATAATCTGGTACTGCTTTATTCCAGCTTTGGTATTGACTTTTGGCGTAAATATACTGATTATAAATAGTTGCTTCATCTTTGAGATATTTTGCTTGCGCTGGATCTATTGTTTTAACGCTATTGGTATATTTTTGGATTGTCGTTTTATTTTGTTGCGCGACCATATAGTTCACAAAGATAGGATAAAATAAAAGACCCAAAGCAAGAATCAACAGAACAGTGGAAATAATATTGCGCAGTGAAAATCGGCGTTCGCTTTTTCTATCTGGACTTTTATCACGCATGTGCTCCTCCTGCATGGTATCCATATTTTACTATTTTGAATCTACCTCTACTTCTTGTTTCTTTTTACGAATAACCATTGCTGCAAAACCCGCTGCTCCTGCTACTAATACCACGGCGACAATTCCTGCTCCACCTGTAAATGGAAGTGGGAATGGTTTATTATTCACAATATCATTATTATGCGCAGCAGGTGTTGTTGAAGCATTGACTTTTGTTACATTGGCAGCTGTGGTTGCGGTTGGTAATTGGAAACCATCAGGGGCAATCACTTCGACCGCAAAATAGTTGCTTGTATTTTCTGTGTCTGTGTTGGTGTCAACAAGGTTAAGACCAGAAAAAGTAGCAACTCCTGAAGCCCCTGTTGTTTTGACAGCAATTGTTCCGTCAGCTTGTGTCACGAAAGATGCTTTGTCTGTTGATGAGTAGGCTGTCGGTAAACTGGAAAGATCTGAAGAAGAGCCATTAAAGCTTGAGGCATGTTTTTTAACCAAGGCCTCAGCCGCGGCTGCATCTTTTGCTCTTACCAGCACAAAAGTAGCTAGAGATGAAGTAATTGCTGAAGTCCCATCCGTTTTCGTCAGTTGGACACCACCAATATTTACAGTAGAATTTTTAGGTGTTGAACTGAGATCGACACCGTAAGCATTGATGATTGTTGTTTTGGCATTATCTTTATATGACCCCGCTGTAACACTACCTGATACTGTCGTAGGAATGTAGAGGTTCATATTTATTCTACCTGTTGCTGCATCTAGTAGACCAGCTACTTTTTTCATACCATCATTTGTTAAAGAAACTGAAACCACTTGATTCGTAATGGTCATTGTATAATCTACTTCAGGTGTTAAAGCTGTTGTACCCGCCTTAAGCGTTGGAATACCGATTGTGAATCCTGCTGGAATCGTATCTTCAATCGTAAATTTTGCTTTAACATTATCTGCGACATCAGGCGCAGTTACTGTGTCAGAAGTATTTGCCCACTGGGATTTATCAAAGCTTGTATTGACGTTCCAACCGACCTTGTTTCCAGCTGCTGCTGTCGTCGTATTCGCAGCATCACTCTCATTTATATCAATTAGAGTCGTCGTATCTGCGTTGGGTGATACAAGTTCATTAGGTGTTTTTCCATTGTAGTTATCATCCGCGTTTGTAGCAACAATATCAAATAAGTTTTTATATTCCGTCATATCCTGTTTCGGATAGACATTTAGTGGACCTTTATTGGTTGTATCGGAAGTATTAACCGTCACAATAAAATCCTTAACGGTCTGTACACCACCAACCAAGGTCATTTGATGAAAAAGCCAATAACCATCAGTAAGTCCTGTAAAGTCCGTCATACCATTTGCATCGGTTTTCTGAATTTTTCTTGTTGAAGCATCGGCTGTAAAGGCTGAAGATACAATATCACCTGTACTGTTAACCATTGCGGAAGCAGCACCAGTCGGTGTAATTTTAGTTGCAGAAAACTGCACGTTCGACATTGTTAAATTATTTGTTGCCGTAGATGTTGAAGATTCTCCTGCAGCTTGTTGTGTACCGTCATTATTCCCGATAGCATTTCCCGTAGCGGCAGCACTTGAAGGTCCAGCCTGTTGTGCATAAATAACAACCTCACCATTAGAGACCTGATTTTTAATGGTGGTCGTTACGGCCTCCACAGCTGATTGAGAAACAATCATGTTTGAAACTGCAGCAAGCAACACCACAGAAGCTAAGGTAAACTTTCTTTTCCTTGTATTAATTTTCATATCCTTCTCCAATCTTTTGGTGTGATAGCGCTTTATATTTTAATTGTACAGAATTGTCAGAATAAAAGCGAATTAATTGCTTAAATATTTATTAATATTAAAGAAAACAAAAAAATAATGCAGTACGCATTATTTTTGTTCTATAACTTTATCTTCTCTAATGCCTTTGGCGGAACACTTCTTTCTTCTACAATGTTCCAACGTACAACCTTGTCGTGATTTACGTGAGCCATGATATACACTCCTTCACGTAATGGCTCTGTACGTAAGCATATATCTTTGAATTCTCCTTTACTATTTGATGATTTGAAGAGATAGACGTTTTCACTTTCAGCATCATGAGTTTGTCTCTCTGGGGCCATCTTATTCTCCAAAGTAACCCTGGCGTAATAGTCCGTTGTATTTAAAATATGTTTGAAAGCAAAATAGCCTCCACAAAAAATAATTGATATAACAGTTAGTCCAATAAACCTTTTCATGATTTCTCCACTAGTCTTATTTAATTATAGTATACTAAAACATAAGTTTATTTTTAAGGGTAATTTGAACATTCTTGTTTTTGTGTTTACTAATAAGTAATAAGAGGAGACTTTTTATGATAAACACTATTTTTATCTAAAATAATGTGTGGATTTTTCTTACGATATTTTGTGGATTTGTTGCTCTTGTTAAAAGCGAAATGACTGCCACTCCATCTAAAGGCATTTGACTCAGTGGATTAAGTGATTCAACAGTAATCCCCCCAATACCTATGATTGCTTTTTTATTTACACGAAGCAACTGAGAGAGTTGTTCCTCCCCGAGTGGTTCAGCAGCATCTGATTTACTGCTTGTAGGGTAGATAGGACCAATCCCAAGATAATCTGCTTCACTTTCTTGTGCAGCTAAAAGTTCCTGTTTATTTCTAACCGAAAGTCCAATATATTTTTGGAGGCCTAGCTTTTCACGCGCTTCTGCAACTGCTCTATCTTGTTGTCCCAGGTGAACCCCATCTGCTTGGATTCTGCAGGCCAGTTCTAAATCATCATTGATAATAAAAGGGATATGTAAGTCCTTTGCAGCTTCTTGGAGTTTTAAAACAGTGGCCATTCGTTGGTTTTGACTCCTGTAAACTGTACCTTTATCACGGAATTGGTAGGAAGAAACTCCTGCCTCAAGAATTTCAATGATTTTTTCAACTGCTTCTTCTATAGACAACTCGGGAAAATTTTTGGGCCCCGCAATAAAATAACATGTTAGAATTTCTTTATTCATGGTAACTCACCCAATGATTCAAAGGTCCATGCCCATGACCAACATCAATACTTTCTTTTATTGCGTTTGTGATAAAGGATTTTGCATGAGGCAAAATATCAAGTAGTTCTTCTCCCTGTGCAAGATGAGCTGTAATATATGAAGAAAGCGTATCTCCTGTCCCATGTGTCCTATTTGTATCAATTCTTGAAGCAGAATAACGCATAATTTCACCGGATTCTGTCAATAATAGATCTGTAACAGTTTCGCTCGCTGAGTGGCCTCCTTTAATGAGAACATTTTTCGTCCCCAAACTTTGCAAATCATAAAGTGCTTGTCGGATTTCTTCCTCACTTGAAATCGGACGCTCTAGAAGTACTTCTGCTTCTTGAAGATTAGGCGTAATGAGTTCTGCCAAGGGGAAAAGTTCTTTTTTTATGCACCTGATAGCCTCATCTGAAAGAAGAACGGCGCCTCCTTTCGCGACCATCACTGGATCAACTACCAAATGTTGGGGTTGATAGCGTTGAATCCCTGTGATAACAGCTTTAACTTGAGCTACATCGAACAGAGCCCCTGTTTTTGCAGCAGAAATATCTAAGTCAGAAAACACTGAATCAAATTGCGATAATATAAAATGAGGCGCTACACTTGAAATCTCTTGCACCCCCAGCGTATTTTGAGCAGTCAAACCGACAACAATCGTAGCCGAATAAACTTTTTGACTTTGAAAAGTTTTTACATCTGCGTTAATCCCTGCTCCTCCACTTGAATCAATCCCAGCGATTGTTACAACTTGTGGTACCTCAATCATTATTTTCCTCCACTTGCTTTGCACTACTATAGATATTATTTAATAAGGCAGTGATAAACTGACCGGGAAGTTCTTTGACTTGTAGTTCTGCCTGGATTCCAGATTCACTAAAAAATTTAGCAGCCTCATAAGAAGCTTCAAGGAAGTGAGGATTAACAGCTGAAAAAGTAGCTATTGCCGCAGTTAGCATATCTCCACATCCAACATTTATTGCAAAAAGTTCACTACTCGTATTCACATAATACATATTGGTTCCATCTGTGATGACATCTGTTTGGCCTGTCTGAACAATGACAGCATTTGTTTTTTTCGCTGCAATTTTTGCATTATTACTGCTGCTTGTCGTATCAAGCGAGTCAATCCCTCTACTCCTTACTTCTTCTTCAGCAAACCAAGCAATTTCAGCAGCATTTCCTCGAATAATATCGAAATGGATTTCGGATAAAAGTAACTTCATAACTTGACTTCTATAAGGAACGTGTACAGCAACGGGATCTAAAACAACAGGAATTCCTTTTTCATTTGCTAAACGTCCCGCTGCAATGAAAAGTGATACATCTTCTTGTCTCAAAGTACCTGTATTTAAAACAAGTGCACTTGCAAGTGTAAGAAGATCTTTAATTTCGTCCTTTTCGGACGACATTAAAGGTGAAGCACCTAAAAAACTTACAAGATCAGCAACTCTTTGGACGGTAACACTATTCGTAAGACACAAGATTAAAGGTCTTTGATGACGAATTTCTGTTAAAGTTGACATAAAAAAACTCCTTTGTAAACACAAGGAGGGAAAAGCAAAAAACATACCACATCAAGCTATATAAACTAAAAGTAGTAATGACACATCCCTTCGCAGGTCTTAACCCGAGCAGGTTTGATGGTTTTTCTCAACTGATAAAATGATTATTTTATCGGTACCCATTGTGTTATGATATTTATTTTTTTCTATAGGATTATATTTCATATAGAAATTAATTTTAGTATAACATACTGTGTCTTAAAGATAAAGCAAGCGCTCATATTTTTATTGGTTCTATCATAAAAAAGCACTGATGAGTAAAAATCAGTGCTTTTCCTTTAGTAGTAACGTTTATTTTTTTGTTTTAGTGCTTTACGGGCATTTTTCATGCCACCAACTTCCTTAAACATTGTGTCAAGTTTTTTTCTTTCAATTTCTCTGTTATTTAGACCTGCATAAGCTGTTTCTTTTAGTAGCTTTTGGTAGTTTGAAAAACGTTCAAATGAAAGTTTACCTTGTGCAAGAGCGCCTTGAATAGCACATGCGGGTTCATTGCCATGCTTACAATCAGAAAACTTGCACTGCGACACTAAAGCTTCAATATCTGAAAAGCTCTCACTAAAGTTAGCCTGATCTAAACCAACTTCACGAATCCCTGGTGTATCAATCATCATAGCTCCTAAAGGTAGTTTAAATAGCCTACGTTGCGTCGTGGTATGCTTTCCTTTACCATCATTGCGTAAACCATTTGTTTTTAACGTGTCTTGTCCTAGTAATCCGTTAACCAATGTTGATTTACCAACTCCAGATGAGCCAATCAAAACAAGAGTTTCTCCAGGCGTGATATAGGTCTGTAAGGGAAGATAGCCGTTCTCCGTTTGCGAAGATGTCAAAATAATATCTACACCAAAACTAATCTCTTGGAGTTCTGCTTGTTTTTGTTCCACATCCTGTGCCAAGTCTTTTTTGGTTAATACAAATACAGGAAGTGCTCCAGATTCCCATACAAGGGCTAAATAGCGTTCCGCTCTTCGGAGATTAAAGTCTTCATTAAGCGACATACAAATGAATACTTTATCTATATTAGCTCCCATGAGTTGACGCTCCTGCGTCTCTCCTGCTGCTTTACGGATAAGTGCTGAATAGCGTGGTAAGCAACGCTGAATTTGCGCGTGTCCAGTAGAATCTGTTTCTCGATCTAAGAGAACGAAATCTCCAACTACTGGAAAGTCAAGTGATTCTGATGTTTCGAAACGGTATTTCCCTGATACTTCTGCTTTGACTTCACCTGATTGAGTAGCGACGTTGTATTGATTACGCATCTGTTCAATCACACGTCCGGGATAAAGATCTGGATATTTAAAGGCCTCTTTTTTAAATTTTTCTGTAAAGCCTAAAGTATTTAATGTATAGTTTGTATTCATTTTTATTCCTCCAAAAAGTTTTAATGACTTATTGGGAGGCAACATGGTTCAGACGAGAGCAAGTGCCTCCCCATGTCTTACAATTTCCTTATTTACTCGCATAATTGCTCCTTTCTCTTACTTCAAGTATAGCATATCTTAATATAAAAAATACAGCCTTTACAGCTGTATTTTTCTTTAGATAGTAACAGTTATTGAGGCTGCAATAATGATTAAGACCAGCCCAATAATGGTTAAAAGCATTTCTTTTTTTGTTTTTCTTTGGTTTAAGAACCAGATACCTGTCAACGTTGCTAAAACAACAGATGTTTGAGAGAGAATAAATCCAGTTGCCAAGCCATTCATATCAGGTTGAGCAGAGATAAGATAAGTTAAAGCTGCAAAAGCAAAGAAGAAACCTGAGATAATATGTTTGTATGATACACTTTCAAAGATTGCCATTTTTGTCTTCTCTTTGAAAGAGATAACGATACTGTAAATAAGAGCAGTCAAAAGCATACCAATGGCTTGTGGGAGAAAAGCTTCTTGACCTGACAAATTACTTGCTTGAGGCGCAGCAGAGTAGCCCCAATAACCAATAGCACCAATAGCTAAGAAAATAACTACTTTTCTCAAAAGACCTGTACTTGCTGGTGTTTTTTCTTCAGACCAAACAGTCAAGCTCGCACCAAAGATAATAAGAATAAGAGAGAAAGCCCCCAAAATTTTTGCACTTACACCAGGCCAGTTTCCCAGAGCAACGACACCCCAAAGTGAAGCAGCTAAGAGTTGGAAAGCTGTAGTAATTGGCATTACTTTAGAAGAACCAATCAAACTAAAGCAGTAGAAAGTGACGATTTGTCCTGCTGCCCAACCGATACCAGATAAAATACCGAGGAATAAATCCATGCCTGAAGCTAAATGAATGCCTTGTGACATTGAAAAAACTAGGGCAAAAATTAGAGTACCTAAAGTTGAACCAAGGATTTGGTTGACGGGTTTTCCACCAATTTTTGAAACGATTGTTGGGTAAAGCCCCCAACCAAGAAGCGGGCCAAGGCCAATTAATAGTGCTGTTGTATTCATGTTTTTGTTTTTCTCCTATTTGTCTTTAAAATACGACATTGCTTTCTAGTAAGATATTTGCGTAAGGTGTCATTTCTCCTGTACGGATAAAGGCATGACAATTATTCAACTCTGCCTTCATATCGTTATGTGGAATAAATTCGATCGGTGTATCAGGTAGGCGATCGGTGATTTGAGCTAAAACTGTTGGGTTATTTTCTTTTATCTCTTCAGCAAGAAAGATTTTTTGAACTTCAAGCTCTTCTAAAACGTTATTTAGAACATCCATAAAGCTTGGAATACCATTGTCTATAGCCAAGTCAATCTTTTCAGTCCCTTTTGGTACTGGCATCCCAGCATCACCAATACTGAGTTTGTCAAAATGGCCCATTTGAGCAATGACACGTGAAATATCAGAATTTATAACTTTTGTTTTTTTCATTTGAAATACTCCTAATCCAGTTCATTTTTGTAGGGAATTGAAGGTTGTGCCCCGTATCTTTGTACAGTAAGGGAAGAAGCTTTGCTACCATAAATAATAGCATCCTCAATATTACTGAAATCTGCTTTCAGGACAGTACTTAAGGCACCTATGAAAGTATCACCTGCAGCCGTTGTATCAACAGCTGCTACCTTGAAGGCTGGAATAATACCAGCTTTGCCATCTTTGATATCGTAGTAAGCCCCTTTGCTTCCTAAGGTAATGATTACGGCTTCAATACCGAGATTATGGAAATAATCTGCAGCAGCTTTTAGACTGTCATTGTCTTCTACTTTAATGCCTGTTATAAGTTCAGCTTCAGTTTCATTGGGAACAATGATATCGGTTGTAGCTAAGAGCTCTTGTGGAATATCCGTTCTCGCAGGTGCGGGATTGAGAATAGTTCTAACATCATTTTCTTTAGCAAGCTTAAAGGCAGTAACTGTACTGTCAAGGGAGCTTTCAAATTGTGCAATCAAAAAGTCGCTGTTTGTAATAATATGTTTTGAGTTTTCAACGTGATCAGGCGTAAATGCATTATTTGCTCCTGAGAAAATCATAATGCTGTTTTCTCCAGAATCATCCACAGTAATAAAGGCTTGGCCAGTCGACTGGCTTTCTAAAAGTTGAACAGCAGATGTATCAATATCTTCATACTCTAAAAGCTCACGCATCATTTGCCCAGCACCATCTTTACCAATAGCGCCAATAAAGAAAGTATCAGCGCCAGAACGCTTTGCTGCTACCGCTTGGTTAGCACCTTTACCGCCACCGGCAGTAAAATGTTCTTTTGCATGTAAAGTCTCACCTGGTTTCGGCATGTTGCTTACTCTCAAAGTTGTATCCAAATTGATACTTCCAATAATTGTAATCTTATTCATTTTCGTTCTCCTTTATTTTTCTTGTACTGCCACGTTCAACATAAAAAACTTTAAGTTTAATCTGTTTTTGGTCAATCGACTGATTATTTGCCAGCTTATAAATTAATTGAGCTGCCTCATGTCCCATTTCATAAGCGGGTTGATGAATTGTTGAAAGAGCGGGGGAAACGTATTTGCTCATCAAAATATCATCGTAACCAATAAGCTGGATATCTTCAGGGATATGTTTATTTAGTCGATGGATCTCCTGCATATATGCAACTGCATGAATATCAGAAGGCAAAATAATCGTATCAAATCTTTCTTTCCCTTTTAGAAGTTCTTCTGCTTCCGCTTGGATTTCTGAAAAATCATAACTCATACTTTGAAAAACTTGATAGTTCACATCTGCTTGATTTAAGTAGGTAATACTTGAACTAAAGCGTTCATTCGTATTATCGGTTGTCAATGGACCTCGAACAACTGCGATATGCTGCGCACCTGCTTCTACTACAGCCTTGGCAGCTAGAAAGCCACCTTGACTGTTGTCCGCAAAGACACCAAATTCGCTTTTCTTACCTACACGATCTACGGTTACTGCTGGTAAATCAAACTCAGGAAACTCTTCCTTAAAGTCAACCGTTGTGATTACACCAGCAGCATTACTTTGAACTAAAAACTGAAGATAGGATTTAATGATTTCACGATCTTCATTAACATTCCCTAAAATCAGTTGGTAGCCTTTTTCTCTAAGAAATTCTTCCACTCCTTTCGCCAACATTGGAAAGAATGGATTGGAGATATCTGGTAATAAAAGGCCAACCAGGTTACTTTTTTTACTCTTAAGAGACTGAGCCGAGATGTTAGGTGAGTAATTCAGGTCCTGAATCGCTTTTTTTATCTTTACTTCTGCTTCTGAGCTAACATATCCTTTGTGTGTGATATATCTTGAGACAGTGGACACGGATACACCAGCTTTCGAGGCAACCTGTTTGATTGTAGCCAATAGACCTCCTTGTGACATAATGTGGAAACGTTCTCACATATTACTTAACTATTGTAATCGCTTGCTGTAAATATGTCAAGTATAAACTAAAATTTATTAGATTAATTAAAAAAACACAAAAAAGAGCCTCAGGCTTGGCTCTTTCTGCTTTTTAGTCATAAAGATAGAATAAATCACTGGCAATTGTGGGATAAGCCATGATCATATTTTGAAATTTGTCCAAATTAATAGCTTGATTAATGCAGAAATTCAAGATATTTACAAGTTCTTCTGCCACGGTCGAAAGCAGTGTTGCTCCAAGAATTTCATTTTTATCATTTACAATAACATTAATTTTTGAAAGAGGGTCAGCTATGCGCTTATAGGTGTACCAACCCGTCATATCTATCTTTTTCTCATTTTCTTTATCAAGAATTTGGGTTTGACCGATTTGGGCGAGCTTGCTGGATCCAAAAATAACGGTAGGAATGGCCGGATATTGGATACCTTCAATTTGACCATCCTGTGTAAAATAACGTGCAAGGTATCTGGCCTCAAAACCGGAAACAGGGGTTAGTTTGGGTTGCTTTTTATCTAAAGCATCTCCGATAGCATATATATTTGGATTATTAGTTTGTAAAAATTCATTGACTAAGATACCTTTAGGCGTTGTTTTTACCCCAACAGCGTCCAGATTTAAGTCTTCAATATTGGGAATACGTCCGACTGCTGAAATAACACCATCAGCGGTGACTTTGCGATTGTCTTCACTAATGATTACTATTCCTGATTCAGTTTGTTCAAGCCTTTCAGGAGAGAAGTTGGCGATAAAGGTAATGCCTTCTTTTTGTAATTGCTTAATATAAGAAGTTGCAAAATCGTCAGCAAAACCTCTAATTTTTAGTGCACCATGTGTAAGGATAGAAACCTCAGATCCCGCTGCATTAGCGATTTGCGCTAATTCAAGTGAGACATAACCTGAACCTAGGAAAACAAGACGTTTGGGAAGCTCCTCTAGCTCTAAGAAGTCATTGGAAGTCAGTAAATACTCATTACCAGGAATATCCAAAACCCTTGGTCGTGCACCAGTTGCTAGGATATAGTTATCCGCAAAGTATGCCTTACCCCCGACATCTAGATGTCCATCGGTCTGAAAACTTGCTGAGCCATAAACAGTTTCAATGCCTGCGCTTTTCAATCCTTGTTTAGTGCTTGAAGGAATGGCATCACTGTATGCTCTTTTTCGAGCTAGCATCTCTTGCCAATCAATACTAAGGTTACCATGTAAACCAGCGGATACGAGATTTGCTGCTCTGTACTTTGCCTCGACAAGTGCCATCATAATCTTTGTGGGATCACAACCATAGTTCGGACAGGTTCCGCCCCATTTATCCTTTTCCGCAATTAGGACAGATGCTCCTTGCTCTTTGAGTGCATAAGCTAGTGCATTTCCTCCAGGTCCTGCACCGACAATAATATAGTCATATTTTTCCATATCTGCTCCTCCAACTTTCTCTTAAGTCCATCATAATAGGAAAAGAGCCAAAACGCTACTGTCTTGACTCGCTTTTCCTATTTTAAAATGTCCTGTAATTCTTCTTTGTGCGCTCTAAAATATTTTGCTGCATAAGGACAAGTAGCTTGAAGTTTGAGGTCTTCTTTACGTGCTTTCTCAATTCCTGCCTTTAAAAGCAACTGAGCGAGACCTTGACCTCGGTATTCAATAGCCACACCTGTATGAGTGATAACAATATTGTTGCCCATTTTCATATATGTCATCTCGCCGATGCGTTCATTATTGTCATTGTACAAGATAATGTTGTTGTCTTCCTCAACAGTTTTCATAGTATTCCTCTTTCCTTTTTACTTGATAAATTTTAGTGCTCCAGATGGACAACGATTGATAATCGCTTGATTGTCAATTTTTTCTCCATTATCTGAGATAATCCATGGTCTACGCCCCACTTCCCAGACAGCTGCATTACCACGTACGCATTCTCCTGCATGCTCACAAATTTGAGCATTATAATAGATATCCATTTCCTTACCACGATAACGTCGGTAACCTGCCTGCTCCAAGTTTTCATCAGTTGTTGCTTGATTGTTAATTTTTGAATTGTCCATTTTCACCCCTTAATGTGATTAGAAGCCCCCCAAGTCTGTCGCCTTTCCTGCCTCAACCAAACCTTCTTCCTCCATATAAAAAGCAAAAGGTCGTAATTTTTTAGCATGGAAACGTGCTTTGAAAGTATCAATAGTTTCTTGTGAATAGTGTTTAGGATCAAGCTGCAGACGTTCCACTGGAATAGGACTTTCGCCCGTAATTTTAGCATCGATAAGTACAGGTAAGCCTGATTCAACCAACTTCATTGCTTGGGCAAAAACATCGTCCAACTCTTCGACTTTGTTAACTGTAAAGCCATGAACGCCCATTGCCTCAGCAACTTTTGCAAAATCAATCCCAGTAAATTCCACCCCAAGATAACCTTTATTAGTCGTTTCTTGCTCATCTTTGATAAAACCAAACTGTTGATTAGAGAAAACGACATTAATAATTGGTAATTTTTCTTGAGCTTGAGTTGCTAAATCTTGCATAACCATTGAAAAAGCACCATCACCTGAAAGTGACCACACTTGACGATTAGGGAAATCTAACTTGGCCGCAATCGCACCTGGAAGCCCAACACCCATTGTCGCAAACAGACCAGAAGTGCGCCAAAGTTGACCTTTACCCATATGCAAATGACGAACAGATGTCATCGTAACATCTCCAACATCAGTTGAAAAAAGTGCATCCTTTTTCGCGACTTTATTAATAGCATGATAGACCTGATAAAGATTCAACGGATTTTCTTTATCTTCTTCTAGGGTCTGCGTATAACTTTTCCAATTCATAATGTTTTTTACATTAGCACGCCACCAAGGTGTCTCTTCTTTTTCCTTCATTTGTTGAGAGAGAGCTTTCACAACTTTTTTAGCATCTGCTAAAATGCTGAGTTCTGTCCGTTGTCGTTTGCCTAGTTTTGCAGGATCAATATCTACTTGAATCACGTGTTTCACATGTTCAAACATATTCGTAACATCGATAAAAGGTTGATTCGTTCCCAGCATCAAAACCGTATCTGCGTTTGCAATAGCATCATTAGCTGGTTTTCTTGAAACTCGAGTAGGCGATCCAAGAAAAGCCTCAAAGTCATCATCCACAATATCAATAGCCAGTGCGGAAACCATTACTGGGGCTTTAATTTTTCTTGAAAGCTCCATAAGTTCAGTCCCTGCGCCACGCATCCCGATACCAGAGAAAATGACAGGACGTTCAGCATTTTGTAAAATTTGCATCGCTTGCTCAATAGCCTCTTGCTTGGGTTCAGCAAGTTCCGGTTGGATATAAGCATGACTTGCATCAAACCATGAATCTTTTTCAATTTCTTGCCAACCTAAATCAACAGGAAGTTGAACTACAGCCACACCTTTTTTGCTGTAGGCTTGACGAATCGCTTCGTCAATAATATGAGGAAGCGATTGTGCGGTCATGACCACACGATGGTAGACTGAAACATCAGCATAAATAGGATCTTCATTCATTTCTTGGAAAGTATCCATATTCATGCCAGTGGTGCCAAATTGGCCAACAATTGCCAACAGAGGAACATGATCTTCTTTTGCATCATATAAACCGTTCATCAAGTGCGTTCCGCCAGGTCCTGCAGAACCGAAGGCTACACCGATATGTCCTGTAAATTTAGCGTGCATGCTTGCAGCCAACGCACCTACTTCTTCATGACGGACCTGCACGAAATGAATACGCTCTTTTTCTTCTAAGAGTGCATCCATCAAAGAATTAATGGAACCACCTGGCAGACCATAAATATCTTTTACTCCCCAATTTTCAAGAACTTTAACTGCTGCAACACCAGCTTTTATTGTTTCTACCATTACGATTTCCTCTCATTTCTAAAAACTTAAAATATGAGTGACCGAAAATTAGATGATAAATTACTGCTCTCTAGAGAAAGCCTTTTCATTTTCTTATACACTAATTATACTACGAAATAGTCTGAAAAGGTAAAGATATCCGGAAAATAACTTTTTTAAGAGAGTGGATTTTCGATACACTTTTTGATTTAGCTTACCCAAATTTAAAGTAAGTCAGTATCTTTGATAGCTTCAATATCTTTAGCACCAGCTAACTGCATAGTGATCGATAATTCTTTATTAAGATGTTCAAACACTGATTTAACACCTTCCTTACCACCTAAATTTAAGCCGTAAAGTACGGGACGACCAATAGCGACAAGATCCGCTCCACTGGCTAAAGCTTTGAAAACATGCTGACCACGGCGTACACCACTATCAAAAATAATAGGAACACGTTTATTGACTACTTGTGCAATTCTTGGAAGGACAGTAAAGGAAGCTGGTCCTCCATCAAGTTGGCGTCCTCCGTGATTAGATACCCAAATACCATCAGCACCAGCTGCAATAGCCTCCATCGCATCAACTGGATCTTGGATACCTTTCACAATAACAGGAAGATTTGTCCAGTTTTTAATTTTTTGGATATCGGATAGGACAAGTCCTTGTTTTGCTTCCGCATAAATTTCAAAAATACCTTTTCCAACACCATCAGATTCAGAAAAAGCTGCCAAATTTGGCATTGGAAGTGGAAATTGGAAGTGATTAATCACATCTTCTTCACGATAACCCCCTAATGTAGAATCCGCAGTTAAGATAATCGCTTTTACTCCGGATTTCACAGCTTTTTCAAGCAAAAATTGATTAAATTGGTCATCTTTACTCATATAAAGTTGGAAAAATTGCGGTGCGCCATTAACAGCTGCGGCTGCATCTTCCACAGATGTTGAGCCATAAGTTGAAATAGAGAAAAGTGAACCCACTTCTTCCATGGCTTTAGCTGTATCCACTTCTCCTTCCATATGAGCCAATCCTTGTGCAGCAACTGGAGCTTGAATAATTGGAGTCTTAAGTTCAATTCCAAAAATGTTAGTGCTCAAGTTTGCCGAATCAATCCCCCGTAGTACTCGAGGTGATATTGTTTTCGTGTTAAAGGAAGCCGTGTTTTCACGCATTGTCCATTCATCCTCTGCACCGCCACGAATATAACCAAACGCACCCTTATTCCCTTGAGCTTCCATACGCTCTTTTACACGTCCCTCAAGGGAAGCAATATTTACGATTTCTACTTTTTGTTCATCATTACTAGTAACATATGACATGGTTATTTCCTCTTTCTTTTCTATTATTTTTCAGATAAGCACTTTAAGCTACAGCACTCTTTGTTTCTTGTAATTCAATTTGACGATATTCTCTCGAAAAGAAACTGCGCAATTGATCTTCATTAAATCCAGCTTGGAGCTGTGGACCTTTCACTAAAAGTGGTCGGCGAAGAAGCTCCGGATGTTGTGAGATGAATTTTGTCCACTCTTTAACAGTCATATCTTCTACATTGACGTTTAAATTTTTAAATGCTTGTGAACGTGTTGAAATGAGATCTTCAGTGCCGTTTTCTGTTTTAGCTAACAATTCACCAATCTCCTCTTCTGTCAAAGGATCAGCAAATAAGTTATGCTCTGTATATTCCAGATTGTGGTTTTCTAACCAAACTTTTGCTTTCCGACAGCTGGTACATGAGGGAGTGTAGTAAAATTTAATCATCTTGTCTTCTCCATTTTATTTCTATTGTAGGAAGTGAAACTCACTTGCTCGAATTGTTTACGTTTGTAAACACAACTATATAATAACTCCTTTTCCTCAAAATATCAATAATTAAGTAATAAATACAGGTTAAATTTTTGATAGTTAAACAACAAAAATATTTCAATTAGATTTCTTGGGCTTTCCTTTCATATTTACAGTTGCATTTTTTTATCATAGAAGTTATAATAGAAAAGTTATAACTTTCGTACAGATAACATAGATTTATGTTGATATTATACAGAGGCGAAATTATTATTTTAGGATAATAATTTCGCCTCTTTTTGTTTAAATTAGGAGGACATTTAACTGCATGAATAAAAACAAACAATTTCATCTCTTAGGTGCTGTCATTGCTACCGGGCTCTTGTCTTTTTCAGGAGTATTAATCGAAACAGCGATGAACGTGACCTTCCCCCAATTAATTACTGAATTCGGGCTAAGTACTTCCAAGATACAGTGGGTGACCACCATTTATCTATTAGCTATTGCGATTATTATTCCATTGTCTTCGTATTTTAATCAGCGCTTCTCCTCTCGGAAGCTCTTCATATCTGGGAATCTCCTTTTCTTTTTAGGTGTTCTGATTAATTGCTTCTCACCTAACTTTACACTCTTATTAGCGGGGCGGCTTTTACAAGGTGTCGGAACTGGTATTGCTTTACCTTTAATGTTCCACCTTATTTTAACCAAAGCGCCACTTGAAAAGCGCGGTATGATGATGGGATTGGGCACAGTCACAACATCGATTGCTCCTGCTATTGGTCCCACTTATGGTGGCATTATCTCTAATGCACTAGATTGGCGCTACATTTACATCTTTTTACTTCCATTAATTGTTGTATCCCTAATTATTGGCCTTTCCTCGCTTCCAGAAGAGAAAAAACAAACGACAAAAAAACTGGCGCTTCGACCAGTATTGGCACTTTCTGTCATGTTTTTCGTCTTCATTTCTGCCTTGAGTGCCGAACAAATTCTGACCTTTGTAATTCTCTTTATTATCGGTATTTTAAGTGCTCTCCTCTTTGTTTATTATAATCGTAAAGAGACACTGATTGAATTATCGATACTACGTCATCGTAAATTTGTCGCACTCCTCTTCGCTCTTCTTGTGTACCAAGGCCTTCTTTTAGGTTTATCCTTTATTTTACCTAATTTTATTCAAGTTTCTGCTGGATATAGCTCTGCTGTAGCTGGACTCTTTATGTTTCCTGGCGCTCTTGTCGGTGCAATACTTGCACCTATTTCTGGGAAAATTTTGGATCAAGTTGGTGCTAAAAAGCCGATTACCTTTGGTCTGTTAACCGCAAGCTTAGGTATCGTTTTACTCTTTATTTTCCTCCCAACACAGTCACTTCTTTTATTGTTGATTGCGCATATCGTTATGATGCTTGGGCTGGGAGTATCTTATAGCAATTTAATGACCAGCAGTCTCAGTACACTTTCATCTGAAGAGCTCTCAGACGGAAATGCATTGGTTAATACATCACAGCAATTTATTGGAGCGATTGCAACTGCTTTGGTAGCCAACATTCTTTCTGTGTTTCAGCACGCTCAAGGATTTAAAGAAGGCACCCAATTTGGAACATCAGTCATTCTCATTCTCTTCTTCGTATTAGTAATTTGGGGACTCTTTGCAAGTTATTCTGCATTGAAAAAGAGGGGATGATAAAAAAGAGCACATTAGTGCTCTTTTTTATTTATGTAAAATAACTTAAAAATCGTAGAATCACAGAGAAAGGCCAGTAATCATGTTCCATAAAGCATATTGTATGATTAAGATACCAATCTTTTCATTACTGTTTATTTTTATATATACATATTTTAATTTATGTAAAATAACAATCATTATATTGTTGCGTCAGATAGTTTGAAGGTCACTAATGTTTCTGCAGGATAGGCTGCTAATTGACTAGCAAAGCTATCGTCGTCGTCTTTCTTGACTTTGGCTTTAAGATTAATACTTACTTTATGATGTTCTTCGGACAGGATATCGTAAAGAGACTTGAGATCTGCAATATCCTGACTACTTGCTTTAGGTAATACTGTATATTTAGCATATTCAGAATCAAACCATGAGCTTTCTTTCTCAAAATCGACAGGTAAATTTTCATTGATTTGAAGCTTGACAGTAATGCTGTAATCATAGCCTTGTTGCTCAATTATTTTAGCGATTTTCACCATATCTTCGTATGTTCCTGAAGCTTTAAGTTTCAGCGTTGCCTTATAGGTGATACCGGCAAGTTCAAAGCTCTCCGCAATTTTAAATGGATCTTGTTCACTACCTTCTTTACCTACTTGTGGAGGAAAGAAATTAACTGAAATAGAATAACCTTCAGTCAAAAGTTGCTCGTACTGTTTAATAACTTCTTCTGGTTCCAAGTCATCCATATACTCGTTAAACGTACGTTCTGTTAATTTGTTGCTCTCAAGAGCTTCTTCTTTAGGATAAATTATTTTTACTTGATAAGTCATACATGTATTATAGCAAAAAAAGAGAGGGACTTGTTAATCCCTCTCGTCTTTTCTTGTCACTTTACCTTGCCAAGCCATCATACCACCAGATATGTTTATTACGTCATAGTTCATTTTTGAAAGTACTTTACAGGCCTTTTTTGATCTCATGCCTGATTGGCAAATCACAAAATACTTTTTATTAGTGTCTAACTGCGCTGTAGAAACTTGGTTCAGAGGAATATTTCTAGCTCTTCGTATATGTCCTTTTTTATATTCATAAGGTTCTCGCACGTCAATAATTTCTTCTTTTACCTGATTATTCCTTAGATGTGCAGCAAGCTCTGTTGTTGTTATACTCTTAATTTTTGTAAATAATCCAAACATCGTTTCTCCTTACTGCGCCAAGCACCCGTCCCAAGCATTTGTACCGCCCAAGACATTAATAACATCGATATCGTTTGCGGCAAGCCACTGTGTCACCTGTGCTGATCGAGCCCCTGATTGACAGATAATATAGCTTCCATTATTAACTTCCTCCAGACGACTTTCTATCTCACTCATGGGTATATTACGCGCTGTTGGTACATGCCCAGATGCATATTCGAAAGTTTCCCGTATATCAATAATATCTGCTTCATTTTTCATTACTTCTATTAAATCTTGCATTGTGATTGTTTTCATTCTTTTTTCCTTTGTTTTATTAATAATACCATTATATACCCCTAAGGGTATATAATCAAACTTAATGCTTTATAAAAAAAGACATAGTCTCCTATGTCTTTTTTTCACGCTTTGTTTTGTTGAAAATTTACGACTGCACCAATGAGATTTGCGGAATTACGATAGTGACAAACTTTAATCTCAGGCAAAAAAGGCGGAATTTCTAAATTCTTGATTATCTTTTGTAGCTGTTTATTAAGTTCTGGGACCAGCCACTCAGCTTGTGAAACAGCTCCCCCTATGACTATAAGTTCAGGATCAAAGGCATACTGAAGATTGTAAATACCTTTTGCGACATTAAATGTGAAACGCTCCATTTCCTCTTGCGCGACACTATCATTTTCCTCTCTTGCTCGTCTGAAGACCTCTTGACCTGTAAGCTCTGTTTTTTGGCGGATATTGTAGCGTTTAGCCATATTTACAGCTGTACCTAGATCTGAAAAAGTATGCTTTTCATCCATCAGCATGAAGCCGAATTCCCCACCAAAAAGATGGTTCCCATGGTGAATTTTTCCATTGAGAACGACAGCTCCCCCTACACCTGTCCCGAGTACTAGAAAAAGTACATTTTGTAGATTCTTCGCTGCTCCATATGCAACTTCGGCAAGAGCAGCACAATTGGCATCATTTTCTATAGTCAAGGGCAAGCCTAGCTTTTCTTCTAGTACGTGATGAATATTAAAACCGTGAATATAAGGCAAGGCACTGAATCCTTCAATATAGCCAGTTTTCTGATTAACAGCTCCAGGGGAACTCATCGCAATACCTGTTATATTTATCTTTTCTCGTCTCATCTCACTTACAATGTCCTTCAGGCAGCTGTAATAACCTTTGAGGTCATTGGGTGTGCGTTTCGATTTAACTTCTCCCAATTTTCCTTCCGAGAAAAGACTATATTTAATGCTGCTTCCACCAACATCAATTGTTATCAGTACCATTATTCATTCCCTTTCAATTTCTGTAGCAGTGTCTCTTCAATATCAACACTTGAGCTTTCTGAAACTTTACGGTACCAATGTGCTGATTTTTTTAGTTTCTTGATTTGTCTATGAACATCTAGAGAAATTAATCCATAGCGATTTTTATAGGAATTACGCCAGCTCCAGCAGTCTATTGGTGTCCATGTGTGATAACCTAAGCAGGCAGAACCTTCAACCATTGCTTGGTGTAAATAATAAAGATGCTCCGTCATAAATTGAATACGATAATCATCTTGGATAATACCCGCTCTATCCTCAAAACGTGCTTCATTTTCGACACCCATTCCATTTTCTGAGATAAACCAAGGGATATTGTCATAATCATTTTGTATCGTTTTTGCTATATTATAAATCGTCTGCGGGTGAATCTCCCAACCTCTATCTGCATTCATACGAACCCCTCTTTTATTAAAGGGAGCGTAATATTTTTCCGGTAGCCAGTCCTGAGCCAAACTGTCACTCGAAAACTCTGGCTCTTGAACACGACTTGGATGGTAATAATTTACTCCTAAAAAGTCCACCGTATTGTGCTTTATCACTTCCAGCTCTTCAGCAGTGCTTTCCCATAATACATCATCTTGCTCTAAAATATTTACGAGTTCTTGTGGGAACTCTCCTTTTACTGAAGCATCTAAAAACAGTTGGTTTTGCCATAAATCAGCAAAATGAGCTGCTTTTAGGTTCTGCATTTCTCCATCCTTAGCATAATTCGGTGTTAAGTTGAGGATGATACCAATCTTAGATTTGGTATTTTTATTGACTTTTCTAAATCTTTCAATCGCTAAACTAGAAGCTAATTGTAGATTATAAGCAACTTGAACAGCTTTTTTACCATCTTTAAGGTCGGGATAATGGAAACCTAAGAGATAGCCACATTCGACAACTACTATCGGCTCATTATGTGTGAACCATTCCGTTACTCGGTCGCCAAATAAGTGAAAGCATTGCTCCGCAAACTGAGCAAAGAGTTGAGCAACCTTTTTACTTTCCCATCCGCCATATTTATGGAGAAGCTCCACAGGTAGATCAAAATGATGTAAGTTCATCATGGGCCGAATTCCGGCAGCTAAGAAAGTATCAATTACGCGGTTATAGAACGCCACTGCTTGAGGATTAGTCTTCCCAGTCTCAAAATCCTCAATAAGTCTGGACCACTGAATACTTGTTCTAATACTGTTGAGTCCAGCTTTCTGCATCAAACGGATATCTTCTTCAAAGTCATTATAAAAATTACTGGCAGTATCTGGACCAATTGAGCCCCAAAATCGTTCACTAAAATGATCAAAGTCATAATCAAAAACATTGTCGTGTTTTTTCTTGAAACGTCCTTCAGTTTGTGGGCCACTTGTCGCTGCGCCCCACCAAAAATCTTTTGGAAATTCTATTTTCATTGTTCTGCTCTTTCTACTTTCCTTCTTCTCAAATAGAAGGATTTATATTTTTTTCAAAAATAGACCCTAGGAAAAGTAAAATCCCTAGAATCTTATCTGTCTTTTTATTCAAATACTAAAGACTCACTTCATGAGTTGTAATTCATACATTGGATCATATTGAGGACTTACACCATCATTGGCAAAGTTATCGCTTGATCCAAGCAAGACTTTATTAACTTCATAAATTGACCGAGCTTGATTAATTCTATTTAAAACGGTTTGAAACTTCTCTGCTCCTTGTCCAACACGCTCCCAATGATGTAGTGCTATATCTTTGGAATCTTGGAGACTGAAGCCTTTGGCCTGTAAAATGGCTGTTTTCGTCCAAAGGAAGTTAGAAGGCACAATGTGGTTTAAATCAAAATTGTTATATGTTCTGCCATCACGGTCTAAGGCATAAAGAAACATGCCATACAGTTTATTTTCTGCTGTATATTTTGCTACTTTGTAAATATTACTTTCTCCGTAAGGCTCTTTAGTATCGTACCATCTATTATGGTCTTGCTCTTCCGGAAAGGCTAAGCCAGGCATAAATTTCTCTTTCGGTATAATCCCAGTATAATCTTTTAGTGCTCTAGCTGTACGAGTATCATCTGAACCATATTGTTGATAGCCAAGATATGTAAAGCTTTCTGCAACCTCTTTCAATGGATTAAGATTGTAACCATTTGTATCGTAAACAAATACAGTACCATTATTTGCAAGAGGGCCGATATATTTTGATAGTGCTCGAATAACACCATTTGAAAGTGCAATATCTGAAGTGCTCGGGTAAGTTTCCATATCAATATCTAAGCCATCAAGTCCGTATTGGCGTACATGCTCGTCTAACAATTTATTAGCATAAGCATCAAACTCCTCTACTGTCGGAAAATTTCCTGCATAAGGAATCTTTAAAAGCTCTGAATAATCAATTGCCTTAGTTAACTTCACACCTCGTGCATGTAAGTTAGGAACATAAGACTTTTTAAGCTTTTCAAAAAATGGAGCAGCGGCATCTTCTTGGCCTTGAGGAACATAGCTAAAAACATTGACAATATCAATGCCATAAGGAATATCATCCATACTCAACCAATTTTCGTCTGTAAGGCTGGTATTGACACCTTTCATTTCCTTATCACGCCATGCACGATAGTAGACCATGGTTTTTGCTTGCTGGCTATCTTCTTGTGCTTGAGCAGAAATTGGACCAAAAATGAGCATACCAAGCCCCACTGTAAGTAAACCTAAAATATAGTGTTTAATTTTTTTCACCTTACTTCCTCCTTAAGAAAACATTTTTAAAACTTTTATTTGTTTTGACTAAACTTTAAGTATCGAAAAACCAATTGACAATAAGTCATGTTTGACCAAGAGAACCATTCGCGGGTGTAATTATTTGGATTGTCCACATCAATTCCTTCATGACACTGACCAGTACCACCATCTGTGGCAACGATTGTCTCTATCTGCTTTTTCATTTTGTCTATATCTTTTGTCGTCAATCCTTCCATCGCTAAAGCTATTGGCCACACATAACGTGGTGGCGTATGTGGGCTACCGATGCCGTGCAAATATTGTCCAACATAATAATAAGGATTTTCTTCACTTAAGCATTTTTCTCTCGTTTTTATATAAAGTGGATCTTCTTCTCCACAATAGCCAAGGAAAGGCAATGAGAGTAAACTTGGCACATTAGCATCATCCATAAAGAGTTGTTTTCCTAAACCATCAACCTCATATGCATAATAAAGATTTTTACCGGACGATACTAAACCAAATTTTTGAATGCCTTCTGTTATTTCTTCTTGAAGCTTCTTTATTTTTCTTTCTAATCTAGGAGAGAAATGTGCTGGGAGCAGCTCCAGAAGTTGGTTCAAAACCACTAAAATTAAGCAGTTCCCTGGAATAAAATAACCGTACCTACACGCATCATCACTCGGTCTAAAGGCGCTCCAGACCATACCTGTATAACCAATTGGTTCTCCACGCCCTTCATGAGATAGTGTATCGGATGGTGGGCAATTTGTTCTCTTAAAAATATACTCTGAGCTCTCATGATGTTGCTCCGTAATAAAAGTATCAAGAACACGTTCAACTGTTGCCCAATAGTCTTCCTTAAGATGCTCGGTGTAGCCTGTATGCTTGTAGAGTTGGTAAGCAAGGAATAAAGGGGCACACAAGGAGTCAATCTCAAATTTTCTTTCCCACACTAAAGGCGAAATTGGAATATTCGAGACATCTTGGCTATAATGACTGTCTGTTGCCTCCTTATTAAAGGCATTGGCATAAGGATCATGATTAATATAGCGCATTTGTTGCTTCAAAACACCGTGAACCAGAGATGTTATTTCTGGAATATGATCCGCCATCTCCAAATATGGAAGTATTTGAAAGGTAGAATCTCTCAGCCACATTGCTGGTATATCTCCAGTAGCAACAAATATCTCCCCGTTTTCCCGTACTGAAACGGTGTTTGAAATAGTATCTACTATAGCATCTTGAAAAAGTGATGTCGCTCGGTCATCCCATAGACGAATTGTTTCTGCATGTTTTTTAATCTTGGAGATTAACTCTTCTTGTTTTATCAACTCCTTTGTCCTCCTACTATTTTTTGAAAAAGATACCATAAGTTCTAATTTCTCCTGGCCTAAATTCTGCCATTGAAAGTTCTTCTACAGAATTTTCCAAACTATCAATAATTTTTCCTTCTAAGTTTAACAGCTTGATAGCCGCAGGCTCTTGAAGTTTGATAATTCCTGGCATCTTTTGGGCAGTATCTTGGGGATTATATAACCGTAATTGTATACCTGTTTGATCGCTGCTGGCTTCCATACTGCTAAAGATAACTCCAATATTTTCTAAAGCTATCATTCGTAACGGTTTTAAGTCGATGTTTTTCTTATTTATGGGGAAATATTCGATTGGTGTGCTGAAGCGATTGATCGTCTGAGTTTGGTAATATATATCTTCTTGTGTTGTAAGTAGATACTGGTTTTGGAGAGACACAGCATCAAAATCAGTATCAATGACGATATTTCCTTCGAAGAAAACATCTCCTAGAAGTTGGCTATCAGGCGTTTCAACTTCTCTAGTTTGCAAACCAGAAGCATCGCCTGGACGTCTTTTTGTATCTGGTCTTCCTAGGTAGCCAACACCCCTAAATACCGTAATGGCAAGCTCCTGTTGGTCCTTATTCAATACTTGAAAATCCTTTGTTCCTTTGCTGAGAAAACTCCAGCTTGTCTTCGCATCATGCAGATTGGCGAAGTGAATCATCGGACGCATACTTGTAGGTTCTTCTTTGTAGCCTCTTACTTGCCAGTCTTTCAGATACTTTTCTTCAATCGGTCGATCAATGATACCAAAAGGTGTATCGCTAGTTGAAAACTCAGTCTCTACATCTGTTTTAAGCACTAAGCGCAAGCGATGGTCTAGAACTTGATTATTCACATTTAGACTGAGATAAAGACGATTATCCTGCTTATTGATTTCCAAAGTTAAGGCATAGCTGACCACCCCATCGCGTTTCTTGTCTTTCCGCGATGCCAGATCATATGGAAGCTCCCATTCACCTTCTACAATGATTCGACTTAGAAATTCTCCTTGCTCTACGCGAGAAGTGTGACTGTTTTTAAAGTTCAGGTTTAAAATCCAATCATCAAATGCTGGAGAATAATCATAGGTATCCCCTTCATCTCCCCCATCTTCAAAAGAGAGAAAGTCTAAATATTCTTTACTGTTTTTCTTAAGATAAAGATTGAAATTCCCCTCTGTAAACTCAATCTTATAAAAATCATTTTCAATACTATCTGCGTTGACTAGTGTTTTGGGATTTTCTTTCTCATCAATGACGTGGTAATGTACATAGCCCATAGCTGGTAAAGTGCATTCTACTGCAATGGTACTGACATAATAACGTTCATCAAGCATTTCTTTGGGGTTTCTGCGAAGCAATGCTGCATTTTCCATTTCTTGCTCAATAAGTTCAAAAGATATTTTTTCCCCTTTATCATCAGCAAGTGAGAAATGTTTATTTGCTGTAGAAAGTTTGACTTTCTTTATCACTTTAAGCTCAAACGGAAGGGGATTCCACATGAAAAGACTGTCTTCTTGATTCCTATTTAGTGAAATACTTAATTTTCTGAGCAGGTAGTCCATACAAGACTGAGCTTCCTGTAGTCCATTTATGCCCCGCATATAGATATCACGATTAGTTTTGTCACTGTTACACCCGCCAGCACTATCGTGTGCTTGACCTCGGCTTACTATCTTCCATAAGCTATCTATTAGACCTTGTTTCACAGAGATACCATAACGTGCAGCTAACACAGACATTGGCTCTAACTGATAAGTTAACAAACGCTCAATCTGATCATAGACTTGCTTTAAATCATAGCGTGATGAATAGATACCACGGTGAATTTTGGAATCTGTTGGCTCAATAAACTCTCCTTTGATATCAAGAAATTCTTGAGCTTCTTTTTCGAGTGCCTTGAAAAATTGCAGATAGTTACTTTCAATAAACTCTGTTGAGTCTTCAATTTCTTGATTTGCCTTATCGATCCTTGTTTTTAAATTAAAATCAACTGCACGCTGATCTCCTCCCACCGGTAAAAGATGTGCATTGCTACTTGTATGTGTTGATATTCTTTCAACAAGGTCTGAAAAATCATTCTTTTCTACTAAATCAACTCCCGCATAGTAACCATTTTTAATATTGGCTGTCAGTACTTTTGAACCATCATTACTTGACCAATAAAAGTAGCGCGTGTTCGCTTCATTCGGCATCCCGCGCCAAAAAAGGGCATGTTGGATATCAAAGCCATGATAGATTTTCGGCATGTCTTGACTTTGACCAAAAGAATCTGGCAAGTAGCCAATTCTCATCGCACGACCTAGTTCTTCTGCTTCACGAATACCAATGCGTAGATTTCTCACTATTGCTTCCCCAGAAGTTGTCATTTCATCGATTTGTGTAAACCAAGGTCCAACAAAAAGTCTGCCCGCCTGGACAAATTTTTTCAGCTGCTTTTCTTTTTCAGGAAAGAGACTGAGATAATCTTCAATAATTGACATTTGTCCATCTAAAGTATAGAAATCTAACTGGTTGCTTTCTAAAGCTTCTAGAACCTCATCCATGTGAAAAATAAATTGCACACGTGCTTCTTGTCTCGTAAAATACCATTCAAAATCCCAGTGGGTGTGTGCAACAGTATATACTTTTTTCATGGGTATTTTCCTCTATTTCTTATTTAAATTCTATTCTGCACTGACCAATGCTGCTTGTTCAGCACGTTCTTGTTTCTGGTTAAGAATCACAAATGGAGCATATAAAACAATGTCTAACACAACCAAAACAAGGGTCAGTATAACTGGACTAATATGGAAGGCTCCTAAAACCCATGTACTGATAAAGATAGGTTCATTTCCTGAATTAAGGACAACGAGAGGAACAACCCAACCGATAGATGTTACAACATAAGCGATAACAGCATTAATCATTGGTACAAGGACCCAAGGAATAAACATTAATGGATTAAGAACGATAGGAAGTCCAAAGATGACAGGTTCATTTATACCAAAGCATCCTGGGATTAAAGCTAGTTTTGCAACTTCACGTTCTTTTTCACCTTTTTTCGTAAAGATAAGCATTGCGATAATTAAACCAAAGGTAGCACCTGAACCACCAATCATGGCATAGACGTTGGTCATTGTATTTGGTGCAATAGAAATGTCAGCAAAGCTTTGTGTCTCAGCAAATTTTGCTACATTTTCTAAGAAAATAGGGAGCCAGAATGCTGACACGACACCCCAAACGATATTGAAGCCGTGAAGACCAAGAAACCATAAGATTTGTTGGAGTAAAATAACGATGAGAATAGCGGGTAAACCAGTACCAACTGTCAATAAAGGCTTGATAAGCACTTCAGAAATCATTTGCAGTAAAGAAACATAGCCCAATGATTGTAAAGCAATTCGAATTGCACCAAAGATTAAGAGTACACCACTGATTGGGATTAACGAGAAGAAAGAATCAAATACATTTTGTGGGACATTACCGGGCATTTTGATTGTAAATTTACTACGCGTAAACCGTGCAAACAAAGCCACAGCAATTAGTCCAACAATGAGGGCAGTAAACATCCCTTCATAGCTGAAAAATGATGTTGAAAATCCTTCAACAATATCTGCTTTAGGATCCAAGTAATTGACATTATTAGGAACCATCACAAAATATGCTGCAAAAGCAAGCAAAGTTGCAATTATTGGATTAAGTTGACTATTTTTTTCATTTCTTTTTAGCTCGAAAGCATAAGAATATGCTGAAGAAAAGACCACAATTAGCGCAACAATGCCCAAAGTAGCATTTCCAATATAACCAAATAGATTACTAATATTCGTCAATAAAGCATTATGAATATCTTGGTTTTTAATAAGGGCATCCAGCTGCATTTTGATAAGATTAGAGAAGGAACCTACAACCGTGAACGGTATTGTCCTTACGAAAGCATTTTTAATTGCTTGTAAAATTGTATTCCGCTCCACCCAAGCAGATACTTTTAGTAATGGTTCTTGAAACTTCTGCACATCAATTTTCATAATACGCACTTCCTTTTTCTTTTTTTAGAAGCCACTTCCACCAAAAAGAAACCGCTTCCGTTTTTCATTATATACAATTTTTTAAAATTTGTAAAGATGAATATAAAATTAATGTAGACAAATTATATAAAATGTTATATAATATATATACAAATCATAAAAATCGAGGTATACAAATTGTACAAATACCGTGAAATTTACGCTGATATTAAACGTGATATACTGACTAATCATTATCGTGCGGGGACTCTTCTTCCTACGCAAGAGTTTTTTGCTGAAAAGTATAATGTGTCACGCATTACTTTAAAAAAATCCCTCAGCTTACTCGAAAACGAAGGCTTAATCTTTAGCAAACAAGGCTCCGGAACTTATATTCGTCCAAGAGTTGAAGAAACAACAGAACTTCTGCCTTTAGACTTACCAATTGGTGTAACTTATTCGCATCGTGATCAAGAAATTAAAAGTAAAATTCTCTTTTTTGATGCACGCTTACCATCAACTGAAGAGCAAAAACATCTTCTTCTGAATAAAACGGATCCAGTTTATGAATTTAAACGTCTTCGTATTTTGAATGGAAAAGCCTATAGTTTTGAACATGTTGTCATGCCAAGTTACATCGCTCCTATCACCGAGGAAATTCTAGAAGGATCTGTCTATGACTACCTAGGACAGGAAGCTAAGCTACAGTTAGTAGATGCTAAACGTGTCATTTATGCCGACCAAGCTACCGAGGAAGTGAGCACGAACCTGGAAATTGATTGCAAGTCTCCTGTGCTCGTCATTGAGCAAACAGCATATGACCAAAAAGGGCATGCTTTTGAATTTTCTAAGTCATACTTTATTAGTAACCAAACGAAGTTTGCGCTCGATATCCATCTCAAAAAGAACTAAAACTATAATAAAAGCCACAAATCCCTTAATTTGTGGCTTTTATCTCATACTATAGCCCCTTTCATTAGGTGACCCTTATTTTATTGAAATATAATTAAGGACGTGCTATAATATTGATGTTATAATATAAGGAGAAACTCTGGTGTTAAAATTAACGAAAAATGAGCAGGATTATCTTAAGGCTATTTATACCTTAGAACGCGCGGGAGATGATTCAGCTGTCAGTATACAACTTATCGCTAAAAAATTGTCAGTCGCAGCCCCTAGTGCGACTGAAATGATTAAAAGATTAGCAAAAAAACAACTCGTGGACTATGCGCCTTATCGTGGCGTGAATTTATCGGAGCAAGGCAATGTCCAAGCTCGCTTTATTATTAAAAGTTACCGTGTTTGGGAAAGTTTCCTAGTTGACAAGCTTGGTTATTCTACAGAGGAAGTTCATGAAGAGGCTGAAAATTTAGAACACGCCTCTTCACCAAAACTTGTTGAGTATCTCTATGCTTTACTAGATTATCCTGCTGTTGATCCTCATGGGTCAACCATCCCTTCGGAAGTCTTTTGGAAAAAAAATAAAGTAGAAATTCCGCTCAATCAGGCGGAGGAAAACAAGAGTTACTATATCACAACAGTAAATGAGACAGCACAAGACTTCTTTGAAAAATTAGATATCAATATACCGCACTTTATTCGGATTCTTGAGCGACTTCAGGATGGATCGATTATTCTCAAAGAAGATAATGGGCAGGTTTCTGTTATCCCGCCATTTTTACAAGCAAATATCTTGCTTATGCAAAGAACTGGAACCGTCGCTTCTGCTTTAGAAAGCGAGAACATCTGAACATTTTCTCTTATATAACAGTAATATTAAAAAAACAATGTTGAACATGGTTCAACTTAGAGAAGGTAAAAATGAATGATCTTAAAAATCAACCCCATAAGTTGATTTATCATACAAACGGAAAGTCTCTTCAAGAGATTAATGGAACAGTAAAAGTTCCAAAAGATGGCAGGTTTTTTAGAACACTTCTTGCGTATTCAGGACCTGGAGCCTTAGTGGCTGTGGGTTATATGGATCCAGGGAACTGGTCTACCTCAATCACAGGCGGACAAAACTTTCAGTATTTATTAATCTCTGTTATTTTGATGTCAAGTTTAATTGCCATGCTTCTGCAATACATGTCAGCAAAACTCGGGATTGTTAGCCAAATGGACCTTGCCCAAGCCATCCGTGCACGAACCAGTAAAACTTTGGGAATCATCCTATGGGTGCTTACAGAACTTGCAATTATGGCAACAGACATTGCAGAAGTTATTGGTGCAGCAATCGCCCTCTATTTACTTTTCGATATTCCGCTTATTCTAGCAGTCTTTATCACTGTTTTTGATGTCTTTTTATTGTTGCTTCTCACAAAAGTAGGTTTTAGAAAGATTGAAGCACTCGTTGTCTGTCTAATTTTGGTGATTTTATTTATTTTCACCTATCAAGTTGCCTTATCTAATCCCGATTGGAAAGGAATTGTGGAAGGTTTTATTCCAAATACACGTACCTTCGCTACCTCTCCTTCTATTGCAGGAATGACACCTTTAACAGGGGCACTTGGTATTATCGGGGCAACTGTTATGCCACATAATCTCTATCTCCATTCTTCAATTTCACAAAGTCGTAAAATTGACCATAATGACGATAAAGACATCGCTCGAGCTGTTCGTTTTTCAACTTGGGATTCTAATATCCAATTGAGTTTAGCTTTTGTTGTTAATTCGCTATTGCTCATTATGGGTGTTGCTGTATTTAAGACAGGTGTCATTGACGACCCTTCATTTTTTGGCCTTTACGATGCCCTTTCGACACCAGATTTATTAAGTAATGGTGTACTTGCGGATGTTGCTAAGACAGGTGCTTTATCTACCTTATTTGCCGTAGCTTTACTGGCTTCTGGGCAAAATTCGACAATCACGGGGACTTTAACAGGACAAATCATAATGGAAGGTTTTATCCATATGCGGATGCCAATGTGGGCACGTCGTCTCATCACGCGCTTACTCTCTGTCGTTCCTGTCTTGATTTGTGTTACGATGACACGCGGCTACAGTTTAAAAGCACAGCACGAAGCCATTAACAACCTCATGAATAATTCACAAGTCTTTCTTGCATTTGCATTGCCCTTCTCGATTATCCCCTTACTTATGCTGACAAATAGTAAAAATGAAATGGGCAAATTTAAAAATAATTGGATCGTTCAATTCTTTGGTTGGTTCTCTGTCATTGCGTTAACTTATCTTAATCTTATTGGTCTACCAGATCAAATTGAAAGCCTATTTCCTAAGAATCTTGCCTATCTTGCAGATGGGACAGCAATTCTTCTTATTGTTTTAGTTATCGCCTTACTCATTTGGACCATCTTTGAGCTCTACCGCGGCAATAGAAAACTTTCGCTGCTTAACCAAAAACTATCTGATTCATAAACCTAAAAAAAGCTATCACCGATAGCTTTTTTTATTTAACCATTACTTGGTAAGAAAGGAATGATTGACTCGGCAAAAGCCTCCATATTACGGCTTTGAATCATAATTTTTCCACGCCCTTTAAATTTATTGACGAGCCCCTCACCAGTTTTAAAACCAAAAGTTCCAGAAGCCACTTCGATTGAATAATCAAGCGTTTTACTCCAAGCAAGAACGTGATGATTATCCACGATATATTCCTCTGTGCCGTCTAATTCAATCTCCACAATATCGCCATAGCCATTTACTAACATGCGGCCGCTTCCTTGTGTTTCCATCACATAGAGACCACCAGTTCCTCCAAGAAGAGCGCCACTTAGTTTTTGTCGTTCCATTGTATAGTGAACATCGCCATCACTTGCAAGAAAGGCACCTGTATTCAATCGCCATTGTTCTTGACCAATACTAAGTTCTTTTACAGCACCCGGAGTAGCTGGAGCCAAAGTAATTTGACCATTAGCACTGCTTGATTTAACCTTCGTGATAAAGAAACTTTCGCCACTTGTTATTGAACGTCCCAGAGCTTTTAAGGCACCACCAATCCCACCTTTTCCATTGCTGTTCATCTTTCCTTCAAGTGTGACTGAAGGGTTATGATAAACCATTGCTCCTGATTCAATCTGAATTTCTTCCTTGTCTTGCAAGCTAACATGTACAAGCGGAAAAGCAGATGTTGAGCTCAATTGATATTCCATAAATTTGGGCCTACTTTCTCATTTTTTCTCATTATAACATAAAATTTAATAGAACAAAAAGCCTCTTGCTCAGGTCAAGAAACTTTTTGATTTTTTCATTTGTAACTAATAGTTTGAATTGTTTTTCCTTGGTCATCTGTAAGATTTACCACGAGTTGAGGTTGATTTACCCCAGAAGCTTTCATTGATTCCAAAACTTTATCGGCAACTTTTTCTATCTGATCACCATTTGTTGCTAAGATACTGTGAGATAGAAAGCCATTCATTTTAGAGGACTTCACTGTATATTTTAACGTCTGTCCATCTGTTGTGGCTTGGGCCGAATCAATAAAGCCTTGCGAACGACTCACGATATTACTAGCATTTTGATTCAGTGTAGAGACAATATCATCAGGACTTGCCGGAACAATATTTCCAGAAGCATCAGTCAAGCTTTCTGAGTAAGGAATAATTTTCGATAGAAGATTATCCGTATTATTGGCGATCGCGTAACGCCCTAGCAAAACAAGACCTCCGACAAAAAGCGTAAGTACAATAATAAGTCCTGCAAGAAAACCAAGTAGTTTTCTTAAAAACCCTTTTTTGTTTCTTTTTGAGCTTCTGGAAACCATAATCCCCCCCTTATCTGTGAGCAATTTATAAATGGTCGTCTGTCAATAGGACGTTTTCAGTTTAGACATTATTTTATATTTTACAGTACTTTTCTTAAGCGAAAGTTATTATAAAAAAGCCTTACGGCTTTTTTATTGATTTTGTAGTTGTAAAACTTGTGCGTTATTAATTTCTTTAAAGAGCTTGTTGCTTGTCTCTTTCGAGATTGCTTCCGATTTAGCTTGATCTAGCACATATTGGTATTCAAGTTGGAAAGCTTCAATAAGCAATTCATTAGGCACGATTGTTTCTTCCTGAATTTCATTACGGATTCGATAATGTCTATTTTCAAAGACGCGCCTCACTTCCTCAATATCGCTAAAGTCAGTAATTTTCTTCTCAAATCGTTCTCTCTCAAGACGGTTTAATTTTTCCATTGTAGCCTCATAAAGGATATCTTCTAGACGTCCCAGATCATTTCTTAGGGCCATGAATTCTTGCATTTCACTTTGGTCAGCTCTGCGTAATTGTCTTCTTCTTGAAAAAAGTCTTCTTATTTTTTTACTCATCGCACGCTTGCTACTATTTTCCAAGTAAATTTGGAAGTAGTCAATCGCTTTCGGTGAAAAATTCTCTTGAATATCGGAACTTTCTAACAATGTTTCCTGCCAAGTTACAGTCTTTTCTAAGAGCTGACTGCTTTTATTATGATCTGGAATTTGTAAGCCTTTTTGTGACTGCAATTGTTTTGTTAAGCTGCTACGAACCTTACTATCATCTATCACTTGCATCATATGTAAAATAGCGTAGTCGACCATATCATTTCGAACACTGTCAATATCGTCTAAGCTTGCATCCTTCATGGGTGACAAAAATTTGGGTAAGATGAAGGTTGGCACAATAAGACTAAGCAAAATGACAATCGTTGCCATGCTAATAATAATTTCCCTATTTTCAGTACTCAAAATAGTAGTATCCAACGGTAAAGAGAAGGCCATTGCCAATGTCATTGTTCCATGTGCGCCAGACAGAGCAAAGATACTGGAGTCTTTGCTGCGTTCTTTCTTATCGTTGGAAAAGAAATGTTCGATAGAGCGATTACCTCTTTGATTGGTCCAGAATTTACGAATAAATAACATAAGCAAGTAAACCAAAGCACTGATAAAGAAGAGTGTTACAGCTTCCTTGAAGCCCAATGATTTAAAAATATCCCAAATACCAAAAAGACTTACTCCTAGCAAAATAAAGACAAAATTGTTGAGAATCCCACTCAATATTTCCCAGATAGTATTATTAGTAAGTTGAACATTGGTCGACGTAAGTTTAAGCATGTCGCCTTCAAAATTATGAATTAATCCAGCTGCAACGACTGCAAGTACCCCAGACACTCCCAAATGCTCGGCGAATAAATAAAGTACAAAGGGCGTTAAAATAGAAATAGGAATAATCGTAGCTTCTGGATTTGTCGCCCGAAGATTAATCGCAATGCGAATACGAACTAAGAAAGTCCCGACAATTAGTCCAATAAGTATCCCACCGACAGAAACAAAAGCAAACTGACCAAGTCCACTCCAAATACTAAAATGGCCACTTTCCAGCACCGAAAGGCCCAAACTCAAGAGGACCAAACCTGATGCATCATTGAAAAGAGATTCAAACTCGACAGCTTCATTTACACCTTGGGGCATTTTTTTACCCGCAATAATAGATTTAACAGCAACAGAGTCCGTCGGTGTAACAATAGCAGCAAAACAAATTGCCAAGGGGAAAATCCAACTGCCCATAATATTTGTGGTCAATGCTGCAACAAAGAGTACAGTTACAACGGCTAAAGTAATGGAGAGAAAAAATATTCCTCTGAAATTTTTTCTCACTTCTTTCAAAGAGGTTTTACTGCCTTCATTAAACATTAAAGGTGCAATAATTAGCATCATGAAAAACTCTGGCTCTAACTCAAAATGCCTAAACTCTGGTAAGAAGCTCAGAAGAATCCCTACTCCGATCAAAATAAAGGTTTCAGATATTTTGGGGAAAAATTCTTTGATTACATTTGCTACAATGACCCCAATCAACATTACAGCTATGAAACTAACGGCTGACATAAAACACCTTTTTCTAATTTTTTCTATTTCTTTAGTATACCACATACACAGTCATACAAACAATACTCCTATGTAAAAATCAAAAGCTAGGAATAATTATTCCTAGCTTTTCTTTATTTTTTCCTTGCAGAAACAATCAACATCATCGGACGTCTCAGCTCATCTCGCATTTCTTCAAGTACAAGCATTTGTTCAGGTGGCTGAGGTTCAATCACATGTTGAAGTTCAAAGCCAAGTTGTGACAATGTGTTGAGGTAGGTGGTTAAAGTTCGATGATATTTAGTTACTTCTTCTCCTAAGAAGGATACCTTGCGTTTTCCCTCGTAGAAATAATTGTCTACAGGAAAGTACTCTTTTTTTCCTTTTGCATCATAAATCCAGTCTTGCAGGCCAGATGCAGTAAAAAGAGGATGCTCTACGGAAAATACAAACTGACCACCTGTCGTGAGACACATATATACGTTGGAAAAAAGCCCGAGTAAATCTTCAATGTAATGTAAAGCTAATGAACTCAGAACCACATCAAAAGAATCCGGTTCAAGACATAAATCTTCCATAGCTTTACATTGATAATCTATTTTCTCATCTGAGTTTTTACCTGCTGCTCTTTCCAACATTTTACTCGAAATATCTGTACCTAGAACATAAGATGCTCCATTGTCAACAGCATATTTACAGTGCCAACCATATCCACAGCCCAAATCCAAAACTTTTTTATCCTGAAAGCTAGGCAAAATCTTTTGTAGCTCTGACCATTCTCCAGCGGCTTCTAGGCCAGATTTTGAACGCTCCATTTGAGCATATTTGGAAAAAAATTCTTGATTATTATATTTGTTTTCTTTCACTTGTTATTCTCCCATGTAAATTTTATTTTATGCATTTACATGGGTAGAAACAATTTTTTGAGCAATAATTCCTTCTGACATTATTCTTACTCCTTATTTTTTATTATAACATGGACAGTTTTAAAATTCTATGAGGCTTCATGCATTCGAATAGCCCGCAGAGAGGGGAGGATACTTAAAAGGATAATTATTCCCATAAATATAGCCATGCCAATATTCCCATAGAGTGCTGACAGCGAAACCAAAACACCTGAGAGTACGGAAGCGACTGGCTGAGTCACTGAAAAGGCTCCCGTATAAGTCCCAACATGATCACCTTCCATCAGGTCGGCTCTCAAAGCTTGAGAGAAAGGTACGAGAATCATTTCGCCCAAAGTAGCAACTACTGCTGCTGTAACTTCCCAGCTTAAATTATGACCTAAAAAGGCAATAATAAAACCTAAACCTTGGAGAAAAATTCCTAATGTAATCCCTGTACTACGCGACCAATTTTTAGTCAGTTGATTCATTTTACTCATAAAGAGTACGATAATCAAGGTATTAATCAATAGGAAAAGTGTCAACATCCGTTGACCATAAAGTTCCAACCCTAAAATGCGTGTTGTTGAGAAACTGTCACTTAGATGTACTGGCAAGTAATAGTCAATTTGATTAAAAATCATCGCAATAAAAACCGAAGCAAATAAATAAGACATAAAGATGCTATCTTTAGCCACAAAGAAATAAGCTTTTATAATATTTGGTGCTTTTTTTTGATGCTCTTGATGTGGGTCAAAAGACTCGTCAATCCAAAACAAGACAACGACAAAACTCAGAATTTCTTCAATAGTGATGACCAGCAAAAGCCAGACCAAATAATCACGGAAAAACCAACCAGAAAGTCCCGAACCAATCATAATAGCAAAATTGATAATCCAGTATTGAATACTATAGACTGTTCTCCGGTTTTCACTTGTTGTTAAGTCCACAATCATCGCTTGACTGGCTGTATTAAAAAATCCGAAACCAAAATTTACGATTAAAAATCCGAAAAAGGTTGCCCAAGGATTAAAATAAAATGCTGAATTAGAGAAGGTTGCAAGTGCTGCGCCAACTGCAGTAATTGCGGTTGAAAAAAGCATGACAGGTCGTCGCCCTCGTAAGTCTGTCAAATGTCCTGCGTAAAGCCCAACCAAAAAAACCATAATAGAGCTCACAATAAGCAAGAGGCCTGTTATACCAGCACCCATATACTTATTATAGTAAATCGTCATGGAACCACCCACTGTACTAAAGCAAAGTGCTCCTAAAAAATTCATTACCAACCTAATTTTAATGGTCGTATGAAGTCCCCAAAATTCTTTCATATTTTCCTCCTTTTTTACTCCTTTAATAAAATAGCAAACAAAAAAGACTTCCCTTTAGTGTTTGGAGCTATCGCTCAAACTTCCTAGGAAAGCCTTTGTCCTTGCTATTATGTCTGTTTATGAAAACCAAAGCGCTATTTCTCGCTCTGCAGATTCCGGTAAGTCTGATCCATGGACAATATTTTTAATGGCTTTACCTTTTTCAGGTGCTTGAGCAAAATCTCCACGAATAGTCCCTGGTTGAGCTTGAGTAGGGTTAGTTGTCCCCATCATTGTGCGCCAGCAAGAAATAACTTCAACACCAGATATTACACCAATAACCACTGGTCCAGAAGTCATATAATTACGAATATTAGGATAAAAATCTTTATCAACTAAGGCTTCGTAATGCTTGTCAATCAAGTCTCCATTTGGAGCAGAGCGAAGTTCTAGCTTTTCTAGCTGAAAACCACGCTGCTCGATTCGTTTCAATATTTCACCTATAAGACCGCTTTGTACGCCGTCAGGTTTAATAATAAAGAAAGTTTTTTCCATGATTGACTCCTCCTATGTATCGTGCTTATATTTTACATCTAAAAGCTATAAGTTGTCAAGAATTATCTGTAAATTGCGACAAAATACTATTTTTATATACAAAAAGCCCGAAAGAATACGGGCATTTCTGTTTTTCTTCAATTATTCTTCAATAGGTAAGATATCAAAATCAATTTTATTGTCGACAAGTTTGACAATAACTTTAGTTTTTGGCGGAATCTTACCTGCAATAATCAACTTAGCAAGTGGATTTTCAATAACTTTTGTCAAATAACGTTTTAATGGACGTGCACCATAAGCAGGTTCATAAGCATTTTCTGCAATCCATGCTTTGACTTCTTCACTAAGTTCCAGTTCCACAGACATTTCTTCAAGACGTTGTGTCAATTGGCCAGTCATCTTCACAATAATATTTTTAATATTATTCAGTGACAGTGGTTTGAAGAGAATAGTATCATCAATACGGTTGAGGAACTCTGGTTTGAAGTGCATCCGCAATTGTTTCATTACTTCTTCGGTAGTTTCTTCCGAAATTTCCCCTTGATCATCGACATTATCCAGCAAATATTGTGAGCCAACATTTGACGTCATAATCAAAACAGTATTCTTGAAGTCGACCAAAACACCTTTTGAATCTGTCAAACGACCATCATCCAAGACTTGCAACAGGATGTTGAAGACGTCTGGATGTGCTTTTTCAATTTCATCCAATAAAATAATCGTATATGGGTTACGACGTACAGCTTCAGTCAGTTGACCACCTTCATCATAACCAACATATCCTGGAGGAGCTCCGACAAGACGTGATACACTATGTTTTTCCATGTATTCACTCATGTCAATACGAACCATATGTTCTTCGGAATCAAACAGATTTTCAGCCAATGCTTTAGCCAACTCAGTCTTACCTACACCTGTAGGACCTAAGAAAAGGAAGGAACCTAAAGGACGGTTAGGGTCTTGAATACCTGCGCGGGCGCGAATAATAGCATCAGACACAGCTTCGACCGCTTCATCTTGCCCGACCACACGTTGATGGAGTGTCTCTGGCAAATGAAGGAGTTTTTCACGTTCACCTTCTACCAGTTTTGTCACAGGGATACCTGTCATACGACCAACAACTTCCGCGATTTGTTCTTCAGTAACTGATTCTTGAACAAGACTAAGATCATCTGATTTTGCCTTGCTTTCGAGTTCTTTCAGTGATTGTTCAATTTCTGGAATTTTACCGTAACGCAAAGCTGCAGCTTTTTCAAAGTCGCCTTCATTTTGTGCTTCTTCTAATTCATGACGTGCACGTTCTAGTTCATTCCGTTTATCAGAAATATTGCCTACTTCTTTCTTTTCAGCTTCCCATTGAGCTTTAAGTTGATTGTTTTCTTCACGAAGTTCTGCGATTTCTTCACGAATGATATTTAAACGTTTCTTCGAAGCATCATCACGTTCTTTTTTAAGCGCTGCTTCTTCAATTTCCAGCTGCATCAAACGGCGGTTTGCTTGGTCGAGTTCTGTTGGCAGAGAATTCATTTCAACACGGATTGTTGCGCTAGCTTCATCGACCAAGTCAATCGCTTTATCTGGCAAGAAGCGGTCTGTAATATAACGGTCAGAAAGCGTCGCTGCTGCAACCAATGCGTTATCGTGGATGGTTACACCGTGGTAAATTTCAAAACGCTCTTTCAAACCACGCAGAATGGAAATAGTATCTTCAACTGTTGGTTCAGTAACTAGTACTTTTTGGAAACGACGTTCCAAAGCTTTGTCTGTTTCCATATATTTACGGTATTCATCCAAAGTTGTTGCACCAATTAAATGCAATTCACCACGTGCAAGCATTGGTTTCAAAAGATTACCAGCATCCATTGAACCTTCTGTTTTACCAGCCCCGACGATCGTGTGCAACTCATCGATAAAGAGAATAATTTGTCCGTCAGACTTTTTAACTTCATTCAGTACGGCTTTCAGACGTTCTTCAAACTCACCACGGTACTTAGCACCCGCAATAAGTGCACCCATATCCAAAGAGAATACTGTTTTATCTTTTAAATTTTCAGGTACATCTTTACGGACGATACGTTGCGCAAGACCTTCAACAATGGCTGTTTTACCTACACCAGGCTCACCAATCAGAACCGGGTTATTTTTTGTTTTACGTGACAAGACACGGATAATATCACGAATTTCTTCATCACGTCCAATTACAGGATCTTGTTTTCCTGATTTCACTTGAGCAACAAGGTCGACGCCGTATTTTTCAAGTGCTTTATATGTATCTTCAGCATTTTGGTTTGTCACTTTATCACCTCCTCGTAGGTTTTCAATTGCTAATTTCGTTTTTTCTTTATTCATTCCATGGCTAACAAGATATTCTGTTAAAGGGTTTTTCTTTAACTCAAAAAGGGCCAAGAGTACAATTTCAGTTGAGAGGTACTCGTCCCCCATATCTTTGGCAATCTTATCTGCTGCATTAAACAGAGTAAAAAGATCTGCACTAATATTTTGACCATAGGTAATATTGCTACCTTCAACAGAAGAAATCTTGTCTATGTCTTTTTCAATAATTTTTGTAAATTCTTCAATGTTAATTTCTGAATCTTTGTAAAAATTAAAGGCAAAACTGTTCGGTTGCACAAATATTCGCCATAAATGTGGAATTTCAATCGCTTGATGATGGCGAGTCTGCGCAATTTGTTGCGCTTCATAAAGCGATTTTTGCATACTTGTTGTCATTTTTTCGATGTCCATAATGCACCTCGATTCATTTCATAGTAATGTAGTATTTTTCTCATTTTTCTTACTACCTCTTAATTATACTCTTTTGGTCAGTAAAGGTCAAACTATTTGCTCATTAATTTACGTATAAAAATAAGAGGGATTCTCTCAAGAAAATCCCTCTTATTTTTACTATTTTTGGAAAACGCTGATACGTTGTCCGACATAATTTCCTTCTAGTGCAATGTTAATCATCGCTTTCGCATAGTCTGCATAGCTGATCACACTTTCTCCTTTGTCATTAAGCGTAAATTCTTCACCTGCAATAACATAGTCTCCCGTTTTTTCACCATCCGCTTGGAAATCTGCGGCAGGACTTAAATAAGTCCATTTGACATCATGACGTTTTCTCAAGGCAGCCAATGAATCAGACATAGCTGTAGCCAATGGTTTGAAAGCATCTGGGAAACCTTCTGATTGATAAAGTGCTAAATCATGTTCTGGATTAAGATAAAGACTTCCAGCACCACCTACAACCAACAAACGCTTGTCTGTGCCTTCAATAAGATCAGCAAGATGTTGGATTGAAGTAGTATGTTGCTCCAAGCTATCTTCTGCCCATGTTCCAAAAGCATCAATAATAACATCAAAATCCTTGATGTCTTCTTTAGTTAAATCAAACAAATCTTTCTGGATAGAAGACGGAGCTACTGTTTTGTTTTCACCTCGAACAATTGCTGTGACATCCAAACCTCTATCTACTGCTTCTTGCACAATAAGGCGACCGGCTTTACCATTTGCTGCTACTACTGCTATTCTCATATTAGACCTCCAATGTCTTTTTTGTTGTAATAATTTTTGTTACAACTAATTTTACATAAGCCTTGAGTAAATGTCAACGATTTGGTTTCTTAAGGATTTATCGCGACATAATGATCAATATCAGTGATTACTTCCTGTAAACTCATCACCTTCATTTGGTCTTCCATTGCTTTTTGAATTAAATCAAGCTTACCATCAAGCACCTGGTGAATATTTTTCCCAACAGAACAGTCTGGACTAGGATGTTCATGAAAATGGAACAATCCCTTTTTATTAATGACTTCAACTGCATTATAAATATCGAATAGACTAATATCTTCGACTGGTTTAGCGATTGCAGCCCCACCGCTTCCGCGCACAACATGCACCAATTCATTAGCTTTTAGCTGCTGTAACACTCTTCGAATAATTACGGGATTTACATTAATACTTGTGGCCAAAAAATCACTCGTAATCTTGTGCTCTCCCTCAAAAGTATGGATACAGGCAAAAATATGAAGCGCAATCGTAAAGCGACTTGATATTTGCATTTTTTTCTCCTTCGTCTCTCATTTTACCTTAAGTATAAATGTCCTTTTTCAGAAAGTCAATTATAATAACTAAGCAAATGAATTACGGGCACTTCTTTCCAAAATAAGTTATAATTAAATTATCAGAAAAGAAAGGGGTATTGAATATGTTTTCTGAAAACTTTTCGAAAAAATTACGTAACAACATCGGAATTAATGGTCTTATCTCCACACTTATTGGATTACTCATCTTGTTTTGGCCTGGGCGTACAGCACAAGTTGGGACAGTTTTGATTGGGATTTCCTTTATTTTAATCGGGATTTCTTATCTTGTTTCTATCTTTGCCTTGATGAATGAAAATCCATGGTCACGTTTTGGGCATCTTCTTTTAGGTACGGTCTACTTGGTTGCGGGGATTTTCTCTTTGATTAACTTGGCAGCTGCAACAGCTACTTTGTTCATTATCATTGGTATTTTAGTTGGTTTCACATGGATTACTGAAGGATTTGTTTCCTTTGGATTCGTTCCATATTCTCCATCTAAGCCTTGGACAATTCTTTCAGGACTCCTCAGTGTCATTGCAGGCTTCATGCTCTTACTCACACCTTTGTGGGGTGCTATGGCTCTTTGGACCCTTCTCGGTGTAGTTGTACTCATCCTGGGTATTTTCAAATTAATTCGTTACTTTACTTGGTAACCCTTGTAAAGTGGTAAATAAAAAAGAGTTCCCTAGAGAACTCTTTTTTAGATTTTCACTTTTTTAGATTTACGGTTCATAAGCATTGATAACACTCCCGTACCAAACAAGATAATCGCAGAGATATAGTAAGGGAAGAAATGATTGATATCAAACATCACTCCAGCAGCCAATGGACCTAAAATATTACCAAAACTTGTAAAGGTTGAATTCAATCCATTGATTGCTCCTTGTTGATCACCTGCGTGTTTTGACAAGTAAGTTGTTACTGCCGGTCTAAATAAATCAAAGGCGAGGAAGACAACAAATGTAGAAATAGCAACGGTGATGCGGTTACCTGTGAAGGCAATAATAGCAATAAAGAGTGCACTTGCAAAGAAAGTCAAATGAATCAAATGCATTTCACCAATCTTTCCAACAATCCAGTCGAACAGGAAGAGTTGGAAGAAAAGGGCAATAATACCACTTACTGTAATTACAAGAGCAATTTCACTTGTAGTAAAGCCAAAATTGATTGTCGCCATGATGCTATAAATAGATTCGAAGGCTTGCAGGCCAAACGAAGAAATTAAAATAACGACAAACAGTGATGTGAACATTGGATTTTTGAGAATATCCAAGAAAGATGCTTTTGGAGTGTCTGGATTAATATCCATTGTTTTTTCTGGCTCTTTTAACACAGTCATACTCAAAATAAATCCGATAAATGCTAAAAGTGCAGCCACAAAAAAAGGAACCCGTATACCAAAAGTTGCTAAAAATCCTCCGACACCAGGACCGATGATAAAGCCACCACTAATTGCGGCAGAGACTTTACCCATGGCTTTGGCACGTTCGCCTAAGGTTGTCAGATCCGCAACATATGCTGTAACAGAAGGCATCAATAAAGCTGCTGCAATACCACCCAAAGCGCGTGAAACGTAAAAAAGAGCTTTTACTTGTGCCAAACCAAATAAAAGTTCAGAAAAAGCGAAAATAATCATACCCAAAGCGATGAGTTTTTTTCGTCCCACTTTATCCGATAAATGCCCAGCTATTGGTGAGGCAATCAGTTGGGCAATAGCAAAAATCGATATCATCATTCCCATTGTTGTTCCCGAAAAATGCATTTGCTCTTTCAGTTGTGGCAAAACAGGAATAACGAGACCTACACCTAAGAACACAAGCAATAAGTTTGAAATTGCTAGGTTAATCATCCATTGTTTGTTTTTCATAACTCTACCCCAATACCCGATAAAAAGACAGATTCAAAAATTTGAAACCGCCTTTTTATCCTATTCTATTTGTTAAGTCTATTCTATCATATTCTGCACAAAAATAAAAAAGTATAAATTTATTATCAACTTTTTCGTATCAAATGTTCCTAAATACCGTACAATAAATAAAATCTCTCTTATAACAAGAGGGATTTATTAGATAAATATTTCTGGAAATAGGAAGCACAGAACATCCATGGTAACTCGACGGCCTTTTCCCTTAAGAGGATAAAGATGGAAAAGCATAGCAGGATTAAAGTTAGCTTCAATGATACTGTACTTTTCACCCGACATATCATTGTAGTCTTCAATCAATATATCCACTCCAGTAATCTTGACTTGCAGAGCTTCGGCAGCTTTTTCAGCAATGTTCTTATAGATTTCAGGCATCTCATCCGTGACATCGATAGAGTCTCCACCTGTCGACACATTAGAATTTTCTCGGAGGTTTACCTTTACGTCTTTTTCAGGTATACTCTGTTCCGTATAACCTTGGATGTCCAGCATAAGTTTTTCGGTGGCAGTAATCTGGATTTTTTCCAAGGGGAAACGATGATCCTGACCGCGTAACGGACTCTCATTTTTCTGTGCAACCAGTTGGCTGATCGTGGACACTCCATCACCGATAACATGTGCGGCATCGCGGCGAAGAACAGCCCTCGTCTTGCCATCCAGCACAAAGAAACGGTATTCGGTACCAGAAACAAATCGTTCAACAAGAAGTTCTTTATCTTCTTGGAAAGCAATTTCTAACGCTTTATAAAACTGTTCTTGAGTCGCAGGTTGCTTAAATATAGAAATTCCTAAGCCATAATTCGTTGATTTAGGCTTGACAACAATTGCGGCCGCTTCAAAAAGTGGAAAGGCAGCCTGTGCAGTTGCTAAATTGCTAAATTCTTGCCCTTGCGGGGTTTTTAAATGTGCCCGACCGAGCAGCTTTTTCGTGACCACTTTATTTTCCATAATGGCATAAGCGACCATGGAATCTTTCGAAGTCATATTCCCTTTTTCGATAATTTCTGTATGAGATTTATAACTTAAAGCAATCATCTGGTCTTGTGCATCTAAAACTTCAACTTTTAAGCCTTTTTGAATGGCATCAAAAAGCAAATTTTGCGTCGAAAGTTCCAGATGAGTGAAACCTGCCAACTGAAATGGACGTTTATAGGATTGTTGACGATATTGCCGAGACAAGTCTAAGGCAAATGTTTTGTTTTGACGGTAAGCCAACTCCATCTTTCCAGCCATTGTTGTTTCAGGCTTTTCCAACATTTGAGCAAATTTATCAATAAGTGCCAAATCATCTTTGGAAAAGTCTAAGTTATGGGCGAAAGTACGCATCTGAGCGAAAAAGAGCTTGCCTTCATTAAAATAAGCTGTTTTTTCTAAAGAGTTTTCTAAAGCAACTGCATCATTTATTTCATAACCTAATCGCTGAGCAGCCTCTGGTGCCCCTTCTTCCTCTCTGTATATCAGATAAAGAGCAAAAAGGTGAATAAACCGAGCGGTATCCTCATCCATCCCTACACGCACAAAGGGGTTCAAGTCAAAATTGCGAAATTCAACATACTGAACACCGACGTCAAGCAACTCTTCTGCACGCTTTCCACCACGTAAGCGTACAGCAGAATAAAATTCCTTCATTTCAGAAAGCGCCCCTGTTTTAACATAAGTATGCAAGTCTTCATAATATTGTTCGAGATTTCGATAACTTACAAAAATATCAGACGTGTTCCGATAACCAAATTTTGAATTTCTAATAGAACGTACTGGTTCCTTTGGTTTTTCTGATTTATCAGTGAAAAAGCCAGCATTAGCTCGCGGAGAACCTCCTAAACAATAAGTAATGAGCCACATATAACGCAAATATTGTCGTGAGAGCTTCATGTAAATTTCAGATTTGAAAGTTTGGAAGTCTACCATTTGCTGTTGCTTCCACATTGCTTGCAGCAAATCCTTGCCAAACTCAAAGTTATAGTGAATGCCTGACACCATTTGCTTTCTTTTGCCATATTTTTCTGCTAATCCTTCACGATAAAGGACATCTTCTTTTTTTTCTAGATTGGCAAGACGGATATCTGACTCATTTTCCGGCAGAGCAGGGGGCATGGATTGGGACCAGAGAAGTTCTCCTTGCTCAAGAGAGCGAATCATCACATCATGAAGTGCTTCCATAAATTGCAAAGCATGTTTTGATTCTTCAAAAACAGGCGTAATAGCTTCCAGCTGTGTTTCTGAAAAATCTGTTTGAAGATAGGGGTGGAAATTTCGGGAACCAAGAGCTGATGGATGATTTAATCCACTTAAATGTCCCACCGAATCAACACGGTGTCCTTCTCTTTCTAAACCAAAACGTGCTTGAAAAAGATAAGGTCTTACTTGTGAGCTTGAGAGTATTTTATAATAAGCAATCGTCATTTTTATTTCCAGATTTCTATTTTTTCTCGAATTGATTTTTTTGAAACTTTTACTGCTATTATATCACGTAAGTACTTACCCCTCATCAAAATAAAAATGGGACTTTGTATTTATTCTACTTTTTCCTTTTCTAACTGGATGTTAGCCTTAATCTGAACATTACCTTGTAATGCTCTAGAAATCATACAAGAACTTTCAGCATATTGAGCCAGACGATAAGCCTTATCGTAATCTGCATGCTCATCTATTTTCAGATATAGGTTATGTATAATCTTTTCGTAGGTAAAAACTCCTTTTTCAATATTCACTGTAGCTCCAGATTCAACCTTAAAATCAAGCACTGTAATTTCATTGCGTTCAAGTAAAGCTGCCAATGTAATCGTATAGCAAGTACTCGCAGCGCCTAAAAGCATTTCATCTGGATTAGTTCCCACACCTGGACCATCCATCACAGATGGAATCGAAATTTCCTCTTGTAAAGCGCCTGTCTCCAGTTTTCCGACAGCATTACGTCCACCTTGCCAATTAATTTGCGATGTAAAGATATGTTTTACCATTTTCTCTCTCCTCTATCTTATTCTTTTGCTCTTTTTGATCATACCAAAAATTTGTAAACATAAAAAGCTTCTGAATTTTTAAAATTTGCTAAAATAAAAATATACAGAAAGGAAGGGTTTGCAAAAACCCATATTATATATAAATGAATAAAAAATTAGTTTTAGGTCTAGCCTTATTTTCTCTCACTTCTTTTGGGGTTTTGACCGCTTGCAGCAAAAAAGAAAACGTTAAGCCTGAGCCCAAAGAAATTATCGTAGCTACAAATGCGAACTCAAAACCGAATACCTATATGGAAGACGATAAGTTAACTGGTTACGATGTTGAGCTTGCACGTGCTGTTTTCAAAGAGCTCCCTGAGTATAAATTAAAATTTCAAGTGATTGATTTTAATTCCGTACTTTCTGGCATTGATAATGGACGTTTCCAAATGGCCGCAAATGCTCTTTCTTGGACACCCGAGCGTTCAGAAAAATACAACTACTCACTCCCTCTATCCAAGTCCGCAACATCAGTAGCAGTTAAACCTGACTTGCAAGTCAAATCATTAAATGATTTAGCGGGTAAAACAACCGAGGTTCTATCTGGTGTGCAAGTTGCAACAATGCTTGAAAACTGGAACAAGGAAAACCCTGACAAGGCAATGAATTTAAAGTATATGGATGCTAGCTATCCGTTAACATCTTATGTTGCTGATGTAGACTCAGGCAAGAGTGACTTTGTGATTTACGATCAAATTTCACTTACACAAATCATCCAACAACACGCTTATGACTTAAAGGTCGAGCCGATTGATTTAGGCGAGACAGATAAACATACAGGATTTAGCTATTTCATTTTTGGTAAGGAAAAAGAAGACAAAAATCTCCAACAAAAAGTCGACAAGGCCTTGGTAAAACTTCAAAAGAATGGCACAATGACAAAGCTTTCTGAAAAATACCTCGGTGGCGATTTCACTCCTAGAGAGGAAGATATGAAAGATGGTAAAGATTAAAGACGCTACATATTGGGCAGAAAAAGTACGTTCTGGCCAGATCAGTAATGCTGAATTACTCAAAAATACTCAAAAAAAACTTGAAGAACTCAACCCACAATACAATGCTGTCGTTACTTACGACATGAATCAGGCTCAATCTGATCTCCCAAAAACACAGCACGGTTATTTCGCAGGTATCCCTTTCCCATTAAAAATGTTAGGGCAAGATCATACAGGCCTTCCGTCAACTTCGAGTTCAAAATTGTTTGAGGACAGCATTGCCCACTCCGACGATAACTTTGTTAGAGCCGCTCTTGAAGCTGGTTTAACGCCTTTTGGACAAACAAATTCTCCCGAACTTGGTTTTAAAAACATTACGGACTCAGCTCTTTATGGGGACACACGTAATGTTTGGAATACCGCTTATTACTCTGGCGGGTCTTCTGGTGGTGCTGCTTCTGCTGTAGCGTCTGGTATCTTTCCCATGGCTGGCGCTTCTGACGGTGGCGGCTCTATACGTATTCCTGCTTCTTTTTCAGGTCTTATTGGTTTAAAAATGACCCGAGGTCTTATGCCACAGGGCCCAGGAAACTACCGAGGTTGGCAAGGTGCAGCAACTACTGGAGCTTTAACTGTTTCTGTACGTGATACAGCAAGTTTTGTGGCCGAAATGCAACTTAAACAAGAAGCCGATCCCTATCAAACAGAGTTATTAGATAAGAAGACACTGCATCATCTCACGGAACCAGACAAAGCTTTAAACATTGCTTATTCCTTTGAATCACCGGTATCTGGAATAACGCTTTCGGAGACTTCTAAGGCCGCCCTTCAAAAAGCCGTGGATTTTCTCAAAGCTCAAGGTCATCAACTGACAGAGGTTGCTTTTCCTTTTGATGCTCGCCCTTTGATTCAAACATATTATCAAATGAATGCTGCTGAAACATATGCTATGCTTAAGCCTTGGGAAATTGCTAATGACCGCAAGATAATTAACAGTGATGTAGAGCCACTAACCTATGCCTTGTTAGAAGCTGGTCGCAATGCCGATGCTGCTTCTTATATTCAAGCTTTGAATCAGTGGGACAGCGCTTGTGCCACATTGGATGAAGAAATTTTTAAAAATTTTGACCTCTTCTTAACGCCGACAACAGCCAAAACAGCGCCCAAAATTGACGAAGAACTCATCCATCCTAATATTACGGAAAAAATGAAACACATGGAGTTATATGACTTCTCAGAGCAAATCGAAACAATAGAGCAAGCATTTGAAAATTCCTTAGCTTTCACACCCTACAACTTTATCAGTAACCTCACCGGACAGCCTGCCTTGTCACTTCCAATCTACTTGGAAGAGGAGACACATTTACCACAAGGCATCCAACTCTGGGGCAAGAAAAACTCGGAAGTACTGCTGCTCAGTTTAGCTTTACAATTTGAAAATAATGACCAGTTCATCTTACCTGAGTTTTATAACAACTGATTGAAAATCAAAAAAGAACCAAAATATGGTTCTTTTTTATTTCCAAGTCATTAAAAACTCTTTTTCATTATTATCTTCATCTAATCCTTCAGACACTATTTTAAAACCTTCTCTTTGATAGAAACGAAGAGCGCCTTCATTTTTCTGGTAAACTTTTAAAGAGAGTGTTGGACTTGAAGCTTTGATATGCTCTAAAATTGCTTTACCGATACCTTTAGACTGCTTACTGTTGCTCACAAAAATACCTGCAATATATTGGTCAATCAAACCAACAAAAGCAATAATCTTTTGGTTTTCTTCGTAAACATATATGTCAGCATCTTTCATGGCTTCTTCAACAGCTGCAGCTTGCTTCAACCAGTACTCACGCTTGATGAACCGATGATTAGCAATATTAACTCTCAGCCACAGCTCTACAACTTTTTGTAAATCTTCAGGATTCATTTTTCTGATCATGCTTTTTCTCCCTATATTTCATCTTAACACAATTTATTTATCTTTCAATAAAAAAAGTGGCTCAATGCTGTGTTTGGTCACTTTTTTGGCGATAGATGGTTTAATTTTTATTAACATAATTTTCAATCTGCTTATCTGGAATTATCCAGGGAATCATACTCAAAATTGTTGCTACTAAAGAAATCTGAGCCACAGGCAATAAAGCTGTCAGCAAAATACCCACCATTAAAATGAGGATAGAAAAGCCGCCTTTCCAAACCCAATGCATGTCTTTTAGTTTATAATTTCGTGATTTAAAAATTTCATAGCTTAAGATATTGAAAATAATATCAATCAATAAGTTATTTACAGCATAAACAATCTCTGGCGTTTTTGATCCTGAAAATTCAGACAGCCAGTTTGTGGTAAAGGGAATAAAACTCATAAAAAATAGGAGTACGACATTCCACCACAGAATTCTTCCTGAAACACGTTCAGCCAGATGGAAAAGGTGATGATGATTGTTCCAATAGATTGCCAAGAGGTAAAAACTTGCAAGATAAGTTAAGAAAATAAATCCCATATCAAATAAGTCCGTCCAGCTCGGACCTTTAGGAATACGCAAATTTAAGACCATTACGGTAATTAAGATGGCAACAATACCATCTGTAAATGCAGATAAACGTCCACTTGTCATTTTGTTTCTCCGTGTATTGTTATCGCCAAGTAGGCGGGCGCTTTTATTATTTGCTCAATTCAAAATAGAGCGCAGCAATATTTCCATCAAATTCACGGTTTTGACCATCAATTTCAAGTTCTAGCACCTTAGCTGAGTCTTCTAAGGCAGGAATTTCACGATTTTGGAGGAGAACAAACTCTTCTACATTAGCGAATTCTTTATTTTCTTGACGACCGTTAAGATGTTGTACTTTAATTTTCATGATTTACTTCTTTCTTTTTTTCAAATTGAACGCCTTGCTTTTGATAGTAACGCAAGAGTTCTTGACGTTTTGCTTCATACCGTGGCGGTAAAGCTAAATTGCTTCCTAAATCTTGGATTGATTCATCCAGAGTAAAACCTGGAGTTAGAGTCGCAAACTCAATTCTTACACCTCCTGGCTCCTTAAGATACACCGATCGAAAATAACCACGATCCGCATATAATTCTCTCTCATATCCTAAGGTTAGCGCTTTTTCCCAAATCTGGTCAAGCACTTTACTGTTAGATACTGCAAAAGCGATATGGTCGATAGAACCTCTCCCCCACACTCGTTTCTTCTTTGAAGATGTTGCGGGAAGAAGCGTAATACCTCCCTCACTCCCAAGTATCTCTTGGAAAAAAAGGCGGGTCTGTTCAAGATTTGAGCTGTAGAGACGACTCCCCCATAGCCCTGTAATCTGGTAGGCAGGAGGTATATCTGATAACACATTAATGTGGACATCTTCGTTTTGCTCTTCTACTTCGATAAATTCAAGTAAAATATTGTCGAAATCAAGAACCTGTAAAGTATTGTCTGTGTGTTGATATTCTAAGCCGAACTTTTTAAAACGTTGCGCCCAGTATTCAGTAGAATTCTTAGGAATTTTGAATTGGATACCTGACAAATAGCCCAGCCCATCTTGCCGTTCTACATCAAAGCGCTGATCTGGGAAAAAAGTCACTACAGTCCCAGGTGTCCCCATAAAATCACCATAATACACATGGCGCATATAGATATTACCTTGATTAATAGAATTTTTAACTAGACGCAAACCTAAAATATCCACATAAAAATGAAAATTCTGCTCAAAATCAGCTGTAAGTAGAGATATATGATGTAGTTCCATCTGCCCGCCTCCTATGTTTACAATTGTAAACCTATCTTTTTGATATGTCAAGAATAAATGTCGAGAAGAACGTATAATAAAAACACCTGAGAATATTTCTCAAGATGTTTAAAAAAAGCGCAAAGAATATGGCGAACCAATAGCTGTCTGCTGTCTTTATTTGCAAAACCCATTCTTTTATAATTCATTCAAAGCCAAGAAAAATGCACCTTGCGTTGAGGATACTTCCTCAGTTATGATAAGGACCGTTGGCATAAATTTCTTCACTTCCTGTATGAATGTTGTTTGCACTTGAGGTATTTTCAAAAGAACAGAACCCTTCAGCGCAATACTACTATCCTTGGGTTGGCCTAACTTGCTATAGTTATTAATCGTCATCTGTGCCAAAAATTGCCCTGCTTCTTTCAAGATACTTTGAGCTGTATCATTTTGCTTATTCGCTTCTGCAACAACAAGCAACGTAAGTGCAGCAATCTCCTTCTTTGTCGCGCTATAGACAAAGCGTTTTATAGCAACTGGATCAGGAAGTTGGAGATGATCGAGTATAACTTGTGAAAGTTGTGATAAAGATTTTCCCTGATCTTCGTCGTTTGCCATTTTTTCAATAGCGCGAAGAGCAATCCAATAGCCCGAACCACGATCAGCTCCAATCAGATGACCCCAACCACCAGTCATTACTTGCTTTTCTCCCCTGTGACCAAAACTGACAGCACCTGTGCCAGCGATTGTCAAAATACCATCACCATTGGGGAAATATGCTGCATGCGCGATACGTGCATCAGTCTCTATCCTGATAGGAACACCAAAGGATGATAAGGCTTTTTGGAGCTCTGTGCTATATTTTCCTGAGCCTATTCCAGCAACGCCTAAAGAAAGAGCAACCAACTCTGCCTTGGGCAATGCCTCCAAACAACTTTCAATAGCTTCCTGGATGTGCCGACAAGCTGCTTCAAAATCAATTAATACATTTCCAAAAGAAGAGTATGCTTTTGATAAAGCAGTTCCATCTCTATCGTAAGCTACAGCTTCTGTTTTTGTCCCACCAGCATCCACACCGATAATAATCTTCATGTCTTTCAATCATCCTTTAACTTCGAACTGAAAATTTTCCCAAGGTTGTAAATAATCCAAAAGGAAGATTTCTTCTTCCCGGATTCGGGCGACTACATTTGTTTTACCTGAATTTTTCATGTCCTTAAGTGCTATGTTCAACTCTCCTTTATATTGACCATATGCTTCGTTCTCAATGATAATATCACCACGCTTAATATCTTGTGTGTTTCCTTTAGGGAAGTCTTCAGACTTGTATTTCACCCGTGATTGCGTTGAGCGGATCATATACTCAGAGATGTCGCCACGGTAAAAGTGAGGCTCTTCTGCCACAATAATACGCTCCAACTCTGTAATTGCTTCGTCAAGCACAATCCCAAAAGTCATCATCTGACGGTTAAGAGCAGCAAGTTTCTGCATTTCCGCTTCAGATGCATAAGCATTACCAATAATAATATCGTCAATCAAACCTGTAGCTGCCAAATGCTGTGCCTGAACTTCGATGGGTAAATCACGATGCAATTCTAGAGTTGCCAAGCCTTCCATCACAGGCCATGGACCATAAGTTGCGTCTTGAGAGTTAACAAAGGCAGCCGTCTGAATATAGTTTTCCTTATACATCTTTGAGCATTTAATAAAGAACTCATAAGAAAGCCCTGAAAAACGCTTGGGATAAAAGTTATGGCAGCCGACTAAAAGATTGCGATTGGGTACATGACTTAAAATATTTTCCATATATTTTGTCGCATTGGACATATTAATTTCGATTTTGAGTCCATACGGATTATAAGTCATCAGTGCTTCTTCTTTACCTGTGAAGCCCACATCCAAACGAATTCCATGTGCGCCCATCTCTGCAAAAAATGATAAATCATCATATGAGATTCCCAAATCATCAAAAATACGCGGTGAAATATCAACCGTCACTTCAAAATTTTTGCTTCTAGCATAACTTACCGTTTCCTTGAAATTCTGTAAAATTTCTTCCTTTTCGCCATTGACAGACAATAAACAGGTAAAGATACGGCTAAAACCATATTTATGGGCAAGGTCGATATAAGCCTTGTCTTGCTCAAGTGTACTATGTTCTGGATAGATCGAGATTCCTAAACGTTTCATATGTTCTTCCTTTTAAAATTAATTCAAACTGTTCACTTCGTGAATATCTTTGCTGTTATATGTATTTACATTTTTCTTGTTATAGATAGCCATAGCGCGTTCAATCCCATGACGTGTCATTTCAAAGAAAACCATAGCAGCAAATACTGCAAAAATAATAAGCGGGATTTTCAAAAGAGCCAAGAAACTTGGGAGCAGTAAAATCCCTATAGCTAGAGCAAACATGCTCATAATTCCCCAAAACCAACGACTTCTCAAATATTTATTTTTAAAGCTTTCTGCTTTAATAGAGAAATGACGTGCACAAAGGATAACTATTACTGTAGCGACAAAAAAGAGAATCGAATATAACATAAGTCTATACACTTTCTATATGTGAACTTTTATTTAAATAAAGAGCGTTTAAATCTACACGCCTTCAGCTTCAGCTGCTGCTTTCTTTTCTTCTTCGAGCATTTGCTTGTCATACATTTTTACGAATGGATAATAGATTAAGCCAGCAATAATGAGGTTAACTAAAACGAGAATAATTGCACGCCAGTCATTACCTGTTGCCATATAAGCACCGATTGGAGCAGGTAAAGTCCACGGCACATTGGCCACAAAACCATTTACCAGTCCTAATCTGACTGCACTGTAAGAAATAATCGTTAAGATGATTGGGTTTAGAACAAATGGAATCGTAAATACCGGGTTCATCATCAAAGGCATACCGAAGATTAAAGGTTCGTTGATATTAAATAACCCTGGTACAAAGGTCAGTTTTGCCATCTCTCTCAAATATTTGGCACGACAAGTGAAGAGGAGGAAAACAAGAACTAATGTTACACCCGCACCACCCATTGTGACAAACCATTGATAAAATTGTTCTGGTGCGACATAAGGAAGTTGTGTTAATGGTGTTCCATCAGCCATAGCAGCCATATTTGCATCAAGCATCATGAGCCACATCGGACGGACAATGGAGCCGATAATATTCATTCCATGAACACCAGCTGCCCAAAGTAAATGGATAAAGATCATAGGCAGTAGAGCACCGAACATATTATTGCCCATCAAATCAGCAATTGGATTGAAAATACTCATGATAAAGGCATTAATATCAAAGTTGAGCATTACACGTATAATCCAGAGAAAGACAATAATAAATCCTCCTGGTAATAATGCTCCAAATGAGCGCCCAACAGCTGGTGGTACACCATCAGGCATTTTGATAGTAATCTCACGCTTGATAAAGAAACGATAAATCTCAACAGCGAAAATCATTGTCAGAATTGCAGAGAACATCCCTGCACCACCTAAATATTGCATAGGAAGGACCCAACCAATAGCAGCTTCGCCTGCTTCAGTCAGTACAGTATCGACATTTAAAGGGATTGTTAAAGTCAAAAAGGCTGCTAATGAAAGAACTCCACCTGTAACACCATCTAAATCATAAGACTTAGCCAAAGAATCCCCCATGGCAAAAGAGGCATAGATTGCCATCAAGCCCATTGTGATTCGGAAAGGAATCGTCAAGTTGGCTGTATGTGGCGCTAACCATTCCGCTACAGCAGGAATCGGGAAATTGGCAAAAACCATGATGAAAGAGCCAATAAGAATAAGGGAGAGTGTGGAAATAACCCCGTTACGTATGGCAACCATATGGCGTTGCATACCGATTTTGGTCATAGGTGGCATTAATCTTGTTTCAATCCACTTGAGAAATTTTTGCATGTTTACTCCTTTAAGTAAATTTTATTTCATATTAACTGTAAATACAGATAATAGTGATCACAGGGTTAAAAATAACGTTGCATGTCTCAAAGCTCAACAGCTTATCTATCAAATATCTTTGAACATACGCCTCCAATAGAACTATATTTCTTTGAATGCCCTTTCATTATACATTAATTGAAATTATATTTCAATTAATAACTAACATTACACTTATGTTAAACGCAAGTAACTTATCAAATAAAAAAGCTTTAACACGCCGTTAAACTTTCTCTAGTGTATTATTTATCTAAAAACAAGTAACTTACTGCCACTGATAAAGCAATGATGATGACATCATAGACAAGTCAACCAATGGTCATCTTTCTATGTTTCTGCTCCAACTTTTCGATTATGGCTTTTAATTTTTCTGTTTCCATCGATTGTCGATTCTATTTTGACAATTGAAAGAAAGGATCACTTTCTTTTAAAGAGTGTTTTCCCGCTGTTAAGTCGTATTAAATCACTTCTCCCCCCTTCTACTACGTCTATTTTACGTTATGAGGTAAATCATAACATATTGCTTTTACTTCCTATTCAAGCCCTGTAAAAACATCTTGTGAAAAAACCAACAAATCCTTGCATCTTAATTTTTTTATGTTAAAATTAAGATACCAAAAATTGAAAACGATTTCAAAAATGTGAATTTATTATTTAGGAAAAATTGAATGAAAACCACTAAATTAGCTTCAATTCTCACTTTGTCAGCAGCTTCAATCTTCTTACTTGCAGCTTGTAGCAACAACAGTGAATCATCAAACAGCAACAAGGATGCAAAAACTGAACAGTCTGCCAGCAATAAAGCTGCCGATACCTTCACTGGAGCAACTGCTGGAGCAAGTAGTTTTGAAGATTTACAAAAAGGACTGTCTAAAAACGGGTCATGGTTGGCAGCCATTACACAAGATATGGATGCTTCAGGTAAAACTTTGACTGTCGACGGTATTTACGCAAGTAAAGATCAGATTGCACGTAAATTTGCAGCTTACGCCCAAGATGATAACCACACTGTGACTGACCGTTACACGTTGACCATAGATAAAGTTGAAGTAAAATCACCAGGTTTCAAACTTTCTAATGGTACAATCAAAGGTGATGTAGCTGTTTTCGCTCCTGGGTTTGGTTCGCAAAACGGACCAGGTGTTGATGGTAAAGCAACGATTGACGGTAACTTAACTTTTGCAAGTCAAGATCTCATGGATGCTTATAATAAACTTCCTGAAGACCAGAGACCAAAAGTAACGGGTGAAACTAAGGTTGAAGAAGGTGAAGTGATTAAATTCCCTATTGGAGCTATCACTATTGGTAAGCACGGCGAAGTCACTCACGAATTCGAAGGTAACGGACCTGATACTGAAACTGGTGCAACAACTGGTACAGATACAGCGGACATTTTAGCTTCAGGTTTAAGTGCTAAAGGTGCATGGTTAGTATCTGGTAACTCAAACATTGATGCAGCTGACAAAGATATCACTGTTGATGGTATCTTTATGAACGAAAGCGGCCAAATCCAGCGTACATTGGCATTAATTGCACAAAATGACACGCGTCAAGTAACTGATTCATTTACTTTGAGTGTTAAACGATTAATCATTAAATCACCCGGCCTCGACCTTGAAGGAGGTAACATTAAAGGTGATGTTTATGTTGCAGAAAATGCATCAATCAAAGCTCGCGATATGAAAGGTACTGATGGCAAGACAATTCCTTCTGAAATCAACGGTAATCTTTACTTCGCAACACAAGAACAACTGGATGCATACAAGGAATTGGAAACTGTTAACCAATTTAAAGTTTCGGGTAATGTAGCTGTAAAAACGGCTGAGTAATAAAAATTTAAGTTATCCTTCATAGCCAAATAAAAAACCATCCCGTATGTAGGGATGGTTTTGAGCTATTTTGGGAAGATTAAATGTCTCAAGGTTTAACATAAGCAAAACCAGAGTTCTGTTTTTGAACGAGTTCTACAATACCAGCGGGTACGACTGTGCAGCCTTTCTGCAGCATTCCTTCTTTATAGCCTCTCATGTTTAAAGAATTTTGGCAAACTGCAACTTTGACACCTGTTTTTAAAACTTCCTCAAGCTGTACTGGTGAAGCCTTGAGCACCATTTCTACTGCTTCTCCATTCACTAAAATCTCAATCTTGCCTGGTTCTTTATTCTGAATTAGCCATTCTTTAAGATTCTTTACATTGGAGAGGAGTGTGTTCCATTTGTGGTTTTCATCGATATGCAGAATAACTTTTAACATCTTTAGATCTCCTATTAGATATAATGAGCAGTAAGCGAGGCTGTACAATCTTGTAGTCCTGCTGGTGGTCCTGCGTAAATCACTTTCCCACCAGCTGAACCACCTTCTGGACCGATATCGATAATCCAGTCCGCCTGACGAATGATATCTAGCTGATGTTCAATCACAACCAAGGTATTTCCTTGCTCAACAAAATGATTCATAATCTTCATCAGACGGTTAATATCAGACAGGTGCAGACCTGTTGAGGGTTCATCAAGGATAAAAAGATTGCCCTTTTGATAAAACTCATTGGCTAACTTCAAACGCTGACGCTCTCCACCAGATAAAGTGCTCGTTGGCTGCCCCAGAGTCAGGTAGCCAAGCCCTACTTCTTCCATAGCTTTTACTTTTTTCTTAATCGCAGGAACAGACTTGAAAAAGTCCAACGCTTCTTCTATCGTTAAGTCCAGAACTTCAGTAATATCTTTCCCTTGATACTTAAAGGCAAGAGCTTCAGTCTTGTAACGTTTCCCTTGACAAAGTTCACAGGTTTGTTTCACTGTTTCCATGAATGCCAAGTTTGACTCGATGTAACCTCTACCTTCGCAAGCAGGGCACGCGCCCTCGGAGTTATAGCTGAAAAGACTTGGCTTAACTTCGTTCACTTTAGCAAAAGCTTTTCTGATATTATCCATAATACCTATAAAAGTCGCTGGATTAGAACGGCTATTGGCAGCTAAGCTTGCTTGTGTCACCATGATTGATTCTGGATAAGCAGCTCTTAAAGAATACTCTACAAGTGTTGATTTTCCTGAACCAGCTACACCGGTCAAAACGGTAAGAAGGCCTTTGGGGATCTCAAGGTGCTGATTTTTAAGGTTGTTGATGCTTGAAACTTCTCCATGATAAAAGTGAGCCGGCTGTCTTGGTTCATCATTAATGGCTGTCATCTGGGAAAGATGTTTCCCCGTTAAACAATCAGACTGAAGGAGCTGCTCATAACTTCCTTCAAACATGATTTCACCGCCATGGACACCAGCTGCAGGCCCAACTTCTATCACCCAATCCGCAATTTTGATGACATCTGGATCATGCTCAATAATGAGAACTGTATTCCCTTTGTCTCGCAACTTTGTAAAGATGCTATTAATTCGAGCCACATCTCTCGGATGCAGACCCACAGATGGTTCATCAAAAATATAGAGCATATCCGATAGTGCATTATTTAAATGCTTCACTAATTTTACACGCTGAGATTCTCCACCAGATAAAGTCGTCGTTTCTCGATCAAGGCTGAGATAGCCTAGCCCTAGTTCAATCAGGTGATCAATTTGTTGTTTGAGGTGTTCGGTTCCCTCGAGTGATGTCAAAACATCACTTAAATCTGTCAGTTCCATACTCATCAAATCCGCAAAGCTATAGCCAGACCAACGCACTGCTAGCGCTTCTTGGTTTAAACGTTTGCCTTGGCAGACTGGACAAACTGCTTCATGCGTATAAGTCGCAAGTGTCTTTTGAGCACCAGCAGACAAATCTCCTTCTTTTTGCAAGAAGCTACGATTAAACTTGTCAACAATACCTTCGTAGGTAAGATTGTATTCCCCCATTTTTATCTTGCCGACTTCTTTACCGTGGTATAGACGCTCCAACTCTTCTTCTGTATAGTCTTTCAGTAATTTTTTACCATCAAAAAGACCATTGTCTACATACATTTTAATGATTTTTTGATAAGGTTTAAAAAGAACTGCACCGTTATTAAGTGAACGTGCTTTATCAATAAAAAGCTCCATTTTTAATTCTAATTTTTTACCAATTCCCTGACATTCTGGACACATACCGGCCGGAAGGTTAAAAGAAAAATGATCTACCCCAAGTTGTGGGCTTCCTCCACCCGCAAAAAGTTGACGGATGACTGGTGCAATATCTGTGATTGTCGCAAGAGTAGAGCGGGCATTGCCCCCTAAAGTTTTTTGGTCAATGACGATGGAGGCAGGAAGATTTTCAATCCGCTCTACATCGGGACGTTCATACTTGGGCAGAAACTGTCGAACAAATGCCGGCAAGGTTTCATTTAAGAGGCGTTGTGACTCATCGGCAAGTGTATCAAAAACAAGGCTGGATTTCCCAGAGCCTGAAACGCCAGTAAAGACAGTAATCTTCTTTTTGGGGATTTCGAGCGATACATTTTTTAAATTATTGACTTTATCCGCAATGACACGAATCGTATCAGGCATTGTTTTCTCCTTTTTCATAAGTCTATAGACAAGGGGCTTCGAAATATAAAGCCCTACTTTTCGAGCTTTGCTTAATTGCTATTTTATCATTTTTTAGTTCTATTTATCTTACTTTCAAAGCTTCCGCTCTCCAATCTATTTTTGCTACAAGTATCTGGGACGAGATGTATTTTGAAAAGAGGATCCCCCTTTAACTCAACAAAATAAAATAGCCTGACACACACTAGTAGAACACTTTATGTTTATTTTTGGCAAAATGAGTCATATAAAAATCACGCAAATTTTCAACATACAGCAGCTTTTATTTAATCAATTTTATGCTGTTATTCAAGCCCTACTTTATAGCGGTAATCATAATCTGTAGCTCCACGATTGTAAGGTGCTGAGACAAGTACAGCTTTCGTACGCACCTTATGGTTTTTAATCGCTGCAATGGTTTCTGGCTTGTCATCATAGAACCAATCAATATCCAATCCGATAATTAACGGCAGTTTCTCTTCAGTAAAATAAATTTTGTCATAATAAATCCCAAAACGATTGAGCGATTCAATCGTTTCTTTCGCATAAGACACATGACGGGCTGTAATAAGTACTATCTCTGCTCCATTCAAATGTTCCTCTGCTAAATCTTCCACCATCTTACGATTGGGGGTACTTTCTCTAATAATTTTTCGTTGAATGTCTTCATCCATTGTTGCATAGTAGATTAAGTCATAATCAATAGCTTCCATCGTTTCAATATTTAAGCTTGTCCCTAACTTTTGATTAGTATATTCAATGGCTTTTTTCATAGAAAAGATTACTCCATCCAGGTCATAACCCATCACTTTACGACGTGGAAGATAGCGCACTTGACCAGTTTCATCACGTAAAAACTGCATGGTAACATTTACTCCCTCAATCTCTTCACCCGACAACTGGTGCTGCGGTGCCAGCTTGGACTCCTCCACAAGTAATGCAAGCAGTTCTTCTTTGGGCAAGTCATATTTTTCAATCATATTCACTCCTTTTTATATCTGAGTCTGTTTCTATTATAAATCTAGTATAACAAAAATATAATTTCTCACGCAGGAATACCCGGGAATACTTGGATTAAAACGCGCTCTCTACTTAAGAAGTTATCTTATAATTTAGCTATTTTTGAGTTTTATTCTAAATTTTGTCATATTCAAATAAACCATAATTTTCAATAATTTCAAGAAGTCTTTCAGTATAAGCAGGATCAGTGGCATAGCCAGATAGCTGGACTGCGTGTGCGGCTTCTTTATAATCTTGAGCTGCAAGCACAAGAGCATACTGATTAGGGTTCCATGTTGTTCCTTCAGTAAAGAGATAAGCGTGTCCTTCTACCGACTGCTTCCAATCTTCATAGACACGGAAGGGTTCACGTACTGTAGTCCATGCATTATTTTCAAACTCCTTGGTTTCCAAGAAAACTTTCGGTACGTCACCGTAAGCTTTTATCCCAAAGAGATTATGGTACTTGGCAGCGAGTCCGCTTCGCCCAAAGTCGCTTTCTAAAGCAGCTTGACCTAGCGTTAGAGAAGCAAGGATACCGTATTTTTGTTGGGTCTCTTGAGCATAAGGAACAATAGTTCGGATAAAATCATATTCTCTATTGGTTTCCACTTGTACTGCAAGTTCTGTCGCATCACGATGATCCGCTGGATGAAGAGTGGTGAATGCCAAAAGATCTACTATTACAAATAAGATAGTCAAAACTTGTACAATAAATCGCAAGAGTGTTCTGGACTTGGTGGAGAGAACTCGACGTTTTTGTTGGTATGTCATAAAACTAGTATAACAAAAAAGTTACTTTTTGCTTACGAAATTGAAATTCTAGTTTCAATTAAGTGTTTTTGTATCTTAAGAATCCTCCTCATTATATTTCGTTATTTCTTCCTTTCAATTTAAATTCCCCATGCTCACCTCTCCTCTCAAAAAATGTTTTGTTTAATACTCGCAATCTCAATGAGACAAAATAAAAACAGAGGATATTTTTAAACCCCTGTTCTGTTCTACTGTATACCTGGACCATCATTGATAGAATATCTAAAAGTTCCAGCATGTGCTTGACCCAGTTGTAGATTGTTCCGTGCTTGAAGCTGCGCTCCTCTATTCTCCGCAAAATTAATTTCGTAAAAGGCGCCAGCACCTGTCATATCTACAAAATTCGGCAGGTTAGCATCATCTGTAATAGAGATGACGGGACGTGCAACATTTAACTCAAGTTTATCGTCCCTGTTTCCCTCGAAATCTACCCAGCTAAAATTCAACGACTGAGGAAAGAGGTTTTCAATCAAGGCCACTGTGATATGAAAGTTAGGGTTTTGTCCTCTATCATCACCGACGACCAACTGACTGCTTTCATCTTTTTCCAGCCAGTCGCTAAAACTTCCATCAAAAGGCAAACTTGCCAGATCAATGCTGTAGGTCGAGTCCATGTTGGACAAGTCCGGCTGCATGAAAAATCCTGTTGGCTTGAAGAAAGAGATAAAAGCAGATTCTCTCAAAGCCGTGAAGTGAAGCTCCGTTAAGGCATTAGGAGATAAGGTTGAAACTTGATTGGGAGGAGTACTGGTCAAGTTGGTTAGGACACCTGAGTTAGCACGCAACCAAAGGTCCTCAACAGTCGGATGTAAGGTTCTGCGGTTAAAAATAACCGTATCAAAAGTCCCATCCCAAATATCATCAAAGGGTGCTCCCTGTCTAGAGATATGAGTTCTGAGGCCATCACCAACACCTATAATTTCCGGCCGAGGCCCTACACCATCTGGATCAAAATTAACACCTTCTCTTAAAATATGAATAGGAAAATTTCGAACATCTCTAGCAATAATAGGTTGATTAACATTAGAGTTCCGGGAGTTCAAAGTAAAGGAGCGGACATCGTTTAAGACAATGTTAGAGCCCGCAGGTGGTAAACCCGCAATAATGGCATTCGTACCAATCTGCGTGTCACTTGGACTATTAATGATAAACTCACTGTCTGGTCCAAAGTTCCAACGTACAGGAGCGTGAAATCCTCCCATACCGGCCTCAAGACCTGTGCCTAGACCACCTCCTGAACGGGCGAGATTGATAGGAAGTGGAATAGCATGGGAAACAAATTTTGCCCCACGCCCCATCGTCCAGTCCCACTGTTGATAGGTGGCAAACTGGAACCATGTGTTCAAGCCTCGCATCCCAGGTGCCCCGCGCCCCGTATTATTTGTTCCATGGATGATAAACTCCGCCCCGTCTTCAAACTGCCAATTCATACCAATTTGATTGGCAGAAGCTCGGCTCCAATACATGGCGTAGGACGCATTCATATTGAAAATCAGCTTAGCATTTTCACGGAGAATCAAATTATGCGTAGTCCCAGATACATGCTCCAAGAAGAAAGGTTGATCACGTCCCCAGGAATAATTAAGTGTGGTATGTCCATCCAAAACCTCTACATGCCCGCTACCTTCAATAAATTCTCCATGATTGTCTGTACCTGAATTACTCGAGGCTGTACTTGTCGCTTCTCGGATAGTAAAGATATTGTTTCCTGAAAACTGAACCTGAGCACGCTGACTATAGATTGGAGTCGCATTATTATTGGCTACGGCATTACTATAGTTGACATCTTTGTATACGAAGGTTGGTCTAACATTAGCACCGCGGGCTTGGAATATCCCTCCCGTGATGGAATTCTGTACAATTGCATTAGCCAAAGTCATGCGAGTGCTTTCCGTGATGACTGTACTGCTATTTCCAGCAGCTCCAGTAACACCCTGAACTCCTGCAAACCAGCCACGCCTCCGCGTATTACCTGTAGCATCTCCCCGTCCGCCTATACCACTTGTGGGCGTTGTATCATTATCAAAATAAAGGGTATGACCATTACCATTGATATAGAGAGAGCGCCCTTCCCGAATTGTGTCTTGGTGTTGAGAAGGAGAGGCTGTGCCATTTCCTATAATGTTCGCCCAAACCGCATCCCCCATTATGGTATCTGTAACTTCAAAGCGGATAGTACCTGCATTGCTCCCAGAAGCAAAGTTAGGCATGGCCCATGGGAATTGATGTGTTTCATCAGGAGCCATCAGTAAAGCAGAAGCCAAATAAGTATCCATCATGTCTCGCCAGCTGTTCGTTTGAAAGGTAACCTGAGGTCGCCCTAATTCGTCTTGCCCCAGCACACCATGAGTCAAAACAGCCGCCTTTGCGGATTGGGCTGAAACTATAAGTCCAAAAGTTAAAGCTGAAAGTGTAAACAGTTTTGCTATTGAGCTTTTGGACGTAGTACAATGTGTCAGAAAACTTTTTATATGTTTATTCATAAATCTAAATCCCTAATAAAAGATGAGAACTCTTTAAAGTCCAGATACAATCGTTGTGATAATAGTAGCCTCATACTCCTCTTCTGGTACAATCTGCCCGAGTCGCGAGCCATCGACGACCACCCCTGCTTGAAGCGTTCCTGAAGTTAAGAAACCATTAGCATTTGGCAAGCCTGTCAATACACGAGCCTCTATGGGACCATATTCTGGTTGAGGCTCCCCCGGATTCAGCAACCCATAAGCAACCGAATTTGTCGCATTAGTCATCGTGGCTGGTCCTCCTGTGACACTAAGATTAATAGCACGTACCGGTAAGATACGCGGCTCAGTTTCACCATCTACAGTTGTAGTAAAATGTGAATATTTCTGATTCACATGAAAACCCGCAGCAGTTCCTGTGATGTTTAGGATTTCAAAAGCATCAGGTACCTTCGCTTCAAAAAGTAAATCTGCAATAATTTCATCGTGGAAAGTTACTCTACCAAAGTCAAGATCTGGTGTTTTGAGTAGGCGCAGGCGTTCATTTTCAGGTACTGAAACGCTGACATCAACATTTGCCTTGCCATCCACTTGTGTCTCTGGGTCTAACTCTGCAGCGGCTGTACAATCCGCTATGAGCGCCAACAGAAAAACAGCTGAACCTATAAATATTTTTTTGAACATTCACTTCTCCTGCTTGAATTTTTAAAATCTCCTATTGAGAAAAAGATTAAAACACGTCTCTCTTTTAATCTTTTTCCCAATAGTACCAAGAAACGGTATCTACTATTTCTTGATATCTATTGTGTATTTCTTATACTGGTGGTGTGTCAGAGAGAGTCCATGTAATCGTTGATGTGTAAAGGGCTTCACGAGCTGTACCACCTGGAACCATCAAGCGAACGGATGAGCTCGCATGCCCAGCAGCATCCACTGCTGTTCCTGCATCTGTCGTCCCGAAACGCAAAAGACTTGTTCCTGCTCCATTTCCTTCTGTCGCCCAAAGTGCATTCTGTGCCACACCTGGGGTAAATGTATGAGTCGCTGTATGCCCATCAGCTTGGTTTGGAGAGACAGACACGATTGTTCCATTGTGCCAACTCATCTGAGCTCCCGTAAGTACCTCTCCATAGTGATCCGAACCGTCATCCCTCACTTCAAACTGTGATGCTGTAACTTGTAGCGTCCAACCTGTAAATAAACCACGGTTGTCTGTGACCTGAACAAAGTTTGGACGATATCCTTCTGTTGTTGGTTGAAGTCGAGCATTAATCGTTTGATTGGTTGCTGAGATTGGATTGGACTGACCAAAGTAAAAGTTAGAGGCAAAGTCAATCGACAGGGGACCGGGTGTTCCTGGTCCTGTTGGAAGATCCGGATCTATTGGTTCTTCTGGATCTATTGGCTCAGATGGATCTTCTGGATCGACTGGATCTGTTGGGTCTGTTGGTACTTCAAAACCAACCGCACCCCACCCTGGGTAAGTTGCTACCGGATCTGCCTTTACTGTTGCTGGCGGTGCAAGTGCACCTACTGCGATGAGCGCCAAGACTGACGCTGACATAAATTTCATTTGTTTTTTCATAGTACTTTCCTTTCTTTAAAGATGAATCATTTTTATATTTTTAGTTTCCAGGTATCTCTGAAATTATCCAAGTAAATATTGCTTGGTAAGTATAGTTTTGACGGTTTCTGCCGTCTGGTACAAAGAGTTGAGCATCTGGATTAAGATAGCCAGTAGCTTGCTCTCCGTTAGGGCTTTTCAGGTCCTTTTCTACTAGGCTGGTTCCCCAGCGAATCGTCGTTGTTCCTGTACCACTGCCTGGAGCGGCTTGTGCAACTATTTCTACTGGCCCAGCACCTTTATCGGAAATCGTTGGGGCTCTGGGCTGATTTTCTAAATGAGCGCCAATGACCACTGGATTTTTGAGGAATATTCCGCTTCCACGAATTGGCTGCTTATTTTCATCATAAAACTGGGTCGTTTTTTGTAATTTCAAGGTCCAACCCTCAGCCGTTCCCCTCTGGTCTGTAACTTGAACAAAGTTTGGAGTAACTATGGGTTGACCACGTGCATCACGTAGATGCTGAGGGCGTGCATAGTAGACAGGTGTATCTCTAAATACTTTACCCGTCTCAAAGTCAAATTCTGAAGCAAAGTCGATAGTAAGACCACTTCCTGTCCCTTGTCGTTCTTGTCCTTGCGGAACGTCTGGAAGTGGTGTAATTGGCTGCCTGACTTGCTCTCCCGGACCAGGATGTATGGGACGTATCAAGCTCGTACCACGCCGAAAACCAATGCCTCCATCTGCTTGCCGCAAATCTTCTGCTCGAGCTAAAGGAGGTGTAAATGGCTGTGCTAACGCGAGTGAAAGAAGACCAATTTTCAATGATTTCTTGACCTTCATTTTCTGCTCCTCCTTTCTTTTTTCGCTGTATGTCTGTTTATCTACCTGTTGGATTTCCTGGTGTGACAGAAAGTTGCCACTCCAAACTTGTCATATAGGGAGCAGCACGTTGTACTGTTACACCTGGTACTGTTAAAGAAACAGGACCAAAGCGTGGGCGATTCCCCGATTCTCCACCACCACCAACACCCATACGGAAGATGTCATAGTAACCTTTATCAAATAGCTCAGGGAGATAACTTTCCAATTTATCATCGGGAATATCTGTTACTGTCTCATAGATTGGATTACCGTCCTCATCTACTACAGGATTACCATCCTCATCCAAAAGAGGTACTTCGTGTTCTTCGGTATAGTCAGACAAATTTCCAACAGTTCCAACTGAATAATGCCAAGTCATGAGCCCCTCCCCAGGATTAGCAACAATAACAGGTTGGTAGGAACTACTGAGTGTAATACTTGGGATAACCTCACTAGGCTCCACCCATAAGTCTGGAGCGTCAGCGCTGGTATGTCCATGCGTAAATTTGAGCTCAGCACCTACTAGAAAATCTCCCGGTTTAGCATTTTCTTCTTCTGGCGGGTTATTAAGAAGCTCTGCCCACATGAACTGACGCGACTGTTTCACAGAGAGAGTCCAGCCCCCTTGCTCGATTTCTCCTCTCCTGTCAGTGACTTGAGCAAAGTTAGGAAAAAGCTCAAATGTGGCACCTATCTTATTCCCATCCTCATCTAGACGATGTGCTGGAAAAGGACGTGCATAATAAGTGCGTTCCTTTGTAAAAACATCCCCTCGTCCAAAAACGATACCTGAAACAAAGTCAATAGATAATGCCCCTGGAGTTCCTTGTGGAGGCGCTGGCATTCCCGGAGGAACTACAGGACTAATCGGAGAAGTTGGACGGTCTGGGTCAACAGGTCCTACCGAACCACTCCCTGGCTCAAACTGAATGGCACCCCAAGAACGATAATCAGGGAGCGCAGGCGGTTCATCTGCTGAAGCACTTATAGCCTGTGATGCTACTAAAATAGAGATTAGTGCGCTCAACGCATATTTTAAATTTATTTTATTCATGTCTTTTTCCTGTAGAATTGTTCCTTCTCTAATTTGCCGGTACATTGGAAAGCGTCCATGTGAACTCCGTTTGATAGATTGCAGCACGTTGCGCTGTAGCACGTGGCACATAAAGTGAGATTGGCCCAAAACGTGGTGTTTGTCCAGGACCCATTCGATAGTTGTCATAATAGCCCTTTTCAATGAATTCGCTAAAGTCTCCATCACCGTTTTCTATTTCATCTAACATCTCTTCTGTGATCTCGGGTGATAAGGGATTGCCTACCGCGTAATGCCAGGTGCCGTTCCCTTGTCCTGGGTTGGCATGGAGAACTGGACGTGAGAGAGCGCCTGGTTCTAAGGTCATCTCTTCTCCATTCGCGTAACTCGGAATCTGATCATCAGGTTGATTATGACCTGTTGTAGTATGCCCATGTGAGAAGCTTATTCTTGCCCCTGCAAGAAAATCTCCTGGTCTCCCCAAATCCTCATCAATAACATTTGCTGGTGCGCCCACCCAGCGAAATTGCATATCCTGCTTGACACTGAGTGTCCAGCCATTTTCATTTTGGCGGAGATCCGTCACTTGTGCAAAATTTGGAAAAACAGCTAGCCTACCTTTTTCACCATCTGCCCCAGGAATGGTTGCAGCCATGGGACGTGCATAGTAAGTACGCCCTACGCGATCTACGGTGGCTTTTCCGAAATTCAGATTAGAGACAAAGTCTATAGAAAGAAGCCCCCCGGTCGGCTGTCCAGGATATTCGGGAATGATAGGTTGATAAGGATTGTTTGGGTCTACTGGTCCAACAATTGTATTATCTTCTTCAAAGATTATTTTGGCGGTGTTGGTAGCGCTTGCTACCCCAGGTAAAGTAATCGCTGAAACAGGAAGTGTCGTTGCGCACACTGATACGGTCATTAGAAACATTCCTGCTGACTTCAATAATATTTCTTTCATTACACAAAGACACTCCTTTCATTTATTTTTATCTATTACTCTTCAGTTAATTCACTAGTTTCTGGATTTTCAGGAAGGGTGACATTCTCCTGATTTTCTAGTTTTGCCTTAAGCTCAGCAATTTCTGCTTCTTTCTTAGCTTTTTCCTCTTCTTCCTCCTCTTTCTTACGACGCTTCCAAAGGATGAACCAGATGAGTAACAAGAGAAGTAAGAGCAACAGAGCAATAATCAACCACTTCAACCATGAGCGATCTTTTTGCTCAATAGTCACATCACGTTCATTAAGCTCGTCTGCTTTTGCTGCTGTAATCGTAAACTCACGTTCAAATTGCCATTCATGACGATAAGTGATTTCCTTTCCTTCACTATCTGTCGCAGTATATTCTCCTTTATCATCTTCAACTGCATTGACCGTCATACTTAACAAATACCTTCCAGGTCGCAGTGCTTCACCCTGTAGGGAAATTGGAAAATCAAAGTTAGTATTTGGTGCCATTTGCATAAGGTTTTGATTGACATCATGTACAATTTCAGGGTTGTCGATACCTTGAACCTTGGCATTCACATGCATTCTATTCAGCATGGTCATTTTAGGGTTTTGTAGGTTGGCATTGATTACATTACGATAATTGACTTGACCAGGACCTACATCATGCAATTTAAGGTCTGGTTCAACTGTATTTTTGTTTTGACGCATCAGAAGTGCAATAACAAAGGAGTAGCGATTAGTCACAGCAAGACCCTCATCATCAGAATGCTGAGCTTTATCTTCCTCGATTTTTTCACGATAAGTCAATCCACCTACAAGCTGGCCATCGAACTCTTCCTTAGGCATTTCTAATTCGATCTCCACCTCTTTTTCAGAGTGAGCTGGAAGAACAATTTCACTGTCAAGCTTAATGAGATCGTCATAGTTAAACTTCAAGCTTTCGTCGGGCTGTATATCATTTGGGGAATATTCGACCACACCGTTGATATTTGTTGTTGCCGTTGTCGCTGTTTGTTCAACTGTCATTTTACGGTTAGTATCATTTTTCAAAGTCACCGTCACAGTTTGTTTTTCACCTGGCTCTAAAATCAAATCAAAGAAGGACTGATCACTCGCACGGTTATCTAACTCTCTGACATTCGCAGTCACAGAAAAGCCAAGCTGACTTGCTTTTACAATATTTCCAGAGAGTATCGTTCCTAAAATTGCTAGAAGAATCGTACTCCACATGATTAGTTTTTTTATTTTTTTCACCGTTATCTCCATTTTTTTATTTTTGTATCTCTAAAATGTTGTTCTTTTATAACTTATGTTTTGCTTTCTTTTTTAAAATCAGAAAAGCGAATATCGCGAGAAGGAGTGCGATTGCTGGTACTATAAGATAAACTCTTCTCTGTTCAGACGCTTTATTATTAATTGGTTCAGTACTGACTTTTCCCGCCTCATCTACTGTAAGACGGTATTCAAAATTCTGATTATCTGCTTTGTTAGGCATTGTCATTTTTGCTTTCAGAAGATATTGTTTACCTTCAACAAGCGGTGTTTTATTGTCCAGTGCGAGATTTATCTTGGCTTGAGGAACGATAACACCTTTAACAGGCTTAAGCTCAGAAACCACTTCACCAGAAGCATTAGTAATCTCAGCCTCGATTCCCACTTCTGAAATAATTTTCGCATTTGGATTAATTAATGTTAGGCCTTGTTGACTGACTTCTAAGTTGCTAGGAGAAAGTTGCAAACTCGTCGTCTTTTCTTTCTGATCCCCGTCCAGGATGAGAGCAAAGGCGCGGTTATAAACATTCAGGATACTCCCTGTACGTTCCGCTTCTTTGGCATGACGGCTAACATTGATTCCTCCGATAGATTGAGCGTTTAACTTTTCAGAAACATCAAGTTTGATTGGAACACGTTTGGTTTCATTTGCTCCAAGTGTAATTTGAATTTTTCTTTCTGCTTCTTCCTTGCCAATCTTTACTTTCTGATTAAAGTCAAAAGTCGGTTTACCATACAAGTATTTCTGACTGTCCTTAAAATCCAGACTGTAGTCAATCACTAAATTTTCGTTTGTTATAGCTTGGTGTGCTGATATATCAAATGTATTTTCATTTTTGCCATTGACAATCTCAACATAGAGTGTCAATGTTTCTTGATCGCGTGCATCAAGCCACCAGTAAGATAAATCTTTCTTGTCTTGCTTTTGAAATTCACTTGGAATAGCTTGTGCACTAAAATCCATAGCATCACTACTTGGCGTTTCCATAGCTCCAACATTTTCAGGTAGAAAGAGCATCGTAATTCCTAATACTAATAGAACAAGTCGCTTCATATCAGCTCCTCCTTTAACTCCCTATATTTTTTATTATTTATTTCATTTAACTTTTATATGCGACAAAAACGACCTTGATACAATACGGCCGTCATTTCCGCCCCTTGTGAAAAAACAGAAAACTACCTCTGTCTGTCTGATTGTAGTTCATCAAAGCCACCTCGTCAACTTCTTGTTAATCTTGAGTAATGTTTTAGTTATCACTATAATGCTATTGTAATATTTTTATCATATAAATCAAAATAATATCAGAAAATAGAAAAAAGAGAGGAATACCTCTCTTTTTATGCTATGGTTCTTGCCATGATTTTTCTTAGATTCCACGTGGCTTAACTCCTCCAAAAAAAATGCTGGTGAAAACCCAGCCCTACTGTAATATATATCTAATCAAAGCAAAATATTTAGCAACAAAAAAACAGCCAAAATAAATTTTTGACTGTTTTTGGCTGCTATCTTTTCCGAAAGCACTATATCTATGTTCACTTAACGCAATCAAATCAAGAACTTTCGGACTAACGTAGCCAACTCACGACTTAAAAATTATTTAAGTGTGATTGAAGCACCAGCTTCTTCCAATTTAGCTTTGATTTCTTCAGCTTCTGCAGTTGCAACGCCTTCTTTGATCATTGTTGGTGCGCCATCAACGAGTTCTTTAGCTTCTTTCAAGCCAAGACCAGTGATTTCACGAACAGCTTTGATTGTAGCAACTTTTTTGTCGCCTGCTGCTGTCAATTCAACGTCAAATGAATCTTTTTCTGCTGCAGCTTCGCCACCAGCAGCTGCTACTGCTACAGGAGCAGCTGCAGTTACGTCAAATTTTTCTTCGATTGCTTTAACGAGCTCAGAGAGTTCGAGGATTGTTGCTGTTTCAAGTTCAGCAACGATGTTTTCAATGTTCAATGCCATTTTGATTCTCCTAGTAAATTTTAGTTTGTTGCGTAAATCCGCCGATATAAAAGGTGCTTACTGTTATTCCTAATGGAATTAAGCAGCTGATTCTTCTTTTTCTGCAACAGCTTTGACTGCGAGAGCCACGTTGCGGACAGGTGCTTGAAGCACTGAAAGAAGCATAGAAAGAAGACCGTCGCGGCTTGGAAGAGATGCAATAGCTGCAACTTCTTCTTTGCTTGTAACTTTTCCTTCGATAACACCAGCTTTGATTTCAAGTTTGTCTGCTGTTTTAGCAAACTCGCTCAAAATTTTAGCAGGCGCAATAGCATCTTCGTTTGAGATAGCTACTACTGATGGACCTACAAAGCTGTCGTTCAAACCTTCGAGTCCAGCTTTTTCAGCTGCACGACGCAAGATTGAGTTTTTAACAACTTTGAATTCCACACCAGCTTCACGCAACTCTTTACGAAGTTGAGTGTCTTGTTCTACAGTTAAACCACGTGAGCTTGCAACAACGATAGATGTCGCAGCTTCGAATTTTTCTGCAAATACGTCAACCAACTCAGCTTTCTTAGCAATAGTTGCTTCGTTTACTTTGTAATCGCTCATTTGTTTACCTCCATTTTATTTTGTTCGTAAGAATTTTTATAAATAAAAATCCCCACGACCAAAAGACATAGAGAGTTCAATCATTGTTTAAAATGTTTGTCCTCGGTTGGATGCTTATGACTTATGTCCCCAACTGTCTTCGGTCAGTCCTTTTCAGAACTTCTATTAGTATATCAGATGTTTTAAAAAAATGCAAGGAAAAAATTAATGAAAAATCAAAAAAATGACCACTAACGAAGTCATGATCATTTTATCTTTAGATTCGCCCTTAGTTATAGGCTCTATTTTCTGTTTAAGCGTTAATAAATTTGATAGCCTTTGATCCTCGAAGTGCCCAATACAGTAAAGCAAAACTACCTGCATAAATGAGACCTTCTAAAATATTAAAGACAACAACAGCACCAATATAAGCTGAGATACCACCAGGGAACATTGTTGCAATATCAAAATTAGCGAACATTGAGTAAAGTGGGATAGCATATACGTAATTAAGAACTACCTGTACTGCAGTCAAAGCTAATGTCCCCAAAATGGTTGCCATAATATAGTTACGCAAGCTGAATCTGTGACGGAGAAAGAACCAAACTACCAGCACAAAGACAGTAACTGCTACAATATTCATTGGTAAACCAATATAGGTATTCACTCCTTCGCTATTTAAAAGCAACCACAAAAGTGAGCGAATAATTAGAATAGCAAAGGCACTACTCAAGCCAAGCATGAAGAGTCCAATCAAGATAGGCAAGATTGTAAAGTCAATTTTTAAAAAGCTTGCACTTGGTACCAAAGGAAATTGGAACATGGGGTAGGACAGTACAAAGGAAATTGCACTGAGCATTGCGATAAGTGTGAGTCGACGTGTTTTTGAATTTGACACGAAAAAACCTCCAAAATAGAAAATAATATTTCTTCGTTTTGAAGGGAGTTTTTGAATATTAGCGAAAACTGACGCAACTCAAAAAGAGCTGGTCTTATTTCTTATTCTTCTCCCATCCAGACTTTACTGTCGGTTGTGGAATTCCACCACATCAAGCTTTTCAGCTTCGCGGACTTTAACCGCCGGTCCCGAATTTCACGGTGCCCTGAAGATAAGTTTATTATATCACAAAAAAATATTATTGGTCAAAAAAAAGAGCGCTCACACGCTTTTTTCTTTCCTGGGAGAGACACTCAGAATCCTAAAATAGGATCTGAAGCATATCACTCCTTAAATATCATTTCTAAATCGTCTTTGTTTCTCTTGAATTTTCTTGTCCAACTTTGAACAGTCCTTATTATTCATACGTAGACGACAACGTTTAAATTCTAGTTCTGCCAACTGACGTTTGATTCGTTCACGTTTTGCAGCACTAAATTCATCTTTTTTAACGTATTCTAATTTTTGAAGCATGAGTTCTTTTTTCTCAGCTAAGGCTTCAAGATGGCGCTCAATATTCTCACGTGAGAGCGTGTCTGTTTGAACTGGAAGAGCACTTTCTAAAGCTTCTTTTTTATTTTCAATCTCCGTTAAATGGGCTTCAATTTTTTTGATTTTATCTTCTTTTGATAAACTCATGAAAGCATTCATCTCTTGAGCTTCCTGATCTTCATTATCGTCTTCAAGATAAGTCTTTCGAAGCTGTTTTAAGCGTTCTTCAAAAGTCATTTCAGTCATTTCCGTACTCGTCCTTTTTTCATTGATTATCGTCTGAGATGCGCCACATTTTTTTAAAATCGTTTTGCTCAAACCTATTCTACTCTTTTTCCTAAATAATGCAACTTTCAAGCACTAATTTAAGCAAAAAAAAATAGAACAAGCTATTTCTCATAATGAGGCTTGTCTATAAAATAACCTTGTCGATTGTCGATGTTTAATTTATCGGCTAAATCAATGCCTTCTCGATCTTCAACCTCAGTGATATCGATGTTTTTGTTTTTTTCTCTAATTAAACGGACCCAATCGCCCATGTTGAGATCAAACCACTCGGAATCATTTTTCTTTTGAAATTTCGAGAGCGGAATTTTTACCCCATAGATATCATTCAAAAGCCATTTGATTTTCTTAAAATATTTTTTACTTGGCTCTACTTTTTCAAGGATAACATGAACACCGATGGCTTGGCTTAATTTCAAATTTTTCCTGATTCTCGACTTCATCAGCCAGCCAATCCTATCTGTAAGCTCAACATTGATTTCAATCCTCAGCTCCATCGGATAACATTCGCCTTTGACCCAGCGAATAAAGTATTCGTAACGTGGATCAGCAAGTTGTTTTAGGCTAATATTAATGGCTAAAAACTGTGACGGATGGTTTACTTTCACAAAACTTTTATGAAGCAGATATATCACTTCACGTAAGGTAAATTTATCAATATCATCTGGGAAAACCCATTCTTGTCTCTCTATATCAAACTTGCGAAGTAACGCTTCTAAACCAGTTTTTTCTCCTTTATTATCAACAATCGTCTGAAAGTAAAAAGTATAATTTTCAGCATCTTCCATTGTTTTAGGATAAATTCTGTTTTGTCGTTTCGCCCAAACATAGCTGGTCACAATCCCTAGCAAGCAGAGAAGAATAAAAATTATTGTCAACAGAAACATTACATCTAAAAGCATAGTTTATCCTTTCTTCAGGCTCTTCCTTGTAGGGCTAACCCAAGCACCAGCATGTTCATTTCTACCAAAGCAAGCTTTCATTGCTGGTATAAAAGTTGTGATTATCGTCAATGGATTGACCATCCAGAAAAACAACATATACAGTGGAGCAAAAATAAAGTATTTAAATTTTTGTCCATTACTGTCCAAGATTAAAGCGGCTAAAAGCTGCAAAGTCCCCGCTATGAGCTCAAAGGTAACAAAGATAAAGGACATCGCAAACCCATGCCAAAGACGCTCATAGTTACCTACAAAAAGGAAATAGAGCATGGCTACGATAAATATAACGGATGTAATGAAAAAGAAAAATGACCAAATGATGGAAAAAGTCGTATCAATAAACATTGACAGGACGTAGCGGTACTTAATGGGATGCAAGATAAACTTAAGTGAGTTGGTAAACCATACTTCAGTACCTCCCTGAGCCCAGCGTTTTCTTTGCTTGTAAAGCTGTGATAGGGTTTCTGGAACATTCATATGAAAGATAATATCTGGTGCAAAACGAGGTGTCACACCATACATCAGATGATCCCAAGCAATACTGATATCCTCTGTACTTCGGTCCTGTCTAAAGCCACCAACATCAATCAAAAATTGTTTTTTATACATGGTATTAGCTCCACTGTAGGAGTACATGGAGTCGTTGATTGCAGTTTGACTTCTTTTAATGACACCTACAATACTTGAAAACTCAACGGTTTGTGATTTCCCCATGATAGTCGTCCGGTTCTGCACGTCCATGTTTGCTGTAACCGCAGCTGTATTAACATCGATTTCACTCATGAAATAGTTCATATATTTCATAAGCGCATCTCTTTCCGGGATAGTATCTGCATCATTACTTAAAATATATTCTCCCTTAGCAAAATAAGTCCCGATATTAAAGCCGTGTGCCTTTCCTTGATTTTTCAAGATATTAATGACACGTAACTTCTCATACTTTTCTTGTAAACGCTGGAGAATAGGTAAAGTTTGATCCGTACTGCCATCATTAATCACCAGTATTTCATAGTTACTATAATTGAGCATAGTGGCTAAATACTCAATCGTTTCTTCAATCATAACCTCTTCATTATGAGCCGGAATCATAATTGTAATCATCGGCTGTTCATCAGGCGCTAACTCAATAAAATTTGTCTCTTTTCGTCCTTTTTTTAGAAAGCGATAGCTTAAAGAGCCAAAGAACCAAAACAAAGCCCCAATAACAGGATAGAGACACAGGATGATTAAACATACTGTAATTACGGTCTGCAAACCGCTAACTGAAGTAAACATTTGGGAAAAAATATCAGATATCATAAGTATCCACCTCATCTTTGCCTAGGACTTTTGAAAGCTCATCATTTTTTAAATTCTTTTCTGGTAAAACTTCAAAATATTTTACATTATGACGAAACTCTTCTTCGCCAAAGCGGTCTGCCATAAATTTCTTTCCTTTTTTTCTTCGCTCAATACTAGAGACCGAATCAAATGTAGGCCATTTTTCAATCACTGATTCTCTTCGGTTGTTTTGAATAATTGTCATGCTCGCTGCATAAGTAAAGGTAATAACCACACAGAATGCAAGGAGAATCAACAAAAATTTAATTTCAAATACGCCTTCGTAATACTTCCAAAAGGCGATGCCGTACTTCCCTTTTGATATTGCATATAAGAAAGATGCTATGGTAATAACGGTTGGTACAATGAAGCAAATCCAACCCAAAAGGGCAATCAGGAGCTGTTTAATTTTTAAAAACCAATGTCCTTTTTCAAAAAACAAGTCAGAATAACTATAATTTTCTTCAGTTTGTTCTCTGTTTAAATTTTCTTTATGCAATATATGACACTCCTTTAATATCAAAACACACTCTCATTTTCATCACAATTTTAGTATACTTAAAAACTATCTTAAATCAAAATAAAAAGGATAAAAAAATAGAAAAATCAATTTTTTCTATTTAAAATAAACTTGATTTTTCCCATTCTCTTTTGCAATATATAAATGTTTATCTACCCGATAGATTGCTTGATCTCGTGTGACCTTATCAGTAATTTCAACTACACCTACAGAAATAGATGTTTTAATCGTGTTAGAACTCGCCTGAAAAACACATCCAGATATTTGCTTGGCTATCAGCTCCATGATATCACGTACCTCTTCTCCTTTTCTATTACGAAATAAAAGGAAGAACTCATCACCTCCATAGCGGAAAAGTTGCCCGTTTTCTCCAGTCTCTCTTAAATGCTTTTTAATAAGCACACAAATTTCTTTTAACACATAATCACCTGAGCTATGCCCATAATGGTCGTTAATGTGTTTGAAATTATCAATATCAAAAAAAACTAATGAAAACTTGGAAATCTGATCGCTAGCAAGAATTTCGTCCATCGTTTCTTCAAATTTTCTTCTATTATATGTATTTGTCAGTGCATCAATATAAGTATATCTTTTATACTTTGCGTACTCTCCTACAATAGAAGAAATGTCCAATAAAATAAACTTGGCAATCACAAGGAGTATAAATGTTTTCCAGAAAATCTCTAACGAGTGTACCCAGCTAAAAGCAAATTCTGAAAGGAATAAGAGCTGTACAGAAACGACAAGGCTTAAACCTATAAGCATCATTTTACCGTAACTTTGCATTACAGCAGTTTGATTTTTAGCGATAAAATAGAGCGTGAGCCAAAAAAGGCCCAGAGATAAGGTAACTAATAAAATCGACTTCCAGTGAAAACCATAATTGTAAATATAAAATAAATAAAAAATCGAAAATAGCGGAAGCATTGCATATTCTATTTTTTCATAATGTGTAACAATACAATAATCGACCGCAATGGCGATAAAAATGAGCGAAATATCACTCAGTAAATAACCATATGCGCCACCTTGAGCTATTTCAATAAATAATAATTTTAAAAGAAAAATCCATAATGTAAAATTACTCGAATAGAGCCAAAAGGCAGAGTAAGGATTTCCCGCGTATTTACTGCGATGGATGATATTTTTAGTGAGAAATATTCCGCCCAAGATTGCTGGAATCAAAAACAATTTTGCAAAAAAATAAGGTCCTAGTATTTCTTTGATAAGATCCATCATCTTCACCTCTATCCTTTTGATGAGAAAGAAAAGTGACTTTTCTTCTCCTGCTCCTTACAATATATTATAATATAATAAATAATTTTACCTTTTCATATCGTTGCATATAAGCAACAACATTCTTTATCGTTACGTATTTGATAACAGTTCAATTTTTTGTTGCATTTTCTGATAGTATAGCTATAACTGCTACTATGAATGACTGGAGATTTTATGGTATATAAAAAATTTGGATATGTTTTTCGACAGATACGCGAGCAAAAACATATCTCTTTATCGGACTTTTCTTCTATAGGAATCTCAAAAGCCACCCTTTCTCGTTTTGAACGAGCAGAAACCATGATGAATTTTGAAAAAGTCGTACAAGCTTTGCAACTGATGGGGATCGGGCTCGAGGAATACGAATATCTTTTAAACGATTATGCCCCCAATGAATCAGAATACCTTTTAAAAGAAATCGAAACAGCCTTTCTTAAACAAGATAAAAAAGAATTAAACAATCTGCATAAAATCGCCCTTGAGGCTGGTTATCCTTATATCTCTTTGGCAGCAAGATCTTCATATACTGAACTCAGTCCAGAAAATATCGATACCATCACAGATTATCTCTATGATATAAAAGTTTGGGGCCAAATTGAACTTTATGTGTTTTACTTTACAATGAATAAATTAAATATACGTGATATTTTATATATACTTGATTTGTTTCTCCTAGAAAAAAAACATAAAATATTTAACTCCGTAAAATATCTGGAAATTTTTGTCTGTGCGTGCTGTCGTGCCATTGCTCTTTTAGCAAGTAAAGGCTACCAGGAATACAGCGCACACATCCTCAATCGGGTTGAAGCACTAGATCTTGTACAATCGATGTTTCTCCGCAACCTCCTTAACCTTTCTAAGGGTTTCTGGACTTATCGTTTTAAAGATGAAAAAGCTGGGAATCAGATGATGCTTCAAGCATTAGAGATTTTTCATCTAATTGGCAATCAAGAAATTGCAGGTTATTATCAACAACAATATGACTTTCATGTAAAAAAAGGAGCGTTGTGACTTGAATCACAACGTTCATTTTTTAATCGCTTAAATTTTTAATAGCTTCATAAATCTTAGTATCACCACTGACCACTTCAAATTCTTTCTTAATGGTCGCGTCATTTTTCAAAGTTTCCAGAATAACTTTAGCTACATCTTCTCGCGGAATTTCTCCAGTTTCCACATGACTTGCTAATGTTACCTTACCAGTACTTTCCTTGTCTGTGAGTATTCCAGGATGGATGATTGTCCAGTCTAACTCTGTTCGTGTTTTAAGCCATTCATCCGCATAATGCTTTGCAATCGTATAAATCTTAAGTGAAGAATCTTCTTGAATTTGACGTGTGATTTCTTCTCTTCCCACTCGGAAAGTACTGACCATAATAAATCGTTTGACATTCGCTTTTTCGGCTGCAGTCATAATTTTAACCGCTCCATCTAAGTCAATCATAATTGTTTTATCTAAACCTGCGCCACCTGCCCCAGCACTAAATACAATAGCATCAACATCAGACATTACTGCGGTAAATTCTTCAATCGAATTATTAACGATATCCAAAACAACTGTTTCAATCCCCAATTGATTAAAGTATTCCTGCTGTTCTTCTTTACGAATAACAGCTCTTTCTTGAATTTCAGGATAATCCTTTAAGCTTTCTGCTAAATGCTTAGCCACTTTTCCATTTGCACCAACGATAAGTACTTTCATATTTTCCCTACTTTCTTAATTCTGTCTCTATTAACATTCTACATCATCCTCTATTTGGATTCAAAAATAATTAACTTTCTACTATAATAAAATAAAAAAACTGTCTAGCGACAGTTTTCTATCTTTTATAGTGAATTACCGTTCCAAATAGAATTTTTCACGATAACATAATCGACTTTTCGCAGTGCATTGAGATCACGACCACCTGCATAAGAAATAGAACTTTGGAGATCTTCTTGCATTTCTTGAAGTGTATCTTTCAAAGCACCTTTGTGTGGTAAGAGGATTTTTTTACCTTCAACGTTTTTGTGTTCACCTTTTTGGTATTCACTTGCTGAACCAAAGTATTCTTTGTAAAGTTTACCATCTTGTTCGATTGTTTTACCTGGTGATTCTTCGTGAGCTGCAAAGAGCGAACCCACCATTACCATTGTTGCGCCAAAACGAACCGACTTAGCAATATCTCCGTGTGTACGAATACCCCCATCAGCAATAATTGGTTTACTTGCAGCTTTTGCACACCAGCGTAAAGCTGCAAGTTGCCAACCGCCTGTACCAAATCCTGTTTTTACTTTAGTGATACAAACTTTACCCGGACCAATACCAACCTTGGTCGCATCAGCACCTGCATTTTCTAACTCACGAACAGCTTCAGGTGTTCCTACATTCCCCGCAATGACAAAAACTTGGGGCATCAAACGCTTGATAAGTTGAATCATCTCAATAACAGAATTAGCGTGGCCATGCGCGATGTCAATCGTAATATAATCTGGAATTGTTGCTGTTTCTGCCAGCTCACGAACAAACTGACGTTCATTGTCTTTAACACCTACAGAAATTGATGCTATCAAACCTTGCGCATGCATTTTTTCAATAAAGTCTTTACGTGTACTTTCTTCAAAACGATGCATGATATAGAAATAACCTTGCTTAGCTAACATTTCAGCAATATTTTCATCAATAATTGTTTGCATATTTGCTGGAACAACGGGGAGTTTGAAAGTGTGATCTCCCAACTTAACTGACGTATCTGCTTCACTACGACTGTTAATAATACACTTATTTGGGATAAGTTGGATATCTTCGTAATCAAAAACTGGAACCATTGTGTTCATAAGACTGCCTCTTTATTCATTTGTTATTACAGAATACCGACCGAGTTTCCGTTATGGACAACCTCGCTAGTTTGGCGATAAAAATCTCTGCAAACCAAACCTTCCTTATTTATTTTAACGCAAATCGCCAAAAACAAAAGAAAAAAAACTGATTTACCATCAGTTTTACATATTATTGTTCGGCTTTTCCGAAAGTTTTCTTTTGTAGTCTTCTGTTTCCTGACCAGTAAAGGAGAAAAAAGATTAATTCAAAAATGACCACAAATAGAATAAAAGTAAACATAAAATAGTTTTCTGTCAAAACATTGATAATCGGATCTGTATCAGGATTAAAAAGCCAAGTATCATCTCGGAAAAAAATTTCGTGGAAATAGATAAAAAAGTTATCAAATCCAATCAAGGCGGCAACCAAGCCAATAAACAAAGGTGTCCCCATCACAAAACGCAAGCCATTGTGATAGAGAATAGCTAAGTGTTCCTTTAAAAATAAGAAGAGTGCAGGGCTCAAGATAACTGTAAGTCCTAAGGTAAGCATGAAGAGCTTTTTCACATCTTTAAAATGCTGTAGAGCATCGGGAGACGAAGGGAAGTCAGGCATCTGTAGCACACTCTCAAATGGATTAACCAGATAAGACATCAGAACATTAAAGTTATGTCTTAATACTTCTGCTGAAAGCCCTGATATCTGGGGCAGATTTTCCAGATGAATATCTATATAAAAGAGTGGGACAGCCAAAAGTAAAGTTAAACTTACTGCTGCGGCAATCCCCCATAAAATAAGAGACGCAAAAATCAAGCGATCACGCATCTCAAACTTCCCAATGTTCTAAACTTGAAACAACGTGTGTCGGTGGTATTGGAAGTCCAGGAACTTCTTCAGGTTTTGTAAAGCCTGTTGTAACAAGCAAACTGTCGATACCATTATCAATACCTGTACGAATATCTGTTAAATAATTATCGCCAACCATTAAAAGATCTTCTTTAGGAATGCCCATTTTTTCGACTGCTTTTTCCGCAATAATCGCCTCAGGTTTCCCAATAAAGGTTGGTTGAACACGGGTAGCTGCTTCAATCATTTTAACCAAAGAGCCAGCTCCAGGTAAAAGTCCTCGTTCGCTCGGGAGGTTCAAATCTGGATTTGTGCCGATAAATTTTGCCCCTTTATGAATTGCAAGAGTTGCCAAAGCAAGCATTTCATATGTCAAGTCAGAATCCAAAGCAACGACAACATATGCTGGATTTTCACGATCCTTTTTATATCCTGCTTCATAGATTGCTTCTTTTAAACCGTCTTCGCCAATAATATAAACGGTCTTCTCCAAGCCCAAATCATTCATGTAATCGACCGTAGCTGCACTGGCTGTATAGATGGTTTCTAAAGGCGTATCAATATTAAACTGTGTAGCCAGTCTTTTTTGAACCACACGTGGTGTTTTTGTTGTATTATTTGTTAAAAATAGGTAAGGGACTTTCGCTTCTTGCAAACGATGAACAAAGTCTTCCCCAGCGGGAATACGATGATTTCCCATATAAATCGTGCCGTCTAAATCAATAAGATAGCCTTTATATTTTTTATAACCATTTCTCATTTTTACTCAATTCTCCTCGCTTATTTTTGACCATTCAATCTCAATATTAGCATTATCTACGCCATCTTTCCTAATAATATGGCAAGTAGTATCTCCTTGAAATTCAAAAACAGGATGAATAAACTCATGATTGCCATAAAGGAGTTCGTGATTATAGCGAATATATATTTTTTTAGGTTCATATGCCATACGGAAATCGTAGTCCAACTGATCAACAGCCCAGTCAAAATATTTAGCATTGTTCACATGACCGTTCATATCGAGATCAGAAAAACGAATCGGAAAAGCTAGATTACACTGTGCTTGATCGGACAAGGCAAGATATTTATGCGGACGAATAATTTTGCTGACTTTTGGTGCCTCATAAGGTGCCACAATCTCATCAACAACACGTTCTACCTTACGTGTATCTTTGTTCATCAAAACCCAAGTCGAACTTATTTTTACTAAGGTTTCGCCAGCTGTATTTTTGAAAATAAAGTCACGATAACAAAAGAATTTATTGTAAGACGTGGCTTCTGTTTCAATTGTAATCTGGTCATTGAATTCGGGTAAGCGATGAACCTGAACCTCGTGCTCGATAACAGCCCAAAATAGATTGAAGTTGTCACAAATCCATGTGTCGCTACGGTCTAACGTATAAGACTGCTCTCCCGAAATTTGAAGTGCTACAGCAAGAAGATCTGATATTTTCATCTTGCCTCGTGTGTCGCTCTCATAAAAAGCGACTTTATGTGTTTGACTGTATTTTATTCCCATTCATTTATTTTAGCAAAAAGCGTCATAAAAAGCTGAAGTAAGAATAAATTTTACATATAAACTTAGGGAAGCGTCTTGTGTGTTAATATAAAAAAGCCAGTGTATTTTCTGGCTTTTTATATTTTTTCAACTTGAATACCTAAAGTTTCAATCAACTCTTCCTCATAAGGGTTTTTAGCATGGTATTCGTTGATATATTTGATATGCTTTACACCCGAGGCCAAGACGAGTTTCAGACAAGCGATACAAGGAAACAAAGTCGTATAAAGAATTGCCCCTTCTGGTGAAACCCCATGTTTTGCTGCTTGTGCAATTGCATTTTGCTCCGCGTGGACAGTAGCAATACAATGTCCGTCTTTATCTTCCAAACATCCTACATCTGTACAATGCGGCATAAGGGCTACAGAGCCATTATACCCTGTCGAAAGAATTTGCCCATCCGCAGTCACGAGGAGAGCACCAACTTGAGCGTGCGTACAGGTAGAGCGTTTAGCCACCACTTCGACAATTTCTTTAAAATATTCTTCCTTGCTTGGTCGTTGAAAATTTTCGATCATTTTATCCCTTTCCGCAGTTGCAATTGCCACATTGACATTCTCGTGTTCTAATGTCTTGAAAACTCAAACCCGTAATCTCCGTCAGATCTTCCATATCAGGATACGCACCAATCGTCATGATTTCGCCATCTACTAACATCAAAGGCAAAGCCGCTTCCATTTTTTGCATTGCTTGGTTGACAACAGGATGATGTACAAAGATGTCCGCATCTTCAGCTAAATTATAACGTACTGTTTGTAACTCAGACTCTTCTGTTTCTTTACTAAAGGCCTCAAAAACCTGAGCAAGGGCTGCACCTGCTGCCTCTGGTTTTTCTTCATATAATTCCAGTCTCATGACTTCCTCAAATCTAACAAATATTTTTTAATATTATACCATATGCAGCCTCCAAATTCACTAAAAATTTTCAGTAGAAAAAAAGGACTATCCTAAAATAATCCTTTGGTTCAGTTTTAATTAAAGGCCTTTTACCTTACTGTACAAGCCATAAGCTCCATCAAGATTTTCTACTTTCAAACCTTCTTGCTTTAAGATACGTTCAGCTGTATAGGAGCGAAGCCCTGATTGACAGCTGACAATGTATGCTTTATTTTTATCTAATTTGTCCATATTTTGGCGTAAATCGTTTAATGGGATATTTATCGCCTCTTTAAAACCGCCACGCGCCACTTCATTTTCTTGACGCACATCTAAGAGTACTTTGCCTTGGGCAAGTTCTGCCTCAAGCTGATGCCACTGAATGTTATCTGACAAGCCCATGGCAATGTTCATGGCCGCATAACCAATCATGTTCACAGGATCTTTAGCAGAGCCAAATGGCGGCGCATAGCTCAGCTCAAGTTCTGGTAAATCAAAAACTGTCATCCCTGCTTTAATCGCTGTTGCCAGAACATCAATACGCTTGTCTACACCTTTTTGACCAACTGCTGATGCTCCATAGATATGACCACTTTCTGGATTGAAGATCAGTTTGAGAAGAATAGAGCTTGCGCCAGGATAGTAACCTGCATGATCATTGGCTGTGATATGCACAGCCTTATATTTTAAGTTCGAATCTTGTACTTGCTTCTCTGAAAGTCCAGTAGAGGCAGCTGTCAAGCTGAAAGTTCGAACAATGGCTGTGCCGATACTCCCTTTATTTGTAACAGGCAATCCTGCCAAAACATCTGCAACTTGACGTCCTTGGCGATTGGCTGGGCTTGCTAAGGAGATGAGCGCATCATTACCAGTAATTTGATTTTTAACAAGAATGGCATCCCCCACGGCATAAATATCAGGTACAGATGTTTGATATTGCTCATCGACAAGGATTGCTCCTCTCATCCCAAGCTTAATTCCCGCATCAGCAGCAAGTTTTGACTCCACTTGAATCCCAACAGAAAGGATAACCACATCCGTACTAAGACTGTCGCCATTTTCCAGAATAACCGTTTTTCCTTGGTCTTGGAACTCTACAACAGACACACCCGTGAGTACTTTCAAGCCATTATGTGTCAACTCTTCTTCAATATGAACGGCCATTTCCTGATCTAGAGTTGGTAAAACATGATCGGCTTTTTCGACGATTGTCACCTCTAAACCTAGTTTTCGTAAATTTTCAGCCATTTCTAGACCGATGAAACCTGCACCAATAATCAATGCTTGCTTGCGATGTTCCTTTTCCATATAGTCTGTAATTTTATCTAGGTCTGGAATATTACGTAAGCTAAAGACATTATCAGCTTCCGCTAAACCTTTTATAGGCAGAATAAAAGGACTTGCGCCAGGAGACAAAATCAAAGCATCATAATTTTCCGTGTAGCTTGTCCCCTTGGATACTACAGTAATTTCTTTATTATCCGGCTCAATAGAAACCACTTCAGAATCAGGGCGCACGTCTAAATTAAAACGCTGTGCCAGACTTTCAGGGGTTTGTAGGATAAGTTTATTTCTTGATTCGATTTCGCCTGATAGATAGTAGGGAAGCCCACAGTTTGCAAAAGAAACGTATGGTCCCTTATCAAAAACAATAATTTCTGCATCTTCTTTTAAACGGCGTAATCGAGTGGCTGCACTCATACCACCAGCAACGCCTCCAACGATAAGATATTTTTTCGTCATCTTCTTCCTCTTATTTTTCTAATTCTTCACCCCAAGCAAGAGTGCCACCTGTAACATTAGTAACTTCTATTCCTTGTGACTGTAGTAATTGACAAGCCTGCATGGATCGCATACCGCTTTGGCAAATAATATAGCTCTCGCCTTTTATCTCTGAGTACCTTTGGTCTAAAACACTCAGGGGTATATTTATTGCTGTGGGTACATGTCCTTTGAGATATTCATCCTCTTCTCGAACATCAATCAGTACAACTTGACCGAGCTTCTCTCTTAATTGCTTCATTTGGATTGAACGCATAATTCTCTCTCCTCAAATTTTTGATATATCCATTATATACCCTTAGGGGTATTTAGTCAAAGGATGAGATTTATCTCAAATCATGAGCTTTATGTTCGCTTCTTTCATCTTATAACGCTTCTGCTTTAAAGTCAAACATAATAAAAGACCTGCCGTAGCAAGTCTTCTTTATTATTCTTCTTTTTTCTTCTTTTGTCGTGCAAGTATAAGCATGACCACAGATAGAATAAAGAGTGTACCTCCAAAACTCCAGTTTTGATAAGCTAGAAGTAAGAGTGACAAACTAAGTAATGCATATATCCAAGCCATATTTAAACCTCCTCGACGTTAAAGAATAATGCTGAACCAAATGAACTTTGTTTAATTAAGCGTTTTGCAGTTTGAGCATCCGTGGCTAAGTCGCTATTCGGACCTCGAAAATAGAGTTTCAATCCCTTTTTTTCCTTATAAGTAAATCCATTTTCTTCTAGAAGTTGAATTACTTTTTCTTGCATCATAGCTACATTAACAATAATCATTGGGTTCCTTTCTGTTTTTTATAATTCAGGTTCTTCCATCTTGTTTGCTGCAATAACGAATGGTGTCCAAATAGCAAAGGTTACAAGTAAATTGACAATTGCTAAGATAATTGCACGCCAGTCAAATCCTGTAGCAAGGAAGGCATTCATAATTGGTGGTGTAACCCATGGCACAGCACTGACAACTGGATCCACCCAATGAAGCATTGTTGCAACATAGGCAATAATAACTGCTACTAATGGTGCAATTGCAAATGGAATAAAGAAGATAGCGTTCAGTACGATCGGCATACCGAAGAGCACAGGCTCATTGATATTGAAGATACCTGGTGCTAAACCAAGACGTCCCACTGTCTTATAATCTTTACGTTTAGAGAAGATCAGAATGGCAAGGATTAAGGTAATTGTACCACCAGAACCACCAAACCAGACGAAGGCATCCCATGAACCACGAACCCAAAGACTGACATAGTCACCATTAATGGCATGTGCTTTATCAATCGCACCACGCGCTACTAAGTCACGAATACCGTCTGAGTGGACTTGGAAGTAAAGAGCTTGGTTATTAAGACCAAGTGGAAGCCAGATACCATCAAGAGCAGGTGCCAAGACGTTTGGTCCATGAAGTCCAAAGAACCAGAAAATTGAGACGAAGAGTGTGACAATAAGAACTGAGAAAATATTTTGTGAGAGAATTTGGAAAGGTTCTGCAATATAGTGTGTAATCAAATTAATTACAGAATCATGTGTCAATTTATCAATAACATAGTAAATCAAGCTCACAGCGTAGATTGCAGCAATCGTTGGAATAATCGCAAGGAAGGCTTTTGCTACAGCCGGTGGAACTGATTCAGGCATCTTGATGGTAATATCCGCTAACATTAGTTTAGCATAAATAATCACCGCAAGGGCACCCATAATGATAATTGTAAAGTAAGCACCAGCATCCATGTGTGCGGCAGCAAAGAGTGGCTTCCATGCTGCAAGACCTTGACCAGTCAATACACCATTGATTTTGTCTGTTGCGGCTACACCAGCATCGCTCACACCCAAAGCATCCAAGAATTTAGGCATTTGGTTTGGCAAACCAGCGAAGAGAGTGGCAACTGCAACAACACCACCGGCAAGGTCATTGACACCATAAGCACGCGCCAAATTGTAACCCCAAGAGAAAGCAAAGATAAGACCAATAACTGTCAGAGTCCCTTGGTTGACGAGCGTTGAGATGTTATTCAAATCGCCAATGATGGGTGTATTAGCAAGCGTCCAAACGTCTTCTGGTGCGAGTTGGGCAAACTTGGTTGGTCCCAAAACCATTTGTTGAATGGACTGTGGGAAAGTTGTGACGATGGCTGACACCATCGCTGCAAGGGCACCTGTCAGTGTTGCTGGCAGGATACCAATGAATGAGTCACGCAAGGCAACCAGGTGCTTTTGCGACCCGATTTTTGCTGCTACTGGGACGAGATATTTCTCCATCCACATCGTAATTCCGTTCATAGAATTCCTCCTAAAATTTTTATTTATTTGCGTATAAGTTTATAAATTATAGCTCATCACTTTCAATAAATTTAAACGAACTCCAAGGCTTGATAAAGTCAAGTAAGAACATTTCGTCTTCCGAGATGTGTCCTACGACATTAACACGGCCATCATTTTTCATTTCCTTCAGAGCGATTTGGGTTTCACCCTTATATTGACCATATCCATCATTGTCAATAATCACATCGCCTGGTTTTATTGTGTCTGTATCATGTGCTGGGAAATCTAAGTCTTTGTAGATAACACGAGTCATGGTCGAACGTAGCATGTACTCTGAGCGGTCGCCACGGTAACTGTGGGTCGCTTCAAAGATACATTTTCGTTCATTTTCCGTCATCGTAGGTTTCGGCACAACTTTGAGTTCTGGCATTTGCGCATGGAAGGCTTCTGCCATTGCCTTAAGCTCTGCCTCACTCGCGTAGGCGTTTGCAATGGTAATGTCGTCAATGCCATCTAAAAGCTTGTAATGCTTCACTTGCGTCTTCAAGCTTAAGTCACGATGATCCTCCAGTGTACATAAGCCATCTTGTGTTGGCCACGGACCAAATGTCGCTTCGTGAGAATTAACGAATACCATAGTATTTAAATTATACTTTTTGAATTTATCGGTACATTTCACATAGTGATCAAAGGCAAGTCCGGTATAACGATGAGGATAGAAATTATGACTGCCCAGTAAGTTTTCGATATTAGGTGAGTAGTCCATAATACTGTCAACGTAACTTGTTCCCTGACTCATATTAATCTCAATCTTAAGATTATAGGGATTGCGGGTCATACGTGCTTCCTCAGCTCCTGTAAATCCAAGGTCCAAACGAATACCATCAGCACCCATCTGATTAAAGAAACTTAAATCATCATAGCTAATGTTAAGTTGTTCAAACAGTGCAGGGTTAATATCTACCATGACTTCCATACCAAGACTATTAGCATAAGCAATCACTTTCGTAAAGCCTTCAAGAACAGCTTCCTTATCCCCTTTGATTTCCAAAAGTGAAGTAAAGACACGTGTATATCCATAGCGGTAAGCCAAATCTAAATATGCTTTGTCAGCTTCAAAGTTGGAACGTTCTGGATAAATAGAGATACCTAGTTTTCCCATAATACTCCTTTCTTACTCTAAAATCTCTAGATTTTTTCATTATACCTTCATTAATGTGTCCGCGGCTGCTACAACATTTTTTCCATTCATCATGCCGTAATCTTGCATTTTAATCACATCACAAGGAACCCCAACTGCTGCTGCTTTTTTTATGACTTCATTTTTCATATAAGCTACTTGTGGACCGAGAAGCAATACATCTGGTTTCTCTGTGCCAGACAACATATTATCAATTTCAGCTACAGACTTTGCGTAGATTTCATAATCTTTTCCTGCTTCTTGTGCAGCTTGCTGCATTTTTGTTACGAGTAATGAAGTTGACATACCTGCTGCACAGGCTAATGCAATAACTTTATCTGCCATTTCTCTGCTCTCCTTCTTTTTATCTATACCAATAGTATAGCGGTTTCAGAAAGCGATTTCAAATATAATTTGTGCGAACAATGTTAAGCGAAAAAACAAATATTTTTTAATAAAACCCTTATTTTTACCGCTTTTGTCTTCTGGAAACTAATAAAATCTTTAATTATTAAGTCGATTTCTGAAACATGTTACAAATTTAGAAACAAAAATAGTCTGTTTTTTTAGTTTTAATTAATAAAAAAACCAAACCTTAACATTTTTCATAAGATTTGGTGTTTTTTTATGGTTCTTTTAAAAATATTCGCGGAGGATTGCGCCACTCTCCCGTAACACGCGTGCAGTAAATTCACCAATGGTCATTTCTTCTGGTTCTTCTGCTTCGGGGCCAACACAGATATTATTTTGAGGCAAAATATCATCAACAATGCGTGCAGTAAATTCAGGTTGACCGTTCACTTTCAAAAAGGCCTGCAGATTGACAATACGTGCTTGCATATACGGTTGCAGCTGTAGCTGTATACGAGACGGTTCAGCCAGATCATGTTCAAGATATACATTTGATGGTGCTGTCCACTTGATAACTTTAAAACTTGCTGCATGACTTGATACAAAACGATAAAGTGCATCTTGAGCTGTTTGACTCAACGTAATACATTCACGAATCACAAAGGCCGTATCCGAAAACTCATAAATTAAGTAGCCTAAAATTTTACCGTTTTCCTCATAAGTCGCAAAGAAGGGCTGTGCTTTATATTTGAAGTAGTATTCCCAAACATGTTGCGGACGGACCAGTGAACCTTGGTTATAAACTTGCTCATGGACCTCAGCCATATCTTCAAAAAGCTCTTCATTTACAGTACGGCGCTGCACTTGCCCAGCTGTTTTTTTACCTTTGGGAAACTCTTGTGCAGGTATCGTATAAGCTTTTTGGTCAAAAGCGTAATGATAACCAAATTGACCATAAAACTGATAAGAAAAGGGTGCCAGATAGCTTAAGGCCGTTCCAGCTTCATAGTTGTCTTCTAAAATATCGGTCATGAGTTTACGAATGCTGCCGTTTCCTCTAAATTCTGGATAAGAGGCAACATAACCAATCCCCGACATCTTGAGCTTTGCATCCTTCCAGTAGACCCGAAAAGAGGTATCGATAATCATAGAGGATAACTCATCATTTTCCCAGTAACTGTAAGGTTTTGAGAAACTTAAAAGTTTATCAAATGCTTCTTCTCGTGCCTTGCTTCTTGGCTTATTAAAAGCATAAGTTGCGAGATCTAAAAGGGCTTGTTGTTTCTTTTCCATCTGCTCACTTCCCACCACTATAAACTTGTTCAATGTGATTCAAAATAGCAACCATCTGACGTTTTTTCCAGTGTCCCAGAAGCGTTCCGACAAACATATCATTCAATTTTTGAATCATTCCGCTTGAAGTACGACTTTCTTCAATGGTTATCTCTGTTTTCTTATCATCAACAGGAAGAAAACTCCAACGTGTATTAAAAGTATTGCGAACTGTTTTAGTGGTAAAAGCGTACTTATTGGCTTTCACTACCTCATCAATCGTGATGGTTCCATGTTGATTTTTGCCAAAAGTTTTTGAGTATTCAAAGCCATTGAGAGACTTGATATCAGGTCTACGACCTGTATTTTTTTCGATATCATAAAGTGATGAATCCAGAATCTGATTGTAGACAAACTCGACAGGAGCATTAATTGTTTTACTGATTTTCATATGTGATTTCTCCTATTGCTTAGAATAAAATTTATTAAACATTAAAATCATTTTAACAATTTATGTAAGCTCTTGCAAGATTTTTATGGGCGGTAAACAATTTCTCCTGAACAAAGCGTATATTTGACTTGTCCCACAAGTTCTTGGTCGATAAATGGTGAGTTGCTTGCTTTGGAATCAAAGTTTTCATCCACTTTATAAGTATTATGAGCATCAAAAATCGTAATGTCAGCCGGGCCACCTTCCGCTAAATATCCTGCATCGAAACCGTATAATTTAGCTGGATTAATAGTCATTTTCTCCAACAGTTGACCCAGTTCAAGATGCCCAGGAGTAACCAAATGTGTAAGACCCAGTTGCAAAGAAGTTTCCAAACCAATCATGCCGCTCGGTGCTTCAGCCAAAGCAACATTTTTTTCTTCATGTGTATGTGGCGCATGATCAGTCGCAATGACACTAATAGTATTGTCTTTCAAGCCTTCCAAAATTTTCGCAATATCTTTTGTCTGACGCAGTGGAGGATTGAGCTTGGCATTTGTACCAATCTCTAGAACAGCTTGCTCTGTCAGTGAAAAATGTTGTGGTGTAACTTCAGCACTGACTTTTGCGCCCATCTTTTGCGCAAAACGAACTACGTCTACACTTTCACCTGCAGACAAATGTTGAATATGTAAACGCGCTTGAGTATCCAAAGCCAACATTGCATCGCGTGCAATCATACTGTACTCAGCCACCTTTGTCGCTCCTGTTAGACCACATTGGTGTGCCACTTCGCCTTCATTGATTCCAAGCGTATCCACTAAGTTGGGATCTTCCTCATGAATAGAGAGCAGGCTGTCCGTTTCCTTGGCTTTCTTCAAAGCGTCATGTAAAACTCCTGAATCACTCAGTGGAATACCATCATCCGAAAAGCCAACTGCACCAGCCTTCAACAAAGCATCAAAATCCGTCAAATGTTTCCCGTCAAAATCTTTGGTAATGGAGGCAATGGACTTAATATGAATTTTCTCTTCATCTGCAAGTTTCAGTGTCTCTACAAGTACTTCAGGACTCGATAAAATCGGTTTAGTATTTGCCATCATTACTACTGTCGTAAAGCCACCACGCGCTGCAGACAAAGCACCCGTGTGTATCGTCTCTTTATGCGTTTGACCTGGTTCACGAAAATGCACATGAATATCGATGAGACCTGGAGCAACAATCATGTTGCTGGCATCAATAACATCTGCATCTTCTTCTTCCAAATCTTGGGCAATACGAATAATCTTCTTATCTTTAACTAGCACATCAGCAACTTGATCAAAACCGGACTCAGGATCGATTACACGGCCGTTTTTTATGAGTATCATCTGTTCCCCTTTTTATATTTTACATAATGTTTATTATGTTATTTATTCCATGTTTCTTGATTATCTTTGAATTTTTTAAGCATTTCAAGTTCAGCTTCTGTTACATAGCCTGTTTCCTGAGCGATTTGGATAAGTTCAGAATAATTTGTTAATGTGTGCAACGGCACTTGTGCTTCTTCAAACTTTATCGCTGCTTTTTCTAGCTGGTAAGTAAAGATGGCAATCACACCGAGAACTTCAATCCCTTCACGTTGTGCAGCAGCCACTGCTTCTAGTACTGAACCTCCCGTTGAGATAAGGTCCTCAACCAATACCATTTTTTGCCCTTTAGAGACGCGTCCTTCGATTTGGTTTCCTGCACCGTGGTCTTTTGGTTTACTACGGATATAGGCAAAAGGCAATTGAAGATAGTCAGCAATAATTGCACCATGAGGAATACCTGCTGTTGCTGTACCTGCAATCACTTCGACCTCAGGAAACTCTGCCTTGACCAAATCCGCAAAAGCCTGCTCAATACGAGTACGTACTTCAGGATAAGCCAAGGTCACACGGTTGTCTGTGTAAATAGGAGATTGAATCCCACTTGCCCATGTGAATGGTGCACTCGGCGATAGGCTTACAGCTTTTATTTCGAGTAAATCAGAAGCGATAGTTTTTGATAATGACATGTTATCCTCTTTCTAGTCCTTTAAGTTAATATCAATAGCACGCTGTTTTGCACAAAAAAACACTTGCAGAAAGCTGCAAGTGCGTAAAAAAATATGCCAATAATATTTAGAATACACCTAAATACTATATAAGTAGACAATTATACGGTTTCCTTGCTAGCCTCTCGTGCTAATTTAAAGGTTTCTTGTTATATAGTCTAACAGATTTACTGTAAGTTTGCAATCATAAACTTTCTAAGCTTTCCATTGCTTCCAGTAAGTTCATCTCTGTTTCTTCTTTTTGTTCATCCAGTTCGTCGAGTGCTGCTTGGAGTTTACCTAGTTTAACAAAGTCATCTGTTATGTCTAACATAGCTTGGGAAATTTCTTCGCTTTGTTGTTCTAGTTCAGCAAGTTTTTCTTCCGCAGCATTGACTTCACGTTCTAACTTGCGACGGATTTTCTGTGCTTCTTTTTGTTGCGCATAGTCCATCTGGCCCGAACTTTCTGGTTGTTCTTCCAAAACAACTTCTTGCTGTGTCTCTTCTTCTTGGCGTTTTTTCTCTAAATAGTAGTCGTAATCGCCCAGGTAAAGTTTACTTCCTTGAGGTGATATTTCGAGGACTTTGGTCGCAACACGGTTGATAAAGTAACGGTCATGACTGACAAAGAGTAAAGTACCATCGAAGTCGATCAAGCTATTCTCCAAAACCTCGCGGCTGTCGATATCCAAGTGGTTGGTAGGTTCATCCAATACAAGAAAATTATCATGTTGCATAGCGAGCTTCGCCAAAAGAAGACGTGCTTTTTCTCCTCCCGATAACATCGAAACAGTCTTTTTCACATCTTCCCCGCTGAAAAGGAAAGCCCCTAAAAGATTACGTATTTCTACTTCTGGTAAGAGACGATGCTCATTCCAAATCTCGTCAAGAACACTGTTAGAAGGTGTCAGCGCCCCTTGTTCTTGATCATAGTATCCTAAGTCGACATTCGCTCCCAGCTTCACCTGACCCTTAAGAAGAGGAATTTGACCAATAATTGACTTAATCAATGTTGTTTTCCCGATCCCGTTTGGTCCAACAATAGCAATGGCATCATGTTTGCGTGTATCGATATTGATAGGTTCAGCGAGGACTTTATCGTATCCCACTGCTGCATCTTCAACTGTAAGAACGATGTTGCCCGACTTTTTAGCTGGGGAAAAGGTCATATGTGCAGCCGCTTCACTTCCGGTCGGTGCTTCAATACGTTCCATCTTTTCCAACTTCTTCTGTCGTGATTGGGCGCGTTTTGTTGTGGAGGCACGAACCATATTTCGAGCAACGAAATCTTCTAATTTTTCAATTTCTTTTTGTTGCTTATCATAGTTCTTTTGTTCAGTGGCTAGCATCTCTGCTTTAAGTTCAATATATTTACTGTAATTTCCTGCAAAGCGTGTCAGCTTGCCTCGTGAAATCTCCAAGGTCTCTGTCACAACTTTATCTAAGAAGTAACGGTCGTGACTGACAATCAAAAGACTTCCTGAATAGTTTTTCAAGTAAGTTTCTAACCATGCCAATGTTTCAATGTCCAAATGGTTGGTTGGCTCATCCAAAATCAACAAATCAGGCTTTTCCAAAAGCATTTTTGCCAAAGCCAACCTTGTCTTTTGTCCACCAGATAAGGAAGAAATAGCACGGTCCCACATCTTCTCATCGAAACGAAAACCATTAAGTACCGACTTGATCTCTGCTTCATAGGTAAAACCGTTGGCTTGACGGAATTCTTCAGACAAAGCATCGTAACGGTGCATCAAACTCTCTAAGTCATCACCCGTTAACTCCGACATCTGTAATTCCATCTGGCGCAATTGTCGCTCTGTTTGACGGAGTTTTTCAAAGACTGTCAACATTTCTTCAAAAATGGTTAACTCTGAAGAAAGTCCTGTATCTTGAGCCAAATAGTTTAAATGCAAGTCCTTGACCTTAGAAATCGATCCTGCTGAAGGTTCTTCAACGCCTGCAATAATCTTCAATAAAGTCGATTTCCCCGCACCATTGCGTCCGACTAAAGCCATGCGTGAGTGGTCCTGAAGATTAAAATTTATATTTTCGAATAAAACATCGCCACCAAAAGTGCGTGCTATCCCATTCCCTTGTAGTAAAATCATTCTTCTATTTTAACATAAAAAACTTTAAGGTAAAGAAAACAGTAAAAATCGCGCTTCACAACGAAAACGCCAAGATTTTTACTGTTTTTATGTATAACTTCACATCAATAATTTTTTTCCAGATGACGAACGATATCTAAAGAACGAATCACTGATTCGCGTGCATCATCAAAGTTTTTGCTGACATAGGCATAAAAGAGCAAATCGATGAGATACAATTGTGCCAGCATTGAAACCGTAGCCGCATGCCTAAACTCAAAATTCTCACCTGATAGGGATATAAGCGGATATTCGGCACGTTTAGCAAGACTTGAGTTTTCGATACCGGTAATCGCAATGGTTTCAATCTTTTCAGCTTGAGCCAAATCAAGCATAGCTAAAACTTCACGGGATTCCCCTCGGTCACTGACAGCGATAAAGAGTTTCTTTTGACTATTATTGGTTAAATTGACAGCCATCGTGTGTGTATTGTCCGCACAAATACTGATTTTGCCAATACGGTTCAATTTTTGAGCCAGGTCTTGAGCCACAAGAAAAGAGGCCCCAATCCCGAAAATAAAGATTAAATCTGCTTCACCAATCAGATCAACTGTTTTGGCAAGCCTCTCATTGTTTAAATGCCCATTAACAAGCTCCGTCATATGATTAATACGCGTTTTTAATTTCGATTTTATCGAATCAATCTCTTCATTAGGACGTAATTCTTGAAAATCTGTATCTGATTGGGAACTTGCCTTCCAGACAGAAAGTTGCTGCTTAAGTTGGGGAACACCTTCAAGTCCGATGGATTTGACAAAGCGAATAACTGTAGCTGGTGAAACTTGACTATTTTTAGCAATGTCTTGGGTGCTTAGGTTGATAACAGCCTCAGGAAAAGCGAGAACATACTTCCCAACTTTGGACTCGTTAGGGGAAAGTTCTCTTAATTTCGTTTGGATTTCGAGCAGAATATTCATGACTCAATTATAGCATAAACCAGCTATAAATATGAGCTTCTTTATGATGATACCAAAAGAAAAAACAGGAGGCATATGCTCCTACTTTTCTACTTTTTCAAGCTCTTTTTTAATATCTTTGGCAATTTTTTCAGGTTCTGTTGCTGGAGCATAACGTGCGACAACTTCTCCCTGAGCGTTAATCAAGAACTTCGTGAAATTCCACTTAATTTTTTTTCCAAGCGGGCTTCCTTTTTCTTCTTTTAACCATGTATAGAGCGGGCTTTCATCCGCGCCATTAACATCAATCTTTTGAAAGCGTGGGAAAGTTGTTCCATAGTTCAATGTACAAAACTGATCGATTTCATCAGCTGTGCCAGGCGCTTGCTCTTTAAATTGATTACAAGGAAAATCGAGAATTTCAAACCCTAACTCTTTATATTCATCATAAAGTTTTTGGAGCCCATCATACTGTGGAGTAAAACCACATCTGGTCGCAGTATTCACTACAAGTAGCACTTTTCCTTTATAGTCGGATAAAGAGATATCATCTCCTTGTTTTCCCTTCACTGTAAAATCATAAATAGGCATAGTGACACTTCCTTTCTTCATCGGCTCTAAGTGATAATGATTATAACACTTGCCCTATCAGACTGTCAAAGAATCTTACTTTCTCATATAAGTCTTCAGACTCAAGATTTCTTGCTGGGTGAGAGGGCGATAAGCGCCTGGTTGCAAGCCTTCATCTAAGACCAGCGGTCCGAAACTTACACGTTGCAGTTGCTCAACTTTTTTACCTAAAGCTAAGAACATCTTCTTGACCTGATGATACTTGCCTTCTTGGATAGTAACCTTAGCATGATGCGCATCTAAAATTTCGAGTTGCGCTGGCTGCGTACGTACGCCTCCGATAAATTCAAGGCCTGCCGCAAAGGCAGCTCTATCACTTTCTTCAAGTGCTTCCCATGTCTCTACGAAATATGTTTTAGAAACATGTTGCTGTGGCTTAAGCATATCGATGCCCAGCGGCCCATTGTCCGTGATGAATAATAATCCTGTCGTTAAAAAGTCAAGCCGTCCCACAGGATAGAGTGCAGCATTCTTTTCTTCCACAAGGTCACGATAAGTGGGCAGGTGCTCGTCTTTATTGGCTGAAAGTACACCAGCTGGCTTATTCATCATAAAATAATGATGTCCAAATGTTGTGAGCTGTTGCTGATTGACAATAACTTCATGCATCTGAGGATCGACATTGCGACTTAGGTTATACTCTACTTCTCCATCAATTATAATCTTTCTGGTCCGTATCAAGCGTTTGCGTTCTTTCTTGTCCTTCCATCCATTGAGGAACAGGTAGTGATCTAGTCTCATATTTGTCTATTTTAACAGAAATAATATTTATTCTGTAGTGCTATATTTTTTATTCAGAAGTCCTACTCTGGTCGCTTATTTCATAAAGGGTTTCAAATACTTCTTCTCCAAAAAGCTTTTTCTCAAAATGATAAGTTTGTCCTGACTTCAAGTGTCCCTCATGTGAAGCTAAGATATTCTCTAGTTTTTCAAAATCAATCGTGCCGTTATAAAAATCTCGTTTGCGTTTTTTAATATGTTTTTTCAAGCGAACTTTAGCTTGAGGTTTCAGCTTTTGCACAAGTTTTCCTGTCACAGTCAGATAAAATCGATAGCCTAGATACTCAACACCCTCACGCATAGCGACAATGCTGGTTTTACCATTTAATGACAAATCGAGTTCTTCAGCGAGAAAAGTTCTTATCTGCTCAAGGGCTTCACTCAGCTTCATCTTATCCTCATGAAGGATAAGAAAGTCATCCATGTAGCGGACATAGTGCTTAAAGCCTAGACTTTCTTTGATAAAACGGTCTAAAAAGGACAAATAATAAAGGGCAAAATGTTGGCTAGAATAATTTCCGAGAGGCAATCCTCTTCCACCCAGATTATCAAAGGAGTCAATCATATTATAGAGCAGAGCTAAAGTTGTACTATCAAAAGGTTCTCTTGCTAGTTTTTCTTTTAAAAGCACTTGATTGATCGAGGGGAAAAACTGGGCAATGTCGCATTTGAGGACATACCCTTTATTTCCTGAAGCTTTGTAAAACTTATAGAAATGATATTTGAGCCGTCCACGCCCAAAATGGACCCCTTTGTCTATTTGACAAGCTGCATTGTCATAAATATAATGACGTGATAAAACAGGAAAAACGGCATGATCAGTAATCCAGCGGTTCACTACTCTATCCGAGTATTGCGCTGCAAAAATTTCCCTGCGCTTGGGTTCGTGGACTTCAAAGCTATAATAAGGCTGATGCTGATAAGTTCTATTTTTAAGCGCGTCATACATCTCTTGTAGATTATCCGCCAGCTCATATTCAAACTGATTTACCACAGACTTATGCCGCTTGCCTTTGACATTATCATGAAAAGCATCATAGAGGTACTCTAACCTACATATCTCATCATAATCAATCCGCTTCATGGATAAGCTCCAAAATTTCTTTACCATAATTTTTCAAGACTTCCTCAGATAGCCCATAGTCGCCTAAATCCTCCATGGTGTGCGGACGCTCATGAGCAATACGCTTGAGGATAAAATTAGTAGCAACCTCAAAAACTTGTAGTCCCAGATAGCGCTCCCTTAATCGTCTGGTCGCATGGCTACGCCAGACACGAAGCTGTTCAAAGAGGGTAAGCTCCTGCTCAAATCGTAATATATCTGCCCGACTGAACTCGGGCGGTTGTGCCAAGAGCGGCTTAGGGTTGAGCAAGTGCGCTAAGCCATCACCTGATAGACCAAAAGCAAAACGACCACCCGATAGACGGCGCATTTTGAGTAACCCTCGATTCATAAGCAGATAGATGAGGTTTTTTATCTCCATCTTGTTCAGCTTAGCCAGCGAGCCAAAACTACTGTTGCGCTGTAAGTCAAAAGTCAATATGGTCGCTGTCTTTCGTCCTTGAAGAAGAGCAATCAAGAGACTCAAAGAAAGCGCACGGTCACATTCGGCTAAAGCTTTGAAAACCACTTGGGCATCTGCTTGATAGTTGTTAAAGTCAAAAAGGTCGAAGACCTCAAACTCCTGTATCCAGTCCCGCTCCTGCATAAGTCCCCTCTCTAATAATCATATCTAAAATATCTTGCCCAAAAGCTTCCCATTTGCTGGGACCAATACCGTTAATCTTTAGAAATGCTTCCTTTGTTTTGGGCCTTATACTGTCCAGCTGACTCAGCACCTTATTATCAAAAATCATATAAGGTGGCCTATCAAGTTCTTTTGCTTTAAAAGTACGATAATTGCGTAGCTCTAACATGAGGTTACTGTCTTTTTTAACTTTTTCTTCTGAGCCTTCTTTAATCTTGATATAGGGCTTTAAGCCATACAGAAAATCCAATCCTGTTTTGGAAACAGAGAGTACAGTCAAATTGGAAAAATGATTTTCATATATTAAGTCAGCCTTTATAAGTTGCTGTATTAAATTCAAAGTCTCCTTATAGCTTATATCCTCAGAGAGCAAGCGCCCGTAAGAAGCGCTAAGATTGAGTTGGTGTTGGATAATTTTCTTTGATTTTGAACCGTGTAAAAAGCGAGCGAGGTTTTCTACATTTTGAAAACTTCTGGCCTCAATGATACCTTCTAAGATAAGTTTTGCTTTTTGGTTTAGATCAGACATGTGTTACCTCTTTTTCTTGAATAAAGTCTTCATAACGTAGACGGTCGGACTTGTGCCAAGCCCCTAACATACGTCCTACACTTGAGATGAGTTTGGTCAGATTGGCAAACTCTCCCTTAGAAATCCCACCATACTCGACAGCCACATCTGCCAATGTCCCTAAGATATTGACTTTAGCGAGAGCATCTACATGCAAGTTTATCCGTTGAGTGAGAATCCTCCCCGCATCTGAGCCTGCCACATAAGAGTTATTGGCTTCGTAGATGTCTTGCAGTATATCTAGAGCAAGAGTTTCCATCTTTTGAAAGAGGGAAAAGCGGTATTTTTTAGGTCCTTTGGACGTTAGCTTGAGCACTTCTCTTAAGAGTAGTTTGGCTTGCGCAGCCAGCTCAAATCCTTTTGGTTTTGCGATATTTTTCATCTATTTCTCTGTTTCCTTTTCTCAAAAAAAGACAGCCTCTCTATTCGAGAGACGTCTCATTTTTTACAGCGTGTGCGCGTTTACTGAAAAACGCAAAGGTCCGCTCCTGACCGTTTTGAAGGACAAATGGTCGTATGTACTGCTCATGCCAACAACTTTCCGTCATCACGCATTTTCTGTGTGCTCAGTTTTCTGAACGATCACAAGGGATTTTGACTCTCAACTAATGAGATACTCAGCCAATCTATATAAGGATTGGCGTTCCTCATTAGTGCCTTCAGGCACAATGAGGATAGTGTCATATCGTACTACACGTACACAGACTCCCTTAAAATATGGCACGGATAACGTAAGCAGTACTTCACGTTATATCAGGCCAAAGATATGCTGGACTTGTTTTCTCCTCTTCAAGTTTCTCTAGATTGGAGCATCACTTACTTACACCGTCCATCGCCTTAAGGCAATAGAATCAGGAGTTCAAGTGACAAATCTGTCTTTCATATCCTGTCTCAAGTCAGGACGGACTCCTCCATTGGTATTGCTATTCGTGCGATCATTATTGCCATTCAAGTTGCCATTGGTATTCACATTCCAAGCATTCGTGCCAGGCGCAGGAGTACGTTTTATAGTCTGTTCCCTAGATCATCTTTTTATGCCATAAGTCCATTGGGCAAATCTTTTCCGTGCGGGGCGCTACCGCGCCCTTACTAAGGAAAAACGCGGCGGACAAGCCACCTAAGGGCGGTGTCGCTTCGCTCCTGGCCCAAGCGCTTACGCGCTAGGATTATTGATGAAGGATTAAGGCAGGACGGACTCCTCCATGGGTATTGCTAAGCGTGCGAGCAGCATTGCCAGTCAAGTGGCCAAAGGTATTCACATTCCAAGCATGCGTGCCAGGCGCACGAGTACGTAGCCACCACCAGCCTAGAAGAGCGCCAGAGCTACCGCGTTGCGCATGATTAGGGAAGCCTAAGCCTTCACCAGATAAACGTGCAACATCCGCAAGAGATAGAGCAAAGGCACGACGTGTCCCTCCCGAAACAATTTGAGTAATATCTGACGCAACATCTCCCTCTAAGTTGTTTGGCATCCATCTTGTACCCTCTGTAAAGGTAACATCTCCATCCGCAACTTCTCCGGTCGTAAATTCATTTGCCACAGGCTGAACCATAGCTTGGACTGCAGAATCAAGCTCGCCGTACCAAGTACTCAATGTTTCATCAAGCTGATTCCAAGAACGACTACGGATAGAATCATTACGGATAATTAAGTGGTTACCGTTACCCATATCTTCAAGATAACGGTACTGTTCATTTGCCATCGTAAAGATACGGCCAGGATTCATAAGGTGGAAAGTAAATTCTGATGGTGCACTGTTTTCATCATAAGCGGGATTACCAAAGTCATCATCGACGGCATTATTCTGCACCCCTTCAAGGAAATAATCGAGGTTAGAGTCGTGGTTTTCCCCATCATTGGTAAACTCCTCACTGTTATCCGGACTGATGAGCTGACTGTCCACATGAATACCGTAATAATAAGTTCCATTGAAGACTGTATCTTCGATAGCAGAGGTCATCTCAGCTGCATCTAGGAGATAAGAGGTTGCTTCTTCTGGCTCTAGCATTGACGCCCAGTAAGCCCAGCCTGTTTCTTGATCCATTACCCAGAAGTTACCAATTTTTTGATTATTGGGTAAGTTGAACCACTCGGTCATTGTTATTGGCGCATGTTGCTCTTGCAAGTTTTGAGCTGTTTCACGTGTCGCTCCATCTGTACCACCATGCCAAACAGTGTTCGTTGGTCCTGAGCCATTGGTATAAGTCACACCTTCTTCCCAATAGCCATCTGTTCCATCTCCGGGATGGGTCACGTCATCTGAACCATCTGCCAGGTCACGGGCATCCCCTGCTGCAGCAGTACTGAGGTCTAAGTTGTTATGGTTAAAGGTTGGGAGATACCATGGCGCTTCTCCTGCACGGCCAAATCTTAGGTTGGAGTATCGGTTAAAGGCAGCACCCGATCCTGTACGCGTTCTGATGTTACTTGCGCTTGGAATGTAAGTGGTCCACGTGTCTAAGTTTTCTCTTTCTGTACCATCAACCAGTGGTGTAGGGTTTGAAGCTCCTGTTCGTTGGGTTTCTAAATACTCCGACAGGCGGATACGTGCCATGATGGGACGCTCGCCATAGTTTTCCACGAAGACATCCTTGTTTTCTGTGTCACGGTTATAGTAGTCATGGATACGGCCTCCGACATTGACTTGGACTTCATTTTCCCGGTCGTTAATGGCTTGTTGGTTAAAGGCTGTGAAGGCGAAAGTACCTCCGATTAAGCCGAGCAGAGATAGGATAGCGATATTCCGCAGTTTCCGTTTTTTATCTGGTGTCATAGGTTTTCCTCATTTCTATTGATTATTGTAAATGCCAAAAAACGCTCCAAGGGTCCTGAGCGTTTGGGTGCAAGTAAAAATAGGCGGATGTCTACCGCTGGTGCTGTGCTGTGCTGTGCTGTGCTGTGCTGTGCTGTGCTGTGCTGTGCTGTGCTGTGCTGTGCTGTGCTGTGCTGTGCTGTGCTGTGCTGTGCTGTGCTGACCGATTATAAGTCATCTGCTTTACCCCTTCAAGTATTTTGTTATCATTAAGCAACGATAATAACATCTATATAATATTATTGTAATGTTTTTCTTATGATTTTCAAAATAATATCAGGCATCAGCACATTGAGTACTCTATAGAGTAAGCTTCATTACTGAAAATGCTATTTTCTTAAAATAGAAAAAAGGAAATCGTAAAGCCGATTCCCTTTTTTAAATTTTATTCTCTGTCATTTTTTAATACATCTATACCATCATAAATAATATAATTTCTAGAAAAAAACCAATAATAATAAATCCAAAAATACCTTTCCAAGTCTGAAGACCCCTAGGATGATTGGGGTTAATTGTTTTTCCACACCTATAAATCTTAGGCACTTTAAATGTAGTTGTATCATCACTATAGGCTTTTTTATAAAATATATAACTGGATCTTATGGTTACAAAGACACAGATAGCCTCAATTGCTAGAAAGAACCCCGCTCCTTGAAGGTTGCCACTAAAGGCCAGACTCAGCATTAAAAACATACATAATACGGATAAAACACCTCCGATTTTAGAGCTGGTTCTCACTTTTTTTATTTCATTATCAGTCATCAGAATACTTCCTTTCTCACTTTTACTGTAGCACAAAAAATTTATCATATTAGTTTGGATGTAAGCTGTGAGATTCCCTGCTTGGATTATAACATAAATCCACAAGTCTGATACTTCTATGACATATAAAAAGTAAATCCTAAGTATAAAAGTGACATCGCGACAGTTATAATGATCCAAAGTATTTTTCCACAGATAGAATCAACGTTAATTTTAATTTCTGAATCTACTTTTTTGAGACATCTATTATTTGTATTTGCACTTTCTCTTTGAGAAACATCTGTTTTCTGTAGGATATAAGAAACTATAGAATATACAATAAAAGACACAACCGTCATTATACCAAGTATTCGTCGTAGTGCTTGATAGGGTGTGAAAAGCAAGATTAAATTAATCAGCACAAGCAACATAACCAAACAAAGTGAGATTATAAATACGACAAATACATAAAATTTTTCTGGTTTTTTATCTGAAATTTTTGAAACCCTCCCTTCTGAATCTCTAGTCTATTTGGCTGAATTAAAAAAAAGTAGCGCATAACTCTGTTGTCATCGAACTCCTTATACTTTAATCTTGTATAAAATATAATCTTCAAGAAGAATAACTTTATGAGAAAGAAAAAAATGAATACTCGTAATTGAAAAGTTCGAAGAGGACTAACTCTTGCCATTGCTTCAGTCACGTTCCATACTTCCCACTCTTTGTTCTTTCTGAGCGCCATAAGCAAAACGTATACTTCCTATTTCTGCAGCGTTTTTCATCAACTCCATGTTTAGCCAACCTGCAATCTCATAAAAAGGGTTGTCCTGAAGTGGCCATTGCTTTGATTTTGGCTGGGCAAAGTCTGCTTCTGACATTTCCAATAAGCACGTACTCCATTGATTTTTAAGGTTCGTCAGGTGTGCATAAGCTGAATTTACATCATTTGGCCAAGAAATATCCTCGACCTTCAAATGACCATCGCCAAAGTTATGATTAAGTGCCATTGACCACCAAAAATCCATATGCCATAAGATCCAGGCAATGGTAGGCATACCAATATCATAGCCTTCTGTTTCTGGAAATCCTTGAGTTGAGACGCTCGGTTGGGTCACCTCAAAAGACATCTCCTCTACCGAGATATCGCTCAAATGATAATCCAGCAAAGACCAAGCAAGCTCAAGTTGGGACAATAAACTTTTTTTAATCATCTGAATACTCCGTTCTATTCATTTGCTACTCCATTATTTTTAGGAGTCTTTCATACTTTCTCCAAGTCATCCGCAACCTTCTCTGCATCTTCTTCATTAGACGAAAGCTGATTAGGGAGATGCTGTACCTCCGGGTGCTTAAGAGTACACAAAATTTTTTAATAACTAATGCGTAGAGCTCTAAGCAGTTCGAGCATTTTTTCTTCTGCCAGAGCCTCAAAAAGGCTTCCCTATTCATCAATATTTATTTGAAGTTCTTCAAGCTTATTATTTCAAATAGAACAGCGTATCCGTTCTTCTATGATAATTCTTTTTCTAATTTATTTTTTCTATTGGAATCAAAATCTCACTACGTTCTTCTTTATATCCTTGGTTATCATTTGGTGAGAGGATGAGTTTATTTCCTTCCCAACACATCACCATGCTCGGATGCTCATCGATATGCATTGGATTTTCAAACTGCGAATAATCATAATACAAGATGTTGTCTGTTACTTGATAGGGAAACTCAGAAATAATAACTGCTTTATTTTCCGCGCCTCCGCTCTGGAAAGCCTGCCTCACTTGATCAGTAAATCGTACATTTTGTTGACTCCCTTCTGACCACCACAGATAACGCTGTAAATCTTCTCGTGTAGGAGACACATCATGTTCGATAGAAAGTGCTGTTGGAATAACTTCTTGCTTTTTATAAGTGTGTTTAGGCTCTGAAGTCTTATTTTCTTGTTTTCTTGAAGACTGCACTACTTTTTCATGTTCAAATAGAGATGTCTGTTGACCTTCTTCCAATGTTATTGACATTATTTTGATCAATAGAACTGCAACGACTCCTCCAGCAATTAAAACAAGAGCTGATAATTTCAAAAAATTTTTCACGCTATTCCTCCACATGTCATTTTATTTTTTAAAATCTCTAAATTGCAAAACTGGAATCTCATAGAGTTTGTAGTACCGCCAATGCTTGTGCTTCTAGGTCTGTAAATCGCTAGTGAAACTTCAGCACTATTCTTATCTAAAGAATATACTGATTGCATTTATATAGTCTATTGTAATGTTTTTCTTATTGGATTCAAAATATTTACCGAGTTAACAGACTTTGCTTGGGTGAAAAAAACTCTCCATCTTGGAGAGTTTTTCTAATAAGTAAAGCAATCGTATTGAACTGCAAACAAAAAGGTTAGCATTTTACTCTGTATTCCACGGCATTTTCTTCCTCTCTTGTTTCAATCAGCACATATATTTTTTACAGACCAAGCAAGTCTTTAAAACTTTCTACTGCTCCACCCACTTGTTCCCCAAGCTCAGGTAACTGCTCAGAGGCACCATCTAAAAGGCCACTTGCATTTTCACGCGCGCCGTCTACCAGATTTCCTGCCTGATCTGCGAAGTCTGCTGGAACATTTTCCGTCAATGTGTTGCTTACTTCTGACAAATCACCACCGACTACATTAGAAAGTGTTTCTACCACATCTCCCCCTAAAAGCTCTTGTGCTTGGTCGGTCAAGCTTCCCAAGTCCAAGTTTTTCGCAAAATCAAAAAGTCCCATTTTTATGTCTCCTTTGTTTTTTATTATTTTATCACTTTTCATCAAGAAGACCACATGATTTGCTAGCACTCTAGTAAATACGACTGGGTATCGTGTAGATAAATGAGATAGTAGGTTGCAGACAGGACAGCTAAGATAATCAAGCTAATGATAAGAATTAGGTGATTGTCTACCGCACATAAAAGAATTCCAAGTTGTGAAGGGTCCTAATACACTCTTCTTTTTATCGGCTTCAATATAAAAATCATTCCATCAATGAAAGCATATCCTTCAAGTGCTTCACGTAAGCTTTTTTCAACTGTAGCGGCTCTTCTACTACTAAATGTTTTCCAAAGGACGTTAAATAATGCACCATATAGTTTAACTCTGTCTCGTGATAACCGCCTGTCATATAAAAAATACCATCTATTTCTTCCAGTTCCATATTAGGATAACGATGTTTTAAAAAGGACTCCTTACCAAACTTAGTCAAACGGCAGCGAAAGGGAATATTGTGAAACTCACTTTCATATGTTTTTTGGAAGTCATTGAGTTCTGTCAACGTATAAGTACGTTTAAGATGCTCTTCTAAAGCAACATCAACCATATAATCACAACGATAAGTGCCCCATTGCTCTGCAAAAATATCATAAGCACTCGAAAACCAAATCCCATCACGATAAAAGATTTCATTAAATTGTAAATGAAGCTCCGCCCTTTCATACTGGGTATAAACCAGCGAAACAACCTTACTTTCCAAAATCGACTGCAAAATCAAGGCTAAAGCTTTTGGCGGATTAATCGGTGGCACACTATAATAATGAACAACTTTCAAGAGCTTGTCGATTTCTTTTTGCTGTGCTTGAGGTAAAAGAACAGACAATTTTTGCTGGATTTGTTCATAAGATTTTTCAAAAGGGGTGCTGGTTAGCTGTTGCAGCGCAGATAGAGCAAAGAATATCGAATGAATCTCATCACTATTAAAGTGAACAGGGGGTAATAATCTTTGATTGATGATTTTATAGCCACCGTATTTCCCTGTTTCGGAGTAATAGGCCAGTCCCATTTGCCCCAAGGCTTCAACATCACGTAAAGCTGTCCGTTTCGAAATATCAAATTCTCTCATGAGGTCTTTGAGTTGAAACTCGTGTTTGTCGCTGAGGTAGATGAGTTCTTGGTTCAGACGTACTGATTTTTCCATTTTATTTTTCTCCGTTTTAATAGTGACTTATTTTGGCACTATTTCAATGTATACTAAGTATATCAAAAGAAAGAGGATTTTATTTATGAAAACTTTAGTGATCAACTCGCATCCAGGCTTTACAAATCATGAGCACTTTTCTGTACAGCTTCAAGATAAATTTATAGAGCTTTACCACACACACTACCCAGAAAAAGACTTAACCATTATGAACCTTTATGAGGAAGATATTCCACGTATTGAAGCCACATCACTTTGGAGTGTTTGGGAGAAACAAGCAACCGGTAAAGAACTAAGCTCAACTGAAAGTAAAATTGCTGAGCGCAGCCAGTTTTTATTAGAGCAGTTCAAAGCTGACCAGCGGGTTGTTGTGTCCACACCTTTACATAACTTCAACATTACCTCACGTATGAAGGACTATATTGATAATCTGATGATCGCTCGCGAAACCTTCCGTTATCTTGCTGAGCCAGATGAGCAAGGAAAAGTTTCAGAAGGCTTGCTGAGAGACAACTATAAGATGCTCATGCTTTTCGCCAGTGGCTCGGTCTATACAGCAGATAGTATATATAAATCTGTCGATATTGCACCACACTATATGCAAACCATTTTCCAAGAAATGATGGGTTTTGATGACTTTCAGTTAGTACGGGCAGAGGGTACTGCAACCCAGGATAAAGACAGAATTTTAAACACCGCTTTTACTGATTTAGAGCAAAAATTTAGTTCTTTTTATCAATAGTATTTTATGGACCAATATTTAGTAAAGAAATCGTGGCTTTGTCTTCTCAGGAGATGAAAATAAAAAAACAAGCTGTTGCTTGGTTTTTTTATACTTAAAAGCCACCTTAACCTAAATATTTTTTAGCAATATTTTGGTAAGTACCTATCATATCTAAGTAATTTGAAATTTCAACGTATTCATTGATTTGGTAAGGAAGGGTGCTCACTCCTGGACCAAAGACAACAAAGTCAAATTTATTTTTGGCTTTAACAAACTCTGCAGCATCTGTGGTTCCTGCAATTCCAATCACTGGCAAAGGTGTTTCAAACTCGCTTTGGATAGTTTGAATCAAGGTTGAGTTTTTATCAGACTGCACCGAAATTTTATCTTCGTCAATGGCTAATGTAAGCTTATAATCATAGTCGACATTCACTTTATCAACTACTTCTTGAAGTTTAGCTTTAATTTTATCATTATCATAGGTTGGCACACTTCGGATATTTCCTTCAAGTCTGGCTTCCCCAGGGATAGCATTCACTTGATCTCCCCCTCGGATAACAGTGATATTATGAATAGTGGTACCAAGTTCTGAATCAGGATATTCTTCAGCAATTTGGGCCATTTCAGCGTTAATAGCAGTAATGAATTCATTCAGGTGGTTAATTGCATTAAAGCCTTCTTGAGGTTGCGAGCTATGCGCAGCCTTACCTTCCGAGACGACAGAATAGTTAATCGAACCCATATGCGTGTAGACCAAATTATAGTTGGTAGGTTCAGCGATAATCAAGCCGGATAAATCATCCGCATAGCCGAGTTCTGTGAGCTGACGACCGCCAAGTTCTCCGACTTCTTCACCTACTGTAGCTAGCAAACGGACTGTACCATCAAAATTAACATCGGCTTCTTTTAATTCAATCATTGCAATCGTGATAGCTGCAAGCCCAGATTTCATGTCTGTTGAACCACGTCCATATAATTTATCACCATCAATAGTCGCAGAAAAAGGTGGATATGTCCAAAGTTCTTCATTACCAATATCGACTACGTCCATATGTCCCGTCAGTCCTAAAACTCGATGACTTGAGCCTTTCTTGATTTCGGCTACTAAACTGCTACGACCTTCAGCATATTTAATTAATTTAGAGTCAATTCCGTGATTCTTCAATAAGTTTTGTAAATAAATAGCGACTTCTTCTTCATTACCGTTAATCGATTTGATTTTTATCAAATCTTGTAAAATTTTAACTTTTTCTTCTTTTTCCATGAAATCCCTCCTAATTTTTAATTCATTTGCATTATTAATCTAATCTCTATTAATTATTGTACTCTTTGTTATTTTCTCTTTCCAATATTTATACTTTTTATTCCTTCAAAATATTTTTTACATAGTGAGCAGGATTTTGTCGTTGTCCTTTGAGACGTGCAGATACCTCCTCCTACCCTTCTACTATAGTATTGATGAGTAATGTCACGTCTTTTACCTATAACAAGTCACGTGCTCCTAAGACAAGCATGCAGAGATTTTGCAATAATAGGCGAAGTTCCTATAGCAATAATCACCCTCCCTTCCTCCAGTGTGGGGTCTTTTTCATTACAACTTTTTTATACAATGTCATTGGGATTACCCAACGACTAAATATTGATTTTATGGATATTTTCAGTTGTTTTACGCCTCTTTTAGGTATATAATATTGAATAAACCAATATTTACTAAAGGATATTAAATGTTTATTGACTATACACGTGAGCCGCGGCGCGCAATCTTTTTTGAGGATGTAAAATCCAATTATGCTTCTATCGAATGCGTCGAGCGAGGACTTCACCCTTTAGAAACCTCTCTTTGCGTCATGAGTCGTTCAGATCATTCTTATGGCCTCATCTTAGCTTCTAGTCCTAAATTTAAAGAGGTTTTTGGTAAATCCAACGTCAGTCGTGCTGCAGATTTACCTTTTTTACTGGAAAATAGGAAATTTAACTATCGGCGTTGGTATGCCAAGCATACTGACATTTATGGGCAACGTACAGAACCCTCCATGCAACATGTCGCTTTTATTGAAAGCTGGGCTAAACGCACACATATCGTCCCACCGCAGATGGCACTTTATATCGATAAGAATATCGAGATGCAGCAACTCCTCGCTAATTACACTTCTTCTGAAGAAATCCACTCCTATTCTATTGACGAATCCTTCCTTGATGTTACAGAATCTCTGAACCTGTTCTACCCTAAAGTCAAAGATAAATATGAACAGATGGATTTGTTAGCGCGAGATTTACAGAAAAAAGTCCTTGATCAGATGGGTTTGTATGTAACTGTAGGAATGGGGGACAATCCTTTGCTTGCCAAACTCGCCATGGACAATTATGCCAAGCACAGTACAACTATGCGGGCGCTCATCCGTTACGAAGATGTCCCTGAAAAAGTTTGGACACTTTCGAAGATGACTGACTTTTGGGGGATTGGGAGACGGACAGAGAAAAGATTCAACAAGTTAGGAATATATTCTATCAAGGATCTGGCTCATGCGAACCCTGATCGGATTAAACGAAAAATGGGCGTTGTTGGACTGCAACAATTTTTTCATGCACATGGTATTGATGAAACCAATGTCCGTGAGAAGCACCATAAAAAATCAGAAAGCTACAGTAACAATCAGATTTTGCCGCGCGATTATGTACAACAAGATGAAATTGAACTCGTAATTAAAGAAATGGCTGAACATCTTGCTATTCGACTTCGTAAGGGGAAAAAACTAGCAGGCGGTCTCTTTCTCTACGTCAAACCTTCTTACAAAGAATACTCTTCCTCGATAAAAATATCCAGTAAAATCGAACCTACTCAGAGTACGACGGATATACAAGCCGAATTTTTGCGGCTCTTTAGAAAAAAATATCGTGATGAGGTTGTGAGAGAAATCGGTATTGGTGGTTTTGATTTATCCAGTGAAAATATCAAACAGCTTAATCTTTTTGAGACAATGCTCTCTCATGAGCCTAAGATCATCGCTCATCAAAAACAGGAAGCTCTGCAAAATGCCATCGATGAAATACGTGATAAATTTGACTTTACAGCCATTCAAAAAGCCAGCATTTTGACAGCTGGCTCTAGAGTTTTAGAAAGAAATAAAATGATTGGCGGCCACGCTGCCGCAGGAGGAGAGAAGAATGACAGTTGATCGCTCATATAGCCCTTACGAATCCATCCGTAACTATCAAGATAGAGGGATGATGAAATGGGGCGCTTTCGCCACAGGAGAATTGTCTGAAGCACAGCGAAAATTAAGAGAAAAAGAGGAATTAGAAGCAAGGAATACATCGAAGATAATAGAATATACGGATTAATTTACTGTAAAGATATAACAATAAACAAAAAAGAAGCTGATAAGGCTTCTTTTTTGTTTCAACTTCGTAAAAAGTATCAACGTGTAACACGTGTGCCCATCTTTCCCTCTAATGCGGCTACGCCATTTTCCAAGGAAGATATTATTGCCTGTTTTCCCTGTTGGGCAAAGTCAATACAAGCTTTAACTTTTGGACCCATGCTACCTGCTGCAAAATGTCCTTCTTTGTAGAATTTTTCCAGTTCCGCTACTTTAATTTCCTCCAGTTTAGTTTGGTTCTCTTTCCCATAATTCACGAAAACATTAGGTACGTCAGTCAAAATCATCAAGACATCCGCATCAATATTTTCCGCCAATTTGAGGGCTGCTGCATCTTTATCAATAACAGCATCCTGTCCTACATACATACCTTCTTTTTTCACTACAGGAATTCCACCTCCGCCACAGGAAATGACCACAGTTTGGGTATCCAAAAGTTTTTTCACACTGTTACTCTCTACAATAGTTTGTGGTTGAGGAGATGGGACCAATCGGCGATAACCCCGGCCAGCATCTTCGCCCATAACAAACCCTTCTTCTTCCATCTTTTCAGCTTCTGCTCGAGAGTAAAATAGACCAATAGGTTTTGTCGGCTTTTCAAAAGCAGGATCTGCAGCATCCACTTCCGTCATCGTCAAAATAGTAGCAACATCAAGATCTGGATAACGGCTTTTTATTGATTCCTGAATCATATATCCAATATAACCTTGTGATTGTGCACTTGCACTAGAAAAAGGTTGAGCTGGGATTTCCTGGGCACACAGTTCATTACGTTGTAGGATTTGCCCCACTTGTGGGCCATTACCATGTACAATAGCCAGCTCATAACCTGCTTCAATAATTGCACCAAAGCTATCCACACTAATCTCTATATTTTCTTTTTGTTCATCGAAAGTCCCTTTTTGACCTGGTTTCAAGATTGCATTGCCACCTAAAGCTATAACAACTCTTTTTTTCTTCTCAATCATGGTTCGCTTCTCCTTCTATATCTTTAAAAATTTGCCAGAGCTGGTTACAGTCTGTACGTTCTCCCACATATTCCATATTAAATAGCTCAGGGGCTGTTCCTTCAAGATAGCGACGAAGATGCATGTCGGAAAAACCGTGTAGCGCAGCTTCTTCCCTTTACTGCTATAATAAACTTTTTTCACATTGGCCCACATCATAACGCCCACACACATAGGACAGGGTTCACATGTTGCATATATCTCACAGTCAGAGAGATCCATTGTGCCCAGTTTTTGACAGGCTTCACGTACTGCTACCATTTCCGCATGTGCCGAGGGATCTGTGTCACGTACCATCGTATTTCCTACGGCTGCGATCACTTGCCCTTCGCGGACAATAGTTGCACCAAATGGTCCACCTTCTCTGCGCCGCATCCCTTTGATAGTAGCCGCTGTCGCTAATTCAAAATATTTATTCATAGTTTTACCTCTTATTTTTTGCGAGCGCTCCATAGAGTAACCGCTGTGTAAATGACAAATGATGAAATTAAACCTGTAAAGAAGGCAAAATCATCCATAGCTTTTAAAAGACCAATCTGAGGGACAAAAGCACCAATCATTGAAAGTACAAAACTTACCGCTAAAACCCACATGGCACGTTTATTATAATTGACACTCTGTATGCTATCAGACTCGGCATAAATCTCTTTTAAATTCATCACACCTCGTTTGTTGATAAAAAAGTCCGAAAGCATAATCCCAGTGATTGGACCAAACATTGAGCCGATAAAGCTATAAAAGAGGAACAGGTGATTAATAATATTCCATGGCATGATAAGAATACCAACAACAGCTGTAAGCAGCCCACCTCGTTTTACTGTAAAGATTTTTGGTGCTAGAGAGGTTAGCTGGAGTCCAGCTGGGAAGAGATTACCAAAGACAACAAAAGCCACAGCCCCAATATTGAGTGCCATAATCAAGACAATCACTGCTAGAGTACTGTCCATTTGATTGATCGACTGGACGATGTCAAAATTTTTGAACTCAGGAAAAGCGATTGCTGTTCCTGCAAATAGGCTGACACAAGTAATAGCAAACAGTACATAGGACAGGATGAATCCTAAAGGGAGACCGATTGCCATTGCTTTCATTGATTGAGCGCGTGATGTGAAATCTCCTGTATTTACGATAGGACCTGCCCAGTTAGATACTAGAGCGCTCACACAAGTAATAAATAAAAGAGTATTAAATTGATGATGTTCAGGTGCGTAGTTCATAACATTGTTAAAACCACCTGCAATTGTAATTGCCCAAACAGCTGCCCCAATGATGAAAAGATAAACCACTGGTGAGGCATAAGTTCCAAGTTTATCAATGACGCTGTTCCCTCCCATAAAGAGTAAAACCGTTACAAGCCATACAAGGACAAGACTAAGAGCAGTATACACTGGCAAACCAAATATTCTAGCTCCACCTCCAATGGATGTATATCCTGGGAAAATTCGGTTAAAAATAACATCCATTGCTCCAGCAGTTACTGTAGTTTGTGTACCAGTAAATACTACTCCTGCTATCAAGCCACGCGCTAAAGCAGGAAAGATTGACCCTTTCGTCCCAAATACTGAACGTAACACCATCGTAAAAGGTATTCCATATTTAGCTGAGGCAACACCGTTTACCACATAGAAAAACGAGACAATAACAGCAGAAACCATTACCGCTGCAAATACCTGCTTAGAATTCAAGCCTAACAAGAAGAAACCCGCAACTGTCATGTAAGAGAGAATGTTATGAACAGGACCCATCCATAAGGTTGTAAATTGTCGAATGCCCCAATCACGCTCCTCTTGCGACTTTGGCCGCAATTCTTCAGAAACTGAACTAAAATCAATTGCTTGCTCATTTTTTACAGCAGTTGCTGTAGCACTTATTTCCATCATTTGACATTACTCCTTTTATATTTTACATTTCGTCCTCGATTAATTTCGCTTGTTGAGCAAACAAGGGATTTTCCGGTTGGGTCCTTTTTGCCAGAAGCATCGTTTCATACGCTTCCTGAAATTTACCAAGTGCTCGTAAGCTATTGGCTTTGTGGAACATATAATCCACGCGATCAGGTTCTTCTGACAGAAGTGAGTTCATGACTTCTACAGCTTCCTCATGTCGACCGAGTTCTCTTAAAAAATTAGATTTATGATAAAGAAAGAAGTCTCGAGATTCTAGGTATTGCGCCCCTTTATCAAAATAAGCCAGAGCTTTTTCAGTATCACCCATTTTCTTTGCCAAATTTGCGAGGTAATAAGCAAATTCTACCGTCTGTTTCCGACCCTTTTCATAATAATACTGTGCCGCTTCATAGTTCTTCAAGTTTTCATAAGCAACGCCCAGATAATAGCTTTGCTCAGGCGAAACAGGTAGCTTTAAAAGCCGTTGAATAGCCGCAGTACTCTTGCCTTGACGAATTAAATGCTTAATCATGATAAAATCACTCTCATCCTGCTTATTTTCAAGGACAGTAAGAATTAGTTCACTCTTCTTTTGTTTCGCATAATCCACTGCAGAGTATCCTGAGAAGTCTACGATATCAATATCTGCTCCAGCTACCATAAGCTCCTCAACGATATCACGATAGAGAAAACCATCATTACCAAGAATTATAGCTTCAAGCAGAGCTGACCATCCTAGCTTATTCACGTGATTTACTGGAACTCCTGCATCGAGTGCCAGTTGAACGATACTTAGAAAGCCTTTTTCACTTGATGGCAGTAAAGCTGTTCCGCCAAAGCGATTGAAATGCGTTACATCTGGCTGATATTCCAGCAGTAACTCAAAGAGCTCGGTAAAACCATTTGCTGCCGCTGCGATAAAAGGAGAGAGATGATTCTTATCCTTTTGACTCGGATCAAATCCTCTGGACAATAAAATTGCTGCAACATCCACTTGGTTAGCTAAGACTGCCAGATGTAGCGGACTTTGTCCTGATTCATTAACAACTGTCAAGTCAGGACTTTCCCTATTCTCCAACTCGCTCAAAAGTTCTTCGTGATTGCTCATGTTTAAAACTTCAAAAAGTGTTTTTTCCATCATTTTGACCAAGCAAAGTCATCTTTCAATCTCAGATTAACTTTGCCTTCTACTTTCTAGTTGAATTTTTGGCTAAAAGCGACAATTGCTTTTTGGAAGGCTTCATAAGGGGGGTAAGTGATCCCAGCACCAATCATCCCAATTCCCGCATCTTTATGGGCGATTGCTGTATTAATCACTGGCAGTACATTACTCTGCACAACCTTCATAATATCAATACCTGTCGCCAGTCCCCTGAAGTTTAGGGGAGCTATCGTGATGTTGGGATTTTGACCCGTTGTGATACTTTCCATCTCCATGCTATAGTTTAAAGCATCAGTAACCGTACCGCCGACAAGAGCAACAATTGCTGGGGCAGCTGCCATCGCAAACCCGCCTAAGCCAAAGGTTTCAGTAATAGCTGAATCCCCAATGTCTAATCCAGAATCAGCCTCTGTATATCCCGCAAACATCGGTCCAATCACCTTTTGCGAAGGGCCAACGAACCAGTCCGTTGGCTCCATACTCGCCAAGCGAATACCAAATTCTGTACCATTACGGGCCATTGTTGTTACGATTGAGCTGTACTCTTCCATACCGACAGCTGCATCCAACGCTGCTTTACAAAAAGCCATCCATGTCGGTCCGGAAAAATAATCCGAACTTGCGACAAAGTCAAAAACTTCTTTTTTTTGTGCTGTTGTAAAGTGGGTCTGAATAATACCAGGCGTTAAAGCTTGAATGAGCAAGGTTGTTCCTGCCACGTTCCGATTATGAAGCTCATCACCCATGTGCACCGCTTCTGCAGCCATTAAGCGAAGGTCAATCCCCCCTTCAATATACGTCATTGCTTCTGCAAGCATCGGTCCAAAAACATCTCTCATCCAGACAAGTCGATGAATCACGGATTCATCATTGGCTCCCATCCGTAAGATTTTAGAAAGCTGCTCTGATAAGTTGGTGTAGGCAGTATTTCCGTAGGTTTTATTTTCGACGATATGGACATACATTGAAGCTGAAGTCACACCTGCCATTGAGCCTACTGCATTGTGTTCATGACAGGGGCTAAATTCAATATTTCCTGCTTCAACAAATTTTTTAGCTTCTTCAAGATTGTTTGCAAAGCCTTCAAAAATCACTGCACCAAGAACTGCACCACGCATGGGACCATTCATCTTGTCCCAGCTTATTCTTGGTCCTGCATGAAGAATCATATTTTTCTTCATGCCTGGGACAACTTCTAGTGCAGGCGCATAGCCAGTAAGATAAATACTTGATGAAGTAATAATCTCAAGTACATTTTTATTAGCTTCTTCGATTTTGGCAATATTTTCTGGCTTCTCAAGTAGAGTAAGTGCTTTAATCACATCAGCATTTCCTAGACCTGGAGGAGCCCACTCGAGTTGAATACTTTCTGCACCTTGATTATGGATATCTGCTGCAAATTTTTCGAGTCCGACATTAATAACTTTCAAATCGCTAGTAAATAAATTATTCATATGATTACTCCTTTTCAACCATTTCTCGTGCTAGTAAGGCAGCATTTTGCATACTACTTGCATAAGTTGCTCCAGTTGCCACTAGTTTATCAAGTTGTTCTTGATAATTTTGCTCATCAAGACCCGTCCCTAAAATATAACCTATTACTTCAAGATGGCGTCCAGCTTCATTTGCTGCTGCTTTTGCTTTGATAATTTCTTCTGTAAAAGCACCGACTGGATCTTCGTTTGCACCATAGCCCAGTACGAAATCCAGTAAAATTACTGCCACTTCTGGATCTTGTGCTTCTTTTCTGAAGCGTTCCAGACGTGTGCTTGGATCAATCATTGGATGTGGTTTTCCATCCGTATATTCATCCGCACCAAAGTCGATAAAAGTATGTCCTTCGGAGACGCTCAAGTTTTTTATTTGATTTTCTTTTGTTTTAGCTGTATTACTGAAAACTTGAACATATTTTTCTTTCGTAATGAAATACGCTTCAGATGCTAAAGTTCCGCCTGAAAATAGTCCACGAATATACTTTTGCTCTGGTTTCAGCTCTTCCTTGACCTCTTTAATCAAAGGAAGATTGAGTGGGTGGAGATCAAGAAGACTCCGATCAATACCTGCAAGCTCCACAGCTTTCAGTGCAGCATTTTTTGACATATTTTCAAAATGGACATTTCCTTCAGATGATTGTACCATCTGACCAACGAACCAAATCACAACTGGTTTATCGATGGATTTAACTCGTGAAATCACTTTTTCCGTCACCTCTGGAGTAGTCGGTTTTGATATCAAGACAATAACATCTGTTTCAGAATCTTTTGCCAGCATATCAATACCTGAAAGCATCATTCGTCCGTTAATTTCTGGATTTAAATCACGTCCACCTGTTCCGAGCATTTGGGAGATACCCCCACCAAATTCATGAATACGAACAGACACTTCCTGCGCTCCCGTTCCAGAGGCACCAACAATACCAATATTTCCTCGACGTACTTTATTTGCAAAACCTAAACCAATATTATTAATGATTGCTGTTCCACAGTCTGGGCCCATCATCAACAAATCTTTTTCTAGCGCCAAATCCTTGAGCATGATTTCATCTTCAACAGAAACATTATCTGAGAACATCATCACATTCAGACCTGCATTCAGAGCTTGAAGTGCTTCTCGCGTCGCATAATGACCATTAACTGATATCAAGGCAAGATTTGCTTCTTCCATGTCTTCTTTTGCCTCTTTTATCATATGATAAGTGCGTGGTGTATCTTTACTTTCTATTTTTTCTTTATGCTCAAGAATTGTATCAATTTTTTCAAAAATCTCTGACTCATGAGCGGAGTCTTGAATTTTCATCGTAATGACTAAATCACTCGATGCTGCTTTAGCAATCGTTTCATCAAGCAGTCCAACATTAGCCATAACTTCTTTATTCATATCTGTTGCCATCGCAATAATAATCTGATCAATTTCCTCGATTTGATTAGCTTTGGTCGAAAGTGCCATAAGGGACACTGAGTCGATATACCGGTTACTCATGATTTTTGTAACTAATCTCATGTTAATTCTTCTCCATTTCTATTTTTTCAATTTCTTCTGCTCTCATAAACTCCATGGCAAGCTTTATACCGAGTAGAGTGTCAAAACCTGATGTCGAACCTATTTCTAAAACAGACTGTGCGCGTTCCTCAATCAACTCTGGGTCGCTCTCCTCGATAAATGAAAGTACATTTGCCTTCCCCTCACCCAAAGCCGCAAAATACAGCTGGTGTTGGCTGATTAGATTTGTATGCGACAACTGTGAGCCCTTTTTTCCTAAAATATCTTCAACAACTCTTTCTTTACATTTAGGTAAAGAGTTGAGGGTTAAAAATAATCCCGTAAGCACATCATCTCCCGAAGGTGTTAAACCTACACCTAGACCGATTAAACGTTGTCCATTTTTTCTTATCCTTATGTGTTCCCCGCCGATTAAGGCTTGTTTGAGAGACTGAATTTCACAAAGGAGAGGGGTAAGGAAAGGACGATAAGCCGGATTATTTGTATAAGGATTACTTTTCAGTTCAAGAATATTCAGCTTCTCTATTTTTTGACTTAAGTTTGAAGGTAAAGTATTATGTTTTTCAGAAGTTCCCACTGTATCAATTCGAAATTTTATCTCTAACTGAGGGTCAATGAACAACTTACCTTGTGCCAAATTAACTTTTTGCCCGCGAAAAATATGCGATTTTAGCTCTTGAAAATTCTCGAGAAAAACACTATTCGGCGAGCCACGTACGCGACGGCCCCCCAGAGTAAGCATATTAGGAATTTGTTTATTTAATACAACATTAATGGTATGGTCAAATATACTATGAATAACCCCCTGAAACTCTTGACTATGAACCCTTTTGAATGTATCAAAATCAACCTTACCAATGCTTGTCTGTTTCACTCCTAAAGCCTCCCTTCCGATTTATAAGTTTATTATACTTCCTTTGTAAGGGGTTTCCTATGTATGGTTTAATTGAAATTCTACAATAGTTTTTGTACAATATAACCAATAGAAACGGAGAAGCTCATGAATATTTCTGAATTCCTTAAACTACCTTTCACTCAAGAGTTCAAAATGTTGGCAGGAAAAAATGGCGCTAAAAATGCCATAACTGGTGTCAATATCCTTGATAATCCTCGAGCTTCTGAGTGGTTATCACCTGGAGAATTAATCCTTACTTCCGGCTACCTTTTCAGTGAAACTCCTGATGCATTGGAAAAATTTATCACTAATTTTCATCATCTCAATATTGCCGCAGTTTGCATCAAACCCCAGCTTTACTTGACTCCTTTACCTGAAGAATTAATTAAACTGTGCAATCAATACAATCTACCCTTGATTGAAATTCCATATGGTATCTCCTTTTCAAAAATTATGACCTCAGTAATGAACTTACTCTCTGAATCCTCCTTAAAGGTTTATCAGAATGTTTTAGATGCCAACTCGACCTTTATGCGCGCTGAGCTTGAGGGAACCAGTTTTGAGAAACTTATTAGGAGTTTAGAGGAACTTTTTGATAACCCACTCATTATTACTGGAAGTGATTGGGGCTTAGTTTCTGAAAAATACTCTTCTGAATTCGCCCCTTACGTGGCACTACATAACAAGGTTGCTTACTTTGACACAGCTTCACTCAGTGTTTTACCTATTAATATGAGTATTTTGAATCATCCAATCCAAGTAAATTTCCCTGATCATCAAAGTGGTGTCATTATGCCCCTCTACTTTAATCAAGTGAATTACGGCTATATTGTGCTTCTCCAAAAAAATCATTTCTTAGCAGGCAACGACTATGCTTTACTTGAGCAAGCTTCCATCGCAACAGCCTTAAAAATCGTCCATCGTATGGAAAAAATGCACATTACCAATCGCCTTTCACGAAATTTTTACCGTGAGCTTATTTTCGGACAAGGTTCAATTGAAGAACTTCACTCCTATGAAATTGACTTCAATTTTGAAGTGCCCTATTCGGTATTTATTCTCAAAGTAGAGAATACTACTGAGTCAAACAGTAGCCCCTTGCAACGAAAACACGAGGAAGACGTTATTTTAAAACGTATTTTGATGATAAGTAAAAATTATGAATTACTTTCTTCCTGTTCAATCCATATTTTTAGACAAGGCGAGCTCTTTATTGGCTTATTCAATAACACTAAAGAAGAACGTAAAAATAAACAAAGGACGATCTTTCAAGACTTTTTCACTTATTTATCACAATCCATGAGTACGATCTATTCTCTCCATCTTTTTGTTGGCTCGACTCAAACAATCGAGCGACTCAACCAAAGTTACAAAGAAGCAAACCAACTGCTACATTACCAAGGAACTTCTCCCGACCCTATATATTTTTCTGCCGATTATTATTTTGAAACTTTTCTTCACCAACATATTGGCAAGGATCATGCGCAAGAATTTGTCTCTCATTATCTTTCTAATCTGATAGAATATGACCAAGATACAAACAGCAACTTGGTTCAGACGTTAGATGTTTTTTTACAGTATCATCAAAACATCGCCACCGCTTCAAGACAGCTCTATATTCACCGCAACACTTTACTTTATCGACTTGAAAAAATAGAAAGTATCTTAGGTTTGAAACTTGCTGATCCTAGCGTTCAGCTGCCTTTAAGCTTATCTTTAAAGCTCCTAAGAGATTACGAAATACTATGAAAAAAATTATATATAGTACATTCAAGGACCTTCCTCTTACGCTCTCTTTTTATGAAAGCAATCTCGCAAATTCCAATAAGCCCGCTATTATTTATTTTCATGGCGGAGGACTTATCTTTGGACATCGTGATGACTTGCCAGAGTCATACATCCACTCCTTTACCCAATCTGGTTATCCTTTTATTTCTATCGATTATGTTTTAGCACCTGAAGCTAAACTTGATCAGATTTTCTTGAGTATTTCACACTTTTTTCAATGGTTCGAAGAAAATCATATGCACATTCTTCATCTCCAAAGTAATGAAAAAATACTCTTTGGTCGAAGCTCTGGTGCCTATCTTGCTTTACAATGGGCTAAGCGAATTAAAGTTAATGCCGTCATCGCCTTTTATGGTTATCATTCTCTTTTTCACAATGAATTTTTACTTCCTAGCCACAACTTCCAAAAATATCCGTCCCTCTCTGAAACACTAGTTTCAAAATCAATTCAAAAAAAACCTATGGTTAAAACAGATCTCCAGCGCTATCTTCTTTATGTTTTCTTTCGCCAATCTGGCACCTGGATTAAAAATTTAACCGATGTTCCTAAACAATTAGATACTTACAGCTTAACAGCCCATGATTTAAAAAACTTACCTCCAACCTTCCTCGCAGCCAGCAGGTCTGATGAAGACGTTCCTTATTCATTTTCACAGCTCATGTCTCGGCTCATTCCTAAAAGCAATCTACTTACTTTTGACAATCTGCCACACGACTTTGACCGTGAAGTAAAGGGAGGGGCAAGCCAAGAGAGCTACCGTAAGCTTCTATTATGGTTAGATAATTTATAGTACAAAAAAACTGCCGAAATTTTCAGCAGTTTTTTACGATTATTTGCCGTGAAGATGTGCAACTTTCCATCACTCTGGTAATTCAGACTTCGCAAATGCATAATAATTTCCATCAGGATCTTGGAAATTAAAATTTACCATACCTTGGAAATCATTGATTGCGCTTGCTGTGTTCGTTGCTTTAGAGACACGCGCATGCCATTCCTCTAAGTCATCCACAGTAAAGAGCATAGAGCCTTTCATATCCGCTACTTCTGGTGAATTTTGACGAATAAAGTCAAGATTCCATAACTGAATGCGAGCGCTAGGAGCATCCGCATCCACTGCGAAAATCACCGTTTCTTGCAATCCTGAACCTTGGCGACGAAGTTCTTTCAAACCAACTTTCGCCCAAAATTCTGCGTGCGTTGGGACATCCGAAACATAAAGCATATTACAAAGATTAATCATAGTATTTTCTCTTTTCTATAAAGTAAACAGATGGTGACTTGCTCTAAAACGCACCTTCTTCTTTTACATTGATTATCCCACAGTCTAAGGCAAAAAACAATTTAGAAACTCTGGAATTCCGATAGGGATAATTTATACATTGAGATAATGTGATAAGAAAACGTATCTTTTTAATAAGACTTTCCTTATTTTCAAATATTCAATTCATTTTTCCAAGTCTAATTCCTCCTCAAAGCCTATGTCCCTGTGCTATACTAGAATTATAAAATTACACGACTAATCACGGAGGTTCTCATTTGACTCAATTTAATTTTTTATCAAAAACTTTTAATGTCATTATAAAAGTCTGTTTAAGTTTACTCGGGCTGGTCATTGCCTTTCTTATGTTTAAAGAGATCTGGGTACTTCTCTCCTCATTCACTACTGGGTTTATTGATTACAGTTTCTACGACATCATTGACCGCATCCTAACCTTTTTCCTCTTCTTGGAATTCTTAGAGTTGATCATTCACTATCTCTCCGATAATGATCACCCAACAATCAAGAAATATATCTATATAGCAGTTGCTTCTATCGTCCGACTTTTGATTTCAAATCACGAAACCTCTCAACTTAGTCTGTTCCTCCAATGTTCGGCAATTTTAGTCCTCATCATTGGAACAGTTCTTTTAAACCGTTGGGGCGATTTAAAATAATAAAAAACCTTCGCTTCTTGCCGAAGGTTTTTTTACATCCTCTTACTCGATACTCATCTGTGCAACAGTAAGCAGAACCGCTGGAACACGATATGGTGAGCACGAAACATAATCCAATCCGATTTTTTGAAGGAAAGAAACGGAGTCTGGATCGCCACCAACTTCGCCACATACCCCAAAACTTATATCTTTATGTTGTGGTTTGACAAGCGCTATCGCCGTTTGCATCAAACTTCCTACCCCTTTTTGATCCAAATGTTGAAAGGGATCATCTTCTAAAATACCCTTATCAATATAGTCTGGTAAAAATTTGACCGAATCATCACGAGAAAAACCATACGTTAATTGTGTCAGGTCATTGGTACCAAAGCTAAAGAACTGTGCTGATGTCGCCAGCTGATCTGCCGTCAAACAAGCTCTTGGAATTTCAAGCATTGCACCGATTTTATAGGCAATTTTCATCTGGTGTTTCTCAAAGACAAGTTGGATTTTGTCTTCCAATGCCTTTTTAAGATAGGTCAATTCTTTTTCTTCAGCAACTAAAGGAATCATAATCTCTGGTTTGACTTGCTTTCCTGTTTTAACGAGTTCCAAAGCAGCTTCCATTATTGCTTCAACCTGCATTTCATATATTTCGGGATAGGTGATGGCTAAACGACAACCACGATGTCCCAGCATCGGATTGAACTCTTCAAGGTCTTTTCCTCTTTGCATAATAAAGTCAACCGTTTGTCCACACGCTTCAGCCACTTGCTCATATTCTTCCTTAGTTTTAGGCATAAACTCGTGAAGCGGTGGATCTAAAAGGCGAATCGTACATGGCATTCCTTCCGTCAGACTCAAAATTTCGGCAAAATCCTTTTTCTGGAATGCTTTGAGTGTTTCAAGCGATTGCTTGCGCTGCACTTTATCCTCAGAGAGGAACATTTTACGCATTTCCAAAATCCGCTCTTTCCCAAAGAACATATGTTCTGTACGTGCCAAACCAATACCGCTTGCACCAAACTCCAATGCAGCTCTGATATCTTCTACAGTTTCAGCATTTGCTCTTACCTGCATATTGCCTATTTGAGAGGCCCATCTGAGTACTTTTACTAAAAGCTCCAAATCTTGCGTCTTATCGAGTTTAATTTCCCCGCGGTAGATTTTTCCTGTTGTACCATCTACTGAGAGTAAATCCCCTTCTTTTATGGTCTGTGTACCATCGTATGCTTGTTTGAGCTTTTCATTAATCGTTAATTGTTCGCATCCAACCACGCAGCACACCCCCATTCCTCGTGCTACGACAGCAGCATGAGAGGTCATTCCTCCACGAGAAGTGACAATAGCCTCACTCACAACCATGCCTTCAATATCTTCTGGTGAAGTTTCTGTTCTAAGAAGGATAACTTTTTGCCCAGCTGCATGCGCTTTTTGCGCATCTTGCGCATGGAAATAGACTCTGCCAGATGCTGCACCAGGACTTGCAGGTAAACCCTTTGCCACAGATTTACTCTCCGCCAACATTTGTTCATCAAACACAGGATGAAGCAGCTGGGTAATCATTGAAGGTGTTAAGCGTTTCAGACTCTCCTCCTTACTTATTACGCCATCTTCTGCCATTTGCGTTGCAATTTTAAAGGCAGCCTTTGCTGTTCGTTTGCCATTACGTGTTTGAAGAATGAAGAGTTTTCCCTCTTCTATGGTGAACTCGATATCTTGCATATCTTGATAATGAGCTTCCAACTGATGACATATTTTCTCAAATTGCATATAAATCGCAGGTTGATCTTGTTTCAACTCTTGTATTGGACGTGGTGTCCGAATCCCTGCAACAACATCTTCTCCTTGAGCATTTAGCAAAAATTCTCCAAAAACACCTGCTTCCCCTGTTGCAGGATTGCGTGTAAATGCAACACCTGTGCCACTGTTCCCTCCTGTATTACCAAAAACCATTTCTTGGATATTAACGGCTGTTCCAAGTTTATCGGAGATTTCATGGATACGACGATAAGTTACAGCACGAGGATTATTCCAAGAAGTAAACACCGCTTCTACAGCCGCATAAAGTTGTTCGGATGGATCTTGGGGGAAGTTTTCCCCCACTTCCTTCAGATAGATTGTGGTAAATTGTTGAACAATCTCCTTCCAATCTTCCGCTTTCATCTCAATATCAGAACTGTAACTTTGGGCCGCTTTATATAACGTTAGTGCTTCCTCAAAAATATTTTTATCAACCCCTTTAACCACATCGCCGAACATTTGGATTAAACGACGGTAACAATCATACGCAAACACAGGATTCTCGGTCTTGCGGGCAAAGATTTCAACGCTTTGATGATTCAAACCTAAATTCAAAATAGTATCCATCATGCCCGGCATTGAAAATTTTGAGCCACTTCTGACCGAAACTAAAAGCGGATTTTCTTCATCTGCAAATTTCTTTCCCGTTTCGTTTTCTAGCCTAGCAATATGCTCTTCTATTTCCTTAACCAACTCAGGCAATAATTTTTTCGAATCCAGATACTCTAAGCAAGCTTCTGTAGTAATGGTAAATCCTTTGGGTACTGGTAAACCAATCCCAGTCATCTCTGCAAGATTTGCTCCTTTTCCTCCTAAGAGATCCTTTTGTTCTTTTGAACCTTCTGTAAAGTTATAAACACGTTTTTTTGCTTGTGACATTCGCGTCTCCTTTATATGTGACATACTATTTATTGGACAAACACATTATATAGTATGTCACATATATTGTCAAGGATTTTGTAATCGCATTCTTTTTAATGATATTTCTTCACATATACAAAAAGCCTTTTTATTTATTGATTTTTAAGGATAAAACACATATAATATATAGTATGTCCTATTTATTAAGGAGTAACTTTTGAAACTGACAACAAGACAAACCGAAATCATTAATATCGTAAAAGCGGAACAGCCTATAAGTGGTGAAAAAATTGCTCAAACTTTAGGCTTAAGCCGTGCAACCTTAAGGAATGACTTGTCTATTCTTACGATGACAGGTCTACTTGATGCAAAGCCCAAGGTTGGCTATTTTTATACAGGGCAAAAAATGCAACCGCTTTATATTGAAAGCTGCTACTCAAAAAAAGTGGCAGACTTTATGACTTCGCCCTTGATTGTTGAACAAGATATGTCCGTTTATGATGCTGCAACAAGCCTTTTTCTCTATGATATCGGCAGCATCTATGTCAAAAATGAAAACGGCGATTTAGCTGGACTCCTTTCTCGTAAAGACCTTCTCCGCTTCGCTATAAGTGGCAATAATTTGGAAAAAACACCTGTTGCCGTAATAATGACACGTATGCCCAATATTCATACCATAACTGCCGATAAGACTTTACTTGAAGCTGGAAATATTCTTTCCCGATACGAAGTCGATAGCCTACCCGTGCTAGAAACGACAGGTTCGAAAAAAATAATCGGTAAAATATCTATCAAACACATCATGAAAGCTTTCATCCAAACAGGAAACGAAATGCAAGGTGAAGATTAAGGGGACAAAATGCAAAATATAAAAATTTATCTCATTACTGACTCTGTCGGTAAAACAGCCAAAAAAATTATTTCTGCTGTTGTGGCACAATTTCCGACTGTTGATTTATCAGATGTTCAACTTTATCCTTTTACCAATGATAAAGATTCACTATTAGAAATTTTGAATGATGCCAAAAAAGAAAATGCCCTTGTCGCTATCACTCTCGTTGATAAGGCTTTAGTAGATTGTGTCCAAAAATTTTCAGATACACATGATTTGGCCTATGTGGACTTTATGTCGCCACTCATGCAACTTATTGAAAAACGTTCAGGTGAGCAACCTACACAAGAGTCCGGCAGTGTGCATCGGTTAAATCAAGCCTATTTTAATCGTGTCGCTGCTATCGAATTTGCAGTAAAATACGATGACGGAAAAGATCCAAAAGGTTTTTTAAATGCCGATATTGTGCTGCTTGGTGTCTCTAGAACTTCAAAAACACCCTTGAGTATGTATTTGGCCAACAAAGGTTACAAGGTAGCAAATCTCCCGATTATTCCAGAGGTCGAAGTGGCTAAAGAACTTTATAAAGTAGATCCACGTAAAATTATTGGCTTAACCAGTACTTCTGAAAGTTTAAGTAATATACGAAGCTACCGGGAACAGACGCTCGGTCTTAAAACAAAATCCATGTATTCTGATGAAAAGCGTATTCTTGAAGAACTGTCATATGCAGACACACTCTTTGATCAGTTGGGCATAGAAACAATCGATGTTAGTAAACGTTCGATTGAAGAAAGCTCAATGCTTATTGAAAATCTTATCCAAAAATAAAAAGCACATTTGTGCTTTTATTTTTTATCTTACAGAAGAGTAAGTTTTTGAATCATAATTCCTTGATAAAATAAATAAAGAAATAAAAAAACTTTAGAAAAGGACAACACTACATTGACAAAGAAACTTTGGATTATTCCAGCACTCATCTTGTTTATCGCAGGAGGCTACTTTGCCGTTAGTAAAGTTATCTCTTTATTCCACCAGCCCGTTCACGGCATCATTCTTTATAGTTCAGACAAAAAAGAACTCGATCAAAGCTTAAAAGACAACCAATCTTACATAAAAAATAACATCACTACTGAAGGAAAATATGTCGCTGAAACGGATACTTTGGTATTAGATGCGACATCTGCTGAAAAATTGATTCAGGCAAAAGCTGTCAACGCAGTCAGCAAAAAAGGGGATGAATTCAATTTCAAACATGTTACCTCACTTTCGAAAACTCCTGCTTTATGGACCGCTGATACACAAGTAAAAAATATCGAAGATGAAAAAGGACAAAGTTTTACTGCTGCTACAACGGAATATGTTGTCTTAGGTGAATCAAGCATAACGAAAAAAACACTCGTTCTTGACAAAGAAGACTTCAACAAGTTCCAAGCTCCTGCTAGATATGTCAGCATGATTGAAGAAAAACGAGACGCTGCACATGCCTTAACAAAGTATAAAGCCGACAAAGCACAAATTTTTAATTTTGAACAAAAATAAACACAACCGAAGTTGTGTTTTTATATTGAAAATCCATATTAAATTAAAAATAAAATATGAACAAATTTCTTGTGTTATGCGTTAGGTTTAAGCTTTTTCACTAAAAATGTCCCAACACTCCAAAGTAACAGCACAATAATAACAAAGAGAATCAATAAACCAACTGAGCCGTTAGCAATCGAGCGGAATAAAGTTAGTCCTCCTGCAGCATACACAAAGCCCCAAGCTAAATAACCTGGCAAAGCTACAAGTGTGTACTTACTCCATTTCCAGTCTAACATACCAGCAGCAAGCTGCACTACAGTTTGAAAGCCGACTGTCAAGAAACTCAATGGAATAACTGGCCATCCATATTTTTGCAGAGCGAGCATTCCCGCTCGATTTTCTTCGGATTTCTCTGCTTTTTTACCCCATTTTGTCTTCAATATTCCCATATGAATGAGTTTCCCTAGTCCAAAGGTCATCTGTGCCCTAAAGAAAACAACAATAAACAAGAACAAGGTGGCTTGCCAGAGTGGCAAACTTGCCACCCAATTTAGCATCTTTTCAACCATCTGTTTTTACTCCTCTTATTTTACATAAGCTAAATTATAAAGCTCTCTACTATTGAAACATAATATATTAAAAAGTCAAATTCTTTTGTTTTACATCAAATATAAACTAAAAAGCAAATACCTTAGTACTTGCTTTTTTACTTTATTTTATTCCTTTCTAAATATTTTTTTATTTGTTCTTAAGCCTTTTTCTTTTTCTTCTTACCTAGAGCTGCGGCACCTATTAATCCTAAGCCTAACATACCTAAGCCAATAGAATCCTTATCGCCAGTATGTGGCAATGTATTCATATGTTCTGAATTTCTTGATGCTAAAGATGTTGATTCAGAAGCACTTAATGATACTGAAATTGATTCACTTGTTGATACAGATGCTGATTCAGACATGGATGATGAAGTTGAAAGTGAGGCTGAATCACTGAGTGATAGCGATGTTGAGCCACTTTCTGATGCTGATTCTGAAACAGACTCTCTATTTGAAGTTGATATCGAAGTTGAATCACTTGCTGAATCACTTATGGAGTCACGGGTTGATTCAGAATTTGATGATGATACAGAGACTGAATCACTTACGGATACCGACAGCGAATCACTTGTCGAACCAGATTGACTCACTGAATCGCTGAGAGAATCTCGTCCTGATGCTGAAATAGATGTCGAAAGGCTGGCTGACTCACTGACGGAATCACGGGTTGATTCAGAGCTTGATGATGAAACAGAGACTGAATCACTTGTGGATACCGACAGCGAAGTACTTGTCGAACCAGATTGACTCAATGAATCGCTGAGAGAATCTCGTTCCGATGCTGAAATAGATGTCGAAAGGCTGGCTGACTCAGATACTGACTCACGCCCTGAAACAGACACTGAATCTGAAACAGAGGCTGAAGCACTTGTAGAAACCGATAAGGAATCACTTGTCGAACCAGACTGACTCAATGAATCACTGAGAGAATCTCGCTCTGACGCTGAAATAGATGTCGAAAGGCTGGCTGACTCAGATACTGACTCACGTTCTGAGGCAGACACTGAATCTGAAACAGAGACTGAATCACTCAAGGAAGATGATGCGGAATCACTTGTTGAAACGGACTGACTTACTGAATCACTGAGAGAGTTTCGGTTTGAATCAGAGACTGATGTCGAATCACTTAACGAATCTGAAGCTGAACCTGATTCTACTGGTTCAGACTGCGAAAGTGAATGTGACACTGAGGTTGATTCACTCACAGACTGAGAAGCTGAACTTGATGTTGAAGTTGAGCTTGATGTTGACTCTGAACCTCGATCAGAATCTGACTGAGATACAGATAAACTATTCGAACTGCTTTCAGATGAAGAATCTGAACTTGAGTGCTCTCCTGAAATTGATGCTGAGGTTGATTCTGAAATTGATGTCGAACCAGACAGAGAGATAGAATCTGAAATTGAATCACTGAGTGATTCACGTTGTGAGTCAGAAATTGATCCCGACGTACTATTTGAGCCACTTTCAGATGAAGACTCTGAACTTGATGCCTTCCCTGATTCTGAAGTTGATGCCGAATCTGAGACAGATAAGGAAGCTGAGGTTGACACTGAAGTTGAGATTGACTCACTCAAAGAATCACGTTCTGAAGTTGAGTGAACGATTGACTCACTTACTGACGAACTATCTGAAGCTGATTCTGAACTTGAAGTTCTACTTGAATCCGATGAAGATACCGATTCTGAGATTGAAGATGAACTTGAAACAGATAACGATTCTGAGACAGATTCACTTAAGGAGTCTCTTTCCGATGCTGAGGTGGACACAGACACACTCACAGACACACTTTCAGATACTGAGTCCGAGCTTGAAGCTTGCTCTGAACCCGAAATAGAGAGTGACTCAGAGGCTGATGTTGATACTGAATGTGAGGCAGAATCTGAAGCTGAGTTACTTGCAGAGTTAGTATTAGAATTTGAAGCTAATGATTCTGAAGCTGACTCTGAAGTAGAGTTACGGTTCGAATTTGATGCAGATAGGCTCTCTGAACCTGATGTTGATAAAGATGTCGAAAGTGAATCACTGATTGACACCGATGTTGATACCGAATCAGAAAGGGAGTCTTGCTCTGAGCTTGATGTTGATAAAGAAACAGAGACTGAATCACTTTGCGAATGATTTACAGATTCAGACACAGAGCCTGATTGGCTGCTAGATTCACTTTGTGAACCTGAAAGTGATTGTGAACCACTTATAGATTCTGAAGCTGAAAGTGAGGCAGATAATGAATCTGACTGTGAACCTGAAGCTGAATGTGATGTCGACTCACTGCTTGAATCAAGTGTTGACGTTGAAAGTGAAGTACTTTCAGAGCTTGAAGCATTGCTCGATCCTGAAAGAGATTCACTTGCGGAACTTGATGTTGAGAGACTTTCAGAAGTTGATTCACGACTTGAATAAGAGAGCGATTCAGAAATTGATTCTGATGCACTCACAGACTCACGTGATGAGTCTGAAAGCGAACGACTTTCTGAACTTGACTCAGAGACTGAACTTGATGTCGAGAGACTCATTGATGCGGAAAGCGATGCAGACTCAGACGCTGATTGACGGCTAGAATCTGAGCTTGAGCTACTCTCTGAACTTGAATCTGAAGCTGATTCACGACTTGAAATAGAAAGTGAAGTACTTTCAGAAGCTGATTCGCTGCTTGAAAGTTTGCTTGATTCACTTGCAGAAAGACTATCTGAATCTCGTTCTGAGGCTGACGTTGATGTTGAAGCACTTGCTGAATCAGAGAGAGAGTCGCGACTTGAAGCTGAAACTGATGTTGAAACTGATGTCGAATCACTTATTGATTCAGACACAGATTCACTTACAGAAACAGATGCACTCGTTGAAACACTGTTTGAATCGCGCTCTGAAGCTGACGTACTGCTTGAAGCACTCACTGAGTCAGAAACAGATTCACGAGAAGAGTTTGATGTTGAAACAGACTCTGATGCTGAAATGCTATTAGACTGTGATTGTGAATAACTTACTGATGCTGACGTACTACTTGATTCACTATTTGAAGTCCGATTCGAATCTGACATAGACGTTGAAATGCTCAATGAATCAGATTCTGATCCTGACTCAAGAGGTTCAGAATGAGACAATGATTGTGACACTGATGTTGACTCACTCACAGACTGAGAAAGTGAGGTTGAGCTAGACTCAGATGAGGAGTCAGAATCGGATTGACGTGATGAATCTGACTGTGATCCAGATAAGCTGTTTGAAACACTTTCAGACACAGATTCCGAACTTGAAATGCGTCCTGAGTCCGAAATTGAAACTGACTCAGAAACAGACTGTGAGTCTGAGTGAGATGCAGAAACCGAGCTTGACTCACTTTCTGAATCACGGCTAGATACAGACTGTGAGTCTGAGTGACTATTTGAACTGCTTTCAGATACCGATTCTGAACTTGAAGTTTTTCCAGACTCTGAGCTTGAGCTAGACTCTGAGCTCGAAATTGAAGTTGAGTGAGAACCTGAGGTTGAGCTGGATTCACTCATAGAGTTTGTATCAGAGTTAGAGGTCAGAGAATCTGAACTTGAGTCTGAGATTGAATCACGTGTTGAGTCAGAGCTTGAAGTGCTTTCTGAGCTTGAATCATTACGCGAATCAGAAAGCGATTCACTGATAGAGCTTGATGTTGAAAGACTCTCTGAATGGGATTCACGTGATGAATTAGACAATGACTGTGAAACAGATACTGAATCACTGATTGAATCACGACTTGATTCTGAAAGGGAACTGCTCTCAGAACTAGAACTACTTCTTGACTCGGATTGTGAAGCACTCATCGAGCTTGATGTTGAATTTGACAGAGATTGAGAATCACGAGTCGATTCTGAGAGAGAGTTACTTTCAGAAATAGATTCTGACACCGAATCACGACCTGAGACAGAAAGCGAGGTACTCTCAGAAGCCGATTCGCTACTTGAGAGTTTACTTGACTCACTTGCCGAATCACTTACCGAGTCACGCGTTGAGGCTGAGACAGATGTTGAAAGACTAGCAGAATCTGAAATTGAATCACGGCTTGAGTTGGAAGCGGAAACAGATTCTGAGATTGAGTCACTCAAAGAATTCGAAGTAGAGTTGCTTACTGATGTCGAGCCACTCACGGACTCGCTTATTGAATCACGAGTAGAATCTGACAGAGAGTCTGAGATTGAGTGACTTGAGGAGTCCGATACTGATAGAGATAGACTTATTGAACCCGACAACGAATCTGAGATTGAGTTTGAATCACTCATTGATGTCGAAAGTGAACTACTTGTTGAAGTAGATAGGGATGCTGAGTCACTTTCTGAATTACGACTTGATTCTGAAGTCGAAACTGAAAGACTTGAAGATTCTGACAATGACTCACGACTCGAATCTGAACTTGAGGCAGAGGTTGAATCTGAAAGGCTTCCTGATGTCGAAAGTGATGTACTCAACGATGCTGAAAGGCTTGAAGATTCACTTGAGGAATCGCGACTTGATTCTGAAAGCGAGCTTGAAGCACTAAGCGAATCGGAGTCTGAACCAGATTCAATAGGCTCAGAGTTTGAATCTGAAGTTGATACAGAGACAGACTGGCTCTCAGATTGAGATATAGAGCTTGAAACCGAATCTGAAATTGACTCTGAATCAGAATTACGTTCTGAATCTGAAACAGAAAGCGAGGTGCTGACAGAGTTACTTTCTGAAGCAGAGTCTGAACTTGAAGCTTTACTTGATTCTGAACTTGAGCTTGAGTTTGAAACTGACTGTGATTCTGATATAGAGGTTGATCCTGACGCGGAATCACTGGTAGAAACCAGCTCAGATTCTGAGCTTGAACTTGATTCACTCAATGAAGTACTGTTTGAAGCCGACTCTGAGTCAGAATTAAGGTTTGAATTTGAAACAGAGTTAGAAACAGAGCCTGAAAGTGATTCTGAAACGGAAAGTGACTCTGAAACTGATTCACTGCTTGACTCTTGTGCTGAGTTTGAAAGTGATTCTGAAACGCTATTTGAAAGACTTTCTGAAACTGATTCTGAACTTGAACCTTTACTTGATTCTGAACTTGAGCTTGACTCTGAGCTTGAAACGGAAGCTGAAAGAGAACCTGAAGCGGAACTTGACTCGCTCGCTGAGTTTTGATCAGAATTAGAATCAAGTGAGTTTGATGCAGACTCTGATAAAGAGTCCCTCGTTGATTCTGAACGTGAAGTACTTTCTGAAGCTGAGTTTTTACTTGATTCAGATATAGAGTCACTCACTGAAGTTGAGAGAGAACTTGATTCTGAAAGTGATTCACGACTCGACTCAGACAAAGAGCTAGAAACTGAGTTTGAATCACTCATAGACACCCATTCAGAAGTTGAAAGAGAATCTGAAGTTGAACCAGAAACTGACGATGAATCAGATATAGAGCCGCTTACAGATGTTGAAGATGAGTTCGAATCTGAAAGTGATTCACGACTTGACTCAGATGATGAAACGGAAGCTGAGGCGGAGTCACTATTTGATTCTCTACTTGAGTTTGACGTTGAAGCACTGATTGAAACGGAAACTGAGTCAGATAATGAAGCAGAGTCACTCATAGAGCTAGAAACTGAAGCAGATTCTGAGTTTGAATGGCGTCCAGATTCTGACAGTGAATGACTTTCCGAAGCGGATTCTGAACTTGAAACTTTGCTTGACTCACTCGCTGAATCACTTGAAGAGTCACGTTCCGAAGCAGACAGTGAAGTTGAAAGACTAGCTGATTCTGAACTTGATTCTCGACTTGAAGTTGAATGAGAAATTGATTCCGAAACAGATGTGCTTACTGAGGTTGAAAGGGAATCACTTGTTGAAAGAGAGTCACTGCTTGAATCGCTTGTTGATTCACGACTTGATACTGATTGTGAATCAGAGGCAGATTGGCTTTCTGAACGAGAATCACGACTCGACTCTGATAATGAAGATGAAATCGAACTTGATTCACTTATTGATTGTGATACAGACTCGCTTGTAGATGTTGAAAGGCTAGCTGAATCACTTGTGGATTCTTTTTCCGAACCTGAGAGTGAAACGGAGTTTGATGTAGAGTCAGAGACTGATTCTTCTGTTGATTCTGAAGTTGAAAGGGAATCACTGAGTGACTCACTGACAGAGATTGAGTGTGATTCGCTTATCGAGGATGAATGTGATGCAGATTCACTGATAGATTCACGGTTTGAATCAGACAGTGAACTTGAAGCACTGAGAGAATCCGACTCAGAACCTGATTCTAAAGAGTCAGAATTAGAGTTTGAACTTGAAGCTGATTCAGATTCGCTTACTGATTGTGACGTTGAAGTTGATCCAGATACAGAGTTAGATTCAGAAGATGAATTATTGCCTGATTCTGAAAGTGAGGATGAGTCGCTTGATGAAATACTTTCTGAAGCTGAAGTCGAGCTTGACTCACGCCCCGATTCAGAAGCCGAGAGTGACTCGGAAGCTGAAACTGAAGTCGAATTGGAGCTTGAGTCAGAGCTAGAATCACTTGTTGAAGCACGTTCTGAATCTGATTGAGAAATTGATTCTGAGACTGAACTGCTTTCGGAGCTTGACTCGGAGTGTGAATTGCGTCCTGAATCTGAGCTTGAGTCAGAAATCGAAGCTGAAACAGATTCTGAGGTAGAACTTGAGACCGACTCAGAATCACTTTGTGAATTTCTCCCTGAATCAGATATTGAGGCAGAATCTGAAATTGAGCTGCTCTCTGAGCTTGAGTCGGAACTTGAATTCCGTCCAGATTCTGAAGACGAAACAGAATCAGATACTGAGGTAGACGTCGAAATTGAAGCTGATTCGGAGCTTGATTCTGATGCCGAATTTGTATTCGAATTAGAATTAAGTGAGTCTGAGGCTGAATCAGAAGAGGAATCACGACTTGACTCTGAAAGTGATGTACTTTCAGAGCTTGAAACTGATACCGAAGTTGAAATTGAATCACTTGTTGAGGTACTTGTCGAAAGCGATTCTGATACAGACTCAGAAATTGATGGACGTTCCGAAGCTGAAATTGAAGCTGATTCGCTTATTGAGTCCGATATAGAATTACGGTTGGAGTCAGAAAGTGATTCGCTAACTGAAGCTGACAATGATTCTGACTGTGATACTTCTTCACTTTGTGACTGTGATTCTGAACTTGATTCGGAGCTTGACTCACGATTTGAATCTGAAACTGATGCCGAATGACTGTTTGAGTCAGATGTTGATTCACGATTTGAATCTGACTGCGAATCTTTATGAGAATTAGATGCTGAGTCTGAGACGGAAGTCGATTCACTAAGTGACCGAGAATCAGATACTGAATCGGAGAGTGATTCACGATTTGAATCTGAGAGCGAAGTTGAGAGACTGCTGGATTCTGAACTTGACTCACGACTTGACTCTGAGAACGAGCTACTATCAGAAGATGAATCGCTACTTGAATTTTTACTTGAGTCACTTGCTGAATCGGAGCTTGATTCACGCTCTGAAACCGAAAGTGAATGTGACGTGCTTGAAGATTCTGATTCGGACTCACGCGTTGATTCGGAAGTTGAGCTACTTATTGAAGTAGACTCTGAACTTGATTCTGAAATCGATAGACTAATAGAGCCTGATTCTGAGCTTGACTCACTGGCTGACTCACGATTAGAATCAGACGTAGAGACAGATTCGCTCACTGAATCGGAGTTTGAGTCTCGCGTTGATTCTGAATGTGAGGATGAATTCGAAGCAGATTCACTGATTGAGTCTGATAATGATGCACTAATTGAATCAGAAAGACTTGAAGATTCGCTCTGTGAATCGCGAGTCGATTCTGAGCTTGAAGTTGACTGGCTCGAAGAATCAGATTCTGATCCAGACACAATAGGTTCTGAATGTGAAAGAGAGCTTGAAATCGATTCTGAATCACTTACTGAGTTGGACACGGATGTCGAGTTTGATTCAGAACTTGACTCTGATGAAGACTGACGTTCTGACTCAGAATTTGAGAGTGATTCACTTACCGATGTACTTTCTGAAGCTGAATCAGATATTGAACCTTGTCCTGATTCTGATGAAGATACAGAATCAGATATTGATTCTGAAACTGAAAGTGAGTGAGAATCTGATACTGACTCACTTTCAGAGGCACGATCTGAATCTGATGTTGAAATAGATTCGCTTACAGAAAGACTTTCTGAAACTGAATCAGAAATTGAACCTTTGCCCGACTCTGACGAGGAAATAGAATCAGAAATTGACTGTGACGCTGAAGTTGAACCAGACTCTGATGCTGACTCACTAGCCGAATTCGTCTCTGAATTTGATGCCAATGAATCTGATGCAGATTCTGATATTGACTCACGTTTTGAATCCGAAAGTGATGTGCTTTGTGATGTAGATATAGAAGTTGAAACTGAAGCTGAATCACTTACTGAGCCTGAAGCTGAAACAGAATCTGATAAAGAATCTCGAATCGAGTCTGAGAGGGATTCTGAGCTACTGCTTGAATTTGAATTTGAATCACGAATCGAATCAGATAAGGAAACACTTTGAGAATCGGAAATTGATGTTGATTCTGATAGAGAATCACTCATAGACGTTGAAAGTGAAGAAGATTCCGAATTAGAGATGCGGCTTGAGTCGCTTGCGGAACTCGAAACACTTGCAGAATCACTGATGGAATTTCGATTAGATTCACTTACTGATAGTGAATGACTCGCAGAATCACTCTCCGAATCTTCTACTGAGCCACTTAAAGAGACAGAAACAGATTCGCTGTTTGAATTTCGATTAGACTCACTTATGGATACAGATTGAGAGCCGCTTAATGAATTTGAAAGACTTTCTGACTCACTCATCGATGCTGAAAGAGAATCACTCAAAGAGTTTGAAACACTCTCCGATTCACTTATAACTTCTGATTCAGAAATTGATTCGGAACTAGAAATTGACTGTGAGTCTGATGTTGATTCTGAGCTTGACTCAGAAAGAGTTTCTGATAAAGATTCTGAACTAGAAATCGACTGTGAGTCAGAAATTGATTCTGAGCTTGACTCAGAAAGGGTTTCTGATAAAGATTCTGAACTAGAAATCGACTGTGAGTCAGAAATTGATTCTGAGCTTGACTCAGAAAGGGTTTCTGATAAAGATTCAGATACTGATTCCGATTTTGAATTTGATTCCGAATCAGATTGTGATTCAAAGCTAGAATCGGATAAACTTTTTGAATCACTCTTTGAATCTGAGTCACTCACAATTTCTGATTGGGAGATAGATTCAGAACCACTCACGCTCTCTGATGTAGAAGCTGAGTCACTGATTACAGGAATTTCATAGCGGCTAACTGTCGTCCATCCATTTTCATTCGCAATCCAGTGTCCATCATTTACCACAATTTGAATGGCCGGATTTGTATCTGCCCACTCTGGGTGTTTCTTAATATAGTTCGTCCAATAAGTGCTCAAATCTCCATCATAAGAAATTTGAGTCGTATAATCCCTTACCGTTTTTCCGAGAGTTAAATTCAATACATTTTGTTGTGGAACAGAAGGATCAGCTTCAGATTTTAATTTAACCGCAACACTTTTCGGAAGTGGTTTGTTGGGATCAAATTGTACAGTCACATTATCTTTATTCATCTGAACCTTCATCAAACCGTCATATTTTGAAGGATCAGTCCCCTTACTAGACTGATAGTAATAACCTTTATAATTAACGTCATAAATCTGGTTTTCAGTGACTTGTCCGTCATCATAAGCAGCTCTTTGAACTGGATTTTGTAGTACTTGTGCTTCCGATGCAAGTTCAGAATTTGATTCAGATGTTGAGAGTGAATGTGATTGTGACTGTGACTCTGATGCAGAGATAGCATTCGTTTCAGATTCACTCGTTTCTAACTTAATTGCGACACTATCTTTTTGAGCTAATGTTTCTTTTCCGCTCTGCTTCTCCACTGATGGTTGTGTCGTTTCAGCATAGGTTTGCCCTTGTGAAATCCCTGCACCTAATCCAAGACCTGCTACAAGTCCAGTTAAAGCCTTTAGGCCCGAACCAAATCTTGTTTTATGTGTTGCTTCATCTTCTTCACCGTATAATAGTTGGTAAGAAGTTTCTTTAATTTCTGCTTTAACTTGCTGTGCGGATTTTTTGGATAAATTTAACCAGCTAAAGTGCGTTAAACTGGAGATTACCCAAAATTTTCCCGACTTATGCATTTTAAAACGTGTTACTTGTTTTATAAGTCCCTTTTTCTTATTCATTAACCTTTTTCTTTCTTTTAATTTGTCAATACTTTTATACTGTTTCTGTACCTTTACTTGCATGAATTATCTTTATTTTTTTAAAAACAAGCTCACGCATCCCCATATTAATAAGAGAAATAGAGTAAAAATATGCACCCATTGGATATGTAACATCACCTCCTTTACCTTCAAAAACACATGTCTCCATTAATTTTCCTGAGCGCTCGTAGAATTCCATTTTTATTAAAACTGAGTCTTGAGGTTCACAAGTAAAGTCAGTTATTAATTCATAGTGCTTTCCACGCTTTAAAAGGGGAAGTTGTAGCAACGTGCGCTCCCCTTGGTAGAGAGAATTGGATGTCCACTTCACAATAGTTGCCCCCGAAGGAAAAAAATTATTCGTAAAGTAAACTGTACGGTCAGAGCGGTATGCAATTTTTGCACCATGTTTATAAAAATTTATTTGCGAAGTTTCCCAGTTTATATCAAAATCCATCTTGTTTCCTCTCTCGACCGTAAGTTTCCACTAAAATTCGATTGTATTGATTAATAAACCACTGATTAATCGCCTGTGAATTGTCATTATGGCGTCCTGGTATCCCTTTACCTATGACTGCTGAATCCTTGTCAGATAAGGCTGTGATAATATTGGGGTACGCATTTTTATCGTAGTCATCATTTTTCATATAGGAAATGATAAAACGTGTATTTGAAAAATCTGATTTCTCAAAGGAAGCCCAAAAGCGTTGATTCAAAATCTCAACACCCTCCTCTGAGAGACTCCCTGACAACGAGCGTAAAATATCTAAAGAAGTGGGAAATCCTCCTGGTCTGACAAGCTCTTCATTAGAAGCTATGTCACCAATATTCACTAAAGGTTTACCCACGATAACATAACCAGGCGACAGTTCACTTGCATAATAAAGAGCCCCGTAAGTCCCCATTGAAAGTCCTGATAAGATGAGTTGATCACTTGTAAAATGAAGTTCTTGTAAATACCTCTGGATAATCTCAATCAGCTGCCTTTCAAGTTCCATACTTCCCATATAAAAACTTCCACCTTCCAACCGTGGATCAGTAATCAGCAAAAACGGTGTCCCTAGCTTCTTCATCATAAAGAAACCTTCGAAACCTTCAGCCGATCGATAGCCTGAGAAGTAGATATTAAGTGGTGGTTTTAAATCACCTGGATGAAAGTAGTAAAAAAGTTCTTGGTTTCTTTCATCCACAATTTTTCTACCACCAAGAATGTACTCTCCATAGTGTTGGCGAGAATCTCTAAAGTGTAAAGGTCCAACTTTTAAAGTACCAGATCCTGTAGCTGTTAGCGATAAACTTAAATAACCGATATTTCTCTCATAGGGAACTTCTATTCCTCTTTTTATCTCTTCTTGTGTGTAAACTCGTCTTTCAATGACTTGGCTGCTTCCCTCAAGTATTTTAAGGAGCGTGAAGGAAATCTCTGTACTGCCTTGGCATTCAAATTCCAACCATATTTTTTTAGAACGGCCATACATACCAATATTGTGCTGCCATGTTACTAAGGCATTTTGAGAAAAGGGAGAAAAGTCTCCTGACAATTGTAAGTAATCCTGCCCATATATTTCAATCTCTCCTCTAAAACCATCGTTTACTATTAGAGTGTTCACATGAAGTTTCGAACCCATTTGTCCGGAAAAGAAATTTTGGGAGACAGTTGTTATCACTTCTTCTTTTTTATCTTCTGTATTCATAAATAAAGGACATTTTTTTAAGGCTAAATCATGGGGAATCTCTTCTTCATAATCTTGATTAATAATCAGACTATAAGCTTCAATAACTTTTGAAAACTTTGCTACTTGTGGCCAGTTTATTTCGTCTGTACATATCACAGCATCAAATGTTCGTCCCTTCCTCTTTTTCATGATTGCAAGAACCTCATCATCTGTTCCTGCCCACATATCAAAATAGGACCACTCTAGTTTTTCTCTGTCCTGCAAGGATATGTACTCTTGCCAGTTTTTTTGACCGATTTGTAAAACGTGTATCTTTTTATTCATTTATTCCTCCTAAAATTTGGCTTATTTTCTCTCTAAGAGCAACTCCTGAATATTTTTTTATTTGTTGGACGGCAAACATACGTGCTTCTTGCCAGTGTTTTAATTGATCTAGATAATAACTTAGACCTTGGTAAAGCTCCGTCCAGTCCGCAAGCACTAAACCATTTTTATAAGCTTGCACATACTCTGTTTCCACTTGATTTATCTGAGGAATACCTGCACTTATACCTGCAATCTGAGTAAAAAGATCAGGCTCTTCTCTTAAGTCAATAATTAAACGTGTTTCACTGATAATTTTAAAAAGCTCATAATCACTGTTTATTATCTTAAGGTCAAAACTTTTCCATAATTGCATTACCCCTTTTACTTCAGGGTTGGTCTTTTTCAAAAGTGTTGCATCGATAGAATTTTCTCCTGTTAACATAGGGAGCAGTTCTTCTACAAGCGGCATTTCTTCGGGAAATTTTTCAATAAAAAGAGAACGTATTTTTGCTGAAAAAGCCGAAATTAAGGGATACGATGCCATACGTATAATGATTCGAAAACTTCTTTCAACTTCGCAATTATCAAAGACATCAACTAAATAAGAAAAAAGTATCTCTATGGACTGTCCGATTGCTTCTTCTGTCATGTCTCGGCTATCAAAATAAATAACTTCTTCTTTCAACTCATGACTTCTGCTTAATTCGAATCGCGTGTCGTAAGGACTAATGCGATGGATTTTGCTTTCTTCAGTAAATACTTTTAATTTCTGCATATTCTGATTCGAATCCACAATCACAGTAAAGCACTGTGCAGCTATTTTTCCTAATTCTTCTAGATTGCTCGACGTGCTACTTAAACGATTGCCAAATAGTGAAAGTGTCATGTTCTGCAGATTTTTACTTTTTTGAAGATAGTGTAAGTTTTTTTCTGTCAATGACACAACGATTGAGTCTTCTGCATCGAGGTGTTCATAGTAACTCTCTAATTTCTCAAGTTTTATTTCTTCTAAGTTTTTATAGTATCTTTGCTTCAGTCTGCCTGAATATTCTTCATTTATCTCACATGTTTTATCTTTGTATGTGCGAATAATCCAATGGCCTTGTTGATTTAAATATTCCTTATAGTGAAAGTCTCCATTTTTATAAATATCTCGACTAGAAATAAACCCACGGTCATCATAGATTTCAATTAAAGTTCTCTCTCCTCCGCTGATATACTCTACCTCAGAAATATAAGAAGCTTCTCCCAAAGTAATCTGACCAATAAGCGCTTCTTGCTGATAAGCTAAAATATTAAACGGCGTATAAGAAAAAGTGACCGTGTCAGGAAAATTTAAATCCTTTAATGCTAATTTTTTTTGTTGTACATCTTCAATTGTTTGTAACTCATCAAAAATGCTTACATAATTGCTTTCTAACAAATCATAGCGGTGAAGAAAGTAACGGAGTTCAGGCATATAATCACTAATAAGAATTTTATAGTCAACATCAGAAGACATGAAAGACTGTATCTGTCCCATCAGATCATCTGTAGACATACCTGACTGTATTTTTTTATTCCAGGCTGGTACAAAATAAATCATCGTTTTTTTCTCCTTCTATTTTTATAATCCTTCAACTTCCGGTATAAAAGCACCATAATCATTTCGATGGTAGTATCTTGAAAACTGAACTGTTATTTCTCGCATCAAAATCATAAGTATGAGCCAAGTAGGAACAAAATAAGCCCAAACACTGATATGAGGCCAATAAAGAGCAGCAAACATTGGTAAACCGATTATCAGACAGTTTAGTGCGGCTGAAATCCCTGCCATGCGAGAGACGTTATGAAAAAGATAGCGCTCTGTATTTTTTCCTGGATAGACGTTATTAAAATAATCTCCACTTTTTTTCAAATTGTCTGCAATTTCTTTATAATCAATATTGACATAGGCAAAACCGTAAGTGAGTAAGACCAAACTAATCAGAAGGAGAATAACACCTAAAACATGGTCCAACTGCACCTGTTCGTAAAGAAAATTTAGGAACTGATTATTTTTATACCAACTTTTGAGCATGAATAGAATATACTGCGGAAATAAGACTACACTGAAAGCATACATAAAAGGCATTCCTCCCGCTGGATTTGTGGGAATAGGAAGGTAAGATTGTGCAGAAAAACGATCATCCAACATCACATGCATCAAAGGCAATCGGCGTTCTCCTTGATAAAATCTAAAAATCATGAAAGATACCAGTAAGAGAAGGATAGAAGCTAAAAGCCAACCCAAAAGAGTGAATATGCCGTGATAATTCTTCACGAAAGGCTCCAGAAAGCGGGCAGGCCAATTTCGAAGCATGCTTACTAAAATAATGATAGTGGGTCCGCCTATACCATAATCTGTATTAAGATTGCCTACCCAGATAAGGACAGCTAAACCAGCTACGAGAATCAAAGCTAAAGAAAGATTACCAATAGGTTTATAGACATCCCCCAAAATTCGAACCTGCGTTATAATACTAAAACTCTGAACCAAACCTAGCAAAATACTAAAAATATATTTCATGCGATAATTTTGCTGGGGAGTAAAGCTTTCAATATGAAAGACTTTACTGACCGTGAGTACTCTCCAAAAAATCATTGCTGACATCCACGGCCCTAGCCCTAATGAAAATAATGACAGTCGATCAATAGAAAGTCCGGTCATACTCATTGCAAAAGATAGACCAGCTGTTTTACGCGAAAGTTCTGATAGAGCTTGAGCATCTATTCCAGGAATAAGTATATTGCTCCCCAATATATAGATGAGCACGATCATGAGTGAAAAGAGAAGGCGTTTAATGGCCTTTTGCTTATAAATTGTTAAACTCATCTTTTATGTTTTCCTTTTTTTAAAATAATCATTTTACAAGTGTGAGAATTATTCTCAGAAGTCCAATGAGGATGCCAGATAACAAAAGGATTGAGGTCGCAATCACAATTCGATTTTTTATCTGATGTTTTGGTCTTAAGCGTGATTCCTCTTCGATTTTGGCTTGTTTCTCTTGGATTTTTATTAAAACGGGATCTTGATTTTTCATCTAAGTACTTCCTTATAATCATCAATTGTCGACTGCCCAGATGACCACAATTGACTTCCCAACGCTTTACGATATGCTTTAAAATTCTTATTTACTTCACGGATTCTTTGGACGAGATTCATCCAGTCGTTTTGGTGGAAAATATTCTCTGCACTTGTATAGCGTTTGTTGTGAATTGTTTCATTGAATCCCAAGATAAGTTGATTATTCTCAAAAGCTGTACGAATAATGTGCTCAACTTCATTTCCGTGGTTAATATCTAAGTAAAAACTACTTTTTGAAATAAGTTTTTCTAGCTCTGAGTCATCCACTGTTGGATACAATTGCACATTTGAATAATTTTCAAAAGCATGTAATTTCTGAGACATTGTCGTTCTCGCTGCGATATTAAACTGATAATTTGGTAAAGTATCTAGAAGCTGGTTGAGTTGTGCAATTTGGTCAGAGTTGGTAAGAATTAGAATAGATTTATTTATGGATTTACGTGCTCTCAAATTGTAGAGATAGCCGAGATACTCAATTTGTACACTTGTTTGCTCGTTAATTTGTTGCTGAATTCGAATGTATTCTTCACGGTTTTGAATCACAATACGTTTCGTTGGTGTAGCTTTATCGGATAATATCATCCGCATATTTCCTGGTATTTCAGCTGATTCTTCTTGCCAAAACAAAGTATGGTTATATGCCTTATTTGGTTTCTTAGACTTTAAAGCTTCTGTAATGAAAAAGGGACGCCCGAGTGAATTATAAAATATTTCACGCGTATTGCTTTTGGATTCTTCCAAATAAAAGATAATGAAGTCAGTATAAGTTTCAAAAATATATTGTTTCTTTTTATAATTGAGTTGAATGGTTTGAGTGATATGGTTTATCAAAATCACTTCTGCTTGTTTTTTATCAAAATAAGTCGTTAGAGTCCGCTGCCCATCACTGTGACTTTCTCTAGCAAATAATGTTCCGTATTGATTGTAAAGATCAATCGCTCGAACTCTTCCTGAGTCGTTCAGCCATTCTACAGACTTCACCGCACGATAGTCCGTTTTTCTTTGACTATAATTGATGTGCCCTCTTTTTTTATAACCTTCAAAAATCTCTGCTTTTTGCCCATCCCCTTTGATTTCCCAATAATTAGGGAGGGAAATTTCATTAAAAAATTTAGGTGAATCATTTTTGGAGGAATGATCTTCTTTCATTCCGGTAAAAAAACTGATAGGTGAAGTGACATGCTCTGGAAGATAGCCATCTTCATTCAAAACAATTGTTTGATGTTTATATCCAGCCTGTTTAAGAGAACTTTCTAAATCTTTCTCTTCCTCACGATAGTTTTCAAATAAATTAAGCATGTGTGACCTCCGCTTCAAGTTGTGCCCATTTCTTTTGAATGTGAGAGGTTAGAAATGGTTGAGCAATGTGATAAGATGCCTCGCGAACTTTTTCAAGTGCTGTCTGGCTTTGCTTTTGATGTTTCACAATTGCTTCTGCAATTGCTGAAATATTTTTAGGTGTTTCATTTTTACTATAAGACACTAATAAGCCATTTACTTCAGATTGAATAAAAGTTTGATTGCCATAAGGAACGTCATAGCCAATCATTCCTAAACCTGAACCAACTGCTTCTAATAATGTAAGTCCAAAACCCTCACTCGTTGATGTCGAAACATAAGTCGTATAGTTTTTATATATATTTTTTAAATTATGCTGTCCCATTAAATGTATATAATCACTCGCTTCGAGTTCCTCGATCAACTTTCTTAAAATCGGTTCATCACCACCGCGTCCATAAATGTCAAGGCTAAGATTTTTTATCTGTTTCCGTGCTTGCACCGTTGCCCGTATAAGCCAGTCCAAATGTTTCTCGCTGGCTAAGCGTGAAGCAGTGATTAGGGTATTGGCTTTCCTTTTTTTATTGACCATAAGCTTATCAATGCTACCTACTGGTATTGCGTAAACAGTGATTGGACCTTTTCCATATTTTAAAAACTGTTGTTCCAAAACTTGCTTCTGAATTTCTGTGGCAGTAACGAAAAAGTCAATACTTCGTGCATTCTCAAACTGATAGTCGTAATAATTGTTCCAAAGAATCTTCTTCTCTGTCGTTAACGGCGCATTATAATGTTCTGCATGAATAACGACACCAACTTTAGCTTCACCCTTAGCTTTAATGATTTCTGGACCCATTCCTGTCGAACGATCAATAATCAGAATATCTTTCTTGGTTAAATCTAGACTTTCAACAAAATGAATCAAAAGATTTTCTTTAGAATAAATAGTCCTGTCCTCAAAAATATACAAACTTTGTTTACCATTAAGAAGCTCATCGTAGGCCGTGGAACCATCTTCATTGAAGAAACGGCGTTGATAGAGATTCGCTTGATTGTTGACAGGTTTAAAATATTCAGAAAATATTTTGACATAGTTATAATAATCCCTCTGGATTAAATTCCCATTGATGATTGTTTCTGTTTTATAAACTGCCCCACTTGCTCCTGTTTTGTCTATAAAAGCTGTGAGCCGTGTACTCTTCCAAGTATATGAAACTAAATTTTCATTTCTCTCTACATGTTCTGGTTTGTCTGCAAAGCTCTCTTCAAGCTGCTTAAGTGTAAAAGTTGTCGGGCTAATTTTAATATTTGTGAAGTATTGATAGAGCCAAATAACTTCATGGTCTTCAAAACCAATATTTTTAGTCATTGGTTCCAAGTTTTCATGGAAAATATCTGTAAAAATAAATTTTGCCTCTTGTTTATTCTTCTTAAAAATATTTGAGCGGTAAGCTTGCGCATACTCCACACCTGAACTGGCCCAACCAATACCAAGATTAAAATTATAAATGGTCATTTTCTTTTCCCTTTTCTAAAAATAAGTAATTTTGTATCTCCATAAGCAACTTTTTAGTGAAAAAACCTTCCTTCACTAGTGCCCCCACACGTTGCACGTTGGAACTGATTCTTGTATATTCCGAAGAAGACATGTATTTCACATAATCTATTGCCTCCTCAAGATTATTTGCCACTAAACCAATCTCTTGCTCTTCCACAAAGTTTTGCTTTGCTAAACCTTTATTAACAATAATCGGTAAGCCTGCAGCGAGATAGGTACTGAATTTAAAGGAAGCATTCATTTCGGAGTATTCTCGTTCAAATTGATTTTCAATATTTTCGCTCCAGACTAAGCCGAAACCACCTTTATTAAGTTCACGTAAAAGTTGGTCATCATGTTGCCAACCTTTCATCTTTAAAAAGCCTTTTGCATTTACCTTACCATTGCTAAAAACTTCTAATGGTAAATCACTGCTCCATTCTTTCACAAAAGGAAAGCGCGTAATATTTCCAGCAAATTTCAATTTGCGTTGAAATTTTGGATGTTTCAAATTTTCAATTTCTACTAAATGATCCCAGATACCTTGTATTTTCACAGGACTTGTCAGCCCACGCTCTCGTAGTTTTTTCTCCATTCGTTCCGAAGGTAGGATTACTAAGTCTGCTAAATTGTAAGCCTCTAAGTATCTCTCAAATAAATAATCATTATTTTGAAACATAAGAGGGACAAAGTCATGAATAAAGACAACCAGTTTATCTACTCTTTCACGGAGTATTTTCAAGAATACTTCATCGAATGCGATTCCGTTCCAAGTGGGCATTTGAGCAATGGCCAAATCTCCTTGTGTGACAGAAGACAACATGCCAATGATTCTTTTTTCTTTTTCCTCTGGTGTATCTTCACTCACAGAATAAGCCGAAATACTAATTTCTTTAAATCCTTCATCTTTTGCAAGCTTAGTAATCATATGTTGTGCCGTCATAGCCGTGCTTTGTTCACTTTGTCCGTATAAATTTGTTATATACTTTTTCATCTATCCCCTTACCCCTTCTCTAAGGAAAAGTTACGATAAGTTCTCCTTTCTTAATGTCTAGCAAACTCAATGCAGCATTTTTTAGAATTAGAAGCGAGACTTCTCTTTGTCGTTGCGTGTAACTTTTCTGGGCCTCTTTCTCAAATTCAGCAATTGGCTTTTTCTGTGCTGTCGATCGACTTTGCACAACAAAGCGGAGTTGATTCATGGCGTCTACTTGATCACTCCAAGAATTATCTATAGCTTTCAGCATTGTAATCTGTAAGTATTGAAGAAAAGCTCTGTCATCACCAATTTTTTCTCTTTTTGCTTGAAGATTTTCTTTTAAAACATGCCTTATATACCATTGTTTAAGTTCATTTGTTTTCAGATATTCTTCATTAACATTTTTAAAATTATAATCAATATGATCTAAAATAAAACGCTGTATACTATGTGATGTCTGTCTCTCTTTAGTTGAAAAATAATCATTAACGACAATTTCTGCACTCTGATTTACGATTAATAAAGCTTCAGACACACTTCTAAGTTCCATAATTTCTTGACGCTTCTTATTTACTTGCTCTTTCTGCAGGCGTAAAACTTCATCAAATTGGAGAGCCTTTATTCGTTCATCATAACCATTTTGTTCTGAAATTTTTTGAGCTTTCCTAAAAGCACGTTTTATCTTATAACTACGAATCGGTGTTGTAACTTTTTTATATTTTTCATAGTAGGCTTGTATGCCTTCTTGGACGAAATTCTTAATTACATCATCCTCTAAAGACTCAAAGGTATAAGTATCCCCAGGTTCTCCCTGCCTACCTGCTCGACCCTTTGCTTGTAATTCAATACGTCTATTTAACATCCGCTCAGTTATAACGACCGCAAGTCCACCTTTTTTAGCCGCTTCCTCCGATATCTTAATATCCGTTCCTCGCCCTGCCATAGAGGTTGAAATAGTCACGGCTCCGACCTGTCCTGCTTCAGAAATAATTTGTGCTTCTTTGGAACTGCTCTTTGCATTAAGAATATTATGTGGAATACCTGTATTAAGTAAATTCAAAGAATAAAGTTCTGAAGCATCAACAGACCCTGTAATGACGAGAACAGGACGCCCTTCGGCATGTAAAGAAGTTATTTTTTCAAGGCTTGCTTCTAATTTTGCCGCAAAATTTGTATAGCTTTCAGGTTTGTGATCAACTCGGATACTTTTTTTATGGGTCTTTATCATTCTTACTGGGAGATTGTAGGTATTGATAAATTCATTTTCCGCAACTTTTGCTGTTCCTGACATGCCAGCTAATTGTTGAAATTGACGAAATAAATTTTGATACGTTATAGATGAAATTGTCTGTGTTTCATGACTTAACTCAACAGACTCTTTTGCTTCAATAGCTTGATGTAAACCATTTTGTAGATTCGATCCTTCTAAAATTCGTCCATCTTTGCGGTCAAGCAGTTTAACTTCACCCTCTTCCACAAGATAATCTCGATCTCGTTTTAATGTATGATGTGCTTTTAATGCCAATATTATATGTTGGTAGAGCGTAAAAAATTGTTGATCAAGAAGATTTGAAATTGAAAAATATTTCTTCGCTTTTGTAATACCTTTTTCTGTCAACCAAACATTTTTTTGTTCTTCGTCCAACTTAAAATCGATTTCTTTTTTGAGAATTGTAATGAAAGCATTTGTGTTCTCAAAATAATTGGATTGAACTTTTGGCGCACCTGAAATAATCAAGGGCATCTGCGCACTATCTAGAAGGATCTCATCTACCTCATCTAAAAGAGCATAAGTTAATTTCGACATAAACTTCTCTTCTCTTTTTTCAGCCAAACCATCGATTAAAAAATCAAAAGCTAAAGTTCCATTTGAAATATAAATAATATTTGCGGTATAAACTGCTTGCCTTTTTTTCACATCAAATTCTTCTTCCTCAGGATCACTCGTACCATTAGCAACTTCTAACCCTAACCATTGGTAGACAATACCAATGCGTTCAAAGTCCCTACTGGCTAAATAGTCATTCGTTGTCACTAAAAAGACTGTATCCATGTATAAGGCTTTTAAATAAAGAGGTAAAGTAGCCACTAAACTCTTTCCTTCACCAGTCTTCATCTCAGCAATATGGCCATTGTAAAGGGCTAAAGCTCCTAAAACTTGTTCATCTGTAGGATATAAACCTAGTACCCTTCTATCTGCTTCGCGAACTACTGCAAAAGCCTCGACAATAATATCAATTTCTTTCTCATTATTTGCAATACGTTTTTTGAGGTCGTAAGTTTTATTTTTGAGTTCTTTGTCACTAAATTTCATTACAATTTCTGATAAATTATTTATTTTTTTTAGCAGCTTCTTATACACTCTCTACTCTTCCTTCTTTAACTATTTATTCACTTGCATTTTTTAGACAAACCTTAATTTTATTGCCAATTAACCTACATAAACAAAAAAATATACAGAAAAAATGAAATAAAATTCATTTTCCTGTATATCTATTCACGATATTTTTCTCAAATACTTGTAAAAAGATTATTTTTTAAAGAAAAAAACATAAATCAAAGAAAAAATGTACTAAAATACAAAAAAATATTAAAAAAGCCCCTGAAAATAGGAGCTTCTTTCAATAAAATTAAGGTTTTTTTTACAGATATCCATAAGAAAAATTTACAGCGAAATATTATTTCACAAAATTCTTCTCATTTATCTCACACTTACATAATATCATATATTTAAAATGAACACAATACGCAAATCTTTCCAAAAAACAAAAATGCGTAAGTATTTTTTGTATCCAAATACTTTTGCTCTTTATGATAAGAGAAAATACAACAAGATTTGCCATAACTGCACTTCCCTTTTATACCCTGACTTATAGGCTGATATTTAAAAATCAAAAAAAGCCCTCGCAATACGAGGACTTGGGAGTTTTATGAAAAATTTTGGAACAAGTAAAGTATAACCTTTCTTTCTTAAATCAAACAAAGGATACTATTTTTTAACCACAATAACATTACAAGGCGCGTGATTAATGACATAATTTGTTGTCGAGCCGACAAGTAAACGGTCAAACATGTCTGTTCCAGTTGCGCCAATGACGATTAAGTCAATTTTTTTATCTTCTTCTTCAGCAAAATTAACAATCCTTAACTTTGGTTTACCTGCAACTTCATAAGTTTCATATTCGACTTGTTCACGAATAATATCTTTACAATTTGCTAAGATATCTTGTGCAAGTTGGTCCAATCCTGGCGTCTCTACAATCCCTTTATGAACAGCTCCATAATATTTATTGATGTCTTTTACTGTCAGGACATGTAATTTTGCATGATTGAGCCGGGCAATACGTATCGCTTCATCTACTGCTTTGTAAGATTGCTCGGAACCATCCACGGGAACCAAAATATTTTTATAATAGTCAGTCATAATCATTCCTCCTTTTAGATTTATCTCTACTTCTATTGTACATTTTCTTTACCTAAAAACGAAATCATTTCCCTGAAATCAGTACTCAACCGAAAATATGTTAAAAAATACGCCCACTAAAGTGAGCGTATTGAAGTGATAAGATAAACATCTTACTGGAATACTTGTATTATATCGTCTCTATCTTAAGCAATACTAAATTTAAAAGCTCTTAAATGAGACAATGCCAAACGAACTTTTATATCTATTTAACAACTAAGACATTACATGGTGCATGATTTACAACAAACTGTGTAGTTGAGCCTAACATGAGTTTATTAATCATTCCTGCTCCCGTTGCACCAATCACAATCAAATCCATTTTCTTATCTTCGGAAAATTGGACAATCATATGCTTAGGTGCACCAACAATCTCATAACTCTCATATGGTACTTCTTCGCCAATAATCTCTGCTGCTTTCTTCAGGATATCTTGCGCCATCATATCCATTTCAGGATTTTCGACAACACCAAAACCAGTCATTCCGTAATGATGCTCCATATCCTTAACAGTTAAAACATGAAGTTTTGCATTGTTTCTCTGTGCCAAAGTAATTGCTTCGTGTACTGCATTATAAGATTGATCTGAACCATCTAGTGCGACTAAAATATTGTGATATTGTTTTTCCATCATTAGTACCTCCGCCTCTTTCTTTTCTTATATCTATTATCTCTCTTTCACAACGACAATTCAAATATTTCAGTGAAAGATTGTAATAATTACTCAAGAACACATTTCAAAATAGCTTTTTTGTACTTTTCAAAAGAATGTGTTACAATGATTATGGAATTTCGTTATGTACGTTATAGTGTCCTTTCGTCAACCATATAGAGAAAGGAGAATGCATTATGACATTCACTAACAAAAACAAAAATTTCAAGTATACTGTATCTTTAGATACTTCAAAAGACATTTTCAAAGTATTTTTGGCTAATGATCCTGCTGTTTATGGGCTTGGTCGTACCATTGAAGAAGCAATGCACAACTTGGAAGAATTAGCATAAGGAGCTCATAGCAATGGATGAATATTCCTCGTGATGGTATCTACTTCACACGTTTAAGTAGATGCCTTTTTTTATGCTCAAAAAGTTAATTTTCTTCCCCCAAATATATCCTCAAAAATTTACTTCTCAGCTAAATTATGGTTTAATGGCATCATAGATATCTGAATAGAAAAGAGATTGTACAAATGATTTCAAAAAATATTCAAAGAGCGATGCTCAAAGCAAACCATATCGGTGCTGCATCTAAGGGCTTCCCCTATCTGGCCGAATGTTTAAGGCAGGAAGGAATTGTAAAAAATATATGGCACCTCCCTTCTGGAGACAGCTTCTACTTTTCGCAAGCTGGCTCACTCGTAAATCCGGGAAATCCTTTAATCGGACGTGTCGGTCCTTGCCCAGTTTTTGACCAAATTGCTTTGGTTCAAAATATTCGTGCAAACCAGATGGGTAAAATTTCCTTCCCTGAATTCTTGGTTTCACTTTGGAAAGCGGGTGTAATCCGATATGAGGTTGATTTCACTACACGACAGATGAGTTATTTTGGCGCACTTGACCAAGTCTATCAAGAAAACTATCCCGCTGTTGAAATCGAGACTTTACCTACCGAATCTTTTCTTCCTTAATTAAAAAGATCTTGAAATATCAAGGTCTTTTTTTCATGAACGAATATGCAGAGTGTGATTTTTTTCATTTTCATAAGACAAACCATCATCACAGAAGTTTTGCTTCTCGTTGCTATTTTTGTTAAAATTCATCTATGATAAAAATTTATTTTAAAGCATTAATTCAAGCACTGCTTATTTTAGCAGTTTGCCTCTTTCTTCTTATTTATGTAGGCACGAAAATGCTGGCCTTTATTGCTTAAAAAATTCTAAGCTTCTTTTGCTTATTTTCTTTCTTTTTGATAGAATTAAGGAATGGTTAAAATTTTATTTACCTCAATTATTAAAGTAGCGATTGCTCTTTTCATCATTATTTCTTTTGGAATGATGATGTTAACTTCGTTCTTACCTATCATGTAAGCAATAAAAAAGTACCGGTAATTTACCGGTACTTTTTTATTCAGGAAAAGGTTCTACGTGTACGTCAATATCAAAAACTTCAAACTTTTTAGACAGTTGCTTCTCAATTTCCTCGGTAATTAAATGGCTTTCCGCAACTGAAAGTTGAGCATCCACATAGATAACGATATCTAGAAAAATATTAGCACCATAAGTTCTACCTCTAAGAAAAGGGACTCCTTTCACACCAGGAATTTTTAAAATATCTTTCTTATATTTTTCCAAATCTTCCTCAGGAAAACCGTCCGATAAGGTAAAACTACTCTCTCTGAAAATTTCAACGGCCGTTTTGATAATGATAATACCAATAATAAAAGCCGCAACCGTATCTAAAATATAAAAGTGAAGATAAGAAGCCGCAATTGCTACAGCCGCACCAATTGATGTATAAGCATCACTTAAGTTATCCTTTGCTGCTGCCATCAAGGCTTGCGAATTAACTTTTTTTGCTAATCTGCTGTTATAAATGTACACAATCACCATAACTAAAGCCGAACCAATACCGACTAATGCAGATAAAGGATGGGGTGGCGTGAAAGAATTATTGACAATTTTTTCAAAGGAAGAATATAGGACTTCAATCCCTACCATAAGCATGATAAAAGAAGTGACCATGCTTGCAATATTTTCAAATTTCCAATGTCCATAACGATGATCATTATCTTTTGGTTTTCGGGCAAGTTTCAAGCCTATCAGTACGGAAACTGAGGCAATCACATCTGTAAAATTATTCAAACCATCCGCACGTAAGGCTTCCGAATTTGCAAATATCCCCATAAATATCTTTGTAAAAGCTAAAATGATATATGCTGAGATACTAATCCACGCGCCCTTCTCAGCGATTTTCAGTTCTTTATATCTCTTGTTTTCCATATCCTTCTCCTTCTGAAAAAAGTAACCTTTCTATTGTATCATCGACTATTGTAAAAACAAAATGAAATGTTGTTTTAATTTAACCAAGAAAGTTTAGGGAATTATTTTCGGTTTCTCACATCTTTTTATCTTTTCTTCTATTAAATTACTTTTTCACATAAAAAGAAAGCGCGCTCTTTTCTTATATGATATACTATAATCAGGAGATTAATTTATGAAAAAAATTATATTAGGGTTTATTCCACTACTTTTACTTGTTGGTTGTGGAGCGGATAAAAAAGAGGACACTGCCAATTTTGCTCAGGATAAACAGTCAAGTGCTCACAACGCCTCCTCTACGTCTGCTCCTCGTTCTTCTCAGGATACTGTCGCATCAAGTGAGCAACAAAAAAGTTATCCTGAAGCTCTAGAACAGTTTTCCAAAGGAGACTACTCCAGCTTTCATGGGCTATATAAAAACAGCAACAACGACGTTCTAATCATCACCAAAGACCACATTGAATATTATTCTCATACCGGAAAAGATATTGGCTCTGTCATTATCAACGAAAGTACTTTTAAATCTAAGACTGAAAATCAGCCCTTTAACCAAGTTTATCTTTTTAATCAAGGCCAGATAGAGATCAACTTTAATGCGACAGCAGACAAGATTGAAACAATTCAAATTACAGATAATGCTGGTACCACTGCTGATTTTACTTTAGCTGCCCAACTTGACAGCAATAATTTTACTAAGGATACTGTACTTAATTATTTTAAGAGCTATCTTTCCAATCCAGATGATTATTATTTTGACGCTACGAATACGCAAGGTTCTTTTGTAATTCAAGTTTTTTCAAAAGAAATGCGAGCAAATGGTGCGAGCGGGACCGTTGGTTTATACAAAATTTTACCTGATGGCACTATTTATCTTGTGACTTATGATGTAGCAACAAATACATATCCTAAAGCTGAGTAACTCATTACCGAATTATTCCTGCATTATAAATAAAAAATCTACGTTCTTAGAGCGTAGATTTTTTATAAGTAAATTATTCTAAGTTTTATTCCGTACCTTTTGAGGAATATCTTGTTTCTGGACTTCCTCCCAGCTGGTTACGCCTTTCTTATCGTTATATACGAGCCTTAAATAAGCATCATGTCTGAGATTATGGCTTCCTGTGAATTCCATTTCTTTTGCTTCCCCTTTTTCATTATAGCCAGTCAATGTATAATAGTACCTCGTAAATTCTTGCCCCGCATCGTCTTTTTCTTTTTTAGCAATTCCATCTTCTTGAATATGAACGTAGTAACTGTCGCCACCATATGCTGTGTGATACCAAGCATAACCTCCGCCGACAAGAATCAATACAAGTGCCACAATTCCTACTAATACCTTTTTCATATTTCATACCTCATTTATTTTTCTTCTATTAAAACTATTTTACTTTTATTTTTGCAGTTGTAACTTACATTTTCTTAAGAAGTAATGTTCCTTCTTCATTAATTTTGAAGAGCCCACTATTCATCAAGCTTATTCAATGCTGTTTTAGGGATCTCATACTTTTTCCTTATCTTCCAACTGGTTGCCTCTTTTTTCTTGTTCACGTGAACTTCCAAATAGTCACCCAAATGTATTTGATTATCGGTTTTAAGATGAAACTCCCTAACCTTTCCTCTGGAACTTGCTCCCTTGATTGTATAATTGTATTGACTGTCTACAGTCCCATCAGTATTCTTAACCGTTCTAGCACTTACTTGCTCGTGTATACATGCAAAGTAAATCGTTTGTGTATAACTAACATTTTCCCAAAAAAAGCCAATGTCTAAAATTAAGAGTACGGCTAAAAAACCAAACAATATTTTTTTCATTTTATTTTCCATTCAACTTACAACATTGAGTTGCTATCATTATTTTACTGCTATTTCATCTAAAATGTCCTTACATTATTGTAATAATAAAATTTGAGACCTCTTAACTCATAGCGAATTCGCCCTCGCAAACTCTTGATTTTATAATTATTTCTTCTATCCCTTTTTAGTTTCTTTACTTTAGAAATTATTTTTTTACAAATTGGTAAAATATGAAACTTTAGTCGTATAAAAAATTGTAAAATAAATATTTTTTATTTATAATACAAGTATCAAAGCTTAAAATTAAATAAACAGAAAATATAACCTCCTCATCTACAAGGAAATTTTTCCTTTAGTTTAAATTAGGGCAGTATATTTATAGGAGTAAATAATTTTGATAAAGAATTCAAAAAAAGTAATAAATAAGAAAAACTTACTATACGAAGCACTATTTGTAGTAGCTTTTCTATTAAGTTCTTTTTGGCTTTTCAGTGCTATTCGTTCAGAAAATTTTTCTTTAGAACTAATTTACTCACAAAATGGAGCTTATATCTTCATACTTAGTTTAATAGCTTTGACCGTATCTTATCTGAATCGCGATAAATTAAAAAATTGGTTATCATATGTAATAAGATTTTTATGTAACAATATTGTTGCAGTATTTGGGGTTATGATACTATTTCAAATAGTTACCCTTTTATTTGCTTCAGGACTCTCAGGATATGATGTTTACGGGTTATATCATGCTGCTATGGGCGATATAAATCCTCAAAAATGGACCTATTTGCAAAACTATCCTAATAATTTTTTACTCTTCTTATTCATGAGAATCGTTCATAGTCTAACTCTTTTACAAATTTTAAATATCATAGCAATAGATTTTTCTATAGCAATGTCATATTTTACAGCAAAGCGTCTTTTCGATAAACAAACCGCTCGATACAGTATCTTACTCTTTATAGCAACACTCGGCTTTAGTCCTTGGTTTTTAAACACCTACAGTGACACCTTTGTGTTGCCCTTTGTAAGTTTAGGGATATTCTTTTTAACTTGCTGGAGCGAAAAAAGTATTGCCCCTCACTACAGGCTAATGTCTCTACTCTCTGCTGGTTTTTTTAGCTCCATAGCTTACTATCTGAAACCCTCTGCAATTATTTTTGTGATAGCATACTTTTTAATTTCTATACTTAAGCTAGGGAAATTCAAACCTTTCTTCACCTCGTTTTTAGTCTTTATTATTGGTGCTTTAGTGTTTGCAATGCCTTTTACACTTTATAAAAACAATCAAAACTATGTTCACTTTGATAAAAACAAAGTGTTTCCTATGACTCATTTTTTGATGTTAGGTATTTCTAAAAATGGTATGTACAACGGACCAGATGTTCAACTTACCAGATCAGCAAAAACTGCTAAAGAGAAGAAAGAAGTGAATATTAAGGTCTTCAAGCAAAGACTAAAACAGTTAGGAACTCTTGGCTATGCCAAATTCTTATATGGAAAGTATTGTAAAACCGTCCATGATGGTTCCTATGCTTGGGGCGCAGACGGTGCAGGTAAAACTGGTTTCCTTGTTACACCTAATCTCAATCCAAGCGAAAAGCTATCACCATTTACCCGTTCAAATTTCGGAAGTTTTTTGAGAAGCTTTATTTACACTGATAGCAATGGTCAAGGTTATACCAATGGAAAAAATACCTTTTTCTACAGATTTATTGCTCAAATTATCTATATTATTATGATTTTCGGGATTTTACTTTCAACCTTAAAATCAAGGTATGATTTTAAAGTTATGTGGTTACTCTTATCTATGATTGGGCTTATGCTCTTCTTGCTTCTCTTTGAAGGTGGGAGAAGTCGCTATCTGATTCAAACCTTGCCTGTATTTGTTATCTTAGCAGCTTATGGATATCATTCAAAATTTGGCACTCAAAATTTAAAGAGCAGATCAAAAAACAAATAAAAAATATAACAGTCAAAAAAATTATCTGACTTCCCTTACGCCTTATACAACTCATAACTACATAAAAAGATAATCCCCTGCTGTGTAGGGGTTTTATTTATGGAGTTTTAGTACACAATCTTGCAAAGATTTTTTGTTAAAATATAAATTATATTAAAAGGAGGCATTCTATGTTTTCATTCACTATCCCTAGCGCATCTCTTCAGGAAATAATTTTTCAAAGTATCTGGTATGGCTTTATTTCAGGCATGATTTCTGGAATGGTTAAGATTGGTTGGGAAGCAATCCTTCCACCTAGAACATCTGCAAGAAATGCCACTAATCCTCCTCAACGTATGTTGGAGCAATTTGGAGTGCCTTCTTCACTTACTCACGCTTATGTTTTATACTCGCGTGATCAAAAAGTGTATTGGTTTTCTTTAATTTTGCATTTTAGTTTTTCCATATTCTTTGCTGCTTTATTTATATTCATTGCACAATATTGGCCCTTTATTGCCCTTTGGCAAGGTGCTGCTTATGGAATCATCATCTGGGTCGTTTGGCATATCATCTTATTGCCCATTATGAAGACCATTCCTGTACCTTGGAAACAGCCATTCGCTGAACACTTCTCAGAGTTCTTTGGACATATCGTTTGGGCATGGTCCATCGCTGCCTGTCTATATTATTTAATATCAAAGGATAATAGTGGAATTTTAACAAACATTTAAGTAAATTAAGTTTGTGTTTTAAGTTTATTGTGCTACAATAAGAATAGAATTTCGTTATATTCGTTATAGTGTCCTTTCGAAGAGAAACAGAAAGGGGAATGCATATGACATTCACTAATAACACTAAAAACTTCAAATACACAGTATCTCTAGATACTTCAACGAATTTATTTAAAGCCTCTATGGTAGATGAGACTACTTCATTAAGTAGTCTCGGTAACACCATTGAAGAAGCCGTGTATAATTTAGAAGCGATAGCATAACTGACAGCGCCTATTTGAATAGGCGCTTTTTGTATAAAAAAACCGCTCAGTAGAGCGGTATTCTAGGCTATAGGAATACAGATAAAGCAGTTAGAGAAGTATTAAATAAGAAGCCGAATATTCTTTAATTTTGTTCAACGAAACACTAATCACCTATTGATTCACATACATATTAGAAATCTATAACAACTATAACCCCTATTCTGCCAATCATAGATTAAATGCAATCAAAATTTACTTTATAAGCCATCCTTCCTTGTATCTACTATATTTTACAAGTCATTTTTATTGGGAAGAAAACAGGTAAATTTTGTTCATAATATCAATTCCTTTCTTTATTTATTTGTAGTAGAATAGATGATGCATTTAACGAAAGAGGTTTTATTATGGTTACTTTCAGTATCTTTATCCCTATTATTCTTATTGGTTCCGTGGTCATTTATGCATTATTCATATCTAAATATCGAAAAATTGTAAGTCAATCGAGAAAAGATCGAGCTAAACTGGTAAGAGAAACATTTCCTAATTTATCACCTAAAGATATTAAATATAGAAATGCATCAATTAATCTATATCTTCGCTGGTATCTTTATTCTCCCGCACAAAGAATTTTAATCCCTCTATTCGGACTAGGCGTTCTAGCTGCAATTGTTGGAATAATAATTCAAGTTATTAAAGTGTTGAATAATATAAATCGTGATAACTTAAATATTCTCGTCTCTTATTTTTTCCTTATCTTCTTATTCTTAGCCTTATCACAACTCATTACTCCTCGCTTTGCAAATCAGAATAATTTCCTCAAAAAATATTTAGAAGAAAATCCTTCAAACGATTTACGTGTAATTGTTTGTGAAGAAGATTATGCAAAAAAAGTTACAAAGGCAAAAATTATGTCTGATATTTTCCTTGTTTTTGTAACAATCGTTTATCTACTACTTACTATATATTTCTGGTATTTTAGTCTCTAAATTTATATTGCGCTTTGGCGCTTTTTATTTTACTTCTACAGGTTCGACACGGAACACCATAATTGCAAGGTAGATATCAACGCGTAGCCACTTGTTAGTATTTTTCCTCAATCATTGAAGTTACACACTCCACTCTTCATCTTACACTTCCTCAACTTATCATCTTTAATCCTTCTTCTCTAAAAGCGGCTCATTTGTTCTCAAGTTGGTGGATCACTGCTATCGGAACATTTAGCAAGCATTTGATATATTTTCCGAGTATATTGATTTTTAAACTAGCTCTTCTTCAGCTAGTTTTTTTATTTTTTTAGTTATCACTATTTGGTAAAGTATAGAAAAATAAAAACCGCTCAATAGAGCGATTTTCTTAAACTACAATAAAGTAGTTACATATACAATGGAGGCGAGGGGAGTTGAACCCCTGTCCAGACACCTTGCTACATCAACATCTACAACCATAGGACTTTCTCTAGTTTAACAAATTTCCAAAGCCAGTCTCAAACAGCAGAAATTTGCGGTGCTTTAAAATCTCTTTTTTTATGTAAAGCCACCATAAAAACGTATCCGACTGAGGTTTAGAGCTTCAGGCCGCCATCGGCGAACGATCATCAGCTACGCAAGCTGGTGTTTAGGCAGCGAGTGCGTAAGAAGTGTTATTTTTAGCAGTTATATTTATCTGCGATGGATTTAGGTAACATCACCACCAGTTGCAGTTCATGCGCGACAATGCCTGTCGAATCCGTAACGCCCCCGTTACGGTGGAATAACTTCCAGACCTTAATTATAGCACAAGTCCATTAATATTTCACGCGCAATGGTCGTATCAATATAGCCACAATAGAGAGTACTATAATACCAACACAAATGCCAATAGTAACAAAATTAACTTGTCCTGGCGCATTTAACACATTAATCGGAGAGAGTAAGCTAAGAGGCAGCCATTCAGAAATATCACTCAATGTCTGAATAATCGAACTTACCACCATCAGCACAATTCCAGAAACAACTGCTAGAAACGCCTTCCTTGTCCATACAGCAATCGCACTACCGAAGATAACTAATGTGAGTAAAGCTAAAGTTTGGAGCAAACTTGCCGAAAGTACTCTGCCCCACTCAACTTCAGGAAAGAAAACCCAGGTTATATATGTGGCACTTATAACTCCTACCACATTACTTACTAGAGTTACTAAAAAAGCAAGAATGAGTTTAGGTACCCATAAGATAATAGAATTGCGCGCTACAGTCGAATAATAAAGCCCCAGTGAGCTCTCTTTTTTCAACTTAAAAGTATCGGCAGTAAAGTAAATCAGAACAAAAAGTCCAATCTGAGAAATATTACTAAAATACGATTCCATCAGGGCTTTCCAGTTCGGGTCTGGCATGAGAATAATCGTACCTTCTGTCCCACCAAAAGTTGAAAGAAATTCCTTCATATAGTAAATTAAAACGGGCGAGGTAATACCAAAAAAAGCAAATAAAAAGAAGAGAATAGGCAGACGGCTATTGCGCCACCACATTTTCATTTCTAAAAGAATTAGTCTTTTCACTGTTCTCCTCCTGTAATTGCACGTTCAAAAGCCATTTCGAGACTGTTGCTTGCGGCACGATAAGCACTTATTTTTTGACCGATATCGGGAAAGATTTGTAAAAGTTTCTCTGTATATTCACTCTTAATCATCAATTTTCCTGTAATTTCAGGATAGAACTCAATATCATTCACTTGAAGAATATCCATAACTTCTTGTTTGACTTGTTCACTTTTAATCTCCAGTTCTACAAACTCATCCATCTGACTATTTTCAATAAACTGATAAAGTGCCCCCTGAAAAATAAGTTCTCCATGATTTAAGACAAGGAGTCGATCAGCGATATTTTCGATATCTGCAAGGAGATGACTGGAAACAACTACCGTTTTTTCCTGTGATACTTGCGTAATCAGTTGCAAAATTTCAATTCGACCAATAGGATCTAGAGCACTTGTCGGTTCATCTAGAAATATCAAAACTGGATCAAGTAAGAGAGCCACAGCAATTCCCAGACGTTGCTTCATGCCTCTTGAATAACCACCGACTTTCTTATTTGGATAGGCAGATAAACCAACTTTTTCAAGTGTCAGCTCAATTTGTTGGAGATTTTCTGGTTTCTCGTTCAGAGCACAACTTTGTTGCAAAACCTCTGTTGCGGTAAGATAGGCAGGAAATTCTGGTGTGTCCGGACAATAGGCCAAAGCTTGGTTGGCCAACTGAATTTCTCCCTGGCTGGCTTTATGCTGCCCTAAAATCGCATGAATTAAGGTAGTCTTCCCCGCACCATTAGGACCAATCAACCCAATAATTCCTGGATCTGCACTAATCGAACAGGTCACATTTTTTAAAGCATCAAAATTGCCAAAAGAAACAGTTAAGTCCTCTATCTCAATGATTTTATTCATATTTGTCCCTTCCTAAAATAAAATAAAGAATCCCGCCCAAAGGAACCGAAATAACGCAAATAAGTGCCCAAGCCCATCTTGGCAGATGCTTGACGTCTGCACTTTTAAAAATACTGTAAAAGCAAGCTCCTAAGTAGAGACAAACCATTAAAATCAACGGGACAACGATACGTATATCCATTTCGTACACTCCATTCTTTGTCTTTTAAAATTCATCTTCATCGATTTTTTGAATTTCACGCAATACTGCTGTTAGGTGTTGATCAGATGCGTACTCTGCTAAAAGCTCATCAATCAACTGGTTACGTACCACATAATTAGAAAAAAGATGCAACTTCTCCTCATAGCCTTCCAAAACTTTTTCCGTGCGCTTAATATTGTCATATACGGCTTGGCGGCTGACATTGAATTCCTCAGCAATCTCAGCTAAGCTATAATTATCCGCATAATAAAGTTCAATATAATTCATCTGTTTGTCCGTCAAAAGAGTCGCATAGAACTCAAACAGGGTGTTCATACGGTTTGTTTTTTCGATTTCCATAATTTCCTAATATTCTAAGAAAACAGCTGATTTTAAATCTTCGTTTTCATCCTCATTCATAACTTAATTATCTGTTATCTTTTATAATTTTATCATAATTATCGTTGTAATCATAAGGACATCTTTCCAGATTTTAAACTTTTCTTTCAGATAAAAGCTTGTTATAATAGAAGAATGAAAAAGATTTTAATTGCGGATGATGATCGTTCGATTTTAACCTTACTTTCTTATAATTTTAGGCAGAGTGATTTTGAAGTTACTACAGTGAGTGATGGTAAACAAGCTCTGGATAAAGCTAAGAAAAATCATTACGATTTAATTTTGCTGGACTTAATGATGCCCGAGCTTTCTGGTATTGAAGTGACGGAAATTTTGCGAAAAAAGCAGAACTTCACGCCAATTTTGATACTCACAGCGCGTGATGACGAAGAGATGAAACTGACTGGTCTTAACTCAGGTTCCGATGAATATTTGGATAAAGCTACTCCTATGAAGGAAATTATTGTTCGGGTCAATGCACTCATTCGACGTCACCAGCACTATAATAAAACGATTGAGAACGAAAAATCCGCAGAAAAATCTGGTATTAAATTTGACCGTTTGGAGCTTGATTTCACTAAAAAAATTTGTATCTTTGATGGACAACCTTTGGATCTAACTAAACGTGAATTTGAAATTTTAGAACTTTTAATTGAACGCTCAGGTGATGTAATTTCACGTGAAGAATTGTTGCAGCACTTTTGGGGAATATCTTCTGCTGCCGAAACGCGAACCATTGATGTTTTAATCAGTAAAATTCGTAAAAAGTTAGACAATAAATTTATAAAAACAAAACGAGGGTTCGGGTACTACTTCTCTGATGAAAAAAATTAAGCTTAAAAATATTGTCATCTCGACAATCATTTATCTTGTTGCAACTGTGATTCTGCTTGTTTTTCTCAACATACAGATTCTAAAAACAGATACCAATCGTGTCTTGCACACTATTGACACTACAAAAACACTTCTCGCAGAAAATCCAAATTCTGCGCTCCCTAACAAGTTTCAGTATCTTCCGGCAGGCACACACAACCAGGAGACAGCAAAGATTGAAGATGGAGCAGATTATGCACAATCTGTCAGCCGTCATACTATTGAAATTACAAGTCCCATACGTGTTGACGGTGTAATAACTGGTTATCTTCATGCCGAGGATAGTCGAACTTCTCCCTGGTTTACCAACTTGATGGTGGGAGGATTTGCTTTGATTGTTTATCTTGCTTGTACATCTTACGTTTTTGTGCACGCCAGACGTAACTATCTTTTCACTCAAGATATTATTGCTAAGATCAAAAATATCGAACGTAGCCCCCTCACGCAGAGCTATCTGATGAGTGAAAATGATGATAAGGTAACCCTTGCACTGAATTCTTTGGGCGAATACATCCAAAATCAGATTTTATCGCACAGCGAAAAGAAAGAGAACATTTACGAATTCATTGAACTTTTCCAATTTCCTATTTTCATTTACAATGCTAAAGGAAAAATTCGTAAAACAAATGCTGCTTTTAAAAACGAATTTGCGGACACGCACAACCTTGATATTTTTAGCCCTTATGCTGACTTTTTAAGTTTCTTAGTGGATAAGATGCTCAATCCGACCACACAAGAAAAGAACTTTTACTTTGAAAATATCAATGCTTATTACCAGGTACGTATCTCTCCCCTGCCAGACTTGGACAACCGTTTCTTAGTCACTTTACTTGATATAACTGCGTTTAAGCGAACACTAAATGCCCATAACGAACTTATTGCCAATGTCAGTCACGAACTTAAAACACCTTTAACTTCAATTAAGGGATTCGCTGAATTACTAAAAGACGACACACTTTCTGAAGCAGATCGTCACGAGTTTTCTCACATTATCAGCAAAGAAAGTTCTCGCTTGATTGCACTGGTTCAAGACACTTTACTCTTAACCAAACAAAACATACATATCGACAAGAAGAAAATTAATCTCTCCGCCCTTGTCGAAGAAATCTTAAACACGTCACAACCCTTACTGGATGAAAAGAACCTATCACTTCAGACTGACATTGTTCCGATTTCTCAAGTTACTAACCGTCAGATGGTGCATAGCATTTTTGAAAATCTGATTGAAAATGCAATTAAATACACAGATGAGCATGGAAAAATTTACGTCGGACTCCATCAAAACAAGAAAAAAGTTGTTTTCACAGTCACAGACAATGGTCCTGGTTTAACGGAAATTGAGAAATCGCGTATTTTTGAACGCTTCTACCGTGTGGATGAAAGTCGTACACAAGTCACAGGAACGGGGCTTGGTTTATCCATCGTAGACAAAAATGTTAGAGAACTTCAAGGACATATTGAAGTAATCAGTGTGCCTGGTAAAGGGACGACATTTTCTGTTACTTTATAGAAATAAAAAAGACTTCTCGAAAGAGAGTCTTTTTTTCTTTTAACGTTCCAAATAAAACTCAAAGCGATCCCCAACATACTGAGAGAGAACGTACTCAAAAGCACGACCATCCGCCAAATAAGAAATTTGGGTTAGTCCTAAAATAGCATCTCCAGACTTAATCTTAAGGTATTCAGCAACTTCGGTGCTAACTTTTTTGGCAGAAATAATCTGTTGACTACGATCAATTTCATAGCCTGCTTGTGTCAGCGTATTAAAAAAGTTTGAGGTAATATTTTTCTTTTCAAAAGGTTTTACTAAATCATAGGGAATACTTGCAACTTCATAGCAGATAGGTACTTGATCTGCATAACGTACACGTTCCATTCGGATAATCGTTTGTTCTTTCGAAATTTCCAGCTTCTCACACTCGACTTCATTAGGTAAAGTTTTAAGATAACTTAAAACTTCAGTAGACGGTGTTTTCCCCTGCGCAGTAATGATTTCTGTAAAGGAAGTTGTGCCTCGCATCTTTTCACGCACCCGACGACTGGCGACATAAGTCCCACTCCCCACACGGCGTTCCAGGATTCCTTCCTCAACAAGTGATGTTACTGCTTGTCGCGCAGTCATCCGACTTACTCCAAAGCGCTCTGCTAAATCTCGTTCACTTGGTAAACGCTCACCAATCTTCCAAACTGCTTTTTCAACTTCTTCTTTTATTGCATCATGAATTCTTATATAATTTGGAACATTGCTTCTTTGCATGGTGTCTCCCTCTGCCTTGTTTTTTATTATTATATACCAATTCCAAATAAAAAACCAGCTATAATAGCTGATTTATATAATTGGTATAATTATTTTGCAGGAACTGTGATTTCACCATTGATGATTTTTTCTTTAGCAGTTTCAACAGCTTTCCATGCTTCGTCTGAAGTATTGTTACGAGCAAGAGCTACACCTGAGTTTTTCAAGTCGTACTTAAGAATTTCACCACCAGGGAATTTGTCGTCTTTAGTTTTATTTGAAACGTCTTTGACAACATTTCCTACTTCTTTAAGTGTAGAAGCTAATACGAAGTTAGATTCTTTACCATCTTTAGATTTAAATTTACCTTCGTCTTCTTGGTCACGGTCAACGCCAATAACCCAAACTTTATCTGCTTCGTTCTTCGTTTCGTTAAGAACGCGTGCTTCAGTGAATACACCTGTACCTACACCACCGGCAGCTTGATAGATAATATCTGCGCCACCAGAGTACATTGCTGAAGCGATGGTTTTACCTTTACCTGCATCGCTAAATGAACCAGCATATTGAACATCTATTTTGATGTTTGGATTAACAGATTTAACACCTTGTTCGAACCCAACTTCAAACGCTGTGATAATATCTGAAGCAATTCCTCCGATAAATCCAACGTGGTCAGTTTTTGTAGTTTTAGCTGCTGCAACACCGGCAAGATAAGCTGATTCTTGGTCAGCAAATGTTGCTGAAACAACGTTTTCTTGATTTTCAATCACAGAGTCGATAATTGCAAATTTAGTATCTGGATTATTTTTAGCAGCTTGTGAAGTTGCTTCTTGGAGGCCAAACCCAATCCCAAATACTAAGTCATAACCACCAGATACAGCTGAGTTGAAATTAGCTGTGTAGTCAGAAGCTGAGTTAGATTGGAAATAGTTGATACCTTTACCTCTTGAAAGGTTATTTTCTTTACCCCAAGCTTGCATACCTTCCCAAGCTGACTGGTTGAATGAACGGTCATCAACACCACCTGTATCGGTAATCATCGCTACATTGAGATCTGTTTTAGCTTCACCACCGGAAGCTGCGTCACGTCCACGGCAACCTGCCAGAACTGCTACTGATGCGAGTGCAAGAGCACCAACTGCGAAAATACGTTTATTCATGGAAACGTTTTCCTCCAAATTTAAAAATTTTTAAAACTCTCGCAAGTAAGAGTTTTTATGTATAAGTTTATTTTAAGTTATTTTGCATATTAATTCAAGCCAAAAAGAAAGATGTGGGTTTTATCCACATCTTTGTTCGGAAATAGCAAGTTTTCTGTTAATTTTAATTTTTTATTCGAGTTCTTTAAAGGAATATGGCAACAATTGCCCCACTGAGGTCTCTTTAACTTCTCCCGTTTTTGAAAGAAGATAGACTGGCATATCAGCATTACAAAATTCAGAGACGACCTGACGGCATGCTCCACAAGGACTGATGGGAGCGGCAGTTTCTCCATAAATATACAGGCTTGAAAATTCCAAATGATCCTCAGATACAGCCTTAAAAATAGCAGTCCTCTCCGCACAGTTACTCAATCCGAAGCTCGCATTCTCAATATTACATCCTTGATAAACCTTGCCATCTGTAGTGACAAGCGCTGCCCCTACAGGAAAATTTGAGTAAGGAACATAAGCATGACTGCTCGCTTCACGCGCTGCTTTAATCAGTTCTTTAGTAGCTGGCATTGGCAGTTTCACCTTCCATGATTGCGACACCTGATGAACAGCCCAAACGGTTTGCACCAGCTGCAATCATAGCTTTAGCATCTTCAAGATTACGGATACCGCCTGAAGCTTTGACACCCATATCAGGTCCAACTGTTTCACGCATCAATTTTACATCTTCAACTTTGGCACCAGCTGTTGAAAATCCTGTTGATGTTTTAACAAAATCAGCGCCTGCACGTTGTGCTGCTTGACAAGCTTTGACTTTTTCTTCATCTGTCAAAAGGCTTGTTTCGATAATAACTTTAAGGATACGGCCATCTTTAACAGCATTAACTGCTGCGATATCACTTTCCACTAAGTCCCATTTACCGTCTTTAGCTGCACCAATATTAATCACCATATCCACTTCGTCTGCACCTTTTTTGATTGCATCCGCAGCTTCAAAGGCTTTGACTTCTGAAGTATTTGCTCCGAGAGGGAAGCCGATAACTGTACATACTTTTGAAACTTCATCTTTGAGTTGTGCAGCAGCAAAAGCTACCCACGTTGGATTAATACATACACTTGCGAATTCGTATTTTTTTGCTTCGTCAACGATAGCTTGAACCTTTTCTTGAGTAGCGTCTGCTTTGAGGATTGTGTGGTCAATGTATTGATTGATTTTCATTTTTAGGTCTTCTCCTAGTTATTTTTTATTATGCGAACCTTAAGATACGCATTATTTGTAAACATTAAAAATTATTTGGGCTTACGGCTTTTAAGATAAAGCATACCAATAAGCGTATAAACCGAGATAAAGATAAGGATAAAAAGTACTACTTTCGCCAACGTATTCTGCGCCAAAAGATTCATCCCTATTGCGCCAAGTACAGCTGCTGCTATACTTTGGAGAGCTTTTATGCCATTAGGAATAGGCGGAAGTTCATTTTTCATCAGCGAATAATTTCCAAAATTTCAGGGGCATGGATCTGCTGATCAGAAATTTCGATATTGTCCTTAAATTCAGCAATTAGATCAGATGAAATTTCACGATTACTGTAAAGCGTAGCAATAAGGTCACCTTCTTGGACTGAATCACCAACTTTTTTAGCGAGAGTAATACCGGCTTCAAAATCGATTATATCTGCCTTAGTTGCTCGTCCTGCACCTAGCTTCATCGCAACAATACCGACACCCATCGCTTTTTCTTGTGAGATATAACCTGCACGTTCTGCATAGATTTCCGCAGTATGTGTCACATTTAATTCTGCAGTCAAATGATTGAAGGCTGTTGCATCTCCGTGTTGTGCTTTACACATGGCAAGAAATTTAGCGTAAGCTTTACCATTATCAAGGTTTTCGATAATTTCTGGAACTGTTTTTTCTATCCCTGCTAAACTAAGCATGATTTGAGCAAGTTCAGCGATAAAGTGACGAAACTCTGATGTTCCTTTACCATTTAGCGTATTCACGGCTTCCGTAATTTCATTACGATTACCTATAGCATATCCTAAAGGTTGGTTCATATTTGTTAGAACAGCCACTGTTTCACGACCAACAGCCTTTCCTAAGTCAACCATTGTACGCGCTAAAAGTCGAGCATCTTCAATATTCTTCATGAAAGCACCGTCGCCAACAGTCACATCAAGCAAAATGGCATTTGAGCCCGAAGCAATTTTCTTAGACATGATCGAGCTTGCAATCAATGGAATAATATCGACTGTGGCTGTCACATCACGAAGTGCATAGAGGAGTTTGTCTGCTTTAACCAACTCGTCAGATTGACCAATTACCGCGATTCCTGAATCTTTTACTTGGCTGATAAAGTCTTCTTCTGTTTTTTCAATTTCAAAGCCAGGAATGGATTCTAACTTATCTAATGTTCCACCAGTATGTCCTAAACCACGGCCAGACATTTTAGCGACAGGGACATCAAAACTCGCCACTAAAGGTGCTAAAATAATTGTTACTTTATCACCTACACCACCCGTCGAATGTTTGTCTACCTTCACGCCAGGAATAGCTGATAAGTCAAATTCCTTACCTGAAGCAACCATAGCCATGGTTAAGTTTGCTGTTTCTTCTGTCGTCATACCTTCAAAATAAATCGCCATAGCAAGTGCTGCCATTTGGTAATCCGGCACTTCACCATTCGCATAACCAGAGATAAGCCAATCAATTTCAGCTTTCTCAAAGTGACCACCGTCACGTTTTTTTTGAATCAGGTCAACCATTCTGTAGGTCATAGTTTCTCCTTATAACTTCTTAAAATGTAATATCCTTTATCTTTCGCGACAACCTCGCAATTGCCAAAGACAGCATTCATTTTCTTTTGTGCACTCGGCGCGCCCTGTTTTTTCTGAATTACGATAGTCAAATGGCCATTATTATTTAAATGCGTATAAGCGTCAGACAAAATAGCATGTACCACTTCTTTTCCCGCACGAATAGGGGGATTCGAAATAATAGCATCAAAGCTTTGTTCCACATTATCATATATATTAGATAAAAATATATTATCAACTTTTATATTGTTTTTATCTGCATTTTTCTTTGCTAAATCAAGAGCGCGGCTATTTACATCTACAAGTGTAACTTTCAAGTCGTATTTCTTTGCTAAAGTTAAAGCCAATGTGCCATAACCACAACCTACATCAAGCAGAGTCTTAGCTCCTTCGGGTTGAAAATTATCCAGCAACACACGTGAACCATAATCAATAGCGTTTTTAGAAAATACACCTGCATCAGTCAGAAAGTGTAGGGGAAGGCCCAAAAGTTCAACCGTCAATTCCTGCACGTCATGTGCTAAATCTCGGTTGTCTTCATAATACATATTTGTTTTTACCATTACAGTTTATTTTATCACAAAATATTTTATTTGTTCTGAGAAAACCTTTACAGATAGAGAGGAAGTATTAGAAAACCCTTACATTTTAATTTTGTTTTTTTCAAAAAAGTCAGGCCCTAACGCTTTAGACACTGCTTATGTTTAGCGCCTATTTCTATAATTTTATAAAATTAAACTTACAGTTAAAATGAGTCTCTAAACACAGCCAGCAAGCAAAATATGCTAAAATATCCTTATGAATAAATTCATCAATTATGATGAAATTTCGCGAGAAACTTGGCAAAATCTCTATCTTTCTTCAATTGTGCCTTTGACAAACAAGGAGCTCGATGCCATTCGTTCACTCAATGATGAAATTTCACTCCAAGACGTTATCGATGTATACTTGCCTTTAATCTATCTAGTCCGACTCTACAAGAAAAATATTGAGGATTTAAGCTTTTCTAAAGGTTTGTTTTTACAAAAAATTGTTAAAACTCCACCATTAATTATTGGAATATCTGGTTCTGTAGCTGTCGGAAAATCTACTGCAGCACGCCTTGTTCAGCTACTTCTATCCCGTGAATTTAAAAAATTAAGCGTAGAGCTTGTGACAACTGATGGGTTTCTTTATCCAACAGCAGTCTTAGAAGAGCGAAATATGCTAGACCGTAAAGGTTTTCCCGAAAGTTATGACATGGAGCATCTGTTAAACTTTCTTTACCGTGTTAAGAATGGTGAAACATGTGAAATTCCGATTTATTCCCACGAAAATTATGACATCCTCAAAGATCAAACACAGACAATTGACCAACCTGATATCTTAATAGTTGAAGGGATAAACGTTCTGCAAAATCCACAGAGCGAGCATCTGTATGTCAGTGATTTTTATGATTTTTCTATTTATGTCGATGCAGATGAAGCTGTGATTGAAAGATGGTATTTGGAGCGTTTTGACAGTCTACTCAAACTCGCCGAAGATAATCCACATAACTATTATCACCAATTTACAAAGATGCCTTACGATGAAGTGATGAAGCTAGCACGCCAAACTTGGGCCAATACCAATCTACCTAATTTGCGTGACTACATCGAACCTACACGAAATCGTGCGGAAGTTATCCTGCACAAAACGGATAATCATTACATTGATAAAATTTATTTGAAAAAATTTTGATAAAACATAACATTAATTTACTCTTTGATTAAAAATGCTATCTTTTTGTATCAAACGTTTTTATAATCCGTTCTTTTATGATAAAATATTTTAATATTAATTTTTAGGAGGCCCACTTGTCTGATAAACAACTTGAAAAAATTATCGTTCTTGACTATGGTAGTCAATATAATCAATTGATTGCGCGTCGCATTCGTGAAATCGGTGTTTTCTCAGAGCTGATGAGTCACAAAGTCACAGCTCAAGAAATCCGTGAAATAAACCCTTTGGGGATTGTACTTTCTGGGGGTCCTAACTCTGTTTACGACGAAGGTTCATTTGATATTGATCCTGAAATTTTCGAACTTGGATTACCTATTCTAGGTATCTGCTATGGTATGCAACTGATTAGTCACAAATTAGGTGGTAAGGTTGAAAGTGCTTCTGAAAGCGAGTATGGTGTTGCACCTATCGAGCTTAAAGCAAAATCTGAACTTTTCGCTCATACTCCTGAGACACAAGATGTTCTCATGAGCCATGGTGACCGTGTTGTTGAAATTCCAGAAGGCTTCCATGTCGTTGCTACTTCTCCAAATAGCCCATTTGCAGCGGTTGAAAATACGGAACGTAACATTTACGGTATTCAATTCCACCCTGAAGTTCGTCACTCTGTATACGGAACAGATATGCTCCGTAACTTTGCATTAAACATTTGTGGTGCTAAAGGCGATTGGTCAATGGAGAGCTTCATTGATATGCAAATTGAAAAAATCCGCGAACAAGTAGGAGACAAAAAAGTCTTGCTTGGTCTCTCTGGTGGTGTAGACTCATCTGTAGTTGGTGTGCTCTTACAACGTGCTATCGGTGACCAATTGACTTCAATCTTTGTGGACCACGGTTTCCTTCGCAAAGGCGAGGGTGATCAAGTCATGAACATGTTGGGAGACAAATTCGGCTTAAATATTATCCGTGTTAATGCTGAAGAACGTTTCATGAATAAGTTAGCTGGTGTTTCTGACCCAGAGAAAAAACGTAAAATTATCGGTAACGAATTTGTTTACGTCTTTGATGATGAAGCTTCTAAACTTAAAGATGTTAAATTCCTCGCTCAAGGTACACTTTATACAGATGTCATCGAGTCAGGAACAGACACTGCTCAAACAATCAAATCACACCACAATGTTGGTGGCTTGCCAGAAGACATGCAGTTCGAATTGATTGAACCTTTAAATACACTCTTCAAAGACGAAGTACGTGCCCTTGGTACAGAGCTTGGTATGCCTGATGAGATTGTATGGCGTCAACCATTCCCAGGACCTGGTCTTGCCATTCGTGTTATGGGTAACTTGACACCTGAAAAGATTGCAGTTGTCCGTGATTCAGATGCGATTCTTCGTGAAGAAATTGCCGCTGCTGGCTTAGACCGAGATGTATGGCAATATTTTACTGTTAACACAGGTGTTCGTTCAGTTGGTGTTATGGGAGATATCCGTACTTACGACTATACACTCGCTATCCGTGCCATCACCTCTATCGATGGTATGACAGCTGAGTTTGCTAAACTTCCATGGGATGTTTTACAAAAGATTTCAGTACGTATCGTTAATGAAGTGGATCATATCAACCGCGTCGTCTACGATATTACCTCTAAACCACCTGCAACTGTTGAGTGGGAATAATTCCTAGGTAAAATAGCTAAAATAGAAATTAAAAATCGCTCAACAGAGCGGTTTTTCTTTTGGATGAATCGTTAAAAAACACTGATTTTGAAAAAAATTGGCACAAAATAATCCCCCAACGTTATTGCTGAGGGATAGAGTTTATTATTTTTTACACTGTTATTATAACACCAAGAAAGCGTTATCGCAAGTGTTAAATAATTTTATTTATTCAAGGAAAAAAACACAAGCGAACTTAAGCTTTTTCAAGCTCAAACAGGGGATTTTTAGGAATTTCTTGCTTCTTAACTTCTTTCCAGCTCAAAACTCCTTTTTTCTTATTTGTTACGACTTTCAAATAATCATAGTGTTTTAAACTATATTGCGCCGTAAGCTTTATTTCTTGCGATTTTCCTTTTTCATCAAATCCGATGACGGAATATTTATATTTTGTGATATGGCCATTATCCGATTTTTTCATTTCGATTTTCTCGTCTTCATGTATTTTAACGAATAAATTCTTGCCACCATGCTCTAAATTATGCCATACAGAATTTCCAACTATTAAAACTATAATTGCAACCAGGCCAAATACAACTCTCTTCATTATAAAATCCTTTTACTTATTTTTCCTGTAAAAACTATTATATAATGCTTCGCCCTTTTTTTTAAGGAAAACGACTCAGAATTAAAAAATTTTTTTCACGAGAAAAAAGCTTTCTTTGAGAAAGCTTTTTCTTCTTTATATTATTTGACAACCATAACATTACAACGCGCATGATCAATAACGTATGCTGTTGTAGACCCGACTAACAAGCGGTCAAAGGCGCCTTTACCAGTAACACCAATAACGATTAAGTCAATATCATTTGCTTGAGCAAAATCAACGATTTCTTTTTTGGGCGAGCCCTCCACGCGATATGCCTTAAATTCTACCTGTTTCTTGATAATCTCAGAAGCTCTTTCAATGATTGCACGTGACTGCTCTTCTAAATTCTCAAGAATGAGAGGGACACCATAAGCTGAACCATAAAGTCGCACATCATCTTTGACATTCAAAACAAATAGTGACGTTTCATTACGTGCTGCAATTTTCACGGCTTCACGTACTGCTTTATCAGATTGTTCTGACCCATCAACAGCTACTAGAATGTTTTTGTATTTTTCTCTCATAAAAAGCCTCCCTTTTCTAAAATTATCAATTTAATTCCTCTATAATTATATTTTAAATTAAAAAGAGAGAAAAAGATAATAATATGGTTGGAAAATTAAAGAAAAATTTAGTTTCTACTTCAATTATCGGAACTTACTCTGTCGGGCGTGTAATTTCAAATGTGTTCCCTAATCTTGTATAAGCTCTACCTGACAAACGGGCAACGGGATCCAGTTCTTTCGCTTTAATATAGAGTTTTTCCTCGTCAATGACAGAATCATTCATAAGAATATTTTTTACTTCTAAGAGCATTAATTGGCTTGTTTTTCCTACTGGAATATGCTGATGAAGCACGACTTCTAATCGGGCTTTAGCATTTTCTATAGCAGGTACTTTCACTTCTTCTGACGCTGTAATTTTAATACCGAATTTTTCAATTTCACTTTCTGTAGCAGTGAGAGGTGCTGATGTTTGATTCATCGCTTCAACATTATCCATATTTACCAGATGGATAACACCTTCTTTTGTTTCCAAAAGATTTCTAACAGAATCTTTCATCTCTGTCATGGCAATGGATACAATGACAGGATCTTTTGATACGACATTAAAAAAGCTAAAGGGCGCTGCGTTGACAAGCCCCGTAGAATTTTGGGTTGTCAACCACGCGATTGGTCTTGGAATAACCAGCCCTGAAATTAATTTGTATGCATCAATACTGCTCATATCTTCTGGTTTAAATGCTTTCATTCTTTCTCCCTATACGACGTTCTTGAATTTTTTTCATGGTCCACAGTGGTTCTAATTTTCTATCTCGAAATGCATCTGACGTGTCCAAACGACGTAATGCAGCTGCAGTTCGTGCTTTTTCCGCTTCTGCTCCTGGAAAGAGATGAGGAGGCAAACTTAGTGAGAGACCTGCCTCGTCCGAAGTCTCATCTATCCAAAAGCCTGAGGTCACGAGCGCTTCTTCGTAACTATCAACCTTAGCTTCCCCTGAACGTACCATATCTAAGGCAGCAATCCCTGGAGTATCTGTAGCGATTTCAAAAAGTACACCGGGTGCAACGTTCACATATTCACTGGAAAAATAAAAACGTTCCACCAATCCTGAGTGAGGCATTACATATGATTTGACACGTTCAATCCAATATCTAAGCGTATCAGGATTAGCAGTGCGAAATGCAACATGGTGAACTGTGCCATAGCCTTGATATGCTCGCTGTGATTCTTTATCTTGTTCGATAATGATCGAGGCGCCATTACCTCCCTCTGCTACTTCAAAAAGTGTGAAAACCTCTTCACTTGCGCTCCTACGAAAACCAAAAACTTCTTCGAGCAATTGCTGGAAAATATTTACTTCTGACAATTTAATGAAAACAGGTCCTAAGCCTACAATAGCATGTTCAACCTCCACATTTGAAAGCTGCCAAGGTTTTCCTGGAGCAACAATACCTTGATCTTTCTCATCTGAAACTAGCTGGTACTTCTGACCATCAAAATCCTCAAACTCTATATATTTTTTACCAAAGCGCTCAGCCACCAAGCCATGTGGCACACCTGCTACAGCAAATCTTTGGCACCAGTATTCCAAAGATACATCCTGAGCAACACGGAATGAAATACGATCAATACTATTAATCCCATGGCTCCCAGCACCAATTCCTGGAGAATCAAAGAAAGTTATATCTGTTCCAGGGTTCCCCTCTTCATCCGTAAAATAAAGATGATAAGTTTCATAATCATCCTGATTAACAGTAAGTTTTGCCAGCCGAAGCCCTAAAAGATTCGTAAAAAAATCATAGGTCTTTTGGGCGCTTGAAGTAATTGCAGTAACATGGTGTATCCCACCCAATGTAAATTCCGAATTTAGTTTTGTCATTCTTATTTCTCTCGTTTTTCCGTTTACACTTGTAAATCTTATTTTCATTATATCATCTCTTCCATAATTTTCAAGCAACTTGCATTAAAAAATGTATCCCTTGGGATACACCTTCTAGATTTTAAAATAATTTAAGAGGAGCTGACAAAAGTACAGTTCCGTTAGGCTTCCTGTTACTTGTTCTTGTTTTATCTTTTTTAGCAGGCCGTTGAGTATTTCTTCTTTTTTATAAGAAGATATTGTCTTCATACCTCTTTGAAAAAATTCTTGCTCTTTTGATATTGGGATACTATTCGTTTTTTTCAAAAGTGCAATAACCTTAGAAGCTTGGTTTCCTAAGTCAGCGTGTCTCGTAATATTGCTAAAGATTTCTTCTAAGTGTGTAGCTGACTCAATGCACAAATCCTTCCCCATCACACCAGTTAAGTTTGAGCGTATCGCACCTTCCTCCCATACATTTAAAACGCGAGCTGAAGCTGAACTGAATAATAAGCTAAACTGACAAATTTCCTCGGTTCGCAAATAAAAGATATAAGCCAATTGCAAAGTATATGCCAAATGATAAAGTTCGAAATAGCTTAAAGAATTGTTCTGTGAATTTAAAGAAGAAGAATTTGTATTGATGAACTCAAAATGTAGCCTTAATAAACGAACAATGATATCCCTAATTTTTTCATCATTTGACGCCAGTGGCAGGAATAAACTGGCTTGCATTGCCGAGTGTTGCAACCAGAAAGTTGTATTACCTTGAAACAAAAGACAATGCTTAGTCTTTTCATACTCTTCCAAGTAGTTTACCAGTTTATCTTTGAAGGCACTTTGAAACACAACTGTCCATTCGGGATTTATTTCTTCACTCAGCGTTTCGATTCGAAAAATTGTTTTCCGGCTTTCCATCGACAACCTGATCGTGTGCATCCTCTTCTTCCTTCCTGTAAATCATTCCCATATTTTTAAACGGGATATTTCTTTCAGACTTTTTGAAAAGTCATCTGTCAATATGGTTACATGCCCCATTTTTCTATCGTTCTTCGCTTCCAACTTCCCATAATCATGAATATGCCACTCTGGCCTTTCCTGAGCCAATTGTTCCATTTTGGGGACATCTTGTCCCAGAATATTGAGCATGATGGCTTGTTTCAATAGACGTGGTTGCGGCAGTTCCTCACCAAGAATTCCCTTGATATGTAAATCAAATTGTGAAAAATCACAAGCCTCTATTGTATAGTGTCCCGAGTTATGGGGACGTGGGGCAAGTTCATTTACATAAATCTCGCCCGCTGCTGTCAGAAACATTTCTACACAAAGTGTTCCTGAAAGCTGGAGCTCTTTAGCTATCGCCAGCGCCAAACCTTTAGCCTTTTCGCTGACCTCAAGAGGTACGGGAGCAGGAGCAATGGTACGGTGTAGAATATTATTAATATGTTCATTTTGGCAAAGCGGGAAGGTCACAAAATCTTTACCATTCCCACTAATAATTAAAGAAATCTCACAATCAAAATCAACAAATTCCTCCAGTACACATTCTGCACTCTCTGCTAACTTCATGGCCTCTTTCAAATCCTCATCAGATTTCAAAACAACTTGACCGTGTCCATCATAGCCGCCCATTGTTGTTTTTAATACTTGTTTTTTTGTTACTTGCTCTGGAAGATCTTGAGCATTTTCTACGAGTTTCCACGGAGCTATTTTCACGCCACATTGTTCTAAAAACTCTTTTTCTAACCGGCGATTTTGCGTGATTTCTAATAATCGAATGCCTTGCGGAATAGCGACACAGGCATCAAGCTGATGTAAACCGCTAGCCGATACATTTTCAAACTCGTAGGTTATCAGATCACAAGCATAAGCTAGCTTAAGAAGCGCATCAACATCATCATATTCCGCAATAATCAACTCATCCGAACACTTTGCTGCGGAACAGTTAGGATTTGGATCGAGTGTAATCACTTTATGGCCCATATATTGTGCAGAAATAGCCATCATTTGGCCCAACTGCCCACCACCAATAATTCCAATTGTTTTTTTCTTATGTTGCATATTCTTATTATAGGCCATTTTTCTTTATTCTCCCCATTCTTTTCGGATAGTTTAAAAATAAATCCGCATATTATCCGGATTTTTGTTTACTAAAATCAAAATATTTTTACAAATATTACGCTCGTTTTTAAATTAAAAGTTTACAACAATTCTTTAGTTGAAGAGACTGATATATCGGCTGCTTCTTTTCGATATTTTTTCAATTTTTCTACTAAGCTTTTATCAGCAAGTGCCAAAATCTGAATAGCATAGAGAGCAGCATTTTTGGCTCCTGAGGTGCCTATAGCCATACTAGCAACAGGAACTCCACCTGGCATCTGGACGATGGAGTAAAGGCTATCTAAGCCAGATAGGGCACGTGACTGAATAGGCACACCAACAACAGGAAGCAGTGTCATTGCAGCAACCATTCCAGGTAAATGTGCCGCACCTCCTGCGCCAGCAATTATGAGCTTATAGCCTTGTTGCTCCGCATTTTTCGCAAAATTCATCATAATTTCTGGTGTCCGGTAAGCGGAGACGACCTTTTTATCAAAATCGATACCGAACTCCTCCAAAATATGAGTCGCTTGTTTCATTGTCTCCCAATCTGAAAGTGATCCCATAATTACTGCAACATCTGCCATTTTTATACTCCTTTATTTCCAATGTCTTTACGATAAAACATCCCTGTATTGTCTAATTTATCTAATTTCTCGTAAAGTGATTTTTGAATACTTTTTATCTCTTTTCCGGTTTCGGTGACCATGTATATACGTCCCCCCTTTGAAAGAAGCTGATCATCTTTTCTTATGACACCAGCATAATAACAGTTTAAATCATGTAGTTCTGGTAGAACAACACTCTCTGTTGAGGCATCAGGATAGCCCTGATTTGCTACAACTACACCTAAGGTAACTTCTTCAGTATTACAGGTCAAGTTTGGCTCTCGTCCTTGTAAGATATCCAGTATATTTTCAAAAAAATCACTTGTAATAGTTTCTAAAACCACTTGCGTTTCTGGGTCACCAAAGCGAGCATTAAATTCAATCGTTTTGACACCTTCGGATGTCAATATTAATCCGGCATAAAGAATACCAGTAAAAGGCTTATTCTCCGCCTCTAACCCAGCCACAGTTGGCTGAACAATTTTTTCTATGGCTTCTTGTACTACAGCTTTTGGAATATGAGGTACAGGTGCATAAGCACCCATCCCGCCTGTATTTGGCCCTCGATCGCCATCAAAGGCACGTTTATGATCTTGCGCAATAGGTAACGGGTATATCTTTCCATCATGTACTAAGCTAAAAAGTGAAAACTCTTCGCCATCAAGATATTCTTCTACCACAACTTTTGCTGCTTTTGTCTGGAAAATATCTTCTAAAGCAGCTTTTGCTGCTTCTAAATCCATGGCAACTGTGACGCCTTTTCCTGCAGCTAAGCCATCTGCCTTGATAACAATAGGTGCACCTTTTGTCTCAACGTAATTTAGAGCCTTTCCGAGATCCGTAAAACTCTCGTAGTCTGCTGTGGGTACGCCGTATTTTTTCATTATTGACTTAGCAAAAGTTTTACTGCCTTCGATTTGAGCAGCTTCAACTCTCGGTCCAAATATAAGCAACCCTTCGTCTAAGAAAGCATCCACAATGCCGTTCATCAATGCTGTTTCTGGACCAACAAAAGTCAAGTCTACTTTTTTCTTCTTCGCAAAGTTTACCAATAGATGATTTTCAAGTTCGGAAATAGCTACATTTTCCAGCTTTTCCTCCGCCATACCCACATTTCCTGGGCAAATAAAAACTTTCTCTACTTTTTCACTTTTTGCAAATTTTCGTGCAAGTGCATGTTCACGCCCACCTGAGCCAACAACTAAAACCCTCATATTTCCTCACTTTCTTCTCACTTCTATCTTAAGATATTTAGAGAAAAAGAAAAAGCCCCAGGGGGCTTTTCTAAATATATTCTTATTCCATTGTTCGGAATTATCAAGCGAGGACAGGTAGAGAAGGTATTTCTAATAAATCTTCGATAACACAATCTGGTGTTAAATCTTTTTGCGCCTCTAAGTGTTTAGGATTATACCAAATTGTTTTAATACCTGCATTTTTTCCGCCTAGGATATCCGTAGCTAAGGTATCACCAACAATCGCAAAATCTTTATCCGCAGCATGATCGATATGTTCAAATACATAATCAAAGAATTCTTTTGATGGCTTGTGTTTTCCAATTTCTTCACTGATAAATATTTCTTTGAAATATCCGGCAATACCAGACTCTAAAATTCGTGGACGAGAAACTTTTGATGTACCATTACTAACAATGTACATTTCTGTAGCTTCTTGCGCTAAGCGATCCAAAAGTTCCATAGCATGGTCCATCAATTCATGACCTTGAGCCAAGTGAAGTTGGTACGCTGCATCAACAGCCGAAGCATCGTAAGCTTCTTTAACTCCCAAAGCTCTAAAAGCATTAGCAAAACGTGTAGAAAGAAGTTCTTCACGACTGATTTCTCCTGCCTCGTGACTTCGCCAAAGTGCCTTATTTTCACGCGAGTAGATAGCTCTGTTTTCTTTTGTATCTTCAATATCGTATTGCTCAAAAATTTTACCTAAAGCCGTGTACTCTGCCTTATCAAAATCAAGAAGTGTGTTGTCTATGTCAAAAAGTAATACAGTCATTTTCATCTCTTTCTAAAAATTTATGATAGCTCTAGTTTAACGATTTCATCGTTTTTTTTCAACAAAAGAGACTTTTATGGCTAGCACTATTTGGCTAATAAAGCAACTGACTGATAAGGCGCCAGTGTTTCAGACTTGTATGAGTCATAGTTATTTACAAAGACTTCGACATCTTCAAACCCTTGTGGTAAGCTAAAGTTCACACTGTGATTGGCAAAGTTATTCAACACAAGTAAACGTTGACCTTCGTATTCACGCACAAAAGCATAAATGTGCTCTGAATCTTTAAGTGCAGCTTTATAATCTCCCTCAGAAATAATTTTTTCCGTTTTTCGTAAACGAATCATTTCTTTATAGAAATTATAGATTTCTCCGTTTTTATCTCTTTTCAGGTTAACGTCGGTATGTTTGCCCAGCTTCAGCCACGGCTCTCCTTTACTAAAGCCCGCATTTGTACTATCGTCCCATTGCATCGGTGTTCTTGAATTATCACGTGATTTACTGCTGATTATTTCAAATGCTTCGGATTCTGTTTTTCCTTGTTTCAAAAGTCTTTCGTAAGCATTCAGAGCTTCTAAATCTTGGTAATCGGTGACAGAATCATAATCAGGATCAATCATACCAATTTCTTCACCCATATAAATAAAAGGTGTACCACGGCTGAGATGAATCGCAGCAGCCAACATCGTCGCTCCTTTTATACGGAAATTTTTCACATCCACAAAACGATTGAGCGCTCGAGGTTGATCATGATTATTCCAAAATGTAGCATTCCAGCCGCCACCTTGTGACATTTTTTCGCCCCATTCATGGAAAAGCTCTTTGAGCGCTTGAAAATCAAAGGGAACTTTGGTCCATTTATCACCATCTTTGTAATCTGTTTTTAGATGGTGGAAATTAAAAACCATACTAAGTTCTCTTCGCTCTGGTTGTGTATAGAGAATACTGTTTTCGATTGACGTTGAGCTCATTTCTCCCACAGTTATAGCATATTCGTCTTGGCCAAAAGTAGCCGCATTGAGCATTTTCAGATATTCATGAGTGATTGGTTTATCAGTATACTCAAATTTCCCATCAATTTCTGGATTATTTTTAAGTATTTCATCTTTTCCAATAACGTTAATCACGTCGAAACGAAAGCCTGATATACCTTTATCGCGCCAAAAATTGACAACTTCAAACAGTTCTTTGCGTACATTGGGATTACGCCAATTTAAGTCGGCTTGAGAAATATCATAAAGATGAAGATAATATTTACCAGTGTCGCCAAATGGTGCCCAAGCATTGCCGCCAAATTTTGACATCCAATCCGTAGGCTCATCTCTAATAATGAAGAAATCTTGGTAATATTTATCACCGGCAAGTGCTTTTTTAAACCATTCATGTTCTGTTGAAACATGATTCAAAACCATATCCAGCATAAATTCAATACCTAACTCTTTACCACGCGCTACCATTTGATCAAAATCTTTAAAATCACCAAATACTGGATCTATATTAGTATAGTCAGAAATATCATAACCATTATCTCTTTGCGGGCTGGGATAAAAAGGATTAAGCCAAATCATATCGATTCCTAATTCCGCCAAATAAGGTAATTTTTCCGTTACTCCTCTGAGGTCCCCAATACCATTTCCCGTAGTGTCGAAGAATGATTTAGGGTAAATTTGATAGATGACTTTTTCGCTCAATGTCATAGTTTTTTCCTTTTGTTTCTTATTTATTTACGGCTGATTTAAAGACGTTTTTCTTTTCAAGTCCTGTTCCCATTGTATCTGAATCTTTGAAACCAAAGAACCATACCAATGTCATGGATACAACAATACAAACAGCTGTCGCAATCCAAAAGTAGATAAAGTTGTTAGGGTTACCTGCAGCATGAGTCAAAGGATTTGTTGTTGCAGCAAAGTTAGGGAAACCAATAAGTGAGCCTGAGAAGCCATACATATGCAGATCAAATAAGCCAGCAACCGCAGCGCCTGCAGCTGCACCAACCGAACTCATAATGAAAACACGAATATATTTCAAGTTAATCCCATACATGGCTGGCTCAGTTACCCCACAAAAAGCCGAAATCGCTGCTGGTAAAGCTAACCCTTTAAGACTTTGTTGGCGTGTTTTAAGAAAGACAGCTAGAGCACCTGCACCTTGTGCCAACATTGTAAAGGAAACAATCATGTTAATGTTTGATTCTCCTGTTGTTACGATTTGTTGAGTCAAGATAGGAATAACCAACCAATGGAGACCAAAGATAACTAGAACTTGGTAAAGTCCACCAATAATTGCTCCTGCTATAGTAAGATTAAGATTAATCAAGCCTGTAATGACTGAAGCAAGCGCAGAGGAAACAATACTAATTACGGGTCCTACCAACAAGAGTACTAATGAAGCCACGACAAAGAAAGTAATCATCGGTACAAAGATCGAACGAAGTGCTAAAGGCATGTGTTTCTTAAGCCAAGCACCGATTGGTTTAGCCATCCAAGCTGCTACAATAATCGGGAAAATAGTATAAGCATAATTTGGTAGACTAACAGGAATATTAAAATAACTTGTATTAAAAGTTACCCCAAATAATTCCATAACTACTGGTGCTTTTCCGGCTACAATTTCTCCCTTTTCAATAACATTCGGTGCTGCAACTAAGCCTTGTAGGGCAGGATGAATCATAAAGCCACCAACTGCTGCCACGACGAATGGCTCTGAACCTAACTGTTTAGCAGCGGCATAGCCGACCAAGACAGGAAGGAAGTAGAATGGTGCCATCGCCATTGTTGAAATAATAATATAGGTTGGATCTGTCGGACTAATAAGTTCAAAAATATGGTTGCCCTTAACAAACATGTTAAGAATCCCGTTAATCATACCTCCAGCAGCTAATAAACCAATAATCGGCATCATCGAGCCTGTAATTGTTCCGACTACAACTTGAAAAGCACGAATGATCGGATTTTTAGAAACTTTTGTTTCCTCGACATTTTCACTACTTTCACCATCCACTACACGACTCCCCAACTGGGCAACAATTTCGTCATAGACATCCTCAACGGCTTGACCGATAACTACTTGGTACTGCCCCAGATTTGCATTGTAGACAACACCGGCAACACCATCCATTGCTTCAAGCTTTTCATTATCTGCTTTTTCTTTGTCGACTAAATAAAAACGTAAGCGTGTAATACAGTGAATTACCTTTGTGATATTTTCTTCACCGCCAACAGCAGCAATGATTTCTGTTGCTAATTTTTTGTAATCTGCCATGTTTTCTCCTTTTTATTTTGCAGTTGCTTGACCCAACATATCACCTGCTTGAGCACTTCCTTTTTTAACGGTAAGACTATTGAGCATTTCATTTGTATTTGTAATTAAAATCATACTCGTAAGTGGTAGACCCGCTGCTTCCACTTCTTTCCAATTGACCTGTCCCAGAGCATCACCGCCGTCGACTATATCGCCTACCTTAACCTTAATCTGAAAAGGTTGTCCATTTAAACTTACTGTATCAATCCCTAAATGAAGCAATACTTCTAAGCCATCTGCACGCTTGAAGCCGATAGCATGTCCTTGTACTAGACTGACTTCTCCTGCTACTGGACTGACAATTTCAGTACTTGTAGGTTCAATAGCATAACCATCCCCCATAACTTTTTTGGCAAATACAGGGTCGGAAACCTTTTCCAAGCCAATAACTGTACCTGCTAAAGGTGCATAAAGATTTTTATCTTCACTCACAATTTTTTTCTTTCCAAAACCAAACACTTTTATTCTCCTTTAATAAAAATAAATCACAACTTGTACGTACAAGTTTATAATAGCAAAATGAAAGCGGTTTTGCAAGCGGTTATATTTTTACTTTAACTTAAAGTGCTTTTTTGTTACACTTAGATTATGAAAAAGTACGAAATTATTCTTCGGGATTTGGAGAAAAAAATCCATGAAGGAAGATATCCCGAAAATGAGCTCTTGCCCAGTGAAAACCAGCTTACAGTGCTCTATCAAACTAGCCGCGCAACGGTACGACAAGCACTAAAAATCTTGGAAGAAAATGGGATTATTCAACGCCGTCATGGCTTTGGCTCCATTGTTATTCCAAGGGAGAGATTGATGTTCCCCATTTCAGGTTTAACTTCTTTCAAAGAGCTCAAAGACTCTTTAAACTTCAGCTCAACTACCGAAATATTAATTTTTGAAAAAATAACTGTAGATAAAGAACTCTCAGAACTTTCTTTTTTTGAAGAAGGTACTCAGGCCTTTCACATCCTCCGTCGACGAAATATTGATGAGCAGTTTGTTATCCTAGATCGCGACTACATCTTAGCTTCTACAGCACCCAATATGACAAGAGAAAAAGTAAAGTCTTCTCTTTATTCCTACCTTGAAGACCAAGTTAACCTCGACATTTCATATGCTCAAAAAGAAATCACGATTGACTTCGCCAACGATGAAGACAAAACTTACTTGGATTTAAACCCAAAAGACCGCCATGTCGTGAGTGTACGTAGTCATGTTTACCTCACCAATAATAATGTTTTCCAGTACACCGAAAGCCGACATCAAGTTGATAAGTTTCGCTTCACGGAATTTTCTAGACGGCAGAAACACTAATAAAAAAAGCTAAACTCTCGTCTAGCTTTTTTTATTAGTGACGGAAATGTCTCACGTCTGTAAAGACCATTGTGATACCGTACTTGTCGCAAGCTTCAATGACTTCTTGATCACGAACGGAACCACCCGGTTGTACAATTGCTTTGATACCAGATTTGGCAATCTCGTCAATATTATCTGCAAAGGGGAAGAAGGCGTCAGAGGCAAGCACAGTATTATCTAGACCTTTTTCTTGAGCGGCTTCGATTGCTATTTTCACTGAAGCTACACGGTTGGTTTGACCAGGTCCAACCCCAAGTGTTTGATGCTCATTTGTAACAATGATACCGTTAGACTTCACATATTTGACCGCTTTCCATGCAAATTTTAGCGCTTCCCATTGTTCCATATCTGGTTGGACTTGCGTTACTACTGTCCAACTTTCTGGGTGTTCTGTAACAACATCTTGTTCTTGTACTAAAACACCGCCAAGCACGCCTGTAATCATTGGTTCTCTTTCTGATGCACCAATTTGTTCAAAATCAAGCGTAAGCAAACGAATATTTTTCTTTTTCGTTAAAATTGCCAGAGCTTCATCAGAAAATGCTGGTGCAATAATGATTTCTAAAAATATTTTGCTCATTTTCTCCGCTGTTTTCTGGTCAACTGCGCGATTTAAAACGACAATACCCCCAAAGATAGAAACAGGATCTGCTTCATAAGCATAATCCCAAGCTTGCTCAATCGTCTCCCCTTGACCAATGCCGCAAGGATTCATGTGCTTAAGCGCCACAACGGTAGGTTGATCCGTAAAATCACGCGCGATCTGCAACGCAGCATCTGCATCACGCACATTGTTGTAAGATAATTCTTTACCGTGTAATTGCACACTTTGCCCAATCGAATATGTAGTTGGAAGGGCATTTTCATAAAAATCTGCATCTTGTTGTGGATTTTCACCATAACGCATCCCTTGTTTTAAATCATAGGTCAATGTCAGCTTTTCAGGTTTCTCCTCCGGAGCAGAAAATTTTTCTGTTAAATATTGTGCAATGAGCGCATCATAAGCAGCAGTATGTCGAAAAACTTTGGCAGCCAAACGTTGACGAAGTCCTAAGCTTGTTTCACCAGCTTTTTCGAATTCTTCGAGAACCATAGCATAGTCACTTGGATCAACAAGAACAGTAACGTCTGCATGATTTTTTGCTGCAGAACGTAACATTGAAGGACCACCAATATCAATATTCTCGACAATTGTTTGATGATCAGCTCCTGACAAGAGTGTCTCTTTGAAAGGATAAAGATTGACAACAACCAAGTCAATGGGTGTAATATTGTGCTCTTCTAAGGCAGCTAGATGGCTGTCCAAATCACGTCGTGCCAAAAGTCCACCATGAATCATTGGATGTAATGTTTTCACACGTCCATCCATCATTTCCGGAAACTGCGTCACTTCTTCAATCGCTAAGGTTGCAATTCCTGCTTCATCCAAAGCTTTTTTAGTTCCGCCAGTTGAGATAATTTCAAAACCGAGTTTACTTAAAGACTCAGCCAATTCAACAATTCCATTTTTATCCGACACACTGATAAGCGCACGTTTAGTCATTTTTATTCCTTTTCTATTTTTAAGTTTATAATAGCTTTTACTATTTTTTGATAAGCTCTTCTACTACTTTTATATACAATTCATGCTCTATTTGATGGAGCTTTTTTTCATATTCGGCGAGTTCTGGGTAATAATCAAGCTGCTGCTGGGCTAAAATTTCTCCTGTATCGACTCCAGAATCCACCCAATGCACTGTGATTCCCAAGCCTTCTTGAGCTTGCCAGGATTCGTCTAAAGCATGAGCTGAACCCGCAAAAGCTGGCAGATATGATGGATGAATATTAATGATCCGACCTTCATAAGCTTGCAAAAGAGTAGGACCAACAATTTTCATATAACCTGCAAGACAAATCAAATCAATCTGATGTTCACGGAGCAAAGCAACTAAGGCTTCTTCATAACTTTGCTTATCAGCAAAAGATTTTAAGGTAAAGCTGACAGCAGCTATCTTGAGCTGCTGTGCTCTTTGTAGAGCATAAGCATCAATCTTATCCGAAAATAAGAGCTGAACTTCAGCGGGAAAAGCTTGAGCAAGAGCTTCAAAGTTAGATCCTGAGCCAGAGGCGAAAACGGCAATCCTCATTTTATTATTACCGCTTGATTTACACGAGGCGTAATTTTTCCGATTTCGTAGCATTTTACTCTTTGCTTCACTTCTTCAGCCTGTTCTGGGGCAACAGCGAGGACCATGCCAATTCCCATATTGAAAATCTGGAACATTTCGTCATGAGGAACTTGACCGTATTTCTCCAAAGCTTTGAAAATAGGCAAAATCTCCCAGCTGTCTTCTTTAATTTCAGCTGCTAATTGATCACTAAACATCCGCGGAAGATTTTCATAAAAACCACCTCCTGTAATATGTGATATCCCCTTAATCATGTTGTCTTTTATAAGTGGCAACAGCTCTTGAACATAAATATGAGTGGGTTCAAGTAACTCTTCTCCAAGGGGGCGTTCCAGCTCAGGAAGAATTTCTTGTTTATCAAAATCTTTAAAGATTTTCCGGACGAGCGAGTAACCGTTCGAATGAATGCCAGAGGAAGGAAGCCCTAATAAGATATCACCTGCCTCAACATTCTTAGAGCCATCGATTAGGGCTGACTTTTCGGCAATACCGACAGCAAAACCTGCAAGGTCATAGTCATCTGTATCATACATATCTGGCATTTCTGCTGTTTCACCACCAATCAAGGCTGCCCCTGATAGCAAACATCCTTGGGCAACACCTGCGACCACTTTTTCGAGCTTTTCCGGAAGGTTTTTACCGATAGCGATATAGTCAAGAAAGTAGAGGGGTTCTGCTCCAGCTGCAACGATATCATTAACACACATGGCCACACAATCAATGCCAATCGTATCATGTTTGTCTGCTTCAATAGCCAGCATCAGCTTTGTGCCCACTCCGTCTGTTCCAGAAATAAGCACTGGTTCCTTAACATCAAGTTTCGAAAGATCAAATGCCGCTCCAAATCCTCCAAGTCCTCCAAGAACTCCCAGCCTTTTCGTTTTTTCGGCGTGTTTTTTTATGCGATCAACCACTTGGTAACCCGCTTCAACATCAACTCCTGCCTTTGCATAAGCATTTTTAGACATTTTTTCCTCCTAAAGATTTCAGGTAATTTTCTTCATAATCGTAAAGTGGCGTCGGATATATACCGTCAAAGTAAGACAGACACAGATTATCATGTCCAATAGCCTCAACTAACCCTTCTTGACTTAAAAAAGTAAGACTATCTGCTCCAATGATTTGGCAAATTTCATCGACTGAGTGTTCCGCTGCAATCAACTCTTCTCGCTTTTGAATATCGATACCATAAAAGCATGGATAAGCAAGCGGTGGGCTCGCAATTACAACGTGAACTTCAGCAGCGCCGGCATCTTTAAGTAAACGCACAATTCGTCTGCTTGTCGTTCCACGTACAATAGAATCGTCCACCATGATAACCTTTTTACCTTCGACTACACTGGAAACAGCCGAGAGCTTCATCCGTACACCTTGTTCTCTTAATTCTTGCGTAGGCTGAATAAATGTACGCGCCACATATTGATTTTTAATCAAGCCCATTTCGTAAGGTAATCCAGATTCTTCTGCATATCCTGATGCTGCTGAGAGCGATGAGTTCGGCACACCAATAACTATATCTGCATCTACCTGTGCCTCCCGTGCTAGGATGCGCCCTGATTGTTTACGTGCGGTATGGACATTGACACCTGCAATAACACTGTCCGGACGTGCAAAGTAAATATACTCCATTGAACAGATTTGTGTATTGGTCTTATCTGTAAACTGCTCAACATGCAAGCCTTGATCATTAATTTGAATAATCTGCCCCGGTTTGACTTCTTGAACAAACTCTGCACCAATAACATCAAAAGCACAAGTTTCACTGGCTACAACGAGCGCACCATTAGTCATTTTCCCAATAGATAAGGGACGGAAGCCATTAGGATCAAGAGCTGCAATCATCGAATCTTCTGTCATCAAGAGATAAGCAAAGCCACCTTTAACAGTATTCAAAGCTTCCTTTACTTTTCCCATAAATTCAGGATGATGGCTACGTCGAATCAGATGCGCCAAAATTTCTGTATCTGAGCTCGAAGAAAAGATCGCGCCTTGTGCTTCTAATTCGCGTCGTAGTGATATAGCATTAGTCAAGTTGCCGTTATGGGCTAGACCAAGCTGTGTGTCTTGAAATTTAAAGTGGAAAGGCTGAATATTGTTTAATTCTGCTGAACCTGCTGTGGCGTAGCGCACATGACCCATGGCTGCTTTCCCTGATAATTTTTGCAAGTCTTTTTCGTGACGGAAAACTTCTGTTACCAAGCCTAAATCACGGTGCCGTTGAAGTTGCCCATCATTATTTGACAGAATCCCAGCACCTTCTTGCCCTCTGTGTTGCAAGGCATGAAGTCCAAAATATGTCAGTTGTACAGCTTCAGGATGTCCCCAGATGCCAAAAACGCCACATTCTTCGTTCAAAGACTTTACTTCATAAGGCATGGAATCGCTCCTTCATAAATCGCTTTCGCTTCTTCAGTAGATAAGGAAATTTCACCATCTTTTGCTGAAATTTTAATTTCTGACTTGTCTGTAACCTGCCCTAACTTGCTTGCTTTACCTGCCATCAGGTCTTCAAAGTTCTTTTCATCTTCTGGATGAACCGAGAGGATAAAGCGCCCCTGACTTTCAGAGAAGAGTTGTGATGCATTGCCATCAAAATGAACCGAAATTCCTTTATTATTCGCAAAAGCCGACTCGACAAGAGCTACAGCTAAGCCACCTTCAGATAAATCATGCGCTGATCGAATGAGACCCGCTTGGATTGCTTTTAGTACGCATTCCTGATTTTCTTTTTCAGCTTGCAGATCAAAGTTCAGCGTACCTGAAATCTCTCCTGTCATCATTTTTTGAATTTCAGAACCGGAGAAATCATCGCCAGTATCACCGATAAGATAAATTAAGTCACCTGTTTCTTTAAAATCTTGTGTCGTAATCTGTGCCACATCTTCAATCAATCCAACCATCCCAATCATTGGTGTCGGTAAAATTGCTTGACCATTCGTTTCGTTATAAAGGGAAACATTACCCGAGATAACTGGAGTAGATAGCACACGACAAGATTCCGAAATACCATCGCATGCCTTGCTTAACTCATAAAATTGTTCTGGTTTTTCTGGATTTCCAAAATTAAGGCAGTCCGTAATAGCTAAAGGTTTCCCACCTGAGGCGATGATGTTACGCGCTGCTTCTGCGACTGCTATTTGTCCACCAACCTCAGGGTCAAGGTAGAGATAGCGCGCATTACAGTCTGTTGTCATTGCTAAAGCTTTATTGGAATGACGGAGGCGGATAACTGCCGCATCAGATCCAGGTGCAACAACTGTATTGGTCATTACACGGCTATCGTAGGTTTCATAAATACTGCGCTTGCTCGCAATCGTTGGTTGACTAAGGAGTTCTTTGAGAACCTCTGTTGTATTTACGATTTCCGGGATAAATTTTTCGGCTTTTTCAAATGCAGCAATACGTGCGGGTTGTTTCATTTCACGATAATAAACCGGTGCATCCTCAGCTAAAGAGTCTACTGGAATTTCGGCAACCTTTTCACCTTGATGGAACAATGTGTACATCCCATCGTCAGTGACTTCACCTATGTTTACTGCATCAAGTTCGTACTTTTTAAAGAGCTCAACAATTTCATCTTCATGTCCTTTTTTAATGCAAAGTACCATCCGCTCTTGCGACTCTGAAAGCATCATTTCGTATGGTGTCATATTCGTCTCACGTTGTGGTACTAAGTCTAAATTAAGTTTCAGACCTGAGCCAGCTTTCGAAGCCATTTCCGAAGTTGAAGAAACTAATCCAGCAGCCCCCATATCTTGAATACCGACAAGAATATCGGAATGATTATGAATCACTTCGAGACAAGCCTCTAACAAAAGTTTTTCCATAAAAGGATCGCCCACTTGAACGGCAGAACGTTGTGTTTCAGAACCTGAACCAAACTCCTGAGAGGCAAAGGAAGCACCATGAATGCCGTCACGTCCTGTTTTCGCACCGACATACATGATTGTGTTGCCCACACCTTTGGCTTGTCCTTTTTGGATGTGCTTATGCTCAATCAAGCCCACACACATCACGTTCACTAAAGGATTTCCCGCATAAGATTCATCAAAAGCTACTTCTCCACCTACCGTAGGGATACCGATACAGTTACCATATCCTGCTATTCCAGCTGTCACGCGGTCAACAATGTGACGTGTTTTAGCATTGTCAATCTGACCAAAGCGAAGGCTATCTAAAAGAGCAACTGGACGTGCACCCATCGAAAAGATATCACGAATAATCCCGCCAGAACCTGTTGCCGCTCCTTCATAGGGTTCAACATAGCTTGGGTGATTGTGCGATTCCGCTTTGAAAACAACAGCCCAATCATCACCAATATCAACGACTCCTGCACCTTCACCTGGTCCCATAAGTACGTGTGGGCCTTCTGTTGGAAATTTTTTCAAGACAGGTTTTGAATTTTTATAGCAACAATGCTCTGACCACATCACGGCATACATGCCTGTTTCTGTAAAGTTAGGCAAGCGACCACCAAGAATCTCATTTTTAATTTTAGAGTATTCTTCATCAGTCAAGCCCCATTCACGATAAATTTTTGACGTTTGGATTTGTTCTGGACTCATTTCAACGCTCATTGTAGCGCTCCTTTTTCTACAAAATTTTTCAAGATACTGGCAAACATTTTTTGACCATCATTTCCACCCAATAGGGATTCTACAGCGCGTTCTGGATGCGGCATCATTCCTAAAACATTGCCCTCTTTATTACAGATTCCAGCAATATCTAAAGCTGAACCATTAGGATTTCCATTTACATAGGTGAAAACGATTTGGCCGTTTTCTTTTAAATCTGACAAAGTTTGTTCATCAGCAATATACTTGCCTTCACCATGAGCAATAGGCAAGCTAATCACTTCATTTTCAGAAAAGACAGTTGTAAATTTTGAATTGTTATTTACTTTTAAGTTTTGCCACTTTGAAACAAACTTTAAGCTGTCATTTTGAATCAATGCTCCAGGTAAAAGTCCCGCCTCAACAAGGATTTGAAATCCATTGCAGGTGCCAAAGACAGGTTTTCCCTCTGCTGCTAAACGCTTAATCTCTGGCATGATGTTAGAAAAAGAAGCAATGGCTCCGCAACGTAAGTAATCCCCGTAACTGAAACCTCCAGGAATCAACACACCATCAAAGCCTGAAAGAGAATTTTCCTCATGCCAGACAAACTCGGCTTCAGCTTGCATCACATCACGAATGGCCCAAAGGAGGTCAAAATCACAATTTGATCCTGGAAATTGAATAACTGCAAATTTCATCAATCTACCACCTCAACCTTGTAAGTTTCCATGTTTGGGTTAGCAAGAAGTTTTTCTGCGATTTCCTCAACTTTAGAGGCCGCTGCCTCAGCTGTTGCATCGACTTCAATCTCAAAATATTTTCCTACACGAATGTCCTTTATCTCATCATAACCTAGCTTTTGTGTTGCTGCTGTGATGGCTTGTCCTTGAGGGTCCAAAATTGATTTTTTATAGGTTACATAAACTTCTACTTTACTCATTTTCTCTTTTTCATTCACTTTCTTTTATTTCTTCTCTACGATTTCACTACTTAATCTTAAAGCTCTTTTCCTTCTTGAAGGGCTGTGAGTACGCGACTATATACTTCGATCAAATTACCAATATTACGTCGGAAAACATCTTTATCTAAATGATTCCCCTCCGCATCCCAAAGACGGCAGGTATCTGGTGAAATTTCATCCGCCAAGATAATTTCTCCCTCTGCTGTACGACCAAATTCGAGTTTGAAATCAACCAAACTCAAGCCGATTTTTGCCCAGAGCTTTTGGAGTAGTGCATTGATTTTCAGTGTCTCTGATTTGATGAATTCCACTTCTTCTGGGCGAGCAAGTTCAAGAAAATAGACATGTGCATCATTGATAAATGGATCGTCCAATGCGTCAGACTTGTAATAAAATTCAATAATGGGTTGAGGAAGAATGTCACCTTCTTCCAATCCAAATCGTTTCGCAAAAGAGCCAGCAACACGATTTCTCAAGACTACTTCCAGAGGTATAATCTCCACTTTCCGATTCAATTGTTCGGTTTTAGATAATTGTTCAATGAAAGATGTTTGAATTTGTTCGGAGTTTAATTTTTGAAAAATTAAGGATGTGATTTGATTGTTCAATGCCCCTTTGCCTTTAATTTCTTCTTTTCTTTTACCATTCAAAGCTGTTGCGTTATCACAATACTCCACCCAAACCAGCTGTTCATCGTCTGTTTCATAAAGCTTCTTTGCTTTGCCTTCATAAAGTAAGCGTCCCTTTCTCACAATATGCCTCCTCTTTATTTTATAATTTAATTCTAACCTTATTTAGAGTACAAAAAAAGATATTACTTGTGAAAGTAATATCTTTTTTGAATATCGTTCGCCTTTTACGAACTTTTATATAAGACTTCAAATTCCTCACAGACAATATCCATATCTGGTGCGAAGCAATCCAACTCTCGGAAAAAGGATTCATGTACTTGCCGCCAATAAGATAAGCTTCTATCTCCCTCTCCTTCATTAAAAGCATGATCTACCGTTACCTTATTAAACTTAGTGATGTAGACCTTGCTTGTTTGGATCGCGGCACGTGGATTCCCTTTACCATCGAGTAAAATCTCATACCTTCCGTCAACAGCAGGTAAAAAATCATCTGGCCCATACTGAGACAATGCACTTGCTGTTGCTCGTTTTTTCCCTTCAAGCACAAGTTCTAATAACTCATCAGCCATTTGAGGATTATTCCCAAAAGCCCAGGCACCACCGAAGTTGTCGGGATTTAGATTAGCCTCTGCGATAAATTTTTCGTACATTTTTCCTTCCAGTCTTTTATAACTTTAATTGCATTTTATAATTGTTTAAATATTGGTTACGTCGTACAACGACTTGTTGGTTTAAAATCACATAACCACGTTGTTCAAAGAAAGATAGAGCAGTTAAGGAAACATCAACATTTATTATTTCTGCCCCCTGCTCCTTACAATACTGTTCAATCTTATTGGCAAGGAGATGTCCGACACCCCGTTTCTGATAATCCTTATCAACATACAGACAATCGAATGTGTCTCTGCTTGTTGCATTGGCAAAGCCTAAAATTTTTCCGCTTTCTTCGACAACTAAACAATAACTCTCTGCCAGCTGTTTTTCCATACAAAAATCAGACTTATCCGATGGCGCCCACGCTTCTAACTCTTCTCTAGAATAATCAGCAACATTGATTGTATGTACTGTCGTATAAAACAAATCAACAATCTCAGCGTAATCTTTTGAGTGATAATGTCGACAGTTCATCTTAAATCGCCAAATCAAATTTGAGTTGTGGAGTAACAGGTTCATAATCCACCAGTTCAAAATCTTCTGGTTTAATATCAAAGAAATTCGTCCCATCTGGTACATTTAAAATCAAGCGTGGTTCTTTTTCTGAACCCGTACGTGACATTAACTCATTCGCTTGTTCAAATTGATTATCGTAAATATGTAAGTTGTTGACAAAGTAGAAAAACTTGCCAACTTTCCAGCTGAAGTGTTTAGCCAACATCATTTGCAAAGCCACATATTGCATTGCGTTAATATGATGAGCCACAAGCATATCATTTGAACGTTGAATTAAGGTTGCATCAAGATAAATCTGTCCATCTGCTTCACGTCTTACGTCAAACATCGTTTGAAATGCACAAGGCAAAAGTCCTTCCGTTTCTTCAAAATCTTCATATTGCCAAAGATTAATAATATTACGGCGATTCCATGGATTTTTTTCTAAGCCCTCAATGAGCTTACCGATAATGTTATATTTTTTGACTGTTGCACCATAACGTTGTCCAATGGTACCGTCACCGATACCCCATTCAGCCCAATATTTTACACCATATTTTTCTTCTAGAACATCAAGTGCACTTGTCTGATCTTGGTAAATCCACATGAGTTCTTTAATTGCTGTCTTGATAGGAATACGACGAAGAGTTGTAATAGGAAATTGGCCTTTTTCAAGATCATAAGTGACGAAAGATCCTGTGATATATTTACTATTGGCTGTTTGGCCATTTTTATATTTTGGACGTGCGTTTTCTGAAAACACACCATTTTCGAGGATATTACTGATATTTTCTTTGAAGATTTGGTCTGCGTAGGTCATATTTCCCTCTCTTAATTTCACTTTATTATGACTAACATTATACCATATTAATAAATAAACTTTTAAAGGTTAGTTCCACCCTCTTCAAGAAATTTTATCACTAAAAAAAGAAAGAGAAAGTAACAAAAAAAGCAAGCTTTTCGCTTGCTTTTATACTTTTTCGCTGAGCATTTCCCAGCGCTCGTATTTCGCCTCAAGTTCTGTCGTTACTTGATCTAATTCTTTTTGAAGAGTAGAAAGCATCCCAGCATCTGAACCATTTTCGTTCATTTCAGAATCAATTTCTTCTATTCGTTCTTCTAATTTTGCAATGTCATCTTCGATCGTTGCCCATTCTTGCTTCTCGGCCCAAGTCATCTTTGGTTTTGCATCTTCGCGTACGCGTGTATCAACTTTCGGAGCTGCTACTTCAACAGGAGCTACCACTTTTGTCGCCAAGTAGTCACTATAAGCACCAAAAAGATGGTTGATTTTTCCATCCTCAAAAGCCAAAAGCTCATTGGAAACCTTGTCTTGGAAATAACGGTCGTGACTTACGGTTATTACAGCGCCAGGGAATTTTGCAAGAAAATCTTCTAAAACTGTCAAAGTTGCAATATCCAAATCATTGGTTGGCTCGTCCAAGAGCAGAACATTAGGTTGTGTTAATAATATTTTTAAGAGGTAAAGGCGCTTCTTCTCACCACCAGAAAGTTTACAAATCAAAGTCCCATGTGTGCTTCTCGGAAAGAGGAATTGTTCCAAAAGATTAACAATCGAAATTGTCTCACCGCTTGTATTTTGGCTAGCTGAAGCTACTTCTTCCAAGAAATTAATGATGCGTTTATCCTCTTCAAGTCCACGTATTTCTTGACTGAAGTATCCAATCTTAACAGTCTCACCGATATCCATCGTTCCTGACGTCAACTCAAGTTCTCCAGCGATAATATTGAGCAAGGTTGATTTACCTACACCATTATCACCTACGATACCAACACGACTTTTATTCTGTACAATCCAGTTCAAGTCAGAAAAGATGGGACGATCAGGAAATGCAAATGCTGCATTTTCAAAGTTTATGACTTTTTTTCCCAAACGTGTCGTCGCCAAGCTGATGTCTACATCACCCAAGTCTTTATCTGTACGTACATCTTCTTTTAAGCTTTCAAAACGGTCAATACGTGCCTGTTGTTTAGTTGCTCGTGCTTGCGGAGACTTACGTATCCAAGCTAATTCTGATTTGTAAAGCTGTTGGTTTTTATGCAAGCTTGCAGCTTCACGTTCCTCTGCTTCAGCACGTTGCGCCAAATAATCTTGATAATTCCCTTGATATTCTTTGAGTTTTGACTTGTCTAGCTCAAATATACGCGTCGCCACATTGTCCAAAAAATAACGATCATGTGTCACAAAAAGCACTGTTCTCTTACTATTTTTGAGATAGTTTTGCAACCAAGCAATAGTATCCACATCAAGGTGGTTGGTCGGTTCATCCAGCAAAAGTAAATCAGATGGATTCACAAGAGCTTGGGCTAATTGCACACGGCGCTTTTGTCCTCCTGAAAGCGATCCTATCTTTGAAGAAAAATCTGGCAATTTGAGTTTTGTTAAAACTGTTTTCACATCTGCTTCTACTTGCCAAGCATTTAAAGCATCCATGTCAGATTGGGCACGTTCAAATTTGCTTAAATCTTCAATATTTAAAAGTGCAGCTTCATATCTTTTTATGGCCTTCATTTGGGGGAGTGAATCATCCAGAACAGTATCCATGATACTTGCCGTATCGTCAAAATCTGGCTCTTGAGTCAAATAGGTAATTTTATAATCTTGAGGGTAAGTAAATGGAGAAACATCTCCATCAAAACCTTGAACGCCCGCAATCGTATTAAGCAAGGTTGTTTTACCGGTACCATTTGTGCCCAATAGCCCTATGCGATCGAGGTTATGTATAATAAATGAAATTTTATCAAAAAGTGTTTTATCTCCCACGCTTTTTGTTAATTCTGATACTAAAAAATCTGCCATGTTTTATCTAAATCCTATCTTTTTCTCTGAATACTCTTATTTATTATAGCACAAGTTAAGAAAGGCAAAGAGCCTTAGCCCTTTGCCTTTCTTATCAAACATTAAAACTAGAAAAACTATCTGAACTTAAATCTGTTAAATCTGCATTTCCTAAGTCTAATAAGTAAATGCGAATTTTCTGTGCAAAGCTCATACCGCTTTGCGTATTTTCGATAGTTTTCTTGACTACCGGTATATCATCCGTGATTAAGCCGTCGACATCATACAGACGCATACGCTGTACGGTATTGGCATCATTGACATCCCAAGCGTATACTTTTTTCCCATAATCATGTGCTTTTTCTACAAATTCCGAATCCAATGTTGATATTTCAACAGAAAAAGCGTCGACGTTACTTTTCGGTACTCCGATAAGGTTGTAGGTCATAATGTAAGAGACAAAAGTAGATGAATCATGTCTTTTTAAGCTCCGTGACAAATCAAAGCTTAAAGATTGCACCTGATGATTTTTTGCTTCGATATCCTTTTTATAACGTTGCAAGAAATTTTCACTTACTGCATTGACATCTTCCTTAAGCGGGATTTTAATTTCAATCAGTAATTTTTGACCAAGCCTATCAGCTGCTTTCAAGTATTCATCAAAGCTTGGTAAAGGGGCAGATTTACCGTTTTCTCGGACAGTGAGTTTGGTGAGTTCAGCTAAAGTCAATTCATTTACTTTCTTGTTCACTCCAGCTAAATGACGTAAATTTTCATCATGCATGACAACAAATTGCTTGTCCTTTGTTTCACGTACATCCATCTCAACATAATCTGGATGATAGGTTTGGCTAGTTTCAATCAAGGCGGGGATTGTATTTTGGACACCATTTTTCTCTGACACACCACGATGTGAAATAATAAGTGGGTTTGACAAGGTATCCTGGCTGAGGTAATAAACGTTAAAAACACCAATAAGCGCAATAAATAGAACTGTGAAAAACCCCAATAAACTTCGGCTTACCCAACGCCAACCTTTAGGCAATAGTTGAAAAGCTTTTAGCTCTACATAGATTTCTTCTGGTGTTAATTCCTCTAACAAATTAATAACCACATAGAAAATCAAAATCAGTGACAAAAGCATGTGTAATAAAGCCGAAACTTGGATTATAAACATAATCACTGTCGCTGATGCTAGAGCCAATTGGGGCATGTGATGATCTATTGTAGATTGTAACAGAATCAAGAGTTGACTGATTACCCAGAAAGAAGCCAGTAAACTGATGAAAATTGCTATAAAGCGGAAAAAGAAAACTTTAAATTTTCCTTTGCTCATCTGCCAGCTGACACTCAATGAGGTCCTAAGTTTTTTCTGCTGCAAAATCATGAGCGGCAGAACAAAAATTAGACGGTATCCAATAAACATGGATAATAAAGTCAGTAAAATGTAGGCTGTCAACAGCCACCAATTGTTAGTTGCAATAAACTCCAAGATGAAGTTAGGCACTTGAATAGCGGAAATAATGTCTATACCGCTGGCAAAACCACTTAAAGGCAAAACTAACATAAAATAAAACAAGAAAAATAAGATAAGAGAAGGTCTGAGATGTCGCAACCGTGAAAATGTTGCATAAAGTAACTCAGGAATTGTAACTTTTTCTTTTTGCTTCACAAAGTGAACCAGTATCGTTAGAAAAGTGAATTCTAAGAATACCGAAACTACAATCAGTACTAAAATTCCAATCAGAGCAAACGCTGTGAGTGGATGTTGACTGAAAATCGAGAGCACATTATCATAAGCCAGATAATCAATCTCCTTACGATGAAGTAAAAAATTAGTGGTCGCTGTTAATGTCGGAACTACAACGAGTAAAAGTAAGAGGTGAAAAAAGATGACGGGACCAAAATAATGAAACGTATTTTTAAAAAAGTCTTTTGTTGATTGGAATGTTTTACGCATTTTCCTTGCTTTCTTTTTAATAAATTAAAATGTAAGATAAATTTCTTCTTTTTATTTTAGCACAATCTGTTTTGAATACTAAGAACCTGCTTTAAACTCATTTATAGGATAGACAGTTTTTAGTATTTTGTATAGAGCATAAAAAAAAGCACACAAGTGCTTTTTTATCGGAATTAATCGTTGAAATCATAACGAAGCTTCATACGATTTGAACCTGAAATTACCATGCGTCCAAGCATTTCAGTCATTGCTTTTAATGCAAATGCTGCCAATTCTTCATTTGCTGCTTGTGGATCTGCCGCAGCTCCTGCTTTATCCGTTTTATTTTGGATTTCACGGAACTTACCAACAGTTGCCAATTCATAAGTGTCTCGTAAATCAACGTATTTACTGTAATCTGTATCGCCAAGTAGTGCTGCTGTACAGCTGAGCCAGTACATATTGTTCAAATCAAATGTAGCTGTTGCATCACGGTAGCATGCTGGTGTATCCTCAACATTTGTATAGAAAGGAACGACATGGTTGAAAGTATTTGCTCCAAATGCCAACCATTGAATACCCGCAATTTTTTCATCAACATGATTACGGATTTGTAAAATATGGACACTGTGATTACGGTTGATCCCAATAGGGCGGAAAAGTTGTGCTTGTTCTGGTGTATTTGTTGTACCGTAAGTATCAAATTCAGTATTTTCAAAGTGGCTTGAAAGTACAAATTTCATGTCTTCTACTGAAATTTTACGTGTAGCTTTACAGATGAATGGTAATTCTGGATTTTGAGGATCATCACTTGGAGTTCCCAAAGCATTTTGACCATACCAAGTACGTGGGTTATTATATACACTATCTTTTACTGTGCTAGAGCCAAAGATATGGCGTAAATTGTATCCTTCAAAATCTGGATTAAGATGGTTTTCATCAATCAATGCTTTCAAATCTTTTGAACAAAGTGTATCTTCACTTTCAAAATCAAAATGATCAATGTTCATACGATTAGGTGCAACCACGTATGAATCATCTGGAATGCGGACTGCTGCCCAATGATGACCACCAATCGTTTCCAACCACCACACTTCTTCTTTGTCAGCAAAAGCAATACCGTTAGGTTCATATGTTCCGTATTGATCAAGGAGAGCACCTAAACGCTCAACACCTTCACGCGCACTGTGAATGTAAGGTAAGACTAAAGTAACATAGTCTTCTTCCCCCATACCACTTTCTTCATTGTAAGGGTCAAGTCCCAAGATACGTGGGTTGGTTGTAATTGTTTCTGTTGCTGACATTGCAACATTTGCAGCATTAATCCCTGCAGCAGCCCAAGTCCCGCTTGTTAAAACAGCATTTGGTGTTGCTGTATAACGCATTGGATTTTCTGGAAGGTCCAACTCCAAAGCACTTAATACAGCTTTATAATGACGCGGTTGTTCGTCTGGTTGAACAACAACAAAGCGTTGTGGATCTAGTGCTTCATGTCCGTCATCATTACGAGCAATAAGGGTTGAGCCATCAATTGAGGCTTTTTTCCCCACCAAAATAGTAGTACATGAACCTTGTTTACGAGTAATCATAGAATCTCCTTAATATATATTAAAATTTTGTTTCTATCATTTTTTAATTGGTTGTTAACGACTTGTTCTTCAATCTGATGTAGCAGCTTCCCTAAAATCGGACCTGGCTTGATATTAAATGTTTGAATAATGTCATTACCAGTTACTGCGAGCTCTGACTTGCTATGTATCTGGAGCTTAGCATCATAGATATAAGCCTGCTCACAATCAATATCTTGCCCTGCAGCAACTTTTAGCTGATCAACCAGCAGGGCTTTTTCTAACCCATAGCGATAAATGCTCTCTAAGCTCCAACTTTCGAGCTTATAGGCTTCTGTCAAATCATGCACATATTTGATAAAGTCATTAGACACCTTCCATTTTTTCAAGAAAGTTTTTACATTTATTTGACCACTATGGACTAAGAGCGCAGCCCAAGCCTGAGCTGAATTTGCAAAAGTAAAGTCCGAATTTAGAGTTTGAATCAAAGCGTGGATTGCTTTTTCTTGCAAATCAGGCAAGAAAGTATAAGCTTCCGATTCAAGCAATATTTCCAAGCCTTTTTTCCAATCTTTAGCTAGAAGCAACTTGTCGAGTTCAATGAAGATACGTTCAATAGAAATTTTGCTTAGAAGATGGGCTCGTGCTTGCATGGCTTTAAATGTTTCTTCTTCAACATTAAAATTTAAAGTTGCAGCAAAACGCATTGCACGCATAATCCGAAGCGCATCTTCATTGAAGCGTTCCGTTGCAATTCCAACAGCCCGTAAGCGTGACCCAGCTAAATCGGAAAGGCCATCAAATAAATCTATAATCTCTCCTTCAGTATCCATAGCAAAGGCATTAATCGTAAAGTCTCGCCGTTTTAAATCTTCCGAAAGTTCTCGGACAAAATCTACAGAATCTGGACGGCGATAATCTGTATAGGTGCTCTCTGTACGGAAAGTTGTAATTTCATAATGTTCAGCTTCAGATTGACCAGCTAAGACCAACACAGTACCGTGATCAATTCCCACATCAATAGTATGCGGGAATATGGCTTTGGTTTCAGCTGGATAAGCACTGGTTGCAATATCCACATCATGGATTGACCTTTGCAAAAGCGCATCACGAACGCTTCCTCCTACAAAATAAGCCTCAAAACCATGTGCCTGTATTTTTTCCAAAACCGGCAAAGCTTTTACAAATTCTGACGGCAAATTCTCTAGTTTCATACTTCTATTTTAGCACTTTTCGGATGAAAAAGAGTCGCTGAGTAGATTTTTTAAAGATAAAAAAATTTAGTGCAGCTTAGCAATGAAAATGCAAAGCTTAAAAACTAAAAAGCATTTGCTTATTCAAGCTCTTCTTGTAAAAAAAAATGATTCTTTCGTGAATCATTTTTTCTTATGAAAGTTGATTACTTCACTCCACATAAGCGGTAGATAGCTTCAGCATATATCTCCATCGTTTTACGCAAGTCTGTAATTGCCCATTGTTCATTTGCTTGGTGCATATAATCTGGCGTATCAGGGAACATAGCTCCGAAGGCCACACAATTTTGCATCGTCCGAGCGAAGGTTGCTCCTCCAGAAACCATCGGCTCCGTCATATCTCCTGTAATTTCACGATAAGTAGCAAGAAGCGTTTGGATAAGTTCACTTTCTACCGGCACATAGAGAGGATTTAACCAATCATATTGCTTATATTCAAGTTGGTATTCTGCTGCTTGAACGGCAAGCTTTGCAGCAAGTTCATCTTTATCAACAGTTACAGGGATACGCATATCCACACCAATTTTTGTATGTTCAGGAGTGATTTCAACATCTGTGAAATTCATGGTTAATTCGCCGGACTGCTCGTCCATAACTTTACCCACGACATTTTCACCTGTGGCATTTTCCTGAACAAGTTTACCCAAGAAATCCAGGGGTTTGAAGTCAAATACTTCAGACAAGGCAATGGACAACCGTAGGATTGCGTTTGCTCCTTCTGGTGCAGCCATCGCGTGTACGCTTTTTCCCTTTACCGAAATCCCTTTTTCTGTTTCTTCATAATCAAAACCATGTGCTGTCAGGGCAGCTTTTACTTCTGTTATTTTGTCCGAAGTGTAAGACGCACGGTCGGGTACAACATTCAATGCGCCAGACGCATGCAATTCGAAATCATTTGTTCCAGGTCCAGTAAGGTAAGCTTGAAGTAAGCCTTTTTCGGCATAGTTAAGTGGGAAATGAGAATCAGGAGCAAAGCCCATAGTGATTGCTTCCTCTTTTTCATTATATTTATCCAAACAACGCCAAAGTGTTTCTTCATCTGTTCCAAAGATAAAACGAATTCGTCCGTCAAATGTTACACCTGCATCTATCAAAGCTTTTATTGCATATAGTGCAGCCATACTTGGACCTTTATCATCTTGTGTTCCCCGACCAATTAAAAGGCCATCACGTTCGACCATTTCAAAAGGATCAGTTTCCCAACCTGCTTGATCTACTGCAGGTACGACGTCCATGTGACAAAGTAAGCCAAAAAGTTTTTCGCCTTCGCCAATCTCAGCATAGCCATAATAACCTTCAGGATCTTGGAAGGTTTTAAAACCTAATTCTTGACAAAGTTCTAAGACCTCTTCTAAGGCAGCTAAAACTTTTTTACCAAAAGGATGACCTACCCCAGAATCACTCTCGTCTAATACAGATGCATGTTTGACTAAACGTCCAATTGATTGCACAGCTGCTGTTTGATATTTGTCTGTAATAAAAGTTTTCATATGACCTCCAACAAAAGCTCCCCCGATGGAAAGCTTTTTATTCATTTTTTATAATACTGCGGCAACACCAAGAATAACCATAATCACAACCAACTGGATCACGATCAACTTCGCCATAAATTTCCACCATGTCCCAATGTTGAAACGTGCAATAGCAAGTGCACCCATAACAACGGCAGATGTTGGTGTAATCAGGTTCAAAATACCTGATGCAGATTGATAAGCTGTAATGACCAAATCTTTTGAAACATTGGCAAATTCGCCCATTGGGCCCATAATTCCCATCGTAGCGGCAGCTAGCCCTGATGTTGATGGAATTAAGAAACTCATTGGCAGATAAAAGATGAACGTTAAGATAATAAATAGACTTGAGGAAAGACCTTGAAGTCCTTGTTTACCCCAATGCAAGATTGTATCTGTAATCATTCCGTTGTTCATCACAACCTGAATCCCACGTGCTACAGCTACGACGATAGCAACACCGATCATGTCTGATGCCCCCTCAAGGAAGGCAGAGATAAATTCTGACTCTTTCATACGGTAAACGAAAGCAACCACAACGGCCATGACGATGAAGAGCATTGTAATTTCTGGGAAGTACCATGCACCAAAAGGTACCATACTCTTACCAAGAACAACTCCGAGACCTGGGATTGAAGTTAACCAAGTGGTAAAGTCGTTAAAGAAAGTAAAATGTTCGTTCAACATGTCCCATGGAACAAGTGACATAATCATAATGACAAAACTTCCGAAGAAGACAACATTTACCCATTTTTGACGTTGCGTAATATTTTCCTGTTTTTCAATAGAAGCAATGTCGAAATGTTGGATATCAGCTTCTCGATTTTTATATACCAAAGACTTTGTGGGATCTTTTTCAATCTTTGAAGCATAACGATAAACATAGAGAATTGAAATACCTGTGAGTACAACTAGCATGAAGAAACGAAGTCCCATACCTTGTCCCATGGAAATACCAACTGCTTGAGAAGCTACACCTGTAGCAAATGGATTCACTGTAGATGCCAAACAGCCGACTTGTGAGCCCACTAAAACGATAGCAACAGCCACGACCGTATCGAAACCAACCGCAATCATGACAGGAATGATCAAAGCATAGAAAGCCAATGTTTCTTCCGCCATCCCATAGGTTGATCCACCCAGTGCAAAGAGAATCATTAAGACTGGAATCAGCATCTTCTCCTTGCCCTTGAAACGCTTAACGATCGAAGCAATACCTGCTTCAAGTGCACCAGTTTTATTCACTACACCTAAAAAGCCACCTACCATTAAAATAAAGAATGAGATGGGAATTGCTGCTGGCGTAGCAGGTACATTTCCATTTGCTTCAATACCTAACATCCCATTGACGGGAGCCATAAGCATGTCCCAAATGCCTTGAGGGTTTGATGCTACTTGCGTAAATGAACCAGCAATAATGTTACCTGCATCATCTACTTTGTAATGCCCTGCTGGAATAAACCATGTCAAGATTGCAATAAGAACAATGATGATGAAAAGAATCGTGTATGCCGATGGCATTTGGAATTTTTTCTTTTCAGTTTTTGCTTCCATTATATACCTCCTAATGTATATTTATGCGTATAATTACAACTTTAGTTTAATATTTTTTTAACTTAAAGTCAAACAAAACTTGAAAAAAATTGGACAATTACTTCTCAACGTTTATATGGTTGCGTTTACACTTCTTTAAAAATAACAATTTAATAAAATACAAAAAAAAGAGAAGAAATGACTAAAATATTTCCTTCTCTTTTCAAAATTAATTTTTATACAATAAATTATTTCTTAGGTGAAAATCCGTAAGCAATAGCACCTAAACCAAGGTGGGTAGCAATAACAGGTCCAAATGTTACAATTTCGACATCGTCATAGCCATGAGTCTTGGCAAAATCATAAAGATCTTTTGCGCGATCTTCCGCATCAGCATGGAGGACATACACCTTATGCGACTTTGGATCACTGTTCGCAAGCATAAGTTTCTTCAGCTCTGACACAGCTTTCTTGCTTGTACGCACCTTGTCATATACGACAACCTTACCATCTTCTGAAAACTGTAAAATAGGTTTTATATTGAGGAGTGTCCCTAAAAGTTCTCCTCCTCTTGAAAGGCGCCCGCCTTTAGCCAACCAGTGAAGATCATCCACAAGCATAAAGGCATTGTCATTTTCTCTTTGATATTCAAACCGCGCAACAATCTCGTCAAATGACTTCCCAGCATCCGCCGCATCCAACGCTGTCTCAATCATATAGCCGAGTGGGCTAGAAGTAATAAAGGTTTCAGGAAACTTAACCACCATATCTTCAAATTCACTTTGTAGATAAAATGCATTTTGATAGAAACCTGAAATTCCTGAACTCAAAAAAGCACCTAAAACATGAGTATAGCCCTCTTGTCTTAGTGTTCGCAGTAATTCTTCTAATTCAAGAATACTTGGTTGTGATGTTTTAGGTGCCTCCGAAGTTGCAGCCATCAACTTATACCACTCTTGATGTGTCATTTCACTTGGTTTATATTCTTTTCCCTCAATAGATATGGGAATTTCCAAGACAAATAAATCGTCTCGATTTTTATATTGTTCGGCAAAATCTGCCGAAGTATCTGTAATAATAGCTAATTTCATAATAAATAAACTTGAAAAAATCCTTAAAATTGAAGGTTGATGCCCGGTTGGTCAAGGGCAACCTCTGTTGTTTCATACACCAAGCGTTTCAAAAGATCAAAAAGTGGATCCGCAATTTGTGCCATTTCTTCTTGCTCTAATTCAGATTGCTCTTTCACTTGGCGACCACGCACGTAGTTAAGTTGGCTGAGCATACCTGATAAGACAATATTCTCCAAAGGAATCATATATGTCAAGATAGCATAAATTGCTGTATCTTCTGCAGCAACTTTTCCGTCAGGTACTTGATCATGGGGAACTAACTGAAATTGTACATTGATATTTGTTTCAGGTGTTCCGTTTTCTTTTTCCCATTCATAATTACGTGCGTCATAATGAAATTGATTTACAAATTCTTTATCACGTTCTAATGTTAATGTCATTTCCATTCACTCCAATTTTTTATTTTCTTGTCGGCGATGTCTCCAAAATATGCTTTCTCATCTAAAAGCAAAGTGGCTACACCTGCGTTTATACCTGCTTCAATATCAAGAGGACGATCACCAATCATGACTGTTTCTTCTGGTACCAACTTATATTTGTGAATCAAATATTCCAAAGCTTCTGGACTTGGTTTCCGTGCAAAATTTTGCTGACTGGTAATGACTTCTGTGAAGTATTTCTTAAGTTCACCCAGATATTCAAAGGTGGCATCATCACGATGACTGAGGACAAAATTCTGTCCACCATTTTCTACAATTTCTGACAAAATTTGTGGGATCTCAGGGTAAACCTGAGGATTGACTTGCATCTCTGCTTCTATTTTATGATACAAGTCAAGAAAGTCCTCGTCTGCAAACTCAAAAGCGAATTTACGAATAGAGAAACGTTTGATATAAGCTTCTATATGACCCGGAAATTCTACTGAGGATTGCTTCATTGCTTCACGCAAGGCCTCTAACATTACAGGATAGGTATTGAAGAGTGTTCCGTCAAAATCCCAAATATAATTTTTCCAAGCCATCAAGATTTTTCACTTTCTATCTTTAGCTGTTTCAAAATTTCTTCTTCTTCTGCATTTGTTTCGTACTGCTCCAACAAATCCGGACGTCGTGCTAAAGTTTTTTTCAAACTCTCCGTCAAGCGCCATTTACGAATATTTTCGTGATGACCGGACATCAGAACGCTTGGGACCTTCTTCCCACGAAACTCTTCCGGGCGTGTATATTGTGGATACTCCAGTAATCCTGAAGAAAAAGAATCATCCTCATGACTGGCTGCTTTACCTAAAGCTCCAGGCAGCAAGCGTACTACAGAATCAACAATAACAGTAGCTGCTACTTCTCCGCCTGTTAAGACAAAGTCGCCAAGCGAAATCTCATCCGTCACTAGATCTTTAATTCGTTCATCATAACCTTCATAATGTCCACAAATAAAAATTAGATGTTCTTCTTGGGCAAGCTCTTCAGCCATTTTTTGATTGTAGCGTTTGCCTGCAGGATCAAGGAGAATCACACGCGCCTTTTCATGCGGAATCTTATCCATTGTATCATAGATAGGTTGCGGCATCAGCAACATGCCTTGACCACCGCCATAAGGCATATCATCCACATGTCTTTGCTTGTTGCTCGCATTTTCGCGAAAATCATGGGTATGAAGTTCAAGCAGTCCCTTTTCTTGTGCTTTCCCAACTATCGATTGGTTGAGCGAGTCAAACATGTTTGGAAAAATTGTTAAAATATCAACTTTCATCCTAATCGTCCAAGCCTTCCATAATTTCCACATCCACTCTTTTAGCTTGAAGATCAACATTCAATACAACAGGAGGAATATAAGGAAGAAGCAAGTCACGCTTACCTTTACGTTTGACGACCCACACATCATTTGCTCCTGGTTGAAGAATTTCGCTAACCTGTCCAATTAATTGATCATTTTCATATACATCTAAACCAATAATTTCATGATAATAAAATTCGCCTTCGTCCAAATCCTTCAACTTGTCTTCAGCTATTTTTAAAGTAAATTCCTTAAAGCCTTCAACATCATTAATATGATAGAATCCATCAAATTTGACGATATAAAAATTCTTTTGTTTTCTTGATGATTTAACTTTCAAATCTTGGACATAATTTCCTTTTTTGTCAAAAAGAGCCAAAATTGTGTTTTTTGCAAAACGTTCTTCAGCAAAATCGGTAACTGAAATCACACGAACTTCTCCTTGAAGCCCTTGTGTGTTCACTATTGTGCCTACATTGTAAAATTTTGTCATACAGATATTTTACCATAATTCACGTATTATTTCCCTATATGCTTTTATAATGGATGTGATGTGCACTATAAAAAATTCTCGTGCTTCTTCTAATTTTTGTTCAACTTCATCATATTTTCCCCGTTTAGCCAACCGAATAGCTTCGACATATGAAGATTTAAATCCACAACTATTTGAAATTAACTGAAAACAAATCATTTCCATTTCTTGATTCATACTGGTTCTCCCATCAAATTAAAAGCCTATTTTAAGACATTTTCTCGATTCATCATGCATAGTCTTGCATATTTAACCGCATCAACCGGAGCGCTGCCACTAATCGCTTTGATATTGTCCACCTCGTATCGAATTTGAGGTCCTACAAGAACAACGTTAACTGAGCATAAAACCAGTTTATATTAATATAATCTAGTTTTTGTATTCCAATATAATGATAGACTTCATAGAATTATTTTTTATATGAATCATTTATTCATAGCAATCAATCTACTTACCATAGCCAGTATTCTTATTATGAAATAATAGCGTCCTCAATATTCTCAGTAATAATTTTATGATTTTTTTGAAAATAAAGCTGCTCTCTTGGAATATTTGATGGTTTTCAAATTTTATCTTGATATTTTCAAACTTCTGTTCCTTCCAAATATCTCTTTTATAAGTGTTGTATACCAAAAGTAAGGAATCAAGTTATAGCTGTACTTTTTTGCACATGATCTGACTAATAAGATAAGAAAGCAACTCTTTCCATTTTTCTTCATTAAAAACATCCTCCATATAAAAAATATTTCGAGGATTACTGTACGATACTATACGTTTGGCAATTATCACATCGTAATCCTCCGCACTCTCACAAATCTCTAACACTTGTGTACTGAATATTTTTTTCAATTCATTCTTTATATGTAGCTCCTCAAAGAAGTTATTATAACCTTCAATATAAATTATTATTTGTTGTATTTTTGGAATATTTTCATGCATTTTTTCACTCACTTATTTGAACTCTATGAACCATTTACTAAAGAGTAACTCAATTGCATAAATTATCAAATCTCTATATCATAATATCTTTTTAATAATTTGTTATTGGCAGCTTAACGGTCCCTTGATTGAACTTATCTCTTTTGTTCTTGGTTGGAATAATAATCAATACAAGATTACTTTTCTTAAATAACTCTATTATAAAAAGCCTAAGATTGTTTAGGCTTTTTGATAAACAATGTATCCTGCTAGTATAATAAGTACAAATCCCACTGCACTTAAAATGACTAATCTGGTCTCCCCTGTTTTTGGAAGGAGGACTTTCTTTTTTAGTACCGTTTTTTCTTTTTTTAAACTTTCTTTTTCATTGATTATTTCATCATGAGAAATTTCTGTATCCTCATGTTCATTTAAATTACCAATAATAACTATACTCGCTTTATTATCCGCATATACCTTTGACTCTGAAAGCTGTAAAGCAAACACACAAGAAACAGTACTAATGAATAAAAGAAACAGATATTTTTTCATTATACTGCCCTTTCTATCATAGACATCTTATGTTATTAAACTGTTGTTCCATCCATGCGTAATGAAGTAAATTTAAAGGACAGTTTTGACTCAATGTAGTTTTGCTTTTCTGACAAGTCCTCTTTGTTCATTGTTCCTGTGAATTCAAAATTTGTTGATTTTGCCCCATCGACTTCATCCGCAAATTTACCTTCTTTATTTGCCAGTCGAACAAGTTCTTTATTAATTTTATACTCTTTAACTTCTGCTTTAGAAGAAACTAAGTTCACTGTTGGATTCCCCTCAAACCCAGTTGTGCGTTTAATATTCAAACTTGTCAATGCAGGTACGCCATTGCCACCAGTAATGACATATTTATCTACATCTACTTTGACTGGACGTCCTGAATTATTCACAATTTGATAATTCTTAGGAGAAGTAATTGTTTTTGAGTCAACAGATTCGAAAACAACTTCTGTTGGTAATGTTACGTTAATCCAGCGATCATCTCCATCTGGCAATGGTGTATCAGGGTCAGTATTATCTATCTCCCCCAAATTTCCTCGAGTAATAATGTCAGCTGAATTTTGTCCCTTAGAACCATCAATAATTTGGTTTTGGCCTTCTGCCGCCAATACACGACCACTCAATCCTAAGCCAATCAAGCTGATTGTTGCTAATAATACTGTGTTTTTAATTGATTTCATTTTCATAATTTTACCTTTTCTCTTTTAAATTTATTTTTTATATTTAATTTCTTTTTGACGTGTTCCTTTTATCTACAATAAAAATTTTTGAATGATGAGTAAAATCATTTTTCCTCTTTTAGTTCTAGTTCACATTTACTTCAATTTCGGCAGCGGTTTGTCCTTTATATTTTTGAGTTTTTGCATCAAAAATTGAAACATTTGCTGTACATTTATACTTACCTTTTGGTAATTTTTTAATTAGTTCCCCTTCGGTAACCTCATAACCCGGTTGAATTGCGCCTGATTCGTATATAATATCCCCTGACTTATCTTCAATTATTTGTACAGCTATTGGGTAACTATTTTCCAACGGATTTCGAATATAAAGTGCGCCTTTTTCTTTGTTTTCTTCAAAAGTAGCTTCTGGATAAATTGTTAAAGTAAATTTTGATTCATCAACTTTTTTATTGGCTGCTTTTTTCCTTTCTTTGTCAGAAATTTTTTTTGCATTCTTACCTTCTGGCAAATACGATCCTGCAATAATTTCTTTAGGCTGACTTTTTATACTTTTATATCCAAAATACCCAACACTGATTACCAGAATTAAGAGAATAACAACGAGTATTTTTTTCTTTTCTTTTCCAAGACTATCTTTCATCAGTTATTGCACCTGCTTTTACTTTTATTTTCATTTTATAATCAACAATATGTTTTTCTTCCATACTGCCAAAATACTCACCATTAATACTGAGTCCAATTGACTGTTCTGGAGTAAGATGAGTAATATTTTTACCTTTTATTTTTTCACTCAACCCCTTAATGACAGGGCTACTGTCAACTAATAAGTTTAATTTTGCACTATTGTTTGTTCCTGTAGGGATATCGTCCTCATCATCTAATAAAGTTATATCGGACTTTTCCTTCATAAACTCTTCCAAATTTAAATCAACATTCATTAGTGAGGAATTGTTTTTTATGACATAGCTTGTAGAAGATACCTTATTTGTTTGATTTACTGTTCCAAAAAGCACTTCCGTGGGTAATGTAACATTTATCAATTTATCTAATTTTTCATAAATATAGTAATATGTCTTTTCACTCACAGCTTTGGGAGGATCTCCTTCAAGTGGCTTATCTTTTCCGGGAGTTTGTCCATCTGTTAACCAACCTTTGTAAGAGTAGGTTATTCCACCATCTTGATAATATTTATCTGGTCGGGGTGTAAACTCTTGATCATCGTTAACAGTTGTAATAACTTTATCTCTTAATAAGTTACCTTCTGTGTCATAGATAGATTCCTGTATATCATAAGTCTTTCTTTGTACAGTTATAATCGCCTCATTACTAACGACCTCCTGTCCTAGTGCATTCGTATATGCTATTTGAACGGTATGTTGACCCGGAATAGAAGTATCCAATTCTTTCGTGTTTTTACCGTCAATCTGGTAATTTTGGATATCCTTAGAAGAAAGGAGATTTCCATCTTTATCTACTACTTTTTGGAAAGGGGCATCTGGATCGAAGATATCTCCGACTTCTAAATCAACGTTTTTTAACTCAAGCTCTGTTTGATCTTGATTAACATTAACCAGTGCTTCATTACTTTCTATTTCTACTCCATGTGCATTTTCATGATAAATTTTGACTCTATGTTGCCCAGGAAGGGAGGTATCGATAGTTTTCGTTTGTATACCATCAATAGTATATTTAGTAATATCAGCTGCAGTGAGTTTATTTCCTTCCATATCTGTTACGTTTTTGAAAGGCATATTAGGATCAAACGTTTGCCCAACATACATATTTACATCTTGTAAGTCCAAAGTTGTTTTATCCTCTGTGACTGTGTAGTTTAAATGAACAATTTCTTCTACTGAATAATCTTCTAGACGATCTGTTATTTGAACAATTGCCTCGGTAGTTCCTACTCTACTAAAATCAGGTTCTTGAAGATATTTGAATTGAGGAGAATCAGTTAAGCTTTGAGTGATACTAATATATGAAGATGGATCTGGAATCTTTGAATTAATTTCTACCGAACTTGGTGTTGTTGTGATGTATGAGATAAAAGGGGTTTGAAGGATATTCGAAAAATCTAATATTTTTTTCCCATAATCAATCGTATCGACCACACCATCTATTTCCAAATACCAAGGATTATAATACCCAATTTCATTAGTAGGACGATCTTCTAACCCTAAATAAGTTTCCTCAATTTCAATATTTTTTTGAGAAGGCTTATTTTGTACCCTTTCAATATAAAGTTGATTTCCACCATTCGTAGTCCCAACTTTTATTGTTCCATCTGTCACAGTTTTAAATCCATTTGTTAAAATTTTTACAATTCCTTTGATATAAGTATATCTACCTGGCCCGTATTCCTCCACTTCAAGCTGAGGTATGTCAAGTATTAACTTTGAACCTTTTTTCCAACCCAACTTTTCGTTCGATTGATTAATTTGAGTTTGAAATCTATTCAATATTTCATCGTTATGTTTAAGTAACATTTGAGCAATATCGGCTCTAAATGATGTAGGTACATCAGTCCACTGAGTGCTTAGATAAGGAGTAATATTTTTTTCCTGTAATTTTAAATGTTGTTTTTCTCCAGGGCTATCTGTTCTTCCATCCTCGGGAAGCAGTACACCTTTATTGTTCTCTAAAAATTTTATTTGATTATTATTTTCCACAAATTCTTGAGAATACTCGTTTTCAATATATAAGGATGATGTTTGCTTTTCATCTCTTTTTTGAATTCTTTCTGTATCTTCACTGGCGATAATACTTTCACTCTTTCCATCCTCGGAAACTTCAGGAGATTCTATTTTTTCTACACTTCTATTATTTTTAGACAATTCCTCCGCTATAACCTGTACAGCGCCTGACGTGGTATTTGCCAATAAAAGTATAATTACGGCAACTGAAAAATATATCCGTTTCTTTTTCAATCCTAATTCCTTTCTTTATATTCCATTTATTCTTTTTCTTTCTGTAAAATCTTAGTTATATTGAAAAAGATTTTGTAAAAAAAGAAAAAATATACAAAAACCACAACATCTAGAAGTAATTTTTTGTATATTTTAATAAAAAATCAGTGCGATTCAAAAATATGTGTGTATTGGGGGATTTTTTGAAGTGCAATATCTTTGAAAACGGTTTAGAAAACAAAAAAACACCTTAATTCAGGAGCTTCTCTCTTAAAAACTAAGATTTTTTTGATAATTTAAGTTTCGGTTTATTTCATACTTTCTTATTATACACAATAATGTTGTATTCTAACCGATTGTCCGGGATGCCGGAACTTTTTTTGAGGTGTACTCCTTAAGTCTTTACTCCTGCACCAGCATATATTGTTCCACCCTTTTTTTATAAAAGGCCGTCACTTCTGGAACTCCAGCCAATTCCTGTATCGTCATGAACTTTTGTGCCATCTCTTGCCCCTTTTCTTTATCCTCAAAACAATATACCCAATAGGCTTTAGTACCATAAAATAAGTTTCTTAAAAACATAGAATAGGCCAATTGATGCTCTTCAATGGAGAGAATAATCTCACCTGCTTCTTTTTTATAGCCATAGTAAGAGAGGACTGTAATCGCTCTAAATAAAACTAAAGCAAGCCCACGTCTGTACTCCGTTGAACGATAAATTCCTCGGAAACTTTTTTTAAACTCTTTTAAAATATTGAGGGTATCTCTCGGTGGAATCTGATCAATCAGTGTATGAAAAATAAACATTTCTTTATAAGTCCATGATGTTGCAGTATATAAAAACTCCGTAAGCTCCTCTCTTTCAAAGTCTCCTGCTTCTCCTAATAAAATTTTTAATGCAAAATGAATTTGAGTGTGATTGGGCTTTTTGGCTAACTCGGCCAAGCATCTCAATTCTTCTTTATTTTCAAATATTAAGGCAGATTCAGCACTATTTAATATCACAAGTGGATCACTAATCAAATAGTGGTTTAAGAGATGCTCAAACTCTTCTAAGCTTACACCCATAAACTGAAGGCCCATAACAACTTTATCAAATCTCATCATGGTTTTCCCACGTTCAAAATCTGAAAGGGTTGTTTTTCCTATTCCAATCGAAGAGAAAGCAGTGAGGGAAAGACCACTTTGTTTACGTATTTTTCTAAATAACTCCCCATAACGATTTTGACACATTCTTACTTCTCCTTCATAAAATTATTCTTCTCCATGATAAAGGAATTGGTCAAAAAATGAAAGACGTTTTTTTCCGACATTCCGTCCTTCTCACAAATTTAAACCTAAAGAATATATAATGAGACGAAACTTTTGTGAAAAAATAAAAAGTCAACGTATACTTGTTTTTAAACACTTATCTTCACTCTAGAGTTAAGGAGAGAATCAATGATTACTATTTATCAGCGTTCATCATGTAGTCCTAATAAAAAAAGTCATCCAATTTAATAGACTTACCTATAAAAAGAAAGTTGATTACTTTTCGCGTTCGCAACTTATTACCATTTTATCGCTCACTGAATGAGTTAGAGGATATTATAAAGAGTCAAGGGAATTCAAAAACTAGAAGTAAAGTAAAAAATCTTACAACTATGATATTGAATGAGGCACTTTTCTACATTCAAACGCAAGAAATTTTACGTATACCCATCCTTTCTCAGAAAAAACTTCTCGTTGGCTTTAATAGCGAGGGCATTCATTAATTCATTCCTCAAAGTAAACGAACCATTATGAATACTTGAATTTAAAATAAAGGAGAAAATAATGCATCAACATATGAATACCCCCAATGGTCTCATGGATTATCTTGGACTTATTCCCGATTATATTTGGAATATTTTTATTATCCTTTGTCTGATTTATATCGTTTTGACATTCACAAAACGTAACGAGTCCGAAGAGATTGAAAAACTAAAACAAGAGATTTCTGAATTAAAAGAAAAGAATTGGAAAAATTTTTAACAAAAAAAAACGATTTGATAAACTCTCAATTCGTTTTATAATGATTAATTTTTTTCGCGCTTCGCCCCATACAATGAATAAATCACAATACCTAACAAAATCCAGATGAAACAGTATAATTTCGCAAGTGAATCAAGATTTTCAAATACAATAATTGATCCTATCGCGCCTAGAGCTGGTAAAATCGGGTAAAATGGCATTTTATAACTTGCTTGTGGTAAGTCTTTGCCCTCACGGGGACGTAAAGCAAACATCCCGATTGAAACAAAGACAAAAGCAATCAATGTACCTGCGGAAATCAATTGAGCCAGGAAGGTAAATGGGAAAAATGCCCCAATAATTATTGCAACTGTAGTTAAAACAATTAAAGCATTGGTTGGATTTTCACGCTTGTCTACTTCTCCTAAAATTTTAGGAAGCATTCCGTCACGACCAAAAGCATAGATCAGTCGAGAACCCGCTAAAATCATTCCCAGTAAAGCAATAAACATCCCAGCATCAGCAACTATTGAAATTACTTGTGAAACCAAAGGAAATCCTGCTTCTGACAAAGCCCATGATACAGGAGCTGCATTATTTGCATACTCAGTATAAGGATGCATGCCGACAAGAACGAGCGTGACTGCTGAAAACAGAACTACGGCAATGACGAGCGAGCCTACAATCCCTAAAGGCATTGTACGTTTTGGGTTTTTAGCTTCAGCTGAATTTGCCGCAATTGAATCAAAGCCAATATAAGCCAGAAAAATCATCGAGACGCCTGATAAAATCCCCGATATTCCCCCAAAACCTGTAGTAGGATTGTGTTTAGGTATAAATGGTGTATAGTTTTGAGGTTTAATCACTGTTAAACCTACAACAATAAATGTGATAATCGCAATAATTTTTAACACAACTAAGATTTGCGCAATTATTCCAGCATCATTCGAGCCTCGCCATACAAGAAGGGCGGCAATTAAAATAACAATTAAAGAAATAATATCAACGATACCACCATTAGTTCCAAGTGGATTAGCCAAAGCTGCCGGTAAATGTATATTAGAGGTTGCTAGAATATGCTGAAATGTAGCCGAGAAACCTGAGCCCACAAAGGCTACGGCAATAAAATATTCTGCAAGTAAGGCCCAACCCGCAATCCATCCAAATCCCTCTCCAAACAGGACCGAAATCCATGAGTAGGCTGAGCCGGCAAAGGGCATAACACTGGCCATTTCAGCATAGGCTAATGCGACCATTCCAGCAACAACTGCAGCAATCAAAAAAGAAAATACAACAGCTGGTCCTGCAAATTGCGCAGCAACAATTCCTGGTAGAGTAAAGATTGAAGTAGAAATAATCGTCCCCACTCCCAAAGCCAAAAAGTCTTTAACCCCCAATGTTTTTTCTAATCTACTGTCCTTTTTACTGTAGGTTTCAAATTTTGCTTTTGTTGAAAATCCCAAATTTTTTCTTTTCCTTTCTTCTACTTATAGCTCATACTTCAATCGAAGACAAACTATGATTTAAAATATTAAAATTTCAAGTAGACAAAATTGTACCATTTTATTTAAAATTATACAAACAATTATTGTATTTTTTATTTTAAGCAGATGAATGAAAAATATTCTTTATATATATTAGTTTGTTTATGATAGTATATAATTGTGGAATTTTTTAATAATATATCGGTTATTAAGAAAAAATTGCAGTTAATTTATTGGAGGTTTTATGAATTTTTATGATATTAGTTTCTTGAAAACACAAGCTGGACTAACAGATTACCTATGGTATATTTTCATTTTTGGTTCACTCATACTACTTATCGTTGTTTTTTCGTTATATTTAAAACATCGAATCAAGACGAAATATCGAGATCTTAGTCTCATTTTTTTCTTGTTCCTCATCCTTTCTCTTGGGATACAGTATTCAAATTATCAGGTTAATCAGTCACGGCATTCTCAATCCTCTCAAATGGTCAATTTTGTTGAGCAATTTGCAGATAATATGAATGTTGAGCAAAAAGACATTCTGGTAAGTTCAACTCAACTTACTGATGGAATAATTGTAAAAGTAAAAGATGATTTTTACACGGTCAATCTCAATGCCGATCAGCAATCCTATACTATCACCGAAACTCATCTGCTCAATAATAAAATCAACATTATTTCTAAATAATAAGAAAGGTTAGCTATGCAATTATATAGTCCAATAATAATCAAATTTGCCCTCGGAATTGTTTGTTTAATTATCCAAATCAACATCATGGGAAAAGGTAATCTTGCACCTTCATCAGCAATGGATCAAGTTCAAAATTATGTATTAGGCGGAATAATTGGAGGTGTCATTTATAATGATTCGATAACGGTCTTACAATTTGTCCTTGTCCTAATCATTTGGACTCTTCTTGTCCTCCTTCTGAAATTTGCTAAAGAACATAATCGTTATATTAAAGTGATTGTAGACGGAAAGCCACTTACTTTAATTCAAGATGGAAAAATAAAAGTTACGGAATGTTTGAAAAATGGGATATCGGCAAATGAACTTATGTTTAAGCTACGATCCAATGGAATTTATGAAGTTCAAAATGTAAAGCGCGCAATTTTAGAGCAAAATGGTCAATTAACAATTATCGAATTTGGAGGAGAAAACATTAAATACCCGATCATTGTAGACGGACAAGCCAACTATGATGTTTTAGACATTATAAATAAAAACGAAGAGTGGCTTGAAACTAAAATCATTGAAAACGGCTTTCATAAAATTACTGAAGTCTATCTAGGAGAATATATTTCGGGCGAATTAAAACTCTATGGTTATCATGATTAAACTCCACTCATATTAAAAAGGATACTGAATTAGTTTATTTTTCCTTTCCAATAATATAAAACAAAAACCCAAGAAAATTATAATTTTCTTGGGTTTTTATTTATGTTTTTTGAAGCTCTTGTAGTTTTTCTTTCGACTCTGGTATAAATCATAAATATAGTACAAAGCATTCTACTTTTCTCGTCACTTTTTGTTACATGGAATGTAAATCAGTTCGTAGACAACTTTCTGGTAATTTTTGCATGATTCTTGCACTCCAAAATGCTCGTTTATACGGCGTTCCAACTCCCGTTTACTGCATTCATCCTCAAAATACGCGTGGAAAAATTTTTTTGAAATCATTTCTGTTTTTTCAAAAGTAAATTGTTGCACAAAAAATTCTTGCTTCTCTTTTTGAAGAAAGTTTTTGTAGTGTTCCATCCATTTTAACTCTGGGTTCACTTCCTGATCATAAGGAGAAAATAAGCTGTCCTCATCCTTAACCAATCGGAAGATAAGGCACCACTTTTGACTGAGTTGGCACAATTCTTTTATCTTTTCAGGATGGTTCAAAGCAGGATTCATTGCGGAAAAAACAACTTGAAATTTTTTATTTGTTTGAATCAGCGCCTCTTGACTAATCCTAAGGAAATCAACATGCTCTGATTTTCTTTTCTCTCTTGCCAGTTCTAGCATCTTTGGTGAGATATCCGCTAAAGTATATCTCTTCACATGGTCCTGAAATACAGACAAATAGCGACCACTTCCTCCTGCAATATCTAAAAGTGTTGGACAAGGTAAAATTTTCTCTTGTACAAGGAACTTCACTAGCTTTTGAGCAATCGGGAAAGGCGATTCCTGTTGTATTTCTTCATATTCTTCAGCAAAACCATCCCAAAAATAGACGAGATTTTGTTCTTCTTCAGTCAATTTCCTTCTTCCTCCTGATATTTCTCGCTTATACAAGTTGTTCTTGATATTCTTTATTAATTCTAAAATATTTTAAACTTATTGTACTATATCTGCTTGCTTAACCATACAAAAAAACCACCCAAAGAGTGATTTTTTATAAGAATTGTATTAATCTTTTGTTTTACCCAAGAAGAATGATACAACGGCTACGACAATAACGGCACCGATGATTGAGGGAATCAAAGCCATACCGGCCAATGAAGGACCCCAGCTTCCGAGGAGGGCTTGACCCACAGCAGAACCGACTAAACCGGCTAAGATGTTGGCAATCCATCCCATAGATTTACCTTTACTTGTGATTGCTCCTGCTATCACCCCAATAATTGCACCAACAATAAGTGACCAAATCATAAAAATACCTCTTTCCTTTAAAATAATATTATAATTTCATAACAGTTTCATTCTAACAAAATCATAATATTCAAGCAAACAACTTGTTTATTATTTTTAGGTAAGTTTAAGCTAGAGGTTACATTGTTATATCATGTCACTAATTATTTACTCTGTTTCAGTGCTTCTTTAAAGATTTCAACATTTTCTTTAAAAATGTATTTACTCAATTGTTTACTTAGCATTGGACTAACATTACGATAAGCCATAGATGGTGTATTAGGGACACAATAGTAATAAATGCCTTTTTCTTTATAGATTGAGTCCATCATTGTTGTGAAATGGTTCCCTTCAATCGTATTCCCCGCATCAGCTGCCGTATCTATGATGAAACTTCCTCTCCGCAGTTGTTTTTGATCTTCTAAGGATAAAATGGGGTTATTACCCGCTCCAACTTCGATACCATTGACGATAATATCGTAAGTGCTAAAAGTTTCCTTAAAAACCGGAAGTGTCCGGCGGTAGAACATTTTTACATTTGAAGAAAATTTTGAAACTGCATGAAATGCACCTTGCGAGACATTTCCTGAGCCAAGAACTGCAATTTTAGTGCTTTCATCTGGTAAAATTCCAAACTTCAGCAGAGCATCTAATGTACCAGCATAACCAGCAAAAAAACTATTCCGTTCCATAATACCTGTTGGTATCTTTGTTTCGATGACTTTATCCTTATAATAAATAGCAGGGAAATTATTATCTAGGTCAACAACAATAAGTTCTTTGGGAATGGCTTGTTCTTTCATGAAAGACTTACCAGAGCCATAAGGATGGGTCCAACCGATGATGATTTGTCCCTTTTTAATATGGTCATAGTCACTTGGCTGGATAAGTTTCAATGAAAAGATCGCTTCAGACTGTTTGAACACTTCTTCTCTTGAAAGGATTTTACACCCGGCTTTTTCATATTCAACATCTTCAATATCTAAAAACTCTCCAAATCCAGTTTCAATCAGCAATTGATTATCAAAGTCTGTAATGTCTTGTGGTAATAGCGGAACACGACGTTTACCTGGGAAATTTGCCTTAATAAAACCTAAAATCATAATGTTCTCCTTCATTCTATTTTTTGAGATACCATTTGTATTATTTACCAATATTGTATCCCCTTTCATTATTCTATCACTTTTATTTTTCAAATCCTATCAATATCTTTCTGAATTTTCGGAATATTACCCTGAAAGTTAGATACATCAGTAATTCGAGCATTTATTTTTTGGAATAATGAAAAAATAATAAACCAATCATTTGAATCCGCTTTCCAGATGTGTTAGTTTAAGAATAGAAATGTATGTCAGCACATACTAGAAAAGAGGTATTTTATGATTTGGTCACTTATTGTTGGAGCCATCATTGGTTTACTTGCAGGTGTCATCACTAAAGGAGGCTCCATGGGCTGGATTGCCAACATCTTAGCCGGCTTAGTCGGTTCTGCTGTAGGGCAAGCCCTTCTCGGAAGCTGGGGCCCTTCATTGGCCGGCATGGCTTTGATTCCCTCAATCATCGGTGCCGTCATTGTCGTAGCCGTTGTATCCTTTGTTTTATCAAAAATGAGTCATTAATTTTTTCGTTAAAGCATTTAGAAAGGAGGCCTTGTGTCATCTGGAAAGAAATTTATTCTCATCGTATTTGATCTCCTCCTACTTTCTCTTGTAGTTCCTTCAGCTTGGGATTACTACAATTTAGTGGAGTATGGCGATATGACAAGCGCTTCAAGTCAACTCGTCTATATCGGTGAATACGTACCTGTCTATCTATTCTGGGGAAATGCTATCTTGGCTGTTATTTTAATAATTGCTTTGCTCATCATCGCATTTTATCCTCGTACCTATATTGATATTGAACTACCTACTCATGGTGGAAAACTCACTTTAAAACGTTCAGCTATTGAAGGACTTGTTCGTGAGAAAGTCCTCGAAAATGACTTTCTCAAATCTCCACGCATTAATGTTACACTCTATAAAAAGAAAATAAACATTGATGTGAAGGGGGAAATCATTCCTCGGGTCGAAATTGCTGAAAAATCACGTTTGCTCGAACAAGAGATTATTGATAGTTTAAAACTTTTCTTTGGTGTAGATCAACCTGTAAAAATAAAAGTTGAAGTAAATGCATTAAATAAAGAAACAAACAATAAACGCTCTCGCGTTGTATAGGAGGTGTCAATGGATTATCTGGAAAGATATCGATATCCAATTATTGGTGGCATTATCGGTGGTATAGCTGCCATTGCCATCTTCACTATTGGTTTTTGGAAAATGGTTCTACTTTTGATATTAATTGGCTTTGGTGTAATAGCGGGCTTATTTCTACAAAAGACCGGAATCATTGAACACTTAAAAAATCGGAAATAACTTATAAATAAGGAGAATTAAATGGTACAAGAAAACATGAAACCCTTTGGAACAATGGCCGAAACTGAGCATACTGCTTCTAATAACCACGAAAATACTCAGGATATCAAAGGAGAATTAACTTACGAAGACAAAGTGGTCCAAAAAATTGTAGGATTAGCTTTAGAAACCGTGGATGGCTTACTGGCTGTCGAAGGTGGTTTCTTCTCTAACTTAACTGGAAAACTTGTAAATACGGATGACGTAACTTCCGGAGTTGATGTTGAAGTGGGCAAAACACAAGTTGCAGTAGATTTGAAAGTTATCACAGAATACCGTAAAAATGTTCCAGAAATTTATAACCAAATTAAGGATGTTATCCGTAAAGAAGTTGCAAACATGACGGACCTAGATGTTGTAGAAGTTAATGTAACAGTTACAGACATTAAGACAAAAGAGCAACAAAAAGATGACGAAGTAACCGTCCAAGATCGTGTGGTTGATGCCGCGCAAACGACAGGAAAATTTACCTCAAAACAAGTCGATAAAGTAAAAGATAAAGTTGACGACATGACGCCTGAAAATGGGAGAGTAGAGTAAGCATTTCCGCTTCTTTCTTAAAAATCTAACTTCTAAGTTGGCCTCTATGATAGGGGCCTTTTGGCTATCATATCTTGTTTTACTTTTGGAAGTGACCCTTTTTGGAGGAAAGTCAATGTTTAAATATAAAATCCTTAAAGCTTTAGAAGTTGCTGCTTCTAAAATAGCTCCCCTTGAAAGTGAAGAGGATAATACCTTATTTTACTTTTATCAACCTGACCGTCAATTTTTCAAACATCTAAATAATCAATATCAGCAGGATCTCTCTTCTTTGTTTTATGATAAAAAGGAGGCTAACTATTTCTTTAATAAGGGAGAAAATGGAAATGGATACATCACTTTACTTCTTCTCTATCCAAGAGAGAGGAAGGAAGCTGAATTTGAGCATATGCTTGACTCTCTACTTATTTTAAAGCGTGAACATTCAGTAATAATCATTACTGAAGATAAAGAAGACTTCGTCTTAGAATTCCTTAAAGACTGCCAGAAGGAATTAAAAACCGAAGAAATTTTGATTAGCTTGATTAACGCAGCTCTTGCTAAAATGACAGAAGATGCGCAAAAAATTAGGGATAAAATTGTAAAACTAGAAACCTCGATTAATGATAATGGTCCTACACGCTCACTCTTCAGTCAATTACTTCAACTCAAAAAATATTTAATCAGTTTATCTCTAACCTATGATAGTGATGACAAAATAATAGAATTTTTTAAGCGTGAAAAAAATACTTTGAATTTAGACGAAAATGGACATAGCGGCATTATAAAACTTGAGGAAAATTTAGACAGTTTAAAAAAGCTTACTCAAGCCTATAATAAATATCTTGCTAGCTTAGATACAATGGTCAACAATCTAAGTTCCTTCCGTCTCAATACCATAATGAAAACTCTCACCGAAATTTCTATCGTTTTGACTATACCAACCATGATTTATGGCTTTTGGGGTATAAATCTTAAACTTCCCTTTGAAGAATTTTCCTTTGGTTTCCTATTAGTTTTGGCGATTTCGCTCGCCCTTAGTGGTGGTGTCTGGTATTGGTTGAGAAAAATAAAGCTTTTATAAAAAAAACATCCAACTTTAGGATGTTTTTTATTTCAAGTGAAAATATATGTTAAGCTTTTGCATATTTTGCAGATTCTTGGCCAGCTTGACGTCCAAAGATAATGATATCGGCTACTGCATTTCCTCCGATACGATTACCTCCGTGCAAGCCACCTGTAACTTCTCCAGCGGCATATAAACCTTTTATTGGTTGACCATCTTCTTTTAGAACTTGTGTTTGTGTATTAATTTTTACGCCAGCCATAGTGTGATGAATTCCTGGTGCAACTTTAATCGCATAAACTTTGCCAGAAATATCATTAGTCATCCCTGTTGTACGCCCAAATTCTGAATCCTGTTTATCGGCCACTGCTTTGTTCCATTTGGTCACTGTTGCATTGAGCTCTTCTGGTTTTATCTCAAGTTTTTTCGCAAGTTCCTCAACATTATCTGCCTCAACAACCATATCTTTAGAGATATATTGATCTACCGCCTTAACTTTATCCTTGGTTCCTTCGCCAAAAACAGCATAAGCATACTTGCCATCTTGTTTAAGTTCAGCTGCTGAAACTTTATCACGTGTATCCATTTCATTGTAGAAACGTTTACCTTCTTTGTTTACAAGAATCGCTCCCTCACCACGAATTGATTCAGATACAAGATATCCTGTTTTTTGGAAAACAGTAGGGTGAATCTGAATTTTATCCATATCAACCAAAGCACCTCCAAGAGCGGAAATCATCTCAATCCCATCTCCAGTAGAGCCAGCGGCATTAGTTGTGACATAATCTTTCAAGTCAGGACGGTATTTAGCAATCATTTTCTGATTGGCACCAAATCCACCTGTTGTTACAACGACAGCTTTTGAGTCAACTTGTTTTGTTTCACCTTCGATTTTAACTTCGACACCTGAGACTTTTCCGTCTTTTTCATTTATTTTTGTCACATCACTATTAACAAAAACTGGAATATCACGTTTAGATATATTTTCTTCTAATCCTTTAACAAGATAAGCTCCGACAGCTGAACCATCATGTGGACGGTGCGTTCTAGAAACACTCATCCCACCGGTAGTCGTTAAATTATCAAGGACTATATCATTCTGTGCTAACCAATCTACTGCTGCTGCAGAATGATCGACAAAGTAACGAAGGAGTTCTTTATCATTTGTTCCTCCACCACCTTTAAGCGTTTCTTCATAAAATTTATCATTTGAGTCTGTAACACCTTGTGCTTTTTCAACAGATGTTTCCGAAGCGTTCAATCCAGCAGAGGCTTTAGAAGTATTCCCTCCAGCTATGGGCATTTTCTCAAGAATGACAGGATTCATCCCTGCATCCTTCGCCTCGATAGCTGCGGTCATCCCTGCACCACCAGAACCAACGATGATGACATCATAGCTTTTTTTCAAGCTGGATGGCTCTGCATAAGTCATAGTTTTGCTGGCGCCTGTTTTAGCATCAGTCTTTTCTGATGAACTAGAAGACGTACTTTTATTTTGAGCATTTCCCCCACATGCCGTCAATGAAAGGCCAAGAATGGCTAACAATCCTAATTTTGTCCAAATTTTCATAATCTCTCCTTGTGTTTGTTTTCACATGAACAATAAAATTCTATCACGTCTCATATATTTTGTCAAGAAAATATTAAAAAGTACACAAAATATAATAAACACCCTTTTTTAAGTTTTTATCAAAAAAACTCACATTTTTGATGCGAGCTCTTTATTATCTTTCAATTCATCAAAATCTAGGTGAGTTTGTCTACTTTAGTTATTTCTAACTCACTTGGAGTCACTCTATCCATTTCAAGAATCTTTATTTGAAGAGCATTCAAAACTTTAATACTCCCCACGTTAAGCTCCTCTCTATTTTCCAGATAAGCATTAATGATATAACCACTGATAGTATTGCTTGACGAAGGATTATCAAAATCTATATCAAACTTATCTTCAATTTCAGATAAAGGTGTCTTGCCTTTGACATGATAAATTCCGGGTTCAACTTCGACAATATTTTCTTCTTCATGGTCCTGCTCGTCTTGAATATCACCGACGAGTTCTTCCAGAATATCTTCAATCGTTACTAAACCGCTGGTTCCACCATATTCATCAGACAAAATTGCAAAATGTTTATGTTCACTTTGCATTTGTGAGAGTAAAACTTTTACTGGAATAGTATCAATAAAGACAATCGGTTCTTGAGCTATCATATGCACTTTCTGCATTGGTAACACAAGATACTCTTTAATAAGAGCTTGAAGAGTCACATAACCTAAGATATTGTCCTTAGATTTTCCAATTACTGGGAAACGCGTATGTCCCTTTTCGATAGCAAACTCAAGTGCTTCTTTAATCGTTGTGCTAGAAGCAATTGTTTCCATGTCGAGACGAGGGACCATGATCTCTTTGGCTAATAAATCATCAAATTCAAAAACTTTATTGAGATACTCATATTCTTTTTCGTTAATTTCACCTTTAGCAAAACTCTGGTTAGCTATCAAAAGAAGTTCTTCTTCCGAATGTGTTTCTTCTCCTTCTGAAGCTAGGCTAAGATTAAAAAGTTTCCCAATAGAACTTGCGGAAACATTCAACAGCCAAACAAAAGGATATGTCACCTTGTAGAAATAGTGCAAAGGTCTTACAACTGCTAAAACGACAGATTCTGTCTTAGAAATACTAAGTGATTTCGGAATCAATTCACCAATTACGACGTGAACAAAAGTAATCAGTAAGAAAGCTAGAACAATTGAAAAGCTTTCTGCAATCGTATTAGGCAGTGGTAGATAGTGAATCACAGGCGCAAGCAAGGCATGAATCGTGCTTTCACCAACCCAACCAATAGCCAAAGAAGTCAGTGTAATCCCAAGCTGACAGGCACTCAGGTAAGAGTCCAAATGCTCTACAACAACAATAGCTAGTTTTGCTTGTTTGTTTCCTTCAGCTGCCAATGTTTCTAAACGACTTTTACGTATTTTGACTAAAGAAAATTCAGATGCAACAAAGAAAGCTGTAAAAGCAATCATTAATACTATTATTATAAGATTTACCGTCAATAGATTGTCCCCTTTATATTTTAATCTTTCTTAAAAATTCTCTATTGTCTATTATAGCAAAAAATTTACTGGTCCTACCTACTCCACTTCTTCTTTAAGCTAACAAGCTTTAGCACTTATTTTTAACGAAAAAAGCACTAGAAATCTAGATGCTTTTATTTACTATACTTTGCAACTCACACAACACTTTCCTTGGACACTCTCACTTATTTTAACTTCTTTTAATTTTTTAGAGCCAAGTAAGCTGTAAATTTTATCTTACATATTCCTATTTCCTATTTAACACCTAAGAATTTTCCTTAAGAGGGGGCAAACTTGCTGTCTATATTTGCTTATACTCTTCATCCGCTTTGATTTCAAAATTCTTCGTTAAGCCACTCCTGTGAAAGGGAACGTCTCAAAAAAATCAGAAGAATATAACTAATTTATTTATAATTTTCTTTTTTTAGCAAAGTCTTCAATCATAACTTTCCGTACTTCTCGAGGCAAAAATTTGCGGATATCTTCTTCGTGGTAGCCGACTTGCAAATGGCTATTGTCTATGATTAATGGCTGACGAAGTAGAAGGGGATTATCAACGATTGCTTGAATCAGTTCTTGAATCGTTAAAGAATAAAAATCATCTTTTAAATTTTGGATGGCTTTTCCTCTACGTGTAATAATATCATCTGACCCTTCTTCCGTTAAAGAAAAGATTGCAAGAACTTCTTCTTTTGTAAGTGTATCTTTAGTGAGATTGATTTCTTGGAACTCTAGGTGATGATCCATAAGCCATTTTCTTACCTTTTGTGATGATGAGTTGGCCGCCGCGGTATATAGCTTAATCATAGTGTTATCCCTCTTATTCCCATTTTCACAACCTTTTAGCAATTTTTCAAAGTCGTATCTTTAATATACTATTCTTTTCTTATTTGTGAGTTAACTGTTCCTTAAACCAAATTTAAAATTGTCTAGTTTTTTTCCACAAATCCAAGATATTAAATAAAAAAGCACAGATTTATGACCTGCGCTCTTTTATTTAATATCTTATTGATCCACCAAAAGGCGAACTTTTTTACCCTCAACGGGTACAAAGTAAACGACTGTGCGAATTGCTTGAATGATACGTCCTTGACGGCCAATGATACGACCAATATCAGCTTCCGCTACTTCCAAATGGTACTCCATAAATTCTTCACCTTCGATAATTTCCAATGAAACAGCATCGGGTTCTGTGACCAAAGGTTTTACAATTGTCATTACAAGTTCTTTCACATCTTTTTGCATTTCTCACCTCTACTCTGACTAAAATCGTCCAAATTATTGTGAAATTGACAAAAAGCGGCTTAAGCCGCTTTTAATATTATTTGCTGAATTTTTGTTCGTGGAATTTTTTCATAACGCCAGCTTTTGAAAGGATGTTACGAACTGTATCAGATGGTTGTGCACCATTGTTAAGCCATTCCATAACGCGTTCTTCTTTCAAAGTTACTTGGTTTTCAGCTACAAGTGGGTTGTAAGTTCCAACTGTTTCGATGAAACGACCATCACGTGGTAAACGTGAATCAGCAACGTTGATACGGTAGTAAGGTTTTTTCTTTGAACCCATACGAGTTAAACGAATTTTTACAGACATGTTATATTTCCTATTTCTATTTTTTATTACTTCACTATTATAGCATAAAATTCCATCCTGTCAAGAAAAAAACTTGACAGCACTGTTATTTATTATTTTGACGGATTTTCAGCAAAAGTTTTTCGGCTATCGCTTGATTCATTACCTTTTCTTCGCGGAGTTTTTCACTTAAAATAGTGATTTCTTCGTCTTTAGCACCCACTGTCATTGCTAAAGCACGGACTTGTAAACTCATATGTCCTTGCTGTATCCCTTCAGAAACTAAGGCACGTAAGGCCGCCAAGTTTTGCGATAAGCCCACTGCAGCAATGACCTGTGCTAAGTCTTTTGCCTCTGTAATTTCTAAGAGTTCTAAAGCTGCTTGAGCCTTGGGTAAAACTTTTACTGCGCCACCAACTGTGGCCACTGGCAATGGTAGCTCAAGACTTCCAAATAGTATCCCATCTTTTGCATACCACTCCGCCAGACCTTGGTAGCTCCCCTCCTTACTTGCATAAGCGTGAATTCCTGAGGCTACGGCGCGTGTGTCATTTCCTGTGGCGAGAACAACTGCATTGATTCCATTCATAATTCCTTTATTATGTGTGGCTGCACGATAAGGGTCTATTTTAGAAAAACGTGAAGCTGCCTGAATTTTTTCAGCAACTTCTTGCCCATTATCTCCCTTACTCAGCCGCTCAACAGGAATTTCACAACTGACTTTAACCAAGGACTCTGTAGCATAATTGCTCAAGATACTGAACAAGATTTTTTGCTCTGGAAACCATGTGCGAAAAAGGTTAGCAACACCTTCCAAAATAGCATTAACAATGTTTGCTCCCATTGCATCTTTCACATCCACTTTAAAATCAACGGATACAAAACCTTCTGCTTCGAAAGCCCTGCTGCTCACGTGTCGTAAACCACCGCCCCGTTTAACAATGGAGGGATAAGCTTCTTTTGCAGCATGAAAAATCTCCGCTTGATTTTCTTCAATAGTCTGCATTAATTGGTCTGCCTGCTCAACATCATAAAAAACAATCTGCCCCCGCATTAACCGCTCTGCAAGTACTGTTTGAAATTCTCCAGCTATCTTTGCACCATTACTTGCAGCTGCAATCACAGAAGGTTCTTCGGTAACCATTGGGACAAGATACCTTTTGCCATTAATGACAAAATTTTGTGCTAAACCCATTGGTAACTCAAATTCACTGATTTGGTTTTCAATAAGGTTGTCTGCTAAATTCGCATCAAGCACTGTTTCTTCTAAAATTTGTTGTGTTTCTGATTTTAAGTCAAGAAAATCCAGACGCTCTGCTGGACTCATTTGGTAAAATTTTTTCTTCATATTCATTGATTAAACTAAATTAGGGTTTTCCAAGAGGACAGCTAAACCAAGGCCACCACCGATACAAAGGCTAGCAATACCATAACGCTTATTTTCACGTTGAAGCGCATAAGCTAAAGTTGTCAAAATACGGGCTCCTGATGAACCAATAGCATGTCCTAGAGCAATAGCGCCCCCGTAAATATTCACTTTTTCTTCTGGAATATTAAGCTCTTGATTTACAGCTACACTAGAAGCGGCAAAGGCTTCATTGATTTCAAATACATCAATATCCTCAATATCCAACTTTGTACGTTCAAGCAACTGACGAATAGCTTTAATCGGTGAAACTCCCATAATTTCAGGATCAATTCCCACTTCTTCACTGGCCAATAATTTTGCCAAAACTGGAAGCTCTTTATCTTCAGCATAATCATTGCTTGCTAAAATTAAAGCGGACGCACCATCATTTACTGGTGATGAATTACCTGCAGTTACACTACCATTCTCGCTGAAGGCAGTACGAAGAGAAGATAGTTTTTCTAGTGATGAGTTCGCACGAATCGTCTCATCTTCTGCTAAGTCTGAAAACGGCACTATTTCTTTTTCAAATGCGCCTGCTGTACGTGCAGCTAAGGCTTTTTCTTGTGAACGTTGAGCAAAACGATCTTGTTCTTCACGACTAACTTCAAATTGCTCGGCGATTGTTTCACCAATCAAGCCCATAGATTCACCGTTAAAGGCATCTGTCAAACCTTCAGACATCATCGTAAGAATTTCTTCACCAGATTTACGGTGGCGGATGATTGGAGATTGAGACATTGATTCTGTTCCCCCAGCGATCACGACATCTGCTTCCTCAAGTTGTAAAAGTTGTTTAGCGAGAATCACTGCCTTCATACCAGAACCACAGACTTCATTCACAGTTGAAGCTGGGACATGGTGAGATAGGCCACTATTGATTGAGATTTGACGTGCAATATTTTGCCCTGTACCAGCCTGAAGTACATTGCCAAAAATCACTTGTTTAACGTCATCTTTAATATCTTCGTGACGTTCAAGTAGATTTTTAACTACATGAACACCCAGTTCTGCAGCTGTCTTATCTGACAGAGCACCATCATATTTTCCGACAGGCGTACGAAGCGCATCGATAATTACTATTTCTTTCATAAGCCAAGTATAGCACATTTCTCGTCCAAATAGTCAAAAGTTTTTTCCAATTTTTAATCTTTTATGTTAAAATTGGAGCTTAAACATACAAATTTATAAAGCATATAAACTGGAGGATATATATGAATATTGGTATTGACAAACTTGCCTTTTTTGTTCCTGAAACTTATGTAGATATGACTGATTTAGCGCTTGCGCGTGATATCGATCCTGCTAAATTTCATATCGGTATTGGACAAGACCAAATGGCCGTCAATCCGATCAGCCAAGATCTCATCACCTTTGCGACCAATGCAGCTGCTGAAATTCTGACTGAAGAAGACAAGCAAGCAATTGATATGGTCATTGTGGGAACAGAGTCTTCCGTTGATGAGTCAAAAGCCTCTGCTGTTGTTGTTCACGGTTTACTTGATATTCAGCCTTTTGCGCGTTCTATCGAACTTAAAGAAGCCTGCTATGCGACAACTGCTGGCTTGCAAATGGCAAAAGACCATGTTTATCGTCATCCAGACCGTAAAGTTCTCGTTATTGCGACTGATATAGCTAAATATGGCTTGAATACAGGTGGTAAACCCACACAAGGTGCTGGTGCCGTAGCCATGTTAATCACAGCTGACCCTAAGATTTTAGCACTCAATGATGACTCTGTCAGCTTGACGCAAGATATTTATGACTTCTGGCGTCCTTTTGGTGATATTTATCCAACTGTTGATGGACAGTTTTCAAATGCCACTTATATTGAGGCCTTTTCTAAAGTTTGGCAAGAGTATGCACGTCGTACTGGACTAGGTTTCTCTGATTTTTCTGCCCTGGCTTTCCATACCCCTTATACCAAGATGGGGAAAAAAGCACTTCTTCCTCAACTTGAAGGTGAAAGTTCTGAAGTTCAGGAACATCTTCTCGCGCAATATGAGAAAGGAATCACATATAATCGTCGTGTAGGAAATCTTTATACAGGTTCGCTTTATCTCAGTTTAATTTCCTTACTAGAAAATGCTGAAAATTTAAAAGCAGATGATAAGATTGGGCTCTTCAGCTATGGCTCTGGAACGGTTGCCGAATTTTTCTCTGGCCAGTTGGTTGAAGGCTTTGAGCAACATCTCCGCAAGTCAGAGCATCAAGCCCTTTTAGATAAGCGCAAAAAACTCACTATTCCAGAATATGAAGAAATGTTCTCAAAAAGTCTTGACGCACATATTGATCAAACTTTCTCTGACCCTATGCGTTATAGTCTTGCAGAATTAAAAAATTCAACACGACTTTATCGTAAATAAAAAAACATTGGTCAAGGCCAATGTTTTTTCTTTGTTTAAAAAATCGTCGGAACAAGTCCACCGTCCATTCGAAGGGCTTCACCAGAAAAAGCGCCTGCAAGAGGACTTGCCACATAAGCGACAAAATTACCAATTTCTTCAGGATGAATCAAACGTTGAATCGTTGATGTTGGACGATTGTTCAACATAAAGGCGCGACTTCTCTCTTCAACAGACTCTATCTCTGGGTAAAGTGAAGCCAATAAACTCTCAACACCTTCAGTTAATGTTGATCCTGGCATTACTGTATTTATCGTTACTGTAGTACCTGCTGTTTCGCGACTTAATGATTTCGCCAAAGACAGATTCATCGTTTTGGTCATAGAATAATGTGGCATTTCTGGACTTGGCATAATTGCTGCTTCTGATGCGATAAAAATGACACGCCCATTAGCATTTTTTGTCTTCATTTGAGGAAGGTAAAATTGAGCTAAAGCAATCCCTGAGATTGAATTAACCTCAAAGTAACGACGCCATTCGTCTAATTCGATATCTTCAAATTTCGCATCATTAAATATCGCCATATTATTGACTAAAATATCAACTTCTGGAAAAGCTTGAAAAAGAGCTTGGCGTTCATTTTCCATTGATAAATCATGAGCTGCTGGATAAAACCTTCTATTCGGGTATTTTTGGCCAAGTTCTTCAATTACTTTTTCTACAACGTCTAAAGATCTACCATTAATAATAACATCCGTACCTTCTGCCGCAAGACTTTCAGCAATCGCTCGTCCAATGCCTTTGGTCGAGCCAGTTACTAAAGCGAGTTTATTTGTTAATTTTAAATCCATCTGATTAATCTCTCCTTCATTAGCTTCACTTCTGTACTACCTTCATTATATAGGAGATTTTCCTATTTGTATAGTACCTACTTTTGAGTAATATAGGAACCTAAAAGTAAGTTTTGTCCTGTATTTAGTTGTTAAAAATCACTGTCTCAAAGTTAAATGACTCAGGCAAATGACGAGCAATCGAATATTCAAAAATACGCCCATCCTCGAGATTAGCCACTTGCTCGACTTGCATCAAGAAATCTGTATCAGTAAGATGCATAGTCTGTTTTTCTAAAGCATTAGGACGTACACCTTTAACATTAAGAAAGGAACTCTGTATAACAAGACCAAGTTCTTCCAAAATATATTTATAAATGGAACCCGTAAGATGGGAATATTTTAATTGCGGAATAATAGAAATTGGCATATAAGTGTATTCAATAATCGTTGGTACCTTTTTGATATACCTTACCCGCTCGATACGATATATGAAATCGTCCACATCTATGGATAATTTATTAGCGATATCTACATCTGGATGCTCGACTTCAAAAGTTAAAACTTTTGATTCCATCTGACCCGAATGACGTTTAGAAGAGCCTTCAACTGCATAGAGGTGTGCTTTTTTGCCCTTGGTCCAATCTTTGACGATCGTGCCATAACCTCGACGACGAATCAAAAAGCCCTCCGACACAAGGATATCGAGTGCCTTTTTCACGGTCATTAAACTTGCATCATATTCTTGCACTAAGGTATTACCATCCGCAATCCTAGAATTGATAGGATAGTGACCAGACAAAATCTTTTCCTTAACGTCTTCATAAATTACTAAATATTTTGGCTGTTTCTTTTTCATATACCGACCTCATAAACTGACATTCTCATTATTATTACACAATATCTTAGGAAAATAAAGTAAAAATCATAAGTGACAGTCACTTATGATTTTTACTTTATCAGCGATTGGCTGAGCGCGCCATCCTCACATAAGTGTGACGTTTTCCTCGAATACTCATAGAAGCGTGAAAAATGTTTTCGGGAGCAGGTATCCCAGCTACACCAGCATCTCCCAGTTCAAAGACATCTGCACCCACACGTTTAGCCGCCAAAGCTAAACTTTGAATCGTATTTTTATCCGCACCTTCTTGTGAAGTTCCAACCACACAGTCCACCAAAGTTCCTGTTTTTCTAATCGCAAAGGCTAATCGTGCGATCTGTTCTTCTGTGGTACCTGGTACAGCCCCAGGAGCAGGTAAATCAATCATATCAATTCCAGCATCAATATAGGCTTTTAAGTTTTCCCAAACCAAATCTGAGCCATGTGAGACAACGGGATTCAGCATTAAGAAACCATTATAGAAACGACGTACCAGCTTAATATCCGCTACGATACGCTCTGGGCTTGCTTCAGGCGTAACATATGCTGTTAACGATAAGAAATTTATTCCTTTGCGAAGAACTTCCTTTATCGATGTTTCTGTCACTCTCTTATATTCAGGTCCGGTATCTTTGATAATTAAATTAACACCAACAGCTGTTCCTGTTAACTTCCGTAACTCTGAAACATTCTTAATTTCTCCTAAACCAGGAATATCCATCTTTTGCACATCAATATCTTTCAAAAGTAATAAATCTGCACCGAAAGCTGCCGCCATTTCACCATTTGTAACCTCTGGATAGAGTGGTACATTTTCTGCAGCTAGATCCACGAGTATTGTGCGTCCTTCTGCTTTTAAAATAGCTTCTTTAAGTTCTTTTGATGTACTCTCTCGTGTAAAATCAGAAGCTTCATATCCTAAAATTCTCTTCATAATATTTATCTCCTAATTCAACATGTTTAAACGATAAACTGAAGGAGAAGATTGACTAAAACCGTTTTCCAAAATTTCGATATTGGTGATAACTTCTTCATCTTTTACTAGTTTTTCAGCACCATTAATAATGGTTTCATAGGCAGCATCATAATAACGACCATAATCGCCAACAGGAGTTTTTATTTGTTTTTCAATCCAATCGCCATTTGCATTTTGGTATTTAACGAGACCATAATTCATAGGACTATCTTCCCCAAAATCTTGAACTTCTGGCATAATTCCAGCTTTCAAATCATTTTCCTGCTGGTCTTCCCCGTATTTAATAAATGAACCTTTTGTTCCATGAACGATAAATCTTGGATAATCTTGTGCCACCAGATGATTTGTTTTTACTTTAACTTTTAATTGGTTTCCATAGTGCAAATCAACATCAAAATAATTATCTACTGCTTCTGCAACTTCATTGTTTCTAATATCATAAGTTACTGCTTCAGGACGCCCAAAAAGTGCCACGAGTCTATCAATAGAGTGAATACCTAAGCCATAAAACGCACCTGCTTCTTTTGGTCCCACCTCTGTCATTGATCCTGGACGGTAGTAATCAATATGAGCCTCCACTTCAAGAATGTCTCCAAGCAAGCCATACTCAATAACTTGTTTGACTGCCAAATAGTCCCCATCAAAACGTCTATTTTGATAAGGCGCCACCATAACGCCTTTTTCTTTACCTAGCGCGAGTAATTCTTTGGCGTGTTCTAATGTATCGACAAAAGGTTTTTCTACGATTACTGATTTTCCAGCTTCAATTACTTTTTTAGCAAGCTCATAATGTGTGTGAGCTGGTGTACAAATTGTAATAAGCTGTATGTCGTCATCCTTCAGCATTTCTTCTAAATCTGTTGTGAAATGCACACCCTTTTCCATATATGGTGCTGCTAGTTCCTCATTAATGTGTAAATCAAAAATTGTTTTAACCTTGATGTTTTCACGCAGAATAACATAAGGAAGGTGGTAACGATTAGCTGATTTTCCAAATCCGATAAATCCCATTGTAAGCATAAGATTCCCCTTAATTATATATGTTGTATTATAAAAGACTATACTTTTATATAAATTGAATTATACTTTTTTAAAATAGGATTGTCAAGAATATAAATTTCCAACTAAAATCAAGTACAAAAAAAAGCATTTGTAAAGATGCTCTTTTTTAGATTTATTTTAAACTGATACTTTTTCTTTCATTGCTTTTTTAGCTGTTGCCATCATCAAACGAATACGATTAAGCTGGTTGACCGCGGAAACTCCTGGATCATAATCAATCGGGCTAATATTTGCTCCTGGGTATTGGCGACGTAACTCTTTCAACATACCCTTACCCACGATATGGTTGGGAAGACAACCAAAAGGTTGGAGGCAGACGATATTTTGAACCCCGTTTTGCAAGAGCTCAATCATTTCCCCTGTCAAGAACCACCCTTCACCTGTATGATTACCCACTGAAACGATGCCTTCAGTATTGGCCGCAATTTCATAAATGGACTCAATACCGTCAAATCGGTCAGAAGCACGTAAAGCTTTATCCATCGGTTTTTCCAACATATTAATAATAGAAAGTAGCGTTTTTGCCATCAATTTATTTTTCTTAGCAAAACCAATCTCATCTGTTTTCCAAATTTGGTTGTATAAAGAATAGTTCATAAAGCCAATCAAATCGAGAACTACTGCTTCAGCACCTTCTTCTTCAATAATGCTTACAATATCATTATTAGCAGTTTTGCTGTATTTAACCAGAATTTCACCGACAACGCCCACACGAGGTTTTTGAATATCAAGGAGTTCAATATTATCAAAGTCCTTGATTATCTGTTTCATGTTCTTGTTGAATTCAAAAATCGAAGCAGATTTGACATTATGTTGTGCTTTTTCTAACCATTTAGCATGAAGTGCATTGACTGAACCTTTTTCAGCTTCGTAAGGACGTGTTCGATAAACTACGCGCTCAAATAAGTCACCATAAAGCACAGCAATCATGAATCGAGTCAAAAGTGGCACAGTAAACTTGAAGCCTTTTTCTGTCCCTTGATTGCCCATAGATAAACTCACCACTGGGACTTGTGGGAAACCTGCATCGATAAGCGCCTTACGGAGTAAAGGAATATAGTTGGTTGCACGACAGCCTCCACCTGTTTGTGTCATCATAACAGATGTATTGTCCACATCATATTCTCCAGATTGGAGAGCTTCGATAAGTTGACCAATCGTTATAATTGCAGGGTAGCAAGAATCATTATTCACAAATTTTAGCCCGTTGTTCACTGAGCTTTGGGTTTCTGGCAACACAACCACATTGTAACCTGAAGCTTCAAAAGCATTCTCAAGTAATCCTTCTTGATGAATCGGCGACAACATTGGCATGAGCAATGTATGTTTTTTGGCCATCTCTTTTGTAAATACAGGATGTGTTTCGACAATTTCTTTAATTGGGGTATGTTTTTCAACGTTATGTCGACTACGTTCTGCAACCGCTGCCTTGAGAGAACGTAAACGAATACGCACTGCTCCCATATTTGATCCTTCATCAATCTTAAGGACTGTATAGAGTTTATTATGGTTACGCATAATCTCTTCCACTTGGTCCGTTGTCACTGCATCCAAACCACACCCAAATGAATTCAATTGTACTAATTCTAAATTTTTATTTTTACACACTACTTGCGCTGCGGCATATAGGCGTGAGTGGTAAACCCATTGATTGACGACACGGAGCCCTGCAACTTCTTCGAGATGCGCCACACTGTCCTCTGTTAAAACATGAAAGCCTTCTTGCGTAATAATGTCAGCAATACCATGATTAATCTCTGGATCTAAATGATAAGGACGACCTGAGAGAACGATAGCTTTTTCCTTGTTCAGATTAATCTGCATGAGCAACTCTTCTGCCTTATCCCGAATATCTTGCTTGAAGTTCTCCATCTCTTCAAAACCGTGGAAAACCGCAGCTTTCACTTCAGATAAATCCACTTTGAAACCCTGACCAAGCAAAGCTTTATGGACATTGACAGCTACACCTTCCTGATTAGCTAGATTAATAAATGGATGAAGGTATTTAACTTTACCTTCTCGAATTTCATCAATATTGTTACGAATCACTTCGGGATAAGACTGAACAATCGGACAGTTATAATTATTTTCTGCTTGGTCTTGTTCTTTTTGTTCATAAAGCACAGAAGGATAAAAGATAGCTGGAACATCCTTTTGAATCAAGGACATAATGTGTCCATGTGAGAGTTTAGCAGGATAACAAACCGTATCAGAAGGAATTGTTTCAATTCCTTTCTCAAAAAGTTCTTTATCAGACTTAGGGGATAATACTACTCGGAAACCTAAGTCCGTTAACATGGTATGCCAGAGCGGATAATTTTCATACATATTTAGGACACGAGGAATCCCTATTTCTCCACGGGTCTGTTTTTTCTTGGTTAAGCTCCGGTATTTGAAAAGTTTCTTGTATTTATAGTCGACAAGATTAACCTTTTTATCACGTTTGTCAACTTTTACTTGTGTTGCTTTTTCTGCGCCTCGCTCACAGCGGTTTCCTGTAACAAACTTACTGCCGTCATTAAAGACCGTCAACGTCATTTTACACTGATTTTCGCAAAGGCCACAAACCATAAATTCTTTTTGTGTGCTGAAATCTTCCAAATCGTGCAAGTTCAGAATTCTTGATTTTTGCCCAAACTCTTCCTGTTCTAGAGAAATCAAAGCACAGCCATAAGCGCCCATAAGTCCTGCTATAGAAGGACGAACAACTTCACGTTCGGAGATTTTTTCAAAAGCACGAAGTACAGCTTCATTATAGAAAGTCCCACCTTGAACAACAATCTTTGTTCCTAATTCTTCAGGACGTTTGACTTTTATGACTTTATAGAGAGCATTTTTGATTACAGAATAACTTAAACCAGCAGAGATATCACCTACAGTGGCCCCTTCTTTTTGCACTTGTTTCACTTTTGAATTCATAAATACTGTACAACGTGAACCAAGATTTACTGGGTGTTTTGCTAATAAAGCAATTTCGGCAAAATCACGCACATCATATTTCAAAGAATGAGCGAAGGTCTCAATAAAAGAACCACATCCGGAAGAACACGCTTCGTTTAAAGATATTGAGCTTAAAGCCCCGTCAGTGATCCGCATGGCTTTCATATCTTGGCCACCAATATCTAAAATAAAGTCGACACCAGGATTAAAATAATCCGCTGCCTTATAATGCGCCATCGTCTCAACTTCACCGTAATCAACTCGGAGTGCAGCTTTGATCAGGTGTTCACCATAGCCTGTCACTGTAGATTTAGCAATATAAACATCTTCCGGCAGTAAACGATAGACTTCTTTCAAGACAGCAATGACCGACTCCAAAGGTTCGCCATTATTTGAACCATAGTGGTCAAAAAGAATATGCCCCTCACCATCAATCAGTACAATTTTTGTGGTAGTTGATCCTGCATCAATTCCTAAAAAGGCTGCGCCGTGATGCTCAGAAAGCTTTTTATAGCTTGCTTTTGCCTTAGCATGACGTGTCCGAAAATCTGTTAATTCTTGTTCATTTTCAAAAAGACGATCTAAAGTATCCTGCGGAATCAAGCTGTCACTGTTATCATTTTCTAGGTTGTCTATTAAAGTGCGAATCGTACTTGTTCTGGTTTCTTCAGCTAGAGCAGCACCCATTGCCACAAAAAGTTGGGGATTTTCGGGAAAAATAACATCCTCTTCTGATATGTCCAATGTTTCAATAAATCGCTTACGCAATTCGCTCATGAAATAGAGTGGCCCTCCGAGAAAAGCGATTTTCCCCGTGATCTTACGACCCGAAGCCAAACCAGCAATCGTTTGATTCACCACGGCCTGAAAAATTGATGCGGCTATGTCTTCTTTACGGACTCCTTCATTAAGAAGGGGTTGAACATCTGTTTTGGCAAAAACACCACAACGGCTAGCGATAGGATAAATTTTTTCATAGTCTTTAGCTAATGTATTGACTCCGGCAGCATCTACTTTCAGTAAAGCTGCCATCTGGTCAATAAAAGCTCCTGTTCCACCAGCACAAGTGCCATTCATGCGAAGTTCTTGAGTCCCTGCATCAAAAAAGGTCATCTTGGCGTCTTCACCACCAAGTTCAATCATAACATCTGTTTCAGGGATAAATTTCTCGATTGTAATCGAACTTGCGATCACTTCTTGTATAAAAGGAACATCAATAACATCTGCAAGTCCCATCCCGCCTGAACCCGTTATAGCCAGAGTAAGTGTGCACTCACCTTGTTCTGCCAATAATTCTTTTAATACTTTTATCGTGGCCATTTTTACATCTGAAAAATGCCGCTCATACCGACTAAAGAGGAGCTGATATTCCTCATCAAAAACAACGAGTTTTACTGTTGTAGAACCGACATCAATTCCAGCCTTATAACTTTTCATATTATTTTTTCCTTCTCTATTTGACAGGCTGTTGCTTATCTTATTCATTGTCTATTTTATCATTTATTCCTCATTTTTCAACCGTCAAGTTACAAGTTAATGTCATTTAAGCAACATTTAGAAGTTGTGTGTCGTTTATGTCAAAAGTCTTTTACACAGCTTAAATCGGTAGATTTTATCATAAAAGACTATAATAAACAACAGATACTACCATTTTGTTGTTTAACCTACAAGTAAAGGAGAAATGTATTAATATGGCAAAAATAAATGATTTACGTGTCTTAAGGACACGAAAAATGATTACGCAAGCCTTCTTTTCTTTATTAAGAAATAAAAAATTTGAAAAAATTTCAATTCAAGAAATTGCTGATACTGCAATGATTAATCGTGCAACTTTTTATGCCCATTATGCCGACAAGCAAGATCTCTATGACAGTTTGATTGACACTTTTATTATGGATTTCATCAAAATTTTAGACGAGCAAAATCCTGTGGACGGCACTGATGTTTATGTCAATGATATTGAAAAGATGTTAGCCCGCTTCTACGACTTTGTACGTCAAAATCCAGAAGTAGCACAGATTGTGATAGATAAATCACAGGACCAAACGATTATCAATCGTTTTATCGAGATATTAACCGAACGTTATACGGAGCTTTTCGCTAAGTTGGAAATTCGTGAGCACGATGTGTTGGTCCCGAGTGATTTTGTCATCAGTTATATTACTTCTATCTTGGCAGGCACACTCAAATGGTGGGTTTCTTTACCAAGTACTATGAAAGCAAATGATTTTGCGCATCTTATCGTTAAATTAATTTCCAATGGTCACTTGACAGTTTTAGGTGTAAATATAAAATCATAATATTCGATTGTAGGTACTTTCGCTTTATAGTGCAGATATAGCTTTCTCCCTTCTCCTACTTCTGATATAATTAAGATAATGAGAAGTATACAAGGAGCTCTACATGCAAGCAAAATACATTATGTCAATTGACCAAGGGACAACAAGTTCACGCGCGATTATCTTTAACAAGCAAGGACAACATGTCGGCAGTTCACAAAAAGAGTTGCAACAGCACTTTCCTCAAGCCGGCTGGGTGGAGCATGATGCTAACGAAATTTGGAATTCCGTCCAATCTGTTGTCTCCGAAGCCCTTATCCAATCAGGGATTAAACCTGCAGAAGTCGGGGCGATTGGTATTACCAATCAGCGTGAAACAACTGTTGTATGGGATAAAAAAACAGGTATGCCTATTTATAATGCAATCGTCTGGCAGTCTAGACAATCGGCAGCCATAGCCGATGCTTTGAAAAAAGAAGGTCATTCTGAACTTATCCACCAAAAAACTGGACTTGTCATCGACTCTTACTTTTCAGCCACTAAAATACGCTGGATTTTAGATAAAGTCGAGGGTGCACAGGAACGTGCTGAACGTGGTGAACTGCTCTTTGGAACTATTGATAGTTGGTTGGTTTGGAAGTTAACCGATGGTGAAGCACATGTAACCGACTATTCTAATGCAAGCAGGACAATGCTTTTTAACATACATAACCTTCAATGGGATCAAGATATCCTTGACCTCTTGAACATTCCATCAGTAATGCTTCCCCAGCCCGTCTCTAATTCTGAATGTTACGGCATGACGAAACCCTATCATTTCTTTGGCTCAGAAATAGCTATTGCAGGAATGGCTGGAGATCAGCAGGCTGCCTTATTTGGACAACTGGCTTTTGAACCCGGAATGATTAAAAGCACTTATGGTACTGGGGCTTTCATCGTTATGAATACAGGCCAAGAAGCGCAACTGTCTAATAATCTTCTAACCACTATTGGTTATAGTATCAATGGTCAAGTTACCTATGCCCTTGAAGGTTCTGTATTTGTTGCTGGCTCGTCTGTCCAATGGCTTCGTGATAGTTTAAAAATGATTGATAACAGTAAAGAATCTGAAGCAGCGGCTTTGGCCTCTACCAACAATGACGAAATCTATGTTGTACCTGCTTTTGTTGGTTTAGGCGCCCCGTACTGGGATCAGGATGCTCGTGGGGCTATCTTTGGTATTACACGAGGCACCAGTAACAACGATATTATCAAAGCTACTTTGCAAGGTATCGCTTATCAAGTCAAGGATATTATTGATGCGATGCAAGAAGATTCCGGAATTGATATTCCATTATTGAAAGTTGACGGAGGTGCAGCTAATAATAGCTATTTAATGCAGTTCCAAGCGGATATCCTTAATATTCCCGTTCAAAAAGCCAAGGATCTTGAAACTACAGCTCTTGGTGCTGCTTTCTTGGCTGGTCTAGCTATCGGTTTTTGGAAAGACATAGAGGAAATAAAAAGCTCTTATACAGAAGGGCAAAGTTTTCAACCCCACATGGATGAAAAACGACGCCAAACACTTCATGAAGGCTGGAAAAAAGCTGTTGAGGCAACACGCGTCTTTAAATAAAAAAAAGATCCAGCATTCTGGACCTTTTTTATTTATGTTATTTGCTCAACAAGGCTGCTGCCGCTTCATCTGCGATAACAACAACATCAGCATGTTTTTGCAAGATAGATGCTGGCATATCTTCAGTGATTTCACCTTCAACCATTCCTTTAATTGCTTCTGCTTTTGATTCGCCATAAGCCATCAATACGATTGATTTAGCTGCCATGATTGAAGCGATACCCATCGAGATCGCTTGGCGTGGTACATCCTCTTCATTTTCGAAGAAACGTGCATTTGCTTTAATTGTGCTTTCTTGGAGATCGACAACGTGTGTTGTTTCTTCAAATGAAGTTCCAGGTTCGTTGAAACCGATATGTCCATTTTGACCAATTCCAAGGATTTGGAAATCAATTGGGTGTTCAGCGATGATTTGGTCGTAAGCTTTTGTTTCTGCTTCCAAATCTGCTGCTTTACCATTTGGCAAGAAGTTTTCTTTGAACGGTTTTTCATTGAAAAGGTGTTTGCTCATAAAGTAACGGTAAGATTGTTCATCTGAACCATCAAGTCCAACATACTCGTCCAAGTTTACTGAAGTCATATCTGAAAAATCAAGATCTGATTTAACGATTTGGTTATAGAATTCTACTGGAGTTGAACCTGTAGCAAGTCCAAGTGTTTTTGCTCCATTATCCATTGCTTCTTTGAGTAAGTCAAAGCCGATTTTTGCGCCTTCAAGTTGGTTTTTTACTGTGATAACTTTCATGAGAGAGTCTCCTTTTTCAAATTGGTATATACACATTATAACTCTAATTTATTTCCTTGTCAATAGGAAAGTTCAATTTTTACCAATTTTTTTATTTATGAAAGTATAAATAAAAACGACTTGATGCCGTTTTTATTTTAAAGTATTTTCAAATTTATTCTTGACCTTATCTAGCGTTTCTTGAGTAACAAGTTGGGTCTTATTTCCTGGAATTTTAGTCGCATGAACGTTTATTTTACTTACCTTAAGCGCCTTATTATAGTGTTTAACCATATTCATAAAATCTGGAAAACTGATGTTAGTATTGACAACCTCAGGGAAGCTTTTCAGAATCGCTAAAGAGTGTCGCGCAAGAACAGAAGGCTTTTTCAAATTCTCAAAAGTAGCAATAGCCACATCTTGTAGTCTATCTGTATAGCCTTTCTGATCATTAGAATTAAGCAAGCTGAGATAAGCAGAAACTTCATCTGCTTTTTTTAACTCTACAGACCCTTGCTCAAATTTGAAGCCTTTGGATACAAAAGCTTTTGTATTTTGCACAACGATTCCCCCGCTAGCCTCGACCAGTTTCCCCATGTTATCAAAGTTGATTTCCACTACTTTATTAGTTTCTGTATCAAAGGTTTCATTAAACTTCTTGCTTACTGCTTCTGCTCCACCCTGAGTATAACTTTGATAGAGCGTTGTTTGATCTGGAAAAACTAAAAGAGGTTGAACATTGATAAGACTTGTCTTTTTGAGCTTCGCATTTGTAGAAGTAAGACTGGAAGTCATAAGTACTTTTTCATTATCTACACGAGCTGTTCCAAGAATTAAAGTCGTAAATGTTTCTCCTTTCTTTAAGTTTACAGGACGCGCTTCTGCAAGATGCAAGGTATTAGCCTTATTGATAGCTGTTTTTGAACTTTGATAGAAGAATACTCCTAAGCCAGTAAAAACAAGTATCAAGACAAGTAAAGTAATGCCGATAACTTTAGGAAACTTACTCTTTTTTTTAGTAGCTTTCTTTCCACCTGACCGTCTATAAGTTTCTTTTTCCATAACTCTCTCCTTATTTAAGAATGATAAAATCATTAACTGAGCGTTGATCCTGACTCGGGTATACTACTTCACCTTTAAAGGCCATTTGACTTGATCCGCCGCCATCCATAACAACTGCATTTTTTAAATCTAATTCTTTAAACTTATCCATAATTTGATCGTATCCTGTACTTGTATCCGAGATAATAAGATAAAGATTATTTTGTGCATCATTGGCTATGAAAGAGTGAATCATCCAATTCACTGAACCATCATTTTTCTGTATTTGACCATCACGAATTAATACAGAGCCAAAACTGAAACTCATTTTCCCACCATTTTCAATGATTGTTGAGGCAGGGACAGAAGAGTCATAGATTTGACTGCTGCCGTCGTTATTGATAACAAAGGCGTTGTTAGCTCTCTTATCTGAACCCCAATCCTTAAAAAGTTTCCCATTGTTCATCTGAAACCCTGTGATGTGCATAGTGCTCATATTAAAGCCAGAAGCATTCATGATTAAAGCCTCAGGATATTTTTGCATCACTTCTTGCAAAGTAAAAGCTGGAGCATCAATTGAAGTTGCCGTTTTTAATACTTCAACATTGTTGGCTTTGTAAATTTTAAAGCTACCAGATGAAAGGTCAGTAAACTTGTCTCCTCCCTCTTTCGAGTTTAGTTTTATCGTGCTAGCTTCCCCTGTATCTTTGACAATATTTTCAGAAGACGTAACTGCTTCTTTCGAACTATTAGATGTAATGTATCCTTCCTCTTGATCTGTACGTTGTACACTTTGAGCTTGATCATGTAAATTTTCTTGCTTTTTAGGACCAATAAACATAAATGAAACCCATCCTACAATCAATAAAAGGACAAAGGTAATAAACCAACCTAACTTATTTCGTTTTTTCTTAATTTTCATATTTCAACTCTCTCCATATCCTCCTCTACTGCCTTTTCAGCCATAAGATCTTCAATCAACCTAAGCACACGTTCTGTTGCCTTCCCATCTCGATAGTTGTAGGTTTTCTGGAAAAAGATAGCTCTTTCTTTTTTGTAGGAAGCTCTATCTGTTGTCTGGAGTGCTTGAATGAGCTCATTTTCATTAAAAGTAACGTCTCCAGGAAATTCTTGTAGGTAATCTATTGTTAAGCCTGGTTTTTTAGAATAACTTTTAAAGTCGGGAACATAAGCAACGATAGGTTTGTCAAAGACCATCCAATCCACCGCAATTGCCGAATAATCGGTCACCAGTACATCCGTAACACAGAAAATTAAGGAGATGGGCTCTTCTTCAATAAAGAGCACATGAGGATTGCTCTCATAAGCAGAACCCGAAATCAGCGGGTGTGCTTTGTAGATGATAACGTAATCTTCACCTAAATCTTGATGTACACGTGCCAAATCAAGTTTTACCTCTTTAAAGTAAGTACTAATCCGTCCCCGAAATGTTGGCGCATAAGTGATGACTTTTTTCCCTACTAAAGCAGGGTACTTTCTAAGAAGTTGCTCTTTAGTTGCCTTGACAAAATGTTCATCGAAAATTTTATCATTATTAGGAATGCCTGTAACCATGACGTGAGACTCTGGGAGTTGAAAAGCTTGTGCATACACTCTTTTATAAAAATCTGAGTTAGCAATAGCATAATCATAGTTTTTAATTTCGTAATCTCGTTGGACACAGTTACCAAAGTTTTTTAGAGCTGCTGTGGCGTGCCAAATCTCAAGAACTTTGACCTCTTTACGATGGGGAAATTTAGAAATGACGAAGTTGTTATAATCAATAATCACCAGTTTAGAACTTTGAAGGACAAAAAGTTGCTGAATGCAAGCTAATCCGTATTGGAGTTGGCCCCAGAAAGTTGGTTGAAATTTAAAGAGCAAGGTTTTTATCTCGTACTCTTGATTTACGACCAATTCATCATGCAAAATTTTGAAATCCTTGGACAGATTTTCATGCTCAAGCGAAATGAAAGTAATCCGGTTCTGATGCACACGACAGAGAAAAGTGAACGGGTAGAAAAGCGCTAAAATAAAGGTTAACACAATGGATTTAATTTTCATTACAAACCTCGCTTATAATTTTTTCACAAACACTGCCATCATTCCACGGATTAAACTTCTTGTTAAACGCATACAGCCTTTGGTAGTCAAAACAATCATCTTTAATCATTTTTAGGAGTTCTTCTTCTGTTTTTACGGGATCATTAGGTAAATCGTCGGGCACTTTGAGATAAAAACCTCGTAATTCTTCAGCATAATGTGCAAGGTCATACATATAAAAATAAATAGGTCTTCCCAGTTGAGCATAATCAAAGAATACACTTGAATAGTCAGTAATCAGAGCATCGCTCGCTAAGTAAGCATCATTAATATCCTGATTTGGATCCATGAAAAAGATAAAATTGTTTAAATCCTGAGGTATATGGTAAGTGCTACAAATCAAGTAATGTGGTTTGAACAAAACGACATAGTCTTCTCCAAGTTCCCTTTTCCACTTGTAAAAATCGACCTTTAATTCAAAAGTATAGCCCGTATTACTATAAGAATTATCTCGCCATGTTGGAGCATAAAGAATTATTTTTTTATTTAGTGGCAAATGATACTTCTTCTTTAATTCCTCAACCCTAGCAGGATCTGGATGTATCAAACAATCAACCCGTGGATAGCCGACCTTGAGCATTTTTTGCTGCGGAAAAGCAAATGCTGTTTCAAATACATGAGCGGAAAAAGGACTAGAAGCGACAAGGTAATCCCAATGTCTACTGTCCTTATCATAGGATCTCACCATCTGTTTGTAACTCTGTTTACTTCTATAGTAAGTTGAACCATTATCAATAATATCGTGACCTAACCGCTTCAGGGGGACACCATGCCAAGTTTGTAAGTAGATTTGGTCTGACTTCTTATAATAATAAGGAGCCATTTTAGCATTAAAGACCCAATATTTTGCTTTAGAAAGATAGTAATAATATTGGAGTGAGTTAAAGTTAACCGTTTTTGCTCCTGCTATTGCTTGCTTCTTTTTGAAAGCCCAGATGAATTGATAATCAGAAAACTCTTCCGAATCTCTCATGTATTCAAACAAATAACGTGGATTATCCGAGTAGGATTTACCATTAAAAGAAGTAAACAAAACAATCTTTGAATTTGTCTTAAAAACTACACCTAAGATAAACAGAAAGGGGTACATTATTGTTCTTATAAAAATTAGTCTTAGTCTCGCTAATAAAATCAATATTGTCCCTTTCCTTACATTCTAAATTAATTTTTTACTTACTGTTTTAACTAACTGACTCATTGATAAGTTTGTTGAAAAATCTTCTGAAATTTCACCAATTACTTTGTGAAAAGTATCTGCATTTTTTACGTTACTTAAAGCTTTTAATAAAGAATTGATATCTGTTTGTTCAGTTTTTCCTAAAAGTGCTAAGCTTTTAGTCACAGACTCTTCACTTAAAGTTATTAAACTGCATACCTCAGGTAAATTTTCTACTTTAGAAAATTTTTTACCTTGAAAAATATACACACTACTATCAATTTTCAAATATAAGTCGGTTGACTTTCGATCATTGGGGTAATTATTTTGGCGATGCTTAAATAAATAATCAACTTGTTTCAATAGTTTTATTAATTTAAGCGGATTAATAACCAAGCCTAACTTTGAAAGAATCTTTTTTATATCATTCATTTATTCTTTAATATTAGAAATATACATCTTCCCTAAATCTTGTTTGATACTTGAAGATGAAGTTTTACCACGTGGGAAATACATGATTTTCAGATCAGGAAACTGTTCTTTCAAGAAGTCAAATTTCCCTTTCCAATCATCGCCCATGGCAAAAATATCCACCTCAAACATATCGATATAGAGTGCTTTGTCCTCCCAAGACTGCTCAGGTACCACAAGGTCCACATAGCGGATAGATTCCAATATATACTTACGCGTCGCATATTCCTGATAAGCTTTTTTTCCTTTTTGGGCATTGAATTCATCTGTCGAAAGCATAACGATCAGCTTATCACCAAGATTCTTGGCATTACGTAACATATCTACATGGCTTTCATGGAGAATGTCGAAGGTACCTGCGACTAAAATCTTTTTCACGTTAGACATTCCCAGCCTCCTTATAAATATTTTTAATTACCTCCATTTTATTTTTATAATTATTACTTTCAAGCAATAAGTTATTAATAAATGTTGTTTGTTCCGCAATAGTTTCAGGATAAACCTCTCCTTCTTCATCTATTGCATTATCCAACACGTCAATGATATTGATGTTCTCATTTTCCAACTGCCCATACATATCGTAATTAAACGGAATAACCGGGCTACCAATCACCATCTTTTTATATCGGAATTCTTGTTTATCTAGTTCAAGTAAATCACTCAGAAGTGAGTCTTTTCTTAATCCCTTTAAAAAATAATTATCTTGTAATAAACTTTTTCGATCTAATATAGAGATAATGGGTTCGATACTTAAAGACTTATAATCACCTAACATCGAATGATAGAACGCCCCTGTCCCGCCTTTGTTTGCACCATAAAGGACAACATCTTCTTTATTGATATCATAGCGTTCAATGACAGCTCTGATGGCACCTTGAACATCATCTTCAAAATGAGGATAATTGTCCGTGTTGATATAATGACTACCATGAGAAAGATTTAAATCCATGATTCTCATAACTATCGTGTTTTTTAAAACAACATTTTGAAGTGTTGGATAATTTTTGGTAAAGCAACGTACTCCAATGTTAGGATTATAATAATTTTTAACATCATTTCCCGAAAAAACAACAACTAAGCGTAAAGGAGCCACTAAATTTTTTCTTTTTTGATGCGGTTCTTCAACGGTATAAAACAAATCACCAAATGAAATTAAATCTTTACGTTTCCAAATTTGCGCAATTAACTTACGCTTAATAAAATAAGATTTTGTTCCTTGATGAAAATAAAACATAAAATCATTGGCCAGCAAGTCCTTGTAGAGATTATAAAAAATCTCGTTTTCTTTACTCAAGGCAATAATATTTTTTGAATTTTTCAAATCAACAATAATGCGTTCGTAGTTATAATTTCGAATTTTCTTTTTATATGTTACTCTTAAAATTTTTTCTTCATTTTTCATTAATCATAGTCCTATCTCTTTTAAAATATCATTGGCTGAGTGCATACTATCTTTATTCAACAGCTCTTTAACAATAAGCGAATTGTACTCATATTTTTCCTCTTCACCAGATAACAGAATATTTTCAACAAGTTCCTCAGTTGTATAATTCTTCCCCTTCAATTTCAGAAGTGACTCAGAATCAAAATACATTCCTATCTGATGTGTATATTCTTCAACATCTTCTTGTAAAAGAATAATTTTCTTTTGTAGATGGGCATAATCAAATACCGCTGATGAGTAATCTGATATTAAAATATCACTTAGTAAGTATAATTCCTGAATGTCAACAAGTTCATTATAGAAACAGTGGATACGTGCATCCAGATTTGAATATGCTCTCCTTAATTGTGCTTCATGTGGATGAAGTTTAACAATAATTTCGTAGTTTTCTGGGAGTTGGTTAATGACTTCTTTTAAATCAATAGAAGTTACCTCACTTCGTTCATTCTTTCTCCATGTCGGACAAAACAGAATATATTTTTTTCCTTCAATTAAGGGGCGATTAAAATATTTTAAGTGCACTTTTTTCAACTCATTTTGGTTCTCCTTATTTTTTATCAAATACCCATTTTTCGGTGCTCCCAATGATAAAACCTTTAATTTTGAGTTTTTATTAAGAAGAAAGGCTGAATTTAAGAGTTGAGTATGATAATCAGACGATGTTATGAGGTAATCCCATTTTTTCATCCTCGGAATAAAAGCATTAAGTTCTTGTTCTCTCTGTTCCTTGTTTTCTAAGTCGGAAACCATTTTTTTAATTGGGAAACCATGCCAAGTTTGGATAAAGATTTGTCCCTTGTTTTTTCCAGCCTTATCTAAGGTATTGGCACTATGAAAAACATATTTACTCTGCGTGAAAGCTTTGAGATAAGCCTTAGTACCAAGTCGTACCGCTTCAAATCCATAGCTTCTGATTGCTATATCAACAAGTTGATTAGTGGAGCTTACAAAAATTTTAGCTTCTGGATACTTTTCCGAAATTGCTAGAGCCAAGTGCTTAGGATCTCCCGAAAAATTTTTACCGTGAAATGACTCAATGAAAAAATAATCATCTTTAACTTCCAATTTGGGCTGCGTACTGCTTCCTACAGCTAAAATAGCCTTCTTTATCTGTCTTCTGATATTTTTATTTTTTAAAATGGGACCAACAATAGGATATTGTTTGATTTTTAAATAGTAACTCCTTAAATTTGATAAAATATCATCCGCTTCTATTGTATTCGTAGAAAGCTTCTTGATAATATCACTGATTTCTTTATTTGAAAGCTTAACTTCATTACTTGCTTGTGAGGTCCTCTTTGAAAACTTACTAACCTGATACAAAATATTTTGGCAGTAATCCTTCGATGGTTTTAATATCGTTTCAACATCACTTTTTATTTCTTCGTTAGTCAAAGTCGTTTGCATAACTTTAAGTAAAACATTTGCATCATGACTCAAGTCTTTATTCAACCATGAAATAGAGCTGACTTTCTCGAAGTTTTCCAAGTTAACTTTATCATCTCCTTCATAAACACAAGCCAGTTTGGATTCACTTATCGCCTCTACTATTGAATAACCCAGAGTTTCTAGGCTTGCTGTGGATAAATAAATATAATTCTCTGGTAATACATAATTAATAAAAACATGCTCTTTTAAATTATAATATTGGATAAGATTTTCATATAGTAGCTGGGCAGGTCCATCCCCCTTTATGTAAAATTTTATTTCCTTACACCCTAAATAATTAATTAAGTAATCCATCAATTTTAACGAATAAGTAATATCTTTCTGTTTTTCAAAAAAACGTGAAAAAACTACAAAGTTAGTCGTTAAGGAATTTTCCAACTTGTTCATACGTGATATATGCGCGAGACTTACTCTTTGGACAAAAACGTTATCATATCCAAATTGCTTAATAAAACCTTGTTTTATACTCTCAGTAGCAACTCTTATAGCTGAAAAATAGGGTAAATCATCTCCCAAAGCATCATCTAGATACGCTAATGGTGCATGAATTTCTCCAAGAATTTTTGCATTCGGTCTTTTAGCTCTCAGAAATTTTCCTAAAGCAAAAAAGCTTTCTCTTGTAATAATATATAAGCTTGTATCACATTCATCATAAGAGATTTTAAAAATATCATTTAAATGTTGATATTTAATATCTCTCATAAATACTTCTCGCTGCATAAGTGCTAAAACATCTACTTTGCTAAAATCCGCAAAATTATAATAAGTTATTTCATTATTGCTATCTTTGGAAAACTCATAAATAGTATTAAGATTACTTCTTGAAGTTCCGCCAATTCCAAAAATGTTTAAACCAATAATTGATATTTTCATATTTCCCTCTAAATTATTCTATTTTGTATTTATAAATAATCTGAAATTCTATCTCTAATCCTCATATGAGCATTTGCCCCAATAATTAAAATAACCAGTAATAGAACTACAAAACTCACATTATACATTCCTTTTTCCCAAAACCATGTTCTTCCAAATACCACGTCTCTAAACCCTTCAATAAGATAATAGAAAGGATTAATCAATTGCGATTGAAGTAAAAACTGAGGAATAACTTTAAAATGATCCAACGAAAAGATTACACCTGATCCATACATTAAAAACCTAAATATATAATTCAAAAAGAATTTGAAATCAGGAAATACTACTTCGATTGAAGAACATAAGAGCGACATTGCCAATGAAAAAATAATTAACATAGGGAAGTAGTATAATAATTGCAACCAATACATTGATGGATAGTAACCAGAGAACATTGCAATAATTAAGCCCATTCCTACCATGATGTACAATTCTGTTAAAAAGCCAAACATTGATGCTGTGGGCATAATACTTACAGGGAACTTCATTTTAGCAGTCGTTTTAAATTGTGTAGAAACACTCTTTGCTCCAGTTACAATAACATGCTGCATAAAAGAATACACGCCCATACCAATAAACATCCAAGAAAGTGGAGGAAGCCCATCTGGAGCGGACCGTTGCATCAGTACCCCAAATATAATATAGTTGATAGCAAGTTGTACTAAAGGATCCAAGATTTCCCATACACGTCCAAACTTATTTTGCATCGAGGTGCTCTTGGTACTGTATTTTGATAAATTAATAGCTATAGGAAAATATTTAATCTGCTCTTTAAGATAAAGAATTGCATCTTTCATTATTGAATTACCCCTTCATCTGGTTGCTCTGTTGTTGCATCTGCTGCTGTTGTTGGTAAATTTATAGTTTGACCTGGTTGGATAATATTAAAGTCAATTCCTGGATTAACCGCTTGAATTGCATCTACAGTTAAGCCTTTACTTTCAGCGATACTTCCTAGTGATTCCCCCGCTTGAATCACATATGTTGCTTCCTCTGAAGAACTTGTTGCTGTGTCAGACTCGCCTGTACTTTCAACACTTTCACTCGTGCTTGGTTCTGGAGTAGATTGAGAATCAGCCTCTTCATTTCTTGAGCTTGAAGATGCACTTGTAGAGCTCTCTATTGTCTTATTAGTTTGTTTATCTTTACGAGATACTTCTCTTGCTTTAAAAAGGTTTTGCGAGAAAAATTTTACGGGATGTTGGACTGATTTTTTCAAAGTCGTGTTGCTCAAAGACACAAGAGTAATCCAAAGAAAAGCAAGTATACAAAGTGCCACCACTATTTTTGAGAGAAAAGATAGTTTGTGATTGTCTTTCTTCTTTTTTAATCTTTGTGTCACTTCACGGCTAACACGTCGGCTTTTCGAAGAACTTTGACTAATAATTTCTTTTTTTAACTCCTCAACAGAGTAGTCAAATTGGGTTTGACGTTGTTCTTGTTTATAGGCTTCTTGTTCTTTTTTCGATAGGGATTTAAACCAGTGGACAAATTTTTCATACTCAGGAATAACTTCCTCTGGTGTTCCATATGCCTTGACTTCACCGTAATTTAGCCAAATAACACGATCGCTCCATTCTTTAACTGTGCGCATATCGTGTGAAACCATCAAGATTGTTTTCCCTTGGTCACGGAATTCAAACATCTTCTTTTTCGATTTGTCAACAAAGGTTTTATCCCCAACAGAAAGTCCTTCATCAATAATCATGATGTCTGGATCTTGATGAACCATGATAGAGAAACCTAGTTTTGCCTTCATACCAGAGGAGTATGTTTTAACTGGTTGGTCAATAAAAGGGCCAAGTTCAGAAAAATCAATAATATCCTGCATCTTGGCTTTTATTTCTTTATTTTTCATGCCGACCATCAAGCCCTTCAGACGGATATTTTCACGTCCAGAAAGATTGTTCTGCATTCCTGCATTTGCCGCAATAATTGAAACATCTCCATTTATTTCAACTTGCCCTGTAGTTTGCGCAATTTGACCACTAATAATATTGGAGAGAGTTGATTTTCCTGCACCATTCAGACCAATGACTCCGACGCACTCTCCTTCATGTATTTCAAAGCTTACATTGCGTAAAGCCCAAAAGTCTTTCTGACTTTTTTCATTTGCCCCTATTAAAGATTTTGCCTTGTTCCGTGTATCTTTCACCGGCAGCATCTCAAATTTCTTCGACAAATACTCGGCTTTTATTTTGCTCACCTTCACCTGTACTTTATTCTCCTTTAGCACTTCTATCTTCTAATTTTAAAAACATTTATTTAATCAACAGTAAAATACGTTAAAAACGTATTTTATTCGTATAACTTTTATTGGTTTTCTATCTTACCTAGAATAATTTCATCATAAGTAATATTAAATAAAGCAAGAATTCTTTCCAATGTTTCTTTAGAAATTCGAGAAGAATCTTTTTCTAAACCTTCGAGTTCATCAATAGTCAAACCCAATTTATCTGCTAGTAATTCCTTTGATAATCCTTCTTTTTCTCTCCAACCTTTTAAAGAATTATGTTGCATAAAGACCTCATTTCTTAATTTGAACATAAATTAACACATTATTTTAATTATAGTACGTTGTGAATGAATAATCAAGGCAGACCCGAACTTTTTTTCTTGATTGAGTTTGTATTTAACGCTATAATAAAGGCATGGATACTCAAGAACATCGCGCTATTATCGCAGCTAATATAAAAAAGTATCTTCAGATGAGCGGTATAAAGCAGAAAGATTTTGCTTCTAAAATCGGGATTGTTCCTTCTACTTTATCAGATTACCTTAATATGCGAAGCACCCCTTCACAAGGTGTAATTCAGAAAATGGCAGATATTTTGGGAGTTGAAAAATCTGATATTGATACCACTTATAAAAACAAGCTCTCTCTTAATCTTGATCGACTGATCGATGAAGCTCTTTTTTATAAAAAGGAAATCCTTGAAGAGAAAGATCGTAAATTTTTAAAAAGAACACTTGACGCTTATTTTCACTGCAAAAACAAAGATTAAACTATAAAAATAAAAAGCTATCTTAATCTGATAGCTTTTTATTTTTCCTTCGGATTAAATTTTCACGGCTTCTTAGTTTTTTCCATATTCTCTATTTTATTTACGAGTAGATCAATCTTTTTTTCCAAAGCCTCTATCTTTTCCAGTTGAAGTAATTCATGATTTTTTTCTTCAAGATCAATTTTTTTCGTGAAATAACTCGTAATAGTTGATGTGAGGTAACCAATTAAACCAATCCCTAAAAACATTAAAATAGCTGCGGAGACTTTTCCTAAGAATGTTTTAGGATAAAAATCTCCATACCCCACGGTTGTTGTCGTAACAATTGCCCACCAAATTGCATCACCAAAAGATATTTTTTCTGAAAGTGAAAAGATAAAACTATCCGTCATAATAATGGCGAGTGCAATGTTAGATACTTGATAAAAACTATTCGTATTTAGAAAACGGTTGGAAGAACGATTAAACTTGCCAAACATCCCAATCAAGCGGCCGACAAGAGCAAATTTCGAGAGTTGAGCAATTCCAATAAACGAAGTTAAGCCTAAAATTGAAAACAGAAAAGTAAAGGGTAAAATCGCAATCAAATCATAGATATTCATTTTAAAGAAACGCCATTTATTCTTTACGCGTTTTAAACGCCACAAATAATCCACTGTATATAAAGTAATAATGGTATTCAGAACCCAATCAAAAGGTTCTCTATTAATATCAATAAATCCTAAAAGCGCCGTCCCTATCAAAACTAAAACAATACAGGTCGATATAACAAGCAACACACCATATACTTTCCGTAATGGACTTTTTCTGGTGGTATCAATTTTAGCCAATACATTCATCTGAGATACTTATACTTTAACTCTCTACTTTGGTAGTTTTATTATTTTATATGTGCTTAAACTACCTCTGAAATTTCTAATCTACATTTTATCAAATTTTTTTCAAATTGTGATGACATAATCTAATTTATTAACTCAAGAGAGCAATTTCTACAATAACAAAGAACATTTTTAAAGGAATCAGGATTAATCTAAGCTTTTCTTTTGTGATATAATATTGTTGTTATCTATTCTCTATTTACAAAATAAGAATAGAAATCTTTATTATAAATTTTTGTATTAACGGCCATTAATGAAAGAGGACATTTTCCTCTTTTGAAATGCTCTTGTCAGGGATAGTGACCAAATATAGATAAATTACAAATTTTAGAAAGTAGTAGAAAATATATTTTGAATATTAATGATTTTGATTTTAACTTGCCAGAAGAACTTATCGCCCAAACTCCTCTTGAAAAGCGTTCTGAGTCACGCCTTTTAGTCTTGGATAAAGAGAGCCATTCTATGGAAGATAAACACTTCTATGATATTGTGGATGAGCTTAACCCAGGTGATGCACTTGTCCTCAATAATACACGTGTCCTTCCTGCACGTCTCTATGGTGTTAAGCCAGAAACTCAAGGACATGTCGAGCTCCTCCTTCTTAAGAACACTGAAGGTGATCAGTGGGAAACTTTAGCTAAACCTGCAAAACGAATGCGTATTGGTCAAGAACTTTCTTTTGGTGATGGACGTTTAAAAGCAACCGTTGTTGAAGAATTGGAACATGGCGGTCGTATTGTTGAGTTTAGTTATGATGGCATCTTCCTGGAAGTTTTAGAAAGCTTAGGCGAAATGCCACTTCCCCCTTATATCCACGAAAAACTTGAAGATCAAGAACGTTATCAAACTGTCTTTGCAAAAGAAAACGGTTCTGCAGCTGCCCCAACGGCCGGCTTACACTACACACCTGAGCTATTAGACAAGATTCGTGCTAAAGGTGTTCATGTTGTAGAACTTACCTTACATGTAGGGCTAGGTACTTTCCGACCAGTAAGCGTTGATAACATCGAAGAACATCATATGCATAGCGAATTCTATCAACTGTCTGAAGAAGCTGCTGCAACTCTTCGCGCTGTTAAAGCTTCAGGACATCGTGTGGTTGCTTGTGGTACAACTTCTATCCGCACCTTGGAGACGATTGGAACAAAATTTGATGGAGATATTCAAGCTGATTCTGGCTGGACAGATATCTTTATTAAACCTGGCTATCAATGGAAAGTAGTAGATGCTTTCAATACTAACTTCCATTTACCAAAATCTACTCTCGTGATGTTGGTCGCTGCTTTTGCGGGTCAAGAGTTTATCCTCGAAGCTTACCAACATGCAATCGACGAGCACTATCGCTTCTTTAGCTTTGGCGACGCGATGTTTGTAAAATAAATGAGCTTCCTTAATTTAGCACTCACTAAGGATTTTATTTCTGTCCTTTCAGATGGGCAAATCACCGAAAATGAACAAGCCATTCGTACATATTTTAAAAAATTTTATGTGAGCCCTAATGGCTTTTTAGTCGGAGTTACAGGTTTTCATAAAATAACTGAAGAAATTCTGGTGCAATTCCATTACCAACCACATCTCACACCCTTAGAAGCTCAGGAATTTCTTCTCAGTGCTTTGCTTCGCTATAAAGACAAGCGCTCCACCCTAACTAAAAAAGTAGCTTACAATGCTGTGATTGCCTTTTTTGACAATGGCCAACCTCAAGCGAGAACCTATCACATAGAAGACGGGATGCTCTCAACAAAGAACTATACTGGCTCCAGTTTAATTTCCTTTCCTCCTGATGATATTGACTTTGACCCTAATAAACTGATCAGCAAGCATCTGAAAAATGGGCAATCACTGCTCCCTACGATACAGTTACTACAGCGTAATGTCCTTTACCGGATTGCGGAAAACTCAAAGACCGTTAATAAAACAGTCTTCCAAGAAGTAATAAAAAAAGAGACTTCCAGTTGAGTCTCTTTTTTATTTTACCCATATCCAAGGTATAATATGCCAAATAAAGCCTAACAATATTGAAAACATGATAATAAATAAGACATAGACAAAATATTCCATACCTTCTTCTACTTTTTTCCATAGTTTTTTCATTTTCTATTTGTCCCTAATCATTCGTTTGAGTTTAGATAAATCCCTGATCTGTAGACAATTCTAACCGGCGATATTCTCTTGGGAAAAATTGACGTAAGTCATCCATGTTATAACCCACTTGAACTTTATTATCATCTAGAACTATCGGTAATCGAAGAAGATATGCATTTCGAGATAAGTATTCTAAACCTTCATCTAGATTCATTTCTAGAAGCATTTCTAAACTGTTTTGTGTCTGTGGATTACTCATGCTCGACCGTTTGGTAATTGTTTCGAGACCTCCATCCATATAGGACAATATTTTCTGCAAGTCCTGCTTAGAAATTTCACCAATTCTTTTCGAGTCTACATTTATTTTATACTTTTCAAACCATGACATTGCTTTTTGGCTAGAGCCACATCCTTGCCTATAGTAAAACTTGATCATACTTTCCTCCTGTGTTCTTTAATAAGAAAATAGGAAGCGACCTATTCTTCTGTACAATGAGACTTTTCCGATAATATTGAATTATTTTATTTCCCATAATAAAAATTATATATTAATTCTACTAGAAAATAAGACAAAGCTGGGTGAATACAAAGCCCTCTTCTTTACCTAAAAAACCTTCCAAATTTTTGGAAGGTTTTTATAAATTTTTATTTGGAAAAGTAAGGATTCGTTTTGAAAAGAATATCAAGGAGCGCAACTCCAACTGCCGCAACAATCACCGCCTTGATAATTGCTCCCAAAATAAATGGTGCAAAGCCAATACCAAAAGCTGTGCCCCAAGGAACGGCGATAAAGAATTTCAACCACACTGTACCTAATACAAGGATTAAAAACTGAGCTAGAAGATTTGTCAATAAAATAGAGAAAAATTTACGTTCAGTCTTCTGTAAAAAGTACGAAAGGAGAGGTGCTACGAGTACAAAGGAGAATAAAAATCCGCCTGTTGGACCAAATAAAGCGCCAATCCCTGATGCTCCTCCTGCATAAACGGGCAAACCAACTGCTCCTAAAACGAGGTAAATCAGTAATGCAAAAAAGCTCTCACGAGGCTGCAATAGCGTTGCGATAAGCCCGATAGCTAAAGTTTGAAGTGTTATGGGTACAATCCCCACAGGTATAGCCAAAGGAGAAAGTACTGCAATAATCGCGGCCCCTAAAGCGATCAGAGTAATAGAATATGTTTTAGAAATTTTCATAAAAATGTCCTTTTTGTTTTATAGATAAAATTATATCAACTTTTATAAAAGAATACAATCTTAAACTTTATGTCTTATTAAAAAAACAGCCTTTTCAGCTGTTTTTTAATTTAATATTCATCCATCATGTCCATAAAATCATCAAATAAATAACTTGCATCATGTGGACCAGGTGCTGCATCTGGGTGAAATTGAACCGAAAAGGCTGGGTAACGCTTATGACGTACTCCTTCAATGGACGCATCATTTATTTCTACATGCGTAACCAAAAGGTCTTCTGGTAGATCATCTGCGGATACAGCATAACCATGGTTTTGGCTAGTAAAATCAATTCGACCTGTTGCAATTTCTCTGACAGCGTGGTTAAAGCCGCGATGGCCGAACTTCATTTTATAGGTTGTTGCACCATTTGCTAGACTAAAGAGTTGGTGTCCTAAGCAAATTCCAAAAATCGGAACTTTACCTTGAATCTGTTGAATCATTGTTACAGCTTGTGGTACATCTGTCGGGTCCCCAGGTCCATTAGTGAGCATGACGCCATCTGGGTTCATTTCTAAAATTTCTTCCGCAGTCGTATTGTGGGGTACAACTGTAATATCACAATGTCTCTTTGATAATTCACGTAGAATTGAATGCTTGAGTCCAAAGTCAACGACAACTACTTTTCTTCCCGTATTTGGGGAAGAGTATGCTGTTAAAGTGCTGCTTTTTTCCACTTGATTATTAGGTAAAACAGTCGCTTTAAGTTGACTCATTTGGTGCTCTATTTCATCTTTAGCATTAACCAAAGCTGCCTTCATCGTGCCATGTTGACGAATAATTTTTGTAAGAGCACGAGTGTCAATGCCTGAAATCCCAGGAATATTTTTAGCCTCCAAGAATTCATCCAGTGACATTTGCATACGCCAGTTTGATGGGCGGCGTGCTGCTTCACTCACGACAACTGCCTTGCAGCTTGGGTGAATCGATTCGTAGTCGTCTCGGTTAACTCCGTAGTTTCCAACCAATGGATAAGTAAAGGTCAAGATTTGTCCATTATAAGATTGGTCGGTGATAGATTCTTGATAGCCCGTCATTCCGGTACTAAAAACAAGCTCTCCCGTGATATCTGTATTGGCACCAATTGCTTGCCCTTCAAAAATGGTCCCATCTTCTAATATTAAAAGTCGCTTCATAGATTCCTCCAATAATTCTTCGCTTAGTCGCGTAATACTGCTTCTAAAATAGCCATACGGGTGTAAACACCGTTGGTCATTTGTTGAACGATACGACTTTTCGCACATTCTACTAAGCTATCTGCAATTTCAACATCACGGTTTACTGGCGCAGGGTGCATAATAATAGCTGTATCACGCAGCTTTTCTGCACGATCTATGGTTAAACCATAGCGTTCATGGTAATCTTCTTTAGAAATAATATCTCCTGCTGTATGGCGCTCATACTGAACACGTAGTAACATATGAACATCAAGTTCTGGCAAGATATCGTCCAGATGCGCATAACTACCATAAGCTCCGAATTCTTCTTCCTTGTACCATTTTTCAGGTCCCGTGAAGTAGATTTGAGCACCTAATTTATGAAGCATCATCATATTAGACTTAGCTACACGAGAGTGTGTCAGATCGCCTGAGATGGCAATTTTTAAACCTTCAAATTTTCCAAACTCTTCGTAAATCGTCATCAAATCCAGCAGACATTGGCTTGGATGTTGTCCACTGCCATCACCACCATTTACAATGGCACAATGGATATTATCTGAATTAATCAACTGATCGTAGTAATGCTCCTCAGAAGAGCGAATCACACAAACTTCAACGCCAAGTGCGTCTAAAGTTAAAATTGTATCATACAGTGTCTCACCTTTGCTCAACGCACTTGTTCCAACATCAAACTCAAGCACATCTAAGCCCAGTTTACGTTCAGCGATATGGAAAGAGTTATGTGTCCGTGTGCTGTTTTCAAAGAAGAGATTAGAAGTAAAAATTTGACGATCATTTTCAAATTTTGCTGTTCCCTTTTTAAACTCTGAAGCACGTTTGATCAAAGCCATAACTTCTTCTGTTGACAAAACTTCCATGCTTGTTAAATGTGGCAAGCTAACTAAACCATTTGTTACTGACATTATAGGTCTCCTTTACCCTAATCATGCTCTCTCTGTAGCATGATTTTTTTAAATGTTTATGAACGACTGTGATTTGTCTATTAAGAACAAACCCTTATATTAAGCTTCCTCCGGTAAAACCAGATTAAGCACAATACCAATAATTGTTGCAATAGCTACAGATGAAATTTGTAGATTTTGCGTGATATCAAGAACCATACCTCCGATACCAATAACCAGTACGACACTTGAAATTAACAAGTTACGTTTGATGTCAAAATTGATTTTATTTTCAACAATAATTTTCAAACCACTTGCAGCGATAACCCCGAAGAGGGCGATGGAAGCTCCACCGATAACTGGACTTGGGATGGAAGTCAGCAAAGCTGTCAATTTCCCAATGAAGCTGACTACTACCGCAAGAACAGCGGCACCGGCGATAACATAAATCGAATGTATCTTCGTAATAGCCATAACACCGATGTTTTCACCATATGAAGTTACTGGTGGCGCACCAATAAATGAAGCAATAACTTGTGCTACCCCATCACCTGCTAAAGTACGGTCAAGTCCTGGTTCTTTAAAATAATCCTTGCCTGTCAAGGAATTCAAAACCATAATATGTCCAAAGTGCTCTGTCATTGTGACAAAGGCGATAGGTGCCATTGTCAAGATTGCAGACGGATAAAAGGCCCATTTATAACTTAGGAATGGTATTTCCATTGTAGGAAGCGAGAGCCAACTTGCTTGAGAAACATTTGAAAAGTCAACAATGCTTTGACCAGTTACTTTACCAATGATGATAGCTGCGATATATCCGGTAACAATTCCGAGCAAGATAGGGACCACAGATAGGAAGCCTTTACCATATATACTGAAAATAACGATTGCCATGACAGTAATCATAGAAATAGCTAAGAATGGCAAACTATATCCTGTCATTGCTCCTGGATTAGTATACATGGAGTCATTGATGGCTACAGGCGCCAAGGAAAGACCGATGACCATAACGATTGGACCCACAACGATAGGTGGTAAAACTCGGTCAATCCAGCCTTGTCCAGCAAAGCGAACGATAATGGCTACCAACAGGTAAACTAAACCACCTGTCAAAGCGCCTTGAGCAATTGCTGGCATCCCACCTTGCTTCATCAGAAGCTGCATTGCTCCAATGTAGGCAAAACTCGAACCCATATAGGCTGGGACCTTAAAACGTGTGACCGACATGTGTGCTAAAGTTCCTAAACCAGAACTAAGCAGGGCAATCGCAGGATCTATACCCACAAGGATTGGCACTAAAACTGTTGATCCAAACATGGCAAAAAGATGCTGGAAAGAAAGGCCAAACCATTGACCACCTTTCGGTTTCTCGTCAACTTTTAAAAGAATATCTGTATTGCTGGACACGATTAAGCCTCTTCTTTCTTGATTAAGATGCTATCTTCACCATCAACTTCTGACATGTTAACGATAATTTCTTCACCTTGGGATGTGGGGATATTTTTTCCAACGTAGTCCGCACGAATTGGCAATTCACGATGGCCACGATCCACTAAGACTGCTAGCTGAACACGCGCAGGGCGCCCACGATCAACCAATCCATCAATTGCTGCACGAATCGTACGACCGGTGTAAAGTACATCGTCTACTAAGACAATATCTTTACCGGTAATGTCAACGTTAATTTCTGTTGTATCTTCTGTCGCTTTCTTATCATCACGGAATGGACGTGTATCAAGTTCACCTAAAGGCATATCGATATTTTCCAATTGGGCCAAGCGTTCTTGGATTCGTTGTGCCAAATATACACCACGTGTTTTAATTCCGATAAGAACAAGTTTATCCAATTCTTTGTTTCGTTCAATAATTTCATAAGTAATACGTGTAATTGCACGTTTCATTGTGATTTCATCAATGATTTCTTTTTTTGCCATAAAACTCTCCAATATAGAAAAATTCCCTAGTCCAAGGGCTAGGGAAGGTATCAGAAAATACTCTATAATATACTTTAATTAAGTTCATTCAAGATTCTGACCTTGCCTGCCTCTCTGGACACACTTAAAGGTTATAGTGATTATAGCAAATCCTTGATTTTTTTGCAAGAATTTACGACAGGTTCCCCTTTTAAAAATAAAATTATTATCAATATACAGAATATTTCCATACTTCGAGTAAATATTTTTGACAAATTAAAAACATTAATATATTCTTGTACATAAGCTAAAAAACATTTTAACCCAGTAGGAAATAGTTTTCTTGTTCAGAAAGTCGGTGGTTGCTGCGAACCGATCAGAACTATTTGTTGAATTACACTAAAATGAGCTGAGAAAAAATAATAATTGAAATTATAAAGAAAAACACTCGCTGTTTTAAAAATAAGGTGGTACCGTGGAGAAATTCACCCTTAGCTTCTTAAGCTGAGGGTGATTTTTTTATTTCAAAAGGAGGAAAGATATGAGCTCACAGAACATAAGTTATTTATCCTGTGGAGGAATTATCCGATATTGTTTAACAAAGGTTCATAAACAATTACAAAACACAAGTTAATCTACAAGGAAAAATCTATGAAAAAAATAAAACAACCCAGCATGATAGAAGCCTGTCTCATGCTTACTTTAGTCATCGCAACAATTGCCATTTCCGTAATTGGCTTTAAGATTGCACCAAACATTGCTATTTTATTTGCTATCGGTATTGTCATGATTTACATGTCTGTGAAACGTATGCCCTTTGATGCGATTCATGATGGCATTATCTCTGGAATAAAACCTGGCATCATCCCAATATTTATCTTTATTTTAGTGGGCTCCTTAATCGCTGTATGGATTCAAGCTGGAATCATACCTACTCTGATGGTTCTTGGCTTTAATATTATCAGTGTCAAATGGTTTGTACCTTCAGTCTTCATTGTCTGTGCGATTGTAGGGAGTGCCGTAGGAAGTGCCTTTACTGTGATGTCAACTATCGGTATTGCTTTCTTTGGTATCGGCGCAACGCTCGGACTCAATCCAGCGCTCATCGTAGGGGCGATTGTCTCTGGTGCTGTTTTTGGAGATAAAATGTCTCCACTTTCAGAATCAACAAACCTTACTGCTGCCGTTGTTGATGCGGATTTATTTAAGCACATCAAAAATCTCATGTGGTCAACACTTCCAGCATTTGTGGTTTCCTTAGTCTTATTTGCCATTTTAGGTGTCAGCAATCAAGCAACTAGCTTAGATAAGATTGCTGAAGTCACAAAAGTTCTACATGCTCACTTTTCGATTTCTGGCTGGGCCTTCATTCCTATCCTCCTCATGTTTGTCTGTGCGTGGAAAAAAATCCCTGCTATCCTCACTATTCTTTTGAATATTGGTATTGCTTTAGTGATGATATTTATTCAGAATCCACATACAAAAATTACTGACCTCGGTTTATTGATTGATTCTGGTTTTAAATCAGCAACAGGAAATCAAGAAATTGACCTCCTACTTTCACGTGGCGGAATCGAAAGCATGATGCCAACAGTATCACTCATCATTCTTACCTTATCTCTTGGCGGGCTCCTCATGAAAACGGGGCTTGTTTCAACAGTCATGGACCGTGTCGCACATAAACTTGCCTCACCAAAGAGCTTAATCACAACGACCTTATTTACCAGTATTGGGGTCAATATCTTTATTGGTAAGCAATTCCTTTCCGTAATTCTTCCTGGTAACGCCTTTAAAGAAGTCTACAAAAAAGCCAATCTTGACCCCGTTGTCTTGGGACGTACGCTTGAGGATGGCGGAACAGTCATCAACTACCTTATTCCTTGGGGAATTGCAGGGAGTTTCGTTGCCAGTACTTTCGGCGTACCAACTCTGACTTACTTACCTTTTGTCTTCTTTAGTTTGTTCTCCCCTGTCTTTTCTCTTATCAGCGCTTTTACTGGCCTTGGGGTTAAAAAGATTTCCAGTATCAAAAATAAAGATGTCGTTTCTAAAACACAAAGTTTGTAAGAAAAAAGCCATTAGAAGTTCTCTAATGGCTTTTTCCTTATACAAACACATTTAATATAAGTGCACCAACTAATCCAACAATGGCAATTAATGTTTCTAAAAGCGACCAGGTCAGTAAGGTTTCTTTCACTGTGAGATTAAAATATTCTTTAAACATCCAGAATCCTGCATCATTGACATGACTGAAGAAAAGTGATCCTGCACCTGTAGCAATAACTAACAAAGCTGGATTTGTACCTGTGGCTGCCATTAGAGGTAAAACGAGTCCAGCTGCAGTTAAAGCGGCCACTGTAGCAGAACCTAAAGCCAAACGTAAAACAACAGCGATTAGCCAAGCTAAAATCAATGGTGACAGACTGCTGCCTTGGAAGATTTGAGCAACTGAGTCGCCCACTCCACCATCAATAAGGACTTGTTTAAAGGCTCCACCACCACCAATAATCAAGAGCATCATAGCAATTTGTTTAATAGAAGCTTCAGCTGATGACATTAAACGCTTCATTGGAATCTTCCGGAAAACACCCATTGTAAAGATAGCAATAAGTAGTGAAAGTAGCATTGCTACATCCGGGCTACCAATAAAAGCAACTATATTATCTAGAGCACTTGGATTTTTTGGTGTTTTGCCTCCATGTGCAATCATCACATATAAAGTAGAAATGGCCATCAGAAGTACAGGCATAAGTGAGGTAAGCGTTGCTGACAAGAAAGAGGGCGTTTCTTCAAGTCTGAACTCTTTATATTCTCCAACTGTTGACAAATTGCCTTTTCTTGAGAAGGCATCTGGGACCATCTTTTTCGCAAATTTTGTAAAGAGAGGACCCGCGATGAGAACTGTAGGCACTGCAATAATAAAACCATAAAGAAGAACTAATCCCATATTTGCCCCGTAAACACCTGCAATGGCTGTAGGGCCAGGGTGAGGTGGGAGGAATCCATGAGCCACAGATAGGGCTGCAACCATTGGAATACCCAAATAGAGGATCGGAATAGCGAGTTCTGCAGCAATAGCAAAGATAATCGGAATCAAAAGAACCATACCGACTTCAAAGAAAAGCGCGATTCCAATGATAAAGGAAGCTAAAACAACAGCAAGCTGAATCCTCTTATTCCCAAATTTGTCAATCAAGGTGTGCGCAATTCGATAAGCACCACCGGCATCTGAAACCAACCGACCAAGCATGGCTCCAAACCCAAAGATAATTCCTAAGTGTCCGAGCTGCCCACCAATACCTGTTTCAATAGAAGCTGGAATCTTTGCTAAATCAATCCCAAGAAGCATCGCAACAATAAAGGAAACAATAACTAGGGAGACAAAAGTATTCAACTTGGCTTTCCCAATCAAGAAAAGCAAGATCAATACTCCGACCAAAACGATAAGTAAATCCATAAAAATCTCCTAACTTTTATTTGCGCTGATAGTCAGCAATAGCCTTATAGCTTTCTTCAAAGCTACGGGCCAGTTGTACAAAAATGATTGATAATTCTCTATAAGCTTTAAAATTCTTGCTGTTAGGCTTGTAGGTTGCATTAGAACCAATCATTTGCTCAACAACACCCAAATCATCAATAAGTCCTAAGGCTTTTTCTGCCATTACCACAGCTGCTAAACAGCCTGCTTCTTTGCTTTCTGGCACATTAATTGGTTGTTCAAAAATATCAGCTAAGATTTGTGTCCATAACTCTGAACTAACAAATCCGCCTGTTGCTTGGATTTGTTTTAAATCCCCTGTCACCTCAATCAAACTCAAAGCCACCATGTAAAGATTGAACATCACTCCTTCTAAAACGGCGCGGGCCATATGATCACGATTATGCCCATGGTTTAAGCCAAAGAAGGATCCTCTGGCATTAGCATCCCAAAGAGGGGCACGTTCTCCGCCCAGATAAGGATGGAAAATCAGTCCTTCTGCTCCTGCCTCTATCTGAGCGGCAATCTCAGTAATTTCGTCAAAGCTTAATTCTTCATCGAAAATTTGATCTCTCACCCAACGGAAAACATCACCACCAGAGTTAACTGGACCTCCGACTACCCAATGTTCCTTATCTAAAGCATAGGTAAATGTCCGTGCTTTAGCATCAACACGTGGCTTGTCTGTTACCACACGAATCGCTCCTGAAGTCCCAATAGTAATTGCAGCTACTCCCGGTTTAATGGCGTTAACACCAAGGTTAGAAAGTGGACCATCTCCTGCCCCCCAGACAAACTTAGTTGTTTCAGGAATGCCCATCTTCTTGGCGAACTCTGAAGGCATTCCCTCCTCAATCTCATAAGGTTCAACGACTTGCGGAAGTTGCTGTTGAGATACTTTCACAAGTTCTAGAACTTCCTTGTCCCAGTTCAACTCATGAATATTAAAAATGCCTGTTCCAGTTGCGACCGACAAGTCCATCTTGTTCGTTTTGAAGAGACGATAGAAAATATAACCCTTCAAGTCGAGATAGTGCGCTGCATTTTCAAAAATTTCTGGACGTTCACTTGCCAGCCACAAGAGTTTTGAAAGTGGGGCCATCGGATGAATCGGTGTTCCTGTTCGTTGATAAATTTCGAAACCCTGTCCTGAAGACTTTAGTTCATCTGTAAAAGCAACTGCTCGTGTATCTGCCCAAGTAATTACCCTTGTCAAAGGTTGCCACTCATGGTCAAAAGCAATGAGAGAATGCAATTGTGTACTGAAAGATACAGCTAAGAGCTCATCATCCTCTTCTAGATGAATTGAGACTTCACGAATAGTAATCAAAACAGCTTCGAAAATGTCTTCTAGGGATTCTTCTGCCATTCCTGTCGAATCGCGATGAAGTTTGTAGCCATGACTGCTGCTTGCCACGATTTCTCCATCTTTCTTAAAGAGTACTGCCTTGGTTGCAGTCGTCCCTAAGTCAAGACCAATCAAATATTCCATTTTTTCTCCTTACTTTTCTACAACTGCATGTCCACCAAAGCCATTACGCAAGGCAGCAACGACTTTTCCTGTCATTGTATCTTCTTGTAAACTGCGATTTCGCATCATAAGCGAGAGAGCAATGATTGGGGCAGGTACTTCTAAATCTAGACTTTCTTCCACCGTCCATTTCCCTTCACCCGATGCAGCAACTTTTCCTGCAATATCTTCTAATTTTGGATCTTGAGCAAACTGTGCTTCAGCCAACTCCATCAACCAGCTACGAATAACCGAACCATGATTCCAAAGCTTTGCTACCGCCTCGTAATCATAATCATAAGGTGAGGCTTCCAAAATCTCAAAACCTTCAGCAATAGCCTGCATCATGCCATATTCAATCCCATTGTGAATCATTTTAAGATAATGCCCGCTCCCCAATTTTCCAGTATAGAGATAGCCATCTTCTTGTGCCAATGCATTGAATAGTGGTTCAAGCACTTTCCAGGCTACTTCATCGTCGCCACCAATCATAAAGTTACCGCCAGAGCGTGCACCAGCCATTCCTCCGGAAGTTCCAACATCGAAAAAGCGAATACCATTCTTTTTAAGTTTTTCATTTTGCTGCAAATTATCTTTATAGTTAGAATTACCACCATCAATAAGAATGTCACCCTCCGACAGTTGTTCAGAAAGCTGTTCAATAGTTGAATTTGTCGCTTCTCCTGCTGGTAACATTACCCACACTATTCTAGGACTTGGAAGTTTACTCAAAAGCTCTCCCAAGTTTTGAGCTGCGGTAACTTTTTCAGAATATTTTTCTGCTTCAAATACAACTGCTTCATTTTGATCAAAAGCCACCACTTCAATCCCATGATCCACAGCATTTTGTACTAAGTTGTAGCCCATTTTTCCAAGACCAATCATTCCAAATTTCATTTTATCTATTCTCCTTAAATTATCTGTCAATATTTTGATAACGCTTTCTTTTATTATAAGTAATTCTTTTTCATTTGTCAACAATTTAAATGTAAATATTTTTCTGTTAAAAGATGCACAAAAAAACCTCACTCTGATTGAAGTAAGGTTTTTGTAAATTATTTAAGCTTGGCAACAAATGCTTCATAAGGTTTAAGTACAATTTCTTTCACATCATCGATAACCTCAGAATAGTTATGAATCACCTCCTCTTTTACTTCATATGAGGAAGAAAATTGATTTTCGTTAGCGCTGAAATTAGCCACAATTAACCAGTTTTCACCTTTGTAAGAGCGAATATAAGCAAATACTTCTTCTGCTGTATCTTTAAGTAGTTCAAACTCGCCCCAGACGATGATAGGATTTTCTTTACGTAAAGCAATCAACTTTTGATAAGTGTAAAAGATGGAATTTTCGTCCTCTAAAGCTGCATCTACATTAATTTTTTCATAGTTAGGATTAATGGCTAACCACGGGTGGCCTGTACTAAATCCAGCTGTTTTTGCATTACTCCATTGCATCGGTGTACGCGCATTGTCACGTCCCTTTGCATTGATTGAATGAAGAATAGCCTCTTTACTGTAACCTTCCTCCAATCTCTCAAAATACATATTTCGACTTTCAATATCATCAATTTGTTCAATATCAGTTACAGGATTATTGGTCATGCCAATTTCTTCTCCTTGATAAATGTACGGAGTCCCTTTCATCATATGTAGGAGAATAGCCAACATTTTAGCCGATTCTACACGGTATTCTCTATCATTACCCCAACGTGAAACAATCCGTGGTAAATCATGGTTATTCCAAAAGAGTGAATTCCATCCCTCATCTCCAAGTTCTGTTTGCCATTTACTAAAGACCTCCTTTAATTTTGGAATCTCTAGCGGTATCAAATCCCACTTAGTTTGTCCTTCAGCTTCATCTAAGCCGATATGTTCAAATTGAAAAACCATCGAAAGCTCTTTATTGGCTGGGTTAGAATATTGTTTTGCAATTTCAGGCGTTGCTCCCCAAGTTTCTCCTACTGTTAAGAGATTTTTCCCTCCAAACGTTGCCTGGTGCATTTCTTTTAAGTAATCATGCAGCTTTGGTCCATTGCCTGTTATACCCTCATCTGGTTGTTTTCCTATAAGATCGATAACGTCCATACGGAAACCACCAATGCCTTTGTCTATCCAGAAATTCATCATATCATAAACAGCCTGACGTAGTGCCTCATTCTCCCAGTTCAAGTCAGGTTGTTTTTTACTGAAAAGATGCAAGTAATATTGACCTGCTGTTTCATCCCACTGCCATGCTGGTCCACCAAATATTGATTTTAAATCATTAGGAAGACCACCATCAGCAGGAGCATCACGCCAAATATAATAGTCACGATATTTATTTTCTTCTGATTTTCTTGCTTCAATAAACCACGGGTGCTCATCACTGGTATGGTTGACCACCAAATCCATAATAATCTTAATCCCACGCTTCTCTGCTTCCAAAATCAATGTTTCCATATCTGACATCGTCCCAAACTCTGCCATGATTGCTTCATAATCCGAAATATCATAACCATTATCATCATTGGGAGACTTATATACTGGGCTAAGCCAAATGCCAGTAATCCCTAATTTTTCCAAATAATCTAAGCGGGATATAATCCCTTTAATGTCCCCAATGCCATCACCATTACTGTCTTGAAAACTACGGGGATAGATTTGATACATTACTGCTTCTTGCCACCAATTTTGTTTATTCATAATTCACCTCTCTTTTTACGCAAACGGTTGCTTAAAAATATAATATCATTTTTAAGTAAAATGAGCAACAAAAGAAAGTGTTGATTTTTCTTAAAAATTGCTCACTTCTCCTTCAAAGCCAGTAAGTGCGAATATTCCAAATCATATTTTGCTAAGTCAAGCCCGAAAATTTTTTCTTGCCTTTCTAAATCATAGACAAGAAGATTTTTCCAAGTCAAGATCCAAACTTTACCATATTTATCAAAATCGACATTGATAAGCATATCTTCTGTAGAATAGTTCTCCATGAGTAATTTCTCAAGTGCTAAGCGACTAATTTTTTGGGTGTCTATGTTGTAGAAACATATTATCATTGAGGGTTCAAAACTGTCATTCGTATGACTTATGGCTAAAGTTTTTTCGTCATTAGAGACTGCTATTTTGTGAGGTTCAGCTTGCCCCAAGCTAACTTCCTTACGTGCCAAGCTCTCTTTATCAAGGATAACTAATTTATCTTGGGGAGTAGATTCATAAGGGTTACTTTTCAAGCGGTTTCCTGTATTTTTTTGTTCTATTAAGAAAAATTAAATCAAGGAAATAAATATAAAGATCTAGAAATGCTTTAAGCTTTCGCAATCAACACAAAGAAACCTCAATAAAATAGAAAAACTCCTGAACTATTAAGTTCAGAAGTCAATTTCAAATTGCCAAAAGGAATTTTTATCAAAGATCAAAAAAAGTCGCTTAAGCGACTTTTCTGGAGATTTTCTTACAAATCGTTGATGTCGAAGTCTTCGCCAAGGAAGTCTGCGAGTGAGAAACCTTCTTGAGTTTCTGGAAGATCGTAGCTTGGTTTAGCTGCTTTACGTGGAGCGCGTGGTTTACGGTCACGTTTTTCGCCATCTTCGTTGTTACGAGCTGGACGAGCTGGAGCTTCTTCCAATGCTTTGATTGAAAGTGAGATACGTTCTTCTTCAGGTTTCACATCGAGAACTTTTACGTTCACAACTTGACCAACTTTAAGTACGTCTTTTGGATTTTCAACACGTTCCCAAGAGATTTGTGAAACGTGAACAAGTCCTTCAACGCCTGGGAAGAGTTCAACGAATGCACCAAAGTCAGTGAGACGTTTAACAGTTCCTTCAACAGTTGAACCAACTGGTGCTTTTTCTTCAACTTGTTCCCATGGGCCAGCTTGTGTAGCTTTAAGAGAAAGTGAAAGACGACCAGCTTCTTCATCAAGTTTCAAGATTTTAACTTCAACTTTATCACCAGGTTTTACAACGTCTGATGGACGTTTAACACGGTTGTGGCTAAGTTCTGAAACGTGAACAAGTCCGTCAATACCACCAAGGTCAACAAATGCACCGAAGTTAGTAACGCGTGAAACAGTACCTTCAACGATATCGCCTTCGTTCAATTGAGCAAAAGCTTCTTTACGCATTTCGATAGTTTCAGCTTCAACTACAGCACGACGGCTAAGGATGAAGCGGTTTTCAGAAGCGTTGATTTCGATAATTTTAGCTTCAATTTCTTGACCAACAAATTTCTTAGTATCTTTAACGAAGTATGTATCAATCATAGACGCTGGGATAAATCCACGAACACCGTTATAGTCTACTGAAAGTCCGCCTTTAACGTCTTTAGTAACTTTAACTGTAAGGATTTCGCCTTCTTTACCTTCAAGTTCAGTCCAAGCTTTACGAGCTTCAAGACGTTTCAATGAAAGAAGGTATACATTTGCACCTTCAGCATCTTTACCAACGATTTGTTTGATAACAAGCAAATCAAGAATATCACCAGGTTTTACGAATGTATTGATATCAGCATCACGGTCGTTTGTGATTTCGCGAAGTGTAAGGACACCTTCAACACCTGTACCAACGATAGCAACTGTTGCTTGCCCGTTTTCGATAGTAAGGATTTCACCCTTTACGACGTCACGTACTTTAACGTCCTCAACGCTGTTTAACAATGTTTCAAATTCATTCATTTGTAAAAAAATTCCTCCAACAATTTGACTGTCTACAGTCTTATGACTTAGTATATCACAACTATGAGAGAAATGAAAGCTTTTTAATACTTTTTTTCTTCTTTTTTATATAAATAGTGAAAAAGTATATTTGGTCTTGTCTTTACAGTATTTGGTACTAAAAAAACTGAGTCTAAATGACTCAATTTTTTTGATAGGAAACGTTTTCTTTTATTTGATTTGCAGTGAGTATGGTTTGTGCAAATAAGAGCCGATTTCTATTTGTATCACTTGGATCCGCCATATCTGATACGACAACAGTACCATCTTCTTGAAGCATAGGAATCGGCTTTCCTGCTGGATAAAAATAAAGATTTGCTGAGTCCCTGTCATCTGTCATGATATATGGCGTCCCGTATTCATCATATCCACCTTTAATCATATAATACTCCCGCTTCCCACACCGAAATTGTGTGCCATCAATTTCGTAATTTACCCCCTTCTCAGTCGACCATTTTCCTTGGATATTTGAGTAATCTCCTTGTGCAATTTCTGTAACAAGCTGCTCTGTCGCTTCTTCTTGTTCAAAACCCATCATCAAACGTGGAAGGGTGATATTATCAGCAAATAGTTTACTTTTTTCTTTATAATTCGTACTCCAAATAAATACAAGGCTTATTACCAGCGTCAAAGCAAGTAAAAGGAGGTTTCCTTTTCCAATTTTTTTCATATTCGCACCCATAAATAAGTTTTTGATTATAAATAAATTATAACAAATTTAAAATTTAATCAAAAATAAAACGCGGGTTTCCCCACGTTTCTCTTATTTTATTGGTATTGCATAATTTGGCCGTTTTTATAAGCAAAGTCAATCAAGGCACCGCCGAGACATTCATCACCATCATAAAAAACAACGGCTTGTCCTGGAGTGATGGCACGTACAGGTTCATCAAATTTGACAGCAACTTTATCTCCCTTAACAGAGATAGTTACACCTGTGTCTTCTTGACGGTAACGGAATTTCGCTGTGCAATGCATTTCAAATTCTTCAGGCATTGGACGAGTGAAGCTCAATTCACTGGCAGTTAAATTATCAGAGTATAAATGCTCATGATGGAAGCCTTGTCCAACATAGAGCGTATTTGTACTAAGATCTTTCCCTACTACAAACCACGGATCACTTGTAGTTTGACCATGTTGTCCACCAATTCCCAAACCACCACGTTGACCAATGGTATAATACATGAGTCCGGCATGCGTTCCCATTTCTACACCATCTAGTGTCATCATTTTACCTGAAGTGGCTGGAAGATAGTTTGTTAAAAATTCTTTAAAATTCTTTTTACCGATGAAACAGATTCCTGTTGAGTCTTTTTTCTTCGCTGTTGCAAGTCCAGCACGTTCGGCAATGGCGCGTACTTCCGGTTTTTCCAAATGACCAAGTGGAAACATTGTTTTCTTCAATTGGTCTTGTGACAATTGGCTTAGGAAATAAGTTTGGTCTTTATTATTATCCACGCCACGAAGCATATGAACTGTGCCATCTTCGTCTGTTGTTACACGCGCATAGTGGCCTGTTGCTACGTAATCAGCCCCGAGTTCCATTGCGTAATCAAGAAAAGCCTTAAACTTAATTTCTTTATTACACATAACATCGGGGTTAGGTGTCCGACCTGCACGGTATTCGGCCAAGAAATATTCAAACACACGGTCCCAATATTCTTTTTCAAAGTTGACAGAATAATAAGGAATACCGATTTGGTCAGCTACTGCTGCTACATCTTTGTAGTCTTCTGTAGCTGTACATACACCATTTTCGTCAGTATCGTCCCAGTTTTTCATGAAAACACCAACGACATCGTAACCTTGTTCTTTCAGCATTAAAGCTGTAACTGAACTATCGACGCCACCAGACATACCGACAACGACTCTTGTTTTTGAATTATCCATTATTTGTTCACCATCTCTTTCTATTTTTATTAGATTTCCTATTTTTCTTTAGAAAAACAAAAAAGCTTACATTCAGTTGAAGGCTGAAGTAAATAATAGGTAACGATTTATTATACCAGTTTTTTCCAGAAATAAATAGACTGCGAAATGCTATAATAGAAATATGATTGAACACACAGATAATCCTTTAATTTTTAACATGGAAATCAATAAAAATAAATACGCAAATCTTGCTGAGACAAAGCGAGTCTGTCCTTTTTGCGATACCCCTAATCTCAAAAATATTTTGGACCGACAAGGACACAAAATTTGGCTTAAAAACAAATTTCCTACTGTCGAAAATTCTTTAATGACTGTGATTATCGAGTCAGATAAACACCTCGGAGATGTCTCTACCTACTCTGTTCAAGAAAATAGAGAAGTCTTTCGGTTTGCTTTTGAATGTTGGCAGAAGCTATTGGATAATCCCCAATATAAATCAGTACTTATGTTTAAAAACTTTGGCCCCCACTCTGGTGGAACATTACGCCATCCACACATGCAGATTGTTGGCTTGGAAGAAGCAGATGGTTATGAACATATCTCTCCTGAAAATTTTGAAGGTGTAACACTTAAGGAAAATAGTGTCGATATTACAATCTCCACTCGTCCGATTATGGGATTTGTGGAATTTAATGTTATCATTTCCCAACTTGAATATATCGATCATTTGGCTGATAAGGTTCAGCTCATTACACAGTATTTACTGAATGACTATATGAACGGACGCTGTGATTCTTACAATCTTTTTTTCTACAAAATGCCGGACAGCCAGCGTTATATTTGTAAGATTGTACCGAGATTTATCACTTCTCCTTACTACATCGGCTATAAAATACCTCAGGTCAACAAAGATAATCGCTTAGAAGAAATCGCAAAAGAGTTAAAAACAAAGCTGGACTAGTCCAGTTTTTCTTTTATAAATAAGAAATTAGGTTATAATAAATGTATGTTTGATTTTATCAAGAAAAATATTTGGCTAATGCTCGGAAGTTTTATCCTCCCTGCTGGACTACTTACGGTAGCTTTCGCCTTCCTCGGTATTTATTGGGGGAGTGACACTTCTATCCTCGCTGGCGATTCATATCATCAATATGTTGCTATTCACACGCTTTATCGGGATATTCTTCATAATAGTAACTTAGGCTTTCTCTATACTTTCACAAATGGTTTGGGGCTAAACCTTTATGCTTTTTCTGCTTACTATATGGGAAGTTTCTTCATGCCCCTTACTTATTTTTTCGATGTTCATACTATGCCAGATGCACTTTATCTGATTACACTTTTAAAGTTTGGAACGATAGGTCTCTCAAGTTTTGTGGCATTGAAAAACATGTATAAATCCATCCCCTCTCTTATCACGCTGGCATTATCCACATCTTTCACCCTGATGAGCTTCTTAACGAGTCAAGTTGAAATTATAATGTGGCTCGATGTTTTCATCTGGCTTCCTCTCATCATGTGGGGCTTGCACGGACTTCAAGATTTCGGCAAGCGTAAACTGTATTTCAGCAGCTTAAGCATTCTATTCATCCAAAATTACTATTTCGGATTTATGGTTGCAATTTTCTTAGTGTTGTATTTTTTAGCACGTTCAACATTTACCAAGTGGTCTTGGAAAAAGTTTTTTGATTTTTCGATTACTTCTATATTGTCTGCTGTGACAAGTTTAGTTATGCTTCTTCCGATGTATCTTGATTTGAAAGCAAATAATACTCAAGCTGTTTCTCAAATCAATGATTTTTGGACACAAAATTCTGCCGTTTTTGATCTTTTTTCTAAAAACTTTGTGGGCGTCTATGATACAACACAGTATAATGCTGTCCCAATGATTTATTTAGGCCTCATTCCCTTCCTTCTTGCTCTTACTTTCTTCTTCCTCCCCCAAATAAAACGGCGAACCAAAATAGCTTTCAGTGTCCTGCTTGCATTCTTGACTGCCTCTTTTTATCTGCAAGTTTTAGATTTGGCGTGGCAAGGGATGCATTCTCCAAACATGTTTTTACATCGTTACGCTTTCCTTTTCTCTCTTCTCATTTTACTTATGGCCTGTGAAGTTCTCACGCGCTTCAAGTCTTTAAAACTCTGGATGACTATAGTACCCTTTGTGCTACTTTCCCTTGGTTTTATTGCTGCTGCTTTACTCGGAGATTATCCTTATCTCGATACGCTACAGTTTGCTCTGACTCTACTCTTTGCTTTGGCTTATTTCTTGGTTCTTCTTACCTTCTTTAAAAAATGGCTTCCTTGGAAAGGTTTAGTTGTCATCCTTGCTTTGTTCATGTGTGCAGAAGCAGGTTTAAATGGATACTACCAGCTTGCAGGAGTTAAGAAAGAATGGAATTTTGCAAGCCGAACTTACTACAATACCCAAACAAAATTCATTCAACCTCTCGTCCAAAATGTAGTCGAGCGTTCTGGAGATACTTTTGTGCGTACAGAAAACACGATGCCTGATACGGCAAATGATGGTATGAAATACAATTATAATGCCATAGCGCAGTTTTCCTCTGTCCGTAATAGTAATTCAAGCCGGGTCTTGGGACTTTTAGGCTTTCATACAGACAGCACCTTCCTTAATCTCCGCTACCCCGAAAACACATTACTCATGGATTCACTTCTTTCCATAAATTATAATATTAATCAATTTCAACCTGAAAAATATGGCTTTAAGCAAATAAAACCTTCTTTATTTGAGAATCAAAATGCACAAGCGGTTGGAATATTTGTAAAAGATCGATTCCAAGATGCAGCTCTGAGCAGTTCAGAAAGAGCAACAATCAGTAATCAAGAAGCCTTTCTCCGTCAATTGACGCACAGTAAAGAAAAATATTTCACACAGATTTACCCAAACTCAGAAAACAGTAACAGCACAATAACCGGTGGGAAAGAACAAGTTACACTGATACGTAAAGCCGAAGAAGACGGCGGTGTTTCAGTAACCTATGAGCTTACCATACCCGCACATAGTCAAGCCTATCTTGAGCTACCTAATGTAAGCTACATTAATGATAATTCAAAAATGACTACGATTACGATTCATTCAGGAAAAAAAGTTCTTCATTCTTATAATGTCAATAGTAAAGATGTTGGTAATTTTTATAATTTGGGAACTTCTGAAAAGGAAACAAAACTAACAGTGAGTGTTTCCTTCCCAGAAAACTCACAAGTTTCCTTTGGCATAACAAGATTTTGGGCTTTGGACAACACCAAATACCAAGCGGCTATGGATACCCTAAAGCAAACACAGGTGAAAACCGAACAAGTAAAAAACGGACTTCGTTTGACTTATAATACCAATACCTCTGGTGATCTTTTCCTCACATTACCTTATGATAAAGGTTGGTCAGCCAAATTGGATGGACATTCCGTAACCTTAGACAAAGCACAAGAAGGTTTCATGAAAGTTACTGCCCCTAAAGGTGAACATGTTATCGAACTTACTTTCTTCCCTCAAGGCTTAAAAGCAGGGATAGCATGTTTTATAGGTGGAATCGCTCTCTTTGCTCTCTATGATTTCTTAAATAGAAAAAAACAGCTTTAAATGCTGTTTTTTTCTATTTAACTTTAATGCTGGCGAATCAAAGTATTCTTGAAAGAATATTTATCCGCACGATAATAAGAAATATCGTATAAGATAGGTCGAGCGTCTAAAGCAAAAGCCGTGGAGTGTACGCGGAAAACTGGACTGTTCACTTTCACTTCCAGTAACTGAGCAAGTTCCTCTGTAGCCAGAATCGCTTCAATTTCTTGGTGTGAATAGCCAATTTCTATTCTTTCCTCAATCATGGAAAACAAGGATCCAGTCAATTCTTTCTCCGTTGCTCCTGTGATTAATTGTTCTGCAAAATAGAGTTTTTCTAAAGTCATGGGCTCATTATCAAGTAAACGCAGTCGTTGTAATTCCACCAGATCTGCTGTGTTATTCAGTGCTTTTACAACTTCTTCTGGCACTTCCTTTAATTTTTTAAAATTTAGTAAACGTGTTTGCCCAACTTTACCCATAGCTTCTGCTGCTTCGGTAAAGGACTTTAAACCCATGCCTCCACTTTGGATCTTGGGTTGCTCAATCACATAGGCGCCTTTTCCTTTTTTCTTAATTACAATTTGCTTAGTCATCAAATCTTCCATGGCTTTACGTACGGTTAAGCGACTCACGCCAAATTCCAATGCCAAATCATATTCAGAAGGAAGTTTTTGAGCAGACACATAAGTGCCCTGCTCAATTCTTTTTTCTATTTCTTGAGAAACAACTAAAAACTTTGCTTTGCTTTCTTTTCGTTCAGTATTCATTACCTTTATTTTATCACGCTTATCTTCTTTTTAAAAGTTTCTTATTGGCAGAGCCTTTCAATACTTTTCATGTAAATTTCTATCATTTGTTTTAAATGTTCAATCTTTATATATTCATTTTCCTTATGGGCAATGCCTTTTTCCCCCGGAAAAGACGGGCCAAAAGCTACAATATTAGGCATTGACCGCGCATAAGTTGCTCCTGTAGTTGTGACAGGTTGACCGTTTAATCCTGTCACTTCTTCATAAATACTCGATAAATCTTGTATTTCTTGCTTCGTCTTATCAACATAGGTTCCTGGCAGACTGCGAGTAATTTTAATGCTTGTACCTTCGTAAAGATTCTCGCTTAGGCCATTAATAACCTGCTCCTCTGTCACAGTTACCGGATAACGAATGCTAAGTGACAGATGAATAAGATTGTTTTCTCTTTTGATTTTGTATGGCGTAAGTATTAAACGGCCACTCTCTTGATCTGAAAAGTCAATACCTACTCCTTGACCAAAATGTTTTTCGTGAAAACTATGAGTGAGCCATGAGAAATAGTGCCTCAGCTCCTTATTTTCTAAATTATTTTGAAGTATGCCTGCCAATGCTGTTATTGCATTTTTCCCTAATTCTGGCGCGTTGCTTGGTGTCCGCAATCCCTTAGCACTGTAGTTTTGATTTCCACCAGAAAGCTCGATATCATCAGGAACAAAGTCTTTAGCCATTGCACCATGAAAATCCCCCAATGAATCCAAAACACCGTGAGCAAATCTCGTCGTCAACTCAAGAGCAACAACACCCCGCTCCCCATAAACTACCGGAAATTTGCAATCTGGTGTAAAACCAAAAATTGGTGCCTTTTCTTCTGACAAATAAAGAGGCACATCCGCTGATCCGCTTTCTTCATCAGTCCCAAAAATAATGCGAACCGGGATACGAGGATTAAAATTTCTTTCCTTTAATAACTTCAAAGCAAATAGACAGGACAGAATTGGTCCCTTATTGTCTAACACACCTCGCCCATAGAAATAGCCTTCACGCTCATCTAGCTTAAAGGGAGACGATAACCAGCCTGGGCCATCCGCAGCGACCACATCAAGATGTCCAACTATTCCAATATAATCCTCACCTTCCCCTAATTGAGCATAGCCCATTGCATCATTAATAATTCGAGTTTTTAAACCATAGCCTTTGGCTCTTCCCGTTACATAATCTAAAACTTGACGTGCTTCAACTCCAAACGGAGCTCCAGTTTCCGCTTTCCCTTTGACACTGGGAATTGCGATTGCTTCTTTTAAAAGAGCAACATACTCCCCCCAATTTTGTTCAATTTCTGTCCTATACATTTTTTACCTCTTTAGGATGCTTTCCTGTTTAAAAAACGAATTGTTTATATGCTTCACGTGACTTATTGTTTTCTTTTGCCTGTAGCACTTTACAAATTGCCTTATAAGATTCATTAAGCCCGACGCCACCCTTTTTAGGCATTTTTACAATATCAATCGCTTCTTTGTAATCCGAAATTAAAGCCCCATTCTCTTCTGACATGGCACAGACTACTTTGAGAGAAGTATTTTCTTGTATATCTTGTGCAAGCTCCAATGACATTTTAGAAAACTCCGGGTAATTAAAGGAAGGGCCACAAACCACCCCCTCAATATTAAGCCGTTGTAACATTCCTTTTATCTTTCTTTGAACAACATCTGGTGCTTCTCTGTAGGTTTGTTCTCCCATGTAAATCGTAACTAACAAATTTTGTTCATGCTCAGCAAGCAATGGCTTCAAAGTCACTCCTGGTCCAATCACTTCTTTTGTAGCAGTTAGCGGAACGTGTACATCATCCTTTGTTCCCATTCCTGCTTGAATTTGATTCAAAATCATTACAAGTCTCATTTTTTCCTCCTATAGGTTATCAAAACTCAACATTTCTTCTGTAATAGCTTCTAATTCTGCGTCAGCAGCTTGGCGCTCTTCATTCATGTATTGTACATCCATAATTTTGATAAACGGAATGTAGATGAATACACCTATAATAAGCAAAACGAGCTGTAAAAGCGCACCGGCCCAGTTTGTTGCTAAGAAACCTGAAATAATAATGGGCGTAGTCCACGGAATCAAAACACCGTTGGTGATAGGCACAAGATGAAGGTTCATCATAATATAAGAAACAATAATATTAAAGGTTGGTACTAAGACAAAAGGAATAAAAATGAGAGGATTAAGTACAATAGGAAGACCAAAAATAATCGGCTCATTTATCCCAAATATGCCTGGAACCAAAGCAAGCTTACCTAACTCCTTAATTCGTTTTGAACGGCAAACAATTAACATTGCAATTAATAAAGAAAGTGTTGATCCAGCACCTCCAAAGGTTGCAAATAAGTCTTGAAATTGAGCATTTACAATATGAGGTGCTCCGGTACCATTTTTAAAGTACTCTACATTTTCGAGAGAGAGGGTCAAAAGGATTGGATTAAATACCGCACCCACGACTGAACTTCCGTTGACGCCGAAAAACCAGAAAACATGAAGAAAGATATAAGCAATAATCATTGCCCATACTGTATCTCCGAGATGAAGCAGTGGGATTTGTAAAAAGTTAAAGACTAGGTCAAAAGCATTTGTACCAAAAACATTCAATACCAAGTTCAGTGCAAAAAATATTAGCATGACAAAAGCACCTGGAATCAAAGCAGCGAAGGAATCTTCAACCATTGGTGGTACACCTTCTGGCATTTTGATTACCCATTTTTTGTTGACAGCAAATTGATAAAGATTGACAGAAACAAATGCGCAGATGATCCCGATAAAAATCCCTTTTGCTCCAACCCAAGAAAGCGGGAGAGCTGTTAAGGTAGCTGATACAGGATTTGCCATTCCCTCAACTGTCACTTCTCCGGTGACAGAGTATGGCATCAAAAGAAACCACGACATTAAGGTAACTGCCGCTCCAAAAATAGGATTGGCCTTAATTTCTTTTGCAAAAGAATATCCTATCCCCACAACTGCAAATACAGCCATAATCGTAAAGGTCGCATCAGCAGGTTTGGTAATCATTTCAGCTAAGGTCGTCCCTGTTTTACTGTTAATGACCGTCGTTTCCAAAAAATTAATCCATTGAGGAATAGGGAAATTTGCTAAAAGTAAAAAGAAAGATCCCGCAATCAATAGTGGTGTTGAAACGAGAAAACCATTTCTTATTGCAATAAGATACTTGTTACGTCCTATTTTTTCAGCCAGGGGCAACATAATTTTTTCAAGCTTTGAAAACATCAATTTCTCCTTCTATCTATTCAATAGGTGCTTTAATTCTTGCTTCATAAGCATCTAACCATTCTTGGCTAATGGGTTCGATTTTTGTTTTATGATTTACTTCTGGATATGCGATAAAGATTTTTGGATCCTGTTTGTGAGTAGCTACGCTAAAAGTAAATTCTACATTAGTCGCAACGCCCCAGTTGCCTTCTTTATCCAGTGCAACAAGTGAAAAAGCTCCTGCTTTACCGTATCTTTCTTTCAATTTATCTTCAAAAGAATATACCGCCTGATCACAAGCTTCTTGTGGTGTATAGCCCTCAGACATGAGCCGAACGATTTCATAGGATAAAATTCCTTTCATCAAATCTTCACCAAGTCCTGTTGCTGTGGCTCCTCCAACCTGACTATCCACATAAAAGCCGGAACCTGAGAGTGGAGAATCACCAACCCTGCCAGATTTTTTCATGAAGAGACCAGAACTTGAAGTTCCTGCAACCATTTTCCTATTACTGTCTAACGCAACCATTCCCACCGTATCATGTCCATCATAAGCCGAAAGACCTGTCCGTTTCATATCTTCTAAACGTCTCTCCCATATTTTTTTGGCGCGTTCTGTTAACATTTTTTTCTCCTCAAAGCCTGCTTCAATAGCATATTGTCTTGCGCCTGGACCAACGCGCATACTATTGAATTTTTCCTCAGATAAGGCTTTTGCTACTGCTATGGGATTAGCAATATCAGTTATGCCTGCGACTGCACCAATTTTAAAGCTGTCTCCATCCATGTAAGCAGCGTCCATCTCTAAAATTCCTGCTTCATTTGGTAGTCCCCCATACCCGACGGATTTATAATAAGGATAATCTTCAACCGCTTTTATCGCTTGTTCTAATGCTTCTCCGGCGTCCCCTCCTTTTTTCAAAAGCTCTTCAGCTTTGCAGACTCCATCATGAGCCATTCGCCACGTTGCAATGATTCCCCACATAAATACTCCTTTTTATTTTATATACAATCTAGTATATACTAGTTGTTTATATTTTAAATTAAACGCTTACATTTGTCAAGGCATAAATAAAAATAGAGAATATCCAATGCTTCTCTACTTTTATTTCATTCTTTATTATAGGCATTGAGAGCCTTTAGGAACACCTGTCCATACTTTTTCAACTTGACTTGACCTACACCAGAAACTTCTAAAAATCTCTCTTCGTCTAAAGGCATAACTCTTGTCATATCTTTCAATGAAGCATCGGAAAATATCATGAAAGGAGGAACACCTTCTGACTTGGCAATATCAAGTCGTAATGTCCGTAATTCTTCAAATAACTCCAAATTAAACGCCACACTATGTGAAATGTTTTGTTTATCAGCACTTAAAGGTGCACGTCGCCAAACCTTTTCTCTTCCTTGTAGAACAGCTATCCCACGCTCAGAAACTCCAAGCAAGGGAAACTTACCCGCAGAAACAGTTAGATAACCTTCACCCGCTAAAAAGTCAATCAGTTCTCCAACTGCTTTTTGCGAATATCCCTTCATTATGCCAAAAGTTGAGAGTTTTTCAAAATTCCAACGTGCTAAATTTTTATTTTTAGAGCCTACTAAAACTTGTGCGACTGCTGTTTTCCCGAAACGTTGTTCCATCCGAATAACACAGGACATAACTTTTTGAGCATCAAGCGTAACATCTGTACGTTCCCGGTCATCTAAACAGTTTGAGCATTTACGGCAGTCTTCCCCAGCATCTCCAAAGTACTGCAAAATATAGCCTTGCAGACAAGTTTCGGAGCTTGTATAAGCTTGCATCTGCCTTAGCTTTTCGTATTCTTGCTCCTTATGTTGCTCGCTCCCTTCGCCTTGCTCGATCAAGAAGTTTCTGAGACGAACATCATTGGGCGAAAATAATAAGATAGCATCCGAATCAAGTCCATCTCGTCCTGCACGACCTGCTTCTTGATAGTAGGCTTCAATAGTGGCGGGCATCCCATAATGAATTACAAAACGAACATTGCTTTTATTTATCCCCATTCCAAAAGCATTGGTTGCCACCATAATAGGAACTTCATCATAAAGAAAATCTTCTTGGTTTTTTTGGCGCTCTCCCTCAGATAAACCGGCATGATAACGTTTAGCAGGAAAATTATTTCGGTTTAACCATTCCGTAACTTCTTCTACTTCTTTACGTGTGTTAGCATAGATAATGCCTGATTCGTCAGTATGTTCTTTTAAGTAGGACTTTAAAAAGTCACGTTTATCTTTTCCTTTAACTACTTCAAACCTTAAGTTTTCGCGTAAAAAACCTGTTTTAACAGTATTATCTGTAGCTATGTGCAATAAATCTTGAATATCTGCAGATACTCGGGGTGTAGCCGTAGCTGTTAGTGCTAAGAGCGTTGGCGTAGTAGGCAAATCAGCCAAACGCTTGGCAAAAGTAACATAGGAAGGTCTAAAATCATGTCCCCATTGGGAGATACAGTGTGCTTCATCAATTGCAACTAAATCAATAGGAAGGTGTTGCAAAAAATAGTTAAAAGATTCTAATTCAAAACGCTCAGGTGCGACAAATAAGATTTTCACCTCGCCATTTTCGATCTGTTTCATCCGGAAATAAGCTTCTTGCTCATCTACTGTCGAATTAATAAAAGTAGCTGGTATATTTGCAATATTTAGCTGATCCACCTGATCCTTCATCAGGGAAATTAAAGGTAAGACCACAAGAGTGACCCCTTCTTGTAAAAGGGCAGGTAATTGATAGCAAATGGATTTTCCTGCACCAGTCGGCAATATCCCCAGAGTATCTTTTCTCTGTAGAACTTGCTCTATGATTTGTTTTTGACCTTGACGGAAACTTTCATAGCCAAATATTTCCTTGAGTTTTGCTTCTAAATTCATCTTTTCCTATTATACGTTTAATACTAAAAAAATTCACGAATAAAAGTGAATTTTTTTCTTTTATTTTTAGTCTACTTCAAATTTTTGTCTTCGTCAAAAGTAAGGAATTCAAAATTACAGAAACACTAGACAAACTCATTGCGGCAGCGGCAATCATCGGATTCAAGAAACCAAATGCAGCCAATGGAATACCAATAATGTTGTAGATGAAAGCCCAAAAATAATTTTGCTTGATTTTTCTTAAGGTTTTCTGTGAGATTTTAAACAAGTCGAGTAATTTATGGATTTTTCCACCCATAATCGTCACATCACCTGCTTCCATCGCAATATCTGATCCTGTAGCCATGGCAACACCAACAGTACTACTTGCTAATGCAATAGCATCGTTGATTCCATCGCCTACCATAATGGAATAGGGTGTTTCTTGAACGATATTAGCCTTATCTTCTGGCGAAAGATTACTCTTAACTTCATCCAAATTGACAATTTCTTGGATTTTTTTAGCAGAGTCTTCATTGTCTCCTGTTAACATAACGGTTTTAATGCCAGCTTTTTTCAATTCAGCTACGGTCTCCACACTTTCTTGCTTAATAGAAGATTTAAAAGTTGCTGTAGCTATATGGCTTACATCATCTGCAAGATAAATAACAGTATCTGTGCTTGATGTGACACTGTACCCGTGCTCTTCCATAAGTTTTGCATTTCCTGCATAATACTGACGGCCATTTATTTCTCCCGCAAGTCCACGACCAGCAATTTCTTTAAGATTTTCTACGCTGTAGATTCCCTCAGTTTTTACAGCTTGAGCTAACGGATGGTGCGAGTGACTTTCTAAACTTGCCAAAATTTTAAATGCTTTATCACTCCCATCAAACTGAGACAACTCAAATTCTCCTGTCGTAATCGTACCAGTCTTATCAAAGAACACAGTTTTTACGCTATTCGTCAACTCTAAAGCATTGGCATTTTTCAACAGCAAACCATTCTTAGCAGCAAGCCCTGTTCCTGAAATAATTGCGGTTGGTGTCGCTAAACCAAGCGCACATGGGCAAGCAATAACTAATGTTGCCACAGCATGCATAATGGCAGTCAATAATGTCCCTGTAAAGACCCACGTTGCAACAAAAGTTACAAGTGAAATGATCAAAACAATCGGAACAAAGACATTTGATATTTTATCCGCGAATTTTTGAATATCAGGTTTTGAAGCTTGCGCTTCTTCCATCATTTCAACCATCCTAGATATGGTTGAATCGTTAACATCTCGAACAACAACAGCTTTAATGGAACCGTCTAAATTCACAGCCCCTTCAAATAGTGTATCATCGTCTGCTTTGACAACAGGTAAAGATTCGCCAGTCAAGTGACTTTCGTCAAAAGATGCTTTACCTTTAAGGATCATTGCATCCAAAGGTACCTTCTCTCCCGGATAAATTTGAATAACATCCCCGATTTGGACTTCTTCAAGCGGGCGCTCACCTTCTTCTGTGTGAACCATTTTAACCCTACTACTCATCAAGCTCGTGATTGCCTGACTTGTTTTTTCTTTAGCATTGTGCTCAAGTACTTTTCCTAAAACAACCAAGGTAATAATAACCATAGCTGATTCAAAATTCAAAGCATTCTCTTGTCCTAAAAATACCGCTAAAATTAAACTCGAAAAATATGCAACGCTAGTTCCCAGTGCTACTAGAACATCCATATTTGCATTTCCATTTTTCAATGCATGATAAGCGCCGACGTAAAAGCGCCAACCGATAATAAACTGAACAGGTGTTGCGAGAATAAGTTGTAAAACAGGATTGTGTAGAAACATCAAATAATGTGTACCCAACAAACTCTCAAACATGGCAAGCACTAAAGGTAGTGTCAAAATTACTGACACGATCAATGACAAACGTAAATTACGGTTCCTTCTTTGTGCTTGGGCTGCAATTTTTTCTTGATGCGCTTTATCATTTACAATAGCACCATAGCCTGCCTTTTCTACTATATCGATCACGTCTTGATCACTAATGTTATCATCAAAAATGACTTTTGCTTTTTCGGTTGCCAAGTTGACTGTTGCTTCTTGGATTTTATTCGAGTTATTCAATGCTTTGGATACGGTATTCACACAGTTTGCACAGGTCATACCCGTGATGACAAAGTTTTGACTTCTCATTTTCTACTCCTTCATTAAATTTACAAATGTAAACAATACATCCCATAGAAAACTGCCCCTAAGGACAGCATACTTATTTTACTAATTCGTAGCCGGCTTCTTTAACAGCCATTGCTAAATCTTCTACTGCTGTTGTCTCTGCATCGAATTTCACAAGTGCTTCATTCTTTTTTAAAGAGACTTTTGCTGATTTTACTCCAGCAAGACCTTCAAGAGCCGAAGTCACATGCATTGCACAGTGATCACAAGTCATACCTTTGATTACGAATTTTTCTTTTTCCATTCTTTCTCCTCCCTATTAGCTGACGTGTTGGCAGCTGCAAGAATTAAAATTTTCTAAACAAGTACAAGTTGTTTCTTGAATTGTTTCTTTATTTTTTAACGCTTCTTGCAAACTTGCTACATCTTCTGAAGTCAAGTTTGACAAGGCGATCATATCGGCTAAGAGCTTCACTTGTTTTGTTTCACAAACTTTTTCAAGTAAAGACTGTCCCATCATTTGAATAGCTGTACATTCTGCCATTAAAGGGCGATAAACAAACTTACGACCTTCTTTTTCAGTACTTAGCATTCCCTTTTTCACGAGGCGCCCCAGCAAAGTTTTAACTGTTGCTAGAGACCAATCCAAATCGGGCGAAATTTGACAAGAAATCTCATCAACTCGTGCTTCGCCGAGCGACCATATAACACGCATAACAATCAATTCTGCATTTGATATATTAAATTCTGTTTCGTTCATTGGCGCTCCTTACTTTATTTTTACTACAACTATAGTTTACAACTGTAAACTATAAATGTCAAGTCACAACTCTGTATTATAAATAAAAAAACCCTTTAAGGCAAGTATAGACTTTCAAAAAGGGTCTTTTATTTTCAATATTATTATTTTTCATCACCAAAGATACGTTCCATAATTTCACGTCCTGTTGGTGTAGCAGCAAGTCCACCTTCACCAGTTTCACGATGAGCAGAAGGTAAGGAGCGCCCTACATTGTACATACATGTAATCACTTCATCTACTGGTATAACTGTTTTTACACCAGCTAAAGCCATATCGGCAGAAATCATCGCTTGAGAAGCCCCCATAGCGTTACGGTGAACACAAGGGATTTCTACTAATCCTGCAACTGGATCGCAAATCAAGCCCAACATATTTTGGAGCGTCAAGGCTAAAGCCATTCCAGCTTGCTCGCCTGTACCTCCGGCCATGATAACCAAGGCGGCTGCTGACATGGCCGATGCCGAACCCACCTCTGCTTGACATCCTCCTTCGGCACCAGCAATTGTTGCATTGTTAGCAATTGCTAAACCAAAAGCACCAGCTGTAAAGATAAATTCTACTTGTTGCTCGTGCGTAAGACCTAGCTTTTTCGTTGCTGCAGAGAGCACACCAGGTAGACATCCAGCTGACCCAGCTGTCGGTGTCGCACAGATGAGTCCCATCTGAGCATTCACTTCGTTTACAGCTACGCCATCACGCGCTGCACCTAAAATAACATCACCTGATATCGCTTTTCCTGATTTAATGTATTCATCCATTTTCTTGGCATCACCACCTGTAAGACCTGTTGTTGACTTATTGCCAAGTAGTCCTTCCTCAATCGATGACATCATCGTTGCTAAGTTGTGCTCCATCATCTCAATGATTTGTTCACGACTTGCTCCTGTTTGTTCTATTTCTTCTGCAATCATCAATTCAGCAATTGATGGATATGCTTTTGCATCTTCAAGCAGTTCTTGTACATTTGAAAACATAATTACCCCTTATTTAAAGAAATTTACAGCAGAAAGTTTCGGAATGTGTTTCATTTCCTCAAAAGCTTCTTCGACATCGAAACTGTCTACTTCCATAATCATGATTGCTTTTTCACCTTTAGCTTCACGCGTCAAATTCATTTGTGCCACGTTAATATCATGCTTTTCAAAAATAGCTCCAAGACGCGCCAAGATACCTGGTGCATCTTGATGGACAATTACAAAGGTTGGCATCCCTGCTGAGATAGAAATGTCGAAACCATTGAGTTCGGTCACTTGAATCAATCCGCCGCCAATAGAAATCCCTGTGACGCTCATGTCACGGTCGCCCTTTTTCAAAATCAAACGTGCTGTGTTAGGATGGTCTGCCTTATCTTCTGGATGAGGCACATATGTCACTTCCATCCCTTCTTCGTGAGCAATGCGCGGTGCATCTCGTAAGCGAGGATCATCAGGATCCATACCTAAAACACCAGCAACCAAAGCGACATCTGTTCCATGTCCACGGTAAGTTTTAGCAAAGCTTTCGTACAAATGAATCTCCACCTTCTCGGGTAATTCTCCAAAAATTGAACGAATAATCTTACCTATACGGGCGGCACCAGCAGTATGTGAACTACTGGGACCAACCATTACAGGGCCAATAATGTCAAATACACTTTTGTAACGTAAATTTTCCATATTTCCTCCGCAACTTTGCTCAGCAAAGCTTTTCGTTCGAATTTTTTATATTCCAACGAAACAATTTATTCTTAAAATCATTATAACACTAATACGCTTTCATATCTATATAAAACTGGGGCTGTAGCAAAAAGATAAGTTTGCTAATTTTCCCATTTTACGTGGACTTTTCAGACTATTCTTTAATGATTAAAAATGCAAAAAGGACATTTTTTTCTCAATTCTCGCCGATAGTTTGTGATATAATAAACTTTAGAAAAATAGAAAGAGAGATTTCAATGAAATTCAATCACAAACCTCTGAATCTTTATGTAAATTTCAAAGAATCTGCTGAAAAGTTCCCCAAAAGTCGTTTTATTTTCGATAAAAAGTTAAACGCTTTCCCGGAATTAGAGCTTGAAACAAATTATCAAAGCGTTCACGAAGCAGTCTTGCAAAAAGCTTATAATTTGTCAGCCTTGGGAATAAAAAAAGAAGACAAGGTCATTATTTTTAAATCAAGTGCTTTTGACACTTATCTTCTTGCCGTTGCTGTGTCCTATCTGGGTGCTGTGCCTGCAATGATTTCCCATCACTTTTCTACACCAGTAATGGATACTCTTGCTGCACGCCTTGAAACTCCTTGGCTCATTTTTGATGAAGATACAGATGCTGTCGTTCAGGAATTAAAAAATGTAAACGAAGATCACAAACTCTTTGTTTCTGACTTTGCTTCAATCACTAATAGTCCTGAGGTAAGCAATCAACAATTAGCTACGGATGAGATTGCTTATCTCACACATACCTCAGGTACTACTGGAATTCCGAAACTGATTGCACACTCAGCTCAATCTATGGGCTGGCGTTGGGTCTTGCAACGTACAGTAATGGATTGGATGCCAGACAAATCTTCACTGTTGGCATTCCATATTTCACCTGTTCATTCCCGCTTTAACATTGGTATATCATCAGCCATGACCTTCGGCTTTGATCTTATGCCACTTTCTAATTTAGAAAAAAATACTGTGCTTAGCATGTTTGAAAAATATCGCCCTACAGCTTTCGAAACACACCCAAACCATTTTGTTCGCCTAGCAAATGTTGTAAAAGAAACACCCGAGGCCTTTGCTTCTATTCGCTATCTCCACTCTACTTTTGATGCAATTAACAAAGATACAATGCATACTTTCCTTGCGGCTTCTAAAGAGGAAAATCCTGTTTTCTTGCAAATCTACGGTCAGTCTGAATGCGGTCCAATGATTTGGAAAAAACACCGCCTTAGTACCTTACCAAATACAAATGCTCGTGAAATGGGCATCGGCATGCCTGGACTTTCCCAAGCGCGCGTAACAGATGCTGACGGAAAAGTTGTTCCTGCTGGTACACCTGGTCATATTCATTTCCTCTCTAAAGGGCGTGCTCTTACTTACTATAAAGAGGATAGTCGTTTTGCTGAAGAAGTTTATGGTAACTGGTGGGATACAGGCGACTGGGGGATTATGGATGAAGACGGTGTGCTCTTCCTCTATGATCGTCAAGTTGATCTTATTGACAAAGTGGAGTCAAACTTAGCCATTGAAGATCTCCTCCTCGATCAACACGACTTTCTTGACGAAGTAATAATTATCCGCGATGCTTCTGGACATCCTCAACCTATTTTGGCGCTTGCCGAAGGTAAAGAAATGGACTGGAAAGCTTGGTGGTCTTCTATCATTGACATGCCATTCCTAAATGAGCCGCTTCTCATGGACTATGATGCGATACCTCGTACAGCCACAATGAAAGTTCAAAGATTAGCTCTTGAGCGTGAACTTGCAGCAGCTAAAAAATAAATATCATATACAAAAAGGTAGTTCCCAAGAGGAAACTACCTTTTTTAAATTATTTTGCTACTGCTTGCCACAGAAGCGATAAAAGGAGAGAGAAAGCATAAGAGCTATTAAATAAAACCATATTTTTTAAAGAATAAACAAAGCTATGAGGCGCAGGAACTTCTGCTGCATGGTGTTTCAAGTTCTTCTGAATTATCGGAAAGGAAAGAACAGTCAATAATGTTGGCCATTCAAAAATTCCAATGAAAAAACCTAAAATAATGAAGAAATATGCACTGTACATAAGCAGTTGAAAAAGCTGAATACCTTGTTTACGTCCAATATAATAAACTAAAGTATAACGATGGTTTTTAATATCTGTATCCAAATCACGCAAGTTGTTAGCCAGCATAATATTTGCAATCGTAAAGACTAACGGTAAACTCGCAATTACCATTGCTATAGCACCAACTATATCTCCAGAAAGCGCAAAAGAGTTTGCCGCAAAGTTGAGATCAAGTTTAAAAATAGGATTTTCTGCACTATTGATGAGAATCACCATTGCAAAGATTCCAAATCCCATTGTTCCACCGGAAAAGATTTCACCCAATGGCATACGAGACAGAGGTATCGGACCATAAGTATAAAAAACGCCGATAAAGAAGACGATGCCTCCCAACACCAAAAAGAGCCAGCCCGTAAAATAAGCCAAAAGGAAACCCAAACCCAGGCTGACAAGAACCATGAATACTATCAAATTTCTAACAAAATGTGGTGACAGATTAGCTTTACCAATAATATTTTCTTGTTTTTGATAAATTTCATCTTTAGCTTTTTGAAAATCTTGATAATTGTTAATCGCTGTTACCGTCATATCAAAAATAAGCATAGCCAATAAAAAAAGAAACGATAGGCCAGCGTTAAATGTTTTAAAATAACTCAGACTGAAAAGTAAGCCAATAATATAAGGAAATATACTGGCAATTTTGGTTTTAATTTCAACAAGTTCTAAAAATGTTTTAAATGTCATAAAGCGTTTGGGATATCCTTCACTATATTTTCTTTGGTTTTCAAACAATCAAACTTCCTAGATGTTTAATTCTTCTTAGGATGCTCATCTTTTCCAGACAGCATGAACACTCTATATTATAGCTGATAAATGCTCCAGAATCAATTTCCGAAGGAATTTATCAGAAATAAAAAATAGCTCTAATGAGCTATTTTTTAATTAACGTCCTTTATAAATTGAACGAGATTTACCATACCATACTTGGGTAAGTATTTTTTGAATCCAAGGTTGAACCCATTTATCTAAACCAAATGCGCGGCCTGAACCGTTCATTAAGGCAATTGCTACTGGAATAAACCAGATGTTTACCCAGAAGAACATACCAGATAGTGCGAACATCACTGTCAATGCTGCAGTTACAGCTGATGCAATCCAAGTAAAGAGACCAAAGATAATAGCAAGAGCAAGTAAAACTTCAACGATAGACATGAATTTTTGCATGAACAATGCAACATCACGATTTGGAATCATGAACTTAAAGATAGGTTCCATCCAATGTGGTACTTTTTCAAGTACTGGCATTGGCTCTGTACCATAAGCATATGAGAGACCCCATTCTGTCGCTTTGTGTGCAGCTTCTGCTCCACCACTAGCAGCAGCGCCAGTTGCACCAGCAGCAGCATCTGCAGCTTTAGTTGCAGCTTCACCGGTTGCGCCAGCAGCAGCATCTGCATGTTTAGGTACTTCTTGCAACCAAGCAAATGGGAATTTAAGATCATCTGTAAACCAAGAACCTTTACCAAACCAAGTTGTAGGATTAAAGAGTTGACCTTCACCAACAATTTTCTTCATTGCTTCTGTCAACCAAACGAGACCATAGAAGATACGAAGTGGCACAGCCCAGAGTACGTTACCTAAACGTGAAGTGTGACCACGCATGAAGTTACGGTCATCTTTTGTACGGAATACTTCATCCAAAGCATAACGCCAGAAATAATGTGCTGAACGAATTTGCAATGTGTAGATAAAGTAAACGATGTTTTTCATCAACATTGCCCAGAAGCCTGTCAAACGCATGCTTCCGACCTTAGCAACACCCCAAGTTGATCCGATAGAAACCATTGTTCCTTGGTATTTGCTTTCATGTTTATGTTTGCTGCTACCGTTAATATCAGCGATGATATTTGAAGCTGCTGTGTGAGCTGTTTGCTCTGCTGCTTCAACGATTTGTGGTGTTGGACGGCCTGTATCTGGTTCGATATAGCCGGATACATCCCCAGCTACATAGATACCTTTATCTTCAAAGCCAACAGCTTCCATAAACTCGTTAGCTTGGAGGCGGTGTCCACGTTCTGTTTCGTTAAGATTAGTTTGTGCTGCTGTGTTACCTTGAACACCTGTAGTCCAAATCAATGTGTGTGTTGGTATTTCTTTTGAAACTTTTTCTTCGTCTCGTCCACCAACATTTACTTTGATGTGATCTTCTGCAACTTCAACGATACCGTGGTTTGTCAACACATTAACATTTTTCTTTTCAAGATATGCATGTGCACGGTCTGCTTGTTTGCGATCTAACGTATTCAAGATTGTTGGCATCATTTCAACAACGTTGATTGTGATTTCTTCCTCAGGAATTTTCCAATCTGTTGAAACTTTCTTACGCCAGTCAATCAATTCACCAGCCATTTCAATACCTGTGAATCCTGAACCTGCAACAGAAATAGTCAAAAGTGCACGGCGTTTTTCATCATCAACTTCTGTTGAACCATATTGAACAACAGTTTCAAGTTGACGTTTGATACGCATTGCATCTTCGAGTGACCAAAGAGTGAAACCATGTTCTTTAACACCAGGTACTCCAAAGTCATTAGGCTCACCACCAAGAGCAACTACAACATAGTCATAGTCGTAGCTTCCTTGTTCAGTGATAACCTTCTTGTTATCTTTATCAAGACTGACAACAGCATCAGTTACAAGGCTCACATTTTTACGTTTTCCCAAAAGTTTTTGGAAGTCATATTGAACTGTTGTGAATGGCACACGTCCTGCTGCAACTTCATGAAGTTGCGTCATAGATGTATGATAACTGTGTTTGTCAATCAAAGTGATGTCAGCATTCGCTTTAAGCTTTTTCGAAAGCTCACGTGTTGCATGAACCCCAGCAACACCACCACCGATGACTACGATTTTTTTCTTAGTCATTTAAAATCGGTCTCCTACTAGTAATATAATAATGAAAAAAATTTCCATCTAACATTATATCGCTTTCATGCTGCTTTGTAAAGCCCGAAAATGTAGTTCTGAGTAAGTAAGCGGACAAACAAAAGCCTGTTGACGAATTTCTTCATGGTCTTTTGTGTTTTTTAGTCAAGTTTTGATTGTTTGGGCGCTATATATATCCTCTTTTTCAAGCTGAATTAAGGCATGTCCTCATAACTATGTAGTACAATAATTTTATGAAGATTACATTTGACGATACTATTACACAGCGTCTATTAGCGCTTATTGAAGATAAACCTGCTGACTTTGTCTTAGACTTTGATCATACTTTAAGTAGTGAGACACTCCTAAGTAGCTGTTGTGGCATTACACGTTACCGTATTGTTGCGGTTAATAAAGGAGCAGTCCCTAAAGTTTTTGATGGTAAAATCAGCTCACCCTTAGGTGATTTCTACTGTAAAGCTTGGGGTATGATGTATTTTGATGAAAATATGCGTGTCCGTGTTACAGCTAATCACTTGATTGAGATTATGGGCGATGGTGAAAAGATTGCCCCACATATTGAGATTGTCGACTATCGTCGTCACTAAATGCTTTTCAAACATTTTAACCTACACACAGAAAAATTCTGTGTTTTTTCTTAAAATAATTGACAGGATTTTCTAATGATATTACAATAAAAGGAACTACTTTATATCAATTTACCCGAAAGGACAATTCGCCCATGGGAAAAATAAAAATCAACTTCAACCTTTGGCTTAACGGACTTCTTTTTTTCGTTGTACTCTTCTTACTTTTTAATGTCATTTCAAATATCACCCCGATTACAAAAGGTATTGCCAACTTTTTACAAATTCTCTCTCCTCTATTTCTCGGAGCAATCGTGGCATACTTTTTAGACAAACCTATCCATAGGCTTAGTTTGCTTTTTAGGCGTTTAAATGTAAAATTTGTACAGCGTCATGCCAGAAAATTTAGTATTTTGGTCACTTATATAATTTTCTTTCTTCTCCTCTTTTTTGTTATCTACTATCTATTTCCCATTGTTGTTCGTAACTTACTCGAGTTTCTACGCTTATTACCTACGATTTACCAAAATATTTATCAATGGCTCAGTAGTAATCAATTTCAAGAGTTAGATAATTTTTTACAAATCGAAGAATCTATTCGCTCTTTTGTCAATGCGTTTAGTGCACAGGACGCCGCACGCTACATTACCAGCGGCATTGAATCTCTGAGTACCTTTACTTTTACACTTGCTTCACAGCTCTTCCGTATTGTTGTTGGCATTATCATTTCAATCTACCTTTTGTTATATAAAGAAAGTATCTTACAGATTATCTTCCGCTTTGGGAAGATTTCTGTTAAGCAGGAGCATCTCCAAGCAATAAAATATTATCTTCGTCAGACAGATATTATCTTCTATAAATTTATTTCCACACAATTTATTGATGCATGTATCATATGGGTTTTATCCACGCTCTTACTGCTTCTCCTCCATGTAACAGGAGTCGCTCATAATCCCTTCTCAGTGGCTTTAGGTTTGCTAATTGGTATTTGCAACATGATTCCTTATTTTGGATCAATTTTTGCCTCGATTGTCGCAATGATTATCGCTTTTTTCACTGGGGGATGGGAAGCAGGACTCGTTACGATTGTTATGCTCATCATTCTCCAACAAATTGACGGAAATATCATTGGCCCAAAATTAATGAGTGGAGCTTTGAATGTTAACCCTATTATCGTTATTATCTCTATCTCGATTGGTGGTGCTTATTTTGGCGTAATAGGAATGTTTGTCGCCGTACCTATTGCAGCCTTGCTTAAAATTATTTTTATTGAATATCTAGAAGCTAAAGAAAGTAAACTTTCTCTGGCTCAACAAGAGAAATAAAAAGAGTTATTTCTAACTCTTTTTTTCTTGCACTTTTTGAATAAAATTAAGAAGTCTTTGATTGAATGCCTCAATATTCTCTACGTGAAGGATATGACCACAATCTTCAAAAATACTTACTTCTGATTGTGTATTATGTTGTAGGTTTCTTGCTGCCTGAGCATGTTCCGGTGGGAAAACGGGAGAACGACCACCTGCAAAAAATAAATGTGGAACCGTTTCACGCGTAAGATTCTGACGCCAATCTTGCGTAATCACATTTTGAAGTAAAGCTTGGTACTTTTGAAAATTAAAGGGGAGCATTCCCTTACCCAGCACACGTTTCACTTGATCTGTCAATTGACGATGAGTTAATTTTGTGCGCGGAAATTCTTTAATAAAATCAGATAATTCGGAAAGAGTTTTTCCTGTTTGTCCATCTAACCAGTCCGGCGCTTTCATAAATGTTGGCGCTTGATCCTCTGTTACAATCGCCATTAACTTTCCGTCTGTAAAAAGTTCTTCATATGCCATAATAGTTGCTGCTCCCATGGAGTGTCCAACTAATATTGGCCGGTCAAGTTGCAGAGCGCTCATCAACTCTTCTAAATCTGTCGCCAAACGATGTAAGGTCATTCCATAATCTACTTCTTGACTTTGTCCATGGCTCCGATGATCATAAGTGATAACGCGATAGCCAGCAGCAACAAAATAATCGACTTGAAAAGCCCAAGTGACTTCACTCGCCGAATAGCCGTTAATAAAAACTATTGCTTGATTTTCTGTTGCTCCATAGCTATGATAATTGATCTGAACTCCATCATTTGTTGTATAAAAAGGCATTGTTTCTTCTTTCTATTGCTCAATCTTTTACTGTACATTTCTGACAGCAAAAACTATTCATATTGTAGCAAAAAAGACGACGAAATCCTGCTTTTTTGCTTTAATGTTTTGCAATGAACAGAAAAAGAGCGAAATTTGCTCGCTCTTTTAAGATTATTTAACAACAATATTTACCAATTTATTTGGAATTGCAATAACTTTAACGATATTCCCTTCCACTTCGACTGCTTCTAAAGCTACTTTTTCAAGTTGGTCTTTTGGTAAATCTTTTTCAATCATGACTTTAGCTTTTAACTTACCATTGATTTGAACGACAATTTCTACTTCATTTTCAACAAGTTTGCTTTCATCAAACGATGGCCATGCTACATAAGAAATACCTGCTTCATTACCGAGGTCAACCCAGAGTTCTTCTGCAAGGTGAGGTGCAAACGGAGCTAAAAGTTGAACAAAGCCCTTCGCATATTCAAGCGGTAATGTTTTAGCTTTATTTGCTGCATTTACAAAGATCATCAATTGAGAAATTGCTGTGTTAAACAACATGTGATCCAAGCGCTCGGTAACGTTTTTAACTGTTTCATTATAAACTTTATCTAGGCTACCATCATTTTCTTCAGTGATTATGCTATTGCTGAGCAAACGAACCACACGATCCAAGAATTTACGTGCACCTTCCAGCCCTTCTTCTGACCAAGGAATACTTGCATCTAAAGGCCCCATGAACATTTCATAAACACGTAAAGTATCGGCTCCGTAGCGTTTAACGACATCGTCGGGATTAACCACATTTTTCAATGATTTAGACATTTTAGCTGGAGCTTGCTCAAGCTCTTCACCAGTCTCAATATTGTAATAAGAGCCATCACGTTTTTCAACCTTATCTGTAGCAACCAAAGCACCACGACTATCACGGTAAGAAGTTCCCAAAATCATTCCCTGATTGAAAAGTTTTTGGAAGGGTTCATTTGTTGGAACAACACCCAAGTCAAAGAGAACTTTATGCCAGAATCGTGCATAGAGAAGGTGAAGAACCGCATGTTCGGCTCCGCCGACATAAATATCGACGGGAAGCCATTCTTTAATCAGCTCTGGATCAGCAATGGCTTGGCTGTTTTTAGGATCAATATATCGTAAGTAATACCATGACGACCCGGCCCATTGTGGCATTGTATTTGTTTCACGACGGCCTTTTACACCATCTTCACGTGTCACAGTCAGCCAATCTGTTAAATTCGCCAAAGGTAACTCACCAGTACCTGAAGGTTTAATATTGGAAGTTTTTGGTAACACTAATGGCAATTCTTCTTCTGGAACAGCAGTAGTTGTGCCATCTTCCCAATGAATAATTGGGATTGGCTCGCCCCAATAACGTTGACGACTAAAGAGCCAGTCACGTAGACGATAAGTCACTTTACGGGAACCGATACCTTTTTCTTCCAGATAAGCGACCATTTTTTCAATCGCTTCTTCTTTTTCCATACCGTCCAAGAAATCAGAATTTATAATTTTTCCACCTTCTGTATGGCAGGCTTCTTGCACATTTCCACCGTCAAAAACAGGGATGATTTCTAAATCATAGACCTTAGCAAATTCCCAATCTCGTTCATCATGTCCAGGAACAGCCATAACGGCACCATGTCCGTAGCTTGCAAGAACGTAATCAGCAATCCAGATAGGCATTTTCTTGCCACTGACTGGATTAATTGCGTATGCACCAGTCCAAACACCAGTCTTATCCTTTGCCAAGTCTGTACGAGCCAAATCTGACTTAAGGCTAGCTTGATGTTTATAGTCTTCTACAGCGTCAGCTTGTTCAGCAGTAGTAATTTTTTCTACTAATGGGTGCTCTGGTGCAAGAACAGCAAATGTTGAGCCAAAAAGTGTTTCGGGACGCGTAGTGAAAACCGTAAATTCTTCGTCACTACCTTCAACTTTAAAGTTAACATCTGCACCAACTGATTTACCAATCCAGTTACGTTGCATTTCTTTGATTGATTCTGGCCAGTCAAGTCCTTCCAAATCATTAAGTAGACGTTCCGCATAAGCTGTAATTTTCAACATCCATTGACGCATTGGTTTACGAACAACAGGGTAGCCTCCGCGCTCCGAAGTACCATCAGGAAGGACTTCTTCATTCGCAATCGCTGTTCCTAGCTCTTCAACCCAGTTAACAGCTACTTCTGCTTCATATGCCAAACCCTTTTCATATAACTTCGTAAAGATCCACTGTGTCCATTTATAAAATTCTGGATCAGTCGTATTGACTTCACGCTCCCAGTCATAGCTGAAACCGAGACTATTGATTTGTCGTTTAAAAGTCGCAATATTTTTCGCTGTAAATTCGACAGGATCGTTACCTGTATCAATCGCATACTGCTCAGCAGGCAAGCCAAAAGCATCCCAACCCATCGGATGAAGAACATTATAACCTTGTGCACGTTTATAACGGCTCAGAATATCTGTTGCTGTATAACCTTCAGGGTGTCCCACATGAAGACCTGCTCCTGATGGATAAGGAAACATGTCGAGTGCATAAAATTTCGGTTTGTTTTTGTCTGTTCCTGTACGGAAAGTGTTGTTGTCCGCCCAGTATTTTTGCCACTTGGCTTCAATGTCAATGTGTTTATATTCCATATTTCATTCCTTATCGTTTTTTATAAATTATATTTACAAATCTCAAATTCTATTATATCAAAAAAATCAAAAAAGCAGATCGCTGCTTTTTATCTGGAGCAGAAAATTATTCATGACCGATGAGACTAAACGCTAAAACTAAATCACTGCCTACAAGTTGTAAGCCATATTTCTGTTCATATTTTTTTACTTTATTGAGTAAGGTGTTCCGATGAACATAGAGCAACTTTGCTGCAGCTGCTTGATTACCGTATGTACTATAAAGCGCTCGTACTAGTTCCTTGTCTTCTGGACTTTGCAGAAGCTCTTGTCTGACGTTATTCAATAATAAACTTTCGACATGCTTGAGGCCCTGGGCCAGAATAAATTCACTAAAGCTTTCTTTTTTCTGAAAAAACTGCGTTTCTTCTTGATAGACATGTTCTAACTCTTCTTTGGAAGCAAAGCTTCCAATATAATGTTGAAATGTCTCTCCCATATCTTGAGACAAGACTTTTAGGCTATCTGCAAGCTCTGATTTACTCAGGTTAGTTCCAGTATATTCTTCCAGAACGAACTGTCTTTCAGCATTTTCTCGTATTACATCAGGCAAGATAAACTTTAGGTTTTCTACAAGTTCTGAAAAATTTGCAACAGAAAATTGTAAAATACGAAAACGTCCTGCTGGTAAAGACGAGAAGTCAGTAGAAGGCTCAGAAAGTAAAGCTATTAAAGTACGTTCACGTAGATTAAGCTCTGCTCGATCTACGTTGCGATAAAGTTCTTTTATCTTTTCTATTTCCATTTTTCAAAAAAGTGACCCAAAGGTCACTCTGCTCTTAATTTTCAGTAGGGATGTGCAATTCGAAAAGTGGTGATAATGGACGCTTCTCGTGAATACGGATGATAGCATCAGCAAGCAATGGTGCGATTGAAATTTCAACAATCTTATCACTGCGACGTTCATCTGGTATTTCAATAGTATCCAAAACTACCAACTTATTAATTCCTGAACTTTCAATACGTTCAATAGCTGGACCTGATAAAACCGCATGTGTACATGAAGCATAAACTTCAGTAGCGCCAAGCTCTTTCAAGGCATTTGCCGCCAATGTAATTGTACCAGCTGTATCAATCATGTCATCAATCAAGATACATTTCTTACCTTTAACATCACCAATGATATTCATGATTTCAGCAACATTGGCACGTGGACGACGTTTATCAATGATTGCAATTGGTGCTTTCAAGAAAGCAGCTAACTTACGTGCACGACCTACACCGCCGTGGTCGGGAGATACGATAACCAAGTCATCGCCATTAGCAAAGCCGTGACGGCGGAAGTAATCAGCGATCAATGGTGAACCCATGAGGTGATCCACAGGAATATTGAAGAACCCTTGAATTTGCGCGGCGTGCAAGTCAAAGGTAATCAAACGATCTGCACCCGCAATTTGAAGCATATTTGCGACCAATTTTGATGTGATTGGTTCGCGTGCACGTGCTTTACGGTCTTGACGGGCATAACCATAGTAAGGCATAACCACATTGATTGAGGCAGCACTGGCACGTTTTAGGGCATCCATCATGATCAAGAGTTCCATTAAGTTTTCATTAACAGGAGCACTTGTTGATTGGAGGATAAAGACATGCTCTCCGCGGATACTTTCATCGATTTTGACTTCGACTTCACCATCATTATAAGTGAGCACGCGTGATTTTCCAACTTGGATACCAATTTCTTTTGCGACTTTATGCGCCAACTTTTGGTTAGAGGAAAGTGCAAATAACTTCAAATTTGAATACGACATGATAGCCTTTCTATATAAAACAGTTCTCTAATTAGACCTTTCCATTTTATCGTGAATTGTATTTTTTTTCAAGTCCCGATAAACTAACCTAGTCTGTTACTTCCCCACTTTCATCCTAAAATAGAAAAAAAGTCCATCTTTTCCAGATGGACATTTTTTACTAAATAAGCTCCTTGAACAGACCACGAACAAAGAATTCTTCATCAAAATCTGTAAGATCGTTAATGCCTTCACCCAACCCGACAAGTTTTACCGGAATTTTTAAGCTTTGGACGATAGATAAGACAATTCCCCCTTTTGCAGAACCATCTAGCTTAGTCAAAGCGATCCCCGTAATTGGTGTCACTGCACTAAATTCTTTAGCTTGTTGAATAGCATTCTGGCCTGTTGTTGCATCCAAAGCGAGAATTACTTCATGTGGTGCAGCGGGCAGTTCACGCTTGATGATTTTCCCTATCTTTTCGAGTTCTTTCATCAAATTGTCTTTATTTTGCAGACGACCTGCTGTGTCAATCAAAAGAATATCAAAGTTTTCTTTTTTTGCTTTATCGACAGCGTCAAATACCACACTCGCTGGATCTGATCCCGCTGGTTTCGTTACGACTGGTACATCTGAGCGTTTGCCCCATTCCACAAGTTGGTCAATCGCACCTGCACGGAAAGTGTCCGCAGCTGCAAGAAGGACTTTTTTACCTTCATTTTTATAACGATGTGCAAGTTTACCAATCGTTGTTGTCTTACCTACACCATTTACACCCACAAATAGAAAAACAGTGAGATCATTTTGTAAATTTAACTCAGAAGGTACTTTTTCATCATCAAACTTATCTACAATTTTTTCAACAATTAATTGGCGTAATGCTTCTTGTGATTTTGCATTTGCCAGTTTAGCTTCATTTCGTAACTCTTCCGTGACTTCTAGAGCCAAGTCAACACCGACGTCTGACATGATTAGTGTTTCTTCAAGCTCTTCAAAAAATTCTTCATCTACAGATCGGAAATTAGCTAAAAAAGCATTAAAGCGTTGTCCAAAAGTTTTACGTGTTTTTTCTAAGGACTTGTCGTATTTCTCTTCAATATTAGAGTTTTCTTCCTCTTGAACTTTTGACTCTACTGGAGTTTCAGATTCGTCTAGAACTTCTTCCTTTGGAGTAAGTTCTTCAACTTCGGCTGCTTCAATCTCCTCAATTTCTTCTTCCAAGATATCAGATTCTTCTTGAAATTCTTTCTTTTCTTCAGCTTCTTTAGCTGACGTTTCTTGCCTAAATTCAGCTACAATTTCAGGTATCGTTTCCGTTAAAGCTTCTTCAGCTGGCTCGTTCTGAACCTGTTCTTCTGCTTCAGCTACATCGTCCGTTATTTCTTCTGATTCAACCTCTGGCTGTTCTTTTACTTCAACAACTTCTTCAGGAACCTCTTCGGTTTCCTTTTTCTTACCAAATAACCGATCAAATAATCCCATATTTCCTCCTATAAAACATACTCTTGAATCACTTCAGCAACTGCATGTTGATCATTTGTAAAGCGTGAAATGATATTGGCTTCCTTCTTCACTGTCGGTACAGCATTCCCCATTGCAACACCATAACCAGCCCATGAAATCATGCTTAAATCATTCTCCTCATCGCCCATTGCCATTACATTTTCAGGTGTGATGTCCAATTGCTCAATCAATTTTGATAAACCAAAGGCCTTATTTATTCCTTTGGGCATGAATTCTAACAAAATATCACGTGTTTTAAAAATTTCAAACTGGTCAAATAATGTTTTGGGAAACTTAGGAATCTGTAAATCTAGAAAAGATGCATCTGTGCAAGAAACTATCTTATTATAAATTGCATCTTGAGCAAGGTCTTCAAATTTTACGGGATGAAATTCTAAAAGACTGTTGATAAAACCATATTGGGATTGTCGTGCACTCTCAGTGACATAGACAATGTCATCACTCAAAATATCACAAGGAATTTCTAAAGCCTGAGTTTCTTGCTTAATCAGACGAACATCATCGTAACTCAGTACTCTTTTTGAAAGAATTTCCCCTGTATTACGTTGCACCAAGCCGCCATTAAAAGTAATACTAAAATCATCAAAATCTAACATCTTCAATGTTTTCAAAAAAGGTTGAATTGCTGCAAGAGGACGCCCAGTTGTCAAAACTACTTCTACACCTTTCTGACGTGCTTCTTGGATTGCTTCAATATTTGGAGCAGAAATTTCTTTTGCACTGTTCAGCAGTGTCCCATCAAGATCTAAAGCGATCAATTTTACATCATTTGTCATGCTTATATTATAACATACTCCATGAGAAGACAGCTGTTAATTATTGATATTATTAGTTTACAGTCTCTCTATTGTTTTTGAAAAAGATTATTCCTCATTTCTTATCAGTGTATCGTATTTCTTTGTTGATTTCTCCCCCTCAAAAAAGACAATCTGATACTCTCAGACTGCCTTTAAAAATTAATTAATATTTAGCTTTCAAAGTTTTGCCAAAGATTGTTTCTTCTTCAAGAAAGCTACTAAAGTAAGCAGTAAAATTCCAGTTGCAGTTAGTGTCCAGTCAAGATTTTCTCCTGTATCAGGTAATTCATTGACCTTATCCTTTTCTTCAGCAACTACTTCAAGAGCAAATACTTTATCATTAGCCTGAGGAACTTGCACCGTCTGCAGAACAGGTAGTGAAGTTATTTTTTCCACTCCAACATCATTTTTTTCTTTTGATAACAAAAGTTCTGTGTCAATACTGTACACTCTAGATTTAACAAGTGTATTACTATTTCCTGATTGATCAATTACAGTTAAAATCGCAGTTACCGTACGGTCTAAATCTAGCAAAAGGTCCTCCATACGTACATTCACTTGCCAAGAACCATCTTCTCCTAAACTTACAAGATAAGTCGTATTTCCAACAAGAACTGCAAGACTACTTTCTCTAACATCTGGTGGGAGACTAAATATCCCTTCGATGATAGCAGTACCTTGTTCTTGTTCAACGAGTGACAGACGATCATCCTGAGCGACATGCAGTATATCTAATGTAGCACCCTCTAGTGCCTCTATATCACGCTCTAGTTTATAGTTTAAGTAGTGTGAACTTTCAGCACTATTTCCTACATTATCCTTAGAGATCAAAAACGCCTCGACCTTCAAATCATCATCTTGCAGTAAATCGATCGTCGGCACTGTTAGGGTCCATGAACCATCTGTAGCAACTGTTGCCTCGTAAGTATGATTATAGATTTTAATTATCAAGGTATATTCAGCGGTGTCTTCTGGTAAAATAGCCTGTCCCGTAATTACAGTTTTTTCTTGCACTTGTTCAAGCAAGGTCAAGTGATTATCGATTGAAACAGTTTCAATCCTAACATTGTTGATATGTTCCGTATCTGTCAATGTATCGTCATCTAAGATAATCTCATTGGCTGGTGGTAGGATACGGATAGGCAAATCTGTTTCTGAAATAGTCCCATCTCCGTCTAAGTCCAGATGCGCCGTTAAGATGACAACCATAAAGTTTTCATCTAGCTCTACAATCGAATCTTGTTTGGTAGACACGTAGACAGTCACCTGTTTTTGCCCCGCTCTAATCCACACACCGCCTGAAAGATTTTCAAAATCCTCATCTACACCCGCACTACCGCTCAAGCTGGTAAATGTCAAATAAACATCATAAGGTTGTTCTTGATCCAGACTAAAGATAAACTCTGCCTGCTCTCCTTCTTTAACTGTTGGGTTATCGGTCACACGAACCGTTGGTAAAGGCAATATGGCGAATACTTCTCCGTCTGATGCTGTGTTTCCTGCCTGATCTGTAGCAACAGCTGTGACTTCCACTGATACCGTGTGCTCCTCTAGAAACTGACTATAATCAATATTGGAGATTATCCATTGACCATTTGCAATGATAACTCGATACTCCTTGACGCCTCCGAGAGCAGAGGAGAGTCTTACAATGATTTCTTGCCCATCTTCGATATCTTCTACATAGCCTGAAAGATTTAAAATCTGACTCTCATAGATAGCACTGACGGGGTTAATGTGAACAACAGCTCGTGTGTCTACGACAAATCCTCTATCGTTATCCTTAATTGCTGCTTGGGCCTCTGTCTTTCCTAGCGTTAGTGCTAAAAGTTGGTTACCGATATGTGCTTTTGCTGAAATCAACTGCAAACTATAATGCTCCTCATCTGCCTCGTCAAAAGTATCATCAAGCGTCTCGACATCAACAACAACAAAACTTTGACCAGCCTTAAGAACAACCACTCCTGTTTTCCCGATAAAGTCTGAGCTTTCACTGGCTGTACCAGACTTCGTTTGGTAGGTAATCTCAACGTCATACGCAAGGGCTGTTTCTAAACTAATAACGAATTGGCTACTTTCACCTTCAACAACAGTCATAGCATCAAGAATCTCAATACTTGGAGGAGTGAAGACAGCTGTCACCCAAACAGTGCTTGTTTGATTTCCCGCCTGATCAACTGTTGCAACAGACATACCGAGAGAACCAAGATTAAGGTCTGTGGAGTCAATATCGGAAACTTTCCACTTGCCATTCTCGACAATCGTTCTAAAGACCCTTGAAGTTCCTCCACCACTACTTATTGTAAGGGTAACACTTTGCCCATCTTCCACATCTGTGACTGTACCTGTAACATCGAAAAACTGTCCTTTGTAGATGATGTTGCTCGGGTTTACCGGTTCTGCATCAAATTCAATTTCTGCATAGAAGTCAGCTTCCCAAGGGGCAACTGCCTCTGGACTTGTATTTCCAGCGGGATCAACCGCTTGGGCAGTAACATTTCCAGAAGCTTGCTGATTACTGCTCTCAACAGTCCAGTTCCCCGCTGCATCAAGCGGGATACCAGCAGTCATCGTGCCATCTGGCCAAGTAACCGTAATCGTCGTCCCAGTCTGAAACTCTCCGAACATGCTGCCTGAGGCTGTAGGGAAGCGGTCATTGTCTACATTAGAAACAAAAACTGTAGGTTTAACAGGTGGTGTAAGGTCTACATACTGAGTAATTACTGGCGAACTCATATTCCCAGCCAAGTCAATAAAAGTAGCACTTAGCTCACCAGTGTTTTGAGATGTAGGGCTTTCTACAGTCCAATTTCCTTCTGCATTTACTGGGATATTATGCGTCTGTGTGCCATCTGGCCAAGTCACGGTAACTGTCGTATAGGGCTCAGCTGTACCTGTAGCATTGATACGGTCATTCCCGTTTGGATCACTCGCAACAATGGTTAGTGTATCAAAAGCTTGTGCTACCGTCTGTATCTGCTGCGGCTCTACAGTGGAGAGGAGTTCTCCAGTTTGTACCTTATAGGTCACAGCCCCTGCCAAATTTCTCATCTCCTCACTCTGGTCTTGCTGTACAGGTGCTTGATCAAAGAGGACAAAATGATTATCCTCCAGAAAGGCCTGCGTATCATCATAGACAAAAATTTCAAGGTTAAAAGACACATTATGCCCATCAATGCTTACGACTGCCGACATGTCATTCACACCTACAGGTGTTCCAGCTTCACGGAGCTGATAGAATAACGTATCTACAATCTCATCAATATACCCATCAATTATTGTTTCCGACGTGTTTGCATAAATGGCAGCTGATGCTGAAATTAAAAGGGAGCGTTCAATTTCTGAGCGTAAGACAGCATCATCAGCTTTATTTGAAATTGCGAAGTTACTAAGTTGCTTAGCAATGATTTCTTGGCCTGCTTCATCTGCTGATGCTTTTTTAACAGGTAAAGCAATTCCTACTGCAGTACCTAATCCTGCAGCCACTGTAGCCGTCATTATCACATTACCAAATTTTTTTAAGCGCTCTAGTCTCGCATCTGAACTAGAAAAGTGATGGGGTGTTTTGTACATAAGTGCTCCACTCTCATTTTATTTTAATTATATTACTATTATCTCACAATCATCAATACTTAGAAAACAATATAACTTTATTGTTTTTGGGATCACTAAAAAGATATTTATTTTACTTACATTACATTCAGATGCCAGAATAGTCCAGTGTCTCATAAAAACATCTCTTTTATTCCCTTTGTAATTCGTAGCTGCTACGGCTAAGAAGAAAACTTCATAACACTTAATTAATAGCGAAAACTATCTATAATTAACACGTTAATTTAACCTTTTTATTCAAAATATTTTTTGAGTGAATCTTTAGATTTATTTACGTACTAATATTTAGAGTGCTTTTATGATATTTATCTGGAATAACTAATATTTTATTTTTTGAATGCTTTGTTCTCCATCAAGGGACAAGGGTCTTCAAAAGAGAGGAGGATTTATATAAACTCATAAAACATTGTATAGATAAAAATGATAAACAAGTAGAGGAAAAAAGCATGGTAAAAATAATAGTAAAAATAACTGCAGGTATAGGGATCATCATTTTAAGTTCAAGTCTTATTGGCTGCTCGACTGGAAATACAAACAAATCAAAATCTGTAGATTCTAAACAAAGTAAGGAAAACAAAAAGCAAGCAGCTTTTAATTTTATTCCAAATAAAAATCAACCTGAAACAGTGCAAGATTTTGTCCCTATCTTTGCACAACAACTCAAAAAATATAATCAAGTCGCTGAAAAGATTTGGCCGAAGAGTGCTGTGACAAATATTCCAGTCGTGTTGGAAGACACAGACAGTAAAAAAATGTGGAAAATCACTCCAGACGGGCAAATCAGTGATTTTTCTGAACAAGAAGCCAAGGAAATGAATGTCGAACGTTCAGAGACTCCCGGTACTTGGGGCTATTACGGCAAGCAGTTTGAAAAATTTGGAGTAGATGCAAACTATAGCGTGCATGATAAGGAGCTTAAGGGCGGAGGAATGTATTTTTCCCTGAATGATGCTACACTCAAAGACAAGGAACTTCTTAATCGCTATCCCCACTTAGGAGCTTACGATGCCTTGGTCTTTGTCTTACATGAAAATTTTCATATCTTTGAACAGGAAAAATGGAATAAGCTTTCTGAAAATAATACCGCCAAGATAGGCTCAGAAAAAGACCAACATCTAGAAGAAACAGAAGCACGTATTATCCGTTATCAATTGATTCAAAACTTGATGAAGGCTGTTGCTCAACCAAAGGACATGGACTTAGTTTTGCAAGCTATCGCAACTTATAATGAATATAAGGCAAAACATAAAACTGACTTTGATAACGCACATTATTGGGACCGTACTGAAGGTTCTGCACAATATATGGAAATTATGGTTGCCTTATATACCTACTTCCCAGAGCAACTTCGCACAGATGAGGATATAGCTCAGGCCATCCAAGCCTTAGGAAAACAGACCAAAGGCTATGGTACTTCTACTGGAAATGTAGAGGAAGCTTATGATATTGGTGCTTTCGCAGGTCTTTTATTAGATCATTATGATTCATCATGGAAAATGAAACTCATGAAAGATAAAGAAACTACACCAATGAGTTTATTAGCTGATCATTTCCAAAATGAAAAACTTCCAGCATACACTCCACCTAATGAAGAAGATAAAAGCAAGCTTTTAGAAAAAATAACAGATAAGAAAAAAGAGCTCGTTACTTATCAAAAACAATCTTTAGAAGAAATGAAGAAAGAGCTTCAAGCTGCCTCAAATCCCGATCAAAAAGAGACATTAGAAAAGGAAATCAAAGTTCTTGAAGCAAAGATTGCCGCATTAGAAAAGTAATATAAAAAATAAACCATATTCACTTAGGAATATGGTTTTATACATTAGTATAATGGAAATTATAATTCTATATTCTTAGTTAGCATTGATAAGTGTTTTATTCAGAATATTTTTTTAATAAAAGTACGTAAAAGAATCAGCAACTGCTCATGCATTGTTGTTTAATTCACAGAAATGATTAATAGAACGGCAAAAAGCACGACCAATAATAATAGTATCTCCCAGACCATTAATGAAAGTAAAGGGTTCAGACCTTTAATGTGTAATCGATCTGCAATCCCATCCAATATATTTTTATTCATACATATAATATATCAAAAAGTTTAATTCTTTTCAATATCATTTCTTTACTTTCTTTAAAGTTACAAATTGATTAACCAACAATTCAAAAAAAACGATAACTTTTGAGCTATCGTTTTACTTCGAGTTACATTTTCACAAATTCTTTTTCAACGAAATATCCAGAGAGCCAAATAGCAAACAGAATTCCAAGCATTCCTAAAAGCATTGATGCCATATCAGCCATGAGTAATTTAGAATTTATTATTTCAGCAAAGCTATAATGAAGTCTAATAAACCAAAGAATAAGGCTTAGTGATGATCCTAATAAACCAAAAAAAAGTGTATTTACAGCGGTCCCAAGAATTTGCTGTGAAATTATAAAGCGCTGTTCTTTAAACTGTGGCAATGTCATCTGCTCATCTTGTTCTACAACTTCAGATAAACTGGCAACCAAGGCCATGGCCGCTTCTGCAACTGCACCCAACATCGAAATAACCATGACAACAATTGCAATATTAGAGAAATTCAATCCTATTGCTAGCGATAGTTCTTCTAGCTCTTCTGTATCTTCAATTGCAAAGCCTTGGAGGTTCCCAATGTACTGCACCAAAACAGCTAAAATAAGAAGAGAAAATACAACTATAAGGCTTGTTTTAAAGGAAATATTTGTTACCATATTATCGTCGGAAGACATGTATATTGCGATTGCCAGAATAAGCACCGACACCACACTTAAGAGAATAAAGGTATTCATCCCCCAAGAAAGCAGAGTTATCATTGCAAAAATCAAAATGAAATTAAGCGCTAGGCCGATGAGGTTTCTTATCCCTTCAACACCCGAAACTAAAATAATTAAGACAGTCAAAACAATGAAGAGAACAACTAAACTATTCATTTACTGCTTCCTTTCTTAGTCCGAAACTCGTCACTACAGCTGTGATTGGAACTGCAAGTACAATACCAATTGCAGAAATAATTGTTTGTAGTAGACCCAGATTTAGAGCTGTGCCTGCGATATAATTCCACGTATTTCCATTTCTTAAAAGAAGTAAAGTCATGGGTATCGTTTCCGCCATGAAAATCATAAAGAGTACATTTGTCAATGTTCCAATAATTTCTTTCCCAATTTCCATACCGGACTTAATATAGTCTTTTTGAGACATCTTTATTTTATTAAACTGATTTTGACGATAAAGACCAAATAAACCAGCAACAATATCTCCTGTACCATCCATAATTGCCCCTAAGACACTAATGATTGCACCTACAAAGAAAAATAAGATTGGGTTTTGGGTTACATAATTCATCATTTCAAAATGAATCCCTGAATTTCCGGTAAGTTTTAAAACAGAAAAAGTCAGCAGGAATGTCAAAAGGCTGGTAAGAACTGTGGTCAACAAAGTAAATAACATCTGCCGCGTAAAGCCTAAAACAAAACCTAATGAACTAATCGCAAAAACCAATGCCAAGCAAGAAAAAGTGATGAGCGCATTTACAGAAGTAAAACGAATATCAAAAGCAATCGCTAAAACAAAGTATAGAAGATTGAGTAGAAGGGATAAGGTAAGGAAGAGTGCTGCACGCCATCGAATAAAACTCAAGGTTAGTCCGATGAAAAGAACACCTAAACTAACCATCAATGCATCTCGCTTCTGACCAACAATCTGCATCGTTCCCGCACTTTCACGTAATAATATTTTTTGATTTTTACGGTAAAGCTGGCCGGTGAGTTGGGACTGATTGGAGATATTTTTAAGATTTAAAACCTGATCTTTTTGTGAAGTATTGAGCATCCTGACTTTAAGATTTTGCTGTATTTCTGTATCTTTATTGTTGAAATTATCACTTAAAGTTATCTTTTCAATAGTTTTTACTTCCTCAATAAGGCCTAAAGGTTCATGATAAAATCGTGCGTTATGATCAACGATAACAAAAGCTGCCACTGCAACCAAGCAGGGCAGAATAATTTTTTTTAGAAAGAATTTAATCATTGTTTTTTACCACAGTCAAAATGACAAAATATCCTAAGATATAAATAACCGCAAAGGTGAGAATCAATCCCAAGGGAAATTTTGTTTTTGGCTCATTTTGTGAAATTGAGAAGCCAAAAGAAGCATGTTTACTGTTGGGTAACTCAATCAGATGCGGATAATCTAGATTTTCCGTATTCGTCATTAAGCCCATCGTAACAGGAACTTTTTGAATATTTTCTACTCGCATACGATAATGCCCAACGGGCATAGCTGTTTCCAAAACAGTCATAGCATTTTCTGCAAGGATTGGAGTTTCACCCACTTTTTTCCATATATCTTCTTCTTTTTTCTCAAGAATTAATTTCATTTCCATATTCGCATAAGAATTGAAATCAATACGATTAGCCGATGTTGTTAAGTCAAAAGACTGAGAAATACTTTTTCCTGCACCTAAGTCAATACTCCCTTTACTATAACCAAAGTGATTAACCGAATGTTGCTGTGCGTTCACGACAATTGCTTGTTTTGGTTGTTTTTGCATCAATGTTAACATCAGCCCTAAAGATAACAAAGCCATAATTGGATAAGCTATTTTCAAAAGCTTGCTTCGCCCTTTTTCAGGTCTAAAGACAGTTTTTTCCGAAAAAATTTTATCAAAGCTGAGTGCAGCCGCAAGAATGATTAAAGCAAAGGTCATGAATTGGTAACGAGGTTTAACTTCCCAAAGTAAAGTATGAAAGAGTGTAATTCCCATCGTTGTTAAAATTGCTAGAGAAAAAACTGATATCTCCTCTTTTTTTGTCTTCCAAAGGCGGTAAACAATGGCAAAGAGGAATACGGTCATCAGCGCTTTAGCGTAAGTTGAGATAAAGATATTAATGGCACCGATATTATCAATGATCCAACCTGGAGCTTTTGTCCAGTTGTAATAACCAGAGAAAAGCTGATAATCCGTAGCCGTTGCGAACGTTCCGCAAGACCAAAGCTGCCCAAATTTCGCCAATAAGAGTATTGGGATCATCCATGGATTTTTTCCTAAGTGCATTAAACGCTCTTTAATTCCAGCAATATTGGCTTCTTTTGCTGTTTCAAAACCAAAGTGGTTGAGTGTATAATCACGATCAATGGGTGTCCATTCGCCCATTGATTCTGTATTTAGACCCTCATAAATCCAGTTTACAGTAGGAAATACATCTGGGCCTTTTAAATCATACTGCATAGCGCTTGCTAATCCACGAGTTACTCCCATTGCCAAAATAATACCAACAAAAGAAGCTAAAATGAGCTTAACTATTAAAATCCATAATTTTTTATATTTTTTTCGTTGACTGAAGGCCACTAAGCCTAAAATTGCTAAAGCAACCAGAATGATAATCACATTAGGACGTGCAAGAAAGCCGAGAGTAAACAAGAGCGCTGTACTGATAAGTTGCCAAATACCGAACACGCCTGTACTTTGAATCTTATCAAAGCGCAATGCAATAATCAATAAAACTAAAATCGCAAATCCATCTGAATATCCTACCCTCAATAAGAAATCATAATTCATTGGGAGAATTAACATTAGTAAGGTAACAAAGGCTGCTAAGCCTGCTCTTTTTTTCCATAGGAAGCGAATCAGCAAAGCCCAAATGCTAGTATTGATAAGAATATTAAATGCATAAAAAACGAAGTAGTAAGAGATATGAAGTCCTTCTGCAACCTTCATAAATCCGACGTTCAAGGCAACTAAAGGTACGAGATTAGGATATTGTCTAATCCAAACATCCCAGACCATGTCTCCTTGCATAATTCGTGTAGCTTGTGCCTGAATATGCCAAGGATCTCCAAAAACCATTGTATGAATTTGAGTCACAGATAAAATCTGCAAAAGAATAAAAACTGCAAAAAAGGCGAAAATAAACATTTTCAAGCCTTTTTTATTCATATTATGAAATTTTCGATAGGCAAAACGGAGGAGAAAAAAGAGCAAACTAGCACACAACACAACCGAAATAGGTTCGACAAAACCAGCATCCGTAAAAGGTTGCACAGCCATAATAGCTAAAGCTGCCATAAAGAGCCAAAGCAAAATACGATACATGCTTTTATTCAGAAATTCCATTTTTCCTCCTGTTGCGTTGAATGAAGTCTACCAAGCCCATGGTTGCCAAAATAAGCATTATTGGTGCGAAGTTATAAAGGTAGCGAGAATTAGCTTCCCAAAGCAATAAGAACCCTGTCAAACCTGCCATTGAAAGTCCGACAATAAACCATTCTGTCTTGTGTTTCTTGAAAATACCCAGGAAAATCTCATACCACATCAATGGGACAATGGCTAACCAATAGAGTGTTTGTGCTGCTTTAATCAACAACCAGCCCGTAATATTCCCTTCTTCTGGAGCAAAGCTCGTCCAGTCAAAATAACGGAAAATAAAGGGATTAGAATGACGATATGTGTAGAAGAAATTACTCAAATCACCATTAAACCACGTATACATGATTTTACGCCACAATTGAACCAGAACACCCGGAACACCCATTTCCTTGAGATTTTCAATAAAACGATGCTTTATTCCTTCTTTCTTCGATGCTACATCTGTAAATGATTGAGAGTATGCTAAGACATCCGGATTGAAGCCTCCATACTTATTGATAGGGTCAAAAGACATCGTCACCCAGTGAATCATCGGTAGATTATATCGGTCATTGGCTTGTTCTGAGAAAGCTGGTTCGTTTGCGATAACTGCTTTAACTCCTTGATGAACACCTACAAAGAGCAACGCTGCTACAGGAACCATAATAAGCAGTTTTTTCCATTTACGGTTAAGTACCAGGAAACAAAAGACAGCAATCATTGGGATGAAAACAGTAGGTTTAATACTGTAGCCAAAGAATACAACAAGGCATGCTGCTATCCACCAGATGATCATCTTGCTGGTCTTCTCTGATTGAAGTGCATAAATCATGAAGAGTAAGCCAAAAATGACAAATGGTAATGTCGCTGTATCTGTGTAGAGCTGTGCTCCATAAAGATAAAACGGTATAAAACCAAAAGCAACCAAATTGTAAATCAAGGCCATTTTAAGATTAGAAATCTTTTTAATGATCAATGATCCACCCAATACAGAAATACTTGTCAGAATTGCCGCTACAACAGTTGTCGCAATAATTCTCGATAAGTTGGTTGTGAAAGGTGCAAAAAGAGTGTTATAGACAATCCCAAAGAACTGATTATTTGGATAACGTAAAAAGTAGAGAAGTTCATCTTCAGTCATCGGAAGATTGGCAAATGAACGACCACCAAGCTGCATGGTATCTCTAAATATTACGAAGAAATCCCAGTCGTGTGCTGTGTCAGGTACATGAATAATAAAGAAAAAAGGCACAAGCAATACTGCAAGCCCTAAAATCCACATTGACATTTTATAGTAATGCTGGATTTTACTTTCTGTAAGTGTGTCGATTTTCTTGACCGAACGATAGATGAAAACCATGTAAGCTGCTGCGATAAACATACAGATATTCCCAAGGATAAAAGCTGTGATGTACTTTTCACTCCAAACAGGTGTTTCCATAATAACATAGATATTTGTCCCAAGCCAAATGAGGCCAAAAATAAGAGACCAAAAGATCTTACACTTTCGCGGATCTTTTAAGTGTTGATGTAGTGTATTCAACATTATTTTCCTTTAAAACGTTTTGTAGTAGTTGATTGGATTTTCCCAATACAACAAAATGATATTCTTTTCCAACATAGATAAAACGAAGCGTTCTTGACGTAAGTTTGACTGAACTCATATAATTGAAATCAATCTCAAGCATACCCAAACGAAAATCACGAGAAAAATGAAGTGCATTCTCCGCTGCAAAAAAGCGACGTTGTCTCACCAAGAAATAGAAAGCGAGAACCAAGAAGACAAGAATAGTTATTTGAAACCAGTTCATTCGAAGATTGTTTTCATAGAAAAGAACTTGTTGGAAAGAAAGAAGGATAACCCACCACATCCAGGCTATTTTATAAATATTGCTTAAAGGCTGAAAATATCCTGATTTCATAAGATTTTACTTTCCTTTCTCTTCGTTTTTGCTGACAGAAGATGAGTTTTTGGCATCTTCTTTTTCTTTATTTTTTGTTTTTGCTGTTGCTTCAGCTTCCTCTTGAGCTTTTTTCGCCGCTAAGACTGGATCATTAAAGAGATCAACTGTAGATACTCCCTGGTTTTCTGAAAGAAGAGATGTTGAACGTGCTTTTAGGACATCTTGTTCTTCTTTGAGACGATTCCTTGTTGAAGTAACGTTGTAACTATAGTTGCCCGGTTGTACTGGCTTAAATCCAGGTGGTGTGTAGAAACGAAGCAGATCTTCCGTATTGAAAGTATCCGACATATCTAACATTTTATTAACTTTTTCTTGGATGCTATCAACATACTTCTGTTGACTCTCGTTTAACTTCAGAACTTCTCCGGTTTTTGTATCATGATAAACCGAACTTGTCGCGCTTGATTTCGTAATAGTTGGTGTAACGAAACCACGATTTCGGAGTGCAACAAATTGTTCTCGTTTAGGTGCAAAAACATCTTGCCCAAATTGAATATAATCTTTCGTTGAAATACCAAGCAAATGCTCTAAGGTTGGCATAACATCTATTTCACCGATAAATTCATCACTGATATGTCCTGATGTTTGACCAGGAATATCAATCATGAACGGTGTACGTTGCATCATCGTATTATCATACTCTGTCCAGTTGTCTGCGCTTTTACCGATGAATGGGGCATAATATTTTGTATCGGAACCAGAAATTCCGTAATGATCTCCATAAAGAACAATAACAGATTTTTCATAAAGTCCAGATTTTTTTAAGTAGTCGAAGAAATCTTTAACCGATGAATCTAGATAATTAGCCGTCACAAAATAGTTATCAACGACTGAGTTTCCAGAGCCGCCTTCTACTAGTTTCGGATTCATTTCATAATCTTCAAGTCCTGTATAGGGCGTATGATTTGAAACCGTCAAATATTTCGCATAGAAAGGTTGCTGTAACTGCTCAAGATATGGGATTGAGTCCTTAAAGAAGTATTTATCCTTAACACCCCAGGCAGTAGAGTTGGTTGGCGTGAGATCATAGAAAGATTGATCAAAGAAATTTTGATAACCCATATTACGATAAACGTTATTACGACTGTAAAATGAACCAACATTACCATGGAATACAGCACTTGAATAGCCTTCTTTTTGTTGCAAAATGGCCGGCATAGCTTGGAAAGTCTGTGTACTTCCTAGGCTTGAGAAAAGTGAGCCAGATGATAAACCAAATGTTGAAGTTTCAAGCATAGTTTCTGCATCAGAAGTTTTACCTTGCCCAACTTGGTTAAAGAAGTTTGAGAAAGAATACACGGAAGGATTATTATTATAAAGTGAATTCAAGAAAGGTGTAACTTCTTCACCATTTACCTTCATATTAATAACATCTTGCTGCAGTGATTCAAGGTGAATCACAATAACATTCCGGTTTTTCGCAATACCAAACATCTTCGCATTTGGCGCAAGATAGCGATCTTCTTGAATGTATTTTTGAACTTTTGTAAAGTCTGTTTTGGAAGCCATAGCTCTCGTTTCGTTGGACACATGAGTATACCAGCTATTGGTCGCTAACCATGGGCCTAAGCCCAAATAACGTACAACATAAGTGGCATCATATTGCGCTTGTCGTGAAACTAGACGATGTTCAGTGAGATCAGCCATCCAAAAGTTCAATCCAAAAATCATGACTGAGGCACTGAAAACCTTAAAGGCAAAAATATTCGTAGGACGACGTTCATCCATCTTAATCTTCTTGGTCAGAAAAAGCACAAGAATAACGAGAATGTCAATCCAGAACACGAGATCCACCCAAGAAACAGCAATAGAACCTAAGTCGAAACCTTTCCCGACCATTCCGGCTCCCCCAGTCAAGGTGTTAAGCGTAAGGAAATCTGAAAACTCACGATAATAGAGAATATTCCCATAAACCAATAAGTTTCCAATCAAGTTCATCAACAGCATGCTTAAGTAGAAAAGCTGCTTTCTTTTAACAAACAGTATTAAGCTAAAGAAGATTGCTGTAAAGCCTATTGGATTAACAATGACTAATAGATAATCTGCAATGTTAGAAGAGTTTAACCCCTTAAAGACAGAAAAGTAGGCAATCATGGTTTTGACCCAAATAAAGAAGGTCGACCAGCATACTAAACCTAGTCGTGTATTAAAACTATTAAGTAATTTTTTCAAGGTAAGCCTCAATTTATTTTTTATTTGCACAAGAGTAATTTCCTTTTTTTACATTGAGAATAATTCTAACAAATGAGCCTTGAGCTAAGCTTAAGCTTCATATGGCTAACCTGTTTAAACTTCATCCTCTAATCGTACAGAAATAACCTTAGAAACCCCCGCATCAGCCATCGTCACACCATACATTGTACCAGCTGCTGCCATTGTTCCACGGCGATGTGTGACAACAATAAATTGGTTGGAGTTATCAAAGTGATTCATGTAATCTCCGAAACGTTTAACATTAGCCTCATCCAATGCTGCTTCTACCTCATCCAAGACCACAAATGGCACCGTTCTAACACGTAAAATAGCAAAAATTAAGGCCAGAGCAGTCAATGCTTTTTCCCCACCAGACATAAGGTTCAAGCTGGCTAATTTTTTACCTGGAGGTTGAACTTTGATTTCAACACCAGCTTCCAATAAGTTGGTGCTCGTTAATTCAAGGTCGGCTTCTCCTCCTGCAAACATTTGTGAAAAAGTTAATTGAAAACTTTCTCTGATTTGTTCAAAGGTTGTCTTAAAGCGGATTTCTACCTCTTCATTCATTTCTTGAATCGTTTCGAGTAGCATATTTTTAGCTTCCAAGAGGTCATCCCGTTGGCTGCTCAAAAAGGCATGACGTTGATGTACTTCCTCATACTGAGTAATTGCATCTAAATTAATCGGTCCGAGTGCACGGATTTGGCGCTCTAAAAGACTGAGCTGTTGCTCTGATTCAGAAAGATTTTCAAGGGTTTTAGCCTTCATTTTAGCTTCATCGAAACTCATTTCATACTCAGTAAAAAGTGTGTTTTGGCGATTTTTTAAAAGTTTTTCTGATTGTTCAATCCTTACTTCCAAACGCGCTTTTTTATTATTCAGTATTTGATTTTTTTCCAGCAAGTCACGATTTTGCTCCTCAAGTTCTTCTGTTTGAGCTTGCAGGTCATCCCTCTCAAAGCGCAAACTCACTAACTTCACATTAGCTTCTTGAAGTTTTGCCTCTGTCTCTTTTAATTGCTGAGCATAAAGATTACGACTCGCTTCATCAATCTGTGCTTCTCCGATTGCTTGTAGTTTACCTTTTTCAGCCTCTAGAACTTCATATTCTTGCATTAAGCGTTCCTGCTCCGTTTGGGCAAAACGTAATTCGTTTTTCAGACTTGACAAAAGTAATTTCGTGTCATGATATGCACTGTTTTTCTGCTCTTTAAGAGCATTAAAACTTTGACTGTTAGATTTGACTTCTTCAAGTTGATCATCTAAAGCCTGCTTATCCTCAGCAATTTTAGCCAACTGCTGTACCAGTTTTTCGTTCATCCCTGATAATTCTTGCAGCGCTTGATGTGATTCTGTATTTTCGATATCCGTAACTAATGCCTGAAGATTTGCTTTTTGTTCTGATAATTGCTTAATCTGTAACTTCAAACTTTGCTCAGTTAGACGTTTTTCTTGAATTTCAGAACGTAGCGTCTCAAGTTGTGTACTCAAGGATTGACGTGCAAGCTGTTGCTTTTGCAATTTATCTTCGACTGCTTTAAGCTTACTTTCTGCTAAAGCGATGACTTCAGTCAGATGTTCAATTTCTGTACTGGTAAAAGTTGTATTATTGCGTTTCGCTGCTCCCCCTGAGTAAGCCCCCCCAGGATTAATCTGCGTACCATCTAAAGTTACGATACGAATAGTATAGTTCATTGCACGCGCTATTTGACTTGCATTTTCAGCTGTATCAACAATAGCAGTGGTTGCCAATAAACTCGACATTGCTCTTTGCAACCGTGGTTCAAAATTAACCAAATTTAAGGCGGTATCAATGAATCCTTCCATCGTCACGAGACGTTCGTAGTTTCGAAATTCACGAGGTTTTATCGTGGTGAGTGGAAGGAATGTTGCTCGTCCCAAGCGTTTTTCTCTTAAATAAGCGATTGCTTTTTTGGCTGAGTTTTCATCTTCAACCACGATATTTTGACTGCCGCCACCTAAGGCAATATCAATGGCAGTAGTGTATTTTTTGTCAAAAGTTAAGAGATCAGCAACTACTCCAATAATACCACCAAGTGCCGCACTTTGAGTCATTACAGCACGTACCCCTTGATACAGGTTACTGTGACTGTCACGAATATTTTGCATACTTGAAAGATTGGCCTTATATTTGCTGAGTTGTTGCATTTGATCATACATCACATTTTGACCTTGACGCTCTGATTCAGCGTATCTTGCTTCTGCTTCACTCTTTTCTTGCACTTCTTTTTCAAGTGTTTGAGCAGTTTGATTGAGCGCTTCTAAAGCAGCCTCTGCTTTTGTAAGATCAGCAGAAATAGTTTGAAATTTTTCTGTGTTTTCTTTTACATTCTCATCAGATTCTACCAGACGGCGTGAAATATTTTCATATTCAGCCCTATTTTTAGTCAATTGATTGGAAAACTCTGCCTCTTGTTGCACTAATTGCAAATAATCTTCGCGAAGTTTCTCTGCTAAACTTTCTGGACTTTCAGCAAAACGCGCTAATTCTTTTTCTAACTCATCCAGTTGAACTTGTGCTTCATTCTCTTTTTCTTTGAGCTCTGCTTTTTTCTTTTGCGATGCATTTTTCTTTTGAGAAACTTCCACCAATTTTGAATCAAGTTCTTCGATGCGCTCTTGGCGTTCTGCGGCTGATTTTTGAGAAGAAGACTTTTGGAGATCAAAGACATCTATTTTATGTTGTAAATCAGACTTGAGTTCTGTTAAGGACAAGTTGTCTTGTTGAGCTTTCTCTTGCTCTTGTTCTATTTTCAGCCGAGAGTTTTTTAAATTAAGAAGTTGTTCTTCGTAGCTTGCTTGTTGATTTTTTAAAATACTTAGCTCAGCCTCAACTGTACTTAAGTCTTGCTTCGCTTGTTCGTATCTTTTCTTCTCATCAAGAAGCTGAGCAACCAACACAGAAAGAGCAAGCTCAGAGCGTTGCGCTTCTAAATCTTGAAAACGCAAAGCAACATCACGCTGAGCACGCAAGGGGGTTAATTGACCATTAAGCTCAAAGATAATATCTTCGAGACGATCGAGATTATCCTGTGTTGTCTGCAATTTACTTTCTGTTTCAGTCCGTCGTGTCTTATATTTCAAAACACCAGCTGCTTCTTCAAAAATTGCCCGTCGTTCTTCTGCTTTAGAGTTAAAGACAGATTCGATACGTCCTTGGGAGATAATAGAAAGAGAATCACGCCCTAAGCCTGTATCTGTGAAAAGTTCATGAATATCTTTCAAACGGCACTTACGCCCATTAATCAAAAATTCAGAATCACCATTGCGATATAAGCGACGTGTAACAGTCACTTCGGCATCCTCTTCATAACCAGTAAGGTACTGGTCTGCATTATCAAAAGTTACAATAACTTCAGTATAGTTCAGGGCTTTACGCTTAGCCGTACCTGAAAAAATAACATCTGGCATTTTACCGCCACGAAGTGACTTGGCAGATTGTTCTCCTAAAGCCCAACGTAGTGCTTCAACAATGTTGGACTTCCCAGAACCATTGGGACCAACAACAGCTGTAACCCCTTGGTCAAATTCAATTTTCGTACGGTCGGCAAAAGACTTGAAGCCGATAATTTCCATTTTTTTAAGATACATGAATCTGACCTTTTATTGCATTTTCCGCTGCTTTTTGCTCTGCAACTTTTTTTGATTTACCTCGCCCACGCCCAAGCTCTTTTCCATTATTATAAACAGCTGCGACGAATTCACGCGCATGTGCGGGACCTGTTTCCTCTAGAATCTTATACTCAATGATTGTCTCACCATCCACTTGCAATACTTCTTGCAAGTTTGTCTTATAATCAATGACTTTAAAATAATCGTCAGCCTTTACGTGTGGGATAACTACTCGATTTATAAACTGACGCACTTCTTCCATGCCAGCATCTAAGAAAAGGGCACCTAAAAAGGCTTCAAAGAGATTTTCAAGGTTTGTATCACGATTACGTCCACCTGTTTTTTCTTCACCATTTCCTAAACGTAGAAAACGTCCAAACTCACACTGACGTGAAAAATTAGCTAAAGATTCTGTGCGGACAATGCTAGAACGCATCTTCGATAGTTCACCTTCAAGTTTATCTGGGTAAGTACGATAAAGATATTCTGAGATGATTAAAGACAGAGCGACGTCTCCCAAAAACTCCAAACGTTCATTGTTTGCAACCTTTGGGAGGCGTTCTTCATTCGTATAGCTCGAGTGAGTAAAAGCTATTTCTAATAATTCTTCATCAGCAAATTTTATACCAAATTCATTTTTAAGCTTATTTTGAAGCTCAAACATAAAAAACCCTCCTAGATTTTATTATTAACTTAGTTATTATACCAAATTTTTGAGTCTTTTTGGTGTAGGCTACAAAGAAAAGAGCTTGCTTAAGCAAACTCTCTTAAACGCTATCCATACGTGCTAATATAAAGGCCAGAACGAAACAAAGGCCTAAGGGCAGAGCCACTACCATCACATACAAATTTAGCATTGAAATTAGAATATAGAAACTTCCAATAACTAACTGATAAAGTTGCCATATCCCCCCCGTTGGTCGATCCATACGAATAAAGGAGACCCAATTTACAATCATAATTGACATGACAATGACAACCACTAAAGCAAAAAGTTTCAATAGAAAAAGGCCACTATGCCCTGCAATGGTCAGAGTCATTTCTAGATCTTTTTCTTCCCAGTTAATTATGAATCGAATAAAGGCAAACATCATTAATACAGCAATGAGAGTTGTAAAAATACTCCCGATCAAGGCACAAATTTTCGCTCGTTTCATCTTTTCTCCGTTGTTTTGATGACTGTATTTTATAATTATAAACTTAAATTAACACTAAAGTAGGACCAATATTCTAAAAGTTAAATAAAGCGCTCATCAAAGTCCTACATGCTTTCCGTTCATCATTATAATCTTTAGATGCATGAGCCTAACATACTAAAATAAATCAATGATAATAAAAAACCATAACATTTTGTCATGATTTTTTTAAACTCATATATTATTTAAGTGCTTGGGCAGCTGTAATAATAGCAAGTTTATAAACATCTTCTTCGTTACTGCCACGAGAAAGGTCAGAGATTGGGGCGTTCAAGCCTTGTAAGATTGGGCCGATTGCTTCAAAGTTTCCTAAACGTTGGGCAATTTTGTAGCCAATATTACCAGATTGAATATCTGGGAAGATAAATACATTTGAACGTCCTGCCACTGTGCTGTCTGGTGATTTTTGACGGGCAACTGCTGGAGAGAATGCTGCATCAAATTGAAGTTCCCCATCAATATCAAGTTCTGGATGCTCTTCTTTGACTAAAGCCGTTGCTTCAACAACTTTAGTCACATCATCCGATTTACCTGAACCCTTAGTTGAGAAAGATAACATTGCAACTTTTGGATCGATATCAAAAAGTTTTGCCGTTTCCGCTGAAGCTACGGCGATATCTGCTAAAGTATTTGCATCTGGATCGATGTTAATCGCACAATCCGCAAAGATATATTTTTCATTATCATCACGACCACGAACCATGATAAATGCGCCTGATACTGATTTCACGCCTGGTTTTGTTTTAATGATTTGCAAGGCAGGTCGTACAGTATCAGCAGTTGAGTGAACTGCACCTGAAACCATACCATCAGCTATACCCATATGTACAAGCATTGTTCCAAAATAGTTTGAGTCTTTCAAGATTTCGCGTGCTTGTTCTTCTGTTACTTTACCTTTACGACGTTCAACAAAAATTTCGACCATCTTTTCAAAACGTTCACAGTTCAATGGATCGTAGATTTGGAAACCGTCTGGATTAATCCCACGAGAAATTAATGTACCTGTTACTTCAGAGATATTACCAATAAATACTGGTGTAATCAATTTATCAGCGTAAAGACGGTTAGCTGCGCCTAATACACGTGCATCTGTTCCTTCGGGAAAAACGATTTGTAGGCCTTTGCCAGAAATTTTTTGTTTGAGCGATTCAAAGAGTTCCATAATACTTCCTTTTACTATTTTTAGAATTTCAATAATGATTATATCACAATGTCACAAAAAATGCCCACTTATGTAAACGTTTTTTTGAAATTATGGATAGAAGGGTTTCTTCTGTTCATTCTTCTTTTCCTCACAAAAAGAAGCAATCTTTCGATTGCTTCTTACTCTCCATGTAAGATACTGGCGATTTTTGTGGTTAAGATATCAACCCCAACTGTGTTTGAAACGCCTTCTGGAATAATGACATCCGCATATCGTTTTGTTGGTTCAATGAATTGATGATACATCGGTTTTACAGCATCCATATATTGTGTAATAACAGAATCTAAAGTACGGCCACGTTCTTCAATATCCCGACGGATACGACGTAAAATACGTACATCATCGTCAGTATCTACGAACACCTTGATATCCATCAGGTTTCGTAGCTTTTCATTTTCTAAAACCAAGATTCCTTCTACAATCAAGACATCTACAGGTTCTTGACGGTAAGTTTTTTCACTCCGTGTATGATTGGCATAATCATAGGTCGGAATATCAACAGCCCGACCATTTTGTAGCTCTTTTAGTTGAGCAATCAGATAGTCTGTATCAAAAGCCAATGGATGGTCGTAGTTTGTTTTTGTACGTTCTTCAAATGTCAGCTGTGATTGATCTTTATAGTAACTGTCATGTTCAATCATAGCGATATTTTCATCTTTAAACATAGATAAAATAGCTTGAGACACGCTGGTTTTCCCACTTGCTGAGCCACCTGTTACACCGATAATCAATGGTTTTTTCAAAATTACTTCTCCATATTTTGTGTATCCACTAAAACTTCAATTACTCATGGATATTATGTTATTCTACCTATTTTATCACAAATCTCAACCAGCTTCAGCTCTGAAAATTATTTATAAGCAATCTTTTTTTATATTTTAAAAATTCAACGGGATATTTTTTAAAGATTATACATAAGTTTTAAATGAGTTTTACCGAAAAATTTGCTATAATGGTTTTAATAAATTTTTGATAGGAAAAGGGGTGTATGATGCTTAAACTTGGAATTATCGGTACAGGATGGATCAGTGGATCTTTTGTCGAAGCTGCCCATCTCACAAAAAAATATAGTCTTGAGGCTGTCTACTCACGTAATCTTGAGAGTGCAGTATCTTTCACAGAAGACTTTGACGATATTGAACTTTACGATAATTTAGATGATTTTTTCAAACATGATTTGGATATCATCTATATTGCCAGTCCAAATGCTATTCATTTTGAACAAGCGAAAGCTGCTATTTTAGCAGGTCACAATATCATCGTTGAAAAACCAGCATTTTCAAATCCACATGAATTAGCTGAAATTATCAAGTTAGCGGATGAAAACAATGTTCTCTTTTTTGAGGCTGCTCGAAACATCCACGAACAAGCTTTTGAAACCATCAACTTATTCTTAGCAGATAAAAAAGTTGTTGGTGCTGATTTTACCTATTCAAAATATTCTTCGAAAATGCCTGCACTACTGGCAGGAAAACTTCCTAATAAATTCAACAGTAAATTTTCTGGTGGACTCCTCGCAGATTTAGGTGTTTATCTTCTCTATGCAGCTGTTTATTGGTTTGATAAACCTCAATCTGCTTGCTACGATGCTGTTGTTCTCCCAAGTGGTGTAGATATCTCTGGTATCGGAAGCTTAAATTATGGTGATTTCAAAGTTGCAATTAAATGTGCGGGTAATCTCACAAGCTACCTCTCGAGTGAAATCTACACTGATCAAGGTACCTTGATTTTAGATGGGGTCAATGCTATAACCTCTGCAAAATTCATTCGTTTTGATGGAAGTAAAGAAGTCATCAAGGTTACAGCTCCAAAACATTCTCTCTTTGATGAAGCTCTTCACTTTGCTGAAATCATTGAAACCATTTCAACTCCTGCTGCTCGTTCTCTCTACAAAGACTTGCACCAGTTGGCACAAGATGTTTCCGAAACAAGTTATATGATGCGCCAAAGTGCAGGAATCGTCTTTGAAGCTGATAAAAAATAAGATTTAATCATTGACTCCTTATCGGAGTCTTCTGATCCCTTAGTTAAATTGGATATAACCCGGACCTCCTAAGTCTGAATCGCCAGTTCGAACCTGGCAGGGATCATTAAAAAAGCTTCCTTAAGGAAGCTTTTTCTTTATACTTATTCCATTGAGGCATAAAACCTATAAAGGAGAATATGGGATTCGAACCCATGCGCGGTTTTACCCACCTATACACTTTCCAAGCGTACCTCTTCAGCCTCTTGAGTAATTCTCCAAATGTTAATTATCAATTTTCAAAATATATTATACCATATCCTCTGCCATAAATGCCAATTTATGTGTGGTTTGTTATAACAACGATTAAAAAACTCTTCCACATGACATGGAAGAGTAGGAGTTTTATGAAAAAATTTTATTGGAATAAATGTATTATACTGTTTACTCCTTAAAAGGAGCTCAAGTCAAAATAAACTGAAACAGAAATACACTTTTACTTCTTTTAAAGTAGTCCTGCATCTTTTAGGATATCTTCAAGATAGGTACCTTTTATCTTCTTCAAACCAAACTTCAAAGATTCTTTTTTCAAAAGAGGCAAATCCATTTCCATCAATTTCTTTTTGTCTGAAAGATAATAAACCGAGCGAGCTAGTGTACGCAAGTCGTAAGCCGAAGCAAAAACTTCAGGCACACCACGCTCTACATTTAGAAATTGATAGACAGCTTCCATCGCGGTACGCACTGAATACTCCGTTGTGAAGACCGTATCTCTCTCTGTCTCAGCAAAATTCCCAATAAAGGCCAGATTCACAGAATTTTCCGGAATCACTTGAGGACGATCCCCTGGCTCACGTAACATAAAGTAAGAGGTAATAAATGGCATATAAACTGGAATGGTATTAGTATTTTCTTTAACAAATTCCTCTATTTCTGCTTCAGGCATACCCAAATGATAAAGGAGCTCTTGTGTTATTTCCTCACCTGTACATTTCTCAATTGGTTTTTTAATATAGTTCCCTGGTGTATTAGACAAGAGACCATAAACCCATGTCACAGTTTCACCATCTTTTTGTTCCTTAAAATGAGGTTGACGATGGGTAGTGAAACTCATCAGCCAGTTAGAATCCTTAATAGTGATAATTCCGCCTGTCACAACTTTACCTGAACGTAACTCACGATGCGTTAATTTTTCAAAATAAGGTTGTATTTTGAGATTCTTCCAAGTAACGGTCGCCGATACAAACCAACTTTCATCAGGCAAGTTGTCATAAAAGACTTCGGGTTTCCCAAATTCTGGAGACTGTGCAGCCAGATTTTTCCAAAGTTTCCAAGAGCCACCTAAATCTTTTGTAATTGGCGCTGCTTCTGTTGGACTTCCTTGTGTTGAACTTTCAGTAATTGAACCATTCGTCACGAAAACAAGGTCATCTTCCGTCAAGTCTTGTACTTTTCCATCTGCAAATATAATCTTCTTAGCTACTTTTTTGTTGTTCGAAAAATCTACTTCAATATTTTCAACTTGTGCTTCATATTGGAAGATTACACCATGGTCTTTCAAAAAGGCAAGCAAGGGTTTTACTAAAGATTCGTATTGATTATACTTTGTAAATTTTAGTGCTGTGAAGTCTGGTAACCCTTTGATGTGATGAATAAATCGCATAATGTAGCGTCGCATTTCAATCGCTGAGTGCCATTTTTCAAAAGCAAACATTGAGCACCAGTAAAGCCAAAAGTTTGATTCAAAAAATTCTTCACTGAACACATCTTCAATTTTTTTGCCTACCAAACTTTCTTCCTGTGCCATGAAAAGTTTCACAATTTCATCTTGGGCTTGTCGACTTAAGGTAAATTGTCCATCATCAGCAACACGTTCACCACGATTCGCAATAATGCGACAATTAGAAGAATTAGGATCATCCTTATCTAAATAGTAAAATTCATCTAAAACTGAAGCATTTTCTACTTCTAGACTTGGAATAGAATGAAAAAGATCCCAAAGACATTCAAAATGGTTTTCCATTTCGCGTCCCCCACGAATCACAAAACCATCATGGGGAATAAAGGAACCGTCTAAAGAACCACCTGAAAGAGAAAGTTCTTCTAAGATATGAATACGATTCCCTGGGACTTGGCCATCTCTGATCAGAAAGACAGCCGCAGCTAGTCCTGCAAGACCTGCCCCAACAATATAGGCAGACTTTTTGTCAGCCTCTTGTGGTTTTCTTGGTCGAACAAAAGCTTCATAATTTCCGTTTGTATAACGCATATTCAATCCCTCTTTTCTAATTGTTCTTATAATTTGATTATATTCTTAAAAGATAGCGATTTCAAATTTCTTCTGGCTCTTTTGGACAAGTCTATATTTTTTGAGTAAAAAAGAAGCTCAAACAAAAACCAGCTCCTTATCTTGATATCACTTGCTTCATTTCACCTTGTATATTACCTTTTTACTAAAATCTTTTCTGTGTTTTCTTTTTATTTTTTTACACGATGTAATGCTCTAAGTTTTTGTTTCTTTTTAGCATGATAGATTGCCAAAGCATATATGAGAATAGAGACAAAGAAGAGAAGAAGAATCTCTCTAAGTGTTATCCGTTCAGAAAATAAGAGCAACACAGAGAATTTACCACAAATATAAAGAGGTAATAAGCACGCTCTTTATTTTTATTCATAAGCTCTATGGGATAGATACTGTTCGAGAAAGAGATACTCGTGGAAGGTAAACTCCAACGCTTTTGAATCTGGTTCTTGCACTACATTCACATTACTCGCGTGAATCATACCAACGGCTGATGGCATTGATGCCGATAATAAAGTTAAACCTGAGATACTCATAGTTATAACTTTTTTCAATTTCTTCTCCATAAGATTTTCCTTTTCTTAATCTAATGCTGAAGCACTTCATCCAGCACACTTTATTTGCAGTTGCCTTCTTAAAGTTTTACTCTCCTTCCATCAAAGGTTTTTTTATTTGATCAATAAAAGCTTAACAAGCTCGTCTTAAGTCAAACTTAATTTTATATACTATTCTATTAATTTAATGAGCCGTTTTTGGCTCACTTTATTTGAAGATCAAACTCATACATTTTAAAATAAAAAAAGCACCCTAAGGAGGAGCTTTTTTTTATACTTAATGTGCTACTGGATTGCTAGCAATAATTTCCATATTACCTGAAAGTTGCCATTGCTCAATCCCTGTAGGGAGGATAAAGTGGTCGCCTTTCGATAATGCATACGTTTTATCAGCCACCGTAAGTTGTCCTTCTCCTTCAAGAATAGACACGAGCATATAGTCTGCTTTAGCTTCAAAGTCTTGTGTTCCGTGGATTGACCATTTATAGACGTCAAAGAACTCTGATTTTACTAAAGTTGTTAAGTCTGCATTTTCTTCTTTAACGACTTGGACTTTGTTTTCTGGTGTTTGATCCCCAGGAATATGAAGTACATCAATTGACTGTTGTATATGTAATTCACGAAGATTGCCTTGGTCATCCTTACGATCGAAATCATATACACGGTAAGTTGTGTCGCTTGATTGTTGCGTTTCTAGAATAACGATGCCCGCACCAATTGCATGCATGGTTCCTGCAGGTACATGGAAGAAATCACCCGCTTTGACTTTCACTTTACGTAGTAAGTGATCCCAGTCTCCAGAATTGATCATTTCTGCAAGTTCTTCACGTGATTTTGCATTATGTCCATAAATAATCTCAGAACCTTCTTCTGCTGAAATGATATACCAACATTCTGTTTTACCAAGCTCGCCTTCATGTTTCATACCGTATTCATCATTAGGATGAACTTGCACTGAAAGCCAGTCATTGGCATCCAAGATTTTTGTCAAGAGAGGGAAGACTTCTTCTTTCGTGTTGCCGAAAAGCTCACGGTGTTGATCAAATACCTTGTCTAACTTTTGTCCAGCAAACTGTCCATTTTTGATTGTTGAGACACCATGTGGATGAGCTGAAATCGCCCAGTATTTACCGATTTTATCAGATGGTAATTCATAGCCAAAAGATTTGAGATGATCGCCACCCCAGATTTTCTCTTGCAATACAGAATCTAAAAATAATGGTTCTATTGACATTGTTTCTCCTCATTTGTTTAATAATACTTCGTTCATTATAGCACAAAAACTATTTGTTTTGCCTATAGAAGCAATGTTTTTATAAAATAAAAGAGCTCCCTCTAAGGATTCTCTCTTTTATTGTATATCGATTTTTCTTTCGAACAATTGCTTGTCTTCTTATTCAGTACTTAAAATTTATATGAGATAAAGCATTCGGAATTTCTGCGACAAATAAAGAAATAATCACAACCAAAATTCCAAGCAAGGCGATTTCCCACACCATCAGGATAATCAAAGGATGAACTCCATCAATGTATAATTTATCTGCAATTTTGTCCATCCAGTGTTGTTTCATAAACATAATATATCAGATAAATTATAAAAACGCAATCGTTAGTCTCCAATTTCTTGAGAATTGTTTGCATCAATGCTGATAATTATTATCAAATTCGTCAACTTCAATGTAGATATAAGACTTTTTATCCGGTAGTGCTTTTCGAATATCTTTTTCAATTGCATTAATAATCTCATAGCTGTGTGCTTCATACTCAGCAGGAATATCAATCTTGGCAGCAATTAGAATCTCAGTTGGACCGATGTGAATTGTCTTAATATCAATCAACTGCTTAACTGTTTCACGAACAAAACTACGTGTAATCTTTTCTAAATCTGAAGCAGTAACACTTTCACCGACGATTAAACTGTAGAACTCTCGCACCAAAAAGACAGCTGCTGCCATAAGCAATAAACCAATCAAAATCCCTGATAGAGCATCATACATGGGATTTCCAGTAACGAAAGTGAGTACTGTTCCTCCAAGTGCTAAAATTAAACCAATAATGGCACAGAAATCCTCCGCAAAGATAACTAAAATCTCACTGTGCCTGCTCTCATGTAAGAATCTAAACAAGGGTAATTTTTCAGTGTTGAGCTCCTTAATTTCTTTAAAAGCAACGCGAAGTGAACTGCCCTCAATGATCATGCCAAAGACTAAGATAGCGATCAGAATTAAAGGGTTATTGACCTCATGAGCAGGGTGGACCAGCTTGTCATAAGCCTCCATTACACCAATAACACCACCGCCAAAGAAAAGGAAAGTAGCGACCAGCATGCTAAAAAAGTATTTTGCCCGCGCTTCTCCAAAAGGATGCACTTGGCTTTGTGCTCTTTTGGCCCGCTTATCACCAAAAAGCAGTAAAACTTGATTTCCACAGTCAACTAAACTGTGTATGCTTTCATTGAGCATTGCCGCACTACCACTTAAGGCATAGCCTACAAACTTACTTATTGCCACTAGTACATTGGCACCAAGGGCTGCAATAACAGAACCCATGCCGCCAGTATGTTCTTTTTCTGCCATAATATTTTTTTCCTTACTAAACTTTATATTTTTATCTTAACACAATAACCTAACCACGCCTTTAAGCGTATCTTTGTGTGCTTTGCCATGAGTATTATAGCACAGTCCCTACATTTTTGCAGGTTTCTCTATAAAAAAAATAAGCACTCACAATTGAGGCTTATTTTTTTATTAATATTCTGGTTTATCCAGATTACGGAGAAGTTCGTCGATTTTTGAACCATATTCAACAGATTCATCTTTGGCAAACTTCAAATCCGGGATACGGTACATTGTCATACGTTGTGCTAACTCACGTTTAACAAGACCTGTAGCTTTTTCCAGACCTTTTTTGGCTTTTTCATTGTCACTGGCAAGATTAGACAGCAAGCTGTAATACACGGTTGCTTGACTCAAATCGCCTGTCACTTGAACATCTGTAATATTCACATCTTGAACGCGCGGGTCGCGAATTTTATGACGTAAAATATCATTAATTTCACGTTGGATTTCGACAGCCACACGATCACTACGGAAGGAAGTGCCCATACTCATTCTCCTTTTTTATTTTTTTCTCAAGCATTTTGAATTTTAACGCTTGATTTCAACCATTTTATAAACTTCAAATGTATCGTCAACAAGAATGTCGTTGTAGTTTTCTACCATCAAACCACCTTCTTGTGCATTACCGACTTCTTTAACATCATCTTTGTAATGTTTCAAGCTAGCAATAGCTCCATCATGGATAACTACACCGTCACGAATAACTCGAACGCTGGCATCACGTTGAACTTTACCACGGATAACCATAAATCCGGCAATTGTACCGACTTTAGAAACGTTAAATGTTTCACGGACAATCGCTTCACCGATAATTTCTTCTTTGTATTCTGGATCCAGCATACCGCGCATCGCTGTTTCGATTTCTTCGATAACTTTATAGATGATGCTGTGAAGACGAATATCTACATCTTCATGTTCTGCTTGCTCACGTGCAAGTCCAGTTGGACGAACATTGAAACCGATAATAATCGCATTTGAAGCTGCTGCTAATGAAACATCTGATTCACTGATCGCACCAACGGCCGCGTGAACGATATCAACTTTTACACCTTCAACATCAATTTTTTGTAAGGAAGCAGCCATCGCTTCAGCTGTACCTTGTACATCAGCCTTGATGATGATGTTAACTGTTTTCACTTGACCTTCTTTAAGTGTATCAAAGAGGTTGTCAAGACTTACACGACGTGTGCTTTGACGTTTAATCAATTGGGCACGTTTGGCACGTTCTTCACCAGCTGCACGTGCAGATTTTTCGTCCTCAAAGACAGCGAAGTGATCACCCGCTTGAGGAACATCAGAGAGACCTGTCAATTCGACTGGCGTTGATGGCAAAGCTTCCTTGATACGACGGCCTAAGTCATTTGTCATCGTACGTACACGCCCGTATGTGTTACCAACAACGATCGGGTCTTGAACGTGAAGTGTACCTTGTTGAACCAAGAGTGTTGCAATAGCACCACGTCCTTGGTCAAGACGTGCTTCAACGACTGTACCAATAGCACGGACAGTTGGGTCTGCTTTAAGTTCTTGCATTTCAGCAACAAGCAAAACAGTTTCCAAAAGGGCATCAAGATTTTGATTGAATTTAGCTGAGATTTCAACAAATTCAGATTCGCCGCCCCAAGATTGTGACATAACACCGTGTTCAGCTAATTCTTGAATCACACGTTGTGGGTTTGCACCTGGTTTATCGATTTTGTTAATGGCAACGATAATCGGTACACCCGCAGCTTTGGAGTGATTAATTGCTTCAATCGTTTGTGGCATAACACCATCATCTGCTGCAACAACCAAGATTGTAATATCAGTTACTGAGGCTCCACGAGCACGCATACTTGTGAAGGCTTCGTGTCCTGGTGTGTCCAAGAAAGTAATTTTCTTATCTCCAGTTTTGATTTGATAAGCCCCGATATGTTGTGTGATACCACCAGCTTCGCCTTCAGTAACACGAGATTCACGGAAACGGTCAAGCAAGGTTGTTTTACCATGGTCAACGTGACCCATGATTGTTACAACAGCTGGACGTTCTACCATGTTTTCTTCGTTAAGGTAACCATCTTCGACGAAAAGACGTTCAATATCTGATTGGTCTTCTTCCACTTTTTTAACTGGCGTAATGCCATAATCCATAAGGATTAATTCCAAAGTATCTTCATCAAGCGATTGGTTTTGGTTAACCATCGTTCCCATCATGAAGAGTTTTTTGATAATTTCAGCTGGTTCACGTTTGATTGCTTTTGCGATATCTTGAACGTTCATTCCTTCAGCATACTCTACTGATTCTGGTAATTCATGGAATTTACGTGTAGATACTGGTGCAGCAGATTGTTGGTTTTTACCGCCACGGCGACCTTTTTGATTCCAGTTTGAATTACGGGCATTACGTACTTGATTACGGTTATCATTGACACGCAATGGTCCGCCTGGACGACGACCGTCTGAAGTTTTGTCGTGTTCACTTTTCTTACGGTCACGATCACGGCGGTTATTGTTTTTACCAGAAGTAGCAGGTGCTGCGAATACTTCTGTTGATGGTTTGCTCTCAAACTTATTACCACCACGATTTTGGTTGTCATTATTGCGACGGTTGTCATTTTGATTGCGGCCTTGTCCGCCACGACGATTGTCGTTGCTACGGCGATCATTTTGACGACGTTCTTGACGAGCAGCATCTTTTTTCGCTGCTTCTTTTTTAATATCTTCTGCTCGTTTTACGACTTTGATTTGAATCCTTGGTTTTTTATCCAATGCTTTTTTAGGTTCTTCTTTCACTGGCTCTGTAGTTTTTTCTTCTTGCTTTTTCGCTGCTGGAGCTGGAGCTTCTGATTTTTTCTCTACTTTTGGCGCTGTTTTTTCTTGTTTTACTGTTTTAACTTCTTCCGCTTTGGGCTCTGCTTTTACTTCGGCTTCAACTTTTGCGGCTTTTTCGGCTTCTTCCTTAGCTTTAATACGTGCCAAGATTGCAGGATCTTCGACAACTGCTTTTCCTGCAAATGTACGTGGCGCTTCATCTTTTTTCTTTGATGTTTTCGCTTTGGGCTCAGTAGTTTTTGCTGGAGCAACTGTTTTTTCAGTTGCGGGTGCACTAGTTTCTGATTTTACACGTGCAATGATTTTTTCTGCTTCAGCATCTGTGACTGAACTTGAGTGAGCTTTAACAGCCAAACCCAATTCTTGTGCTGCTGATACAAGATCAGCATTTTTCAATCCAGTTTCTTTTGCGATTTGATTAATTCGTTTTTTATCAGACAATGTTGTCCTCCTTATTTTTTAGTTAGTCATAAGGCTCTCCATTTTCTTTGCAAATCCATCATCAGCAATGGCCAACACTTTTCGGTTAGCACCAATTGCTACTGAAAGTTCATTTACTGAGAACGTTTGTAAGACGCTTACCTCATAGTAACTCGATTTATCGGTAATTTTTTTGTTCAAATTCTCTGACGCATCATGGGCAATAAAAACTAAACTGGCTTTGCCATTTTGAATGGCTTTAACCACAAGTTCTTCTCCTGTGATGACTTTTCCTGCCCGTTTGGCAAGACCCAGTAAATTCAACACTTTTTTTGTATTATCCATATTAGTCGTAGTCCGGTGCCAAGTCTGCCGAATAGGTAGCTTCTGCTAATTCTCGGCGTGCAACTTGGTGTTCAACATAACTGATTAGTTCGTCATAAAATTCGTCTGAGATTTTTGTACTGAACGTACGATCAAAGACATGTCTCTTCTTAGCGAGCTGTGCTTCTTCATTCGATAAGGCAATATAAGCCCCTCGACCATGTGCCTTACCTGTAGGGTCAATGGAGATTTGTCCCTCTTTGTTAAAAGCAATACGTAAAAGATCACGTTTAGCGATTTGCTCACCAGAAACTACCGACTTTCTCATGGGAGTCTTTTTTTGTTTCATAGGCCTATTCTTCAGTTGTTGCTTCTTCTGAAACAGTTTCAGCAACTTCTTCTACAATTTCATCTACTTCTTCAACAAGTGCATCAAGCTCAGCCATTTCCTTTTGGAAATCTTCTTCGGACTTGATATCAATTTTACAGTTTGTAACGTGTGCAGCAAGACGTACATTTTGTCCGCGTTTACCAATAGCCAAGGACAATTGATCTTGGGCAACAACTGCAATCGCAGAGCCATCTTCACGGATAGCTACTTGCTCGATACGCGCTGGCTTAAGTGCGTTGGCAATCAGTGTTGCTTTATCCGCATTATATTCGATAATATCCATCTTTTCACCCGCAAGTTCACGGATAATACCTTGGATACGGGCTCCTTTTGCACCAACCATTGTACCAATAGCGTCTACATTCTCATCATGACTTTCGACAATAACTTTCGCACGATCTCCTGCATCACGGGCAACAGATTTGATTTCTACTGTTCCATCGTAAACTTCAGGGATTTCTTTTTCAAACATACGTTTAAGCATATCTGGTGCTGTACGGCTGATAAAGACACGTGTACCTTTTGGTGTTAAAAGAACGTCAGTTACATAAACTTTCACTTTGTCGCCAACGTGATAATTTTCTTGACTAATACGATCTTTAGCTGTTAAAAGTGCATCCACACGGCCCAAGTTAACGTAAACTGCACGCGCATCAACTTTTTCAACTGTTCCCATGATGATTTCATCTTTATAACGGCTGTATTCATTGTAAATAATTGTACGTTCTTCTTCACGCATTTTTTGCATGATAACTTGTTTCGCTGCTCCCGCTGCTGTACGTGCAAAATCTTTTGGTTTTTCTTCAAACATGATTTTGTCGCCAATTTCGTAATGCGGGTTTAATTCTTGAGCATCTTCAAGTGAGATTTCAAGACGGCTGTCAAAGACTTCATCAACAATTTCACGTGTTGAATAAACATTGAAGTTTCCTTTTTTCTCATCGAAAATAACTTTCACATTTTGGGCTTGACCATATTGGCGTTTGTAAGCTGCTGTGATTGCTTGCTCAATAGCTTCGATAACAATCTCTTGTTTAATGCCTTTTTCTTCTTCTAGCATTGTAAAGGCGTTAAGCATTTCCTTGCTCATTTTGTTTTTTTCCTCTTTCTTGAGTTTTTTGGAAAATATTTTAATTTTATTTTTCTTTGGAGAGATTTACTCTCTGAGCATTTAGATTTTTTTACAACTTCACTAAAGTTGTTGCTTTTGAAATCTTATCTGCTGGAATTTCAACTGTTTTCTTACGGGCTTTATCCATATATTCTACAGTTAAAGTGTTGTCCTCAAACTTCACCAAATCTCCAACAAATTCTTTTTCGCCTTCAATTTTTTGATAAAGTTTTACAAGAATATACTCACCAATGGCACCCTGGAAGTGTTCAGCTTTTTTAAGCGGACGCTCTGCACCAGGGCTTGCAACTTCAAGCATATAACCTTCCGTTGGAAATGGATCTGGCGAAATCGTGTCTAGCAAAGGTGAAAGAATTTCACTTAAATCTGCTGTATCTTGAATCGTAATGCCATCTGCCTTATCCACCAAGAGTCGTAGAACCATATCTCCGCCAAGTTTTTCCCACTCAACATCAATCAATTCAAACTCTTCTGGTAGATGAGGCAAGATGAATTCTTCTACTGTTTTTACAAGTGTTTCTGACATCTCTTCTCCTTTCAGAAAACAACACAGAAGGAGCGTCCTCACGAACGCTCCTTTCTAGTAGTTTTTATTTAAGACTATTATAGCATATTTTTAATCTTTGTCAAGTGGCATACTTACACAGGATAATCACCTAACAATTTCAAACGCACCCAACAACTTCTTTGAAAATTCTTGAAAATATAACATTAAAGGGCTATGATAAAAAGAGTGTAATTTATAGGAGATGATTATGAAAATTTATTTTCAATTACTTATTATTTTTGGTTTTTCTTTCGTGGGAGATACGCTGTCAAACAGTTTGCATCTTCCCGTTCCCGGAAGTATTTTAGGAATGATTTTTTTATTCCTTGCTTTGCAATTTAAAGTTTTAAAATTCACTGATGTGGATGAAGTAGGGAGTTTTTTAATCAATAACATGACAATTTTATTCTTGCCTGCGGGTGTAGGTATCATGGCCAAATGGTCTTTAATTTCTAATTTTTGGTGGCAAATAGCCCTGATTGTTCTTCTTGCACTTATTGTAAATGTCTTTGTTCTAGGCCATTTGGTTCAATTTATCAAAGTCAAATATGAAGGAGATTACCTCGAGCCTGAATTATTAGAAAATAAAAGAGAGGTACACTGATGGATGCTATTACTTCTAGCCCTTTGTTTGGTTTAACACTTACTATTTTAATATTCATTGTTGGTGTACGTATTAATGAAAATATACGTAAGCCATGGACAAATCCATTACTTTTTGCGACTCTAGTTATTATTCTAATTTTAGTGGTAACTAAAATTCCCTATGAGAATTATTACAAAGGGGGCGCAATATTAAACGACTTAATTGGTCCTTCAACTGTTGCCTTGGGTATTCCTTTGTATAAAACCTTCCAGCTCATGAAGCATCATGCAAGATCTATTTTAATCAGTATCGCTGCTGCTGCTCTTATTAATACGGTTCTTACAGCCTTATTATTAAAATTTTTCGGTTTATCTAAGTTAGCTTCCTTGTCTCTTTTTCCAAAATCTGTAACCACGGCTATGGCTATTGGAATAACAGAAAAAATGCAAGGAGTTACAACGATCACAGTTGTTGTCGTCGTTGCTACAGGAATTCTAACCAGTGTTCTAGGCGTACCGCTGATGAAACTTTTTAAAATTAAAGACCCTGTGGCCCAAGGTGTGGTACTCGGCGGCACTGGACATGCCGTTGGTACAGGAACTGCTATTGAACTAGGAAAAGTTCAAGGTGCCATGGGAGCTTTAGCGATTGGTGTAACCGGGATTATGTACGTGATTTTTGCACCTTTAGTGGCACATATTATTCTGGGTTATTGAGTCTAACTGTCTGAAATTCTAACCAGTTATAATAAAAAGCTTGAAGATTAATCTTCAAGCTTTTTATTATTTACGTTTACGTGCTATTAAATGAATGGGTGTACCTTCAAAGACAAAGGCTTTACGGATTTGATTTTCTAAGAAGCGCATATAAGAGAAATGCATCAGTTCTTCTTCATTAACGAAGACCACAAATGTTGGTGGTTTAACAGCAACTTGTGTTGCATAGAAAATCTTCAAACGTTTTCCTTTATCTGTCGGTGTTGGATTAATTGCTACTGCATCCATAATAACATCATTCAAGACAGAACTTGAAATACGAAGATTTTGTGAATGGTGAATTTCTTTAATCATATCTGGAAGTTTATGGAGACGTTGACCCGTTTTAGCTGAAACATAGACAATCGGTGCATAATCAAGGAATTTAAACTTCCAACGAATATCGTCTTCGAATTTTTTCATCGTGTAATTATCTTTTTCAAGTGTATCCCACTTGTTCACGACGAGAAGAATCCCTTTACCTGCATCATGCGCAAAGCCAGCAATACGCATATCGTATTCACGAATTCCCTCTTCTGCATTGATGACCATAAGCACAATGTCGCTCCGATCAATAGCACGCATAGCGCGCATCACAGAATATTTTTCTGTATTTTCATAGATTTTCCCTGATTTACGCATCCCTGCTGTATCAATCATGAGGAATTCTTGGCCTTCTGCGTCCGTAAAGCTTGTATCAATAGCATCACGCGTTGTGCCCGCAACAGGGCTAGCAATGACCCTATCTTCTCCAAGAATAGCGTTAATCAAACTTGATTTACCAACGTTTGGACGACCAATTAAACTAAATTTGATAACATCTGGGTTTTCTTCTTCTGTTTCTGTTGGCAGGTTTTCAATAATTGCATCAAGAACGTCCCCTGTCCCTAAGCCATGTACAGCGGATACAGGATAAGGTTCTCCCAGACCAAGTGAATAGAAGTCGAAGATCTCCATTCGGCGCTCAGGGTTATCTACTTTATTGACAACGAGGATAACTGGTTTATCTGTACGGTAGAGGATTTGTGCTACATGTTCATCAGCATCGGTGATCCCTGTTTCTCCATCAACAACAGCAACAATGACATCCGCTTCTTCCATCGCAATCTCTGCTTGGGCACGGATCTGTGTCATGAAGGGCTCATCCGAAAGTTCAATCCCTCCGGTATCAATAAGCGAGAATTTTTTGTTCAACCATTCACCTGTGGCATAAATACGGTCACGTGTTACTCCAGGAATATCTTCAACAATTGAGATACGTTCTCCAGCAATACGGTTAAAAATCGTCGATTTTCCGACATTTGGTCGGCCGACAATGGCTACTGTAGGTAGTGTCATTTATTTTTTATCCTTTTCTTATCAGTAATATCAGTAATAAGTTCACTTCTCTTATTCATCATCTTCTTCTTTTTATATAAAAGAGAAAAAGTATGCATTGTAATTATAACATTTTAATAGCTATTTTTATAGCTCCGTCTTTTCAGTTTAAAAGTGAGGTAGAAATTCTGCCTCACTTTTCTTATTTTTTAAGTTTTTTAAAGGGAATTTCCTTCACACCGAGAAGATCTAGAGCGAAGTTAAAGATTGGAATTCCCACGATAAGTCCCCATACACCGAAGAAATGTTCTCCTAAGAAAAGAATCACGAAGGTGTAAAACATAGGCAGTTTTGTCTTATGGGCCATCAAATGTGGGTTGAGTACATAAGACTCCAGAGCATGGATTAAAGCAACCATAAGTAACACAAAGATAACATCTCTAATCCCCCCAATAGAATAACCGATGATAGATAATGGAATACAAGAGACAAGAACACCAGCTACTGGAACGAGACTTAATAAGAAAATCATTACGCCTAAACTCAATAACTCTGGGAACCCCATAAAGCTTAATGCAATAAGGGTCAAAGCGGTATTAACGAGAGCAATGATAAACTGTGTTTCCAAAACAACACCAAATCCTGTAAAGAATTTGCTTGCCAGATAATAGATGTCTTCAAAGAACCAAGCAAAGTCACTATCCAAGAAAAGAGCCGAAAATTTATTAGTTTCTTTACGATCAATAGTGAAGAAGAAACTCATTAAGAAGGCGAAAACAACAATAAGTAACCCTTTCCCAAAACTGGTTACATAATCAACCAAGGTCCCCAAACTGCTTTGCAGTTTATCTGCCAAGTTGTATTCTTTGAAAAGATTATATATGGAATCCATCAACGCACTCTCGCCATTGCTGTTGTTCTGGTAAAACTTACTTACTGCATTAATGAGGTGCGTGAGCTGGTTGACCAATACGGGAATATATTCCGTAATGCCTAGGTAGATTAAAAAAAGAATAACACCGTATAGGATAAAACCACTGATTTTGCCTGGAAGTTTAATTTTTCGCTCAATAAAGCTGACAAAGCGATAAGCAAGGTAGCTAAAGACGAAGGTCAAGAGCATCAGCGGGAGAATGCTTCTTACAAAATAGAGTACAGCAATGAGAAACGCCAAAACGACCCATCTTCTAAGTTTTTCATTTTTTATAAAATTTTGGTAGTATTCCATTAATTCCCATCCTTCAATTTTTATAGATTAAAAAATTGTATTTTCACATTTTCAAGCTTCTAAATTATACCATGTTTAGCATGCAAAAAGATACATCTTAAGATGTATCTTTGATATTTTATTTCTTTTTACCTTTTTTCATTTTTTTCTGTGCCCGTTTCATGGCTTGTTTCATGGCAAATTGGGTAGCTTTCCCTTTGAGACCTCCACCAAACATAGAACTCATATCAGGTGTTCCGGAAGGTGCTCCTCCTCCCATAAGACCTTGCAAGTCTCCTAGAGAAGACATGTCTGGCATACCACCAGGCATATTCTTCATATTTGGCATTTTGCCGCCAGCGCCACCCATCATCTGTTGCATCATTGAGTTCATATCACCATTCATAATACCTTGCATCATGTCTTTAGACTGATTGAATTGCTTGATGAATTTGTTAACCTCAATAAAACTATTTCCTGATCCAGCAGCAATACGTCGACGACGAGCAGGTAAAAGTTCGACTTCCAATTGACGTTCAGCTGGCGTCATAGAAAGTACGATAGCACGTTTGCGTGCAATATCTTTCGGATCAACCTTAACATTTTCAATTCCTGGCATTTGTGACATTCCCGGAATCATCTTCATAATGTCTTCCATTGGGCCCATGTTTGTCACTTGGTCAAGCTGTTCCACAAAGTCGCTGTAATCAAAACGGTTTTCAGCCATCTTTTCAGCCATCTTCATCGATTGCTCTTCATCAAACTGTGCTTGAGCCTTTTCAATCAAGGTCAGCATATCCCCCATACCGAGGATACGAGAGCTCATACGATCAGGATAGAAAGTTTCCAAGTCGGTTAGTTTCTCACCTGTACCAGTGAATTTGATGGGCTTACCTGTAATTTCACGAATAGATAAAGCCGCACCACCACGGGTATCACCATCAAGTTTGGTAATAATCACACCACTGATGTCTAATTTTTCGTCAAAAGTTTTCGCGACTTGAGCAGCAACTTGACCTGTCATGGCATCAACAACCAAAAGAATTTCCGTTGGTTGTGCAAGAGCTTTAATCTCTTGCAACTCGTTCATGAGCTTATCATCAATTTCGAGACGACCTGCCGTATCAATCAAGACATAGTCTTTACGCTCTTCACGTGCTTGAGCAAGACCGTTTTTAACAATATTTACCGGACTTTCGGCTGTTCCTTCATCATAGACAGGAATATCAAGCTGTTCACCTAATGTTTTTAATTGATCAATGGCTGCTGGACGATAAACGTCAGCCGCAATCATCAGTGGGCGTGCATTTTGTTCTTCTTTAAGTTTTTTAGCAAGTTTACCAGCAAAAGTTGTTTTACCTGCCCCTTGCAAACCAACCATCATGATAATTGTTGGAATTTTAGGTGATTTGAGCAGCTCTGCTTCACCGCCACCCAAAATCGCAGTCAATTCTTCATTAACAATCGAAATGATTTGTTGCGCAGGATTCAATGCTTCTGAAACTTCTGTCCCAATCGCACGTTCACGGATTGCTTTGATAAACTTTTTCACTACAGGAAGAGCAACGTCGGCTTCAAGAAGGGCCACACGTATTTCTTTCGTAATTTCTGCTACATCTTGTTCTGTAATTTTCTTTTTGCCGCGCAAATTCTTAAAAACATTTTGCAAACGTTCAGTTAAATTTTCAAAAGCCATGTTTATATTCCAGTTCTATTATTTTATTCAGATAGTTTTATTATATCATATTCTTCCGAGGCTTAAATCCATCAGAAGTTGGAAAAGCTCTAGTTTTGTTCAGAAAGTTTTTGGATATCTTCAGGACGACCAATGACAAAGAGTGAGTCACCAATCATGAGTCGGGTATCTCCTGAGGCTATTTCTACTTTTCCATTGATATGCTTAACATAACTGATGTTTAAGTCATAGTGATTAAAATCATCAATTTCAGAAATAACCCGGTTATTCATTTTACGTGAGCAGACTTTTACTTCTGCGAACTCAATATTCTCAGCAATATCCACGACATTACTGATGTTCTCAAAGATTAAACTTTCAGCAATCTTGCGTCCCATTTCGACTTCGGGAAGAACCACACGATCGGCGCCAATTTTTTCCAAAAGGCGATAATGATTTTTATCTACAGCCTTGGTGATTACTTGAGGTACTCCAGCATCTTTTGCCAACATAGTAACAAGTACAGATGATTGGATGTCTTCACCGATAGCTACAATAGCAACATCAAAATCTTGAATACCTATCTCATCTAAGACACGTTCATCTTTTGCATCAGCAATGATGGCATTAGGAACCATATCCTTAAAAAGATTGACACGATCTTCATTCTGGTCAATCACGAGTAAATCTGCCTCTGTTTCGGCGATTGTTTTCGCAACCGCTGAGCCAAAGCGTCCCAGACCTATAACAACAAATGATTTCATATTAACCTACCATTACCTTTTCTTCAGGGTATTTATAAAGTGACTCATGACTGTCTTTAGCATTCAGAGAATAAATAATTGTAAAGACGCCAACGCGTCCGATAAACATAAGAATACCTACGATAATCTTCCCTGGGACATTAAGTCCAGGAGTTACTCCCATACTTAATCCCACGGTCGATAGAGCAGAAATAACTTCAAACAAAAGTTGATCCACTCGGAATTTTGGATTGGTTAAGAGCAAGGCAAACGTTGCAATAACCATCATAAAGAAATAGAGAAAAACAGACTCATAAGCTTGTTTGACAACACTTTGTGGAATTGTTCTATTTTTAAAACTTGTGTGCTTGTCACGTTTAATGATTGAGCGAACATTAAGTGCTAAAACACCAATTGTTGTAGTTTTTAAACCACCGGCTGTTGAGCCGGATGTACCACCGATAATCATCAGCATGATGGTCAAAAAGATACTGGCTTGACTGAATAAGTTGTACTCTTGGATAGAAAAACCCGCAGTTCTCTGAGAAATGGATAAGAATAAACTCTGCATGGTAAAAATAGCTGGATTATTACTTACACTTTCAAAGTCAGAGATTAAAAAGAGTATCATGCCACCAAAGATGAGAAAAGTCGTTGTTGTCAATGCCAAACGTGTATGTAAAGACAATTTTCTTTGCTTTTTATAGTTCAGCAAGTCCATCATAACGATAAAACCTAAACTTCCGCATACAATCATTGAAGCAATGACCATTAAGACATAAGGAGAATGTTCATAAAGCATGAGCGAATTACCAAACAAATCAAAGCCAGCATTACAATAAGCCGATATTGCATGGAACACACTGTACCACAAACCTTTAATCAGTCCAAACTTTGGTACAAAAGCAAAGGACAAGAGAACACTTCCACAAAATTGAATGAGAAAAGAAATGATTAAAACATTGGTAACAACACGCACACCTGAGCTAATATCAGATAGGCTGTAAGATTCTTGAATAATCAAACGAGACTTCAGCGACATCTTCTGGTTGAGCAGCAAAAAGATACTGACAACCAAAGTCATAAATCCTAATCCACCAATTTCAATCAACAGGAGTAAAATAACTTGGCCAAAAAGCGACCAGTGTGCACTTGTATCAATGACTGTTAGACCTGTAACACAAGTTGCTGATACTGCTGTAAAGAGTGCATCAACAGGATGAGTAAATTGTCCTGTTTTGGAGGAGATGGGTAAGCTCAACAGTGTCCCACCCACAATGACAAGGGTCAAAAAGGCGATAAAAATAATCTGCAAAGCTGTTAATTTTTTTAAATTTTTCTGCATAAGCCGCTTGCTTTACTCTCCTGTAGTTACTATGCTTTGAGAACTTGCCATTATCAAAAAAATATAGCAAAAGACAGGCCTTTACTATATGATAATTTTTCAACGTTCTTAAGCAAACTCCCTCTTCAAAAAGTCTTATTCCGACTTTTCAGCGGGTTTATTTGCTTTCTTTTTATTGCTCTTATAACGACGTGTTAATTCTTGTGGGGCACGAGCTTCCATCACGACAGGAAGAACAACTGGTTTACGACGTGTTTGGTTGTAAAGGAATTTACCAAGAGCATCACGAATAGCACCCTTAAGTTCTGACCAATCAAAGGTCGTTCCTGCAAGATATTTTTCAACCGTTTCGTTGACCAGATTTCCGGCATCTTTCATCAAATCACGTGATGTTTTGACATAGACAAAACCGCGTGTGTGCACACGTGTTTGACTGATAATCTTACGGTCGCTCTTACTAATAGTAATAACAGCAATGAAGATGCCATCTTCTGACAGAACTTTACGATCCCGTAAAACGACAGAACCAATGTCACCAATACCTGAGCCATCAATCATAACATTTTCAGCTGGTACGACACCTGCAGGAATCATTTCGTCTTTTTTGTTGAATGAAACAGATTCACCTTTTTTCGCGATAAAGATATGCTCTGGAAGCATGCCCATTTCCATGGCTAATTCAGCATGTGCACGTAACTCACGGTACTCCCCTTGAATGGGAATAAGATTTTTAGGTCGTAAAATATCAATCATAAATTGCAAATCACGTGCATTGGCATGACCGGAAACTTTTAAATCCCCGCCCAGCATCTTCATCACACCACCTGCACGATAAACGTCATTTTCAATGCGTGCCACTAATGTTTCATAAGCTACTGAAGGAGTTGTTACAGCAAACGCTACATCACCTTCTTTGATTTTCACCCATTTATGACGTTTGTGTGCCATATCACCGAGAACTTTTAAGGGTTCACCCATGCGTCCTGTTTCAATGATGACAAGCTCCTCATCAGCATATTTACTGATTTCATTTGGTTTAATGATTGCTTTTTTATCTTCAATTTGCAACTTTTTCAAACGTGTTGCTGTCTCGACAATTTGGTCCATATCTTGACCAGTAAAGACGATATGGCGTCCAAGCTTGATTGCTGCATCAACGACCTGTTGGATGCGCCCGAGATTCCCCGCATTACAAGCAATGATGACACGACCTTGTGCTTCATCAATTGTATCAAAGATTTTTTCATAGATTTCATGCTCACTTGCAGATTGAGCTGTTGACAAAGCATTTGGCGAGCTTGAAAGTAAAGCAAGAACTTTACTGCTTCCTATTTCTGCAAGGCGGCGCATATTTGTACGGTAACCAGGAGCAACTGCTGGATCAAAACGGAAATCACCTGTATACACGATGTTACCAGAGTCTGTGCCAATGACAATCCCCATGGATTCTGGAATTGTATGTGTTGTTGAAAAGAAGGAAATTACAGCTTGACCAAAATCAATTTCTGTTTCTTCGTTGACCACGTGGAAATCCTTAAACTTCTTGCTGCCATCATAATTGCGCACATTAATCTTCGCAAGTTCAATCGTTAGCTCACTTCCAAAAACAGGAACGCGTAATTCTGAGACAATATAAGGTAATGCGCCAATCGAATCGGCATGACCATGCGTCAAGAAAATCCCTGCAACACGATCAGCATTTTCAACTAAATAGTCAATGTCTGGAATAACAAAGTCAATTCCTAACATGTCACTGTCCGCATATTTCAGACCAGCATCGAGAACGAAGATTTGTTCGTTCACCTCTGCTAAGTACATATTTTTACCAAATTCGCGTACACCGCCTAAGGGTGTAATTTTTATATCTGCCATTTATTTATTAATTAAAACCTTTCTTATTTCGTAATAAAAGGGATTGGCATTCCAATCCCTACCGAGAATACTTACTATAAGTATAACTCAAAGCAAGCAAAAAATCAATCAAATATTCGTCAATCCCTCATATCATGCGGTTTATCGTTACTTAACATTTTTAAGCTTTCCCGTATATCCTCTTCGTATTTTGCGAAAAACTTTTGATTTTTAATCCGCAAACAACCTCGTCCTATAACTGACTTTGGAAATCGCTCCTGTAAAGTCACATTACTTCCATAAAAATAGAGCGCAACATAATTTTTTTGAGCAGAAATATTAAGCATACCCGCTTCTTCATATCCTGGACTTGGATGAGGATTTGCTCCCAAAGCGAGAGCGGAAAAAGTTCTTCCATTATCAAAATAACGCAAGTTTTCATCTGGAAACACTGTCTTAACCAACTGCGTAACTTGTCTTAAAAGTTGTGGATTAGGCGACTGTGCTATGTAGTCCTCTATTTCCTCTGCGCTTATGTACATCACACCTCCTCGATTTTCTTTCAATTAAAAATAAGTCTTTAAAAAGTTTGCTACTACTTCGCGATATTTTTCTTTATCTATTTCGTAAGACCGCACATGTCGACCGCCTTTTGCAATATATATTTCTTTTGGCCCCCGTGTAGCATCATAGTTTCGGTACACCATTTCCATGGGAACAAAAGTATCCTGATCCCCATGAATAAAGAGGAACGGCTTCGTATTTTTATTTAATTGCGTAATTGACGAGGCTTCCTTCCAATCGTACCCCGCAAAAAGTTTAGACCAAAAAGAAAGGAGGTAAATCAGCGGAAATTGTGGCAAATGATAATCATGCTTTGCTTTATGAGCCAACTCGTTCCAAACCGTATCATAACCACAGTCTTCAATAAAACACTTAACATGTTCAGGCAAGTCTTCCCCCGAAAGCATCATTGTTGCAGAGGCTCCCATCGAAATGCCAAACATTGCGATTTCACTTTTTGGATTTTTCTCGATAATCTGTTTAATCCAGCCTGTGTTATCTTTGCGATCTAACCATCCAAAACCAATGAAGTTCCCTGGACTCTTTGCACCTGCACGATAGTCTGGCATAAGGACATTGTAGCCCAGCTCATGAAAGAGCCAACCAAAAGCACCATATCTGTCTCGGACAGATTTATACCCATTTGCCAATAAAACAGTCTTATTGGTCGATTTTTCAGCTGGTAAATACCACGCCTTAAGGGTTAAATCATCGTGTGTCTGTAAATACCACTCTTCTTTTTTGGCTTGCATAAAAGCATACCATTCAGGATAAAGAGGATCATTGCTTTGGGGCTGTTGAATCCAAATACTGCGATTTTTATTTTCAATAAACATGAACAGCCCTAAGCTAACAATAAGAACTAAAAAAATGAGAACTAGCACTAGTATTAAAAAAGTTAACATGAGCCTATTATAACATGACTTGCGTGACAACTTTAATTGTTTTCTTATCCATAAAAAAAAGAGAGTTAAAATCTCCTTTTTCTTTCTATTTGTTACCCGGAACATCAGACAATGTCCATGTCAGTTTACCTTTATATTTAGCTGCATATTGTTGAGTCACAGGTACATCAAGATAAAGTCCTTTTTTCGTTGTACTCCCCCAATTTTGGCTGAGATTAAAGGTTCCACCATTCGTGCCACTTGGCTGACTTTGTACTTGAGCATTACTTGATGAAATCACGGTATGGTTGCTACCATCAGCACTAAAGAATAAAGTCCCGGCCAGTGAGCGACCACCACTGATTGGTGTACCTGTAGCATCAACTTGGACTAAGGACTGACTTTCTTTTACAAACATTGTCCATCCTGTATTCTTGTTGCTTTGTCTTGTATCAGTAACTACAAGATCCTGATTATAGGCAGGAAAATCAACCACATTACTATTTTTAACTTTTAGCTGTCCAAAATCCATTGTAGATGGCGCACTGGTAAAATTCAGGCTCCCTGTAAAGATAGATATGGCAACAGTTTTTGAAATGCTTTTATCTGTGCTCGAAAAATTATAAGTCACATCAATATTGTCATTAGATTGAGCATTCTTCAAGGCAGTAAAGTATGCAGCAGAATCCTCTAAAGCTGCTGAACTAACTGCTCCATCAGAATGATAAGCTTTTGCTTGCGTATAATAATCAAGTGTTGTCTGATCACTGTTTGCTCCAATCGTATTAGCGATATCCTGCCCTAAAGTTACCGGGTATGCATTGATCGCTTTCTGACGATCAGAGGAGATGGTTGCATCATCAGAAACAACGACAAGATGCGCTTGTGCTGTTTCATTTGTCGTTGACCACGTAACTGAAATATCAATATAATCTTTACCATCTAGCCCGGCATTGGCAGTCGCTAAAGTATTTCCGTCAAGCTTTAGGCCTGTTAAGTCTTGCCCCTTTACTTCCATCAAAGATTGAAGTTGGCTTTCAGTGAGCGTTTTTGCCATACTTTCTGAGAGAATAATATTTCCTGCTATAAGCTTTTGAGTAATCGTTATTGTTGCCTTAGGTGCAATAACCGGCACTGCTGCTGATACCCTATTAACTGCAAACATGCTTGGAAGAGCTACGGACAGAACTACACCCATTATAAAAAATCGTTTCATTTTTTTCCTCTCCTCCTATGCTGGTCCATCTGCGATGGTATATTTAAAGATACCAGATGGTGTTCCTGTTTGTTTCAGTAGTGTATTTTTAGCTTTAATTTTTATTCCTGCCGTTTTAGGAGCAGTCAATGTATAATTTTGTCCTGCATTAGCCATCGAAATAAATGAAGGTAAACTTGTATCTGAGGTGACTGAGGCGATAGACACAGCCAAGCCCGTACCTAAAGTTTTGCTATCAGCCGGATTGGCAGGATTACTCCAATAATAGTCGATATTATCTGCAAAATTATTTTGCATCATTGTTACCGAAAGATTAAAGTTTGGCACTTGTCCTCGATCATCCCCTACTACCAATGTTTGGGTCTCATTTCCATTGATTAAATTTGACCAAGAGCTATCAGCTGGTGTACCATTACTGTCGTTGGGATTTAGAGAGATATTGAATGTTTTTACCATTGAAGACTTATCTGCTCTCATCCAGTAACCAGTTGGTTGATACCAGGATATATACTTGGCATTTTTTAAAGCATTCAAATCTGCCGCAGTATAGTTATTTGGAGTTAAAGCTGAGCTTGCCGTCGCCCCCAGTCCGGTTATTGTTCCTGTGTTTTGTCTGTACCAGATATCATTACTTGCTAGGTTATTCTGATTGGGCGTTATTAAGTCCAATTGATTTGGGTCTAACGGTGCCGTTACTGTTGAAGCGTGTGTTCTTAATCCATTCCCTGCTATCGTAAGCGGAAAATTGTTATTCCTATTAACAGTCGAATCAAATACCACACCTCCTTGCGTATTCAAAACAAAAGCTTTAGGATCATTGAGCGTGATGGCACTTCCGGCTCCTGGTTCCCCTGTAACAAGGCTGCCGGATGTTCTTAGATTATTCAAAAGTACTGTTGCATCTTGTCCAATATTCCACCGAATAACTTTCGTGCCTTGAAATTCGTTAAGATTGATACTCCCTCCTCCTGTTGAGACAGCAAGCCTTGCATTATTCCCAACATTTACAGTCCACGAATTATTTGCAATCCACATAAACCAACCACCACTGTATCGTGAAGCTGTAGCCGCCGTTCCTCGAATATCAAAGGAAGCATCATTGCCAATATCCCAAACCATCGGCCCACTATTTCCATCATCATAATACATGGTATAGGTGTCATTCAGATTCCAAACCATATGCGCCCCGTCTGCTACCTTCATTGTATGAGAGTTATTATTATAGGTGTAGAAAGGCTGATCATAGCCCCAGGTTTGATTAAGTGTTGTTGTCCCTGTAACAACCTCTACCCATTTTCCACCTTGTATCCATTCGCCTTGGTTATCAGCACCTAAAAGTCCGATACTGTTCATATTATGGTCTTGCTGTATATTAAACTCATTTGTACCATAAAATAATATTCTTCCATTATCATTGCGAATCGGTTGGGCAGCATAACGTGCTGTTCCATTACTGACTTTTACATCTTCATAGATAAAAGTTGGTGCTGAACCGCCTGTGCCAATGGATTGAAAGATACCACCAGTTATATTATTTGTAATTGATGCATTTTTGATTTGTAGAACCGTTGCTTCACTTACTCCTGCATTAGGGACACGAAAAGGTCCACGGATATAACCGGCACCAGCACCACTTCCTGAACCAGGAGTTGTATAGTTGGTATCAGAATCCAAATAAAGTGTGTGACCATTACCATTTATGGATAAGCTTTTACCATTTACAATGGAAACTCCATTATTGGTATTTCCAGTATTTGAATAGCCGTATCCACCAATAGAGGATTTACCTTGAACATCGCCAACAATGTTAAAGAAGACCGTATTATTGGAAGCAGATGTTGGTGTGACAGACTGATAGGTATCCAGCATGTCCTTCCAGCTATTCGTACTGTAATATGTTGCACCTGCCGTCCCTGTAATTGCACCAGAAGTATCTACATTGCCCGTCAATACTGTCGCATCTGCCTTTTCTCCCACTACTGTTAAGGTCAAAATCGTACCCGCTATCAAGAGTGGAGTGATATACTTTTTATTTATTTTCATAAAATTATTTCCTTATAAACCTTGTACGAGTGTATGAGTAAGCGTAGCTTGGTAAGCGCCGGGTTTTATGGTTTGAGTTGAATCCAACTGAATTTCAGCAGTTGCAGCTCCACTGCTTTGGTTTCCTTGAGCATTTGTTTGTCCTGTCAAAACACGCCCTGCTTGCCCCAAAATGTTGACCGCATTACTCCCTTTTATCGTACCCGAAGCATTGTCAGCAACAGTAATTTTGAAGAATTTTAGTGGTAACGTTGTTGCTTTACCATCAATAGTTCCTGTGAAATCACTGATTTTCTGTTGCAAATTATATCCGTTTGCATTCCCAGTGATATTAACTATACTATAAGGAACTGTACCTCTTGTCGTTATAGAATCTTTTGTAGAAGCTTCCGTATTCGCAAAGTTAAAGTCTGGAGCTTGTGTAAGGTAGAGATTATCAGTTGTGGGTGCAGTAACAGTAATATATGTATTTGCACTGCCATTATCCTTATCTATCTCTGTATCTGCCTGAGTACTGTGTTGTTGCCAAATAGCACTAGTCATCAAGGATATTAGGATGAGGTTTCTCATTTTCCCTTTCATTTTTTCCCTTTCTTTTCTTTGTTACGTAGATTATTATTCCTGCTCCACCTATTGCTAAAGCAGCTAGAATAAGCATTATTAATGGAAAGCTTTTATTGTTTTGAGGTGTAAGCTCTGATGTAACCTGGACCTTTCCTTTATCGTCAACTTTTAGCAGATAGCTCTCCTTTAAAGTTTTATCTTCTTTGGTCGCCTTGATACTCAGTTCATACTCATTACCTTTTTCTAATTCTTTTTTTACATTCAGTGGTAAGTCAATTTTGGCATAGGGAACAATCGTCCCTGAGCTGTAATCTAAACTTGAGTATAATATGCCTTTTTGATCTTTTATCGTTGCCTGAAGTTTTGTTTTTTCTTGCAGAGTATCTTTGGAATTTTGAAGCCGAATAGACTGTTCATCCGTTTTCAAATCAGCTGCAGATAAGGAAACTGAAAAGGAGTTGTCTTGCCTGCCTGATTGAAGAATCAAGGCAAAAGCTGAGCTATAAATATTCACTAAACTTTGCTCTTTCTCTTCCTCTGTGGCCCGGCGCGTAACATTGATTCCTCCTATCGAAATATTGTTCTTCCAAGAATCAGGAATCTTTATTTTGATTGGTACTTTCTTAGACTCTCCCGCTTGTAAAACAATGGTTTTACTACCCGGATTCTTACTATCACCAATGAATACATTATTATAAAAATCGAACAGTTTTGTACTAGAGAGATACTTATGAGCTTCCTCTTTTTTTAAACTATAGTCTATCACGAAGTTCGGATTGGTAACAGCTTGATTTGAAGTAATGTCAAAAGTATTTTTCTGCTTGCCGTTATTTATCTGGACTTCTAAATCAACTTCTTCACCAGGTTGGACATCAAGCCACCAGTAGCCTGTCTTATCATTAGTCTGGTGTTTTTCAAGTATCGGGCGGGCAGAAAAATCTGCACCACCAATATCTTGAGCAAGGACATTTTTTCCATTTGTTATCATGCACAGAAATGTTACAAAAAACAAAAGTGAATGTGTGATGATTTTTTTTTGCATTTATTTCACCTTTCTTCTTGCATCCCAGCTAGACTATCAAGCATCAAAAACTGCCAATACTTTTTAGTTATTATTTTCTTTTTCATTTAATTTTTTCTCAAGCTCAGCAATACGAGCTGCTTTTTCGTCTTCTTCTTTCTTACGACGTTTCCAAAGGATAAAGAAGAGGATAAAAATCAAAAGTAAGAGAATCAAGGCAAGGATTAACCATTTCATCCAAGAATTGTCTTCTTTTATGGTCACGTCTTTTTTATTAAGCTCACGCGCCTTGTCCGCTGCGATTTCAAAATCTTTTGTGAAAGTCCATTCATATCTATATCTTGTTTCATTTCCTTTATCGTCTTTAACAAGATATTTTCCGTTCTCGTCTTTTTGACCGTGTACCAGCATTTTGATTTGATATTTTCCTGCTTGTAATTTCTCACCATTTAGAGAAATAGGATAGTCAAAGTTAGAATTTGGCGCCATCTGCATCATTTCTTTGCTTGATTTATACTCAATCTTCGGATTATCCAGTCCCTTAACAGTTGCGGATAACTGCATTTGATTGAGATAGCCCATTGTTGGGTTTTGCAAGTTAGCATTGATGACGTTACGATAGTTGACTTGATCAGGAGAAACTTTTGTCAGTTTCAAATCTGGTTTTACTTTATCTTGAGATTGACTCATTAAAAGTGCAACCACATAAGCATATTCATTTTGAATACTGATTCCCTTAGTGTCTGTTGTTTTGTCCTCACTTGACTTTTCCTTATACGTCAATCCGCCAGCCATATAGCCTTTAAAAGCTGAATTGGGCATCTTCGCATTGATTTTTACAGTTTTTGTCGTTTTGGGAGCTAGGACAATTTCTTGATCAAGTTTGACATAGTCCTTCATATTATATTTTAATGAAGTATCGGGCTTGATTTTATTTGGCGAATATTCTACGACCCCGTTTAGATTGGTAGTTGCACTTGCTAAACCTTGCTCAACAGTAACTGTTTTGTCCGTTGAATTGCTCAATTCTACAGTAAGTGTCTGTTCTTGACCTGGTGTCATAAGAATATCGAAATAGGATGCCTTGCTTGCCTGATTTTCCGGAAGAATTGCTTTTACGCTAAAGTTAAACTGATTGGCAAAAGCTGGTTTGCCAAAGGCAACCATTCCTGTTAGTGCAACTGTAAGAGCGACCCATTTTTTTAAGTTTTTCATTTTTGTATAACCTCGATTATGATATTTTGAAGATGAATAATAATTGTATAAATAATGCCTTATTTCCCTCTCTTGCGAGAAGGAAATATAATTCTTTGAAAAATTTACAATGCTGCGAGTTTCGCTTTTACTTGATATGTATCTTCCTTTTGTGCTTTCACATAAGAGCTGCTCTCATATAGTTAAAAAATTAATTTGCTGGAGTATCTGTCAATGTCCAAGTCAGGGTTGATTTATAAGCATCAGCTAATTTTGTTGTTTTACCTGGGACCGCTAGTGAAACAGAAGAAGCCTTAGTTGTATCATCTCCCCACACAAGTAAGTTTGTACCTGCACCTTTACCGGCAGTAGCGCCAAGAATTGTTCCTGATGAAGTTCCTGGTGTTAAAGTTACAGAAGCTACTGATTTGTCTGCTGCTGCATCTGAAGCTGAAACAATATGACCATTTTCAAGTTTCAAAGTAGCACCACTCAATACAGAACCTGTACCTGTTTTTCCGTTTGTAAATTCTGAGGCTTGAAGAGAAAGGGACCAACCTGCAAGTGTTCCACGATTATCTGTAACTTGGACCCAGTTTGGACGTGTTGTTTTATCCGTAAGTGTTGTTGCTGCTGCAAAATATGTTTTATCAGCAGAAGTGATTTCTTGCGTACCAAAATTAAAATTCGACGCATAATCAATTGAGAGAGGACCATCAGTTCCAGGATTTTTTGGACCTTCAGGATCAACTGTAATTCCTGGGTTACCTGGATCAACTGGAGCAGTTGGGCCACTTGCTGGAGTATAAGTAATTGTACTGTCAGAGTTATACACTCCTCCGTCAGCTGCAAAGACTGTTGATACTCCAGTAGATGAAGCAACTAAAGCAAGTGCTGCGAGTGAAATAATCTTTTTAGTTTTCATTTTTATTTTTCCTTATTCTTTATTTTTGTATGATTTCAACCATTCTGAGGAAGTTCAGAAAGAATCCAATTCAGTTGTGTGGTGTAGGAAGCCGCATCTTTAACCGTTTTTCCCGGAACAAAAAGCTGAACATCCTTACTAAAGTTCTCTTTGACACTTTGTTCCGCTTGGTTCAGTGTATCTTGTGCTACAAGTTCATTCCCCCATCGTATAATCCATGTACCCGCACCAGCACCTTTTACAGCTGTTGCCACTACGGTTTCTTTTTCAGGAACAAGATCAAGTACTTCTTGTGCGGTTGGCGGCGTACCCTCGTTCAAGGAAACTGCTTTGGGATGGACTAAAGAAAGCATTGCACCTTCTAAAACTGGATGTTTTGCCGCTGCGTTTTCTTGGTGAAATTGGGCTACTTCTCGAACTTTTAAAGTCCACCCTGCTGTCGTTCCGCGATTATCGGTAATTTGGATATAATTTGGTGTTTCCAATGTCGAATCTGCATACTTTTGCGACTTTGCATAGTAAATTTTATCTTGAGTGGAAATATTATTAATTCCAAAATCAAACGATGAAGCATAATCTATGGATAGAGGTCCCGACGTTCCTGGTGGTGGTGTAACTCCTCCAGGCCATACAGGAGAAACCGGCTTTCCTGGTTCTTCTGGGCCTGGACTGACAGGAGGCGTTATCTCGTTTCCAGCAACAAAACCAACTTGACCAAGCGATGAGTAATTTACAGAATCAGCTGTAATACTTTCTGAAGTAATAGCGCAGACTGTCGCAGCCAGAATCAAGCTTGTACTATATACGAGTTCTTTTTTCATTCTACCTGCCTTTCATCAACCAGTTTTTTAGTTTCCTGGGGTATCCGAAAGTTTCCAGATAAGGTTTGTTGTATAGCCTGAAGCTTTTTTAGCAGTACTTCCCGGAACAGTTAATGTGATTGGAGATTGAGTAGCAACGGCATCTTTTGCTGTTGCAGATGCATCATAATCCGCTGTAGCTCCTAATGCATAGGTCCAAGTTCCCATACCTTCATTCGCCTTAGCTGACATGATTACTTGATCAGAAGTACTTAAAGAGAATGTTGAAGCATTAACATTTGATGGCTTTGCCCCAGTAACTGTTCCGTTTGATACGCCTTTACTGAACTTCAGTTGGGCACCCGTCAAGTATGTTCCAAGAGGAGCGCCCGTTTCAGGTGTTGCAGTCATATCTGTACCTTTTTCTCTGAATTGTCCATCTGTCGCTACCGAGAGTGTCCATCCTGCAAAAGTTCCCCGGACATCGGTTACTTGAGCGTAGTTCGGAACAATACCACTGACCGTACCGCTTCCATCAAGAACCTTCTGTCCGTGTGCATAGTAAATTTCATCTGTCGAACTAATTTTTTGTTGCCCAAATGAAAGACTAGATGCAAAGTCCAAGCTCAAACCTTTTGTTACTTCTACAGGTGGCAATACTGGAATATTGGGATCTGGGTTTTCTGGATCGACTGTTGCTCCTGGGTTTTCTGGGTCCACTGGTTTTGTGCCTGTATCACCTGTGACAAATTCTACATCTCCTGGAGTAGAATAGTTGGCATCTGCTGCAAATACTGATGTGGCAGCGAGTGGAGAAATTGCTATCAAAGTAGCTAATGTGGCAGTGGATTTCAATATAATTTTATTCATAATTTGTACGCCTATTAAAATCTTTCTAGATCTTTTTTTCTAAGTTATGTTGGTAATTATTTTTGATTATACTTCTTGTACTAAGTACGATGAGCAGTCCTCCTAGAGCAGAGAACACAACATAGAGTAAAGAGCTTGAATCACCTGCATTGGGAATGATATTTCCAACTTGTCTATTTTCAGATGAAGTTAAACCGTTATTTTTATCTTGGTTATCTTTCTGTTGATCCTTAAAATCATATTTCCCGACAAAACCGATACTGTCACGATTGCTGTAGGTCACATCTTCTGATTGAGCTTGCACCCTCAGAGAACCTGTAACCGTCAGGAAAAAAATAACACATAAAATTTTCTTTAACATTTCACCTCCAACTCTTTTAACTTTGTTTAATTTGAGGTCATGAAGTTAGACGTCACTCACTTCAAACCACACCTTTATTTAATCACACGGTTTGTTCTTAAGTCAATCTTATTTAACTGTCTTTTTTCTTTTATATTTTTTCAAAAAAAAAAATTAAAAAAATAACGTTCTAATCCCTTATAAATCAAAGGAATACAACTTCTATATTATTGGAAAAGTAGTACATTCAACTTCAAAATAAAAGAGAATATTTACAAAAGATTTTCATTTTGCTATGATTAAAAAAATATGAAAGGAACAAAAATGAAGAAAAAACGTTTAAAAATATTGATCACTCTGCTCTTAATTCTAATGCTGGGCATGCTTTCTGTTCCTTTTTCAAAATATTTTAGTATAGCTACCCATTCTCAACTTATGAAAACAGAAACTATAAGAACAGATTTGCCAAAATATGTGGCTGACCCTGAGCCAATTCAGACGCCTCGCTTAAAAGATGTACTGAAGGCCTCTGCGAATCAAAATAAAAGTGCTCTCGGACAAATTGTTGTACCAAGTGTTGCCGTTAGTCAACCCATTTTTGTAGGACTGACACAAGAAAATATGGCTCAAGGAACTGTGAGTCTCTTTCCAAATCGTAATCCTGAATCCAATAGCTTGACGATTATTGGGCATCATGTACAGTACGACTCCAGTCTTCTTTTCGGAGGCATTCAAGAGCTAGAAAGTGATGCCGATGTATATGTTCGCTACTTCGATAATTATTATGCTTATAAAGTCGAGTCCAACCGTATCATTAGAGAAACTGATCTTTCAGAATTACAAGATAGAGGCCCGAATTATCTCTACTTAATCACTTGTAACAGCGCCACCGAAACACCTTATCGTGTACTTGTTACTGCTAAAAAAGTAACTGAGTTACCCGTAAAAAAAGACCAAGTCGCCTTCCACGAGAAGCAAAACGCTGTCCAACAAACTCAAACAAAAACTTACTGGTTGAAATTTCTGCTGCCACTTCTCATCGTTCTGATGCTTGCTCTAGTCTTTCTTATTTATATTTGGAGGCTATGACAAATAAAAAAATCACATGATGTGATTTTTTTTATTATTGTTATCACTTACTTCCAAAGAGCAAACGGCCTGACATAATGGACAGAACTTTTCCTGTAGTTGTTGATGTAGATGTATCTCCGTCCAAGATTCTAATCTTTTGTGATTGTTCAAGTGCAACTGTTGTGTCTGGTGCAAAAAAGATTTTCTTCTTTTTTTCTTGCTTTTTCTGTCTTTCTTCTTTTCTGCCACCTTGTGATTCAGTCTTTTTAGGTGGTGTTTGAGCTTTTTCCTCTTCTGAAGACTGTGATACTGTAATGGGTTCTGGTTCCTGAGGCATAACCTTATCGTCAGGCGAGAGCGGATTCATAATTTCAGCTGCCTCAGAAACACTCTGTGCCTTTGGCCCTGCTAAACTAAAAGATAACAATACAAACCCGCAAACAAACAAATAAGTAATCTTAGATGCTCGTTTATTCGTTTTTTTCATCAGGATACTCCTTTTTAATTTTATTAGTTATCTGGTAGTTCACTCAATACCCATATTAAATTTGTACGATAAGTTGTAGCCTCTTTTGGTGTATCTCCAGGAACATAAAGACCAACTGACGAAGTAAAATATCTTTGAATATCTTTACCACTCATAGAAAAGTTTCTTGAAAAGAGATCTTCCTTATTTCCCCAACGAATTATCCAGGTACCAGCGCCTTCACCGACTTTAGCTTGAGCTACCAGCGTCTCACTTCCCGGTACCAAGTTCTTCACCTCGTAAGCTTGGGGCTGTTGGGCATTGTTATTCGTCACTAAAATAGGCTTATGAAAAGAGAGAGAAGCGCCTTTTAATTCCTGATATTGAGAATACTCTTCTGCTTTAAATTGTTCTTTTTCGTAAACTTTAAGTGTCCAGCCTTTTAATGTGCCACGATTATCTGTTATTTGAATAAAGTTAGGCGTAACAAGTGTTGATTTATAATAACGTTGAGCTTGTGCAAAATAAACTTGATTTTGGTTAGAAATTTCATTCGTCCCAAAATCCAGACTGCTGACAAAATCAATTGAAAATTTACCCGTCGAATACTGGATAGCCGCATCATTTCCATAGTTGACTTTAGATTCTTCTGCCTTTCCTAGCTCTGTCAACTGGATAGAAGACAAGAGCCATAGCATAACAATAAAGGTTTTCATTACTTCTCCCTCCTTTCCTTCATCTTTTTACTCTTCTCATTTGCTTAGTTATGGTAATTTTAACATTTAAGCGTAAAGAAGTCATTTTTTATTTTATTTTGAAAAAAAATAAAAAAAAACAACTAGGCATTAAAGTTGTCTTTTTTTACTTTAACTACTGTATTGCCAAAAAATTCCCAGTCATAAGATGTGGGTGGTGATGCCCAAATAATTTGTTCTGCTTCAACTTCTCGTGAAGGAAGATTAGAAAGATAGATGTCAATATTTTCTTTATTTTTTCCTTCGCTGGCTTCAATATTTAAAAATCCTAATGACTTGATGTTCTCTAGAATATATCTGTTATAAGAGATACCATACGAAAAGTCCACACAAATTTTTACTGGGCGTCTCGTACGATAAGCAGTGGTATGACACAAAATTAAAAACATATATTCACGAACAAGGGCTTGGTGTTTTTCTTGAAATAAAGCCGCATACCGCGTATCTAATAACATTTTATCTGCAAAGTTATTACAAAAGAGCTCAATATCTTCATAATTTTCGCCCATGAAGTTAAAATCATTCAAACTGGATACATCAAAGTTTGCTCTTAGAGAAACCAATAAGCGAAGATGGATGTTGTTTAACTCTACTTGTACTTCTGCTTGGTTTAGTTCGTTTTGGTGTTCTTTAAATTTAGCATTGAAACTCTCTGTAAAAGCTAGTGTTAACTCTCTTACATTCGTTGGAATTTGAAAATCACAATGTGCCGTAATGCTCTCACTTGAAAGAAAATAAAGAAGCTCATAGGTCTCTTCCAAGACTTCTTCATTAGAACCATCAAGATAATGTCGTAAAATCTGGGATATGGGCTCAATAAATCGACTGTCAATCTTCATGAAATCTTGCGCTGAAGCCTTATTTCCTAAATAATTTCTCGTATAGATAACAAAGAGCCGATACAACAATTTTGTTCTATCTGTTAAACTTAAGCCCTGAATAAAAAGCCCCTCTATTTCCTCTAAAGCTTTTATCATTTGTTCAAGGTCCGTCGCTACATCTTCCGAAAAACTCTTATAAAGATCACCATACAAGGTGTGATAGAAATTATAGAGAAACTCTCGAATCTTCCATTCGTCACCAGCAAAGCGCATATTTTTATCAATTGTTACATCATATTCCTTGGTTAAATCCGTAAATTTTTTCACCAATTTATACGTGGCTGACTTTGATAAAAAGACGATATCTTCGAGTTCAGCAATTTTGTTCACTTCTTCAGTAAAGATTGCCCGAATCAAGGCTTGCATCTGTGATCTCTTAACGTAATGATTTAAGAGAAGCATAATGTTTCCTTGGGTTCTTCTTTCGTAACGTACGAAACTTTTCTGCGTCTGGAGATCAATAAGGTAATAATTCTCTAATTTCCAAGATTTAATCTCTGCTTGTATCTCAGATAGGAGTTTCTTGACTTGATAATTATTAAGGTACAATTCTTCAATTAAGTCATCAAAAAGTACCGTAGAGAGATGATGATTTTCTAAATAATATAAAATTTGAAGTTTTTTAAAATCATCTTCGTCTAAATATTTTAACACAATATTATTTCCTCCATTTCTCTCGTCAATTTTTTCTATTATATAACATTAGACAATATTGCACAAATGTAACTTAATTTAACAAAAAATCACTAAAGTATATTTTAGTGATTTTTTGTGTCTTATGTTCTTAGATATCAACGTTACATTTTGATGTTATTCAGCCTTCAAAGCAGCAACAGTCATATAGTTATAAGGACTATTAAAGTGGGGCAAGAAGAACAAATCGAGAAGCGCAAGTTCATCAATTGTTTTTTGATCTTGGATAACCAAGCTGAACATATTGATATTTCCCGCGATAATCTCCCCATAGCTCGCCATTTGCGCACCTACGATGCGTCTGCTTGATTTTTCATAAACAATACGAATTTTCACGGTATCATTATTTTCATGCAGGAACCAAGCTTTTTGCTTATCTTCAAAATCAGTGTAAGCAACATCTAAACCAAATTTTTGAGCGGCCTTAACAGAGAAACCTGTAGATGTCATATTATAGCCGAAGATTGAGATACCATTTGACCCTTGAACACCAGCTGATTCTAGGGCTGTTCCGCCAATGTTGTGTCCAGCGACAATTCCTGAGCGTACCGCATTAGAAGCAAGAGCAATATATGTAAAATCTTGTAGAGCATTTGAATAAATCGTAGCTACATCTCCGACTGCATAGACATCGGGATTACTTGTCTGTTGATGTTTATCTACCTTCACTGCTCCATTTCGAAGTGTATCAAGTTTATCTTCTACAAGAGCACTATTGGCAGTAAAACCAATACAGTTGATTACCATATCCACATCGTAAGTATCCTTATTGGTCACGATTTGAGAAACACGGCCATTTGTTCCTTTAAAAGCTTCTGCAGTTTCACCAAAATGAAGCTCTACTCCATGCTTTGAAAGGTTTTCATCCATTCCTTTCGCAAAGTCTTCGTCATAATATGAAGCTAAAGATGTGCTTTCCGCATCAAACAATAAAACTTCTTTTCCACGACGTTTTGCTGCTTCAGCTATTTCTGTACCAATGTAGCCCGCTCCAATAACTGCAATACGTTTCACTTCTTCTTTAGCAAATTCCTCATCCACTGCTTGTCCTTCTTGGAAGAGCTTAAGAAAATGAATCCCTTCTAATTCATTCCCTGTAATTTTGGGAATAATTGGTCTTGAGCCCATGGCAAGGATAAGTTTGTCATAATCTTCTACGTGCTCTTCTCCGGATTTTGTTGTAGCATACACTTTTTTATGCTCGAAATCAATAGTCGATACTTCAGTTTCAGTCAACACCTGAGCACCTTTTGCTTCAAAATCATCTGGTCGTGCATAGAAAAGTTCATTCGGTTGATCAATTTGGCGGCCCACCCATAAAGCTGTACCACAGCCCAAGTAACTCATGTTACTGTTACGGTCTATCATAGTAATCTCATAACCAGGATAGTTGTCTAATAATGTATTTGCCGCAGCAATACCTGCGTGATTTGTGCCTATAATAACGATTTTCATGTTGGAAAATCTCCTTTTTTTATTTTAAAAGCTTGTAAATATTTTTACAATATAAGTTTAGCACACTTCTTTCGCATTTCTTTTGTAAGCGCTTGTGAAGTTTGTGAATTCACAAACTTCACAAATTGAATACCTTAGGAACCTTTATTCTAGTGTATTTTATACTTTCAGATCATTTTTAATTTTCTATAAAAAAAGCGAGTATTTTTGCAATACTCCACTTTTTCTTACCCCATATGTTTAACTTCTTGACGGGTGTGCATTCCGTTCAGTTCATCCAGCATACTTACCGATACACTGACAAGAACAGGATAATCACTGTTTTCAACTTCAGCTTTATACAATTCTATTTCTTCTGAAGTTTTTCCTTCTTTTTTCATCGCGTTTTCTGTATAAGATATTATCGCTTCTGCATTACCCTCTACATCAAAAAGGCTGTACATCATTACGCTCAATAGTCTCTCCTAAAATATAATAGATAGATTTACACACCCCTATTATATCATTAATTCTAAAGGAAACAACAGGTCATTTCTATCTTTATTTAACAAAAAAAGACCTCTCAAAAGAGAGATCTTTTCAGGCAACTTTCGTTGTGTCAGAGCGGTTCACACACGCTGACAAGTTCTCATGCTTCCTGCACGAACAACCTAATGTTCCAGAACTCCTGTGCTTCAATAATCTACTAAAGTAGAAGATCGACTCATCGCATGAACTTATTATATCATAATCTGCAAGTCTCAGTGCAGTAAAAGCTTTTTCACCGCATGATTCTCAATTAGCAACAATCTTTAGGACAGTTGTCTTTCATTTCTTTATATGTTTTAACAACATTTTCTACTGTAAAGCCATATTCTGGTAAAACTACATTTGCAGGTGCTGAAGCACCCCATTTATCTACGGTTACAGTAGCGCCTGCTAAACCAATATATTTGGCCCAGCCGAAGCTTGTTCCTGCTTCGACAGCTAAACGGCAGCAAACATTTTTCGGAAGAACTTCTTCTTTGTATTCTGCAGATTGTTCGTCAAAGATATTCATTGAAGGCATAGATACAACACGTACGCCTTTTCCTAATTCTTTTTTAGCTTCAAGTGCAAGCGCTACTTCTGAACCTGTCGCGATAATAATTCCTTCAAGTTCACCTTCTTCTTTCGAGAGAATGTAAGCACCACGATTGAGACCTTCTTCAGCTAATTGTGCTGTTCCTTCAAGAACTGGCAGGTTTTGACGTGTCAAAACAAGCGCTGTTGGACGATTTTTGCTTGAAGCTGCACGGCGCCATGCGGCAATAACTTCGTTACCATCTGCAGGGCGGATAGTGTCTAAGTTTGGCATAGAACGTACTGAAGCTAATTGTTCCACAGGCTCGTGTGTTGGACCATCTTCACCGACTGCGATTGAATCGTGTGTCCACACATAGGTAACAGGCAATTCTTGAAGTGCAGCCATACGTACAGCTGGAAGCATGTAATTGCTAAAGACGAAGAATGTACCACCATATACACGTGTACCACCATGAAGGGCAATACCGTTCATAATTGCACCCATCGCAAATTCACGAACACCAAACCAGATGTTACGACCAGCATAGTTATCTGGCATGAAATCTGTATCATTTTTAGCCATTGTATTGTTTGATGCAGATAAGTCAGCTGATCCACCCCAAAGGTTTGGCATTTGTGCTGAAAGTTCTTGGATGGCTTCTTGTGAAGTTACACGTGAGGCTTTGCTTGATCCGAGTTCATGTTTGCTTAAATCAAGTTCAGGTGTTTCATTTTCAAATGCTTTTACATATTGTTCTGCAAGTTCAGGGTATTTTTCAGCATAAGCTGCGAAGGTATCATTCCATACTTGTTCCATAGCCTCGCCACGTGTGTTCAGAGTTTGACGGAAACGGTCAGTCACTTCTTCAGGAACAGTGAATTCTGGATAATCCCAGCCGTAAGCTTTCTTCGCAAATTCTATGCCTTCTGCACCAAGAGGAGCACCGTGTACTGCTGAAGTGCCTTGTTTTTCAGCACCGAATCCAATAACAGTCTTCACCTCAATAATTGTAGGTTTTTCTGTTTCAGCTTTTGCTTGCTCTACTGCTGCTGCAATTTCAGTCAAATCATTGCCATCTTTAACCAAGATATGTTGCCAACCGTAGCTTTCGAAACGCATTTTAATATCATCAATAAATGATTTATCCAAGTCACCATCAAGCGAGATATTATTTGAATCATAGAAAAGTACAAGTTTTCCAAGTTTTAGTTTCCCAGCAAGTGAAGCTGCTTCTTGCGAAACACCTTCCATAAGGTCGCCATCACCATTTAAAGCATAAGTGTAGTGATCCACAATATCAAAATCTGGCTTGTTGTAAGTAGCTGCTAAATGAGCTTCAGCCATCGCCATACCAACAGCATTAGCAATACCTTGTCCTAAAGGACCTGTCGTCGCTTCTACACCATCTGTCCAGTCTACTTCTGGATGTCCTGGAGTTTTTGATCCCCATTGGCGGAAGTTTTTCAAGTCATCCATTGATACTTTGTAGCCTGCCAAGTGTAATAAGCTGTAAAGCATTGCTGAACCGTGTCCTGCAGAGAGGACAAAACGGTCACGGTTAGACCATTTGCGTCCTGTTTGTGGATTCACATTCAAAAACTTGCTCCAAAGAACATAAGCCATTGGTGCTGCGCCCATTGGTAATCCTGGATGTCCAGAATTTGCTTTTTGAATAGCATCCATTGACAAAGTACGGATTGAATTTACAGCTAACTGATCAGTGTTGTCAAACATATTTTTCTCCATTTAATCTTTTGATAATACAGTTTATTATAACATAATTGAAAACGTTTTTTATTTTCATCTTACTAAAAAATCAGATTTCCTGAGCGAAAACTGATTTTTGTAAACATTGACATTCAATTAAGCTTTGGCTTTATCTCTAGCATTTAAGACTGCACTGAGAATCAGGACAATAGCGAGGAATCCTAGGATTAAAGCGGCGATTGCACCAGATCCCATTTCACCAACTCGCCCAACAATGATACCTGGAATCAGATAATCTGTATCCGCGAATGTCGCTGAGGCATCTGCCCCAAAAGCTCCTAAAGATGGGATAATGAAAAGTGGCAACCAAGATAGGAGGAGACCATTTGCAATTGCTCCAATCACCGCTCCACGTCGTCCGCCATTAGCATTACCGAATATTGCTGCTGCAGCACCGCAGAAGAAATGTCCGACAACACCTGGAATGATAACTGTTGTTCCCATGAGAAGCATGGCAACCATTGATAGACATCCTGTGATAAAAGAAACAAAGAAGCCAATCAGTACTGCATTTGGTGCATACGGAAAAACAATCGGAACATCCAAAGCTGGTTTTGAGTTGGGAACCAGTTTTTGAGCAATCCCTTGGAAGGCCGGCACGATTTCAGCTAAAATCATACGCACACCTTGAAGAACAACGACAAAACCTGCTGCAAATGTTCCTGCTTGAACAAGAGAGAAAATTACAAAGTTTGTACCATTAGAAAGCTCAGTTTCGACATAAGATGGACCTGCAGCTATTGCTAAAAGAATGTAGACTGCAGCCATCAATAGGGAAATAGATACTGTTGAATCTCGTAAGAAGCCCAATGATTTAGGAATATTTAGCTTTTCTGTTGATTTTTCAGGATCAGGATCACCAAAGGTTTTACCTAACCAACCTGCAAGAGCATAACCAATGTTACCTGTATGTCCCATCGCGACATTGTCAGTCCCAGTGATTTTACGCATAAAGGGCTGACAAATAGCGGGTGTCACTGTTAAAAGCGTTCCTTCAAAGATACCCCCAAGAAGGATTGTTATCCAAGTTTCGCCCATTCCGGCAGAAACAAGAATTACCGCTGCCATACAAGAAACATAGAGCATGGCTTGACCTGTCAAGAAGATGTACTTAAAGCGTGTAAAGCGAGCAAGCAAGATATTAACAATCATCCCAACAAGCATAATCAAAGCAGTCGGTGTCCCATACTCAACGAGAGCTAGGGCAACAACGCCTTCATTAGTTGGAACAATACCTTTCACATGAAAAGCATGTTGGAACATATCGGCAAAAGGCGCAAGCGCACCTACTAAAATACCAGCTCCTCCAACCAAGACCAAGAACCCAGCAAAGGTCTTCACTGACCCCTGAATAACTGCAGTTGCTGGTTTCTTTTGTAAAATCAACCCAAGCATGGCAATTAATCCGACAAGAAGGGCAGGCGTAGTCGCGACAGAGACAATAAAGTTTAAAACTCCATTCATTTTTTTGTTCTCCTAAGTTTATTTTCGATTCTTTTTAAGTACTGTTTTTGCTTAGTTGTGGGCAATCCCTCTTTCATCCAAGACTTTGACCAATGCTTCACGCGCTGCATCACGATCAATGATAGAAGTCAAAGGTACAATCTTTTCTTCGGGTATATTAGGTAAAGCTGTTGTTAATGTGGACTCCACAAAGAAATAATCCGCAGAATCTGGTGTGGCAGATCCAACATCCATATGATCAAGCTCAAAGTCATTAACGTTTAAGCCCATTTCTTGTAAAAGTGCTTGGAGGTTCATTTGTACCATAAAGCTTGTTCCTAATCCTGATTGGCATACACATGCGATTTTCATATTATTCTCCTTCTTTTTCTGCAAAAATTTGTTCGAGTTCTGCTACTGTTTCTACAGTTAGCATTTTATTGAGTTCATCTTTATTTGATAATATTTGTGTTAATGTAGATAGTGCACGAAGATGCGTTTCGTTATCAATCGCTGCAAGAACAATGAAAATCCTTATTTCATGTTTAGGATCATCTTGAAGATAAACGGGCTGGTCACACCTGAGAAATGACATGCCGAGCTTCTTTACTCCATCTTCGGGACGTGCATGTGGAAGAGCAATCCCCATCCCTAAGTCAATATAAGGTCCAAACTCATCTACACGATTGATAATAGCTGAAATATAAGAGGGGTCAATCTCTCCTTGATCCAGTAAGGGCTGAGCCGCAAGCTCAATTGCATTTTTCCAGTCAAGTTTCTTATCTGTAAAATGAATCTTTTCTTTAGTTAATAAATCTGAAAGCATTACACCTAATGCCTCACTTTCTGTCTTTTTATTGTTAAGTTTGCGGTCAATAATCCGCGTCAGTTGCTTCTTGGTCGCATTGCTTTTAATGTCAACGTAAGGTTCAATCGCACGTAAGATAGACCTGGCATTTGGTTTATAAAAGCCAGGCAAATCAAAATCTTGCGCGATTTGATTGTAAAGTCTTGTCTCTTCTTCACTGTCTGGAAAAGCTGACATAACATAGAGTTTTTTATCCGTTATGACAGGGACTGTCGAAAAGATAATATCGTAAGAAAAAGCAGGAATCTTGTCCAAATCAGAAGCGGCTGTACTCAGGATAAAAGTCATGCTGGGAAACATATTTTCCAATCGTTTACGCATGATTAAACTTGAACTTATACCGTTTACACATAAGACAATAGCACGGAAGCTTTGCGTATACTTTTTCTTATAAATTTCTCCACCAAAGAGAATAACAAAGTAGGCACGTTCTGCTTCGGAGATTTCCCCGCAAGCTTCGCGCAATGGTGCTAAAGCAAGGTCCATTAATTCAAACAGAGAGGAATATTCTGTTTTTATTTTATCCAAAAGGACATTCTCTATTTCGAAGTGATATTTCAATCGAAAGTAGGCAGGAACCAGATGTGCACGCAGAGCCGCAAAAGTTTTTGTAAAATCCTCAAATTGAACTGCCGCAAGTTTCATTACATTTTCCATAATCTCAAAACCAATACGATAAAGAAAATCAAAACCAGACTTTTCAAAATTACCATCACTCATACCAATCAGTAATGCTTCAACTTCTAGTACATCTTGCTGAAAGATATCTGTTTCTCCAAGATGTGATTGAAGTAAAGCGAGGTAAATCAGCATCGGAATATAACGACTATGAATGACCTGTACACGTAATTCAGCAATTAATTGACTAATTTTCTGTCCTACTTGATAAATAAAGAGTGGATTTTTATGATTGAGATACTTCGACAAAACATAGTAATCACTCTCTTCATTGAGTTCTTGCAGGAAACACCAAGCCATTTTACGTAATTCTTTCGACTCGCCTTCAAGGTAAAAGCCTAATTTACGGGAGTATTCTAAACTAGTGTCTCCGTTATCCAGTTGCCGACGCAACTTTTTAATATCAGATAAGACGGTATTTCGACTCACATTTAAAAGAGACTGGAAATCACTTATCGATAATGCTGTACGTTTAGAAAAGCATAGTAAATAAATCAAGCATTTTCGCTTCTCTTCACTCAATGTTAGCGCATATTCTTCGATATTAAAGCGAATCTCCTCAAAATTTTCTAATTTTTCTGGAAGTGCTAATACATTATTAGTAAATTCTAGTGGTCTTTGAGATTTCTCTTGCAAAATTTGATTCAACCCAAAGAGTTGTCTCTGAAATTCCTGGTTTTTGAGTCCAGTAACTTCAAGGATTTTATCAAGTTTCCAGAAACGTCTTTCTGAAAACAGTAGGATATCTAAGTTATAACTAAGCATCTTTTTTCCTCACAATTAAATTATAGCCGAATTTTTGCTTCAAAATTAAGCTATTCGGTCCAAAACAAGAAAACGTTTTCTTTGCCGGTTGGACTCTTCTAAAAAAATTTTTTAATTTAAAAACCGCTTCAGTTCAAAGCGATTTTTAAATTAAATGATCAATTCTCATAAACTATTTTAAAATAAAAAGCCTTGAATCTCCCAAGACTTAGACAATCTCAATCCCATGTAAAGCCGCAAAGAAAGCTGCTTGACTTAGATTAACTTTAATGTTTTTAGCCAATTCAGGACTCACGTCAAGGCGTTCAAAAGTGTTACTTGAAAAATCAATCCCTGATAAAGACGTTTCCCAAAAATTCGTAAGTTCCAAGTCATTACCTTCAAATCGTACCTGCTTAAATTGACTAGCAATAAAAAGGCTCTCTTTCATCATACTGTCTGAAAACAGTACATTCTTCAATCGAGAACTTGAAAAATTAACGTAATTAAGCAAACAATCCTGAAATTGGACATCCTGCAAAAAAGCATTGGTAAATTCAGTCCCCAGTAATTTACAATCTTTAAAAATACATCGGTAAAAGCCGAATTTGGAAAAGACCAGATTAGAAAAATCGCACTTTTCAAAAATACAATCCGTAAACTCTAAATCCGCAGTTATATCTAACTCAAAGTCGATATTTTGTAGACGACATCCACTGAAAAGCTGACGGTCCTCTAAATAGATTTCTTGATTTTTCAACTCTACTTGGTAGGCTTCGTTGTCTTCTAGAGCAGTAAAATCAACAGCTTCTAACTCAGCAGGGATTTTTGGTGAAAGAATTTTCTTCATAAAAGTCCTTTTTCTTTCAGATTTTCTGTAGATGCTTTTTGTTCTGATTGTCCCCATTGATCAACTATTCGACTTGACCAAGTGGAATTTAGACGACGTGCTCCAGCATAATCATCTTGAACTTTATCGTAATTACGCAGTACTTCTTCATCTTGTGGAATATACTTCTCAGGAAATACAACAGCTTCGTAAGGTAATCTCGGTTTAACTGGATTTACACGTGCAGGTTTACCAAGAGCCACAGCAAAAATTGGGTAAGTATAATCAGGAAGGTTTAATATTTCAGAAATTTCACGCGCTTGATCACGAATCAAGCCGACCATTACACCACCGTATCCTAAGGATTGTGCAGCAAGTAATGTATTTTGTCCGGCTACTGCAGCATCAACTGAAGTAATGAGGAGCGATTCAACACCTTCTGGTTGAAACTCACCACCGTTCATTTCGACTGCTGTTTTTGCTCGATTAAGGTCTCCAACAAAAACCAGAAAAGCAGCACAATTTTTAATTGCTTTTTGAGGCTGTTGGGCAAAAATAGCATCTTTTTGTTCTTGGGATTCCACAAGAACAACCGAATAAGATTGAAAGTTTTTCCAGTTGGGTGCTGCCCGCCCCGCATTAATAATTATTTTTAACACATGTTCTGGGATTTTTTCATCCGTAAAATTACGTACAGAACTATGTTGCATCATCAGATCAATTGTTTCATTCATGTCGGCGATTTACTCCTTCTAAACGAACTTCAGACGCTAAATACTTCACACGCTCCATGACGCGTTTTGCTGGCCAGATTTCATCTGCTTTTTTAGTCTCTGCCAAATGTAGCTCAAGTTCTGTCATATTCAAATTTGAAGTGAAAAATGTTGGAAGATTTTCTTGCATACGATGCTGTAAAATAACCTGTAGTATGCTGTCACGCACCCAAGCATTATTGAGTTCAGCACCAATATCATCTAAGACCAAGACTTCAACTTTTTTAATTTCATTAACCCAATATTTGGCGTTGTCAAAATCAAGGTCAGAGATAAAGGTTGGGTAGTGTAATAAAGTAGTAGAAACGCCTTTTTTCGAGAGCTCATTTGCCATTGCAGCCATAATAAAAGATTTTCCTACACCAAAATCGCCGTAGATGTAAAGTCCTTTTTCTTGTGGAAAATTATCAATAAAGTTTTCTACTTTCCGGAACAAGTCAAATTGATTTTGATTGTCTGTGAAGACATCCGCATAAAAATCAATTTGCTTCATTTCTTTAGGTAAACCAATAATCTGAACGCGGCGTAATTGATTGCTGGCTTCTTGACGGCGTGCCAGTTCAGCTGTCGTTTGATAAGATACATCTGCGTAGCCATGATTCATAATCAAGACAGGTTCATAGCCATCAGCTGCCATTTTTTCATGTTCTTCGAATTTTTTTCGTTCTTTAACAAATTCATAAAACTTCGAATAACTACGCTGCACCTCATCTTCGGTCATTTGATTTTCAGAAATAAAAGCTTGAACGTGTTCATTTTTCATGACTTCAGCGACGAGCTTTTCAAAATTTCCACGTACATCTGGGCGCTTACTCAAAAGTTCTCCAATTGATTCCATGCTCAATTCTCCTTCTTGTCCTTACGGCGGGAAGCCTTATATTGCTCGAACTTGGCAATATCTTCTGCACTGGTCGTGTTTACATAGCTGGCATTGGACCATTCAGGCGCTTTTTTGACCAATTTGCCTGAGTTTTTATAATTTTTGTTAGCTTTTTGCTTTTCTTCTGCTTGTTGTTGACGTTCCAGTATTCTTTTTACTGCTGTTTCAGAATTATAAACTTTATGGCGCATCCAATCATTTGCCAGAGTGTTAACAAAGCGAGCATTCAGACTAGCATTTCCTTGTTGAATCAAAACATAGTGTATCAAAATATTTTGCACTTGGTCCGTAATATTTTGCTTGTCTAAATTATTCAATATCTTAAGTTCTTCCTGTGAAGCAAAACCACCAGCTTGTTGTTTAAGCTTATTTAAAAAATCACGTGGGCTGACCTCTTTACTGATGACAATCAAGTCCTGGAATCCCTTAGGAAACTCTGACAAGGCAGGTAAAGGTTCAGATTTTCCAGCTAACATTCTTGTCAGGTTGGCTGTGTTTAAAGTTTTGTCAGCATTAGCTGTTTGCTCAGCTGCTTTAAATAATTCATACCAGTTGAGATCAAATTTTTCAGCCAAACCATACAGAGTCAAGATATCTTGATTTTCATTTGCAAAAGTCAGATGCTGATTTTCCATAATACTCTTGAAGGAATTCAAATCAAATTTTTCTGTTTGAATAGCAGTGTGCGTAGGCTCGAATTTCACGGCATAAACTTCATGAAACTTTTTCGTAATTTCTAGAGCATCAGGTTCGTGTTTTTTGGCCAAAGCGTTAACTTTATTTTCCCCGATACGTGAAATCAGCAATTGCTTATAAAATTCATCTGCTAAAAATTCTTCAAAAGTTAAAGGACTTTTTACTTCTAGAAGATATCCCGGTTGTTGATCAAATACTCGCACAAGTCCAATCCCTGAGAGTTTATCTAAAGCTTCGAGAAAAGGATTGAGCCCAAAGTCAAGATACTCTAAAAAATGAGAAATCTTGCCCGTCGAAAAAACGCGCAAGAGTTGATAGAGGCCAAAAGCGTCTCGCCCAATAATAGGCAAGTAAAGTAGCGAAAAAGTATCGGCATCAAAGCTGATTTTTCCTCGATTTAGAATAGAAAATGAATCGCCTGGTCTCATAGTTTTTCCTTTTATTTCTCTTTTTTAGAACAGTTAGTCTTTTTTCGTAATCTTTTTAAGTAGGTCTTCGATTTCACTCACATCTTTGAAGGAACGGTACACACTCGCAAAGCGGACATAGGTAATATCATCCAAATCCATTAATTCTTCCATAACAAATTCACCAATGACTTCGGTACGTACTTCATTTTTTTCCAAGCGGCGAACTCTTTGTTCGACACGATCAACTAATTTTTCAATGGATTCACTCGTCACAGGTCGTTTACGTGCACTGCGTACTATTCCTGTGATAATTTTATCACGATTGAAAACTTCACGTGTCTCGTCACGTTTAATGACCAAAAGTGGCATTTCTTCAATCCGTTCAAAAGTCGTGAAACGGTTTCCACAATTTTCACATTCACGACGACGACGAATCATATTATCAGCTTGACGTGAATCTACAACTCGTGACGATTCAGATTGACATTTTGGACATCTCATAGCTTAACCTCTCTTTGGGAATTTTGCTTCTAAACGGTAAATCACTTGACCTTTGCTTGAGAATTTTGCTTCATACTCTGTCATTACATTGACTTTGGCAAACTCTTCATCTGCGTGCAAATCTAACCATACTTTTTCTAAAATCATACCATACTGACTCATACTTGCCAATGAATATTCAAAAAGGCCACGGTTATCTGTTTTAAAATGGATTTCTCCTTCTGATGGTAAGATTTGTTCGTAAGTCTCTAAGAATGATTTGTAGGTCAAACGACGTTTTTCATGACGTGTTTTTGGCCAAGGATCACTAAAGTTCAAATAAACACGCGAAACTTCAGCATCTTCGAAATATTCTGTTAAAGCTGCGCCATCAACCAACATCATTTGCACATTAGGTAGATTGGCTTCCAAAGCTTTGTCTAAAGCGTGAGATAAGACGGACAGTTGCATATCAATCGCAATATAATTAATCTCTGGGTTTTGGGCAGCCATTCCTGTGATAAAACCGCCCTTACCACATCCAACTTCAATATGAATCGGGTGATCATTTCCAAAACGCTCTGCCCAACGTCCTTTAAAGTCTGCTGGGTTTTCTACAACAACATGTGCGTTACTTTCTAAGTGTTCCGCAGCGCCTTTACGATTTCTTACGCGCATTTTTTCTCCTATTTATTGAAAAAATAAGAAGGCAAGCCTCCTATTTTTATTTTCTAAGTTTTAAAATAAACGACAAAAATTTTGAAAACGAGCAATTTCTTGTTCTGTTTCCTTAATTTGTTCTCTTGCCATATATTCCGAAATCTGACGTAGGAAAGAAAGCTTTCCATACCAGATTAATTCATGTTCTATATTTTTAGCTGTTTTATAACCTGCTTGATGGAGCCACTCTTCCCAGTTTTCGGGTTTTATATAGTGGGTTAGAACATGTGCTATATCCACTAAAGGACTACTTAAAAGGACCGTATCCCAATCCACAAGATAAACTTTGTCACTGTCATCATCTACCAGCCAGTTTTTATGATTCACATCACCATGAACAACTGTAACGTCTTCTTCTTTTAACTCAGGAAGATTTTCTGAGAGTTCCACAACGACATTTGAGAGAAAGCCGTTGGTTTCAAAGATTGAGCTTTTACTCAGTACTTGTTCCAAAAGATCAGCTGGAAGCATGACTTCGTTATCTAACTTTTTACAGGCTTCGATAAGTTTTTCGCTTTGATGTAAATGCCGCAAAATTTCGCCAATACGTGAATCATTCATTTCATAAGGTTTCAACGTATGACCATTAATCCAAGGTTGAGCAGCTAACATGTCACCTTCTGCTGTACGCTTCGTCCATAGAACTTGTGGCGTAATACCTTCAAGATACACACTTGTCAAAAAAGGGCTACAATTTTTTTTGATAAAAACACGTTTATTGTCGCTTTCGCCAACAAAAGCATTTCCTGAACCGCCTTTGACAGGCATCATTGATAGGCTTGAAGATGTCATATTTACTCCTTTCTTTGGTTTTTTTATGGTTTTGCTTTTGGGAAGTTTTCTTCTAGTGAGTGTTCGTGCCGCTATCGGCAACGTCACCCCTGAAGCTTTTATCTAGTCTTTCACACATCAAAAAATGCTATAGAAAGCTTCACAAATAGATTACATCACTGAACAAATTATTTATTTGGATAGTGAATCAAAATTGTTTGAGTCAAAATGTCAGCATATTGATAAGACTCTGTTGTTTTTGGACCACGTGCTGGGATATTTTCAATAACAAAGTGTGTGGCATAAGTCTCAATCAAGTTGACTTTATGACGATTTTCACGTTTACGTCCAAATTGTGATGTAATTTCAATGGTTTGGCCAACATGTTCTTCAACTTGTTTTCTGATATCTACGATTTTTCCTACTTCTTGGCTTTGATTTTGGTTATCCATTTTACTCTCCAATTTTTCTCTAGAAATGCAAAGACAGGCGTTTTCCGCCTAGCTTACCATTATAAATTTTAAATCTTATCCATTATAACACGAATACCCCTAGAAATGCTAGTCTTCATATCTGTTATCAATACTGGCAAATTTATTGTATTCTTTCAGGAAGAGTAATTCTACAGTTCCCCGACTTCCTGAACGGTTTTTTTCAATAATAACTTCTACTTTATTGTCGACTTCTGGGACTTCATTAAAGCCATCGTCATCATCATCTGCCCCGGCACGATCATAATAATCATCCCGATAAAGAAAGGCAACAATATCAGCATCTTGCTCGATTGACCCAGATTCACGAATGTCTGATAAGACAGGCCGTTTATCTTGACGTTGCTCTACTCCACGTGAAAGCTGACTTAAAGCGATGACAGGAACTTTTAGTTCTTTTGCCAAAATCTTCAACTGACGTGAAATTTCTGAGACTTCTTGTTGGCGGTTTTCTCGTCCTGTACCCGAAATTAACTGCAAATAGTCAATAACAATAAGTCCAAGATTACCTGTTTCCTGTGCTAACTTACGAGAGCGTGCACGTATCTCTGTAATTTTAATCCCTGGGGTATCATCAATGTAGATACTTGCTTTCGAAAGTGTTCCCATAGCAATAAAATACTGGTTCCACTCCTCGTCATTAAGTTGTCCAGTACGTAAGTTATGAGACTCAATTGTTCCTTCCGCTGCGAGCATCCGGTTAACAAGACTTTCCGCACCCATTTCCAATGAAAAGATAGCAACAGTTTTATCTTGCTTCGTCCCAATATTTTGCGCAATATTTAATGCAAAGGCCGTCTTACCAACGGCTGGACGCGCGGCAAGAATAATAAGTTCCTCTTCATGGAGCCCTGTTGTCATAGCATCCAAGGCCGGGTAACCAGTCGCGATACCTGTAATTGTTGATTTCTGTTTAGCACGTTCTTCCAGATCATCCAAATTCATCGACAAGACATCTGATATACGGCGGAAGCTTGACGTATTACGTCCTTGCTGCACATCAATCAATGACTTTTCAGCTTCTGCAAGAACATCCTCGGCTGGATCTTCCTGACTGTATGCTTTCTCTACGCTTTGAGTGAGTTTAGTGATTAGCTGACGCAGTAAAGATTTCTCAGCAACAATTTTTGCGTAATATGAGGCATTGGCCGCTGTTGGTGTTGCGGTGGCAAGCTCAGCAATATAAGCAATCCCCCCAATGGCCTCTAGGTCGTTTTGATTTTCTAAAAGCGAGCGGACAGTTAACACATCAATCGCTTCACGATTGTCCGATAAGTGTTCCATAGCTCGAAAGATAATCTTGTGTGCGTTTTTGTAAAAGTCATCCGTAGAAAGAAATTCTTTCACTTCAATCAAGCGGTCACTATCAAGGAAAATAGCCCCCAAAACGGCTTGTTCGGCGGCTAAATCTTGTGGCGGTGCTTTGATAATATCAATATCAGGCATGTTATCTCTCGCTTACTTTGACCTTGACTGTAGCAGTTACATCACGGTGCAATTTGATTGGAACATCTTTAATTCCAAGCGCTTGAATCTTATTAATCAATTGAATTTTACGTTTGTCTACTTTGACATCCAATTGGCTTTGAAGTGCTTTCGCGATATCAGCTTTATCCACAGCGCCAAAGGTGTGACCTGTCGTTCCAACCTTCATCTTGATTTCAACCATAACATCATCTTGTTCAAGACGTTCTTTCAATGCTTTAGCCGCTGCAAGCTCCTCAGCTTCTTCTTTTTCTTTAGCTTTTGTTTTCCCTTGAAGTTCTGCCACAGCAGCACTTGTTGCAACTTTTGCTAAATTTTTCTTAAGGAGAAAGTTATTTGCATATCCTGTAGGTACTTCTTTGATTTCGCCTTTTTTTCCTTGTCCTTTTACATCTGCTAAAAATACTACTTTCATTGTTCGTTCTCTCTTTCCTTAATTAATGCGATGAGGTCTTTTTTGACTTCATCGATATTTCGTTCGTATATTTGTGTTGCGGCGGCATTAAAGTGACCACCACCACCCATGGCTTCCATAATCGTTTGGACATTATAATCTTTGAATGACCGTGCCGAGATGGAGATATAGCCATTTTGATGATTTGTAATAGAGAATGCTGCTTGAACATCTGCCATATCTAGCAGAGTGTCTGCAGCTTTAGCTGTCGCAACATTGTCATATTTTTGGTTGGGTTTACCCAAGGCAACCACGACTCCTGGCGCAACATATTCTGAGTTGAGAATAATTTCATTAATCTTTTTATATTTTTCAAACTCAGTAGCTAAAATTCCTTTAATCAGGTTATTGTCAGCTCCTTGTGAGCGGAGATAAGCAGCCACCTCAAAAGTACGGGAAGTTGTTGCTTTGGTGAAATGTTTCGTATCCAGCTCAATCCCAGCTAGCGCAATACTAGCATCTGTCACCGTCATTTTCGAGTTATATTCATGGAATTGTAAAAGTTCGACCGCTAATTCACTGGCTGAACTTGCACTTGATTCAATATAAGACAGCAAAGCATGCTCAGGGAAATCATCATCTCGACGATGATGGTCAATAACAACCAGTTTACTAAATGACTTATAAAAATCAAGACTGAGTGTCTGAGTGGTCTTTGAGTGGTCAACCATAATCAGTAGGGAGTTTTCCGTCTTCATATCAAAGGCTGTTTCAAGCTTAATGATATGTGCAAAACCTTCTTCAGTTTCGTTTACTAGATTAATAGCTCGGCTTACCTCTGGCATCAGTTGCTCAGGGTCATAAACCACATAGGCTTCTTTTCCTGACATGTTGACAAAATTTTTCATCGTAATTGCCGCACCTAAGGCATCCATATCTGGGAAGCGGTGTCCTACGATAAAGACATCTTCACTTTCACTGATGATTGTCTGTAATGCCGTCGAGATAGCACGCGCACGTGTTCTTGATTTTTGCGTCCGACTTTCAGAATTACCACCAAAATAGATTGTTTTTGCTTGCGGTGTGTTCTCCCGAAGGACTGCTTGGTTACCCCCACGAACTAAAGCTAACTCAAGATTGTTGAGGGAGGTTTTACCAATACTTGGAAAATCATTCCAACCATAAGATACCCCCACGGATAAGGTGAGTGGAATCTTGCTTTCAGCTGAATTTTTCCGGAAATCCTTCAATAAAGAAAACTTATCCTCAATCATTCGGTTCAAAATACCGTAATCACAAAAGAAATAGTAACGACTGCTTGAGACACGGCGTAAATATACACCGTATTTACTTGCAAAGCTCTCTAAGTTGCTAGCAATCAAACTATTAACCTTGGTACGCTCACTATCAGCAATCAAATCTGTAACATCATCATAGTTATCGACCGAGATACTTCCAATAACAGCACGACTTTCCTGTAGGCTCTCGCGACTGTTCGCCTCAGAAGTCGCATCTGCTAAATAAAGAAGGTTTTTTTCATCATCTAAGGTGATAAAATATTTTTTCTTCTCAATTGTAAAAAATTGATTTCTTTCCTCATGATACTTTTGAATAATTTCCTTGACTTCCTCTTTGTCAAGAACACGGTCATCGCCATGATAAATCAAATCAATAAAGGGGTTAAACCATTCCGGCTCGTAGGTTTCTTTATTATAACGAATAACACCAATAGGCATATTGTCTAAAGTTGCGTTGAGTGAGTTCTCTGCTTCATCATTTATTTTTCTGATAAACTCGACTCTTCTTAAACGATAATTTCGAGCTTGAAGTAAGATACCGACCGTAATAAGAATGTTCATCAAAAAAAGATAGAACACAGCCATCATCCGTGAACCCGAAAAGATAAGTAAGAAACTTTCCAGAGCTTGCACGATAACCATGACTAATACAATTGTTATTGGTGAAAATCTCTGTACACTTTTCATTTCCTTCTCCTTTTATGCTTTTGTTTACACATTGGCAATTTTTTTAAGCGCATTAAGCTATTATTTTACGGAAAGACCTTCTAGTCTTTCTTTAACAGCTGTGAGATTTGGTAACCATACATCTGCTGCGGATTGGTTCATTCCAAAACGCATATCTTCAATAGCCCAGACTGTAGCTCCAGCTGCCTTACCTGCCGCAATTCCTTTTTCGGAGTCTTCAATGATTAAGGTTTCTTCAGGTTTTACATTGAGCGCCTTCATGCTTAGTTGATAAATCTCTGGGTTAGGCTTTGTTGCCTTCAAGTCATTGCCCGAAAGAATCGACTTAAAGTAGGGACGTAAACCATGTACCTTTAGCATTTCATCAATATCTTGCATAGCAGAGCTTGAAGCTAAACCGATTTTAAAGTTGTCTTTTTCTAAGGCTTCCAAAACGTCTCTAACATCTGGAAAAAGCAAGTCTTTATAAGGAAGTGGGTTATTGTCTTTTAACTCTAAATATGCTGCATGTAGCTTAGCTGCTTCATCTTGGTCATAATCTACACCTAAGATTTGCGGCCAGATTTCTCGCATATTTCCTCCGATAAAATCAGAGTATTTCATGTGTTGAATCGAAATATTATGATTGCTAAAGAATTCTTCACGTCTTTGAGCATAGAATTGTTCTGTGTCAACGAGAACACCATCCATGTCAAAAATTACCGCTTTAAACTTGTTCATTTCCACCTAAAACTCCCTAATCGTCTGCTTATATCTGCTTTATTATAACATATTTTTGAGCGGAGTTTGTGACCAGAGGTAAAAAGCATAAAAATCGCTTCACAGCGATTTCATTTTTATTTTTTCTTGTTGTTTTCTTCACGCACACGCGCTTTTCGCAAGGCAATTCTCTTTTGTCTTTCAAGCTCGCGCTCTATTTTTCCTTCTGGAGCATATTTTTCTTCCCAATCGTCAGGTTTCAAAATTTTATGCGTTTCTGGATCAAAGTGCGGCTGACCATCTGGGAAGATTTTCCCCATATTTGCTGCATGGACAAAGTTGAAAATATCATAAGGGTCAACTCCAGCAAGCACCAAACTTCCATAAGTAAAGTAAAGCAAGTCAATCAATGCATCGACTTCGCCAATCAGCGGCGCTTCATCTTTTGCCTTGCGTTTAACCTTCTGGACTGCCTTATCCACATCTGCATGTAGATTCGCCGTTAGTTCGTCAAACTTATCACTATCCCCATTTGCTGAAGCATAGAGAAATTCCACTATTTCTTCAACTTTGAATCCTGCACGATAACCCGCTTCCATCGGCGGGAAAGCACGTGGAATCTCCTGACTCCGCCCGTCCATCATTTTATGGAATTCTTTTACTTTATTAAAGTTTTGATCACGTGAAATAAAATTATTGCTTGTTGAAAAATCAATAAGTCCATAATGTGCAAGTGCCTTAGCAATTCCATCATGATTATTACTTGTCGTGACATGTGTTGCTTTTTCTTTAACGAGATCAGAGGCATTGCCCATCGCAATACCATATTCGACATGTGTTAACATTTCTAAGTCGTTTTCCGAATCACCAAAGGCCATAACTTGATGCTCATCGAAGCCATAACGCTCACCAATCATCTTGATACCACGAAGTTTACCAGAATCACATGGAATCATATCCACAGAGTAGGGATTGCTGCGTGTAATCATCAAATTAGGAAATTCTTTTTCAAGCATTGCCGTTTCTGATTGAGTTGCGACCATCATGACTTGATAAATGGGTTCACGCAAGATATTTAGAAAATTAGACTGTGGAACCACACGACGTACGACATGCTTGAAACTGTTTCGCGCAATGTCTGAAGTGCCTGATGGTAAAATACCTGAAATAATCCCAGCCATCCGTGTTTCACCAAATTTCAAAAGTTTAGAGCCGTTAACACCATGAGCTGCTCCTAAAGAGATATCTCGATGATTATCTTTGGCAAAACGAACGATTTTGCGTAAGGTCCTCTTATCAATCTCTTCTGCATGCAAGACAGCTTTGGGTGTAAAGATATACTGCCCATTATAAGTTACCGCAAAATCTAAGTGAAGCTCTTCCATCAAAGGCAAAGCAAAAGCAGGGCCTCGTCCTGTGGCAATCCCGACTAATATATCTTTACGTTTTAATTCATCAATGGCAACGCGCGTGCTCGGCGCAACTGATCTTGTTCCTGTAAAAAGAGTGCCGTCTAAATCAAAAAATACTGCTTTTATATCCATTTCTACGCCTTATACTCATAAATTCTTCATATCACTTTTGCTTATCAGCTAAATTTCACTTGCTATTAAGCTTTCTTATCCTATTAATTATACAGGTTTTTTCCAAAAATTCCACGAATAATGGCTGTCCAAAAGTTTTAAAATTCCACTCACTTTAATTTTTTTCTAATCGGGATAACCCTTAGTTTTGCGGGAGTTTATTCACTGATAGAATATGCTATAATAAATTTACTTTATTGACATTTGAAAGGAAATTGACTAATGAAAAAGATTTTAGTGTTGCATACTGGGGGGACCATTTCTATGGCGGAAGATGCCAGTGGTCGCGTGGCGCCAAACGCGGTTAACCCCATGAATTCGGTAGATATGCACCTTGATTCGATTCACATGGTCGCTGAAGATATTTTTAACCTTCCTAGTCCTCACATCACCCCAAAAGAAATGCTCTTGATTAAAAAACGTATCAACAGAGCCTTCGACCAAGAAGAATTTGACGGAGTTGTCATCACACACGGCACGGATACACTTGAAGAAACAGCCTTCTTTTTGGATTCAACAATTCCACGTGGTATGCCTATTGTACTGACAGGAGCAATGCGCTCAAGCAACGAATTAGGAACAGATGGTATCTATAATTTCCTCAGTGCACTCCGTGTTGCTGCTGACGATGCTTCTCACGATCGCGGTGTTCTTGTAGTGATGAATGATGAAATTCATTCCGCACGTTATGTTACCAAAACACACACGACCAATGTTTCGACTTTCCAAACACCTACGCATGGACCCGTTGGCTTAGCCACAAAGCACAAGCTTTTCTATTTCCACACAGATGGCGAAAATCAACATCTTGATATTTCTTCTGTTAAAGGAAAAGTTCCGATTGTTAAAGCTTATGCCGGGATGACGGGCGAAGTCTTTGACCTGTTTGATTTAAGTAGTCTAGATGGTCTTGTTATTGAAGCACTCGGTGCGGGTAACCTCCCTCCTACAGCTGCACAAAAATTAATGAACATCATTAAGCTTGGTATACCTGTTGTCCTCGTTTCCCGTTGTTTCAATGGTATAGCGGAACCAGTCTACGCCTATGAAGGTGGTGGCTCTAAGCTGGCAGAGTCTGGTGTGATGTTCGCACCTGAAGTAAATTCTCAAAAAGCACGCATTAAACTCTTGATTGGCTTGAATGGTGGCTTAGAAGGTGATGCACTTAAGAAGTTTGTCGAAAATTAGTATCATGAGAGTGTAAAACACTCTCTTTTTTGTGCAAATATCATTTATATGGAAACCCTTGCAAGATTATTTCTTATAGCTTATAATTGCTTGGGAGGAAATTTAAATTTATGAAAAAATTTAGCAAAGTATTACTTACTCTTTCTTTACCTTTTGTAATGGCCGTATCTCTTACGGGCTGCACGGATGCAGAGGGAAGTAAAACAACGCCAGACACTAAACAGTCTCAAATCGTAAAGAAATCTGAAGAAGCTGAAAAGGCCGCCGCTGAAAAAGCCGCCGCTGAAAAAGCTGCTGCTGAAAAAGCCGCCGCTGAAAAAGCCGCCGCTGAAAAAGCCGCCGCTGAAAAAGCCGCTGCTGAAAAAGCTGCCGCTAAAAAAGCCGCTGCTGAAAAAGCCGCCGCTGAAAAAGCCGCCGCTGAAAAAGCCGCTGCTGAAAAAGCTGCCGCTAAAAAAGCCGCTGCTGAAAAAGCCGCCGCTGAAAAAGCCGCCGCTGAAAAAGCCGCCGCTGAACAGGCCGCCGCTGAACAGGCTGCGTCCATGAATAGAATTGAAGATTCTGGGCAGATTTATACAAAAGACCAAGGTGCAATTATTGGAAATTCAAAATCTAAAATTTACCATCTTCCAGGACAAGCTGGATATCACATGAACTCAAGTAACGCAGTATACTTTGACAGTGAAGAACAGGCAATAGCTGCTGGCTATCGTAAATCAAAACGTTAAACACTTAAAAATCCTGACGGTATAAGTACCGTCAGGATTTTTAACATTATCTTTAATACAAGTTATTCAAAAAGCTTCTATCCCAAATTATCTTGCAACTCCTGCCAAATTTGCTCATTTTCTTCCAAAGAATATGAGTTGGCGCCGGAAGCTAAAGCATGTCCACCTCCATCGTGCTTTTTAGCAATTTCGTTGATGGGTACGGTTTTTGAACGCATCCGTACACGATAGTGTCCGTCTGCTTGTTCCACAAAAATCGCCCATGACTTTACATCGCGGATGCTGCCTGGTGTGCCTACGATGCTTGATGTTTCGGCATCGCGTAAGTTGAATTTTTCCAAAACCTCTTTACTTAATATTACACGCCCTGCACCATTTTCGGAAATTTCAAGATTTTCGTAAACATATCCTTGCAAACGCGCGACTTTCATATCAAATGAGGTCATTTCTCGCCCTAAAGCTGGACGGTCAAAGTCAAATTCTGCAAGCTTACTTGCAAGATAGAGTGTTTTCGCTGAGGTTGCTGGATAAAGGAAACGCCCAGTATCTCCAACAATTCCACCATAAAGCAAACGTGCTGCTTCTTTATTTAAAGCTAAGTCATGGTTCAATGCGAAATCCGTAATAATCTCCGAAGCCGAACTGCGGTCTGGCTCAACAAGACGTAAATCTCCGTAGGCATCATCATTTGGATGATGGTCTATTTTAATCACATAATCTGCCTGCATCCATCTTTCATCATCAATCCGTGGTGTATTTGCTGTATCACAGATGATACTGAGGTATTTTGTTCCCGACTCCAGCTCCACTTGGTCCATCTCAGCCAAATAAGTAAGTGTTGGCTCATCATACCCAACAGCATAGATTTTCTTTTCTGGGAAATTTGCTCTTAAGATAGCACGTAAACCGCACTGAGAACCTAACGCATCTGGATCCGGATTTTTATGGCGATGAATGAGGATGGTATTATATTCTTTAATTTTTGTGAGTATTTCTTTCATAATTTCTTTCCTTATGTAATTTGTAGATTTACAACTGCTTTGGCAATTATATTGTTGACATAATAAATTTCTATGTCTACAACTGCACCTAAACGAGTCTCATTGATGACTTTGGGATATATTTCCAAGAGATTATCAATCGCGACTGTGCCCATCACGTTGAGATTCATTGACTCTAGGATAACATTTCTACGCCGTCTTTTGTCAAGTGTTCTTTGAACCACGATTGCCACAATTTCACTCAAGGCAGCACTAGAAATATTTCCGACATTATTAACCATGAGCGGTTCAACCATGACGGTATAAGCAGAGCCTTTTTCACTAATCTTACTGGACATGTCTTCACTAAAAGTATGTGTCACTTGGCTTTCTTCTTGACTTCTTTGAAGACTTTCTAGCACTTCAGACTTGGTCACCACACCAGCATAGGTGTAATCTTTATTAACGATTGGCATGATGTCATAACCTTCATGAATCATCTTTTGTGAAATGCTCGCCACCGTCATTTTTTGCTTGGCAACATCGGGGTAGTTCATTAGTTTGTTAAGCTGCGTGTCCAGGCTTTTATGGGCGATATCACGCATACTAACCACGCCAACAACCACACGATGTGGATTAACTACTACAAAACGACTTAAATTTGTCCGCTTCATTAGTTCCATAAAGTCTTTTACCGTATCTTCTTCGCGTAATGCAGGGCGATGATCGTGGGAAATTTCAGCTACTGTGATGATGTCTTTTTTTATTAATTCATTCGCTAAAGCATGGCTGATACGATTTGCAACTGTAAAGGTATCGTAAGTCGCACGCATAAGCGGAATTCCCATCTCATTTGCATAATCAATAACATCCTGATCAATATCAAATCCCCCCGTCACAAGGACGGCGCTTTGCCCATGCAAAGCCATACTCTGGATGTCCTTACGATCACCGACAATCATCAAGCTGTTTTTCATCAAAAACTTTTTCACACTTTCTGGCTGCATGGCCCCGATGGAGAAACGACTGAATTCAACCTCAAGACCAGCATGTCCACCCAAGATTTCAGCACTGGCAATTTCAGCAATTTTTCCGAAAGTCAACTTATGGTTACGTTTTTGTCCTTTCACCGATACTCGAACAGTACCTGAGCGGTCATTTACAGCAACTAAACCACGATTTTCTGCTTCTTTAATGGCCCGATAAGCTGTGCCATCTGCCACTTTTAAACGATTAGCGATACTACGGACACTGACTTGCTTACCAATGTCAAGTTTTTCTATATAATTAAGAATTTCTTCGTGTTTAGACATGAGATACTCCTAAGACTTGATTTCCTTTTTTAATAGCAAACTCCTCAAATTCAGAGATGCGTCCTTTATTGTATTGTGTGCTACCTTTAAAACGGCCAATTCGCTTATAGCCTACTTTTTGAGCCACCCGTATCGAGCTGAGATTTTCCCGATCACAATTAAGCACAAGTTGCTTCAGTCCAATCTCTTTAAGACAAACTTGGGTTACAGAAGCGAGCACTTCAGTCATCAGACCTTGATTCCAATATTTTTTGTGAAGTACATAGGATAATTCTGCTGTACCCTTTTGCTCAACCAGCTTTGAAAACTGAATCAAACCAATCATTTTTTGCTCTGATTTTAGTTCGATTGCCCATTTACCTAAGGGCTCTTTCATGAAACGATTGGCTATGACAAAGCTGGTATGTGTAAGATTTGGATGGGAATTAAAAACAAATTGAAGATTGCTTGCATCAGAGCTATATTCAAACATATCGGCTGCATCAGACATGACAAAAGGACGAAGCCATAGCCTGTTGGTTTCAATCTTTTGGTGTTCCGCAAGTTTTACATTGATATTCATTCTCACTGTTCCAGATTCTTATTTTTAATAAGCCTATTATATCACGTTACTTCTGCTATCTGTGATATAATTTCATTACTATGAACTATAGACGGATAAATCTCAAATTAGAGCACCCGCTTGCCTTTTGGTCTGCTTTCCCTGACCCTAGTGAGCGTTTTTTTTGGTACGATAGCCAAAAGCAAACGTTGATTATTGCCAGTCAACGCTTGCAAGCTGTGCAAGAACAAGATATCGCAAACTATCCTTACGTTTTTTACAGCCAGAGTTTTTTTGATGAAGTAAATGATGAGCTTTGGCAAGATTTCGGAAACGAGATTGTCGCTTTTAAGCATTACTTTGTACAGACACCTACAGAGTCTTATGTTTTGTCCTGTGATTCTCTCCCAGAAATTACGGACGAAAAGGGAAGTAAACTGTCCAACAGCTATACAGAAGAAGCTTCGGATTATCAAGAATGGCAAAGTCTTTACCAAAAGTTACAGGAAAATATTGCGCATGGCAAAACAATCAAAATCGTAGCTTCTCGTCAAATTAAATTTACGAGTGAGCAGACTTTTAAGATTGAGCCAATTCTTGAGCGGTTGATAGAAAATAACCCTTCAGCTTTTATTTTTGCTTATCATAAAGCTGGTAAAACATTTCTTGGTGCTTCACCTGAAATTTTGGTCCAGAAAGAAGGTAATCATATTCTGAGCTATGCTTTAGCTGGAACCTTTCCCCGTTCCCTTGCTCATGGCGATACCCGCTTACTTCAAGACCCGAAAAATCTTCATGAACACCAAATTGTTGTCCAAAAGATTAAGGACAAGATGTTAGAGAAGTCACCCCATGTTCAGATAGGGGAAACGGGGATAATGGCTTTGAGGAATGTCTTTCATCTTCGAACACTCTTATCGACGGTTGATACGTCCCATTCCTTAATTGATTGGGCCAAGCACCTTCATCCTACACCAGCACTGGGCGGACAACCTAGTAAAGCGGCGCTTGACTTCCTCCGTGCCAATGAAAAACATGAACGCGGACTTTACGCGGCACCTTTAGGTCTAATCGATGCTCAAGGAGATGGAACACTCATCGTCGCCATTCGTTCAGCACTATTTGATGGGAAAACATGCTACGCCTATGCCGGTTGCGGCATTGTTGCCGCTTCAGACTGTCAAGCTGAATTTGATGAAACAAAGATAAAATTAAAAACAATACTCGAGGCACTTTAAAAATGAACAATGAATATTTAGCACCACTTGTTGATGAATTTTTCAATCTAGGCGTACGTGAAGCTGTATTTAGCCCGGGTTCACGTTCAACAGCTCTTGCCATGCTTTTTGAAGAGTACGGCAAATATGACACTTATGTCAATATTGATGAGCGCTCGGCTGCTTTTTTTGCCCTTGGTATAGCCAAAGCTCAACAACGTCCGGTAGTTCTTATCTGTACTTCTGGTTCTGCTGCTGCTCACTATCTCCCCGCCATTACTGAAGCGAAACACAGTCGTGTACCTCTGATTATTTTGAGCGCGGATCGGCCAAATGACTTGCAATTTGTGGGCGCTGCACAAACTGTAAATCAGGCTGATTACTTTGGCAAATTCGTTAACCATTATGAAGAGTTAAGTCATCCCAATGCTAATAATTTCTGGACTTATCCACGTAAGGTCGCACAACGTGCCTATATGGCATCTACCAATGTTCCCGCTGCTGCCGTACAAATCAATGTGCCTATCGGTGAGCCTTTGATTCCAGAACTCAACCCGGAACATTACCAAAAAGGTCACAAGCCTTTCTCTCTCAGTCAAGGGAAAATTCAGCCGCAGCTTGTTCCTGAATTAAGCGGCAATGTGATTATTCTCGCAGGACCTGATAGTAACTCGGATTATCAAAAAGCACTTTTAGACCTGTCAGAAAAGATTCACGCACCTATCTTGGCAGATCCTTTGTCTAATTTACGTAATTTTAGTCATCCCAATATTATTGATGCTTATGATGCTTTTCTCACACATCCAGAGATCCTCAACACACTTAAAGTTAACTGTTTCCTTCAGTTTGGTCAAATTCCTGTATCAAAACGCGTTTTACAATTAATTGCTCGCAATCCTGAGGCAGAATATATCCAAGTTGATTCGGCACTTGATTATCGCAATCCAAGTCAAACCACGACACAGGTTATTCAGGCTGAACCAGCACTTTTTTGTGAAGCAGTTCAACCTTCAACTTCTGGTAAAAGGGCACTCAAGCAGTGGCAAGACTATCAGCACTCCATGCGCCAAAAACTCGATACAGTTAAAGATGAAACTGCACCTTTTGAAGGACGTTATGTTCAAAGTCTGCAAGACCTTCTTCCGGAACAAGCACAGCTTCTGATTTCTAACTCGATGGCTATACGCGATGTTGATTACTTTTGGCGCAGTCGTCAAGCCACTGTTCGTCTTTTAGGAAACCGCGGTACCAATGGTATTGACGGACAAGAGTCAACCGCCTTAGGTATATCTACGAGTGGACAACCTACGGTCCTCTTAACCGGTGATCTCTCTATGCTTCACGATATCAATGGCTTAATCGTAGGCAAAACACATCAGCTCAACTTGACTATCGTCCTTTTCAACAATGACGGTGGCGGAATCTTCCACCATTTGGCGCAAAAGGGGCAACCGCATTTTGACTACCTGTTCTCAACACCACACGGTTTAGATTTTGGAGGCTTAGCGCAATTGGTGGGGCTGGATTATCATCTCGTGGAAGATTATCAAGACTTTGAAAGCCAATTCAGTCAAAGTTTTGCGCAACCGGGGATTCATCTTCTGGAAATAAAAACGGACAAGGATGTGAGCTTTGACTTGCACAAAAAATATACGACTTATGCTATTTGAAGATAAATATATCCAGATTGACTCACTTAACTTTCATGTCCGAATCCATGGTCAAGGTAAGCCCCTTTTAGCCTTACATGGTTTTAGCCAGTCTGCTTCGACTTGGGATGCTTTAGATATATCAGGCTACCAAATCTTTGCTTTAGACCTTGTGGGACATGGAAAGTCCAGCAAGCCGGAACAACTTGATGCTTACCGTTTGGCAAGCATTTGTGCGCAGCTTCGACAAATCATTCAAAACCTTTTTCAAGAAAAAAGCTACAGCTTATTGGGCTATTCCATGGGTGGACGGATTGCACTGCAATTTGCACTGAACTTTCCCGAACAGCCCATTGAACAACTTATCATTGAAGCAGCTGCCCCTGGCATAGCTGACAGTAATCAACGTGAAAAACGTCTCCAAGCTGATCTTCACTTGGCTGAACAAATCGAGGAAAATGGTGCTGTCTGGTTTGCAAATTATTGGGGCGCGCTCCCCATCTTCCAAAGTCAACAAAATCTTTCTCAGGAAGAGCAATATAAAATTTGGTCCAGTCGCGCCCTAAATGCACCTCATGCCCTGGCCCAAACTTTACGCGCTACCAGCCAAGGAAAGCTTCCAGACATTTCAGAGAAGCTCCAAGATTTGAACCCACCACTTCTCTATATCACTGGAGCTCTGGATCAAAAATATAAACGAATCGCTGAACAAATCAGTACTTATCCAAAAGCACAGAGTCTGATTGTGGAGGGCGCAGGGCATAATACACATCTTGAACTGCCTCAGCATTTTAATTTAATCTTAAAGACACATTTGCATGACTCAGCCATGCTATAATGAATAAATAAACAAAAAAAGGAGACAAATTATGTCAAAATATAACTGGCTTGCTTTAGACCGCAAGTACGAAGATGTCATCTACGAAACTTATAACGGTATTGCAAAAATTACGATCAATCGTCCTGAAGTACGTAATGCGTTTCGTCCTAAAACAGTGGTGGAACTTATCGATGCCTTTACTGTGGCACGTGACGACACTTCTGTTGGTGTCATTGTTTTGACAGGTGCTAACCACGGTCAAGGTGAAGATAAGGAAGCTTTCTGTTCTGGCGGCGACCAAAAAGTCCGTGGCGACGGTGGCTATGTTGGTGAAGATCAAATCCCTCGTCTTAACGTCTTAGACTTGCAACACTTAATCCGTATCACACCAAAACCTGTTATTGCTATGGTCAACGGTTTTGCTATCGGTGGTGGCCACGTTCTCCATATCGTTTGTGATTTAACAATTGCTTCTGAAAATGCTAAGTTTGGTCAAACAGGCCCACGTGTCGGTTCTTTTGATGCTGGTTATGGTGCTGGACTCTTGGCTGCTATGGTTGGTCAAAAGAAAGCACGTGAAATCTGGTTCCTCTGCCGTCAATACACTGCACAAGAAGCAATGGATATGGGCATGGTAAACACTGTTGTACCTTTTGATCAACTTGAAGACGAAACAGTTAAATGGGCCGAAGAAATGCTTGCCTTGTCACCAATGGCACTTCGTATGCTTAAAGGCTCAATGAATGCTGCAACTGATGGACTTGCTGGCTTGCAACAATTTGCTGGTAATGCAACGCTCATGTACTACCTCAGCGATGAAGCCAAAGAAGGGCGCGATGCTTTCAAAGAAAAACGCAAACCTGACTTTGATCAATTCCCTAAATTCCCATAAGCTATGAAATGGTTAAAAGAACAGGCTGAAAAATCGCCAAATAAACTTTTCTTAAATCAACTGACTTTTAAAGAAGTCTACGATAAAACTGTTCAGACAGCCCAACATTTAAACAAAGAAACAGCTAGGCACAACCGCCTAGCTCTTCTTTCAGAAAATTCGCCAGAGATGGCAATTGTGCTCTTTGCGCTGTTGGCTTTGGATAAGGAAGTCCTCTTGCTCAACACCCATCTTACAGCTAATGAAATCCAAGAGCAACTGACTGAACTTGATGTGGAACTGCTGATTGCTTCGGACCAGCAAACCTATCCAGCAGACTTGTCTTTCTCTGATATCCATTCTTTAGAAACCAGTAGAGCTGTGCTCAATTGGCAGCCAGTGCCAGAGAAAATTGCTGTGATCATGAACACCAGTGCGACAACTGGAAAGTTCAAATCAGTACCTATCACTTGGAAAATGCTTGCGGCACATGTGGCTGCTTCTGCAGCAACCATGGGCATTCTTCCAGAAGACAACTGGCTTGTCGTTCTCCCCATGTTTCATGTCAGTGGTCTATCCATCATCATGCGCAGCCTCTATAATGCCACTCAGGCCACAATACGTGCTTCTTTCGATGAGGAAGAGTTGATTAAACTGATTAATAACAGCTCGGTCAATATGGTTTCCATGGTACCGACCATGCTTAAACGTGTTCATGAAAAAATTGCTGCCAAAAGTCTTCGCGTCCTCTTGTTAGGGGGGGAATTTATTCCCCAACCTTTGATACAGGCATGTTTTGCACAAGGTCTACCTGTCTACAAAACTTACGGGATGACCGAAACTTTTTCCCAATCTGTTACCTTCAACATTTTGGAATATCCGGACAAGCTAACTTCTGTCGGTCAAGCACTTCCTGGCGTGGAGATTAAAATTTTAAATCCTGATGCTGATCAGGCTGGCGAAATACATCTAAAATCGCCAATGCTCATGAAAGGTTATCTTAATCAAGAAGACGTTCATCTATTCAACACAGGAGATATTGGCTATCTTGATGAGGACAATTTCCTTTATATTCTCAATCGTCGTAAAGATATCATTATTTCCGGTGGAGAAAATATTTATCCCAAAGAGATTGAGGATTTACTCTATAGCTTAGAGGGCATTATCGAATGTGCGCTTGTCCCGCAGGAAGATCAGACTTGGGGTCAAGTGCCACTTCTTTTCTACGCAGGAGCGCCCGATATACAAGAAATTACAAGCTTTTTGAGTCAACGTCTGGCCAAGTATAAACTTCCCCGCCAGATCATCAAAATGAATGCTCTTCCCAAAAATGCCTCAGGCAAAATCCTTAGGAAAAATTTAAAACATGAAGCTTAAATCGATCAGTTTGAATCACGTCCAACTTCCGATGAAGTTTAACTTCAAGACATCTAAAGGTGAGCTGAAGCAACGTGACACCATTATTATCATTGCCGAAGACGAAACCGGCCATCAAGGGTATGGTGAATGCGTAAGCTTCACCACACCTTTCTACACGCAAGAAACATTTGACAGCTCATGGGAATGCTTGGCGCAGACTTACATTCCAAAAGTAATAACAGCAAACTTCACACATCCCTTTGAGATTCATGAGTTTTTTGAGCAGCCCTTACCGATGGCAATGGCAGGTTTGGAGAATGCCCTGTTGGATCTTTATTACAAAGCTCAAGGAAAAAATACAATCGCTGCCCTATTTCCTGAGCCATTGACAGAAACTTTATCCCGTGGGGCCGTCTTGGGCGATGTGCCTTTTGAGCAGCTTCCTGAAAAAATCGAAGCCTTAATCGCCCAAGGTGTGGAAAGAATAAAGCTTAAAATTAAGCCCACAGATGGTTTTGAACGCGTCCAATATGCTGTGGAGCATTATCCTCAGCTCCAATGGGCTGTTGATGCCAACCGCTCTTATGCCCTTGAAAATATCGAAGCGCTGATAAAGCTCGATCAATTTGCACTTGTCTGCATTGAAGAGCCTTTTGCTACTGATAATCTCGAAGATTATAAAGACATTCTTCTGCAGCTTTCAACACCTATCTGTTTTGATGAAAATGTCCAAAGTTGGAGTGATTTACAGACCCTTTCTCAACTTAAGGGGAAAACCATGCTCAATATCAAAATTGGCCGCTTAGGTGGACTTTATCAAACAAAAGAAGCTATCGCCTTTTGCCGGAAAAATAACATTTCCTTCTGGATTGGCAGTATGGTCGAAAGTGGTATTTCCAAGATATTGCATACACAACTGGCCACTTTAAGCGACAATGCCATGCCCGGGGATTTGTCAGATTCGTCCTATTATTTTACGGAAGATTTAATCGTACCAGAGATTAAATTTATTGAAGGCAAGATGAACAGACCGCGTGGCAAGGGCTTGGGTGTATCTATCAATCAGGCAGCACTTGAGCATTACACCGTGAAAAAGGAGATTTTTACATGAATTTAATTGAACAACTGGGTATTCAAAAGCTGGTTTTAACCCCAACAGGTTTTACCGCTCAAATGCCTTTAGAGGACTTTCATGCGCAACCTCAAGGTTTCTTAAATGGTGGTGCAACGCTGGCCTTTGCTGAGGTTGCTGCTGGTATGGCAAGTAATCTCTTGCTTGACGATAAACATTTTGCTGTCGGCCAAGCGGTCAATGGCAATCATTTGAACCCAACTAAAGCAGTAGGAATACTCTTTGCTCAAGGTCTTCTTCTGCACAAAGGTGGGCGTACACATGTGTGGGAGCTGAAGTTTACAGATGCGCGTGAGGTTTTAGTGGCACAAGTCACTGTAACCAACGCTATTGTGGCAAAAAGATATGAATAAAGACAACATAATATTTACAGAATTGGTGGATATAGATGAAGCCGAACTTGCGGATATCAATCAATTAATTATCGACACTTGGGCTTATCAAGAGTGGAATAAACAAGAAAATGTCTTGCCTATGGCTGATTTTTTTCTTGAAACAATCCTCTTGACCTCTACAAAAGTCTTTGTCGCTAAAGATAAGGGGAAAATTATCGGCGTCGTCGGTGCTGCCCTCACTCCTGATCTCCTTCCCAAAAGTCGGATAAGGTACCGCCAACTTGAAGCGCTGAGCTTAATCATCAACCAAGGAAAACCTGAAACCGTTTTTGACTTTTACTTGGAAACCATGAAGCTCAATGAGGAGCTTATACAGCAAAGCAAGGAAACCTTTGATGCTGCTTTAAATCTCTTAATCTTAAATGAAAACTACAAAGGCTTAGGTCTTGGCAGTAAACTCTATCAGCTTTTCCTTGATTACTTAAAAGAAAAGAAAGCAAAAACCTTCTTCCTACTTACAGACAGCTATTCCAACTATCCTTTTTACGAGAAGAAAGGCTTAAAAAGAATCGCCGCACAGCGTTTCTCTTGGAGTAATGATGCGGAAGTTTCAGAAGAGGATGTTGAGGAATATTATGTTTATGCGGGGCGCGTAGGTTAATTCATTTACTAATATTACTCCGGAAATCATCGCATCGACACATTAAAATTTTCTTAGCTTTACAAAGTAATCCCGCTGTTATATTGTTAGCTCCCTCCATATTTGTAGAATAATTTTCTTCATCTTTCAATGAATTTTTAAAAATTAAAACACTTAAAATGTGATAATATTTAGGTAAATATATTTTATCTTGAGAAAAAAGCTTGATAGAGAGGAAAAACAACAATGACAAGAGTAAAATTAAATACAGATAGGCTAAAGGATAATCAATGACTGAATTATTTACAATCCTATCCGAAATCGCAAATTTTTTCTTAGCTCTTGGTGTTTTGTCATTAGCACTTGACCAAAGCCGTACTAAAAGAGAGCTTCGGGAGATTAAACGGATTCTTTTAGAAAAGGAATGAAAGTAAAAAGCTTATATCAAAACGATATAAGCTTTTCATTTATTTTCCTACGGCTTCATAGGCCAGCATAAACTTCTCAGCATTTGATTTAACAGCAGCAAAATCACCTGTTAATGCCGGTGCTGTCACACCACCTCCTGCACTTACAGCAGTCGCTCCGACTTTAAACCATTCTGCCACATTTGATTCATTAACACCACCAGATGGCATCACATTGATGTAAGGGAAAGGACCTTTGAGGTCCTTAATCATCGCAGCTCCTGCAATATCTCCTGGGAAAAGCTTGATGAGTTCAGAGCCATATTCCATCGCTATCTGTGCTTCTAATGGGGTCATCACTCCTGGAATATAAGGGATTTGATAGAGGTTACAGATTTTAGCAACTTCTTTGTTAAAAGTTGGACTCACAATAAATTGAGCACCGGCAATAATTGCCAAACGTGCTGAAGTTGGTTCTAAAACTGTACCTGCACCAACCACGACATCTGTATCAGCATATCTTGCCACAAGATCGGCAATGACATCATTTGCACGCGGCACTGAGTAAGTCAGCTCAATACTTTTAATCCCACCGTCTACAACTGCTTCTACTATTTTGACGGCATCTTCGGCATTATCTGCGCGTACCACTGAAACAACGCCCGACTTAATCACCTTTTCCAATAATTCTGCTCTTTGCATTATAAATCTCCTTGATAATTTCGACTCTTATAAAAGTCCATAAGTTCCTGACGTGTCGGATATCCTTCACTATCCCCCGCACTTTGAACTGCCAAAGCGCCAATAGCACAAGCACGATGTACAGCAACTTCCAGCGTTTTACCTTCAAGTAAAGCAGATTCTAAGCCGACAGCAAAGCCATCTCCTGCGCCCACTGTATCTATTACATTGGTAACTTTAAACCCAGGAACTGTATAGGCTTGTCCAGATTTTGTCTTAACATAAGCACCTTCTGATCCTAGCTTCACCACAACGCTTGTCGTTAAATCACTTTGCTTTAAATAAAAATCAGCAATTTCTTCTGGGTCACTTGAACCCATAAGAATATTTCCTTCGTTGATACCTGGAAGGATAATCTGACTCTTTTTAGCTAATTCATTAAGTGTGGAGATCATTTCCTCTTGATTTTTCCAAAGCGCTGGACGAAGGTTTGGGTCAAATACCGTGAAGACTTTATTTTCCTGCAGCTTATCATTAAACGCTCTAAAAGTTTGAAGTGTTCTGGGCGATAATGCTGGAAAGATCCCTGAAAGATGAGCAATCTGAACATCTGCTAAAGTAGATAAATCAATCTCATCTATCTTCAAGTTTGAAGCAGCTGAATTTTTACGAAAATATGAAGTAACCGGATCCCCCGTACTCACACATTGTTTCAAATAAACACCTGTCAAAAAGTTTTCATCGTAAATCAAGTTTTGCGTATCCAGCTCTGCCTCTTGTGCAGCCTCAGTGATAAACCGTCCAAAAGTATCTGCCCCAACTTTGGATACATATCCCGCACTGTGACCTAAACGTTTGATACCAAGTGCAACATTAAATTCTGCTCCTGCGAGGTATTTCTTGAAATGTACTGCTTCATCTAAGCTGACATCCACATCTTGTGAGGCCATCACGACTAGAGGCTCACCTATTGTTATAAATTTTGGCATAATTCTTTCTCCAAGGTTCAGCTCTTTATTTTATGGTTGCTTACCAATGTAGGCTAAGATTCCGCCATCTACATAGAGAATATGACCGTTGACAAAGTCAGAAGCCTTCGACGCCAAGAAGACTGCTGGGCCTTCAAGATCTTCTGGTTCTCCCCAACGCTCTGCTGGCGTTTTAGCAATGATAAAAGAATCAAAAGGATGACGTGAACCATCTTCTTGTAACTCACGTAAAGGCGCTGTTTGTGGTGTCGCAATGTAGCCTGGGCCAATACCGTTACATTGGATATTATATTTGCCATACTCAGAAGCAATATTCTTCGTCAGCATTTTCAATCCACCTTTAGCAGCAGCATAGGCTGAAACTGTTTCACGACCAAGCTCTGACATCATTGAACAAATGTTGATGATTTTACCACCACCTTTTTTCATCATGCCTGGAATAACAGCTTTAGAAACGATAAATGGACCATTCAAATCAATATCAATCACTTGGCGAAAATCTGCGGCAGACATTTCAATCATCGGTGTCCGTTTGATAATACCGGCATTGTTGACCAAGATGTCGATGATGCCGACTTCCTTTTCAATTTGCTCAACCATTGCATTAATTCCTGCTTCATCAGTCACATCACAAACATAACCGTGTGCTGTAATGCCTGCTTCTTGGTAAGCTGCCATACCACGATCAACTGCTTCTTGGTTGATGTCATTAAATACAATCGTTGCTCCCGCTTTGGCATAGCTTGATGCCAAGGCAAAACCGATACCGTAAGTCGCTCCTGTTACAAGGGCGATTTTTCCTTCAAGTGAAAAGGTGTTTAAAATATTCTCAGTCATAATCTTCTCTTTCTTTTTTCGTTTATTTTTATTATTTAAGTTCATTCATTGGAACAATATCCATATCGTCATAAGTGATATTTTCGCCACACATTGCCCAGATAAAAGAGTAATTACTTGTGGCTACGCCTGTATGGATGGACCAACTTGGACTGATTGCCGCTTGTTCGTTTTGAAGCACTAAGTGTTTTGTTTCCTCGGGTTTACCCATGAAGTGGAAAATGGCATTGTCTTCTGGCAATTCAAAGTACAGATAAGCTTCCATACGACGTTCATGTGTGTGACAAGGCATTGTGTTCCATGCAGAACCAGGAGCAAGTGATGTTAAACCCATTTGGAGTTGGCAAGATTCAACTTGGTTTGGATGAACATATTGATTGATCTTACGTTTATTCATATGTTCATCATCACCCGGTGTTAAAGGATTGATATTGGCCAGAGCGATTTTTTTATTCGGGTATTTTTGGTGAGCTGGAGCTGAAGCCACGTAGAATTTTGCTGGGTTTTGCGGATCTTTAGATTTGAAGATAACTTCCTTTGTCCCTTTTCCGATATAGTACCCATCACGGTGTAAAACTTCGTCTTCTTCGCCATCGATAATAATGCTACCATCACCACCAATGTTAATAACACCAAGCTCACGACGTTCTAAGAAATACTCTACCCCAAGAACTTTATCTAGAACAATTTCCAAAGGTTCTTCTGTCGGTTCAACTCCGCCAAAAATCAAGCGGTCATTGTGCGAATAAACCAAATGAATAAAGTTAGGTTCGAAGATGGTCTCTACTGCAAATTCTTCGCGCAGCTCTTGTGTCGTAAATTTCGCAATATCCTTTGGTGAGTGCGTATAACGTGTATCCATTGTTTGATTGTTCATTTGATGCTCCTTTTTTATTTGTAATTTGTAAAATTGATGAACCGATTTACTAAACCGATTTACTAACATCTATTGTATTCGCTTTCAGTTGTTTTGTCAAGTATAAAAAATAAAAAAATACCAAAGGATATTTTTCCTTTGATATTTTTATAGTGAATGTCTGATTTTTAGATCTGAGTCAACGACTGTAAGTTCTGCTTTTTGCGCTTTGGCTTCGATATTTTTGACCAAAAGATCTGCAGCTGTGTAGCCTATCTTTACGGGATCCTGAACGATAGCAGTCAACCCTGGGCTAATCAGCTCTCCCAAAGCTCCATCATCATAACCTACCACTCCCACTTGATCTGGCACAGCAATTTGCTTATCTTTCAGAATTTTAATAGCACCATAAAGCAGACCGCCGTTGAAGGCATAGACGGCTGTCTTTTTATCATCTTTACAGAAAGGCTCGATCTTTTCCCAAATCATTGGATCACTTGTAAAGAGATCCTTGACTTCTTCAGTGAATACTTCTTCCAGTTCAATATCCGTATCTTTTATTGCTTCGGTAATTCCTTCATAGCGTTTTAGACGAGTTGAAGAATTCTGCATTGGCGGTGTTAAGATGACAATCCTTTGATAGCCTTCTTTGACAATCTTTTCCGCTAATTTTTTTGATTGCTCACCATTATCAGAAATAACAGCTGGCCAAATAAGGGGTTGAAGGTAGCGATCGACTTGGACTAAGGGCAAGTCTGAATCAATCGACTTATAATCGGCCGCTGCAGCTTTAAGAGGCTGAAGGATGATGCCATCAACTTTCTCGTCTAATAATTTTTCGATATTGTATTGTTCATACTCTTCATCGAGGTCCGAGTTCATGATAAGCGTATGGTACTTGGTGTTTTGCAATCTTTCCATCATCCCTTTTAATAAACGTGATGTATAAAGATTGGAAATGTCGGTTACTGAAATCCCGATAAGTGAAGAGTAACTTGACTTTAAAGCACGCGCTTGACGGTTCGGACGATAGTCGAGCTCTTCAATTTTATCTTGAATCCGTTGCCGTGTCTCTTCTGACATCCCTGCAAATTTACCATTTAAAAAATTGGATATGGTTGATTTTGATACCCCAGTTAACTTTGCGATATCGTTGATCGTTACTTTTTTAGTCATATGCCCTTATTATACGATACTTTGAAAAAAATAATAAGAAAAAAGTTATTTTTCACTTACTGTGCTCCATTTTGAATCTTGCTCCTGTACCACTGCTCCAGTTATGAGACTTATCAAGCGATGTTGACCGGGCTGAATCTTTCCCTGAAGACAAGGAAAAATACTGCGTGGATACAACACATTGGTATTCACTTCTGGCCGAACAATGTCTGCCTCGTCATAGCCTTTGATCGCTCTGATACTACTGCTCCCTAATGGCGTGTCTATTTGGGCAAATTTATTATCAGAAAAAGTTGAGCTTTCCTCAATCGTTGTGGAAAAACCACCTTCTGCTACACACAATACTTTGTCTGTTTGGATATCGTGGATACGCAGATGCGCTTGACCTAAAGGGATAATCGTACTTTTGATGTGAACGGCTGGCATGGGTAACCAGTAATGCACCACACGATCTTCGAAGATTTCAAAAGAGTCATCTTGGGCATGTGCTCGAAAGTACAGCCCGTCTTCACTCAGCGCTAAGGTATTATCAAAAGCGCCTTCAGCGTAAAAATAAGCGCCTTTGGGTACACTAAAACCAAACTGTGTCGAATAGACAAACTTACCATATTTGGCTGGTGCATGACTCTGATTTTCGATGAACTGCCCAGCTGGATAAAACATAACTTGATCCGAATGGGCGCTGTGTTCAATCAAGGCTCGCATTTCTTTAGAGGCGATTCGTTTGCGTGATAAGCGTGGTAACTGTTTGTCGGCTTGCCAAAAAGGATGTTGACGGTCAACTGCCAAGAGTAAAAATGCTTTAAAAGCCCAGTAAGGTAAACCTGCTGCATTATAATTTTCGGCCATATTGAGATTGGGATAAGCGTAACCAACATTTAAAATGCCATTTTCAGTAAAAATTGCCTCCCGAAACCAGGATTGCATATGATTTGAAAAGAGCGCTTTAATCTTTGACCAAGGCAAAGCTTCCAAATCCGCAAAAACTAAGGCTGACCAAAAAGCGCCCTGTGCAAAACGATAAGTCAAGCTTCGGCCAAAAGGCACTGCTCGTCCTTCTCGGTCAAACCAATACTGATAATCCTGCGCAAATAAAGTTGCCCTTTCCCTAATCTTTTTAAGCCGTTCAGCATCTTCATGAGGATTTAAAAATTTTGAGATGAGCAAGCTATAGTAATGAAATGCCCACGGAATATAATAATCCACCTGACTTGCCTTACCGTCACAATACCATCCCTTCCCTTGATAGCAGCTGTCAATGAAGGCAAACTCTTGATCAATTATTTCTTGAGAATAAGGCATCTCCAAGTTTTTCATGGTGACATTGACCAAGATACGGAAAAAACGCCAGTTATTTTTGGGGATTTTTTGTTCATTGATTTGAAGGAGCCAGTTGACTATATTTTCTTTTTCTTGCAGACTAAAGTCCTTCCAGATGGTCTCCTTATTGAGCAGTAAACAGGTCGCTAAGGCTGCCATTTCGACAAATTTTTGGTCGTAGTTGGCGAGCGCGCCAAAATAATGCTTGCTTGTAGGATCTGTTCCCGCTATAAAGGAAGCACGAATTTCTTCTGTGAGAAAAACATCTTCATTTTGACTGAGATAAGGACCAATCGCCCAGACCAAACGGCTAAAGGTTTCCATCTGACTTGTCTCCTCATCATAGATAGCACCGTGATTGTGTCCCAAGTCGATATGACCAGAACCATTCATTTTTACTTTGAGCGGTTTAAGCATAAGTTTGAATCCCTGCGTGATTTCTTCATAAGAATCCCATTTTAAAGCTTTTAATTTCTTTTCTCGCATTTTATCTCTTTTCTGATGAAAATATCCCATGACTTTGCAAGGGATAGGTATAGTCTTATTGAACAGGCTGGTTTTTTCCAAAAACTTCAATTTGGGTCAGCGCTGGGAAGGGCGAATCATCTTGTGCCTTGTTTAAATGACCCAGTTTGATAAAAGTGGTCTGCTGTGTCGGAAATTTAAAGTTTTGATACTCTGCCTGCTTTTCTGTGTCAAATCTCATACAATTACCATTTGAAAATGTAACTTCGACACTTTGCCAATAACTATCATGTGGAAAATCACAGCGGAAAAGTAAGTTCAGCTGATCCACTTCAACATGACGGCCAAAATCAATGGTTAATTCTGCATCAGCCTGCTGATTAATTCCCCATGAGGCAAAAGGATATGAACCATGTGATAGGTTAGCGCATTTACCATCTATGGCATTTTTCGCGAAAAAGACCGACTCATCACGTGTTTCGACATTGGCCGAAGCATGCGGATATACGCCTGAGTTTTCTTTTTGATCATGCGCATTAAAAGAAAGATTTTGATAGTTTGAAATTTCAAAAGGATGGGCTTTGCGCACGGTCAAGCTATGGCGTGCGGATTTGAAGGCCGTCTCCACAGAGGACTTTCGCAGATTTTCTGTTAAAGGGATTTCATATAACCATTCTTCTTGAGTAAAATAAAGGAGTGATGGCGCAAGAGTTTCATCCATCTGAACCATATAATAACCTGGAACCTCATCTACTGTAACACGAATCTTATCTCCCATCTGATACACATATTCCTTGATTCCTAGTGTACAAAGCTGGTTTCCTTGAGCCATAAATGGTGCGTACTCTTTCTCATGATCAAATTTACCAGAGATATTTTCTTTGTCCTTATTAAGCAGTTCAATTTTTATCATTCTTTGTTTCTCCGTTTTCTTTATTCAGGTTGTTTGCCGATATAGGCAAGGATACCGCCATCGACATATAGGATATGCCCATTTACAAAGTTGGAAGCATCTGAAGCAAGGAAGACAGCTGCACCTTGTAAATCCTCCGGTTTCCCCCAACGTTCAGCCGGGGTTTTCGCAATAATAAAGGCATCAAAAGGATGACGAGAACCATCTGTTTGTCGTTCTCGCAGTGGTTTCGTTTGTTCGGTAGCAATATATCCAGGGCCGATACCATTACACTGAATATTATATTTACCATACTCAGAGGCGATATTCTTCGTCAGCATTTTCAAACCGCCCTTGGCTGCGGCATATGCCGAAACAGTTTCACGGCCCAGCTCGGACATCATGGAGCAAATATTGATAATCTTGCCGCCTCCTTTTTTAATCATCGCAGGAAGCACGGCTTTCGACATAATGAAAGGACCTGTGAGATCAACATCTACAACCTTTCGGAAATCGCTCGCTGTCATGTCAAGCATCGATTGTCGTGCGATAATGCCCGCATTATTCACCAGAACATCTACACTTCCAACTTCTGCTTCAATCTGCTGCATCATAGCCGCAACTGCTGTTTCATCTGTGACATCGCAGACGTAGCCATAAGCCTTAATGGCTTCTTTTTCATAAGCTGCTAAACCCGTTTCTACTCCCGCTTGATGTCTGGCATTAAAAACAATCTTTGCACCTGCTTGGGCATAAGCAATACCAAGAGAATATCCAATCCCATGTGCCCCTCCAGTGATAAGGACTATTTTTCCCTCCATGCTGAATAATTTTAAAATATTATCTGTCATTTTTTATTCCTTTTCTTATTAAAAAGCAGGTTCATATGCAATATGAACCTTTTGTTCTTATACGGTCTATGAAAAATTTTCCAATGACTCGGAATTGTGTAAGTGAGGTAAGTCATCCGAAAATTCTTCACACACCGTGCAAGACGAATGCCTTATACAATGTGTGTTGTGTTTTATTTTGCTGGTGGCACAGGTAACCCTAGAATGCCAAGTGCACTGAGAACAATCGTGAAAATTAAAACCAACCAAATAACACGTGTAGAGTTCAATTTCTTTTGGCCCAACATCCAGTAAGTTAACAATGTGAGCAAAACTGGGATTAAGGCTGGCAAGATTCCATCTAATGTTGCTTGCATTTCTAACTTAACACCGTTATTTGTGTAAACCAGTGGCGTAGCTACCTTGATAACCGTTGGTATTAAAGCGCCAATAACAGTCACACCCAGAACAGTTGCCGCATTAGTAAAAGCAGAGAGTTTATCTTTTAATGTGGTTACTAATTTTACCCCTTGTTTATACCCTAGTGGAAGTAAAGCAGCGCGACCAAAGAGCAAGGCAATATTTGCAGCAATCCAGAGGAGACAGCCGACAGTCGAACCTTGCTGAGCTAAAGTTCCTGCAACAGAACCAAAGATTGTTCCCCAAATAACATGGAAAAGTGAATCTCCGACACCTGCAAGTGATCCCATGAGGGCCGTTTTCAAAGCCGCCACAGTTTCCTTCGCTTTATAACCTTCTTTTTCTTCAATGGCTACATCAATCCCCATAATCAAATTACCAAAAATAGCATTGGTATTGAAGAATTGGTTATGCGTTTTAGCCATATCTTTAAGTTCTTTATCGTCTTTGTAAAGCTTTTTCAGAACAGGCATGATGCCATAAAGATAACCTGAACTCATCATACGTTCATAGTTCCAGTTGAGCTGACTTCCCAAGATATAACGCCAGCTAATTTTATTTAAATCTTTTTTTGTAATTACTTCTTTATTGTTATTCATCACCGTCAAAGCCTCCTTCAAAGTTTTGGCCATTTGTTGTGCCTGCCTCAGCTGGTGCAGGCTTTGTGCTGTCACGTTTGAACACCAAGAGTGCTGCGACTACTCCGACAATCGCAATCCCCATCATCGGAACTTGTAAATATGCTGCAAGGAAGAAACCGACCATAAGATAGGGAATATATTGTTTCGTTGGCAAATAACGCAAGAGTATCGCCACACCGACAACAGGCAATGTGCCCCCAGCAACTTGAAGACCAGTCATCAACCATTCAGGCATTGCATTGGTCAAGGTTGTTACGGCAGCATCACCAACGATGAGCATGAGTAAGATGGGAATAGCACGAGATAGCCCCCAAAGAAATGAACCAGAGAGAACCAAACGTGGAATACGGCCGTATTGTTCTTTATCAATAGCTTTATCAACTCTGTGAAGCAGGAAGACATTACAGAAACGTGCCACAACGTCAAGTTGGAGCATCAGAAGTGAGACAGGAACAGCTAAACCAATACCATAAGCTGCGCCTTTCCCTGAAATAATAGCGAAGGCTGTACCAAGGACGGCACCTGTGAAATAGTCAGGTACAGAAGCTCCACCAAACGCTGCAATACCTAAGCGCATAAGCTGGAGGGTACCACCAACCATTAAACCAGTTTTCAAATCCCCCATGATTAAACCAGAAATCATACCGGCAATAGCTGGCTGAGTCAACGAATTCGAAATCAATGAATCATTGATGGCAATAAAAGCAAAAATTGTAATTAAAATGATTTGTAGGACTGTTAAATGCATTTTATCGTTCTCCTATTTGTTAAGTTTTTCCATAAAGTCAATGGCAGGCTCACTTGGAACCAATTGGGCTGTGATTTTAACACCACCAGCAGCAATTTCTTGGAAGATATTTTCTTCTTCCGGCATGACTTTGATGCTCTTTGTGACTTCTTTTGAACCTTCTTTATAGCTCATATTCCCTACATTAAGACTTTCAAGTTTTCCCCCTGCTTGAATAAATTTTAAAACATCGGCAGGTTTTTTAAAGAGAAGAAAAATTCGTTGTAAGCCATATTTCCCCGCATTGATATTTTCTGCTGCTTGGGCTACTGGAATAACTGAGAGTCGCATTGCTGACGGACAAGCCATGCGTAAAGATGATTTTTGCAAGTCATCGGCAGCGGCCTCATCATTGGCAACAATAATGCGTTGTGTTCCTAAGCTTGAAGACCAAATCCCAGCCACTTGTCCATGAATCAAGCGCTCATCAATACGCGTGTTCACAATCTTTGCTTTACCTTGATACTCAGAATAATCTGCCATATTAAGCGTTACTGCTTCTTGTGCCTTTGCTTCATTCAGCAAGTTTTTCGCATTAACCAGTGTTGTTCTGCTCGAAGTAACCAAATCATCAGCGGACGCAGTATCACTCACTGCTGCTTCTAAAACAAGAGAGAGGTTCATCCCAGCGATGATAGAAACATCATCATTATCTGTAAAATGCTTTAATGCCACGTTACAAGGTGTTCCTCCAAGTAAATCAGCAATAATTAAAGTTTCACCCTCTAAGGTGTGCATTTTTTCTAATAGCTCTTGTTCAAATTGGATATTATCACTATCCTCGGGCATACATACCACATGCATCTGTTCTTGCCGTCCGATGATCATCTCGAGACTTTCTTTCACCCCGGCAGCCATCGAACCATGGCTAATCAATACTATGTTTCTCATTTGACTCCTTATCAATCACGCAAGCGCTCTTTTATTTAACATGTTATCTTCTTGCATTATCAGTATATAACATATTAAGTAGCTTGTCAAGAGAAAATGTACACGGTTACATATTTTTTTGTAAAAAGCTCCCTAAAGCGCACTCTAAAGCCTTGTATATACAGCTTGCATATTCCAACTTAACATGTTATCATTCTAATATAAGTTATATAGATAGGAGTATTTCTATTGATTCCAAAGTATGAACAAATCAAACAAGACTTATTATCTGAAATCAAAAATCATAAATTTATCCCTGGGGATAAATTTTATTCAGAAGCCGATATTAAACGAAAATATGAAGTAAGTTCTATCACTGCGGTGAAAGCCTTAAACCAATTAACAAGTGCAGGTTACCTCTACCGTGTCCAAGGAAAAGGGACTTACGTTTCTAAATCGAAAATTTCCCAAAATGTTAAATTCTCAGATATCGAATTACATTCTCAAGATCACGAAACTGTCAAAGTTCTGTCAATAAAAGAGGAAAATGAGCCTTCAATCCTAAAAGAGCTTGGACTTACTCCAGACCAAAGTTATTATAAGATCGTTCGGGTACGTTATTTTGATGGAACCCCCTTTCTCTTACACTTTACACACCTCCCAAAAACTTTAGTCAAGGAGCCTGTGTCAGATCATTTAGAAGACTATTCGAGTGTCTATGAGCGAGTGAACAAAGACTTTGGTATCGATCTTTATTCCATGTCCTCTGTTGAAACAAATGAAATTATTTTTCCAGATGAAAGTGAGCTGTTAAACGCACTCAACTTAAGCTTCCGCGAACCTGTGGTTAAGCAGGTTAAACACACCTATCTTGTAGATAAGAGTGTTGCTGAATATATCGTCAGCTACAAACATTGGAAATACTTCAAAACAAAAATAGAAGTGGATGCCGAATAGCATCCACTTTTACTTTATTTTATTTTTACTTTAGAGTATCAAATACTGGTTGACTTGAAAAGTTTAAGCTGGTAATTTCTACAGCTTCTGTTTCAAAGACAAGAATTTCATTCTCTCCTTCATGGAGAAAGCCCTTCGGACAATACAAACTGTACACAGGCCCTTGGTTCCAATAACGACCAAGATTCTTACCATTCACAATGATAACACCTTTGCCATAGTTCGAGCAATCGATGAAAGTATCTGCCACCTTCTCCAAGCTCATATTAAAGCGATAAAAAGAAGGCTGTGCTGGATTTTTACCTGCACCAAAGTCAATTCCACTTAACTGTTCCGCAGAGAAATCTAAAGGATATTGTGTATAACCTTGGTGAAAATGTATGTCATGCATCATACCACCACGTATACCTTTTCGCTGACTTGGATGATTAAACTTAAAACCATAATTGACACGACCTAGATTCTCTACTAAACAGTCCACTTGAATCTCTTCCTGATTTTCCACTACATCCAACAATATTTCTTGCCCAATTTCTTCTTGGTATTGTGTGTGTTTATGTTGACCATCAAGATAAATTTGGAGACGGTCGCTCGCTTCAACAATCTTAAGTTTAGTCTCTTTACCATAATTTTTTAAGACAGTAGAATAAAGCATATAACCATAGCCTGTACCTGCTGCTTCTAAAGTGAGAGGATAAGAACTTGTTAAAGCCTTCATCATGTTATCTTTAGTCTTAAATAAAGACACACTCTCTGAAACTTTAAAAGAACCAAGATTTGCAATCTCCTTGACACGAGGCTGCGCTTGCCAAACATCTGGACACACTTCTTTGATCGCTTTTTGAACAGCATAATATTTGGCAGTAGGTTTCCCTGCCTCTGTGAGCAAGGCATCGTAATCATAGCTAGTAATTTGCGGTAGATTTCCCGTGTCACGCGCAGAGCAACCATTATAAAAGCCAAAATTGGTCCCACCGTGGAACATATAAAGATTAAGCGAACCCAGCTCCAACATGGCTTTAACTTCATCTGCTAAGTCTTGCGGATCACGCTTAATAATCGGTTCTCCCCAACGATTGAACCAACCATCCCAATATTCCATACACATAAGTGGCCATTTTTTGCCATGTTCTTTCATAAATCCTGCGAGCACTGCTGCGTTTTCTTTCGAACGGCTTCCGAAGTTTCCTGTAACCAAAACATCATCTTCGATCAAAGAACCCGCATCAAGCGCTGCCTGCCAAGCACCATCTGAAGTAAACAAGGGTACATTGATTCCATATTTTTTCATAAGTGCCATCGTTTGGCGAAGGTAATCCTTCTCCATCCCATAAGAACCATATTCGTTTTCAACTTGCATCATGATAACAGGACCACCTGCAGTGATTTGTAATGGTGAAAGATATGGAAGTAGTACCTTAAAATAGTTTTCCACCTTGGTCATAAAGCGTGAGTCTGTGGAACGAAGACGTATTTCTGATTCTTTCAGCAACCAAGCTGGCAGTCCGCCAAACTCCCATTCGGCACAGATATAAACAGAAGGCCGTAAAATAACCATGAGTCCTAAACTTTCAGCCAACTTAACGAAAGCACGAATATCTTTCATACCTTCAAAATCAAATACTCCTTCTTCAGGTTCATGAATATTCCACGGAATATAAGTTTCTACAGTATTTGCACCAAGTGCTTTCAGATTATAAAGGCTGTCTTCCCACTGACTTCGGGGAATTCTAAAGTAATGAATAGCACCACTTATTATTTTAACTGGCTTATTATCCAGCATAAATTCTTCTTTTATTTGAAATGTTTTCACTACTTCTCCTTACCAGTATCGGTTCCATTTATCATTTGCTAAGCGCATGAGCGCTTCAAAATAGAAATAATCGCCCCAGAGGTTAGGTTCATCAATACCTTTGCCTTCTGCAAAAGCATATACCCCATGTTGCAACAAACCTTCATTCCCATCTGCGGCCTCTGTGTAAAGTTCCCCCAGCTGATAAATGAGCCCCTTTGCAATACCTTCTGCTTCTGGATAAGCTTTTTGCTGTGCAGCTTCTAAGAATCCACACGCTGCAATGGCTGCTGCTGAACTGTCTTTAGCAGATGGCTCTGCATCTGTATAATCAAAATCCCAATACGGAATAAGGTCTTTAGGTAAATGGTTCAAGAAAACTTCTACCACAGAAGGGTATACCTCAGGAAAAATAGCGGAATGAATATAACTTTCATTAAGCGGAATTCCTAAAATAGCCCATGCCTGCCCACGCGCCCAAGTTGACGTATCACTATGTCCTTGATGTGTAGCTCCATACGCTGGCTGCCCTGTTTCGAGATCAAAATAATAAGTATGATAAGTACTTGCATTGTCACGGAAAACTGTTTTGAGCAAAGTCGCATAATGCTTCAGTGCTACTTCTTTGTAAATTGCTTTGCCAGAATATTCTGTTGCTGCAAAGAGCAAGGGAAGATTGATGAATGAATCAATAATGACACGATATTCTTTAGGATCGCCATACTTGCCCCAAGCTTGAATAAAATTACCTTTTTCTTGAAAACGGTGAAGCAAGACATCCGCAGCTTGGAGTAAAGTCGATTTATAAGTTTCATTTCCAGTTAACTTATAAGCCGCCCCCGCTGATAGACTATATAGAAACCCTATATCATGATGATCTAACACAAAATGATCGTCTAATCTCTTTTGGAAACTTTCCATATTGGCTTCGACACGATGTAAGAACTTTTCCTTCCCTGTATATTCATAAGCCAAAGCTATCATTCCTGTCCAAAATCCATTGGTCCAGTCGTCATTCCCCTTGATACGATATTTCCCATCTGTGGCACAAGCCGAAGGAAAATCATCACCAAAACGCTCCATGTTTCTTTCAATTTTTACAATTATTTTCTTTATTTGATTGTCCAGCCAAGCTTGGTCGATATTTTGACCGAGCTGAATTAATTTTTTCTTATTCATATTCATAACTCAACCTCTCTTAATATATTAACATGTTATATTATAACTTTTACTTGACAAAATAGCAAGAAATTTTTAATAGTCCAAGAAAAAGTCACAGCCGATCTTTTTATTGCTTGTAATTTTTTTATCCCTCAGGAACGCCAAAGTAAGCGTTATCCTGGTTTGTTGACAATCTGCTTAACATACTATATACTTACTCTTAGATAATATAACATGTTAAATTATTCTACTTATCATAGAGTAAAGGAGAATCTAGGAGTAAACGTTTGAAAGATTTAGATTAACTGTTCTAAGTCTCTTTTAGTGTCCTTTAAAAAGAGCATTGGGAATATAAATACACGGAGAATATGAAATGACAAAAAAACTATTTTATTTTATTGCTTTCTTACTTGTGAGCATTTCGGTAAGTTTCACATTCAGTCAACGGGCTACGGCAGAGAGCTATACTTCTGATTTCAGCAATCAGCTTGGGACTTGGGAGGATTTGGTTGGCCAAGCCGATAGAAAAATCTCTCAAGGACAGCTGAATATAGCTAATCAAAAGCTAAGTACAGGTTATGAAAGTATTTCGCTTAATACAGATGCAGGAAACCGTAGTTCTGGTGATGTGCAAATAACTTTTGTATACAAGGGACAAACAAATTTTGGACTTGTCTTTCGTGCCGGCGCAGGAAACACCAAAAATTATCAGTCCTTTGCTTATATGAGTAACGGAAACTGGCAGCTTGGTCAGCCAGGAGGCAAATGGATAACAGATATCCATAGTCAAAGTCTTGAGATCGGACAGACCTATAAGCTACTTCTACGTTATCAGGGCACGAGTGTTAAAGCTTACCTTAACGGCAAGATAATCTATGATAATCCCCATGTTACTTACAGCGATGGATCAACCATCAATGGGGACTGGACCGGTGCCACAGGTTTACGGCTTTTTGGTAATCTGAGTCAGCTGTCGCTCTTATCACTGAAAGCCGGCGAAGTGAACAGTAACCCTGAAGTTTTAGATACGCAGCAATTTATAAGCTTACGTGACAAGTGGAAGCAACAACTAATCACTGAAAATTATGATTCTAACAATGCTCCACTCGTCAAATATGTGAATACTTTGTCTAAGAATGCTCAAACTCTTTACCAAAGTATGAATCGTAGCCCTGATCGAAAAGAGTTGTGGCGTTTGAAAGCTGGCGATACTCCTTCTGCAAATCTGACGACTCAATTCTCTAATCTCTACCTTCTCTCACAGGCTTATGGCACTAAGGGAACAGATTACTATCTTAATCCCGAACTGCTCGCTGATATTCAGTCTGGTCTTGATTTTATGGTTAGTCAAAAGGGATACGATGGTCAGAAATACTATGGCAATTGGTGGGATTGGCAGGTTGGGATTCCTCAAAAATTTATTGGCAGCTTAATAATTCTTGGTGATAAGCTACCATCAGATAAAATACAGGAATATACCAAAGCAATCCAGTCCTATGTTCCAAATCCTTATCAGCAACTCTATACTAAAGCACAGGATGTATTTGTTGATCTGGCTTTCATTCCAAACTTTTCGACCACAGGAGCAAATCGAACAGACTTGGCCTTATCTGTGCTTGGCTTAGGGATTTTACAAGAAGATGAAAGTAAGATTGAGCTGGCCTCAAACAGTATCAAAGAAGTTTTTCAAACAGTTACCAAGGGAGACGGCTTTTATCCTGATGGCTCTTTTATTCAGCACAATAACATCCCTTATACCGGTTCTTACGGCAATGTTCTTGTGAAAGGTGTCGGACAAATCCTCGCTACCACCAAATATTCAAGCTTTGAAATGGACAGTCAAACTGTCTCAAACTTTGTCTCTACTGTTGAACAATCATTTATCCCTCTCATCTATCAAGGAACGATGCTTCCAGGTGTCAATGGACGATCAATCTCACGCGCTCCGAAAGATACACAGGTCGGCTACGGTTCAACCACGATGTATAATTTGCTTATCGTTGCTAACTTAGCACCCGAAGAAAGTCAAAAGAAGCTGCAAGAAGCAGTAAAATACTGGATGCAAACCAATCCTGATTATTATCTCAATAACACGAGGGATTATAATGACTTGCAGCTGACACTTTCTTTAATGGCAAATACTGCAATCACTGGAGATATGCTTCCCTTTACGGGAACAAAGGTCTTTGCCTCAATGGATCGTTTTGTTCAAAGTAATCCAAATTACATGACAAGCCTGAGCCTATACTCCAACCGCACCTCTTCTTTTGAAGCAGGAAACGGAGAAAATAAACGTGGTTGGCATACAGCAGATGGCATGTTTTATCTCTATAATAACGACGGTGTCCAATTTGGTAACAGCTATTGGCCAACGGTTGATCCTTATCGTTTGCCTGGGACAACCGTAGATACTGTAGCGCTTCAAGATGAAAATTCATCCTTTACTACCGTAACTTCTCCCGAAACATGGGTCGGTGGAGCAGCTGCAGAAAATCAAGCCGTGATGGGGATGGCACTTAATAAGCAAGGCACCAAAAACAACGGTACCGTCCTTCCCATGAATCTTCGAGCTAAAAAATCATGGTTTGTTCTTGAAGACCAGACCATTGCCTTAGGTGCGGGAATTAGCGGTGATACAACTGCTTCCATCGAAACGGTCGTGGACAATCGTCTTCTTAATGACGCATATCACTATCAAGTGATTTCAAATAAGGGAAATATCACTGATGCTTCTGAAGAAAGTAAAAAAGATTGGCTCCTCTTGCGGTCTGACCATCAAAATGCTTCGATTGGTTATTACTTCCCAACTTCATCAGACGTCACTGTGCAAAGTGAAAAAAGAACAGGAACTTACGCCGCAATCAATAGCGCCTTTCCAAGTGACAAAACCTATAGTGGCGAATATCGCAAATTCATGATAAACCACGGACAACATCCTCAAAATGCAAACTATGCTTATATTATTCTTCCTGAAGCAACGCAAGAAAAGCTTAAAAATTATACCCAAGATAATACTCTTAAAATTCTTGCAAACACCGAAAGTATCCAAGCTGTGCAAATGGAAACCGCTGGCTATTTAGGAATTAATTTCTGGGCTGCCACAGGAGGAAGCATAGCAGACATCACCACAGATAAACCAATTTCCTTGTTAAAACAAAACAAGCAAACCCAAACCACATACACAATCGCAAACCCCACCCAAACCAATGAAATTGCCCACATCCAATTGCCAAAAGATTTCAAGTATATCCTTTCGATGAGTGACGGCGTAAGCTTTGATGAAGCCACGCACACTCTAAGCATTGACTTTTCGGGCAGTGCGGGAAGTGCTAAACAAATTGTTGTGGAGTGATTTTCGTTAATAGGCATATAATTTATATTTCTTATTCGACTTTTTCAAGTCAAACCATCCTTACAAGGGGTGGTTTTTTTAGTTTCACTTTCGGAATAACTGGAAGATGGACTTAAAAAAGCATAGCCAGATATAACTATACTTTTTATAATCATTACTAGTTTTTTGCACATTAAGTATAGCACATGCTATGTTTAATACGAAGACAAATGAAAAAGCTTTTTAATAACGTTTTACTACGGTATGAAGTTAAAATAAATTATTTTTGACAACAAAAAAAAAAGAGCACATAAGCTCCATACTTAGTGCTGCTACCGTCAGGTCCTGACACGCTTCGTAAGAAACTTATTGCTCCGAAATTTATTATAACATACTTCTTCTTGTTTTGACAAGCTTTGACTTTATCAAAAGAATTTTATCATTTTCCTGATGATTTCCGCTCTTTATAAACTTCCATGGCACGTTCATAATCTTCTTTCATGGTTGGAAATTGTTTCTTGATAGCATTTGCTCCGATAAAGTAAAAGACAATCACCAAAATCAGTAGGACAAAATTTATCAGAGAAAGAATAGCTACAAGCATACTACCTTGGGGTTGCGCAATGAGCGTCATCACATAAAAAATAGACAATACATTGTAAACATAATAAAGAATGGGTGCTACATGGCAGATTTTAGGTGCGTGTATCCTTGCATAACCAACATGGGTGACAATCGCGAAGATAACAAGAATTACTCCTGCTGCATTGATCGTAAATCCAAGGAAGACAGCGATAAAAAGTACAATCAATCCAATAGGAATACTGATACTATTGAGCCACGCGCGATAGGGTGCTGTTTCTTCTTTGTAGCGCTGCTTGGGAGTTTTTTCGGCGTCCATGAGTTGTCCTCGTTTTTCTATTTTATCCTTTGTCTATGGTAACAAAAACTTACAGAAATTTCCTCTAAAAAAGAACAGTTACACCTGCTCTTTTTTTTCTTTATTTCTCTTTCTCCGATGTTGGAAAAAATCTTTCATGATATCGGCGCACTCAGCTTCTAAAATGCCACTTTCAACAGTTACACGATGATTGAGCCGTTTATCTTCCAAGATTTGATACAAACTTACAGCTGCTCCGAACTTGGGATTTGTTGCCCCAAAGTATACTTGTGGAATACGAGCTAAACCAATGGCTCCAGCACACATGACACAAGGTTCAATAGTAACAAACAGAGCACAGTCTAATAAACGCCAGTTCCCTACAGCTTCGTTCGCAGCTTCAATCGCACAAATTTCTGCATGGTGGGTAGCACGGCCATCAAGCTCTCGGCGGTTAAAGCCGCGTCCAATTATTTTACCTTCGTGTACAATAACCACGCCGATGGGCACTTCTTCATTTTCTGCTGCCTTTTGGGCTTCAAGCAGTGCTTGCTGCATGAAATATTCTTTTTCTTGCTGACTAAACTCCATCACACCGTCCATTTCATATGGGGTTGAGCCAAGTCAACAGGTATATTTCCTGCTGCTTCTTGCGCTTCTTCACGTAATACTTGCAAGTCACCAACTTGTGGCAAATGTGTGAGGATTAGTTTTTTCACATTGGCTTGTGCTGCTATTTCCCCAGCTTCTACACTGGACAAGTGATTCGGCATTTTGGCCTTATCCTTGAAGAAATAAACGTCAGCCAGCAAGATATCCGCATCTTTAGAAAAATCAACAAGTTCTGCAAAATAACCCGTATCTCCCGTATAAACTAAGACCTGTCCTGTCGCTCTCTCAACAATACGCATCGCGTAGCAAATAACAGGATGCACTGTTTTTAAGAACTGAATATCAAAGGGGCCGACAGATGTGCCCTTTTCGACATCATAAGCAATTCCCTCACTGACATTTTCCAAAGATAATTTTGAAAATTCGTATTCATTTTCCTGATGACCATAAATAGGCAACATCTCTGGTTTCACTGTTTGTAGCTGACGATATTGACGTAAAGCGCCCAAGTCTGCTATGTGGTCTTCATGGTAGTGGCTCAAGATGATTGCATCCAAATCATTGGGTGAAAGCTCATGCTCAAGTTCCGTCACGGCACGTGATCCAGCATCCAATAAAAGATTAAATCCCTCTTCACTTTGTAATAAATAAGAAGTTGTGCCTGCATCACGTGTGGGATAACCGCCCCATACACCAAGTGCTGTTAATTTCATATTGTCTCCTCTCTTTCAAACCTTAACATAAAGTAAACGATAATTAAAAATGTGCTGGATACAAGCAAAGTCCAGTTGCCAAAGATATCGGCACTATAAGTACCTAAAATAGTCCCTAGGAAGAAGGCACCGACCAGACTAGCAAAGACGCGAAAATTTTGTAGGTAGCGTTGTTCGTGTGTCAGTGCGTAATTCGTTAAGTTGACCATGGTTGATTTCAAATTTCCGGTCATCATGATACTTCCGTAGGGAAGTCCTCTTGTTTTACTGAAAGTATCGTGCTGAATGGCCATGAAGAATGATAAAAAGCCAACAAAAATGGAAACGGGTAATTTTAAAACCGTAGCATAGAGTAAGGTAAATACGGTCACGCCTGTCCACTGTAACAAAAGCAGATAAATCGTATCTGGTTTGTTCTTCTTTCTTAAGTAATAAGAATAAATGTTTTTAAAAATCACCCCACAAGAAAAGAAGAGAACAGGAATGATAAAATCTGCTACACGTACAAAATCTCCTTTGGCTAAATAAACCGCTGCCTGTATCATGTTCCCCGTTTGCATTCCGATGAAGCGCCCATCAAAATGGAAAAAGGAAAAAGCATCCATAAATCCAGCGTTCATCGCTAAGAGCGAGGCTACTCTTAGTTTTTCTCTCATTTCAGTGTTCATATTCTTATTATAGCATTCTAAAATCCTTTTGGCACAGTTATGTTTCGCTGATCTCCTATAGGCCACTTTTGCCCCTTTGAGCTGCATCAAAAAGAATTTTAAACGTAAATGATTTTTAAACAAAATACGCTGTCAAACTCTTTTGACACCTCCTTTTTTTGAAAATATAAAAAAATCGGCTTATAATGAAAGAGCATACATATCTAAAAATTGTCGAATTTTTAATAAAGATTTAAAAATATTAAGGAGAGCTTATGAAAGTTTCAATATTTTCCACTTGTGTGATGGACCTTATGTTTCCACAAGTTGGAATTGCAATGGTTGAAGTCCTCGAACGTTTGGGAATTGAAACAGACCTACCTGAACAACAGATTTGTTGTGGACAACCTACTTATAACTCAGGATTAGCTAAGGAATCCATGCCTACCATCAAAAACCAGATTGATACTTTTGAACCTTCTGATTATGTGGTTGGTATAGCCGGCTCTTGTTCAGGGATGTTCACTGAGTATCCACATATGTTCGATGAAGGTGATCCTTATAAACAAAAAGCAATTGATTTAGCAAATAAATCCTATGAATTCACTCAATTTCTTTATCGAGTATTAGGACTTGAAGATCTTGGTGCCACATTTAATGGCGAGAAGGCAACTTACCATCGTTCTTGTCACATGACCCGCATTTTAGGTGAACGAGAAGCTCCTTTTATCCTATTAGATAAGGTCAAGGGACTTGAGCTTCTTCCGCTGCCTCATTTAGAAAATTGTTGCGGTTTTGGTGGAACGTTCTCCGTTAAATCTCCTGAAATCTCTGAAATGATGGTTGCTGAAAAAACAAGGGATATCTTATCAACGGGTGCCGAAATCTTAATTTCTGCTGATTTAGGTTGTTTAATGAATATCGGTGGAAAATTGAATCGTGATGGCAAAAAGGTTAAAGTCATGCATATTGCTGAAATTTTAAACACAAATGTTGATTTAGAAAGAATAGATGCAATCAAAAATCCAGCATTTATAAAATAAAAAGGAGGAGAAAATGGGCCTTTCAACAAGTACAAAAACTTTCGCTGAACGTTTAGAAGAAAGTAAAAAAGATCAGTTTGCAAAAGCTGCGGTTGCACAAGCACAAGATGCTCAATGGGACAAACGAGAATCTGCACGTGATGAACTAGGAAATTGGCAAGAATGGCGTGATATTGCTGAATCAATCCGTCAACATACTTTAAAATATTTGCCACACTATTTAACTGAATTTTCGGATAATGTAGCCGCTCGTGGCGGACATGTCTTCTTTGCGGCTGATGCTAAGGAAGCTAATGAGTATGTGAAACGTATTATTCTTGAAAAAAATGCTAAAAAGATTGTCAAATCAAAATCAATGGTATCCACTGAAGTAGACATTGATCCTATGCTTGTCTCACTCGGCGATGATATGGAAATTTTGGAGACGGACTTGGCCGAATTTATATTACAAGTTGCTGACTGGGATGAGCCTTCGCATATTGTTTTTCCAGCTTTACATAAAAATCGTGACCAGATTCGTGAAATTTTTGCTAAAAAACTTGGATATAAGGGAGATAATGACCCTGTTAATCTTGCACGATGTGCGCGTGATACCATGCGTAAACTTTTCTTGAAGTCGGAAGTAGGCATCACTGGGTGTAACTTTGCCATCGCCAATACTGGCGACATTAATTTATCGACCAATGAAGGGAATGCTGATTTAACGATTTCTATTCCTAAAACACAGATTGTGTTAATGGGAATGGAACGTATCGTTCCCTCTATTAAAGAAGCTGAAATTTTGGACAATATGCTTGCGCGCTCAGCTGTTGGGCAAAAGTTAACAACTTATGTCACTTTCGCTGGTCAAAAAGCCGAGGACGAATCTGATGGGCCGGAGGATTTTCATGTTGTGATTATTGATAACGGCCGTTCAAATGCGATTGGAACTGCTTTTGAAGCTGTCCTACAGTGTATCCGCTGCGGCGCTTGCTTAAATGTTTGCCCTGTCTATCGTCAAATTGGAGGTCATGCTTACGGCTCTATTTACCCTGGTCCGATCGGCTCCGTTCTCTCTCCTGTTCTAGGAGGTTATGAACAATATGGAGATTTACCATATGCTTCTACCTTATGCGGAGCTTGTACAGAAACCTGTCCCGTAAAAATCCCTTTGCATGAACTTTTAATTGAACATCGTAAAGTCATGGAAGACGATTTGTCAATGCATCACGACGGTTCTTTTGTCAATTTTGAAATGAATGCGATTGGAAAAGGCACAAGTAGTCCCGCAATGTTTGGAATGGCAATGAAGATGGCCCATACTGGTCTCAATATGTTACCCAAAAATAAGGAAGTAAGCGTTGGGGGTTCTTTGTTTAAGTACGGTGCAGTTAGCAAAGCACCTGCTCTAGCCAAAGGTTGGACGGATGTTCGCGACTTACCTATAGCTCCTCCACACAAAGAACAGTTTCGTCACTGGTATAAAAAACATAAGGCAGGTAAATAAAAATGACAGGAACTATTGAAAATCGAACTCAATTTTTAGACACATTGTTAAAAAAACGTGGTGGTGTAGAACTGCCATTTGAACCATATAATCTCATTTCAGACCTTCCCCAAACACATTTGGCAGATTTAAGCACTGACGAATTACTCGAACTTGCCAAGGAACAAGCGCGTCGCGTTTCAGCGAACCTAGTGCAAACAACGTCGTCACAAATGAATGAAATAATTCAAGGTTTAATTGAAAAATCTGGTGGTGGGCAGGTCATAGTTCCTTCAACAGATGAGCTGGAAAAGCTAGGGGTTAATATTATTTCGGACCAACTGGTCAAATGGAAAATTGGTAAAGAAAAACGTGAAGAAAATATTAATGCTGCTCAAAATTCGAATGTTGTTGTAGCCGTTCCTAAATTTTTCCTCGCTGAATCAGCCACAATTGTGGTGGAATCAGAAGCTGGTCAAGGGCGTTCTTTGCACTTTTTACCTACTCATTATATTTCTGTGATTCCCCTCAGCCGTATGGTTCCGCGCTCTACACAAGCTGCAACTTTGCTGGATGAGAATAAAAAGCCGGGTTCAACGCTGCATTTTATTTCTGGACCATCAAACTCTGGGGATATTGAAATGCAGCTTGTAGTCGGGCTTCACGGACCTTTGGAAATTAATTACATTATTGTTAAAGATTTATAGGAGTTGATAAAAATACAAAAAAGCTTACTGACTGACTATGACACCAGTTAGTGAGCTTTTTTATTTCTTTTTATTTTCTCTGTTTTTATATGCGAGATACCCTTCAGGAACTATAATGATTGCTATTATTATTCCGGGTAGAGCACTGTATCTCCCCTGAACTAAATCATATAATACGAAAAGGATACAAACGACTAGAATTATTTGTTTTGTTAATTTAAAAATACTGCACCTTCCCCTCTATATACAATGTAACACCCTTGAAAAATTGCAGGACAAATTTCGCACATCACTCTGCTACTCCTACGATAATAGCTCTTTTGTCATTTTAGCACAATAATATGGAATAAAACATCATCTGCTAGATACAACTTCTTCTGATAGTGCAATGTCTTCCCAAGTACTGAGTTTAAATATAATTTACATCTTCTTTATGAATAAATTTTTTTGAAGTGGAGTATCAATAACTTTTGACTAAACTACTATTGTTTTATGGAAAAAACTTATTTATTTGTTTGTAAAGATCGTATACAGTTATAAGTTGATTTTACAATTTAATTAACTTAAAATAAACTTAACTTAACTTAACTTAACTTGTTTTCATTAGATATTACGAAATTCCCCCTCTAATCTCTCAGATTAAAAATAGTTCCGTTAACATGTATAAGAGTTTGACTTTTTTCTTCAGATGACGAAAGAAAGAGAGAATATAACTACTTAGATCTATATACACGATTATTAACATAAAAAAACAAATGGAAAGATGGTGTGCAAAGTATAAAAATCCCAATATTTTTAACAATCAATGCACTATTAATTAGCGCTATTAACATTTACTGCTCCTTCTATTCAAAAAACAGTTTTGATGGGAACTCTAAGATTCCATTGAGCTCATTTTTACTTCCCTTCTTTTTAGGGACAGTGTTTTTTATGGTTATTATGCCTCTTATCTTCAATCATCCAAATTTTAAATATAATATCTTCTATTTAATCCTTTATTTAAATACTCATTTTTCGGATTATGTTAGATCATCCTCTATTTTCTTCTTTTGGGCCGTTTTAATAATCTTACAATTCCTTTTTCTCGTCTGTCTAGAACTTCATATTAAATCCTTTAAAGAATTAAAGATATATGTAAACAATGAGAGAAAAAATCAAAAACGAGAAGAACAATTAAGGATAGAAAGTCAGGACAAGCAGGAATTAATGAAACTAAAAAAGAAGAGAGATAAAAAATTCAAATAAAGAAATTTACTTGAGTACTTCGAATCCCAAAAACATACATATATTATTAGTTATTATATGTATGTTTTTAATTTCCTAAAATTTCCCTCAATATCTTTTATATAAGGTATTTATTAATTCGTAACAATAAATATATTTTAGCTTTCGTAAAAACCAAAATATTACTGAAAAATATTAACGCCATTTTAAAATTTATCAACTACTGCTTACTATAATAGATTACATAACTTCTTTCTGATATAATCTAATTTAAAGAGAATAATCTTACAGAAGTGGAGAATTACATTGAATGGAACTATTATTGCTGCTATAATAGCAGCTTTAGCTAGTGTTATAGGAGTTATTTTGAATATCATATTCAACAGTAGCAACACTAAAAAGAACGCTCAAAATAATGAAAAATTAAAAAAAGAAATAGTAAAATTGAACAATAATTTTACCCAAAAAACAGCTTTTCGTTTAGAAATTAGTAATTATTTGACTGAGCTTGTCAGGGTAAAACAGAATAGAGATAAGTTTGTAGAACAAAAAAGAAAATTAGAAGCTGCATTTGAATCTTTACAGGCACTTCAAGCAGAAGGAGCAAATTTAAATGCAATTTTAGGTAATGATCCAAGAATTGATGTTCAAAATGCAAAAAATGAGATAAAACAATTAGCTGATGAAATAGAAGTATTAAGAATATCTATTGAGCAGCACTCTCAACAATTACTATTGTATTTTAATAATAACTCAAAAAATAAAAAAATCGAAGAAATTATCACTTATGCCCCTAACGCAATGAAAAACTTACAATCACATTATCACTCAAATCTTAACTTAGATATGCTCGTTCCTTTATTGAGTGCAGTTAAAATAGAAAAGAACATAAATGACATAAAAACAGAAATGAGGACTTATTTAAATTCAGAAAATACTGATTAATAGGAAGATTGAATACTGCCAAGCACTGAGAACACCTCTGCTAGTTTGAACGCTATTTTCACAAATCCCCTTTTACTAGTGAGGATTTTTTATTTGGGAATAAAAAATCCGAGAGTTTTGGACAATCTCTCGGTCTAAGTGGTTTGCAATGTTTACCTACTATTCGTTAATAATTATATCGTTATCAATTAATACACAATAAAATTTACTATTGGTATATTTCCATCTTCTACCTCAAATCCTATTTGAGCTACTGTTCATCGAAGTTTTGGAAGTTACAAGCTTTTACGATTTTCAAAGTTAATTTCTTCTTTATAATTTATTAAAACTCAATTTCAATTCTTCTAATTGATGAACTTATTGTAATATCTCCAAAATCAAGCTTTCCTGCTAGTTCTTCAGATTGAGAGTGCCAGAGATTTATATTAAATTCCATAGGTAGATATGGAATTGGCGTGGGAACGTACATAATACGCTCATATACAATATTTCCATCTACTAGCCATTTTATACTGTCCTTCTCCCAATGTATTTCATACAAATGATAATTTTCACTGGCATCAAATCCTAGATTGATAGCTACAGGCGTTCCCCGATATCCATATTCTAATTTTGATCCTTCTATTCCAGGATTAAAGAAAACATTAACTAGCATTTTTGTTGTATCTTTTCCTAAAAATTCTATATCTATTTCTTGATGTGGACTATTGCGATGCAAAAAAACGCCAGTAATTATACCCGAAATATTTGAGGGTCGAAGTTCAACTTTAAATTTACCATACAAGTATTTATTTTTAGTCACTAAAGCACCTGAAGTATAGGGGCGTACAGTAGTAATCACATTTTTAAAATGTAGTTCAATATTATTTTCAGTAACTGCTACATTTTCTGGTTTAAATAACGCGAGATTACTAGGGAAGGTGTCATTACGAAAATTCCATTGTTTAATATCAAAATTAGTAGCTTTATCCATTATTGACGAATTGTTATAAATTACAGTTTCCTTGTTTTTGCTTTGTAAATTAAGGTAATTTTTAGGGCAAACAATCCACGGTAGAACATCAAATTCTAACCCTTTAACATCAAACTTTGCTTTATTATTGAAAGATAGATCATTTATTTTTTGCTCAATTGTCTCAGGGAATGGTATTGCAGGATACTCCATATCCAAAAAATCACATAAAAGTTCCCACTTATCTTGATATTCAGAAGGAACATGAAGATGACTGATTTCTGGATTGTCAATATTAAATTTTTTTGTATTATATGTAAAAATAAATTTAGCTTCAGGATACATACTTGCTATTTTATCAATCCCTAATTCTTTTAGAGAAGTAATGTTTATATATGAATTAAAATAGTTTTTTTCTTTTTTTGAAAAAAATCGCTCTTCTTCGAAGCTCGGTAGGTTAACTTGATTATAAAAACAAGTATACCCTAATACCATCAAGGCATTAGCTATCGAGGTAAGACCAGAATTTTCTTCTCCAAAAACAAACACAGGTTGTTTAAGCCTAGTTTTGATAAATTGAGTTTGCTCGTTCCCAGTGTAAACTCCAAGCCGAGAAAAAATAGGCATTATTGAATAAGAATTAGTTGATGGAACATCTATTCTTTGGACAATGATAGGTCTTTCAGAAATATAGGCTTCTAATTCACCAAACATTAAGTTTAGCCATAAATCAACTGGACCATATACTGGTAATAGTTTTAAAAGTTTTTCAGCTCCTTTTTTTGACAAAACATAACCTGAAGCTTGCCAAATTCCCTTAGATACTCTATCTACTTTAACATTATTTCTATTCAGATTTCGTTTTTCATTTTTTACTGATTTAACATGTTCATATGACAAAAATAAAATATCAAAATCTTTATTTTTGTCATATAATTCATCCCAGATGCTATCAACTTCATTTGAAAAATTATATTTGAAATATACATCATCTTCTAATACCAAAGTAAAATTTTTTTCTGATTTCGTTATTAGCTTCCAAATTTCTATATGGGATAAGGTTACAGCAATTTCTTGACTTGTCATATCAATCATTATGGAATTATTTTCAGAATCATTTTTTATCTTATCATTAGGCTCAACTCTTAGTTGATTACCCAAAGAATACCTCGGTTTTAATAAATTGCTATCAACACTTTTACTGTCCAGATATCGAGCATCTATTGCTGAAAATCTTCTTGTTAAACTCAATAAATTTTCTTTATTATTGATATATAGGCGACCTAATTCCTTTTTTATTTGATTCCATCTTTTAGGTTTTCTGTCTAAATTTATTACATATATTCTATTAATTTTTTCACTTGATATTTTGGAGAAAGATTTTGTATGTGGTTTTATCTCTAATTTTCTAACTAAATAACTTAATCTAAATTTAAGCTTATTCAGTAATTTTTCTCTATTAATAATGTTCATTCTACTCCTCCTTAATTGATAATATTTCCTTCCCAATTCCTCCAATTTCTTTGATCTTTTCTATAGTCTAAATTCCACTGTGGCGTAGCTATTTCATCCCAATTTTTTAATAATTCAGCATCAAATGAAATTTTATTTTTAACGCAATGAATAGAATATTGAACAAGACTGGCACTTAGATTTCCTGGGCCGCTAATCGATTGAATGTCTTTTAAGTTTGCTTTTTTATTTATTATATTATTTGTTGCTCTCTCTAAGGCTAATCTAATTACTGGGTGCTTTGGGGGGGCAATAATAGGATCATTATTTACGTAATAAATATACTCTGATTTACGCTTGATATCAAACAAAAATTCACTTACATTTACCATGCTATCTGAATTTTTATTATAGCAAAGAGGATGAAGCTTTAACTTATTATTATTAAATAAGGCACCTAATTCACGATTGTTATATTTATCGTCTGCATCAATATATATCCCTCCCCGATCATACAAATAGCATAATCTAAAAAAATCAGCTCTCATCGCTGGATGTATACACATATCAAATGCAGTCGACTGCCACTTGTCTCCATGTTTATCAATAAATTCTTTTGCACTAAACTTATCATACACAACTTTTCTTATACCTGATTTCGACCAACTGTCCATTACTAGCTTAACATCATTAGGAATATTTTTTTCATCCCAATATTGGACTATTTGCTTAGGAATATTCTCATGGGTATTCAAAGTATTATTGGTATTGGCACTTCTCTTTATAATATTTTCAAAGATATAAATAGATCTCAGTTCATCATCATCAGCTATATCTGAATTATTAAATTGTTCCATATTCTCCTCCTCATAATCTATTATTATAAAATTTGTTCACTATGTAAATTTGAACAGTAGCCTTTGTATTTTCCTCTTCCATCTGTATCTAGCATAACAAATTATTTCTAATTCCCTGTTGTACGTTCTTCCTGTCTTCATTGAATTAAAATTAAATTGACATACCATTGACCAGGTAAAAAAGTGGTTAGAAAAATAACTAAATATTAAAGTATTGGTATCAAGTGTTATAACATTAAAGTTTACTAAACCTTCTTTTTTGAGTAGCAACACTAATACCAGTTTTTCGCTCGATCATTTTATATGTCATCCCCTGTTTCTTCAGTTCAAAAGCAAAATCAATTTGTTCTTCAGTAAATTTTTGAGAACGTCCTTCTTTAAATGAAGGATCATTATCCCTGACATATTTTTTCCCTTCACTCGTACGATTGACAATCATATCTCGTTCAAATTGAGCAAAGGCACTAAATATCGTAAAGATAAGCTGTCCTGTTGGGGTGTTATCAATAATTCCCATATTTAAGATATGTACTTTTATATCATTCTGAAAGAGATGCTGAATGATTTCTAACGCTTCTCGAGTGTTTCTTGCAAATCGGTATAGTTTCGTCACAATAAGCATATCATCTTTTTTCAACTGATTAAGTAATTTTTGAAATTCAGGTCGTTCTGTTGTTGTCCCAGTAAATTTTTCTTGAAAAATTTTTTCTGCTCCTGCAGCTTTTAAATTTTCAATTTGACTTTCTAATTTTTGACCAGTTGTACTCACTCGAGCATATCCAAATTTCATAATTTCTCCTTTACTTATAACCCTTAGTTATGAGCTCTTTTTGTTATAACTAGTTTCCATTTAAAACTTACTCATGACTCCATAGTTAATTCTACACTTCTCAAAACCAATTATAAGTAGACTTAAAATTTACTTTGAGAAAAAAAAACTCTCTAAGTTTATCATTCTAATAGCTTGTATAAATTATGAAATATTGCATTTTAATTAATTTGAATTTTTAACGATAATAATAGCAGAATTATTTGAATTGTGCTACAATATTATTGTTTAATCAATCACAATGATTTCTAGGAGGAAATTTTATAGAAAAGAAAAAAGGAATTACACTTGCTGTTGCTGCGGTTGCATTTTCAACCATAGGACTTGCCAATTTAACAGTCACAAAAACATCTGCAGATGAAGTGAAAAGTAGTCAAACATCTTCTGTTCAAGATTTAAGTCAATTCGATAAATTTATTGAAGTATATAACAATAAATTTATTGTGAAAGATAGCGACGGTAAAATACCAAATACTACTTTATCCGAAATTAATAATGTAGTATCTGATACAAATAAATATATTCTAGATAATAATTTAACGATTGATCCTTCAACTAAAATGGCCATACAGTATGTGTCTTTTGGTAATACAAACTCCTTAGCCCGTTCTTATGGGAAAAATGGTATACTTGCAATCCGTTGGAATAGTGTAAGAGTTGGTCTAGATAAAGGACTAACAAATGATATTCTCCACGGTGGGGTTGCAGGAGCAGGCTTTTATCTCGGATTTTTAGCTGGTGGACCTGCTGCAGGAGCAGCTGTTGCTATTGCTACCGTGATAGTTGATAGACATTTGGATACCAAATCCGATTGGTGGTTTGACTATAATGTATATCTGAGACGTGTCACTAACTTTGGAAGACAATAATTAAAAGGACAATTATGAATAAATCATCTACTATCAAAGTATTACTCATGATAACGTTTATTATAATTACAGTTATCGTATTTAGACATGTGACATTTTTATCTGAAGTTTGGAATACAGTGTTTCTAGCCCTTTTTATTCTTGTTGAGTACTTCTTTATCAATAAAATAGTTGATAAAATTATGGGTAAATAAGGACTTTTCAATATTGTATGATGTACACTTATGATATAGACTTTTCAAATCAATGGAAGGTCTTTTCTTATGGCAAAATATACATTGATTTAATATTAAAACTCGAGTCATATTAAAAATAAATTTAAACCAGAAAAATCTATATCAATATTGGTTCTATTGCGAAGTTTCCCAGATTTCTCCACTTTACAATAAATTATAAGTAGACTTAAAATTTACTTTGAGAGGGACGAAACCACTTTATTTAAATTTGTTCTGGTATAGCATATTATAAATATATTGTAAATTTATAAACGGATTGTTCTGCTCTTTGAGTGTTTCTTGCTCTGTTTTCTTTACCCAATCTTGAATAGAACGTAAGCATTCCTCTTCATTTAAAATTTTATATCCAGGTTTATTAAGGAGAGCCATTGTATAAATTTCAAAACAACCCTTATCTGATATTTGCATAAATAATTCATCACTTTGGAAAGTATATTGAGAATCATAAACCGAATGATAAGCACCGTCATTATGATAGAGTGCATAGTTACTAAAGTTTTTTGACTTTATTTCTACTACATCTTTATTATCAGTTTGCTTATAAGTCACTGTATCTGGAAAGTCTGTTGTTCTTGCAAAATCCATCATTGCGATTAAAACGGGATCATTATATTTATCATGCTTCATTTGATTGGCATAGTAAACCGCATGATGTTGGATATTGTAAATTGCAAAACGTCCAACAAAAAAAGTAAGAGAGAAAGATAGAATAAAATATTGAAGATATCTAAAGAAACGCTGACTTGACCATTCTTTCCACGTGAAGTGCACAAGAAATAACCAAAGACTACCCAGAAGAAAGATAGTGAAGACTTTTCTAAAAGCTGAATCAAGAGGTTGAGATGACAGTTCATGAACAGAAAATCCATTTGTCAGTGAACGTATCAAAATGAAAATTATAAGTAAAGAATAAACGAGAACCGCAATAATTTTATTTTTCTTTGACTGAGAAAGTTGTTCCTCAATATAGGTCGTATGTTCTAGCTCACGTAACAAGTAAATCGTAATTAAGAGAGTGAGGATCAACCAAGCAAAAAAAATAGACGAGCTTATCATAATAGGACTTGCGCAAAGATTAAAGAAAAAGCTCAGGAGAATAAATAGGTTTATGTTTTCCCTTTGAAGAAGTCGAGTTGTAAAACCATCATATTTTTTTTGAACTTCCTCAGGTGTCTCTTCCCATTTTGAAATACGGTTAAAATTTAATAATCTAACACTTGTAATTCCACTATAAATAAGAGTTATAACGAGTCCAACCCAAAATGTAATATAATCATGCAAAACTAAAGCAAGATAAATAAACCATCCAACTGTAGTCATTGTAAGACAAATGGATAAAAATATTAAAAACGTTCTTCTATTCAACTCTTTTCTCCTATATTTATGGTTCTTTTAATACTATGCATACTCAAAATTCCCCCCTTAATTCTTTAATTATTTTAGATGATCTGACAAGCTGACATACATTCATCACATTCCTTTGGCTGAACTCAATGATCAACTTATTTGACCCTTTATAAATCCCATTATAGCAGAAACTGGAAATCGAGACATTGGAGTATACTCTGATGGACGCTTTTATTATACCAATAGATACATAAAATGAAATAACCTCAAAACTTATAAAGTTATGAGGTGTTAGTATTGACGCATTAAATAACATATGTTAATTAATTTGAATTTTCTAAAGTTAACAATAGCAGAATAATTAGAATTGTGCTAAAATATAATTGTTTAGTTAATCACAATGATTTCTAGGAGGAAATTTTATGGAAAAGAAAAAATTTAAAATTACATTATCATGTATAACATTATTACTTCTTAGCAGTGGTACTTATGCATATACTACTGCTCAAAATCATCAAGAAAACAATTATAAGCCCCAAGTTAGTACTACTCAACAAAGTCAAAATTTAGTAGCTTTGGATACTGTTATCGATAAAAAAAGTGTTCCAGTGAAACCTGTTGAAGATGGGAAAGTGAATGATGAATTTGTTAATCGTTTTGATAACGCAGTAAGCTTAAATGATAAAACTGGACAATTTGAAATTAATAAATCAAAAATACCCGACAATGCTTCAGAAGATGAAATTTCTTCTCTAAATAACATGGTTGACAAAAGTAATGAATCTTTGAAAAAAATCATTGCTTCTACTCCTAAGGAAAATACTGTTCAAACTGGAGATTCTGTAGTTGTAGCAAATGATGAAAAAACGGCTAAAGAAGAAGCTAAAGAATCTCAAATTTCGACTATGGGAAAATATCATAATGGTTCTACTTATTTACATGTTTATTGGTGGGGACTTCGTATTGGTATAAATAAAGCACAGACTCAATATGCAGCTAGTGCTGGATTAGTAATTGCTGGTGTTTATGTTCCAGCTCGAGCTGCTCAAGCAGCATTAGGTGTTTTAGGATTATCTGTAGGTAAATTTATCCCTGGAGGAATTGTGTTTAATTCTTCTCCTCAATTTATTCCTATCGCTGGAAGCAATGCTATTGTATGGGGAGTTGGTTGGCAATGAAAACAAATAAATATCAAATTGCAATGACAACTTTGGCTATAATTGGTCTCATTATTACATTCTTTACTGGCCTTGAGAGTCTTGGAAAATTAATCATTAAAATTTTATTGGTTATTATTCTAATTGTATCAGTTACAGGGTTAATCAAAGATTTTTCTAAATAAGAAATTGGAAATAAGCAAAAAAAACTCAAAACTTCTAAGTTTTGAGCTTTTCCTATTTTTAAAATAGCGTTTGAAGATGTTCTTCTAGTATTATATCTTTTTCATCGGTAGAACATACATTATCATTAATCCTTACATATGGGAAATCTGCATTTACAAACTCCTTCCCTGTTAAGTCAATTCCTGAAATTTCAGCACCTTCAAAAAAAGTATTGTCAATGGTTGCCCCTTTTAGCTTTGCTCCTTTTAGTTTTGCACTTGTAAAATCAGTATTTTTCAGTATTGCATCACGTAAATCTGCATTTTCCAAGTTTGCACTTTTAAATTTAACACTCGGTAAATAACCTTCTCTGAAATCTGTTTCAATAAATTCACTATTATTGAGATTTGTAACATTTAGTATTTTTTTCTAGGATAAAGATACTAAATAAAACTCTGTTAAGATATTTTTCCCTTAACAGAGCTTTGTTTTAAAATTTTTATTCATCTATCATATATTTAAGCTTGAGTGCACCAAGTTAATCAAAACTACAAAATAGCTATATTATCTAATTTCAACAATCCTCAACATCTTAGTCAAGCAGAGGTCATACTTTGAGTCCAAAACATTGCTGGAATCCTAATATTTAAATATTCTCTGTATTTTAATTTTGAGTATGATAAAATGTTAGAGTTGACTTTTCATAAGTATATAGAAATAGGAGGAAAGAATGAACACTTTTAAATATATTAAACCAAAACTGTTTAGTGTTCTTAAAGATTATTCAAGAGAGCAATTTGTCAAAGATCTTATTGCTGGTATTATCGTCGCAATCATTGCTTTACCGCTATCCATCGCTTTAGCAATTGCATCAGGAGTGAAACCAGAGCAGGGACTTTATACAGCTGTTGTTGCAGGTTTTTTTATTTCATTTTTAGGAGGAAGTCGCGTTCAAATCGGAGGGCCGACTGCTGCATTTGTTGTTATTATTTATGGTATTATTGCTCAATATGGAATGAGTGGGTTAACAATTGCAACCTTTTTAGCAGGTATTATGATGATTCTGATGGGGGTTCTCCGCTTCGGAAACTTGATTAAATTTATTCCTAAAACAATTACCGTAGGATTTACACTGGGTATTGCAATAGGAATTTTTTCAGGACAGCTAAAAGATTTGTTCGGACTTGATATGGGAGCAGTTCCAGCTGAATTTGTTGAAAAATGGGTAAGCTATGTACAGCACTTCCATACAATTCAGTGGCCAACTTTAATGATTGGGATGCTTGCTTTACTTATTCAGATTTTTTGGCCACATGTGTCTCAAAAAATACCCGGTTCACTTGTTGCTATTATAGTGACAACAGCTATTGTCAGTTTCGGCCATTTATCAGTGGCTACGATTGGTAATTTGTATACCATCAAGGCAGGATTACCCACACTCACAATGCCAAACCTATCCTTTTCTTTAATTCGCCAAATGATTTCCCCTGCTTTTACTATTGCGATTTTAGCCTCTATTGAATCACTTCTTTCATGCGTGGTTTCAGATGGTATGATTGGGAGTCGTCATCGCTCAAATGCTGAATTGGTGGGGCAAGGAGTGGGAAATATGATGTCTGCGCTGTTTGGCGGTATTCCTGCTACAGGTGCTATTGCACGTACAGCAGCTAATGTAAAAAATGGAGGACGTACACCAATAGCTGGCATAGTCCATGCATTAACTTTACTTTTAATTCTCTTATTCTTAATGCCTTATGCTTCACTTATCCCTATGAGTTGTTTAGCCTCAATTTTGGTTATAGTTGCTTATAATATGAGTGGTTGGCGCACCTTTATTTACATGCTGCGTAAAGCACCAAAGAGTGACATTGCAGTTTTATTAATTACACTTTTCTTAACAGTATTTTTTGATCTGGTTGTTGCCATTGAATTCGGAATGATTTTAGCAGCCTTCTTGTTTTTGAAACGTATGTCAGATGTTGCTACAGTTCGTCAATGGGTAGATAAAGACAACCTAGACAACGAAGAAATTTCTGAAGATATTGATTTAAAACAGGTTCCCAAACATACCGTTGTCTATGAAATATTTGGTTCTTTATTTTTTGGTGCTACAACTGAATTTCTTAATTTTACACATGAGGAAGGAAAAAGGGTCTTGATCCTACGGATGCGTAATGTACCTGCGATGGATATTTCAGGACTTGAAGCTCTTGAAGAAACTTTTGAAATTTGCAAAAAGAAGAAAATGACATTAATCCTTTCTCATGTCAATGAACAACCCTATCATGTTATGGAAAAAGCTGGTTTTATTGAAAAAATAGGTCGAGACAACATTTGTAAAAATATTGATGCATCGCTTGAACGTGCAGAAAGCTTTGCTTAATTATTAAAAGTAGTCTTGGAAGAAACAATGATATTTTAGTGCGACAGTTTGTTTTAATACAGAACAGCTGTCGTTATAGTGCAAACACATATAGTCTAAAGTCTCTCGAATAAGATTTCGAGAGACTTTTTCATCACAATCAAAGATATCGCAAAATTTATCCAGTGGTGTGTTCAAGGTGATGAGACATTAAACGAACACCTCGTTTTTATGAGAGAACATAAGAAACAACTCGAAGAAAAAATAAAAAACTTTAGAAACTAATCTAAAGTTTGTACGCTGGAAAAATGGTATTACAGAAAAACTGCCAAGGCAGGGACGGAAAGTAGACACTTTCTCCCCGAAACATCTCCTGTTGCCCCTGAAATAAAACAGACATTTTATGATTGTTCTGACATATAAAATCAGAAGTATTAAGCACACATCATCACACTCTATTTTTTAAAAGAGCTACTCAGCAAGAGAAATGTTTTTATTGTAATTGTTCTAAAGCATTCTTGGGGATTTCACTTCTATCACGTCCTACCCAATCGACACTTCCATTTTCTTCGTTGTAAAAAATTTCTAAATAAGAATATGGTTTTATTTTATAAAAAGTACTGAACTTTAATATTTGACTGTCTCCCTTTTCATCAAACCCTTGTACTGTGTAAGTATACTGGATTACTTTTTTACCTTTTTTATAAACTTCTTTTTCACTAGGTTTATACGCATCATAAATCCTTACATAATAATTATCTCCCTTATATTGGGACTTGTACCATGAATAAGCACTACCACCAATGATTAGGAAAACAGCAGAATATAGCAAAATAATTTTTTTCACTTTATCATCCTTAATCTTTTCATTATCTTGATTATATCATGTTCTGATGACTCGGTTTTAATAAAATGAATATGAAAAGTAGCTTTTAAGCACTGCATGTAATTTTAGATAATAAAAACCGAAAAGATTATATGCTTCTCGGTATTTTTGCGCCGCAATTTTCAGTTAGAAAGAGAACAGCATTCTGAAATTCCTGCTAAACCCAGTCTTGCTTCAAGACAAAGTACGACCCACGTATCTCACCCGCAAGTTTTGAACGCTGACGCGCAAACTTGAATTTCCCATCCAGCTCTTGTGGTATTTCCATACCGACTGAAAGTTTGAAGCCAACCGCACGTTTAGGCTTCTTCCCTTCCTCAGCCGTTTTCTCATAGAGGACATTAATGACCATGCCATCTTCAAAGTAAAACTCTGGCCAGTAGATGTCTTCATCTTCATAAATCGCTACTTCCAAGATAGGAGATGCAAACTCAAGATCACGCTCCTCTTTCAACAATTTTTTCAGCCAAGCGACTTCTTTTTCCTTTTCCACAGCAGGAAAAGTGATGTATTCGAATTTATATTTGTTCCAGAAATAACGGGCTTCATTGGCACGTAATCCCGCTAAGCTTTCTGCTACAGTTGAGCTTTCCAGTCCTGTCGTTTCCACCTGTCCTTCTTTAAAATTAACCTTATATGCCATAAAGACCTCCTGCTTCTTTTTTCTTTATTATAGCAGAAATTTATGGGTACTTAGGGAGGTTTCACTTGTTAATTTTAGTTAGGATTGATGATGAGGTCAAAACATATGCCATGTATTATTGAAACTCTTAAAGATAACCTCCTTGAGTTAAATCTCCTGTAGCATTTATGCCCAATTTTATCCGTACCTCCCTCATCTCTCCATCAAAAAAGCACCAGCAAAAATCAGTGCTCTACTCTATTTCATCACGACCATCAAACGGTGCCTTTTTTTATTTATTTAATTATTTACAACTATAGCTGGACGATAATGTCCAAACATAACAGCACCACCATGATTACTATTATGAATTATATCTCCCCTACTTGTTACACGCCATGTGCTTGGAGGTCCACCAGGGCTACTCGTCCCGCGAAGCCACCAGTCATTCCCTGAAGGAGATATACGATCCTCAAAGGTAGTGAAAGTGCCATTAACTGACAAATGTGCTATATCTGCTAAAGAAAGGAAAAAGGCTCTTTTGGTACCACTTGAATCTACTCTAGTTAAATCAGATTCAAGACCAGGAATATCATTTATATTACTAGGAATCCAATTCTTTTCTTCTCTTCTTTCAAAAACGAGTTCTGAAGTTACAAAAGATGCCGCATTCGTTTCTCTTACTACCACGGGCTGAACAATATCTTGAACAGATTCATCAAGAGCCGCATACCAATTTAAACTTATATTGTTAAAGTCTATACCTACTCTTTCTTCGCCCGCAGTGTCGTTAAGAATAATCATATGATTCCCCTCACCCATATCATCGAGGTAGCGGTATTGCTTACCTGCCATAGTAAAGATACGACCAGACTCCATACGACTAAAGTTAAAGGCACTTACAGGTGCATCTGTATCTGGAAAAGGATTACCATCCGCATCAGTTCTGATGCTTGTGAGGAGGTCAGACAAGTCCCCTGAGGCACTATTTTCATCCTCAAACTCTTGATCTAGACTGATAAGCTGGCTATCCACATGGATACCATAATAGTATGTCCCATTGATGGCATCCGCTGTAGGAGTCATTTCAGCTGCATCCAGCAAGTAAGAGGTTGTCTGACCTGCATTAAGGACATTAGCCCAATAAGCCCAACCTGTTTCGTGGTCAATGACCCAGAAATTACCGTTTTGCTCCTCTTCTTCAAGCCCAGCCCATGCTTGGAGTGTGATTGGTTCGTGATCTTGTGGGAGGTTTTGTGCAGTTTCGCGTATAACCATAGAACCCGGCCAAGTGCCCGTGCTGTTGTCGTGACTTTCACCTTCAGACCAGTAAGCATCTGTACCGTCTCCCGGATGTGTGGCTCCTTCTTCAAGATAGTCACGGGCATCTCCAGCTGAAGCTGTGCGGAGATCTTCTTCATCATGGTTAAAGGTTGGAAGATACCAAGGTGCAATCTGTCCACCACGTATCCAACCAAAAGTTAAGTTCGAATACTGATTCAGGCGGTCCGCTCCTTCACCTGTACGTATATTGAGATTATTTGCAGAAGGAATATAAGTGCTCCACCCTTGTGTATTTTCACGGCTTGTCCCCTCTACAACAGGTGTGAAATTCTCTTGACCACGCTCTTGGATTTCCATAAACTCGGACAGACGAATACGTGCCATAATGGGTGTTTGGCCGTAGTTTTCCACAAAGACATCCTTGTTTTCTGTATCACGATTGTAGTAATCGTGGACGCGCCCCCCGACTTCAACTTCATTATCACGTAAGCGGTCATTAATGGCTTGTTGGTTAAAAGCTGTAAAGGCGAAGGTGCCTCCGATTAAGCCGAGCAGAGATAGGATAGCGATATTCCGCAGTTTCCGTTTTTTATCTGGTGTCATAGGTTTTCCTCATTTCTATTGATTCTATTGTTTGATAATTGTAAATGCCAAAAAACGCTCCAAGGGGTCCTGAGCGTTTCGGTGCAAGTAAAAATAGGCGGATGTCTACCGCTGGTGCTGTGCTGTGCTGTGCTGTGCTGTGCTGTGCTGTGCTGTGCTGATTATAAGTCATCTGCTTTACCCCGTCAAGTATTTCGTTATCTTTAAGTAACAACAATAACATTTATATAATATTATTGTAATGTTTTTATTATGATTTTCAAAATAATATTAGGGGTAAGCACTTGTGACAACAACTCCTCTGTTTCTAAGATATGCGCAGAGGATAATTGAGCAACAAAAAAAGCCCTACCTCTTCGTAGAACTTCTTCTTATATATTAATCAGCAGCCAAGGCTTCGATAGTGTTCAAGCGTGCTGCACGTGCTGCAGGTGCAAGACTTGAAAGTAAAGCGATGATCAGCGCGATAATTACAGCAAAGATAATATGGCCAGAAGTAATCTGAACGATATTTCCACCGACTAAGCTATGCAAAGCTTTGTTGATGATACTTTGTCCCGCAAAAGCAAGAGCAATCGCAATAACTGCAGATGACAAGCCAAGGATAACGCTCTCGGCTGTAAACATACGAGAAACATCTTTACGACGTCCACCTAAGGCACGAAGGACACCAATTTCTTTAGTCCGTTCGGCAACGGACATATAAGTTGTTACCACAATCATAAAGATTGAAACAATCAAGCTAATACCAGCAATGGCAGCCAAGACAGTTGAGACAATCCCTGTAATATCTGTGATTGTATCTAACATACTACCGATATTTGTTGAGGCAAATACGAGTTTGTCATTGTCTTTGATATCATTGATAGCTTTGGTTACATCTTTAACTTTGTCTGTATCTGTCACAGTAACGTAAGCTGTGTTTGGCATCGCATCGATATTATTTGCAGTAAGCATTTCTTTCAATGCCTCTGTTGAAGTCAAAGTACCAACCATTGGCATATCTTGCAAGACGCCTGAGATTTCCATATCTTCTGTGATAGTCACAGGAGTATTGTTTTTATCCACAGTTTGGAAGCTTACTTTGACTGTTTTACCAATCACAGCTTTCCAGTCTTTTGCTTCATATGCTTTTTGATCAAACTTCTTCATGTCTGCTTCAGAGATAACGATTTGTTTACCTTTAGGTTCTGAACCAGCATGTAACGTTGAAGACTGAATCATCGGTGTCCAAGACATAATCGCTTGGCTACTTGTTGTTTGTCCCTTATAATCAAGAGTTACAGCACCTGCTTTTGTAATCCCTGCATCCACTGTTTTAACATTATCCAAGTCCTTCAACTTGTTAATGTTTTTATCAGAGATACCAAGCATTGTTTGCTGCGCAATTGAGAAGGCTTCATCATTATCTTTACCCTGATTATTTGCGGGGTCGCGTTGAACCACGGAAATAATATTAGGGTTTGCCAAACTTGTCACCTGATCATTCATATATTTTGTTGCCCCAGTCCCTAGACCAAGGAAGAAAATAACAGAGAACAAGCCAATAGCTGTACCAATAGCAATGAGAAGATTGATTTTCCAAGTATTTGTAAAATGCTTAAAGGCTGTTTTAACCACATCACCATAAGAAAGAGCCTTTGTCTTGAAAGACTTTGCTTCATCAGGCACAGGATAAGCTGGCTTATCACGCTCGTCTCCGATAATCTGCCCGTCTGCCAGACGAATGGTACGTGTGCCATAGTCCGCAACTTCTTGAGAGTGAGTGACGACAATCACTGTCTTACCAGACTGTGCGATTTGGCGGAGAAGGGCCAATACTTCTTTCGTATTTTGCGAATCAAGCGCTCCTGTAGGCTCATCAGCAAGGATAATCTCAGGATCGCTGGCCAAAGCACGCGCAATGGCTACACGTTGTTTTTGCCCGCCTGACAACTGTGCGGGTTTTTTCTTACGGTGCTCGTAAAGGCCAACTTGTTTGGTTAACTCAACTGCACGTTCGACACGTTCTTTTTCTGATAGGCTTGTCATTTTCAAGCTAATCAAGATATTGTCAAGCACACTTAAGTAGTTGATTAAGTTGAAAGATTGGAAGATAAAGCCGATCGTATCACGGCGATAGGCATCCATATCTTTTTCTTTCTTCGCCTTTTGCGCGACACCATCGATGATAACATCACCATCATATTCACGGTCCAAACCACCGATGATATTCATCAGGGTTGATTTACCACCACCGGACTTACCGAGTAAGCTGACAAAGTCTCCACGCTCAAACTCAAGGTCAATCCCCTTGAGCACCGGAAATTCATCTTTACCTAAAAAGTATGATTTCCTAATGTTTTTTAATTCTAATACGGGCATAATTTCTTCTTTCTAATAATAAAGATGTTTCTATTATACCTTAAATTGTACCAAAGAACTTAGGACCTTAGACTGATTTAAGCTTATTTTAAAAATCGTCCCAATTGTCATCGTTTCTGCTGCGTGGATTATGCCCAAAATTCCATGGATTATGCGCATCTCGCATCTGACGTCGCATTTCTTTCCTCATTTTTGCTTCCATTTCTCTGCCCATATGATGCATCATTCGTGGATCAAAGCCTCCATGACGCATGCCACCACCAAAGCGGAAATCACATTCCTCATCAGCTGGATTAACTTCTTCAAGTTTTTCCAAAATGTGAATCAGTTGAACTTGTTCTTCTTCTGTAAGATTACCAAAAATGCCTTCTGATAAGTCATCTTGACTTTCTTTACGTTCAACTTGAGCTTGCTTGCCTTCTTCCGTCAGGAAAACACGGCTCACTCGCTTATCATTTTCGTCTGTGACACGTTTAACTAGGCCACGTTGCTCTAAACTCTTCACTTGAGCTGTTACGCTTGAAGGTCGGATATCCAAGATTTCGGCAATTTCAGCGTTGGTCAGTCCATCAGCCTTCCAGAGTTCAACCAGAAGCCCTTGTGCACCTGTACGTGATTTTTTTTCTCCGAGTCGACTTGTCATTCTTTCCATATGCAAAGCCATGAGAAGTTGAGGATTATGGAGTAGTTTTGAAAAGAGGTGTAATAATTTATTTGTTTCTGCTGACACAGTTATTCTCCTTGATATTTAGTTTAGCTGATATATAAGCTAACAAAATACATTTTAATACTTTTATTTCGTTTTGTCAATATAAAAACTAACGACTCTTAATAGTCGTTAGTTCCTAAGTCCATTTGATAAAGCTTACGGAAGTCTTCATTGTGTTCAAGAAGGTATCCCGGTTGATCATCAAGCTTGATTTTACCTTTTTCTAAAAAGATAACACGATCCATGTGTTGTACACCCAACAGATGGTAAGTGATAAAGATAATCGTTTTGTCTTTTAAGCGCTCAAAGAAGAGACGCAACAGTTGGTTTTCGGTAATCGGATCTAGCGAAACCGTCGGTTCATCCAAGATAACCATATCAACATCGGACAGCAAAATACGTGCTAAGGCTAAACGCTGACGTTCCCCCCCTGAGAAACGTAGTCCTGCTTCATCCACGACCTCGTTGAGTTGATTAGGCAGGGAAGCTACCATTTTTTTCAAGCCTACAAGCTCTAAAGCATTCCAAATTTCTTCGTCACTGGCATCAAGCCGAGCCAAGCTAAGATTGGAACGGATGCTGGCATTGAAAATATATGGGCTTTGGTTAATGACACCAATCTTTTCTTCAACATTATTGGCATAAGCTGGTGCAATTCCAGACAAATCCAAAGTCCCTTGCTGTGCAATAAGATCCCCACGGATAAGGCTTGCTAAGGTTGATTTACCTACTCCTGAGCGACCTAAAATCGCGACATGCTCTCCTTTTTTGATATGGAGATTTAAGTCATCAAAGATAAGCTTGTCATCAAAAGCAAAACTTAAGTTAGAAATTTGTAAGTCTGTCTCCGTAATCGTTTCTTGTCGCACCTCTTCCTTAACATCAGGTAAATCATTGAGACGCTGAACAGAGTCACCATACCGTTGTGTCTCAACAACAGCGTCAGACAAAGGTGCAAAGGCATCAAACAAAGGAAAGGCAGCTAAAGAAACAGCGGCAATGTAGTTCGGTGCATCTCCCGCATTTAAGGTTGAACCTGACCAAACAATCAGATAGACCACAAGTAAAGCAAAGATGAGCTGCAACACAAGGTTACGTTTCCGTACATAGCTCAACAGTTTTTCCTGAATTTGACGTGCTGCTTTTTCTGAGGTTTGATAATCAAGCAAGAAATCTTCCTTTCTCCCTGATAAAACCCAGTCTTGCAAGCCTAAAACATCATCTGTCAAGTTAGAAAAGAGTTGGTTGCGATAGTTTTTCAAATCACGGTCATATTTCGCCGATACTTTGAGTGACACGTAAGGAAGCACGATAACCATCAGGCCTAAGAAAAAGGCAACTACAAGAGCTAAGGTTATCGAGAAGACGCCTGAAGCGATGATGAGAGCTACAGATAAAGAGCCAACAATCATCAAAGGGAAAAGAGTCCTCAAGAACAAGTCCTGAATATTTGCAATATCTTCATTAAGCAAGCCGAGAAGGTCACCTAACTTGTAGCGTTCAGACAGACCAATCGCTGATTTTTCCAATCTGAGGTAAAGCTTGCGCCGAAGGTTACTGGTAATACGTAAAATCCAGTTGTGGGATGTTAAGCGTTCAATATAACGCACCACAGGCCGTGAAATACCAAAGACACGAACCATCAGAACAGGCACATAGATAATCAAAATGTTTTCGGGTTTAGTTGCTGATTTTGAAATCACATAGCCCGCTGAAAACATAAGCAGGCCAGCGCAAAACATCGTTATTGTCCCTAAAATAATTGCAAGAATCATTCCGAAACGATATTTACGCAGGAAAGGTGTGATCCAATCATTATTGAAAAGAATCTTCTTCATTTTTTCTCCATTGTTTTTACAATCATGCTGTTTAACCTCTCATCTCACGCAAGAGCTCTTGATAGTATGTATTAGTCGTTAAGAGTTCTTTATGTGAACCTGCAGCTTCGAGCTTACCTTCATTGAGGACGAGAATTAAGTCCATCTGAGGCAACCAGTGCAAGCGGTAAGTCGCCAAAAAGACGAGCTTGTCCTCAAAGAGTGGCATAATGTTTTCCTTTATCTCCAGTTCCGTTTCTACATCTAGGTGCGCCGTTGGCTCGTCAAGGAAAAGGATATTTCTTTCTTGCGAGAGGAATGCTCGTGTGAGTGCCACACGTTGCATTTGCCCACCAGATAAGGTACGGCCTCCTGCACCAATATTTGCATCCAGCCCGATTTCTTCTAGCAAGTTTTTCAAACCGGCAAGTTCAGCTGCATGAGCGATTGCTTCATCTGTAGCATCTGGCTGATAAAAGGCTAAGTTAGCGCGTAATGTTCCTGCAAAGATATAAGTATTTTGAGGGATAAATTGCAAAGACTGGCGGAAGTTTTCATCGTTAAGTGATGTCAACTGATATTCATTGAGCTGAATCTCTCCAGCACTTGGCATAAGAAACCCTGACAGCATACTTAGCAATGTCGATTTACCTGAACCCGATTCACCGACGATGGCTACCTTGGTAAAGCCTTGCAACTCTAGATTAATGTCCGAAACACCACGTCCAGTATCAAAAACTTTGCTCAAATTATGAAGTTTCAGCTGTGACTCTTCTGTCCAACGGATAGGCTCAGGAAGAACATTTGTCAAATGATCTTCTGTTTTCAGCACTTCGTTAACACTGGTATAAGCATTTTTACCATTTAGCGTTGCGTGATAGTCCGAGGCAAAGTCACGCAAAGGCAAGAAATACTCTGGAGCCAAAATCAAAGCAGCCAAGGCTGGGAACAAGAGAATTGCACCGTTCATCAAGCGAAGACCTAAAAACAAAGCTACTGTAGCAACAGACAAGGTTGCAAAGAAATCCAGTGCAAAAGTTGAGAGAATCGCAACACGTAACGTAGCCATTGTTGCTTTACGGAAACGTTCTGACGTTTGATAAATAGAATTGGCATATGTTTTTGATAGGCCAAAATATTTTAAGGTCGAAATCCCGCGGAGCGAATCTAAGAAGTGATTGGATAAAAGTTGGAAGCTCTTATACTGTCTTTCTGCCTGCCCTTGTGCAGCATAACCCAGTAAAATCATGAAGATTATGGCAAAGGGAAAGGCAATCGCCAACACAATCGCTGTCTGTAGATCCAAAAAGGCAATCGCAATCAGCAAAAGAATTGGAATTATCATCATGTTCAAGACTTTAGAAAGTACCAACTTGATATAAGTTTCGACCTCATCAATGCCGGAAATAACTGTCGATGTCAGATTACCTGTTCCCATTTCACGTGTGACAGACGGCCCAAGTTTAAAAGCTTTTTCAAGAATCTGCCCACGCATATCTGCTGCCAAATGGTAAGACACCTTATCAAGCATATATTGACGTAAAAAGTTTACGACTTCTCGTCCAAAAAAGCTTAGAAAAAAGCCAACAATGTAGATCAAAACCTGCATGATCTCTTGACCTTGCCATAGGCCTGTTATTGCTTGCGACAGAAATAAAGCCTGTCCTAAAATACAAAGCGCTTGAAGTAGGGCGAGCCCTCCAAGAGCGGGAAGAATCTTACGTACTCCTGGAAGAGTAAATAGAGTTCTGTCAATCATTTTTTTATTACCTATTCTTATTCATATGATAACTTTTATTATAACAAAATATGAGTATCAAGCCTTTGAAACTGCTTATAATTTCACGCTTTTATTCGCTTTTGTCTAATAAAAAATTCCTTTAAAAAAGGAATTTTAGAATCAATTATTCACTGATACGTTTTCTGAAAATGTAGTAAGTCCACGCCATATAAGCAAGCACAAATGGCAAGATTGCTATTGTGATGTAGGACATAGTCGTCAAGGTATAGTGTGTTGAGCTTGCATCCTTAATCAAGATGCTATAAGCTGGATTTTCAGCAATCATTACACGTGGGAACAACCCTTGGAAAAGTAAAGCAACCAATGCAAGGAAAGTCAAACCAGAAGATAAGAAGGCTGACATTTCACGTTTCTTAGCAACCGAAACATGTGCAAACACAGTCAAGAGAACGATAACAGCTAACAACCCAATTGTTAAAGCTGCATGTTTTTCAATAAAGTCTGTTTTCATAGCAATCAAGAGAGCAAAGACAACTTCCCCTGCATAAAGCACAAAGTAAAGTTTGTTTGCAAGGTCATTCGCCCGTTTGCGCATATTTCCTTCTGTCTTCAAAGCAATGTAGTTCAAGCCGTGCAAGAAGCTCATCAAAGCTACTGCAACACCACCAACAAGTGAAAGTGGGTTTACGTATGTTGTGAAGCTGGCATAGATATTACCGCGTGCATCCATTGGAACACCTTGAATCATGCTGGTAAACATCAGACCGAACAAGAAAGGAATAAAGAAGCTTGTCACTCCTAAAATAATTTCCCAGCCACGCTCTACTTTTTCTGATTCGCTACGGTAACGGAACTCAAAGGTTACCCCACGTAAAATCAAGCAGGCGAGAATTAACAACAAGATGTTGTAATAACCAGAGAAAAGGGAAGCATACCAATAAGGGAAGCTGGCAAACATAGCACCGCCGGCTGTCAAGAGCCATACTTCGTTCATATCCCAGAAAGGACCGATTGTAGCAATTGCTTGGTTGACCTCACGTTTATTACGTGCCAAGGCCAAAACGCTCATTCCTACACCAAAGTCGAAGCCTTCGAGGAAGAAGAATCCCCCAAAGAGCACTGCAATTAAGATAAACCAAAATAATTGTAATCCGCTCATTTCAAAGCCTCCTCTTCTTTTTCTTCTGATTTAGAATGCTTGTCCTTACCAAGATTATGGCTGCTGAACGGATCTAAATCAACATAAGCTGTTTCTGCCTTATGTGCACTGTCACGCATAATACGGCGTGTCAAGATAATCATGATAGTACCTAAAACACAGAAAAGAAGGAAATAAACGATATTTGAGAAGAGCAAGCTTCCCACTGAAACGTTTGGTAAGACAGAATCTTTGATTGTAAAGAGTCCATATACAGTCCATGGATAACGGCCCAACTCAGTGACCAACCAACCTGAAGTGATAGCAAGGAATGGCAAGAACATTGACCAGCCGTAAAGACGCATCATTCCAGGTTTTTCATACATCCAAGGTTTCTTACGGCGTGTCCAGAAGAGGCCGAGAGCTGAAATCAGCATAAAGTACATGCTCAATCCAGCCATAATACGGAATGTATAGAAGAGGACTGTAACTGGTGGATAGTAATTCAGATGATCTCCATATTTAGCTTCCAGTTCCTTGTTGATTTGATTCATCCCTTCAACTGAACCTGAAGGACGGTGGTATGTCAAGATTGACAGCACGTACGGTATGCGCACACCGAAAACGGACTTGTGATCAGCTTCGTTAAAGAATGCAATCATGTCCCAAGCTGCTGGGTCCTCTGTTGTTTCATAAACACCCTCTGTCGCTGAGAATTTCATCGGTTGCGTGTTTTTAACTTCCAACATTTGTTGGTCACCAGCTACAAAGTTCCCCATCGCACCAATCAAGGCCACCAAGAGTCCTAAACGCAATGCAGGTTTGAAGAAATCAACTTCACGTTTTTTGAGGATTTGGAATGCAGAAATACCAGCAACTGCAAATCCACCTGTCAAGAACGAACCTGTAATAACATGGGTAAATTCTAAGGTTGTTTGTGGGTTTGTCAATAAAGCTGAGAAACTGGTCAATGTTGCACGACCATCAATAACTTCATAGCCCACTGGATTTTGCATGAAGCTGTTCGCTGCCAAAATCCAAAGTGAAGAAAGCCAAGTGCCGACCATAACTAAGCCAAGTGCCGCCAAGTGCAACTTTTTGCCTATACGGTCCCAACCAAACATCCAAACACCCAAGAACGTTGATTCCATAAAGAATGCAAGCAGTGCTTCTACAGCAAGTGGTGCTCCAAAGATATCACCGACAAATCGTGAATAGTCTGACCAGTTCATCCCAAATTGGAATTCCTGAATAATACCAGTCACGACTCCGACGGCAAAAGATAATAGCATGATTGCACCAAAGAATTTGGTACGTGTTTTCCATTTCTCATCGCCCGTTTTAACATACAATGCTTCCATAATAAAGGTCATCAATGTTAACCCTATCGAAAGGGGAACAAAGAAAAAGTGGAAGATTGTGGTCATGCCAAACTGGAAACGCGCGAGAGTTTCAATTGTCAACATAAAGCCTCCTATTGCTCGAATAAAGGTAAAAGTACACAATTTTCGAGACTAACAAAAAATTAATTACAATTCATTGTAACACTATGAAAGCGTATCGAAAAGAAATTTGTTTATAAATTTTAAATTTTGATACATTTATTATACAGCTTCTTCTTTGGTGTTCAACTTGACACAAAAAAACACTGTTTTTTAAGGACAGTGTTTCTTTTTAAACCATATTTTTTATCCTAATAATCTTGAAATCCTGTCCTGATTTTGCTGGAAGGATAAATTCATCAAGACACTCTCTCAATAGCTCAACAAAAGAAAGTTTTTGTAGAAAATGAATGTCTTCAAATGTTAGTTTGACTGCTTCATCTGTAGGATTAATAACATAGATAAAAGCTTCGTAGTCCGTGTATCGCAGAATTCCCAGGATATTTCCTTGGAAAAATGTAGTAAATTTCCCCTGAGTGAGCGTCTTTTCTGAATGCCGTTTGACAATCCACTGACGATACAAACCATAAGTCGGCTCATGGATATTATTCCACGGGAAATATTTCCTATTTTTTGGGTCTTTACGACCTGTTAGTCCTGCTTCATCACCATAATAGATACAAGGTACTCCTGGGAGGCTAAAGAGCATTCCCACAGCAAGATCATTTGCTTCGTCACCAACCATCGTCAAGATACGTTCAGTGTCGTGTGTGCCAAGGTTGTTAAAATTATTGTAAAAAATATCATGAGGATAGTTTTCACTCAAAACCAGCATTTGATAAGCAAGGTCCTGAGCTGTTTTCGTCATTGTAAGGTAAGCAATGATCAAATCACGAAACGGATAATTCATCACGGCTTGTAAACTCTTACCCAAAATATAGTTACGCCGCTGACCATAGGAAATCTTATTAGAGGCATCTTCCCACACTTCGCCGATAAGAATCGTCTCTGGATAGCGGGATAAATTTTTGCGGATGCCACGAATAAAACTGTCCGGAAGTTCATCCGCCACATCCAAACGCCAGCCATCTATGCCAAACTGATTCCACTTGGCTAAGACCGAATGTGTATCCCCATAGATAAAATCCCGAAATGAAGGATTGTCTTTATCCACTTCTGGAAGATCTTTAATCCCCCACCATGATTTATAATTCATCGGATATTCTGTAAATTTAAACCAATCCATGTAACGACTGTCCGGATTTTTAGCTGCACCTACATCGCTTCCATATTGACCCGAGAGATTAAAATAGCGCGAATCCTTACCCACATGGGAAAAAACACCATCCAAAACGATACGCATATTTTCTGTGTGAAGAACGTTCACTAATTCTTGAAAATCTTCTTCTGTGCCTAGCATGCTGTCTATTTGCAGATAATCATTGGTATCGTAGCGATGATTACTGGTTGCTGAAAAAATAGGATTGAGATAAAGTGCGGTAATGCCCAGTTCTTTCAGGTAAGGTATCTTTTCGATAATACCACGAATATTCCCACCAAAGAAATCCCACCGTACAACGTCACCTGCTTCATCCTTGACATAAAGCGGCGTATCTTCTTTTGTCGCATAAATGAAGGAATTAGGTTTGGGATGATTGATTTTACCATCTGGATTGCCATTATGAAAACGATCTGGAAATATTTGATAAAAGACGGCTTCCCGATACCATGCTGGAGCGACATCCCTCATGGAAAAAATCGTTGCTTGATAGGGGCGTACATCATTTTCATTCATATAAAGTACACCTTCACCACCAAGGCCGCTACAGCCATAATAAAACTTTTTAATGCCCCAATCCGTTGGTTCACTGATTTCAAAATAATAGTAGTAAAGCCCTTGTCCAACATCGAACTTGACGGAAGCACTAAAAATTCCTCCCTCTAACTTTTGCATATCAAACTCCGAGCGGGCACCGAAGTCACGTCGAATGATAAACTTGATAGTAACATTTTCCTTGTCGGTTTTCAGATTGACCTTCATGATTTGTCCCACTTGAATTGCCCCGAAAGGTTGTTTGAAGTCTGCATCCCAAGAGTTATAGTAGTACATTGTCAGTCTCCTCTCAATTGCATATGCTCTATGTGTAAAAAAGGAAAGAGTAACTTCTTTCCTTTTTACTGGCACAATTTTATGTTTTTACTCATTTTTTTCTTTGACAAACCAAATCTCTTCGGCATATTGTCGTATCGTACGGTCAGACGAGAAAATTCCAGAAGTTGCAATATTCATCAAACTTGCTTGTGCCCAAGCTTTGGGATTACGATAGAGTGTTTCAAGATCTTTCTGGGCACGGACATAGTCATTAAAATCGCGCAGTAGGAAATATTCATCATTGAAGGCTGTAAGTGAGTCAAATATTTCAGGGCCTTCATTTGTAATATTAGGAATGGTTCCATCAACGAAGGCATTGAGGATACGATGCACAATAGGGTTTTGTTCGTAAATATCACGCGCATTGTAATTGCCATTTTTGTAGTACTCATAAACTTTATCCTTGGTTAGCCCAAAGATGAAGATATTTTCATCACCACAAGCTTCCTTAATCTCAATATTTGCCCCGTCTAAGGTCGCCATTGTAAGTGCACCGTTGAGCATAAATTTCATATTTGAAGTGCCCGAGGCTTCTTTTGAAGCCAGTGAGATTTGTTCTCCTACATCTGCTGCTGGAATGATACTTTCAGCAAGACTTACATTATAGTTTTCCATAAAGATCACTTTGATTCGGTCCTTAACCACTGGGTCTGAATTAATCATATCAGCAATTTCATTGATGGCTTTGATAATGCTTTTAGCATAATGATAACCAGGCGCAGCTTTAGCACCAAAAATAAAGACACGTGGAACCATTTCTATGTGCGGCTGATCTTTGATATCAAAATAGAGTTTCAAGATGTGAAGTAAATTTAAAAGTTGACGTTTATAAGCATGCAGCCGCTTGACCTGTACATCAAAAATTGCATCAGGATTTACTTCAATACCATTTTTTTCCTTAATCAAGAGAGCTAAGGCTTTTTTGTTTTGAAACTTGACCGCTAAAAGTTCTTTCAGCGTTGCTTCATCTTCATAAAAAGCCTTTAACGCCTCGAGTTCCTTCAAATCATGACGCCACGCTTTGCCAATCTTTTCATCAATCAGGTTTGACAAGCCTTCATTGGCGATTTGAAGCCATCTTCGATCTGCTATACCATTGGTTTTATTATTGAAACGCTCTGGGTATAATTGGTAAAAGTCATGTAACTCCACATCTTTAAGAATATCCGAATGAAGTTGGGCTACCCCATTTGTCGAGTGCGAACCAATGATTGCTAAGCTCGCCATATGAATCTGACCATCTTTCACAATACTTGTTTTTTGTACCACTTCTGCACCTACAAGAGGCGTCAATTCCTCTGTACGACGGTTGTCAATTTCCTTGATAATCTGATAAATCCTCGGCAAGAGCATTTGTACCATCTCTTCAGGCCACTTTTCTAAGGCTTCCGATAATATAGTATGATTGGTATAACTCATCACTTTAACGGTAATGTCCCAAGCTTGTGTCCATGACAGACCATTCTCATCGAGGAGAAGACGCATGAACTCCGGCACACAAAGTGCGGGGTGCGTATCATTGATGTGCACTGCAATATAGTTTGCAATCTGTATCAGTGGGGCATCATTATTAGCCTTGTAGTGTCGGATGATTCTTTGAAGTCCAGCTGATACAAAAAAATATTCCTGTTTAAGGCGAAGCAGGCGGCCATCATAGTTAGAATCATCAGGATATAGCTCAGCTGAAAGCATTGAAGTTTGGTTCATGTATTCCATGTTTTGGAACTTCACATCCAGATCTTGAGGCACTTCAGAATGCCACAGACACATATTATTTACGCGTGTATTTTCAAAACCAACCATGGGCGTATCATAAGGTACCGCTAACACACGCTCTTGATTACGATAACGTGGGGTGAGATGGCCTGCCTCGTCTTCTTCTAACCAAGCTTGACCACCAAAAGTAACTTCGATGGCCTTATCTGCACGTCTTACCTCCCAAGGATTCACATTATTAAGCCATGAATCTGGTAGTTCAACTTGGTAACCATCAATTATTTTTTGTTTGAAGAGGCCATAACGGTAGCGTATCCCATTACCATTCACTGGAAAACCTGTAGAAGCTGCCGAATCCATAAAACAGCTTGCCAAACGGCCCAAACCACCATTACCAATAGCCATATCTGGTTCTATTTGGGCGACCTTTTCCAAATCAATGCCCAGATCTGCTAAACCGTCGCGAACTGTCGCTAAAATACCAAGATTAAGAAGATTGCTTTTCAGCATTTTTCCAGGCAAAAATTCTATGGAAAAATAATAGGTCTGCTTCTGTTGCACTTTATCTTTATACTGATTATCAGCTTGCCAAATTTGTGTATAATAGTGCTTCACAACAGAGGATAAGGTTGCAAAGGTTTCTGTGACCCCCGCCTTACTTACATCAGTAGCAAACTTGGACGTCAGCCTTTTTTCAAAGTCTTTTTTAAATTGCGTTTTTGAAAGCTTCAATATATCTTACTCCGCTTTTGTTTTCTATTCCTACTTTGAGGAAAGGATTTCTGAGAGACAAACAAGCTTTCTTTAAATTAGCTCTTGATAAAGGTGAATGTACTGCTCAGCTTTTGTCTTCCATGAAAAGTCTTGCTTCATCGCACGAATTCTCAATTTATGAATAATATCTGGTTCACTCGCATATAGATTTAAAGCTTGATTAATGGTATTCACTAAAACTTGACCTGTAAAATCCACAAAGCCAAACCCTGTTCCTTCGGTTGTATAAGGATTATAAGGTTGAACTGTATCTTTGAGCCCACCAATTTCATGGACTATGGGCAGAGTACCGTAACGCATGGCAATCATTTGCGAAAGGCCACAAGGTTCAAACGCTGAGGGCATCAGGAAGAAATCACTCGCTGCATAGATTTCCTGAGCGAGCTTCAAGTCAAAGCTAATGATTGCCGCACATTTTTCAGGATATTTTTCTGAAAAGTGGCGGAAACCTTGCTCAATATCCGTATAGCCTGTCCCTAATAGAACAACTTGTACATCTTGACTCAAAATGTCATCCATGCGTTCTAAAACGAGGTTAAAACCTTTTTGAGTAGTTAAGCGACTGACAATACCTATCAAAGGCTTATCTGCAGCTACAGGAAGACCTACACGTTCTTGTAAGGCCTGTTTCATTTTCGCTTTGCCCTCCAAGTCAGAGCTTGAAAAATGATGTTCAATCCATTTATCTGTGGCTGGATTATAAACGTCATAGTCAATTCCGTTGACAATACCCACAAGTTTATCAGAGACATATCTTAAAATCGGGTCTAAACCACAGCCAAACTCAGGTGTTTGAATTTCCTGAGCATAGGTTGGTGAAACTGTATTGACACGATCCGCATAGAGGATCCCTGTTTTGAGGCTATTAAGCATATCATTATGACGTACAACGCCTTCATGATAACGCTCCATTCCCATACCAAAAAGTTCTGACAAAGCTGAACCTTGCATAATCCCCTGGAACTCAATATTGTGGATAGTCAATACCGTTTTTATATCGCGATAAGCATTGATCCACTGATATTTTTCCTTCAGGAGGAAAGGCAGCATAGCTGTATGACAATCATTGACATGAAGAATATCGGGAACAAAAGCTAACCGTTCCATCAGCTGCGCAATAGCAAGACAGAAAAAGGCCCATCGCTCTCCATCATCACCATAACCATAAATTTCATCACGACCAAAATAATTTTCATTATCTAGGAAATAATAAGTGACATTATCCTGAACTAAACGCTTTACGCCGACATATTCGTGACGCCATCCGACATTAACATAGTCCCAAAATTCATCTTTCATGTGAGCTTTATAGTGCTCAGCGATACCGTATTTGTAGTAAGGCAAGATGACCGCGACCTGCATATCGGGATTCTTGGCAAGTTCTTTAGGAAGAGCACCTGTGACATCTCCTAAACCACCTGTCTTAAAAAATGGCGCACACTCACTTGATGCAAATAATACTTTCATGCTTTCTCCTTATTCATCCTATGATTTTTGACTTCTCTTGCCCCTAAAGAAGACTATTTTTGAATAACGTCTTCCCTCACCACTGTATATTTCGGAATAACCACAGGATGCTCTGATGTACCTTCAACTTTCACACCACTTTCAATAATTACATGCTTGTCAACAATCGCATAGGCCACTTTTGCCCCACTTCTAATTTCACTATCGGTAAAGATCATCGCCTTTTCGACTGAGGCATTTTTTTCAATTTTTGAACGACGTGAGATTAAAGAATCTGATACCTTGCCTTCGATAACACATCCTGAACTCAGTTGACTGTTTGTGACATTACTCTCCCGTGAAAAGTAAGTTGGAACTTCATTGTTCATTTTCGTCCGTACAGGATGATTCCCATAGAGCAAAGCAGTAAAATTACTTGGTTCAAGCATCAGCATATTGGCATCGTAGTAAGACTTGATGCTCTTGATATTGCTCATGCAACCTGTGTATTCGTAAGTATTAATATCAAATTCCACTAAATATTTACGTAATAGGCGTGAACTAGAAGCATACTCCCCCTCTTCTTGCATTCTTTGCAAAAAAGCAATCAGCCATTCTGTATCAACAATAAACATATTTAAACTGAGCGCTTCTTTCTCTTGAACATCCGTAAGCTGAGAGAGGAAGCTGCTTGAGGCTTTATTATCTTTGTCAAAGCGAATAATGGTATCCGAAGCTTCTGCTACATCTGGTGAAACTTTTTTATAGACCGCAGTAATTGGCTTTTCAGAAGCTTTGTGAATTTTTAAAACTGCTGCTAAGTCAACATTACAGATAAATTTACTGTCCAGCAAAACCGTATAAGCTGCTTTCGCTTTCCGCAAAAAATTAATCTGCTGATTAAAATAAGGCTGTCCTTGCTCTTTAAGGCGCTGAAAATCTTGCTGGATATAGATAAAATAGCGATTTTTAAAACTATCAAGCCCCCACTCGCTTCCTGCGCCCATATGATCGAAGATAGACTGTGTCTCTCCTTGGTTTGCCGTCATAAAGATGGAGCTGACCTGAGCATTGGCTAAAGAAGATAAAGGAAAATCAATCAGGCGATATTTACATTCAAAGGGTAATGTCGCAATCGGACGTTGATCAGTAAGAGGAGAGAGTTCTTCATTACGTGTGACATTCGACAAGATTGCACAAATTTTATTTTCAGTCTTCATTTTCTTCCCCTCTTACTTCTCCGTGGCCAATAACAGCAATATCACCTGGTTTTCCGATTATTTCTACATTGTCCCCAATTTTAGCTTTTTCTCCAAGAATGGCATATTGGATGGTGACATTTTTTCCGATATATGCGCCAGACATGACAAAACTTTTTTCGATTTTACTTCCCTCTTGAACATGGACATTCTGGGATAAGATCGTATCGGTCACTTCTCCGTCCACGTAACAACCATCTCCAATCAAGGCAGCTTTTACATTGGCATTTCTCGTTAGATATTGTGGTGCTGAGTTGTCATTGCGAGAATAAATTCGCCATTCCTTATCCTTTATATCTAGTTCATTTCCAAGATTGAGGAATTCCATACTGGATTCATGCAGACTATCAATCGTTCCCACATCTTTCCAATAGCCTTTAAAACGGTAAGCAAAGACATTTTCACCAGAGTCAATATAGGCAGGGATGACATTGCTACCAAAATCTTCCATATCCACGCCTTTAGCATAACCTGTCACCAAAACATCACGGAGTCGCTTCCAGTTGAAGATATAAATCCCCATCGATGCAAGATTGGATTTTGGTTCTGCTGGCTTTTCTTCAAATTCAATAATACGGTCATTATCGTCTGTATTCATAATACCGAAACGACTGGCCTCTTCCATAGGTACTTCCATGACTGAAACCGTCAAGCTTGCTTCATTTTCCTTGTGGCTCGTTAGCATTGCTTCATAATCCATCTTATAAATGTGATCTCCTGATAGTACTAAGATGTATTCTGGGTCTTTTTTGTCAATGTAAGCCATATTTTGATAAATAGCATGTGCGGTCCCTTCAAAGTACTTGCTTCCTTCTGTTGAGGAATAAGGTTGTAGAATTGTTACATCACTATTTACACCATTTAACCCCCAAGGTGCCCCGTTTCCGATATGCTCATTAAGTACCAAAGGTTCGTATTGGGTAATTACTCCTACATTTTTAACATTTGAATTGACACAGTTAGATAAGGCAAAATCGATAATTCGGTAACGTCCGCCAAACGGTACAGCTGGCTTTGCGACATCCTTCGTCAGCTTACCAAGACGCGTGCCTTGCCCACCGGCAAGTATTAGACCAAGCATTTCTATTCCCATAATAGACCTCCACTTTATATGCATCATTAGAAATTTTTAATTAACTTAATGTAATTTTATATGATTAAAATATAAAAGTCAAATGTTTTTAATGTAAAACTCATTTTACTGCTATTCTTACATTAAAAAACACATTAACCCCTGATTTATCATAGTTTCTTTAAAACTTTCCATGCAAAAACCTTTACTAAAATTTTTATTTAAAAGAATTAAAAATAAAATTTTTCTCATTTAACCTCGATACTCTACATGGCTTTTTTACAAAAATTTCACAACGTTATAAATTATAAAATTCTGAAAATTCACAATAAAAAAATTTAACCTCTCTACTCTATTAAAACTGTTTTTACTTTATTGTACTCTCATATACCTTCATTATAGTATTTTACTATAAAATTTGCTAATATTAATTTTAAATATCAATAAAAGACACAGAAACGTAAATTTTCTGTGTCTTTTATTTTTATTTTTTGATTAGATTAGTCAACATACCATTAATAAATTTACTTGATTTTTCATCACTGAAATCTTTAGCAAGTTCGATAGATTCATTGATTGCAACCAAATCTGGCGTTTCAGTAAAGAGAATCTCATAAGCACCTAAACGAAGCAAGGCTTGCTCCACTGTTGTTAAGCGCGAGAAAGTCCAGCCTTTTGCCAAATGCTCAGATAAGGCAGCATCAAGAACATTTTGTTTCTCTAAGATGCCATCGACCAATTCTGTAAAATAAGCCGGTGCTTCTACGGGTTCATCTGTGTCGTTATCATAATTTAAGGCAAAAGTTTTGGCTTGAACTAAGATATCTTTAGAAGCCGTAGTAAATTTTGGCTCAGTCATCGCCAAAATTTCGGCAACTTCATTTTGAACAGTCAAAGGTTTGAAGAGCTCAACCGTAATTTTCTCACGAACACTTACGTGAACGTCAGAGAAAATGCGGTTAAAAACTTCTAATTTTTGCTCTGGTGTCTCTGACCGGAAACTTGCACGTAAGAAATCACGAACACGAACCGCAATATTTTCTTCTTCAAGCTCAATATTGAAAAGACGTACCAAGTTCAGATTCATAAAGACATCTTTGTACAAATCAATAGCTTCTTGATCCGTCATACGTTTTGTATAACCACCAAAATCACGAATAAAACTCAAAGCTTTGTAGACAGCAGTTTTTTCACGGTTTGGAATATCTAAAATTTCATAAATCTTATCAATTTCTTTTAATGGTTTTGTGAAAAAGCGTGGAAAATCACGTACTGTGATACGTTCATCTTTATAGGCAACATCAAAACGAATAGGTTTTGCCAACTCACGATTAATCTTTTCAACATTATTTTTAAACTCTGTCAAAACTGTTTCTGACATTGCTTTTCTGATTTCGTATTCAAAAAGTGTTTGCACAGTGCGCTGACGAATGCTATGTTGCGTTAGCTTGTTAGGCATCAAAGAAACCCTCATCAAACAAATCGTCAAAGCTTGGTTTTGGTAATTTTTCAGGAACGATACCCACCACGTGGATGTTCACATCATCAATTACGATTTCTGTTGCTTGTTCAACTGCTTCTTTCACTTCTTTTTGAATGTTCATGGCTACTTGTGGTACGTTGATACCGAAAGCCAAGTAAACATAGATATTGACAACAACTTTGTCGTTTTTACTTTCGATATAAACGCCACGGCCTTCTGATTTTTTGCCGAGGCTATCTGAAAAGTGCTTGTTACGCAATGCATAAACACCATCGATTTTTGCAGTTGTGATACCGATAATTACTTCAAGAACTTCTGGTGCAATAACAATTTCACCAAGTTCTTCAGTATGAACAGTTGTATCTGCCATATTTCTCTCCTCTATCTTTTCTTTTGTTTCTCCGTGGAGCAGGGCTTTTATAACACCTCAACTTGTGTGAGCGCTAGCCAAAACGGCTTATGCACGTTTAAGGTATTCACCTGTTTGTGTATTGATTTCAAGTTTTGTTCCTGCTTCGACAAAGTCAGGGACATTGACAACCAAGCCAGTTTCCATTGTTGCTGGTTTACCTGACCCTGTTACTGTTGCACCTTTGATAGAAGGTTGAGTTTCAGCGACTTCAAGGACAACAGTAGTTGGCAATTGAAGTCCGATTACTTCTGTACCGTAAAATTGGATTTTTACATCTGTATTTTCAAGGACATAAAGCAATTCTTCTTTAACTTGTTCAACAGGAATTTCATATTGATCATATGTTTCGTTGTTCATGAAGAAAGCTGTATCATCCATTTGGTAAAGATATTGTGCAGCTACTGTATCAATCACAGCTTGTTCAAATTTGTCTTCTGGACGGTATGTGTCGTCAAATGTAGAGCCTGAACGCACATCACGCAATTTCATACGCATGATTGTGTTACCTTTACCTGGTTTGTGGTGACTTGCTTCCATAACACGGAGGAGTTTGTCTCCGTTCAAAAATGTCATTCCGGCTTTGAGGTCTTTTGCTGCTACCATAATTATATATATCTCCTAGTGAATATTCTATTTACCGCCCAAAGAGGCAGCTTTTAACAATTCATTTTAGCACAAATTTACCCTTTTTTCAAATGTCTGTTTATTTCTTTCAGAGAAACTTTAAAGCATATGAAGCTCTTAATGTAAGAGTTTAAATTAAAGAATGAGAAGTTCTTTCGGCGATTGGGTCAGTACCTGACAGCCCTCCTCAGTAATAAGTAAATCGTCTTCTATCCGTACACCACCAAAGTCAGGAATATAGATACCTGGTTCGTCGGTAACAACCATATTAGACTTGAGTTCGCCTTTTGCTTTAGCACCAAAATAAGGAATTTCATGCACATCTAAACCTAAACCATGACCAATCCCATGTGTGAAGTATTCCCCATATGAGGCCGCTTCAATGATATCACGTGGCACTTTGTCAAAGTCAGCAAGAGACATGCCCGCTTTTGCTTTTGTAATTAGAGTTTCATTTGCTTGGCGTACTGTATGATAGATTTCACGCATCTTCGGACTTGCTTCACCAACAAAGACTGTTCTTGTCATGTCACTCGCATAATGATTGTAGTAACATCCGAAGTCTATCGTTACAGGATCTCCAAACTCAATCATTTTATGGGTTGCTACTCCATGTGGTAAACTGCTGCGTTTTCCTGAAGCAACGATTGTGTCAAAAGAGATGCCACTTGCACCCATTTCTCGCATTTTGAAGTCAAGAAAATTAGCGACTTCTATTTCTGTTCTGCCTGGCTCGATATATCTCAATACAGCTTCAAATGCCTTATCCGCAATTTGACAAGCTTTCTTAATTGTGGCGATTTCATCCGCATCTTTGATTTGGCGCAACTCAGCTACAAAGTTTGTCGTAGGAACAAGCTTTGCCTTCTTTAATTTTTCCGCTAATACACGATAAAATGCAAAATCAACTGTATCTTCAAAAGCAATAGTTTGAAGGTCTTCAGCAAGGGCAGCAATTTCAGATAAGGCATCACGTGTCTGGATGATTTCAAAACCGGTAATCACTTGACGTGCAATTCCAATATAACGGTCATCCGTCATAAAGTAGGAATGCTCTGCTGTCATGAAAATCGTGCCAGCTGTACCCGAAAAACCTGTCAGATAGTAGATATTTTTCATATCAGTAAGGATTAAGCCATCTAAATTTTCTCGCGCTATTTTTTCTTTTAAGTTACTGATTCTCATTGATTTCTCCTTTTAATTGGGATGTTTTCTTCTATTATAACAAAGTCTGAACTATAATATTGAATCTTTATCTAGAGAAAAAAGAACTCCTAAAAGCAGAAGTTCTTTCCTTTATTCTGATTCTGCCAACAAATTTTTGGCATCCGTAAGCGTCTCAATAAAACGGTCTGCTTGCTCTTGATTAATACCGAAATAGTTATCCTTAACCGCCCAAACAGTGGCTCCAGCCGCCTTACCAGCCATAATACCATAATGCGAATCTTCAATAATCAGGGTTTCTGAAGGTTCTACACCAAGCTTTTCCATAGCAGCCAGATAAATAGCTGGATTAGGTTTAGACTGCTCAAACTCGTCCTGTCCTGACAAGAAAAACTCAAAATACTGTCGTAAATCATGCGTATCCAAGACTTCAGCAATCTCATGACGACGAGAACTTGAAGCTACGGCCATTTTATACCCCTTTTCTGAAAAGGTCTTCAAGGCGTCCGTAACACCAGGTAAAAGTAGCTCCTTATAAGGAATCGGAAATTGTGCATCGTAATCTAAGAAATCTTGGTGCACTTGCGCTGCACGCGCCTCTGTAAACTCATCACGTAATACTTTGGGCCACATGTCTTTCAAAACACTGCCGACAAAATCTTTTGGTGTTAAATGGCTGGCATCAATACCACTTTCAACGAAAAAGTTATCCAAAACCTTAGAGTGAAAACGTTCTGAATCTACCAAAACACCGTCCATATCAAATACAATTGCTTTAAATTTCATAGCTTTATTATAGCATAAGTAAGCGGTTATTTTTTTATATTGAGATGTAATATATGAGGTATTGCTTATCTTGTTTTTTATTTAGATATACTGAAATCACTTAGATTACTGCGCACCATCACTCCTCAGCCTTCCCATCAGAACCAAGCACTTGAATTTTTTGTTTCACAAGTTCTTTGACTGCTTGTTTAGCTGCGGAGTTGTATTTTTTCGGATCTACGACTTTTTCATCTTCGGAGATGTAGGATTTGATAGCATTTGTGAAAACAGCGCGAAGTTCAGTGGCATAGTTAACCTTAGCAATGCCCATAGCAACAGCTCTTGCAACATCTTCGTCAGGGATACCTGATGTGCCGTGAAGCACCGATGGCACATCACCGGTTTTCGCTTTGACAGCCTCTAAGACGTCATATTGTAACTTTGGCTCTGCTTTGTAAAAGCCGTGTGAGTTGCCGATACCGATAGCTAAAAAGTCAACATTTGTAGCTTTGACAAATTTTTCAGCTTCTTCTGGATCGGTAAAAGCTACTGTCTCTGCATTATTACCATCTTCTTTGCCACCAACGATACCAAGTTCAGCTTCTACTGGAATACCCATCGAGTGTGCCATCTTGACCACTTCTTCGGTTATTGCGACATTTTCTTCAAATGGTTTTTTCGAAGCATCAATCATCACCGAAGTATAACCTGTACGCAAGCAACGCGCCACACGTTCAAAATCATCCCCATGATCAAGGTGCATCACTACAGGTACTGAGACCTTGTCTGCTGCTGCTTTAACCATGTGGTAGAACATTTCTGGTGGTGTCGTATTGAGCGTGCCCGAAGTTGTTTGGACAATGACGGGGGCATTCATCTCTTGCGCTGCTTCTACAATCGCTTCTGCCATTTCCATATTTTCTGCGTTAAAGGCACCAATGGCATAGCCATTTTTAAATGCCTTTTCTATCATTTCTTTACTTTTTACAAGTACCATTTTTTCTCCTCTTCACGTCTTTGTTTTATATTTTCTCTACTTTGAGTTGGTCAAACAAAGCTTGATAATTTGTCCGATTAATATGTCCTGTCTTCGCCTCCTGCGCATTGAGCATGCCGCATACATTAGCACCTTTCAAGGTATTCTCAACCGTTTCATTCTGGCTTATCCCATAAACAAGTCCTGCAACAGTCGCATCGCCGGATCCGACAGGATTTACTACATCTATTTTAGGGATTTTTACACGATAAAATTCATCTGAAACTTTAGCAAATGCGCCTTCTTTTCCAAGAGAAACCACAATCCACTCAATACCGTCAAAAAGCCTATCCTGTAAACTTTCTTTGATATTTTCTAAGGTGACTTCTTTCCCTAACAAATCCGTCAACTCTTCCAAGTTGGGTTTGATTACACTTGGCTTATGTGGGTTTTTAAGCACTGCTTCAAGTGCGCTTCCCGAACAATCCAAAACTACTGTTTTCTCCTGCTTGTTGGCAATTGCGATAAGCTCAGAATAGAAAGTTTCCTGTAAGCCATCAGGCAGAGAACCTGAAATGGCAATTGCTTCAACTTCAGCTAACATTGCTTTAAAATTGTCAATAAACTCTTCGGCTTCTTCCCTTAAAATCCGTGGCCCTTTTTCTAAAATCTCGGTCTGTTGTCCTTCGTGTAAAATCGCAATACAGTTACGTGTCTTTCCAGAAATCTTAGTAAATCGACTATCAATGCCTTCACTTTTTAAGTTCTCGACAATCTCGGCACCTAAGATATCGTCAGCAAATCCTGTTGCCAAGACATCTGCACCTAGATCTTTTAGCACACGTGATACATTAAGCCCTTTACCACCAGCCGTTTTACCAACCTGTGCCACACGATTGACCGTATTTAAGTGAAAGGCTTCCAATGGATAAGAAATATCGATAGCAGGATTGAGTGTGACTGTTAAAATACTCATGGTTTACTGCTCTCCTATTTTTCCAGAGGATGGATAATCACACCTTTTACGACACGGTTCACTGTGCCTGATGCTGAAGGTGTATCAGGCGTGTTTTTCACCAAAATTGAAGCATTCAAGGCAATGACATGAGCAAATGCAAATGCTGGGAAGACAAGATAGGCTTCTTTGAGCTCTGGCGCTTCTTTATACGTAAAACCTTCAGTAAGATTTTGCCCGATGACGACTGTTCGATGAGCAATTGCATCACCGGAAACCTCCTTGTAGAGATCCAAGTCATATTGACGTGTATAAGCGTTATTGGCAGCAAAGACGAAAACGACAGTATTTTCATTTATGAAAGATTTAGGTCCATGACGGAAGCCCATCGAGCTGTCAAACATGGTTGCTATTTTTCCTGCTGTTAATTCCAAAACCTTGAGTTGAGCTTCACGTACAAAACCTGAAAGTGTACTTGAGCCCACGTAAACCATACGATCGGTATCGTCATTTAGAAAACTTACAATTTCCGTTTCTCGCTGAAAAACATCTGTAGCCAAATCCGCGGCAATGCTGACCTGTTTTTCTTTATCCGAAAGTTCTTCTGTTGAGAAAATAAGTGTTGATAAAAGCGTCATTGAACTGCATGAGCCCGTCATTGCAAAACCTTTATCGTTAGACTCATCTGGCAAGATACAAGTCAAAGCATTTTCCATGGTGAGAGCTTGCTGAGCGAGCTTGCCTTCTTTGGCACAAGTGATGACCAACTGATAACTGTCTTGGACTAGCTCTTCGACAATATTGACTGCTGCGACAGATTCAGGCGAGTTTCCGCTGCGTGCAAATGAAACCAACAAGGTCGGTGTATTCTGCTCCAAAGTAGCTTGTGGAGCTGCTACGATATCTGTTGTACCAATTGATTCAAAACGGAAATGTTCCGTATCTCCCAGCTCAATTAAACTTTTAAGTACGGTGTCCCCCACATACTGCGAGCTACCTGCCCCAGTGAAAATTACTCGGATAAAGCCATGTTTTTCGATAAGTTTTGCTAAGAAAGCATCAATTTCTGTTTTTCTTTCTGCGTATTCTGAGAAAACCTTGCGCCATAAGTCTGGCTGCCCTAAAGTTTCTTTAACGGTAATAGCCGCACCTAGTTCTTTGAGTCGTTCTTCTGGTAATTGAAGCATATTATTCCCTCGATTTCTATTTTTTCTTTAAGCTTATGGTATCTATTATAAGGTGATAACCATAGGAAAATTTTCCAAATGGCACTTTACCAAAACGGAAATTTTTCCTGATTTCAAGGGAAGAATCACTTAGGTCATATCATGGAAAACCGAAATCTGTAGCACGCTGCCTAAGTCTGACCATCCTTTCACGGATTTTGCTTGACTCTTATGCTCTAAGAAAAAAAGAAATATAAAAAAAGTAAGTGTCTTTGTCCCACACTTACTTTTTTTATATTTACGGCCAGATTGAAGGCCAGATACCTATTCCTGAGCCAAGGATGCCAAGGCAGAGGAGTAAAAGGATACAACGGATAGGTGTCCATTTGTGCTTCTGCATGAGATAGAACAAAAGTAAAGTTAATCCCAGCGGCAACATTGATGGCAAGATACCATCTAAGATGGATTGAATATTAATTTCAGCTTCACCATTTGGAATGACAATGTTTACTGAAGTAGCTCCCATAGCTGAAGTCAATGCTCCCACTACGAAAATACCAAGGATAGAAGCTGCTCGTGTAAATTCTTTTGCATTAGCAGTCATGATGCTGATAGCATCTGTTCCTTTTCGGTAAGACCAATGCATCAGGAAGTAACGCAAGCCGAACTGCACAGCATTGAAAATAAAGAGGAAGATGAACGGTGCTGCGATATTTCCCGCAATCGCCATATTGGCTGTTATCCCTGCCGTAATTGGTACAAGCGTGAACCAGAAGAGTGCATCACCAATCCCTCCAAGTGGTCCCATCGCTGCAACACGAACGGCACGTATCGTTTGAATATCTGTTTTATTTTGCTCAAGTGAAAGCACGATCCCCATTACAAAGTTAACCAAAAATGGGTGTGTGTTGAAAAACTCTAAATTGTGCGCCATGGAAGCTGAAAGGTCTTTTTTGTCCGTGTGGATTTTTTCTAATCCGGGCAAGATCGAGTAGAGCCATCCACCGGCTTGCATCCGTTCATAGTTAAAAGATGCTTGGAGGTAAACGGAGCGCCAAACCATTTTGTTGAGTGTTTTTTTATCAAGTTGTGGTGCTGGCGTTTGGTTAGAATAATTATCAGGAATATTAAATACCATCTTCATAATCTCCTTCACTAGCTGGTGCTGCAGCTGCTGCTGCTTTGAGTTTTGTATTCATTTGGAAATCCCAGTAGGCGAATGCAAAACCAATGACGGCGAGTAAAAGTAATGCTGGACCTTTGAGCGCTTCAATACCGGTAACAATAACAGCAAGCACGAAGCCTAGGAAGTAGAATCCCCAAAGTTCTTTTGAAACCATAACTTTAATCAAGATTGCAAAACCGACATAACGCATCATATTCCCAGATGCACCGAGTCCACTCATAAGCCAGGCTGGAATAGCATTTACTACTGTATCGCCAAAGGCTTTCCCTCCAATAAAGAAGAGAGTTACAACAATACCAAAGATTGTTCCAAGTGCACACATCGCTAACCAGTTAATTTTCGCGATTCCGGCTGGGTTTGCTTCTTCTGCATATTTATCCGCGACACCCATCACCGGTGCCATAATTGTGAAGATTAAGGTTACACCATATTGACCCAGCAATGAGAATGGGATAGCTGTAGCAACGGCGGCAGCGGGTTGCAGACCAAGCGTGATAGCCAAGACTGTTGCCATAATACCGCCGATAACCGCATTTGGTGGTTGAGCCCCACCGACCGGCATATTACCAATAGTCATCAGTTGATAAGTACCACCAACAATCAAACCGGTTTGAACATCACCGAGAATAAGACCGATGACCAAACCGGTAACGATCGGTTGGTACAAAGATTGAAGTAAACTAAATTGGTCAATAGCAACGACAAAAGTCACTGCAAAGATCAAAATAATCTGAAAAATGGAAGCATCCATAAATTTTTCTCCTTATATTTTTTGTTGGATTTTAACTAAAAAATTGGGAGCCTATAATATCAAAACGAGAAAAATAAATTCACTTGACAATAAATACTCTATTTTCTAGCAAAATCCTCTTGTTACCTAAATTAGAAATGTACCACGAGTATCATTTGAAGAGCTTATCCAATGGCTCTACTGCTGTCGTCGGCACGCGCTGTATCTCAAGCTCAACACCAAGTTCTTTCAGTTTCTTAAATGCTGCCACATCATCATCATCCACAGCAATAACAGTTGCGACTTGTCGTTTTCCTTCTGACATGTGCATATTACCGATATTCACTTTTTTAATGGGCACGCCACCTTCAACAAGACGTAACACATCTTGAGGATTTTCACAGATAATAAAAATCAATTGGCGATCAGCAGCTTTACTAATAATGTCAATCGTTTTTTGGAGACTAAAGTAGCGAGTCGCAACTCCAGTTGGTGCGGCCATATCCATCAATGCTTGACGCTGTGGATTACTTGCCACATCATCATTTGCGACAAGCAAAAGGTTGGAGCCGACAAAGCTGTTCCACTGTGTGGCAACTTGACCGTGAATCAAGCGATTATCAATACGAGTAAGTAAAATATTTGGCATAATAATGACCTTTCTTAATAGAGAATAGGAACCTGTTTGTTCGTATTCAAATTTTATTTAATACCCTAGAAACTAGGAAAATGAACGTTTTACAATATCTGCGTGATGGCATAACGTGAAACTCTAATCACCAACTTATCCGCAAGCTTTATGCGACAGAATTCTTCGTCTAAATCAGTAATAACTCCTGTCAAGCCGCCACTAAACATGACCTCACTCCCTACAGCAAGATTCTGATGCAACTCGGCGATAACTTTTTTACGCTTGCTAAACTGCAATCCACTAACTACGCTATAAAAAGCAGCGCCTAGAAGAATAAAACCAACAAAGACAAGTGAACTGTTGATAATAAATTGTGCCGTCATTTAAATGCCATCACTTTCTTCAACTTGTTGCTCCTTTTTGCCGAGCGCTAAGTCAAAAGTGACACCATCTTTAGCTGTAGAAACAGACAAATCAAGTATTAAATCAGCCTCTGTTCCCATCATTCCTTGAGAAACAAACTCAATCAGCATCGGAAGATTCGTTCCCGTAAAAATATGCACGTTCTCACTATCTCCTTTAGCTATCATTGCTTTATTAAAAGGTGTCCCTCCAAGTAGATCCGTAAAAATGGCTACTTCTTCATCATTTTTACAAAAATCATTTAAAGCATTTTGATATTCTTCAAGATTAGTTGTTTCATCAAAAGTAAGTGTGTGTAAGTCTGCTTGTGGTCCGGTAATTAATTCAACCGCGCTCTTCATACCTTCTGCAAAATGCGCATGCCCAGAAATTAAAGCTTTCATCAGTTCTCCTTGTCTTCTAAATTTAGTTTTATTATAAGCTATGAATTATAGGAAATTTTTCCAAATAAGACCTATAATTTTGGTAAATTTTCCTGAATTAACCGCTTACAAGATTTTCGTTTAGTTAATGCGTAAATTAAATTTTTAGGATTATATCGCCCGTTTACCGTCTACATACACTTCCGAAAGTTGCATATCAGGGCTTAAAACGATAAAATCTGCACTGTACTCTTCTTTAATTTGACCGCAACGATCATCGATATTAACAGACTTGGCAGCAGTTAAGGTCGCCATCATAAGAGCTTCCTCCGGTGTTGCAATTCCCCAATCTACTACGTTTTTAACCGCATCCTTTAACATGAGGACAGATCCAGCCAAACTATTTCCTTCTTTAAGATGAGCAGCGCCTCCTTCAACACGTACAGGAAATTCTCCCAACATGTAATCTCCATCGGGCATTCCTGCAGCACGCATTGCATCGGTAATCAGGACCGTGTGCGCTGTACCCTTACTTTGAATTAATATTTTAGCCGCTGTCGGATGAACATGATGTCCGTCACAGATCAACTCGGCATATGTATTCGGAAGGCTCAGTGCCGCACCAACCATCCCGGGTTCCCGATGGTTAAAGGGACTCATTCCATTAAATGTATGGACAAAGACAGTAGCACCTGCTTCTACTGCTGCTGTTGCTTGAGCTAAAGTAGCGTTAGAGTGTCCCAAAGCAACCGTGATTCCTCGATTTGTCAAAGCTCCGATAAATTCGATACTTCCCTCTCTCTCAGGTGCAACGGCTATTTTTCGAATCATACCATGCGCTGCTTGGTTCCAATTTTCAAATTCTTGCACATTTGGATCTGTCATATAAGCGGGATTTTGGGCACCTTTATGTTGAGTAGTAAAGTATGGTCCTTCAAAGAAAAGACCTTGTATTTTGGCCCCTTTAATTGCTGGCTTATAATTTCCAACTACTTCGCAGACTTCTCTGAGGCGCTCATGTTCCCCTGTTAATGGTGTAGCTATCCAAGAAGTTACACCTCCTCTAAGCAAACCCTGACTCATCTTATCAAGAAGCTCTGTCTGCCCATCCATCACATCTGCGCCATCGAAACCATGTATATGTGTATCCACCAATCCTGGCGCAATCCAGTACCCTGTATAATCTTTGACCTCAGCATCTTCAGGAGCTTCTTGCATGTGTTTCCCAAATTTGCCCGCTTTAATTTCTAAATAACCACCACTGAGCGTATGATAAGGATAAAAAAATTTATCTGCTTTAATATAGTAAGTCATACCTTGCCTCCATTTATCTTTTTTCTTAGTATAAATCAGAAATAAGGGGAAAATTTTCCAAAAAGTCCCTTATGTAAGTGGAAAATTTTCCCAAAAAAAGCAGAGATTTTATCTTCTCTGCTTGTCTTATTTAATCTTCGCGAATCGGTGCTAAATTTTTGTAAAGAGCAAAAGCATCCAACAAGATACGATTCACAACTTGTAAACATAGGCGACTCCCCACGTCTAAACCAAAATTGATCGTTTTTTGAGTTGATTTGTAAGCATGGATGCAAACATCGGCTTGACTTCCGATGGCACTCGGCATTGCTCCCACAAGTGCAATAATCTTCGCTCCCCGATTTTTCGCTTTATGTAGCGCTTGTACAATCTCGGGTGTTTCGCCACTCAAAGAAAAAGCAACGATTAGATAATCACGGTTGGCTTTACTTGCAAAATACTGCATATAGTCAAAATCATCATGAATCACACAAAGTTTTCCAAAAAGTTGCAGCTTATCCATCATTTCCCGTGCAACATTAGCACTCAGCCCTGCACAAAAAATCATAATTTTGCTATGATGATCAATCAACTTAATGGCAGCTTCAATATCATCGGCGGAAAGTTGATTAATGGTCCGTGTAATTTCTATTTCGTTCTTACGGATCGCCTGATTAACCTCTTTTGAAAAACCATTTTTGCGACGCTCATTTTTGGTATTACGAATAGTTTGTTTAAAGTCAGAATAACCATCGTAGCCCATTTTTTTTAGTGTTCTATTAACTGTGGAAACACTGACATGTGATTCTGCTGCTAATATCGAGATAGATAGATTAGGAATCCGATTTAAATTATCTTGGATATGATTCCAGCAATATGACTCTGCTTCACTTAATGTTTTCAATCATTAATCCTTTCTCTTCAAACTTTGTATCTTAAAATGTTCCAAGTCAATATTTTTCATAGTTTTCAAAAAGATACTCTAAATCATCAATGGTTTTCAAAAGCTCCTGACCGATGTTAGTATCCTTAACACAGGTTCTTTCCTCTACTTGATCAACCAGTCGCTTGACGCTTACAATGTCACTGCCGTCTTCGACAGCTGCTTTTATCGTTTTAAAAGGCTCGTGGGCTGCTAACTGCATACCATAGCTGTTATAAAGCAAAGTGTACCCCGCAATCCCAGTCTCTTTTTGGTAAGGCTTAGAAAAACCGCCATCAATTACAATCAGTTTACCACCAGCTTTGATTGGTTCTTCACCTTTCTTTTCTTTGACCGGCGTATGTCCATTGATGATATGTCCTTTTTCATCCATGCCAAAATTTTTCAAGATACGGCTAATCGTCTCAGGCTCTTCTCTGAGGCGATAATAAGGATTTTTCTTTTCCACATGTGTTGCCTTGTCTGAGATATAATAACGTTCAAAAGTCGTCATCGCCTCTTTACCAAAAAGCGATGAAGATTCCCCCACCCACAAATACCAGAGTAAGTCTGTGGATAAGTCTTCTTTCACATCAGGATGCGCCAAACTCTTTCTCACATGGTCTTCGAAAAGATCCAGCAGCTCACGCCCAGAGTAAGCTTCTCCTTCAAGCCTGAAACATTTGAAGTCGCCGTTTTCATGAAGGGGTAGGCAACCATGAATCAATAAATTGCCATTGTAAGAAAGATACATCGAGCCTTTTTCTAAAAGAAAATCAATATGTTTTTTGAGTTTTTGGGAAGCCTGAAAATTTTTCAGCAGTTTTTTCAGTAAGAGTTCTTCCTCGGCTGTTAACTGCTCTGGCTGAGCTGGATCAACCGTGGGCGCTTGAAACTCTTGCAAATCATACTCGTTGCCTTTGAGCGAGATACGTTTTTCCTCGTAATTAATAAAATGCAACACATCGCGCTCTTCCAGATGAAAATCTGGGCGCCTTGCAATTAATTGGCTTTCTAACTTGAACTGTAGGATTGCTGTTGCTTGTTGAAGTTTATTGAGTAAATCACACTCCTCCTGTGACAGATATTCTCCTTCCGTCAAACGAGGGGCAAAGGCTGTACTGGGCTCATAATACCGCTCCGCATACTCGATTAGCGGACGTAAATTAATCCCATATGAATCTTCAAGAATATCCAAGTTACCATAACGGGAGCTAATACGAATAACATTCATCATCGCAAGCGGTAAACCTGCGATGGCTGCCATCCAGATAATATCATGGTTGCCCCATTGAACATCCACCGATGGCATACTCATCAGACGATCAATGATTTTATCAGGGTAAGGGCCTCGGTCATAAATATCACCCACGACATGTAAATGATCGACGGTCAAGCGTCTCACACTATCCGCAAGTGCAATGATTAAGCTTGGAAGTTCACCCAAATATTGTAGTTTTTCAATGATAGAATCAAAATAAGCACGCTTTTCTGAACTTGACTCAACTTCATGTTTTAATTCCTCAAGAATATAGCGGAATTTTTCTGGAAAAGCTTTACGTACTTTCGAGCGTGTGTATTTTTTTCCTGCAAATCGCGCGAGCTTCAACAAGGAAATCAAGTTCTCGCGACAATAATAAGCAAAAGCATTTTGTGAAAGTTGGCTCTCTTTGGAAGCCAACTTTTCTTCTGGGTAATAAATCAAAGCTGCAAGCTCTGAAACCTCTGTGGGATCTAAGTCAGGAAAACATTCACGGAGTTTTTCTTTAATCGAACCTGAGCCGTTACGCAAAACGTGATTAAAAGCATCATATTCCCCATGTATGTCACTCACAAAATGCTCTGTCCCTTTAGGAAGTTCACAAATGGCACTAAGATTTATGATCTCGGTTAAAACTGCTTCTTTGGATACAAACTGTTCTTTTAGCAGTTTATAGTACTTTTCATCCATGATCTGTTTTTCTCCTCTAATTCTTGCTTCTTGATAAAAGCAACATGCCTACATTATATTATTTTTAACATTTATAGTAAAGCGCTTTCTTAAAAATATGCTTTTCTCACATAAAAAAGAGCAAAGATTAGACTTTGCTCTTTTTCAAATCAAACGTTATAATTTTTGTTTTAAATATTGTCCAGTATAAGATTGTTCAACCTCAGCAACTTCTTCTGGTGTACCAGTAGCTAAGACAGTTCCACCGCCAGCACCACCTTCTGGTCCTAGGTCAATAATGTAGTCAGCCGTCTTAATCACGTCAAGATTATGTTCAATAACAACAATGGTATTTCCCTGATCCACAAGACGATCTAAAACTTTAATCAATGTGGCGATATCTTCGCTGTGTAAGCCTGTTGTAGGCTCATCCAGGATATAAAAGCTCTTGCCTGTACTGCGTTTTTGTAGCTCAGAAGCCAGTTTCATCCGTTGCGCTTCACCACCAGATAAGGTTGTGGCTGGTTGACCCAAAGTGACATAGCCTAAGCCGACATCAACGATGGTTTGCAATTTTCTCTCAATTTTGGGAATATGACGGAAGAATTCCAAAGCATCCGACACGCGCATATCAAGAATTTCTGAAATATTTTTCCCTTTATAATGTACTTCCAAGGTCTCTGAGTTATAGCGTTTGCCATGACAGATTTCACATGGGACATACACATCTGGAAGAAAGTGCATTTCAATCTTGATAATACCGTCACCCGAACAAGCTTCACAACGTCCGCCTTTCACGTTAAATGAAAAACGTCCTTTTTTGTAGCCGCGAATTTTGGCTTCGTTTGTTTCCGCAAAGAGTCCACGGATATCATCAAATACAGAGGTATAGGTTGCTGGATTTGACCGTGGTGTACGTCCGATCGGCGATTGGTCAATATCAATCAAACGTTCAATCTCTTCATAACCGGTAACTTTTTTATGTTTGCCTGGTTTTTCTGAATTATGGTTGAGTTTTTGCGCCAAGGTTTTCTTCAAAATCGAATTAACCAAGGTTGATTTACCCGACCCTGAAACACCAGTTACAGCTGTCATAATCCCTAAAGGAAATTGAGCATCGATATTTTGTAAATTGTTTTCTGAAGCCCCAGTAACCTTCACCATACGTTTTTTATCGATTTTACGGCGTTTTTCCGGTACAGGGATGGAGCGTTTCCCAGATAGATATTGTCCTGTCAAAGATTTTTTATTTTTCGCTACTTGTTTTGGCGTTCCAGCAGCGATGATTTCGCCACCTAAATCTCCAGCGCCTGGTCCGACATCAATCAGCCAATCTGCTGCTTTCATCGTATCTTCATCATGCTCAACCACGATAAGTGTATTGCCTAAATCACGCATTTTTTGGAGGGATTCAATCAAGCGGTCATTGTCTCTTTGATGTAGACCAATTGATGGCTCATCAAGGATATAAAGGACACCTGAAAGGTTAGAACCAATCTGTGTCGCTAAACGGATACGTTGCGATTCTCCACCTGATAGGGTCCCTGAAGCCCGTGAAAGCGTCAGATAGTCTAGCCCTACATTTTTTAAGAAAGATAAGCGATCCTTGATTTCTTTCACAATGGGTTGGGCAATCATTTCGTCGTTTGCAGATAAAGTAAGTGCAGCTACGAACTCTAACTCGTCACCGATAGCTAAATTAGAAAGTTCGCCAATATGTTTTCCATCAACCTTAACGGAAAGGGCTTGATCGTTCAAACGATAGCCATGACAGGTCGTACAAGTCAGCTCAGTCATGTAGCCGCGCAAGTACTCACGTGTATAGTCACTTGAAGTTTCGCGGAAACGACGGTTGATATTATTAATAATACCAGGGAAAACCATGTCTTTATCAGACACATTACCAAAATCACCGACATAATGAAAATGAAACTCTCGTTTACCTGAACCGTTAAGGATAAGGTCTTTGTGTTCCTCAGGTAAGTCTGCCCATGGCGTATCCATGTCAATGCCAAAATCTCGGCAAGCACACTCTAGCATGGTTGGGTAGTAATTTGAGGATATGGGATTCCATGCAACTATAGCACCTTCACGTAAGGTCTTGCTGTCGTCAGGAATAACCAAGTCAGGATCGACTTCGTTTTTCATTCCGAGACCATCACAGTCCGGACAAGAACCAAAAGGTGCATTAAATGAAAAAAGACGTGGTTCTAACTCAGGAACTGTAAAGCCACAAACAGGACAGGCATAGAACTCGCTGAAAAGGAGTTCCTCCCCATCCATCTTATCCACAATAACATAGCCTTCAGCAATACGAAGTGCTGCTTCGACAGAGTCAAACAAACGTGAACGAATGCCTTCTTTTACGACGATACGGTCAATAACGACTTCGATATTGTGCTTTTTATTTTTATCAAGCTCTGGTGCTTCTGTCACATCGTAAACTTCACCATCTGCGCGGACACGGACATAGCCTTCTTTTTGCACCCGCTCAAAAACTTTAACGTGTTGCCCTTTTTTACCACGCACAATTGGTGCTAAAATCTGTAGGCGTGTTTTTTCTGGCAATTCAAGGATTTGATCCACAATTTCTTCAACCGATTGTGCTGAAATTTCTCCGTGTCCATTGATACAGAAAGGTTTTCCGACACGCGCAAAAAGTAGACGGAGATAATCGTTAATCTCCGTTACTGTTCCGACAGTAGAGCGTGGATTTTTACTGGTTGTTTTCTGGTCGATAGAGATGGCTGGCGACAATCCGTCAATACTGTCCACATCTGGTTTATCCATATTACCTAAAAACTGACGAGCATAAGCAGATAATGATTCGACATAACGACGTTGTCCTTCAGCATATAAAGTCTCAAAAGCCAGAGAAGATTTCCCTGAACCTGAAACACCTGTAACAACAACCAACTTATCACGTGGAATAGTAACATCTATATTTTTTAAGTTGTGCTCACGCGCACCATGTATCACAATTTTATCTTGGGGCATTTGTTTTTCCCTTCTTACTTCTCTCCCATAGAACTGGGACCGAATTTCTTATTTTCGATAAAGATACTTCAATTATACTACATTTTAAGGTACAATAGCCTTATCATGAAATCTTATTTTGTCTATGTTTTGCGTTGTGCTGACGATACACTTTATTGTGGCTACACTGACGATGTTTCGAAACGACTTGAAACACATAACTCTGGTAAAGGGGCTAAATATACTAAAGCACGTCGTCCTCTTCGACTTCTAACTTCTGTTGAATTTTCAGATAAGAAGAGCGCCTTAAAATGCGAATGGTGGTTTAAGCATAAACTCAACCGCTCACAAAAATTAAAATTAATTAAAGAAAAAACAATCAAAGAAACCTTTGAAAAAGAACTTGCAGCAAAAGAAAAAGGATAAAATATCCCTTTTTGCAGTTTAATTATAAAAAAGCAAACTATAGTTTGCTTTTTTATAATTTTTCTAATTTAACAGCTGTACCATATGCAGCTACTGAGTCCACATTGCCAAATGTTGAAGAGTCAAAACGCATTGCCAAAATTGCATTGGCACCTTTATCTCTTGCTTCTTCTGCGAGACGTTCAATAGCACTCTCACGCGTTTCATGTTGAAGCTTTGTATACCCCGCTATTTCACCTCCAACAATCGTTTTTAATTGTTGACCTGTACTTGAAAACACGTTACGGGAACGAGTAGTTAAGCCAAAAACTTCACCATAGACTTCAACAACACGATAGCCTGGGGCATCATTTGTAGTTAAAATTAAAATATCTTTCATTTCTTTGCTCCTTTTTATTTATTAACAAAATAGTTATTCTTTAGGCCTTACACGGCCTTTGGCACTTTCTAGATAAGCCCCAACAAACGGCTGAATACCTTGCTGAACTTCTTTATCTGTAAGTTGACCAACGTTTTCACTCCAAATCGAAATCGAAGAGCCTATCACACTATCTATTGAACTTACTTTGATGCCGGAGTTCAGGGTCAAATGTGCTAAGGTCCAGTGATTTTTCAAACTATCAATAGAGTAAGCCAAATTATCCTCTTTCAACGTCTCCTCTGAAGGTAAAAGATAAAGATAGTACGCATTATAATTAAGCAACTTAAACCCCTTGTTCAAAAGTTGCTGAGCTGGTGCGATATGTTCAAAACCTAAACTCGCCGCAGGAACCTGGCTAAAAAAGTTCACGCGACTATTCGGCGTCCAATAAGCAATCTGAATATCCTTATCGAGATGTGTAACATCTCCATTTCCGATACTATCATTCCACATTCTCATCGTAAAACCACGCTTCTTTAAAAAATCATTGAGTTGATTCACATAATTTACCAAGTCGGGATGACTAGATTGGGGCGTTGTCTGAGCTTCGCCACCTCCAATATGAAAATATTTCTCTGCCTGTTGAGCAAAAATTGGTAAATACTCCCCAATCATAGCTTTGGCTAACTCCAAGCTGGCTGGTTTAGCAGGGTCCATCATATATAAACTTCTTGGGTCAGACTCATCTAGTCGCACCACTTCACGCTTTTGAGGACTATGCGCTTCAAGGCGTTCAAGAACAGCTCCCATACGAAATGGCGTCCCTAGCTCTGGAATAAGCAAAACTCGATGTTCTATTGCATAATCAACCAAATCCCGTAATTCATTTTTCGTCAAAAATGGGAGATTTGTATCAGGATTGTAAGCAATGCCATCACGTATTTCTGCTTGCTCTTCTGTCTGTCCAACCGTCTCCAACTCCACTCCAAGAGCGTGATCATCACTCATGTGAAGTTGCACAAAAGCGTGTGGGATGCCAGACATATCATCAATAAAGTCTTTAATTGTATCTGTCGAATAGTACTTTCTAGAAATATCTAGTGTTAAGCCAGCTTGTTTAGCCTCATGTAGCGCAATACGTTCTTCATTTTCATGTCTCAAAGACAAACCATTATAAATGGCAAAGCCAGCAATTGCAACGATAATAATAAATATCAGCGCAAAAGGTAATATTTTTTTTAGCATCACAATCCTTTATAGCTTACATTTTATCTAAAATTTCATGGATGATTTCATGCGAATCCAAAACATTTGTTTGTTTCATCTGCTTCATAAGTTCGTCTCTATTGTGACCATCAAACTCAGCTACTGCTCCAACCATGCCAAAAACTAAACTCTCAAAACCACGATTATATGTAGCACTTTGCCAACCATTAATTCCGACTTTTTGCTTGTCTAGTCCAGTAAGGATTTCTAACTCCGTAAGTTCTGATAAACGATAGGTTCCACTGCCTGCTTCAACCGTAAATTCCTCAGAAAAAGCACCTGAAGTCAAGTTCATGCTGGCAATTCCCATACAAGATTGTGTTCTAAGTGTAACAAGCACACGTGAAAGCTTTTTGTCAGGTGTCATGGCTAATTGATAACTGTAACGTTCAATTTCATCATCAAGCAAGTAAATCAAGGTATCCAAGGGATGAATAAAGATGTCATACAAACTAAATTGTACTTCGTCGGCATTATTTGCTAAATTTTTACTTACCTTAATAAAGTTTTTTTGGTTGACCTCTTTAAGTTTGTCTGTCATTGGGGCAAAACGGCGATTAAAGCCGATAACAAAGAGGACATTATTTTCCTCAGCTAAGCGATGAAGTTCTTGGACCTCCTCATAGTTTTCAGAAATCGGCTTATCCATCATGACATGTGTGCCTGCACTCAAATAGCGTTTTGCAAGGTCAAAATGTTGAGCAGTTGCTGCATGGATGACGACCATATCACAAGTTTCCAAAGCGCCTAAATCCGTTGTCGCATATTCAAACTTGTATTTTTTTCGAATCTCCTCCGCTTTTTCCCAAGTTCGCGAATGCAAAATAAAACGATGTTCGGCTTGCATTTTTGCATAAACGGGCAGGTAGGCCTTACCTGCGATATTTGATGTTGCACCAATTATTCCAATAATCATATAATCTCTCTAACTGTCTTTTGAATAAATGACGATAAGTTTCCCTTGATCAATTTTTAACTCCATCGTCTCACTGATAAAAGCATTACTTGCGTAAATGTCAGCAAAGTTATCCTCAGCTTTAAGTGGATATTTTGCATTTTTTATTTCTAAACTTCTTTTTGTACCAACCTGAACAATTCCCAAGTACGGATAATTCTCAATTCTTCGGATTTTATGCTGACCTTGAGTGAGGTATTTTACAAAATTTTGCTCATCCCTTAAAGTAATGTTTTCGGGAAAAGCAAAATTTAGAGGTAGATATACATTGGTCAAATGATGATCGAGCCTTCCACCAAGGGCTCCAACGATCATGATTTCCGCATCTGGAAAACGAGAAAGCACCTGATCTAAACCAGCTTCCAAATCCGTCTGATCCTTCTCTGCCGGCAGCTTAACAAGTTCACAAGCAGCTTCTGATATTTTGTCGAATTCTTCCTGACTTACAGAGTCAAAATCGCCAACCGCTAAGTCTAAATCTTGCTGTTCTTCAATTAAAAATAAGGATCCACGATCAATTCCGACATAATAATCATAACTTTCATCAGGTAAGCTTGCAGGCCGGCCCGCATGAATAAGTACTCTCATCGCTCGTCCCCGCTGCCCGCTATTTTACCTCGGAGCTGACGACTTTCCAGTTTATTTAAGTTGGCTTGAGCGACCTGTTCCAAATCAAGTCCCAGATAGCGCGCGCATGTTGCCACATGCCATAAGACATCGCCTAACTCTTTTTCCAAAGCGCTTTTGTCATTCTCTCGAATTATGCCATCTTGGTCCCGGATGATTTTTTTAATCTTATCCGCTACTTCTCCTGATTTACCCGCTAAACCGAGTACCTTATCTAAAAAAGCAAAATTTACCTGCTCAATGTCCGCTAAAGAGCCATTGACATCAAATTTTATTATCTCCTTTTGATAATCCTTAAGTTCCATAGATAAGGTTCCTCCTTTATTTCTCCCTCTTATTATATCAAAAACTCACCTGAAAAAGGATGTTTCATCCCGTGATTTTATGCAAAAAAGCCCTCAAGCAAGTTGAGAACTTTTATTTAAGTCTTAAGGGCGGATACGTCCAAGCATACGTGGGAATGGAATGGCTTCGCGGATGTGTTGGTTACCTGTAATAAAGGTTACCGCACGTTCCAATCCAAGTCCAAATCCAGAATGTGGCACAGAACCGAATTTACGTAAATCAAGGTACCAGCTATATTCTTCTTCTGAGAGACCAAACTCTTTAACTTTTTCTACCAAGTAATCGTAATCTGTCGCACGTTCAGAACCACCGATGATTTCTCCATAACCTTCTGGCGCGATGAGGTCAGCACAAATCACAACATCTTCACGTGTTGGATGTGGTTTCATGTAGAAAGCTTTAATCGCTTTAGGGTAGTTGATGATAAACGTTGGCATACCATAATAGTTAGAAACAAATGTTTCATGTGGTAAACCAAAGTCATCGCCCCACTCGATATGATCGTAATCATTGTTCGCTTCTTCTTTTTGAAGGAGCTCAATCGCGTCATCGTAAGTGACACGTTTGAAGGGTTCATTAACATATTTTTCCAACAAATCAATGTCACGTTCCAAAGTTTCTAAAGCGTAACGTTGGTTTTCCAAGACTGATTTGATTAAGTGTTTGACATATGCTTCTTGAATATCCAAAGACTCTTCATGCGTTGTGAAGGCCATTTCTGGCTCAATCATCCAGAATTCTGTCAAATGACGACGTGTTTTTGATTTTTCAGCACGGAAAGTTGGCCCAAAGGTAAAGACTTTACCAAATGCCATCGCACCCGCTTCAGCATAGAGTTGACCTGTTTGTGACAGGAAAGCAGGTTGACCGAAGTAGTCTGTTTCGAAAAGTTCTGTTGTTCCTTCTGGTGCTGAACCTGTCAAGATTGGGCTATCAATTTTTACAAAACCGTTGGCATTGTAAAACTCATACGTCGCGCGGATAATTTCGTTACGCACAAGCATAACCGCATGTTGCTTGCGGCTACGTAACCACAAGTGACGGTTATCCATCAAGAAGTCTGTACCGTGCTCTTTTGGTGTGATAGGATAATCCACAGATGCACCGATAACTTCAAGATCTGTGACATCAAGCTCGTAACCAAATTTTGAACGTGAATCTTCTTTTACAACACCTGTTACGATTACTGATGTTTCCTGAGCCAAGTGTTTGATTTCAGTGAATTTTTCTACTCCCGCTTCTTCACCAAATTTTTCAATCATGTTTGGTTTGAAAACGACAGCTTGGAAATAAGCTGTACCATCACGGAGTTGGAGAAATTGCAATTTTCCTTTTCCTGATTTGTCTGCAACCCAAGCGCCAATTTTGATTTCTTCTCCAACGTGATCTTTCACATCGATGATTGATACTAAGTCTTTCATAAATAATTCCTTCTCTTTTTTTAATATAAATCTTTGTCTGCAAATTTCTCTAACCAGATTTCCCTCAAAGTTTTCAAATCTTCTTTAAAAGCTTGCGGTGTCTGTAATTCATCTTTCTTGAGCTCCTCAAGCACTAGAAGTTCAAAGTCATCCGATTTCCAATCTTTGTCAATAGCTAGTGGAACACCAATACCTGTTTTTTTGGAAAACTCAAAGCGATTTTTTAAGCCAGGTAAATCTGGCGCTATATCAAGATAAAACTTGTTTTTTGAAATATTTTTATAAGCTACAACAGCCCCAAGCTTTTCTTGAAGCTTGTAAGCTGATTTCGCTTCTTTTTTATCTATCATTTGTCTGTTCCATCCAGTCTTTAAGCCGTTGCACAGCTTCTGTTAAACTTTCAAGGTCAGTAGCATAACTCAATCTTACATGCACAGGTGATCCAAATCCTTCACCTGTCACAAGAGCCACACCAGTTTCTTCAAGAATCGCTGTCGCAAAATCCGTAACGTTGTCATACCCTTTCAGTGCCATGGCTTTCTCAACTTTAGGGAAGAGATAGAAAGCACCATTAGGCTTAATCGCCTCAAAGCCAGGAATTTGATTAATCATAGGGTGTATCAAGTTTAGCCGTGCTTCAAAAGCTATACGCATTTTTTCAACTGCCGTTTCATCAGAATTAAAAGCTTCGATGGCTGCATATTGAGCAACTGTACTTGGGTTTGAGGTTGTTTGACCTGCAATCTTTGTCATTGCTGCAATAATTTCACTGTCCCCTACTGCAAGTCCAATACGCCACCCGGTCATTGCAAAGGTCTTCGAGACACCATTAATGACAATTGTGCGTTGACGAATCGCTTCTGATAAGGATGAAATAGCTGTAAATTCGCTTTGATTATAAACTAATCGGTGATAAATATCGTCTGCTAAGATTAAAAGATCGTTAGCTACAGCCCAATTTCCCAGAGCCAGTAATTCTTCTTTTGAATAAATCATTCCTGTTGGATTGGATGGACTATTTAATAAAAGCACCTTCGTCTTTTCGGTTTTTACTGCCTCGAGTTGCTCAACTGTGATTTTAAAATCATTTTCTTGCAAAGTCGAGACGACAACAGGTTGGCCTCCTGACATTTTGACTTGATCCACATAACTCACCCAATACGGAGCTGGGATGATGACTTCATCACCTTTATCTAAAACACTTTGGAAGAAGGCATAAAGCGCAAATTTAGCACCCGTGGTAACTAAAATCTCCTTATCTTCAATGGCATAACCATAATATTTATCCCAATAATTACGCACAGCGCTTTTCAACTCAGGTAAGCCAGAAGCTTGTGTATAGAAACTTGCCTTGCCTGAATGAATAGAATCAATAGCTGCTTCACCGATTAATTCTGGGGTGGAAAAATCTGGCTGCCCTAAAGTTAAGTCAATAATGTTTTTTCCTTGGCTTGCAAGATCTTTAGCACGCTTAGCAGCAGCTAGAGTCACAGACTCTTCAATATTTAAAACAAAATCAGATAGTTTTTTCATAAATTACAACAGCTCCTTACCCGTCTTGAAATCATAAAGTTTAAAACCTTCACGACTATTTACTTGCCATACTGGCTGATTTTTATAAAGGGCCAAGACAATCGATGTCGTAGTATCCGCCTGAAGCGTTTCGGGCTTAACACCTGTTGCCATGTCAATAACTGTTAAATTTCCCCCTTTTTCAGGGATTAAAACACCTATCTCTTTGCCTTTCTCAGTTTTGCCAAGTAAAGAATAATCTGTGCTATCTGTAGTTGCAATGTCAAAAGCTGTTGGAGTTTTCAGCTCAGTTTTATCCTTTGCTATAGCAATTGCAGCGCTTCTTGCTGTATTATAAGGGCTGATTGCTCTCCAGATAAAGAGGCTTATCGCAATAAAACCTGCCAGAATTACCGTTAAAATACCGATAATAATCTGTGTATGCAGAGTCATTCGTCTTCTTCTCATAGCCTACCTTTCTGTCCTTTAGATAATCTATTTAATTATAGCAAAAAAGCAACGAAATTGCTTCTCTACAAAGGTCTTCTGCCGGAAAAAGTTAAATCCATAATTTCCAAGTCTTGTCACTGAAGAATTTCGGTGCCTTTTCTTAACTTCTTCTTGGCCTTCTCTGTATCAGGTATCACTTTACATCAAGAATTCAAGAATTTTTTCCACTAATTCACTATTTTCAAGTGTTTTAAGCGGCGCAGATTGTGCGAGATTTTTACGCATTCTTTTTGCGTATGACTTCCCTGCCAATCGATTATCAAGAATCACAACTTTAGAATACTGATTATGACGGCGGTTGACGCGCCCAAGAGCTTGTTGCAATTTCAAAGTTGCCATAGGAACATTGAAATCGTAAAAAGGATTATTAAAACGTTTTGCATACTTTTTCGTTAAAATATCATCCGGCGTAGCAAAGGGCAGACGGGGAATCATCAAAACAAGATGATCTTGCTTCTCAAAATCCACACCTTCCCAGAAGGAAGCTAATCCTAGAAGGATCTGCCCTTCTCCTTTATCAAATTTTTTCTTGATTTGTGCAGCGGTCCCATTAATATCTTGAGCCAATACATCCCAACCTTCAGCGGACAGTTGTTCTGCTACAAAAGTTAAGGACACTTTTGCCGTAAAGAGAACGACAACTTGAGCACCCAGCTCAGCGACCTCAGAAACTCTATCCGCAACATAATGCGCGTAAGCCATAACACCTGTATTTTTGATATGCGGCCCATCAGACACGATAAATATTTCTTGGTTTTCAGCGGGATGACTGTCAAATTTGAAGAAACGATAATCCTTAAAGCCCAAAAGCTCTGGGAAAATGGGCTTATCTTCCGTCAGAGATAAGGTTGCCCCCAACATATATATTTTAGTTTCTGAAGGCACTAGCTTTTCAAAGTTATAAAAGTCTGTACTTGAAGCGTGAACAATATCCCCATCACGCCAAATAAAGTTCTGCTCAGGATGTTCAAAAATATCAGCCAATTCTTTTAAGCCGAGTTCTCTCGCATCAAGAGCAATTTTCTCACTGTCCAGCTTTTTATTTTTGAGCTGGAAAGTCAAACTTTCTACAAGACGTTTATTTAAATGCGAATTTTCTGTATCTACGGTTTCCAATTGTTCCGAGATTTTGACTGATTTCTGATTGGCTCTTTCCAGTGTAGTGAAAAGTTGCTGTGCTTCATCCACAACTAATACCCGATTCTGCAAGAAAGTCTCAGGATAATCTGCAAGACGTTCAATCAGGTAAGCATGATTGACAACTTTGACTTGCGAAATTTCAGACCTGCGTTGTGCTTTCAGCCAGAAGTCCTGTTCATAATGCAACTGTTTAGTGTTAACATATCCATCATGTGCAATCTGAGCAAAATACTCCTCGTTGGTCATCACTTTTGAGAGCTCATCTAGCTCCCCTGTAAGTGTCTCCGTCAACCAAACCAAAATTTTCATCTTAAAAATTTCGAAATTTTTGCCCTCCGTATTTGCAAGTAAAAGCCGCGAAAATTTTTCCAATGAAATATAATTCTTCGTACCTAAAATCTTGGAGAAATTCACACCAAATTTTTCTTTAAGAATTGGTGCCACACCATGAATCATCTGATTTTGTAGAACTTTTGTCGGCGTTGACACAACAATTTCCCGTCCTTCTGCAAGTAAGGGGAGGAGATAAGCATATGTCTTACCGATGCCAGTGGGTGCTTCAATGAAAGAAGGACGACTTTGTGCCAGTTCTTCTTTGATTTTCTCAGCAATCTTTTCTTGATTTTTCCGGACTTTAAGACCTAAACGAGAGATATTTTTAGCAAAAGAATTGGCAAGAGGCTGTCTGTTTTCTTTAACTTTTTCTCTACGTGTTGCAATATTGTGAACCACATAAAGCTGATTAACCTTGAGGGAGGTGTAGGGCAGCTGCTCTTTTAAGAACTCTTTTGTTTCATAGAGCAGACTGTCCGAATGGCGAATGAGTTCCTCCAAAACGGCACGAGGGAGTTTACGGATCCTCTCTTGCATCTTAAGCAGTAACTCCGCTGTAGCTAAAGCATCTGATAAAGCTGCATGAGGTTGGTCGTGTTGCAAGTGCAATCGCTCACTCAGAGCTTCCATTCCGTATTTTTCAAAAGTAGGAAAAATAACACGCGCAAGTTCAACTGTATCTACACGTGGTAACTCCAAGTCCAATCCTAAAGGAAAGAGACTTTTCATTAATAAAGAATAATCAAAACGCGCATTGTGAGCCACAAAAACTGTACCTTCCAATTTTTGACGCACTTCTTCTGCAACTTCTGAAAAGTCTGGTGCCTTTGACAAGCGGCGGTCTGACAAGCCCGTAAGGTTAGCAATCCTCGGCAAAAGTGACTCATGTGGATTGACATCTGTCGTATAAGTGTCTACCACTTCTCCACCCTCGACTAGCGCAATACCAATTTGGATAATTTTATTCTGCGAGCTGTGCGCATCGGTGGCTTCTAAATCTACCACAGCATATCGAGTCATTTTTTTACCTTTCAACTTCTATTTATTTTTATAAGGCTTTGCTTTACTCGGCCGTTTAAAAATAGATCTTTATAATTATATCAAATTAGACGCAATGAGGACAGCACATAGTTGTTCTTCTCGTCATCCATTAGCTTTTCAAGACTGTCTGCTACATCAAAAGATAATTTTTCATTAAAACTACTATTTATATCTCCCTCTCCCTCGTCATCATCATCGTCTATCCGGTCATGAGCATCTGACAGTGTATTTAGACCTTAAAAATAGTTTTTCTTTTACAAATGCTTCAAATTAGAGTAAAATTAGAGTATAGTAAAAAAAAGAAAAGGAGTCCCACTATGCTCGATAATTACAAAAAAATCCTCGTTGGTCTTGACGGTTCTGTAGAATCAACAAAGGCCTTTGATAAAGCTGTTGCCACTGCCCTTCGTAACGATGCCGAATTAGTCATCGCTAACGTCATTGATTTACGTGCATTTCAGTCCATCTCTGCTTATGATTCTGTTGTAGCTGATGACACACATAAAGGTGCTGAAAACCTCATTAATGACTTTGCAAATGAAGCAAAAAACGCTGGTGTAAAAACAGTAACTACTCGTGTCGAATTCGGCTTACCAAAAGTTATGTTGGGACAAACACTTCCAAAAGAAGAAAATATTGACCTTATCGTTCTTGGTGCAACTGGTTTGAGCTACATTGAACGTATATTTATCGGTTCTGTTGCTGACTATATCATTAAAAATGCACCATGTGATACTCTTGTGGTCCGTAAATAATTGTTATCGTTCGTCCTCTCGTTGAGAGGTTTTTTATTAAGAAAAAGCACCGCAGCTTTTGCGGTGCTTTTATTTTTCAATCTTTGTCCGGAGTTTCTCAAGGATTAGTTTGTTTATCCCTTTAGGATTTTGAGCCTTCAACATAGCGTATGCATAGCTGAAACTGAAAGGTTTGGGCGCATAAGCAATATAACGCGCTTGCCAATCACTTGGATTCCATTTTTTCTTGGCTTGATAAAGCCCTTTGAAGCCATATACGCCATTCATATTTTCATAAATAAACTGGAAGAGCTGTGTTGTAACTTTGCTACTGTCCTCGTCGTCTTGAATATTTGCCAAAGGGCAGAGACCGAGATTACCCCAAGTCACTCCCTCCTCGCGCATTGTTTCAAAGGCTTGAAGAAGGCACACTTCCATAGAGCCATTAGGCACTTGCGCACGGCGGCGCGTAACATCAGCCATATAACCTCTTTCCTTGCCTTCAGCATAAGGAACGAAAATTACGAAAGCCAACATTTTCCCTGCTGCATCACGACTGTAAAAGTAACGGCGTCCGAGTGGATTTTCTAAAGCTAACCCTCCCAACATGAAGCCAAGTTCAGGGCCTTTAGAGCCAAACCATTCGTCTGAGATTTTTTGAAGTTCATTTTCAATTTTTATATCTCGCTTTTCAGTTGGTTTGTATTCTTCAACAGTAATGCCTAAACGATGCGCGTGATTGATATTGGCACGAACCTTTGCTGTTTTCTTCCCTTTAAGACTAAAGTCTTCTAGATGCAAACAAGCATCCTCACCAATCTTAATCATTGAAAAACCATAAGACTCATAGGCAGAGCGCATCGTTTCTGTAATATCCATAAACAAAATCTTCCACCCATTACGGCGAGAAAAGTGCACCAGTTCTCCCATAAAACGTGCAGCATCTTTAGGGGCACAAACGATATCTCCACAACCAACGAGCACATTGTTTACAACAGTGTACGCCAACATCCCCTCAACCGTAACACTGAAGAAATAAGATTTCTGACCATCAATAGTCATATAGGCCATTGGATTTTGACCATATTTTTCAACAAGGGCGATTGCTTTTTCTTTTTCACGACCACTTAATATCGGGTAATAAACCAATGGCTTTAAGATATAATATAGCGCCAACATCACACAAATCCAAGTGATGATAATAAGCCCCACCATATAAAAGCCATGCACATGAGAATTGAAGTGTGCTTGTCGAATATCCATCGTAAAAAGAAAATGTAAGGATTGTTTAAAGATAGAATAAACATCTGGATTTCCTAAATAATCGCGTTTCAAAAAACTTAAACTCAATAAGGTATTAAAGAATGCCAAAATAAGTGGAATAAAACCGAGAAACACTGCTTTTTTTGCGTAATTACGGTCTGTTGTTCGGCTAAAATCACGATATGTCAATCCAAGAATAACCAGAATGATGAGCGAAAGGAGTGAACCAATACTAAAAAATCTCTGAGTAGAAATAAAGTTCAACCGTAAAATAACAAATTGAACAACAATCGTAATAATCCAAGCTGACCTTACCCGTCGGTAGAGATTGAGAGAGACCAAAAGCCCCAAAAGTCCTAAAGCAAAGCCTAAAATATAATGCGGCATGAAACTATAGGAAGGAAAATACTCTCTCAAAACAGGTGAGCGATGCAAATAAAAAGCTAAAATTGCTCCAATATCAATCACTACGGACAGGAAGATTGCTAAATTTTGTGCAAAAATACGTAATCTATACATGAATAAATGTTCCTTTTTGATAACTTGTGATTATTAAATAATCACAACATGTCCTTTTTGCGTAAAGCCCAAACGACAATGCCACAAAATATAAGCGTTAAACCCAATATGGCCCACATGACCCAACTAATTTCCTGCCCAGGTATGGGGACATTCATCCCGTAAAAGCCGACAACAACGCCTGGAATCCCCAGAACAAAGGTTGCTGAAGTCATGATCTTCATGACAATATTCAGGTTATTGGACACAATATTTGAGAACAAATCACGTAGATTTTGTAAAAGTTTAAGCTGAATACGTGTTTCCGTGTAGGCCTGATCTGTTTCAATATAAATATCATAAATCTTATCAGCAAAGCCATCTTCATCTTCTTCACGCAGATAATCAATAAATTTCTTCAACACTTCGAGATTATTGTTCAAAGCATCTTCAAAATAAATCAGGCTGGCTTGAATACCAATCATATCAACGATTTGATCATTTTTTGTTGAGTTCTTGATTCCCACTTCAAGACGACGACGACGGAGACGGAACTCTCTTAAATAATCATGGAAGTCATGTGTCATTTGGTACATCACCTGATAAATGATTTCATGCTTATAGCGCGTAGAGCTATATTCTCTACCAAATATATGTTCTCCCTTAATGTCGTGATTCAGAGCCAAAATAACAGCTTCATTTTTTGTCCAAATCAAAGAATAAGGAAATGTGCCCACCTCGCCATAACTTGATGAGGCTGGATATTGTAAAAGTATCAGATTATTATCGATATCATCCGTTTCAAAACGGGCATTTTCATAATCATCGAGAATGCCGCTAAGGTAGTCAAAGGGCAGTTGAAAGTACTCCGAGACACTACCAATTTCTTCGCGTGTCGGATTGAGTACATATGTGAAATTCCTCATCTCTGCCGTAGAGACTAGCCGATGTTCAGCTGACAATTCGTAGTTTTTAATCATAATTATATTTTAACAGAAAATCTCTTAAATAAACGTCTCAAACGCTGTTTTACCCTCTGATTTTCACCTTACTTTTTTGAAAGCATTTTCCAAACCAATCAAGCCATGAAAAATATGATTTATGCTACAATTAGCTTAAAGTTAAGAATGTTCTGACATAAAATATATTTTAAGGAGGATTTCATATGTCGACAATGGTTTTCGTCAACTTCCCCGTTACTGATATCCAAGTCTCTACAGCCTTTTATGAAAAAATTGGCTTCAAGAAAAATCCCGATTTTTCTGATGATTTGGTAAGTTGTATGGTTTGGGATGAAAATTTCTATATCATGCTGCTTTCGCATGAGCGCTACCAAACATTTATTGGTGATAAAACAATTGCTGATACGCATAAAGTTAGTGGTGCCCTTGCTGCATTTACTCTTCCTAGTGCAGATGCCGTTAAAGAATTTGGCAAGCTCGCCAATGAAAATGGCGGACAATCTCTTCATTTGGAAAATGGCATTCCTGAGGACGTCATGTATGGCCTGGAAGTCCAAGATCCAGATGGGAACTGCTTAGAGCCCGTCTGGATGGCTATGTAAATCAATTCTCTTTCTACAAAAAGACAGGATTTTATTCCTGTCTTTTTTAATTCAAACGACTTAAGTAATCATCTGTAGCTTTAAAGAATACAACTTTATTATCCATTCGAACAGCGCCTAGCTCGTTTGCTTGCACATCATTTGCCCAAAAGTAAAGATAGCTTTCTTTCCCAGAGATGTCAGCTGGATTCGGCAACTCTGTTGAAGGTTCACTAATGAGCGATTTTTCATTCAAATCATTATTCGTTTTGCTGACGAGGTTGTAACCATTGGTTTGAATATAAGCTTCTGCTTCCGCTGTCTTAGCTACAATTAAGTTCTTATAGGTACTTTGAGGCGGGACAAGATGATAGAGAGAAGAGATAGACTGTTCACTACTGCTTGTTGAAGTTGAAGATGGAGTTGTTTTAACTTCAGAGGAGCTATTTGTAGTGCTCCTCTCTGTTTTGGACGTCGAAGAACTAGAACTTTCCTTTGCCATCGGTGTAGCAGGTGATTGAGTAATATTAGATATCCCTAAGGCAACTATTGCTCCAAGTAAGAACGAAAACATCCCTACAATAATATACTTTTTCATCTGTTTTTTCTCCTTTATTCTATTATACACAGTTTTTTAATTCCACTCGTCTCATTTGCTCTGAAACACAAGATAATCTCTTCTTAGCTAAAATTTTGAAAGCGTTGCGTCTGTTTCTATCCTATTTTTTGGTATAATTACTCTAGTTAAGAAAGCTCTCGAAATACATTATGTCTTTGAGATGTGTCTTTCACTGCTTATATACTATCACAAGGAGACAAAATGTGAATTACAGCCATATTAAAATAGGGCAAAGAACAATCAAAACAGCAATTTGTGCAACACTAGCTATTATTATTGCACAATTTTTCCACTTAGAATCTGCGACCAGTGCAGGAATCATTGCCATTCTCTCCATTACGAACACGCAGAAAAGCACCTTACGTTTAGGCTTTATGCGTGTTTTAGGACTTATCATCGCTACTTTACTCGCCTTCATCGTTTTAAACTTATTTAATTTTACACCTTTATCTTTTGGTATTTTCTTACTTTTGTTTATTCCTATCTCTGTCGCCACCAATACTAGCGAAGGTATCGTCGTAAACTCCGTACTTTTTTCCCACTACCTCTTAGCCCAAGAAATAACTTTTCCTCTCGTAGGCAATGAGTTTTCATTAATGTTTATTGGGGTTGGTTTAGCACTTTTGGCAAACATATATATGCCAAGCAACGAAAGATTATTAGAAAACAATCTCAATATTTTAGAAAAAGAATTCAAAAATATTTCAGCACACCTCGTCATTTGTTTAAATCAAAAACAAGATTTAAAAGATCTCGTTGCACAGTGTGACAACCTGCTTGACCTCATCGAAGCAAGCAGCAAAATCGCCACTGAAAAATCAGAGAATAATCTTTTAAGAAATAATACATTTTATCAACGCTATTTCGATATGCGCCATATCCAAATTACTCTTCTCAAAGATATTATTATGAAACTAGAAGAAATAGATGTGGACAGCACACATATCGCTGAAATTTCCAATATTTTTGAAACTCTGTCACTCACCTACGCTGCACATAATGACGGCAGTGAGCTCTTAAAGAAAATAGAGAGCGCCTATTCTCATTATCGTCAGATGGACTTGCCTCAAACGCGTGAAGAGTTTGAAAATCGTGCTGGTCTTTTCCAAGTGCTTCAGTTGCTTGAATTATTGATTCAAGAAAAAAATACTTTTGCACTGAATCAGACCAACAATGCTTCCTAAGAGGCGAACACAAAAAATCTTGCCCCTCTTATGAGCCAGCAAGATTTTTTTATATCTCAGTTATAACGAGCTGGGCACCGACATGATCCTCCAAGATAATGCTCTTACTTCTAACTTCATAGGTCCTTCCCGTTGCCACTACTCTTTCCAAAACTGCTTCATAATATTCTCTCCCAACTTCAATCTCCCAGGCTAAAATACCATTTTCCTGCAAGTTACGTTTTTTCAACCTTGTCCCTTCCCAGAGATTTGTCGCAAAGTGATGGTGGTAATGATTTTGCGAGTAAAAATGAGCCGTATTACCTACTCGTGCAACTAAATCCGTCTGAAGCATATCAATAAAAAGTTTATCAGCTAGTGCGAGAGAATTTCCCGTGAAATGAAGATGACCAATACTCATTTTTGCCGGATAACTAAAATCTCCAACTTTTTTTGTTGCTAAAACAGCCTCAACATCTACAGAAAAGGTCCCCATTTCTACCTGCCCCTCATCATCCCAGTTCCAATTTTTCGAATCGCGGTCATGATAGAGCTCTATTCCATTTCCTTCAGGATCACTAAGATAGAAAGACTCACTTACGAGATGATCCCCCGCTCCGAGTGGATATTTTGCCTTAATGAGTCGTTCAATAAGTCCAGCTTTTGAGGCACGGTCGGGGAAAAGAATAGCATAATGAAAAAGCCCAGTCGATTTCTCTGTACGTGTCATTCCACCAAACTCAAGATGCAAAAAAGGAACTTCTCCTTTCCTAAACGCGTAAGAAATTATATCTTCTGTTTCCTCAGTAGGATAAAGTCCTAATAATTCTTCATAAAAATAGCGCATAACTTGTCGATTAGATGCTTTCAAAGTAATATTTTTAATCTTAAAGGGTTGGGTGTACATACTTATTCTCATTTCTTTTGAATTCTACTTCGTTCTTTATATGTTGTTAGTATATCACTTAAAATTCAGAAAGCAAAAGACTTTGTTTACAAATGTAAACAAAGTCTTTTGTCGCTTTAAAAGTTATTGTGATTCTTCTTTTACCCCAGCGGAGCCTTTTGTCCCAAAATGTGTAGCAATTGCTCCGCCACCATGTTTTTGATAATTTACAGCAGAAAATCCAGCCTTACTAAAGAGCAGAGCCAAAGCTTTCGCATCAGGAAAATTCTCTGCAGATTTTTGAAGCCATTGATATTCTTTCAAAGACTTGGCAAATATTTTCCCCAGAAAAGGCATCACTTTTTTAAAGTAAAGTTCAAATGCTTGCTTGTAAATAGGCAAAGTCGGATGAGAAGTTTCAATACACACTACTTTTCCTCCGGGTTTTAAGACACGGAAAATTTCTCGTAGCACTGTGAGATAATCCGGAGTATTTCTCAGACCGTACCCAATCGTAACTGCATCAAACATTTCCTTCTCAAAGGGAATGGCCATAGCATTTCCTTGAATAAATTCAATGTTGCTGTTATCTTTCTTATCAAGTTTAGCTTGGGCAACTTTCAACATATTTTCAGAAAAGTCTAAGCCCACAACCTTACCACTCTTGCCCACAGCTTTTGAAAGATCAAAAGTCCAATCTCCTGTTCCACAACACAAATCCAAAACGGTCATTCCGGATAAATTTCCCATTTTTTTCATGGTTTTATCTCGCCATATATCATGTTGTTTGAAACTTATGATTGCGTTCATTTTGTCATAATCAGTGGATATATTATTAAATATTTCGTGTACACGTTCTTCGTTTACCTTATTCATGTACTCATTATAGCATAAGCTAGCCTTCACACTATTGCTTCTTGCCTCTCAATTTGCAATCAAAAAAACACCCCTTCCGTGTTTAAAAATTAAACATAGAAAAAATGTTTCTTAAAGCATTAGTTGCTCTCTAAACCTTATTGTTTAAGGTTGTGGAATGCGTTAAGACCTTATAAAGATCTGATTTTTAGATTTTTATAAAAAAAGAGAGCGTATTTGTTTAGAATAAAAGGATTCGTCGATATCTATCTCTCATATTAGAAAATTGTTGACTTCTATTTTAATAAATACTAGATATTTATTATTCTCTCTCAAAGAAAAATAAACAATTATCATATAAAAATAAATTACTAAATCCTAATTAGACTCTTTATTTAGGATATAAACTTACTTGTTTCACAAAGCTTTGTATTTTTGTGTTGCACATAAATCATTAACATTATTGTTACTGATATCTATCTAAAAATAATTAACACTAAATATATATTTTATATTTTTAATATAACTCATCAACCCTAGTCTTTCAATAAAATTTATGAGGAAGACTGTAATAATAACTTTGTTGTTTCCATTCTTTAGGAAAAACTCTGTAACAAACCTTTATCTTCTACCCCTTCAATAACAATTTCTTTCTCAAACTGCTTAACAATAGCTTCGATAGATAATAAGTAGTCAAAGAGTTTTTCCGATTCAACGAAGTCCTTAATTTCTAATACTGATAATTTAATTCTAGTTATAAAAGGTACTAAAATAATTAAACTCCCTAAAGAATTAATCCCTAATAAAAAATCATCTAAAACAATATCATATCCCATTTCTTTTATCTTTTTTATTATTTCTCTGGGTACAAGCTCAGAATAATTATTATTTCTATATAACGGAATACGTTCAGTAAGTTCTATTTTTAACTTTTCTTTATACTTAAACGCTTTGAGAAATTCAATTGTTTCTGGATAAAACAACTCTTGATAATCAATATTTAACGAGTATATAGCATTATCTTTTTCACATAGTTCATGTAGAATTTTACTAATTTTTCGAATGTATAACGTGTGAAGTTCTTGATTTACCATCACTTCTTCAAAAAGTTGCTCTGGAAATATATACTTCCCTTCAATCTTTCCTCTAAGTAGTAATTCATACTCTTCTTGTCCACATTTACTCCAAGTAAATATTTTTTGTCTAAAAAAACATATGTTGCAGAGCATTTCTACTATGTTGTCTTGTGTCATTATATACCGTTCTTTTTATTCAACAAAGATAATGTAATAAAATTATTTTAGATAAGTACCTTTATTGGTAAATAACACATCTTGGATATATTCAGATAACAGTTTCCAAGCATGTTTATCAAATAAATCTCCAAATAAAACTACTGGTGTTGTTAATATGAAATCAGTATGAATCATATCGGAAATAATTATATCAGCCTCATATATATTAGTAGTAAACATCACAAAATTTTGATTATAGATATCTGTTATATATTTTTTTACTACATCAACATACATTGTTTCTATATAGAATTCTATATAGATTTTTACAGAATTTAAATTTTCTTGATGGAATTGATCGAACAGAAGATTTAGAACATATCTATTTGCAAATTCTCTTTCTTCTTCTTGAATCCCCTCTAAAAGTTCTGTATCAATCAACTTTACAATAGATTGAGGATATTTTCTATCTGGAAGATAGATTTGGGATATAGTTGTAAACCTCCCAAGCTTAAAGAATCTTACAGCTTCTAATTTAACAACCATCTCAAATAAAATAAGATAATATTGTTCTTCACTATATTGTTCTAATCGATCTGCACAATCAATAATTTTAACTACTTTATAAATAAGTGGCTTCTCTATATAGTTCTCTTTTATATTTTTAGCAATAGATATTTTTTCATTAAGAGATATCACTTCAGGAGCTATATGTAATATAAGCAAAAAGCAAAAACCTTCTATCTCTAAATTAGGAAATAAACTTTGAACTTTCCATATAGAATTTGAATACTTACTACCAATCTTCCCTATATAAAAAAGTTCTTCTACTAATGCTTGCCTTAATGGATATTTATTAATCGTATCTATAATAAAATACATAAAGCTGTTTATCTTAAACTTATTACTTTTTGAAAGAACATCATTATTTTTTAAGCTAATATACTTGTAATCTTTCGAATCTAAATTTCCTTCGATTCCAGATAATATATAAGTATAATATCGAAACAGAATAATATCAATAGTATGACCTTCAACATAGACACTGTTTTCTTGCACTATAAATTCAACATCCAATTTAAGCAAACGAAATATCATATTACATTGATTTATAAGTTTATAACAATAAGAAATGCTATAGTTTAAATCTATAGAAAGGTCATAAACTTTATATTCTTTTTTTGATAATATTTTATAAAATAAAGTAAGTAATGTTGATCCTTTTAAATAATCTTTTTTTAATTTTTCATATATTAATATGTTTTCTCTAAATGTTCTTGAATGTACTAAATACATTATTTGTGAGCTATACTTAATTGTCATCTGAGAATCGTATTGCTCTATATCACTTACTAGCATGGTGATCGCTTTTTTTACATTCCTATCTGATAGATCGAATTCTTCTCTCACTTTAGAAAATGATATAAATTTATTCTTAATTAGTAATTCGAATATCACTAATTTTCGAACATCATTTTTATTAACAAACAATAATAATATATCCTTTGGTAGCATCTCTATTCTCCTAATAAATTTATTATATCATAGTGCTAATTTGAAAAAATATCATTTTTTACTCTTTGATATCTTATTTTTTCTAATAAATAAAACAAAAAGTATGACTAACAATATACAGAGAATCATAATAATTACTACTATATATAAGAGATTAAAGGGCTTTTTATCTAGTCCAATAGCTTTTTTATTGATTACTTTTGCTTGTTCTTTTTCAACTATAAAATATTTTACTGTTTTAAAAGAAATACCTTCTCCTTTAACCTTCATATCAACCATGTATTTTCCTGGTTTTAATTCTTTGTTTTGAGTGCTCGTATGTATATTATAATACGAATAGGGAGCCATTGACTTCCCTTTTTCTTCTGTGTGGTAAAAAATTTTATTATTTTTATAAATATTTATATCAAAATCTAAATTTTTAGCAATTGCAGGAGTATTATTTAATATTGTATTTACAATGCTGGGTTTATTAAGATAAATTTCGGGACTTACGCTTGTAAAACTTAGTTGAGGAACTACATTTTGCCTCTCTTCACTTAACTTTACACCTAATGTGTAAGAAAACTTATTGCTTATAGAAACGGATTGACCCTTATTTTCCCCTGTGTGTTCTTCTTTTTCTTTTATAGAGAAAGCTCCTAAAACATATCCTTTATATTTTATATCAGGAATTTTTAGATTAAACGAAGCTATTGTTTTTTCGAAAGGCTTTAATTTTACAGTCTGCTTTCCTGATACTAAGTCTGAAAATTTAAGTGGAGCATCATTAGACAACTTAATATTGTCTTTATCATAACTTATCACACCGTTATCATTTGTATATGCATTTCTAGGAGTTACTTCAATATCAATAAATTGATCTGTACTATTTTCTAACTCAATCTGAATATCTTGCTCCTGCTTCGGAATAACCAGTAAATCAAAATACGTTGCCTCACTCATTTGGTTTTCAGGCAAAAGCGCGTTTACAGTAAAGTTCATTCCGTCTGCTTTTACTTCTTGACTATTAAAAACAAAAGATCCAATTATTATTAATATAATCAACATAGATATTCTATTCAATTTGCTATTCGATTGGCTATTTAACATTATTAACATCTTTCTATAAATAAAAATAAATCAATAATAAAACTGATTTACTTTTATTTTTACTTCTTATATAGGTATAGGAAATTTTTATACTTCTGGAGTATCTTGAAGTTCCCAATTAATATTTGATTGGTATAAATTTTTGTGTGCATGTTCCACAACTATATTCATTGTAGTGTTAGTAACATTTACCTCCGTATCGAGAGCTCCTTCACCACCACTATTAAGCATCTCTACACTTTGTCCATCTGGTTTTAATGTCTTCACTTCTCCGTTAAGTTTAAAAGACACGTTGCTTGAGTTGATACTATCTTTATTCCCAAATTCTTTAAACTTATCTAATGAAGCAACTAATTTCCATTTACTGTCTACTCCTCTCAAGTCAGTAATTTGTCCTGAAAAACTATCTCTTCCTTTTGACTCTGGGTCACTTGAATTCCCTGCAATGGCTTGTAGTTCTTTCTCACTTTTTGCACCAGTTTTTGCATCATTTAGATTAAACTCAAATGTAAAAACAGACCCAAAGGCGTCAAGCGTGATGTCACCTCCCTTTATATCTGTACCAATAACTGTTTGTTTAGTTGTTAATACATTTGGCGTTTCCTCATTTTCTTCAGCAGAAACTTGGTAATATGTTCCTCCAAATGCCAAAGCTAAAGCTGCTAAACTACTAATTTTCATAAATTTATTTGATTTCATAATCAAACCATCCTTCTTTTTGTTTTATATAAAATTATGTCTGTCCGACACAATATTTATCGTTTTTATGGTGTATCCTTCAATTCCCAGTTTATTACACCTTCATACTTACCATTAGCACTACCTGGACTAATGATTGTGTATATTTTTTTACTAAAGTCTAAATGTTGATCTCCCTTCCCCATAATCTCAACACTATTTTTTAATGAATTATTCTCATAATAAATAGGAAGCTCATCCTGACTATTACTTACAGAAGTGAGATGGGCACTCACAGATAACTTCCAATTCTGATTATCTGATCTTGTATCTTTAATATCTACCTTTAATTCATTAGTGTATACTTTTTGTTCTTCTTTCCTCCTTTTTATTTCTCCTAAATTAATAGAATCTTTAACAGAATCTATCCATACTTTCCCCTTAGGAACTAATTTAGGTAAATGAATCTTCTCAGTGTAATTTATCGTTTCTTCATTATTTGTTGCACCAACTCTTCCATTTAATTTTAAATTGATTATATCTTTGGGTGAAAGAGACTCTATATCAGAAACTTTTCCTGTTATCTTAATATCAAACTCATCTTGAGGAGTAAATGGTTTATTAAATTTTATATATACTTCATTTCCTTCTTGTTTGGTAGCGGATGTTTGTATTTCAACAGAAGCGGCATCGTCTCCGACAATTTTTCCATTTTTACTTATCTGAACTTCATTATATTGAAGGCCTTCTAATTTATCTATTGTATATATGAGGCTTTCAACATTTCCTGATTCATCATCTTCCAAGTTATAATTAATAGCATTATTTTTTATTTTTGTAGTTAAATAAAACTCTTTATCTTGTTCTAAACTATTATCTTTATTTGAACTACTTATTTCAGTTACGGAACTGAGTTGGGGATGATTTTTTATTATTTGATTACCAGTTAAAGCATACGTATCTTCTGTAATTTTTTTATTTTCTCTATTTTTAACTATAGAGTAATTACTTATATCACTAACTCTTACTCCGTAAGCTTTTTTACCTAGAACTGCATTAAACTTTAACTTTGCAGTGTCAGTCCTACCAATTACAAAGTCTCCTGTATTTATTTTATTGTTTTGTAAGGAGAGTACCTTATCTTTACTTACCCTATCTGAAAATAGCACTTGGTTATTAACTACTTCTAAAGAGTTTGATATATCATATTCCCAATTGATATGATTAATAATGTCGTTATCTAGATTTAAAGTTTCCAAGGTAATTGTATATTGAAGCTCATCTCCTAAGTGAAGATTATCTAAGTCCCCTTTGATAGCTTGAACCTCTGTATCAATAATCCACTTATCTTCCTCATCTACTATTCTAAAAGGTAATTTTACTTCGTCACTATTTATATCTCTTTCATTTTGAGATACTAACGTAATATAATGTTTCCCTCGATCTAAGTCGCCTACTGGTAAACTAAGCAACCAATCTTTATCAGAGTTTATATTAATTTTTTGACTTTTTCCATCGTCTATTCTATAAAAAAGAGAAACACTTCCCTTTGTAATCCCAGATAAATCTAAATTTGCATTTTTTCTTAAGATATTCTTGTAACTATTAACTTTTATTTCTGGTTTAACAAGAGAATCCAGCATAATATCATATGATATTTCTCTATTTTTACCTGGCTGAATTTTTTCTGAGTCCCATTTCATTGCAACAGTTGCATTATAATTCCCAATTAATTGACTCGGGTTTCCATTCTCTTTTTCTTTTCCTACACCACCTTTAAAAAAGTCCGAAGGATCAGACGGCCTCAAGGGCCAATGAATACCAATACTCCAATCAATGTGACTATCCTCCCCAATATCCCAACTTTGGAATGAATTTGAACCACTTGGTGTTAAATTAACTTGATAGCTATCATCTCTAAAGAAGATTCCTTTATTTTCACCAATATAATAACCCTTCCCTATTGAATGATTATTGAGTTCTATATCTGTCAATATATAGAATGGTTCTTTAAAGGGCTTTAAATCTGAAATTGGTTGATCTACTCGAATAAAATTATAATTAATATTAATATTCTGTTTCTCATTGTTGGGAGTAAGTGTTACGGTAACTAAAAATTGGTATGTCCATACAGCATTCGTTTTTAGTGGCATTTCACCATATGCTCTAACTTCTCCATTTTTTTCCAATACTGTATTAATTTTTACTGTAGGTAGTTCCTTAATACTACTACCAATTAAATCTGCTTGATTGGTGTATATTCTGATTCCCTTATAATTTCCTGTATCATTAGTTGACCTATAGTTTATTATATTTCCATTACTATCTTTCAATTGCACTGTATTAGTAAATATATTAGAAGATTTACCAAATCCATATTCTAATGTACTACCAGACTTGAGCTTCCAATTATTTAATCCTGTTTTCTTTATTGACCAGCCATTTCTTTCATCACTCTCAATAAGACTTGATAAGTTCTGACTTTTTCGATCAGTGGATGTTATTTCTTTATTTTGAGAAACAGTGTGTTCTCTTTTTTTATTTTCTTGTACTTCTGAAACTCCATCTTCTTGCTTGTCTGTGGACTTAGAATTATCTGAGGTTTCACTATTTATTTCTTCTAACGCTGTATCACTATCAGTTTTCTTATCTTTAAGCTCTTCCGTATCTAATACATCCTTACATATTTGAACTTCGTCTTTTTTTAACTTAAAAGATTCCTTATTCTCTTTATCAATAACTTGTATTATATAGTCTTTTGTTATTCTTTCTTTAAACCATATTTTAAAAGTTCCATTATGTTCTTCGTTTAAAATAAAGATCTGCTCTGTATCACTCCAACTTACTTCATTATTACTTTCAACTATTTTTTCAATATCAATTATATTTATTAATTCTTCTGGAAAAACTACCTTTATAGAGGTACCTTTATTATCATAAAAAAGAAATTTACAGAGTTCAGAATCATTATTTAATATGCTATCCTTTCCTATATCTCCTTTATTTTGATCTGAGGAAACTGTATTAGCAGATGCAAATATTAATAATCCCAAAAGTAAGATACAAACAAATTTTTGAGAAATTTTCATGCTAAAACTCCTTTCTTTTTTGTACTTTATTCATTATAAAAAAAATATAATAACCTAAATATTTTTTTTAGGTAGAAAACAAACGTATTTGTGATACCTAAGCATACTTCATAAATGTTAAAATATTTTTGAATACCCATATAAAGAAAAATAAATATAAGTTACAGATTAACAGGTATAATATGATCACACTTTTTTATGATAAAACTGATTTAACTAATAAGAAAGCAGCTAGCTGGTTTACATCTAGAGGCATTGAAGTTCATTAAAAAAATATAAGATATATCTCCAAACAAGAATTACTTCATATCTTAAAATTATCTGATCAAGGGTTTATGGACATAGTTAAAAAAGGAACTATATCTGGTGAGAGTGATAACACAATATATAATATGACATTTGATGAATATATAAATTACATTATTGGAAACCCTGAGTTGCTCAAGTCCCCTATTATTATAGATGATTCTAAATTACTTATAGGATTTAATTCTGATAACATTCGACAGTTTCTCCCCTCTTTTTATAGAAAATTAGGGTAAAATAACTCTCTAAAAAATTATTAAATGTTTTAAAATTATCTATACCAATAGTAGAATATTAAGATTCGATGTATTGCGGAATTATAGATAATAGTAAAAAAGTTATTGGTTGATCAACTTCAAACTAATTATTGTAGTTCGTGATTAAAATAATTATTAACATATAAAAAAGAGCTAAAATAATTTAGCTCTTTTTTGATGAATAATCTCTCCATTTCTGCACTTGTAAATAGATTAATAGGAAGCGTTAAACTCAATGGAGAAGATTTTTATACATCTCCTCAATGTTTCCAACACTAAAAATAAAATCGAACTAGATCCTCTTGACACAAATAAAGATATTATAGTACACACAATACATAATCAATAGCATTAGCTTTTACTTCACCAAAATCACATTTATGTTGTAATGCTTTCAGTTGCTTCATCAGTTCTATTGCACAAAAAATGCCACTCTTATGTTTGTGTTTAAACATAAGAGTGGCATTTATCAAGGTAATATTTTACTAAATAGAACCATCTAAACCTTATTTTTTAAGGTTGTAGAATGCGTTAAGACCTTTGTAAACGGCAACTTCACCCAATTGGTCTTCGATACGAAGCAATTGGTTGTATTTAGCCATACGGTCTGTACGTGAAAGTGAACCAGTTTTGATTTGGCCAGCATTTGTAGCAACGGCGATATCTGAGATTGTTGAATCTTCAGTTTCACCTGAACGGTGAGAAACGATAGCTGTGTAACCAGCTTCTTTAGCCATTTCAATTGCTTCAAATGTTTCAGTCAAAGTACCGATTTGGTTAACTTTAATCAAGATAGCGTTCGCAGCTTCTTCTTTGATACCACGTGCCAAGTAAGAAGTGTTTGTAACGAAGAAGTCGTCACCAACGAGTTGAACTTTGTTACCCAAACGTTCTGTGAGGGCTTTCCAACCATCCCAGTCGTTTTCGTCCATACCATCTTCGATAGTGATGATTGGGTATTTGTTAACCAATTCTTCAAGGTAATCGATTTGTTCTGCAGCAGTACGTTTAGCACCACCTTCACCTTCGAATTTAGCGTAGTTGTAAACGCCGTCTTCGTAGAATTCTGAAGAAGCACAGTCGAAACCGATCATAACGCCGTTTTCACCAGCTTCGTAGCCAGCAGCTTCGATAGCTTTAAGGATAGTTTCTACACCATCTTCAGTACCTTCGAAACGTGGAGCAAATCCACCTTCGTCACCAACTGAAGTTTCAAGACCACGAGCTTTAAGGATTTTCTTCAATGCGTGGAAGATTTCAGCACCCCAACGAAGCGCTTCTTTGAAAGTAGGTGCACCAACTGGTACGATCATGAATTCTTGGAAAGCGATTGGAGCGTCTGAGTGAGAACCACCATTGATGATGTTCATCATTGGTGTTGGCAATACTTTAGCGTTGAATCCGCCAAGGTAGTTGTAAAGTGGAACACCAAGTTCATCAGCAGCTGCACGAGCAACAGCGATAGAAACACCAAGGATAGCGTTAGCGCCCAATTTACCTTTGTTTTCTGTACCGTCAAGAGCGATCATTGCACGGTCGATAGCTTGTTGTTCAGTAACTTCGTAGCCGATGATAGCTTCAGCGATTACGTTGTTTACGTTGTCAACAGCTTTTTGAGTACCAAGACCGAGGTAACGAGATTTGTCACCGTCACGGAGTTCAACAGCTTCGTGTTTACCAGTTGAAGCACCTGAAGGCACCATACCGCGTCCGAATGCACCGTCTTCAGTGTAAACTTCAACTTCGATTGTTGGGTTACCGCGTGAGTCAAGGACTTCGCGAGCATAAACATCAGTAATAATTGACATTTTTATCTCCTTATTGTTTTAAGTGCTTTTTGCACTTTTTAATACACTATGATTTTACTATTTTTCCGCCCTTATTTCAAGTGAAAAACAAGCTAAAAGGCTTTTTACACAAGGTATGCGGTTACATTTTGTTTTTTTAATTTCATGATATTTTTTCATAAAATATCGTGTCCACCTCCATTCTTGGCATGTCCTCAGGCAGCATTTTTTCATTGATTAATATAAAGTCATTTTTTTCATAAAAACGATGTGCCGCTTTGAATTCTTCAACAGTCCCAAGATAAATTTCTTTTATTTGCTCTGTGCGGCAGTACGCCAACAAATTATCCAAAAGAAGCTGTGCAACAGACTTCCCTCTATATTCAACATTGACAAACATTTTTTTCAGAACAGCTTGCTGTGCATTAAACTTGACAATACCAAGTGTCCCAACAACTCCCTTCTCTTCATCAACAGCAAGCCAAAATTGGCTGTAATGTGCATGAATATCTTGCAAGTCGGGTTGATCTGCCAAGTCAACACCGACTCCAAATTCATCCTTCTGAATAGAAAGTATCAAATCAATAACTGCTTGTTTATAGGTATCATTGTAAGCGATTAACTTCATAGCCATAGTATAACAGATTGTCTTCTATTTTATAAACAAAAAAACTTCCAAAAGGAAGTTTTTTAAATTATTTAGCCAATGCTTTTTTAGCTTCTTCAGCAAGAGCTGTGAAAGCAGCTGCATCTGCAATAGCGATGTCAGCAAGCATTTTACGGTTGATTTCGATTTCAGCCAATTTCAAACCGTGCATCATTTTGCTGTATGAAAGACCGTTCATACGAGCAGCTGCATTGATACGTGCAATCCACAATTTACGGAAGTCGCGTTTCTTTTGACGACGGTCACGGAATGCGTAGTAGTATGAGTTCATTACTTGTTCTTTAGCAGTCTTGAAAAGACGGTGTTTAGAACCGTAGTAACCTTTAGCGAGTTTTAAAATACGTTTACGGCGTTTGCGAGTTGCAACGCTATTTTTAACACGTGCCATGTGTGTTCTCCTTGTTTCTTAGAAAATTTTTATCCTGTCATCGACAGTTAATTTAAATGGTTGATTGATTTCGAGTGAAATCCTATAAGTCTTATATAGTGCTTATGAGTTAATCAGTCGTGGAAAGTTATTGGGGATAACAATTGCTCTCATGCATAACAGTCCACAGGACTGTTATTAACGCATGTTCTTCCTTGTACGGCTTCCGCCTACGCGTCAATTGCTCTCATACATAACAGTCCATAGGACTGTTATTAACGCATGTTCGCAACCATACGACGGATACGTTTGAAGTCACCTGCTGAAACCATACGGCCTTTACGGAGTTGACGACGTTGTTTTACAGTTTTACCGTGCATACGGTGTGAAGTGTAAGCGCGGAAGCGTTTAAGACCGCCATTACCAGTACGTTTGAAACGTTTAGCTGATGCGCGGTGAGTTTTTTGTTTTGGCATTTTAATTCTCCTTGGTTAATAATAAGAACTTAGTTCTTTTTGATTGGTGCCAATTGTAAGAACATTTGACGACCATCCATTTTGGCTTTTTGCTCTACCACAGCGATATCTTTCACTGCTTCAGCAAATTCATCCATTACTTGACGACCCACATCTTGGTAAGTAATCATACGACCTTTAAAGCGAATCGAAACTTTAACTTTGTCTCCTTTTTCAAGGAACTTAGTTGCTTGACGAAGTTTTGTATTGAAGTCATTTTTATCAATGACTGGACTCAAACGAACTTCTTTCAAAGTAACAGTTGCCTGTTTCTTCTTAGCTTCTTTTTGCTTTTTCTTTTGCTCAAACATGAATTTAGTGTAATCCATGATTTTGGCAACTGGTGGTTCTTGATTTGAAATCAAAACCAAATCCATGTTAAGGTCCTCGGCCTGAGTAAGTGCAACAGCTGTAGGTGTAACACCAAGCTGTTCGCCTTCAGCACCGATAAGACGCACTTCGCGTGAACGGATTTGACCGTTCATCAAAGGTTTTCTGTTGTCTTGCTTTGCTATGTCTATTCTCCTTCTAAAATATTTTTTAGAAAAACAAAAGCGGAACGCATAATGCGCCCCGCTAATGAAAACATTCGTTTTGTGAATAATTCCATTTTGTTGCCCAGGGCTATTACCACTCAGGCGAGAAGCGGGTGCTTCTGCTTTTCAACTTCTCTATTATACCACAAATATTTCTTATGTCAACAATAATTTTGTTTTTTCACTTAATCCTCAAAATTACTTATTTTTGCATCTTTGTTCATTATTTTGTTAAATAAGCTTGCACAAAACTTTGCATTTTTTGTTGGATTTGACTATCTGCATAATTTCCAGCTTCTTCACCCCAAAAAGTAAGTGCTGAACCTATAACATTTTCTGTTGAACTTACTTGTTTTCCACTGTTCAGCTCAAATTTTGAAAGATCCCAATTTGCAACCAAATCGTTAATCGTATAGGCATAACTTTCTGGCTGCCACATACGCTGTCCCGGCAAGAAATATGTATAATAAGCATTGTAATTTAAAAGCTGGAAACCTGCATCTAAAAGTTCTTGAGCACTTGCCGTATATTGTCGGCCGGAGCTTGCGCGCTCATCAGTGCTATTAATATCCCAACCACCAATTTGTGACCAATAAGTAATCTGGATATCTTTATTATAGTCCGCAAGATCTGCCTTAGCCACTCGATCATTCCACATCCTTGTAGTATAACCCTGATGTTTTAAAAAATTATCCAAAGTATTCACATAGTTCACTAAGTTCCTATTTGATTCTACGGGCAACCAGTCAATTTCATCAACACCGATATGAAAATAAGCTTTCGCTTGCCCAGCAAAAAGTGGTGTGTATTCTGCTAACATCTCTTGGACAAAATCACTAGCTTCTACTTTTGTGTAATCAATCAGATTAAACTGTTCTGGCGCTCCATCGGGTAATTTAATAGCCTCATACCGCTTAGGATCATTGATCTTTAAAAGCTCGAGAATAGCTTGCATATGAGCCGGAGCTTCTATCTCTGGAATTAAAACAACGTTCTTTGATCGGGCATAGGAGACCAAATCCATCACATCATTTTTCGAAAGAAATGGTCGTTTGGTTTGTGTATTCAACCATTGTCCATCTTGATAAACCGCATTTTTATCTGTTGTTTGACCGACCGTAGCCATCTCCACAGCTAAATTTTGATTATCAGACATGTGTAACTGGAGAAAACTATTAGGATAGTTGCTTAGATCATCTATGAATTGTTTGATAACTTCTGCTTTATAAAACTTACGGGAAATATCTAAAGCAATTCCTTTTTCTGGTAGTATTTGAGTTAAATTTTTTTCCGCTTTTACTTCTGTTTGATTTATCATCGTCATTAAAAATACAACCATCCCTACTACCGCACATACACTGAAGACTTTTCTATTATTCATAGACACCTTTTCCTTATCCAACTATATAAAAATTATAACAAAATGAAAATAGAACAACAAAAACCCCAATAAAAAAGCGTCCGCAGACGACTTTTTATTTTGCTTTCAATGCGCTCAAGATTTGTGTACGCATATCTTCTATACCATCTGCACTGGCTGGAAGGAAAATCGTTGAATTTCCGGCATCAGCAAATTGGTTCAGCGTATCAAGATACTGGTTAGTTAAAAGAATAGACATAATTTGGTCTTCTGTTAAGCTTGCCCCAGTATTCTTAATTTCGATAATTTGTTGGGCAAGCCCGTCAACGATGGCTTTACGTTGTTCGGCAATACCCACACCACGCAAGCGATCTTTTTCTGCTTCGGCTTCTGCAGAAGTTACGATTTTTATTTTTTCAGCATTTGCAAGCATCTGTGATGCATCTTGCTTACGTTGAGCTGCATTAATTTCATTCATTGATTGCTTAACTTCGGCATCAGGCTCTACACGTGTGATCAAGGTTTTGACAATAATATAACCGTAAGTTGTCATTTCCTCAGCCACTTGATGTTGCACTTCCAAAGCAATTTCATCTTTCTTCTCGAAAACTTCATCCAAAGTCAACTTAGGCACAGCAGAACGAAGGGCATCCTCAATATAAGCTTGAATTTGCTCAGAAGGGTTCATCAGTTTATAGTAAGCATCTTTAATATTTTCTTCATTGACACGATATTGCGTTGCAATGTTCATGGTCACAAAAACGTTATCTTTTGTTTTCGTTTCAACAGTCATTTCGTTTTGCAAAAGACGCAGTTGAATACGTGCGGCAACACGATCAATTCCCCAAGGTAATTTTACATGGAAACCCGCTGAAGAAGTCGTTTGGTACTTCCCAAAGCGTTCTATGATTGCAACCGTTTGTTGTTTAATAACATAAAACAACGTTCCTGCACTCGCCAAGATGATGATAATAACGAGGACTGTAATAATAAGTGAAACTGTTAACATAAAACTCTCCTTTCCTTTAATTATACTTTATTCTTTAGAATATTCCAATCAAAGTCCTTTAGAAATGTACATAAAGCATTTATTTTGTTCTGCTTGATAAAGGAGAGGGTGAATATAACGAATTTTTTCAGCTTGAAGGACTAAATCTTCAAAATTATAGCCTGTCAAACGAATATAATCATCATTTTCGTCAGCAGTTGTTAAGTCGGATAATTCTTGTACATCAGTGAATGCACCTTCAAAATTCGCTTTTTTCATGATGATATAATTGTTTTCTTGTTTCAAAACATAATGTGGAAAAATCTGTGCAACTTCATAAATAATTTGTGTTGTAATTTTCAAAGGAAACTCACTAAAGACAATTGCTTCTTCCTCTGCATTACGGTAGCAAAAGCCAAAAGCTTTCCCTGAAATATTTAAGCGCATGAATCGGAAGTTTTCTGTTCCTTCTTTTCCTTCAAGGTGAAAATTCGGCTGAGTTTGAAACATATCCAAATCACGTGACAGAGCAAAGAAATAGTCTGTAGCATCTTGTGGAGAGCGTTTTTGATAAAGTTCTGCAAAATAAGCATTGATTACACTTGAAGGTGGAGTAACCAACAGCATTTTTTCTTTTTCATCGTTTAAATTTGCTAAACGATTTTCTAAAAAGACACGGTCTTGAGCCATATAACCTCCGTATTTCAAACCTAAATCAATATATTCCTTATTTTTCACTTTTTTCCTCCATATTTAAAAATTCTTTTGCACATATTATAGCATTTTCTGGATAATCTTCAGCAAAGACATCATAAAAATTGACATTCATCCGGTTGCGGAACCAAGTCAATTGACGTTTAGCATATCTTCGTGAATTTCTTTTTACAAGCTCCACTGCCTCTTCAAGTGAAATTTCCCCTGAGAAATACGGGAAAAATTCTTTATAGCCAATTCCTTTTGCAGCTTGAACCTCTGGGTATTTTTCAAATAAACCTTTTGCTTCTTCAAGTAGTCCATAATTCAACATATTATCGACTCGGTAATTTATTCGATCATAGAGTGTTGTTCTTTCAGCATTCAGGCCGAGGATACAAAACTCATAGTCAGATGCTTGATTTTCACCTGTACCAAAAGTTTCTAGCTCAAGAAAGCGCATCGCTCTTCTCCGATTAATTTCTGGAATATTTTGTGGCACACGCGCAAACAGCTCTTCATCAGAAAGCTCTTCTAAACTTCGACGAAGTTCCATCATTGCCTCATGATTTTCTTGCCCTCCCAGGTGATAGCCCTCAACAAGACTCTGAATATAAAGTCCCGTTCCACCAACAATAATTGGAAGCTTACCTCGAGAAATAATTTTTTCTATACAAACGGTAGCTTCTTGAACAAAGTCAAAGGCAGAATAATTCTCGTTTACATCTCGTACATCAATTAAATGATGCACTGCTGCAGCCTGTTCTTCTGGGCTTGCTTTAGCCGTACCAATATCAAGCCCACGATATACTTGTTGCGAATCGCCTGAAATAATCTCACCATCAAAAACTTGAGCCAACTGAATCCCCAAAGCTGTTTTACCTACAGCTGTTGGTCCAACCACAACTATTACCTTATTTTTTTTCATATATTGTTTTCTATTGATTTTATATCTTTCTTTTCCTATGTATAAAAGTATATTTTCCTATTATAACATTTTTCCGTTTAAGAACTCTCTTATCTATATAAATCTATATAAAAATCCTCATCTTATACATGAGGATTTTATTTATCGTGTTGCATTATAATAAACGTGTGAATCTTCAAGATGTCCCCTTGCTTGAAGCAGTTGATTGACTGTGACGAATGTATAGCCTTGACTTTTTAATTTTTGAATAACTCTCGCTGCTCCATCGACGGATGTATCGTAAATGTCATGCATAAGAATAATGGAACCGTCATAAACTTCGCTCATAACAACTTGCTCAATTTGGTCTACATTTTTACTTTCCCAATCTAGAGAATCCACGCTCCACTGAATAATAGGAGTTTGTGCCATTTCATTGATTTGAGGAGTTGTAGCTCCATAAGGGGGACGTAAGCCCTGAGGCCGAATGCCCACTGTCTTTTGCATCAAATCTGAAGTCTTTGTGATTTCATCTTGTGCTTGTTTTACTGGCAACTGAGGTAAATTCTCATGATTATAAGTATGAGAACCTACTTGATATCCTAAAGCATGTTCCTTTTTAACTAATTCTGGATACAGTTCAAGACGGTTTCCCAGGACAAAAAATGTTGCAGGTACATTTTCATTCTTTAAAATGGAAAGCAAACGTGGTGTCGTTTGTGGATCTGGTCCATCATCAAAAGTTAAAGCAACTAATTTCTTATGAGCCAGTGACTTGCTTTTCACTTGCTGAGCGGAAGGTATTTTTACTTTCGAATTTTGAGCTTCTTCTTTTAAATCTCCCACTAAAAATTGTGGTTTGATAATCTCTCCGAGCTCACTCAGTGGCACCGAAACCTTGGTATATAAGTCTCTGCTACTGTTGACTTGACCAGGTCTCAAAAAGAAATCCAGACATTTTTTATCCAAAACAAAGGCATCAAAATTTTTCTCTGTCGGTCTCAAACCTGCACTTAATACTTGCTTGGTTCTTTGACTTGAATTCTCTTGGATCTTCAACATCTTCTCATATATATTTTGTGCGATACTGCTGAGATCTTCCTTATCTTGAAATAAATCAGAGAGCTGTAACTCTTTATTTTCTTTCAAATCATAAGTTTTAGTGACGACTAGGTTTTCTGCTTGGACACGCGCATTGGTTTTTCGCATCACATTAAATTTAAAACTCACGATATCTGGGGAAAACCGATAAGTTTCAAAGGATTGAAATAAGGCCCCCTTCTCAGCGGTATCATTCTCTGGCGTACGTTCTTTAAAAGAAGACACTTCTTCATTAGAAAATGCTTCCAACTTTTGATTAATCGCTGCATTTTTTGTTTTGGGATAATTCATCAGGATATGATAGCCTTGCTCCTCCTTCTTTGTCTCAATCTCTATTTCTTTAGCAGCTGTACTTCGAATATAAGTATTCATTGAAGTCGTCGTATTTTCTTTTTCTGTTGTGTTCACCAGTAGGCTGGCTGCTCCGAAAACTATTCCAAGCGCAAGTAAAGCACTTCCTGTCTTCAGCCATTTCTTATTCATGATTGCCTCTTTTTCTCTATATTTTCACCTTTATTGTCTCTACTGTTAAGATAACAATAATTTTTGACACTTTCAAATATTTAGTATACTTTCTAATAAAAGAAACTTAAAATATTGGGTATAAAGCCCTACAAGTGTTATAATAATTTTATAAGTTTATCAAAGTAACATAGGATTATTGTAGACAATAAGGAGGAAAGCATGAATAAATATCTTAAAGGCTATCTTATAGGTAAAGCCATTGAAATTACTGTTGCCGGTACTGCCGTCATGGTTGCTAAACATAAAGGATTGATTGATGCTGAAATGCATCCTAACTTCAAAGAAGACACATTTACAGAAAACCAAAAACGTGCAAAACGTAAACGCCTTGCACGTTAAAACATACTAAATTTACTCTTGGAGGTGTATCTATGAATAAAAATCTCATCACAGGTTTCGTTGCTGGTAACATTGTAACTTTGGCTGCTTTGTTTACTGCAGGTGCAATCTATAAAAAACGTGTTGTTGATCCTATTGAACACAAATGGGAATTTGCACAAGAAAGTCGTAAAAAAGCAAACCGTAAACGTATCGCTCATTAATAAAAAATGCGTCCTACCCTTAAGTAGCACGCATTTTTTATTGCTCAAAATTCTCTTCTTGGTCGAGCAAACTGTCACTAAAAGCAGCAATATCTTTTCCTGTAACGTCAAGAACTTTTTGGTTACGCATTACCCCGTCTTCGAAAATTTCAAGTAATTCTCCAAAAATCTGAAGATCAGATACACCAATCTTCAAAAAGTATCTCTGAATCTCCTTATAAACAAGCCCATAATCTTTCGGTAGTTCTTTCACTGCATTTTGCAGAGCGTGCCATTCTTTTTTTTCTTCAATGATCTCCTTGAGTTTCATTCTATTGCCTCCCTAATTTTTTCGCTACATTACGATTAAGTTGCTCGCGGCACTTGTCCCGGTAGGATTTATTGGGGATAGGACGTCGCTGATCAAACAGTTCTGCAACAAAAGCTTCCTTATCGTCCCCAATCACAGCTGATACATCTTCGTAATCGAATGACGTTTCTTCAAAAAATTCAAGTAAGCTACTCATGATAGGAATCAGATTTCTACCTGTCAAATCACTATATCTCTGGATCTCTTCGTCAAGCTCTGCCCATATGCTTTGGTAACTCTCTGGCAGACGTTTCACTCTTTCTGCAAATTCTGCCCTTGCCATAGTCATATCTCTTCCTGTTATTCTATCCCAAAAATTCATCATTTCTCCTTATTCCTTATCTCATAAAGCTTTTCTGAGATAAAATCCCAACGTAACCAAAAAGCTGCCAGTTCCTCTTTTCCCGCAGTATTCAACTTAAAAAACTTACGTGCCGGGCCTTTTTCTGAGGCTTTTTTTTCTGTCTCCAGTAAGTTTTGGCGTTCAAGTCGAGAAGTTATCGTATATACTGTGCCTTCTGCGACATCAGTAAATCCCAACTCTTTTAATTGTTGTGTGATGGCATAGCCATATGTTTCACCTTGGCTGATGATTTGTAAGACACAGCCTTCTAAAACGCCCTTGAGCATCTCTGTATTGTTTTCCATTATAGCTCCTAATATGTATTACTAAGTACGACTATATAGTAACACATATTAGATTTAAAACAAAATAAAATACTTTTCAAGATATTTAAGCTTAATCATTTGACTTCTCCTCTAATCGTGGTAGAATAGTAAAAATTATGAAAGAGGTTTTAAAGACTTGAAACAAGAAACAACTTTTGCTAATGCTAAATTTGCCAATCCTTTTATGAATGCATCGGGGGTGCATTGTATGTCTATCAAGGATTTGCAAGACTTAGAAAAATCTGATGCAGGAGCTTACATCACTAAAAGCTGTACCTTGGAAAAAAGAGAAGGTAATCCTTCTCCTCGTTATGTCGACTTAGCTTTGGGGAGTATAAACTCTATGGGTCTTCCTAATCTAGGCTTCCGCTATTACTTAGATTATGTTTTGGAAGTGCAACAAAATCAAGACACCCCAATCTTTTTCTCTATTGCTGGTATGAGCCCTGAAGAGAATCTTGAAATGTTGGGTAACATTCAAAAAAGCGCATTTTCAGGTATTACTGAACTGAACCTCTCATGTCCAAATGTACCTGGTAAACCTCAACTAGCCTATGATTTCCAAGCAACAGAGCAACTCTTAGAAAAAGTATTTGCTTTCTTCAAGAAACCTTTGGGTGTAAAGCTTCCTCCATACTTTGACTTAGCACATTTCGATCAAATGGCTGAGATTCTTAATAAGTTCCCCCTCACATACGTCAATTCTGTCAATAGTGTCGGAAATGCCCTCTATATCGATACGGAAGAGGAGGCTGTTGTAATTAAACCCAAAGAAGGGTTCGGTGGTCTTGGAGGTCAATACATCAAACCAACTGCCCTGGCGAATGTCCGTGCCTTCTATACTCGTCTTAAACCAGAAATACAAATCATCGGAACAGGTGGTATCGAAACAGGACAAGATGCTTTTGAACATCTTCTCTGTGGTGCAAGCATGCTCCAAATTGGGACCGCCCTCCACAAAGAAGGTCCAGAGATTTTCCCAAGAATCATTAGAGAACTTCAAGAAATCATGGATAAAAAAGGCTATAAATCTATTGATGAATTCCGCGGTAAGCTCAAAAGTCTTTAAATACAAATAATAGAACTAAGGCAAGCCTTAGTTTTTTATTTTGTATTTTTATAGGTTACCCTATAAATAACTTGACTTTATTTAGCCTGTACTGTAAAATAATAACTAACACTTCATACAACAAATTCCTTTTTACTTTTTAGAATTAATGCCCTTCCGTTGAGTGCTAAGACAGAGCAGGAAGAAAACAAAATTTATAGAAAGAAATGTTATCCTATATGTCTCTCACACTCCTCTCAGTATGAAGCTTATTTTTATATACCCAAATTTTCAAAACTCAAATAACGCTATCGACACCAAACTAAATTTTGGGCGCCAACAGTAGCTTACTGTGAACTTTAAAAACAAGGGAAATAATGTTAAAAATTTCAAATTTATCCGTCGAGTATAAAGGCAACCTTGCCTTAGAAAATATATCACTGCACATACCTGAAGGCTCCTGTACAGGAGTTATCGGACCTAATGGTGCGGGCAAGTCAACTTTGATGAAAAGCATCTTAGAGATGATCCCGACTAGATCCGGTACTGTCACCATCAATGAAACTCCACTCAAGAATTTTAAGAGAAAGATTGCTTATGTTGCACAACGTAGTGAAATTGATCTCAGTTTTCCAATCACGGTCTTTGATACGGTTTTGACAGGTACATATCCCAACTTAAAACTCTTTCAAAAGCCCCGTAAAAAAGAAAGACAAAAAGCGGAACATGCACTTCATAAACTTGGGTTGGACGATTTTAAAGATCGTCAGCTTAGCGCTTTGTCTGGTGGGCAGTTGCAACGTGTTTTCATCGCCCGTGCATTGGCGCAAGAAGCTGACTATTACTTTTTAGATGAACCTTTCGTTGGTATCGATATGATGAGCGAAAAAATCATTATTAATATACTTGAGGAGTTACGACGGGACGGTAAAACGATTATCATCGTTTACCACAATCTTCATAATGTTAAAGCGTATTTTGATTACCTAATTATTCTTAATAAAAAACTAATTGGCGCTGACTATACAGCCCAATGTTTCACAAATGAAAATCTGCAAAAAGCTTACGGTGAAGCCCTAGGCGAGATCATCATCAAGGAAAGCGAGGGCTAAGTCACGGTGGATATTTTATTTTTTCTTTCAGATGTAACCGGCCTTACTGTAACTATGCTGAGTGCTTTTATCGCTTCGATTTTACTCGGGGTCATCTCTGGGATTTTAGGGAGTTTTATCGTTTTAAGACGTCTTTCTCTCATGGGTGATGCTTTGTCCCATGCTGTCTTACCAGGTGTTGCTATTTCTTATATGCTAGGGATAAACGTTTTGATTGGCGCAACAGTATCTGGGATTTTAGGCGCAATTCTGATTCAATTTATCATCAAACACAGTAATTTGAAGACAGATGCTTCGATTGGTATCATCCTAAGTAGCTTCTTTGCTCTAGGAATCATATTAATTACAAAAGCTGAAAGTGGTGCAGATCTTAACCATATACTTTTTGGAAATATCCTTGCCGTTACACCACACGAGCTTATTCAGTCTTTCGTATTATTAGTTGCTGTTGTTCTGGTAGTCAAACTCTTCTTCAAGGAGTTGCTTATTACTTCCTTTGATCCAACTATGTCTAAAGCTTATGGTTTAAACAATACTTTTTATCACTATTTATTGATGATTTTACTGACGCTTTTCACAATTTCTGCCTTGTCACAAGTCGGGATTGTACTTGTAGTTGCTATGCTTATTATACCTGCATCAATTTCTTATCTGTGGGTGAATAAATTGCCACATATGATCGCGATGTCTTCTATCTTAGGTGTACTCTTTGGTATTTTGGGCGTTATTGTCAGTTTCCAATATGATTTGCCCACAAGCGCAACTATTGTAATCGTTGGGGCACTTACCTTTGCTCTCTCCTTCTTCCTCAGCCCTCGCAACGGATTTATCCGCTATCCTAAGAAAGGACCTCAATCATGAACCGCAAACAACTCTCTTTAATTACCATTTTAGCCTCACTTTTGTTACTTCTTACAGCATGCTCGCCAAAAAAAGAAGAAAGTAAGGCATCAGATAACCTTAAGGTTGTAACCACTTATTCCATTATTGCCGATATTGCTGAAAATATCGGGAAAGACCATGTTGATGTTTATAGCATGGTTCCACGTGGTACTGATCCCCATCAGTACGATCCGAAACCCAATGACACTCAAGCTGTCGAAAAAGCCGATCTTGTCTTTTACAATGGGCTCAATCTGGAAACTGGAAAGGGCTGGTTTAATAAACTCGTTAAAAACAGTCGGAAAGAAGATTCGACCTTTATGGTCAGCCAAGGTGTTACTCCCATACACTTAACTGAAAAAGGCAAAGAAAGTGAAGAAGACCCGCATGCTTGGCTAGACATTCAAAATGGTATTATCTATGCCCAAAATATCGAAAAAGAGCTTTCAAAGAAAGATCCGCAACATAAAGAGGTTTATCAAAAAAATCTCAAAGCATATACAGATAAATTGCAACAGCTTGACACAGAAGCAAAAGCTAAGATTGCAACCATCCCGCAGGAAGACCGAATCTTAGTGACCAGCGAAGGTGCTTTTAAATATTTCTCAAAACAATATGGCCTGACAGCTGAATATATCTGGGAAATCAATACGGATAACCAAGGTACACCAGCCCAACTCAACCGTATTAACACGATTGTCAAAGACAAAAATGTCAAAGCACTTTTTGTGGAAACCAGCGTTTCACCAAAAACGATGGAATCTGTCTCTAGACAAACTGGTGTAAAAATCTACTCAAAAATTTTTACTGACTCTCTTGCTGACGAAGGTCAGAAAGGGGATACCTACTACGATATGCTTCAATGGAATATTGAGCATATTACCGATGGGTTGAGTGGTAAGTAATCGTCATTTTCTTAAGAATATTAAAAAACTACCAAGACATTGGTAGTTTTTTGATTCGTTCTTGTAAAAACATGAATTTTAGCTCAGCAAGGTTTTCCCTCTTAGTCTTCTGTATACCAATCATAGTGGAAGATTCCATCCATATCTGTACGTTCGTATGTGTGCGCACCGAAGTAGTCACGTTGTGCTTGGATAAGGTTCGCTGGCAAGTTTGCTGAGCGGTAGCTATCATAGTAGCTGATTGCACTTGTGAATGTTGGTACTGGGATACCTGCTTGAACAGCAAGGCTTACAACATCACGTACTGCTGCTTGGTAACGTTTTGTAATATCGATGAAGTATTCATCCAAGAGAAGATTTTCAAGGTCAGCATCTTTGTCAAAAGCATCTGTAATGTTTTGCAAGAATTCCGCACGAATGATACATCCTGCACGCCAGATTTGAGCGATTGTACCGTAAGGAAGATCCCAATCGTATTCCTTAGAAGCTTGACGAAGTTGAGCAAAACCTTGGGCATAACTCATAATTTTTGAGAAATAGAGCGCTTGACGGATTTTTTCGACAATTTCAGCTTTGTCGCCTGAGAATTTCACTTCTGGACCTGATAAGATAGAGCTTGCTTTCACACGTTCGTCTTTATAAGTTGAGATGAAACGGGCAAACACTGATTCAGTAATCAATGGCAATGGAACACCCAAGTCGAGTGAACTTTGTGACGTCCATTTACCTGTACCTTTATTACCGGCTTTATCAAGGATTTTATCCACAATATAACCGTCTGTACCTTGATCATCTTTACGTTTAAGGACTTCTTTTGTGATTTCGATAAGGTAGCTGTCTAACTCGCCTTCATTCCACTCTTCAAAGATCGATTGGATTTCAACATTATCAAGACCAAGTACACGTTTCAAAAGATCATAAGATTCCGCAATGAGTTGCATATCGCCATACTCGATACCATTGTGGACCATTTTCACATAGTGACCTGCACCATTAGGACCCATATAAGCCACACATGGTTTACCATCTTGAGGTGCTTTACCTGCGATTTGTTCAAAGATTGGTGCAATCAAATCATAAGCTTCTTTTTGTCCGCCAGGCATGATTGAAGGACCTTCAAGAGCACCCTTTTCACCACCTGAAACACCTGTACCGATAAAGTTAATACCTGAGTCTGCAAGCTCTGCATTACGACGCATTGTATCTGGGAAATGTGTATTTCCACCATCAATCAAGATGTCCCCTTTATCCAAATGTGGTAAAAGTGCTTGAATTGTCGCATCAGTTGCTGGACCAGCTTGTACCATAAGCATGATACGACGTGGTTTTTCAATCGCAGCTACGAATTCTTCGATTGTTTTTGTCAAGACAAAATTTTTATCTGGATGTTCAGCTACAACTTCTTCTGTTTTTGCAGTCGTACGATTAAATAAGGCAACCGTATATCCACGTGATTCAACATTGAGGGCTAAGTTTTTACCCATTACGGCCATACCGACTACGCCAAAGTTAGCTTGAGTCATTGTAAATCCTCCGATTTTTTATTTTTGATAAAACTATTATAACGCAATTTCTTTACAAAAGCTCAAATAAACACTGTAACATTTTTACAAAAAGAAAAACTGCCCGTAGACAGTATCTCTTTTACCACTCTGTACCTGAGAGGTCTTTAGCTTTTTTTTCAAGCTCTTCAGCTTCTTCAGAAATTTTACCAAAGTCAACATTATCTTCCACTACTTCTGCAGCATCTTCTTTAACATCTTCGACCTTGTCCGCGACTGCATCCGCACTGTCATCCAACTTTTCTTTAAACTCAGCAGTTTTTTCCACTACTTCGTCAGTAATTTCTGATTCGTTTTCATCGAAAAGTTCTTCGGTGTCTTCCTTGGCTTGATTGATTTTATCAACAATTGCATCGCGCGTACTGTTGAAAAATTCAATAACAGAGTCTTTTGAAAGTTCACCTGAGTCAACTTTTTCTTTAATCAAATCACGTTTGCTTGTCAAATAATCTTTTGCTGAATCTGCAGAAATTTCACCTGAATCAAAACGTTCTTTAATTTCATTGAATTTTTCTGTCGAAAAATCGCGTAAGTTGTTCAATGCGGCTTCTGGATCATCTTTAAAGTCGTCGTACATCTTGCTCGCATCTTCACGCATTTCGCTTCCTTTTTTAGGGGCGAAAAACAAAGCTGCAGCGGCACCAATCAAAGCTCCTGCTAAAAATCCTGATTTTTTAGACATATTATTTATCCTCCACTTTCTTTTTCTTGTTCTTCTTCATAAATTTATTTGCTGTTTTAGCCAATACTAAAGTTGAAGCTGAACGACCAACGGTTCCCGATTTTCTTGAAAAACGTTCAACCATGTCGCGACTGCTCTTATTTACCGCAGTAACGCTCTCTGAAAGCTCTGCTACTGCAACGAAGAGAGGGTCAATTGTTGCAACTTTTCCATTAACATCATCTAAAAGAACATTGGCTTTTGCCATCAAGCCATCCGCTTGGTGAAGCAAAACATCGACATCACTAGAAACGAGTTTCACCGTACGATTGGCCTCCTCAACAACTTTTGAAACTTTAACTAAAAGTACAATTAAGAAAATAACTAAAGCTGCAAAAGCAATTGCAATGATCAGCCAGGCTATATTTTGTACACTAATTTCTCCCATACTTCACCTCCGAAACCGCTTAAATTCAAACGGTAATTTTACTTTATTATAGCAAAATTAATATTTTTTATAAACTAATTTGGCACATAATTTTTCCTTAGGTCATTAGGGAACTCATATCAGTGTGTTGGAGGATTTTTAGCTTTATCCCTTGTTTATTTTTTCCTCAGAAAAAACTCGTCTTTATCGTAAAAGTTTATGTGAGAGATTGCCAGCTTCTTTGACAAGATCAGTGATGAAAGTGTAGCTTTTGCTGTAAAATTTTGCGGAATCTTTGCCTTTTTGTATAGGTGCTTCTTTTTGTCCTCTTTCGTCAAGCGCTTTATCTTTATATGGTGAAACGCTTCGTTTTGTTATATTTTGGGTATAAATGTCAAGTGTATCTCTATTTGTCTTTTTCAGTGGGACAGTTGTTTTGTGGATGCTGAGAGTATCCGAGGGAATGGTACGGACGGTCTTCGTTTGCTGATGGAGTATATTAAAAATACCAAATGTGATGAGCCCAACAGTTGTCACAAGTGCAAGTGTACGTTTCATTTTTCGCTCCTCTTCTCCTCTTAGTACTTCTATTTTACGCGTACTGGTATGAAGTTGAACTTACTTTTTTGTAATATAAAAAAAATGTATCTTTTGCCTTGCTACAAAAGATACACTTTTACATTCTTTTCTTAATCAATTTTTTTCAAACGTCTGATAAGCACAAACGCTATCCCGGCAATAATCATTAAAGCTGAGAAGACCTGTGATACGCGGAATGCTCCCCACATCAGACTGTCTGTCCGCATGCCTTCCACAATAAAGCGTACTGCCCCATACCAGATAAGATAGAAAGAAAAGATTTCCCCACGCTTGAGTCCTGGAATACGATGACGGAAAATCATAATGAGGAGGAAACCTGAAAAGGTTCCGATACTTTCATAGAGGAAAGTAGGTATTCGATAAGCTCCATCAATAAACATCTGCTCCCGAATAAAGGTCGGCAGATAATTTAAGTTGTTTACCGCATCGCCATAGGCTTCCTGATTAACAAAATTTCCCCAACGTCCAAAAGCTTGGCCAATAAGTACACCCGGAATACTCACATCCAGTAAATCCAGAGGATTAATCATCCGATAATAAGAAAAGACAAACAGGACAATTGCTCCTGCAATCAGTCCCCCATATATGGCACCACCGCCGTCCCAAAGAGCGATAATTTCACTTGGATGTTGACTATAATAATCCCATTGGAAAGCAACGTAATATGCCCGCACACCGATAAGACCGACGGGGAAGGCCCAGAGGATAAAATCAATTACATCATCTGTGGTCAATCCTCGCCGAGGTGCTTCTTTACAAGCAAGCCAGACACCAAGGGCAGCACCTGTCACAATGAAAATCGCATACCAATGAATGGAAAAAGGCCCCAACTCTAAAGCAATCTTATTCATTGCTAAATATGGAAAATTGTTCACTTTAACTCCTTAGCTATTGTTCTCAATCAAATGTGTCAAACGATCTTCAAAAAGCGCAGTTGCATCATAGCCCATGTCTTTGGCACGATAGTTCATCACGGCAGCTTCAATGATAGTCGAAACATTCCGCCCTGTTTTTACAGGAATCTTGATTTGTGGCACCTCAACATCGGCGAGGATAATATTTTTCACACCATTACCCAACCGGTCAAATTCGCCGCCTACTTCGTAAGGTTCAAGGTAGATTGTTAAATCAATATCCGTCTGATCCTTGACTGCACGCGCACCGTACAAGCTCATAACATCAATAATCCCGACACCGCGAAGCTCCAAGAAATTTTGTAAGACTGGCGCAGGTTCCCCTGCTAAAGTAAAAGCATCTCTTTGGAAAACATCGACACGATCATCAGCAACGAGACGGTGATTACGCGCTACCAAGTCCAAAGCCGTCTCTGATTTCCCGATTCCACTTGCTCCCTGAATCAAAACGCCAACACCATAAATATCCATCAGTACACCGTGTACACTGACACGCTCTGCCAACTCTTCATCTAAGTAAGAGGTCAGAATACTGTTCAGACGGCTAGTTGTCTCACGTGATTGCAATAAGACAATATCATGCTTACGTGCAGCATTTACCATCTCTTCCGGAATTTCAAGATTGCGTGCCACGATAACGACAGGAGTTATCTCTGTCATTACTTTTTTAAGAATATCATAACGCGCATCGCCTACCTCGTTCATCATGTAGGACCATTCCTTCATCCCGAAAAGTTGTATACGTTCAGGGGTAAAGTATTCAAAATAACCAGACATCTCTAAACCTGGGCGTAAAATATCTGAGGTGGTAATTTCTTTTTGAAGTGCTGTTTCTGTCGAGTAGATAACATTAAATTTTATTTTTTTGATGAGATCTTGCACTGTGACTGTCATAACCGTCTCCTATCGTCTTTTTCTCTACTTATTATATCAAAATATAAACAATAATCCTTTTTGCTTTAGCTAAGAGAGCGTAATATTTTATTCCAATTCAGTAGCTAAAGGTATAACTCAGTATGCTGGCTTATCTCACTCCTATAAATAGGCGATAAAAAAATAATGGAGAACATCCATTATTTGATCTTGCTGAGTTTTACAAACTTATCTACTTTATAAGCGACGTAAATTCTGCGGCCTAAAAGGAAGCTTGCGATAAAAAGCCAAAACCATTGTGCCTGAAAAAAGGCGATAGAAAAAATCCATGCTTCAATGATTGTGCCAAGTATAAAAGAGTAAAATCGTGACTTTAACATAGATTAACTATATCATACACAAGAACTGAGGTCAAATATGCTAAACGAAACTTATTCTATAACTTTACTTTTTTCCTTCACTTCCTGATAGAAAAAAAGTTGGAGATACTGTATAATACATTATTGTCATAGCAGCGCACTAGATTTCAGACCAACTTACGAAAGGAAATTACCCATGGCAAAAGTTATTGATCGAGGTCCTTTCTATCACGGAACAAAATTCAAACTCAAAGTAGACGATTATTTAAGGGCAGGTTTTGCCTCTAATTATGATTCACGTGTTATTATGAATCACATCTATTTTACAGCTTTAAAAGATGGTGCTGGCTTTGCTGCACAAATAGCTGCTGGAAAAGATGAAGTGCCACATGTCTATCTAGTGGAGCCAATAGGCCCTTATGAAAATGATCCCAATGTGACCGATAAAAAATTCCCTGGTAATCCAACTCGTTCTTATCGTTCTACTGCACCACTAAAAATAATTGCTGAAGTGACCGATTGGGTGCCGCAACCTCAAGATGAGATTGACATCTTACGTGAAAAAATTGCCACACGTGTTACAAACAGTAAAATAAGCCTCATTAATTAAATCATCATTACATCCGACTAAATTTAAAATATGAAACCAAAACAAAAAACCTTCATCATCATCCTTACTTCCTTTGCTCTTTTTACCTTTACACCACATGTTTTTGCAACTGCTGGTGGATTTCACAGTAGCAGAGGATCGCGTAGCTCTATCGGTCGTCGCACCAGTCAGTGGTCTGATGAACATACAAGTTATCAGAGATATACTTATAACAATTCTTATTATCATTCTACAGGATATTATTATAACAACTCGACTGCTTATGGTTTTTCACCTTTTAGCCTAATCCTTGGTGTTTTAGTAGTTGGTGGGATAGTGTTGAAATCAAAGAAACCAATGATAGGACGACAAAGCTATGTCCACGACAAAACACTAGTCGACGAGACGCTTGCAGAGCAAGTCGAAACAAATTTTTTGCTTATTCAAGATGCTTGGGATCATCAAAATCTAAAACCTGTCGAACACCTTTACAGTGAAGCACTCTATGCTAAACATCAAAAGATGTTAACTAAAATGGCACAGAAGGGACTCCTGAATCATACACATAGCATTGTGATTGATGGTCTAAGCAGGTTAAAACAAAAAAATAGCTCTCAATTTGAAATAGATATTTCGTTTGTAGCTATTGATTTTCTTGTTGAACTCAATACACAGCGTATCATTAAGGGTAACAATATGACACGTGATGCCTTCAAGCAACGCTGGACTTTTATCACAAACGGAGATAAACTAAAAGTTGCTAAGATTAAGGAGTTAAAAATATAAGGTAAACAAATCTTATTCTCCTGTATCGTCTAGCAAAAAAGCTACAATTTTGGTAAAATGAGGTGCTATGGAAAAAATAAAAAACTTTGCTAAGACCGAAGCATTTACTTATCTTGTCTTCGGTGTCTTGACAACACTTGTCTATTACATTTTTATGCAGTCGAGTTTTTATCTGCTTAATCACCCTGGAATAAACGCTGGGGCGATTTCAGAGGCTATTGGACAAATTATCAGTATTATCTTTGCTTTCTTTACTAATAAGATTTGGGTTTTCAAACATAAGTCCACGCACATTTTCCGTGATTTCCTTAACTTTGCTGCTGGACGCTTGTTCTTCATGCTTTTAGCCATTGTTTTGAAATGGTGGTTTATCGATAGTCATCCGGAAATTTTGATGAACCTCTTACACTTGAAAAAACCTGTAGTCGTTCTCACCCTCTCACTTGCAATCCAAGTATTGAATATTGTCTTGAACTACTTCTATTCTAAATTTATTGTTTTCCGTAAAAAAGCGAAAGTATAAATGTATAATAAAAAAACGTCTGCCAAAACAGAGCGTTTTTTTATTTTCTAATTTCTTTAATAAATGCAACAATCTCACCACGTCGGGTTTCGATTTGACCAAAGGACTTTTTCTGATAAGTAGCATTGAATACTGCTCCGATAATAATAACTTTAGCAATAAAAATAAACCAAATCATTAAACCAAAAATAAGCAAGGAACCAACCAGTTTAAAGTCACGCATTTGCCCTAAAGCTCGACTTAAATAGGCCCCAAAAAAATGAGGCAGTGCCACAAGGACCAAGGTAGAGAAAATGGTCCCCGGCATAATATAGCGGAGTTTATGTATTTTGACATTGGGTAAGACAAAGTACAGTAAAATCAAAGAAATAAGCACAACAATGATGACAACGGGTAAGGTAGCTGTTTGCAAAGTCCGGTACAGTCGATCATCAAAGGCAAAGAGATTCTCATGCACATAGGTCAAAATCACCTGACCAAATGTTGAAATTAAGATGGTTAAAGAGAGCATAACCATAAGCCCTAAGCCAACAACTAAACCAATAATTCGGCTGAGAATGAAGTCTCGATGTTCTGAAACCTCATAAGCTTTATTCATAGCCATCTGTAAGGTCGCAAGTGCACGGGAAAATGTCCAGAAACCAGCCAAAACGGAAATAGAAAGTAATCCTGTATTGGGATTTTCCAAGACATTTCGGATAAATCCAACACTCATATCATAAATCTGATCCGGAATCTGATCATGAAGCACATCCAAAATCATATCAATATCAAGATTTAAGAAGGGGAGAATGTTGGCAAAAATCAAAAGCAGCGGGAAAATTGATAAAAGCAAGTAATAAGCCACAGCAATACTTGATAAGGACATCTCTGAACTTTTATAAAAGTTCATAAAGTCCTTCAAAGTTTGCCAAGACGACACACGTTGAAAAAGAGCTTTCATCTGGTCTTCTCCTCCTTTCATTTTTACGTATTAATAAAATAGGAGAAACTTATTAGTAAGTGCCTTCTTCTCCTTGGCTTGTCAAAATTACTGGACCATCTTTGGTAATGACAAACTGATGTTCATATTGACATGATAAACCACCATCCAATGTCTTATGCATCCAGCCTGTTTCCATATCCGTATCAATTTCCCAAGTTCCTGTCGAAATCATTGGTTCAACGGTCAAAACCATACCCTCACGCAAACGCAAACCACGTCCAGCTTTTCCGTAATGAGGTACAAGTGGATCTTCGTGGAAAGTTGGACCCATCCCATGACCGACAAGGTCACGAACCACGCCATAACCACGACTTTCTGCATGTTCTTGAATAGCTGCTCCAATATCCCCAATACGGTTACCAACGACAGCTTGCTCAATTCCAAGATAGAGACACTCACGTGTCACATCCATAAGGTTCTTAACTTCTTCTGATGGTGTGCCTACAGCATAAGCCCAGCAGCTATCTGCAATAGCTCCGCTGAAACCTTCAGTATATTTCTTCATCTCAGGAACATTATCAAAATCAAGTTTTGAAACGTCAATAGAGCCGTCTTCAACCATGCCTAAAACCATATCTACTTTGATAAGGTCGCCATCTTTTAATTTCATGTGACGAGGGAAACTGTGCGCAACCTCATCATTCAGTGAACAACATGTTGCATAGGGGTAATCCATAATTGAACCATCCACACCGATTTGGAGAGGAAGAGTATTATTTTCTTTACAAACTTTTCGTACATATTCTTCAATTTCCCACATGTCGATACCTGGTTTTATCAAATCACGCAAACCGATATGGATGCTTGCCAACAAAGAGCCCGCACGATCCATTTGATCTATTTCACGTTGAGATTTTAATGTAATCACTATTTTTACCTTCTTCTAAATATTTCTTTAATCGTAATGATACTCCTATTTTATCATAAAAATACTGTGGTAGAAAGCCCCGAAAAATGCATGGGAGCTGATTTTTCTGGAATTTCTTGATATAATTCTGTTATATAAATTTCACAAGGGAGCAAAAAATGGCTTTAGCAAAAGTAGTTTATGCAAGTATGACAGGTAATACGCAAGAAATCGCGGAAATCGTCGCTGATAAATTGGAAGATTTAGGTCTTGATGTAGATTTGGACGAATGTACTTCAGTTGATGCTGACGAATTTGAAGATGCGGATCTTTGTATCGTTGCCACTTATACTTATGGTGATGGGGAATTGCCAGATGAAATCGTTGATTTCTATGAAGACTTGCAAGATGTTGATCTTTCTGGAAAAACTTTCGGTGTTTGTGGTTCAGGAGATACTTTCTATGATGATTTCTGTATTTGTGTCGACATGTTTGAGGAACAATTTGCACTTACTGGAGCTGAAAAAGGGGCAGACTCTGTCAAAGTTGACTTGAATGCTGAGGATGAAGATATTACAAATCTTGAGGCTTTTGCAGAAACTTTAGCAGCCAAAGTTCAATAAAAGAAAAAACTGCTCATGAGCAGTTTTTTTATAGACTAAACATCAAAATTCCCGCCGCAACGGCGACATTCAAAGACTCTGCACGTCCAGGCATCTCTATATGGACAAGTTGATCGGCCATCGCGACTGCCTGAGCAGAGACACCTGCGCCTTCATTCCCCATAACTAAGGCAAAATCCTTTTCTGCTACAAGTTCTTTATGACTGATGGACTGGTTAGATAAAGTGGTAACATAAAGAGGAATGTGGGCTTTTTGCAATTCCGTAAAATCTGCCATAGACAAAATAGGAATGTGAAAGTTACTCCCTTGCATACTTCGCATCACTTTTGGAGCATAAATATCTGCCGTATCTCCCAGACAAAGTACTGCTGAAAATCCTGCAGCATCAGCTGTCCGAATCATCGTCCCGACATTTCCGGGATCTTGGACATTTTCAAGTACTAAGTACTTACCGTGCTTCAACTCCACTTTCACTTCTTCGAAAGCTACCTCAGCGACAACACCTTGCGGTGTTCCAGCATCCGATAGGCTTTTGAGAACTTCTGAACTCACTGCGATAACTTCTTCCAGATGTGCAACTTGCTGATATTTGTTCTCTTCTACAAAGATTTGTAAAATTTTTGCTCCCGAATTGACAGCTTCTTCTAGCAAATGAAAGCCCTCAATAAGATAAGAATTTTTGCGGTATTTTTTCTTTGTCAGCAGCTTACGTGCTTCTTTTATTTTTTTATTGTCTTTTGCTGTAATAATTTCCATTTGCTATAATTATAACATAGAATATATGAAGATTTTTTATTTTCCTATAAGGAGGTATATATGTATAAGATTAAAATGGTAGCCCATGGTCAAGTACAAGGTGTGGGTTTCCGCTATGGTACAGTCCAAATCGCACGTCAGCTCAATCTTAAAGGTCGCGTTTGGAATAATTCCGATGGCACTGTGGGCCTTTATGTCCAATCAAATAGCCAGAAAGCTTTATCAGATTTTGAAGATAAACTTCGTAAAGGACCAACTCCTTTTGCCTCAGTCACAAATCTCGAAATATATCCGGACGAATTCCCAGACTTTAAAAATTTCGATATTAAATATTAATAAAAAAAGACTGTCTGAAACAGTCTTTTTATTACCAATTAAAAAGATTAAGAAGCATCAGATGCCATTTGACTTCATCAGCATAGTACATATTTCCACCATTAACGTAGAGTTTTCCTCTGCTATTTATCAAAGAATCAACAGTGACATGATAGTACGTTGCGCTTGTCGTATTTCCCAAACTAGGTGCTACAACTGTACGCGAATATTTTTCAGCCAGTTCTAAATTATTTTTTCCACCATTTTTCGCAACATAATCTATGTATGCTTGACCAAAGTTATATGCTTGAACCCCTGTCCAAATATCAACATTTTTATCTTCAGCGTACTCTAAAACTTTACAAAGATTGGAAACCCCTTGCTCGATACTCTTATCTTCATCTGAAATACTGTTTTGATTACCATTCAAACTCTCGCTCGACTGCATAACATCCGCAGCATTTCCTTTTGTCTCTGTATAAATAATAGCTAATGCAAGTTTTGTATCTCCCTCCAAGCCTTGAGCTTTCAGGGTTGCATCAACCGATTTTTCATATTGCATCACGTTTTTTACGTTTTTATAAGTTCTGTGCACGTAAAAACCTGCTCCAACCACTGCTGCCAGTAGCGCAAGCTTGATGAATAGCTTCAAAATTTTCAACATTTATCTATTCCTAATCATTTTTTCGACGGCTCGTGTCTCAATTCCAGTTGTTATTTTATGCCATCTCATGTTAAAAACTTCTCTAGCATTTCCACCTTTATTTACTTATCACTGATCATTTTTATTCGGGTTGGTGGAAATTTTGTTAAAAAAGTCGTACCTATATTCTAGACTAATGGAAACCCTTTTGTCAAATCTAATGCAAATTGGCGAACCTCTTGAAGGGCAAATTCGTCATCTTTATTCGATAATGCTTTAATAATTGCTTGTGCAATCTTACGGCTTTCTTCTTCTTTCATACCGCGACTAGTGATTGCTGCTGCACCGATACGTACGCCACTTGTTTTAAAAGGACTAAGCTCCTCACCAGGAACAGAGTTTTTATTGAGTGTGATGTTAACTGTATCGAGTAGATTTTGTGCTTCTTTACCGTTGATTCCAAGCTCTGTTACTTTAACAAGGAACAAATGATTGTCTGTGCCATCTGAGATAACGTGTAAACCAGCTCTACTAAATTCATCAGCCATAGCTGCAGTATTTTTCACTACTTGGTCAATATAAGTTGAAAAATCTGGTGACAAAGCTTCTTTAAAAGCAACTGCTTTAGCAGCAATAACGTGCTCCAAGGGACCACCTTGTAACCCTGGGAAAATAGCACTGTTGATTTTTTTAGCTAGCTCTTCATCATTTGTCAAAATAAGACCACCACGTGGGCCACGCAATGTTTTATGCGTTGTAGAGGTTACTACATCTGCATAAGGGAAAGGACTTGGATGATGGCCTGTGGCTACAAGACCAGCGATATGAGCCATATCTACCATTAGTTTTGCTCCAACACGATCTGCAATCTCACGGAATTTTGAAAAATCAATAATACGCGAATAAGCTGATGCTCCAGCAACAATAAGTGCTGGGCGATGCTTTTCAGCTTGTTCTGCAATTTCGTCAAAATCAAGCAACTCTGTTTCTGGATTAAGACCGTAAGAAACAAAATTATACATCTTGCCTGAGAAGTTGACTTGAGAACCATGAGTCAAATGCCCACCAGAATTCAAGTCCATACCGAGTACAGTATCTCCGGGCTCAATCAGTGCCATGTAAGCTGCTGCATTGGCTTGTGAGCCAGAATGTGGCTGCACATTAGCAAAGTCTGCATGGAAGAGTTCTTTGGCGCGCTCGATGGCCAAGTTTTCCACCACATCTACAGCTTCTGTCCCGCCGTAATAACGCTTTTCCGGATAACCTTCTGCGTATTTATTTGTTAAGACAGATCCCTGAGCTGCACGCACCGCTGGGGATACGATATTTTCTGAGGCAATTAACTCAATTGTTTCTTGTTGTCGAACTTCTTCGGCATGTATAGCAGCCCAAAGTTCTGGATCAAACGCTTCAAAATTATAAATTTCCATGTGTGTCTCCTTTGCCTTATACGATGCTTACCTCAAGCTTTTTTTTGATTGCGTGGGTAGCTTTTGTACATCTTCCATTATATCTAAAGCAAAGTGTCGAACCAAATTATTTGTTTAGACAATTTCAGATAATTCTGGAACAGCATCAAGAAGCTGTTGAGCTGTAATTGCCCCTTGACGTAAAATTTTGGGCTTTTCACCTGAAAGGTCTAGAATCGTTGTATCTAGGCCAGAAACGCTATCATCTTGAAGTGCAACAGCTGCTTTATCAAGGATAGCTGATGTTAAATCCTCATAGAAACGTGGACTTGGTTAGCCCGTAAGATTAGCAGATGGACCAACTAAAACCCCTAAAGCTTTAATTACTTCTTGCGTAGCTGAAATAGACGGCATACGGAATCCAACAGTGGTTTTCCCAACATGAATCCACTCAGGAACTTCAGGACTGGCTTCTAAAATAATTGTCAATGGTCCAGGTAGAAAAGTTTGTACGAGTTTTTCAAGATAAGCAGGCTGATGCACTGAAAATCTTAAAATTGTATCATAGTCTGACACGTTCATATTTAACGCTTTTTCAACAGGCCTTCCTTTTACAGCATAAAGTTTTTGGACTGCTGCCTCGTTGGTGGCATCCGCAAAAATACCATATACTGTTTCTGTTGGTAATACTGCTAATTCTCCTGCTTTTAAAGCTGCTATTGCTTTTTCAACTGTCATTTTATAGCTCCTTTCTTAAGTAGCATTTATCTTTAAGTAATTTCCCATTTTCGTAAATAGGAAAACTATAATGGTCAATAAAATAATTTTTTATCTTATGGGTGTATGTAAAACCACAAGCTTTATAAAAAAGAACATTTCCAGATTCCTCGTCGGTTCCAACGGTCATAACGCCTTGGCCTTTGTACTTTTTAAAAAGGTAATCTAAAAGTGCTCTGCCATAGCCCTGACCCTGTGCTGCAGTAGCTACAGCTAGATTTTCGATTTCGAGAGTTGAGCTGACCACACACACTGCCCTAACTTCGGCCTGATTCATCAATACAAAAAGTTTACCCTTTGCAAGATACGTCATAATATGCTCATAATCGTCTGCTAAAAGAAGTAAAGGAAGATATCTATCTTTCTCTACTTCTATACGTTTTATTTCCATCTATGTCACACTTATCATACGGTCTTTTTCAAATATATCGCGGTGCACACGAACTTTTTTAGTAGGAAAAGCTTTCTCAAATAAGTCCTTCACTGCTGAACCTTGCTTATACCCAATTTCTAGATATATTTTTCCTTCTGGCTTTAAAAATTGGCGAGCTTCTTCAGCAATTTTCTGATAAATTGCTAGCCCTTGCTTTTCAGCAAAGAGGGCACTATCTGGTTCAAAACGAATAACAGACTGATCCATTTCATAAATTTCATCAAAGGCAATATAGGGAGGATTAGACACAATGATGTCGTATTGTCCTGAGATATTTTCAAAGACATCAGAGAGAATGAAATTAAGATATAGTTGATGTGTTTTTGCATTCAACTGGGCAAGATCAAGTGCTTTTTCTGAAAGATCCGATGCAGTAATGTCCCACTGTTTTCTTTTCTGAGCGAGCGCTAGAGCAATAGCTCCCGATCCTGTACCAATATCTAAAACCGCGCGTTTATCTTGCTCATTTTCAGCGAGAATCATCTGCACCAGCTCTTCTGTTTCTGGACGTGGAATCAGAACACGCTCATCCACAGCAAGTTTTAAATCACAGAATTCAGCCCATCCCACAATATATTGTGGCGGTTCATTATTTTTTAAACGCTGCGCGACAGATGTAAGTACAGCTAAATCCGTATCTGAAATCGTTTCTCTTTGTAAATTTAACCACTGTAATTTTGTAATCTCGTGTAAATTTCTCCAGACGAATTCCAGAGCGAAAGGCTCTTCCAAATCTTGAGATAATTGGCGCACAGCCTCAATCCATAACATTTTTTCTTTCCTCACTTTCCTCTCATTTTAAAGGAGAGGGAAAACACGCCCCAATAAATAAATGATGATGGGGATTTTCAGATTATCTTTTTCAAAAAGGACACCATTTTCATTCCGTGTCCTATTTTTCTCATTGACAATATTTTCCAATCTTCCTAGAGCCAGTGCATCAAAGCTTTTCATAATTTCCGTCACTGATTGACTGCTGTATTTGCCAAATTCTGTAAGAGAAAGAACTTTTTTACGTTTGCTCCAATTGTCTCCTTCTTTGAGCTCTTGCCAAAGACGACAATAAGCATTGTCCTTATAAAAGTCAATGCTCATCCGTACGCGTCTATCCAACCTCTGAAGATGCTTTGAAGGACTCTCAACATTTTCAATGGTAATCCAATAATCTTGGTTAATTGCTTGGCAATAGAGCAAATCAAAGTGCGTTTCTTGGTTACTAACTTCAAAGACAAGGACTTTTGTCTCAACGTCCTTCGCTCTCTTCGCCGTTTCCATACGTCTTTGTTCCTCTGACCGTAGCTGAATCGTAAACCCTTCAAATTGAAATACAGTCATTACTTGTTAAGCTCCGCCAATTTTTCGGTTTGATCATAAACCACGAGTGCATCAATGACTTCATCCATTTTACCAGAAAGAATCGTATCTAACTTTTGTAAAGTCAGTCCGATACGGTGATCTGTCACACGGTTTTGTGGGAAATTATAGGTACGGATACGTTCTGAACGGTCACCTGTTCCGACAGTAGACTTGCGTTCGGCGTTTTGTTTATCCAACTCAATTTGTTGATAGTAATCAAATACCTTTGTGTTAAGCAACTTGATAGCCTTGTCACGGTTTTTTTGCTGCGTACGTTCTTCTTGCATTTCGACTTTGATACCTGTAGGCAAGTGAACCATACGTACAGCTGTCGCAACCTTATTGACATTTTGTCCACCAGCACCTGAGGCGTGGTAGATATCAACACGGAGATCTTTTTGCTCAATTTTCATCTCGAATTCTTCAACTTCAGGCATGACAAGAACTGTTGCTGTTGAAGTATGTACACGACCTTGTGTTTCTGTTGATGGCACGCGCTGGACGCGGTAAGCGCCAGATTCATATTTTAGTTTGCTGTAAACAGAAGTTCCCGAAACAAGAGCTGAAACTTCTTTATAACCCCCAATGCTTGTCACACTGGCTTCCATGATTTCAAATTTCCAACCTTGTGACTCTGCATAATGTTGGTACATATTTAGCAAATCGCCAGCGAAAAGAGCTGCTTCATCACCACCTGCTGCGCCGCGAATTTCTAAGATGATATTTTTATCATCATTTGGGTCTTTAGGAAGCAAGAGAATTTTAATCTTTTCTTCCAGTTCTTCTTTAGCTGATTTTGCTTCTGAAAGCTCCTCTTTGAGCATTTCTTTCATGTCCTCATCAAGGCCACCTTCACCAAGCATTTCTTCACTGTCAGAAATAGTTTCAAGTACTTTTTTATATTCGTTATAAGTCGCTACAGTATCTCGCAGATTCGCTTCTTCACGTGAAAGTTCCATAAAGCGCTTTGTATCATTGACAACCTGTGGATCACTGAGTAATTCGCCCAGCTCCTCATATCGTCCTACCATCGTTTCAAGTTGATCAAACATTTTTTATTTTTCCTTACTTCTTTTTTATATCTCTTCGTTTATACGATTACTATCCATCTTTTTCAAAGGGTGAAAATAGTGCTTACGGCACACTGGAATGTAACTCTCATTACCACCAATCTGAAGTTGCTCGCCTTCATATACAGGTTCGCCTTCAACCATACGTAAGACCATCGTTGCTTTTTTACTGCAATACCAGCAAATCGTTTTAATTTCTTCGATTTTATCAGCCAGAAGCAATAAGTATTTTGAGCCTTCAAAAAGTTCATTTCTAAAATCATTTTTTAAGCCAAAAGCCATCACAGGGACATTTAAATCATCGACTACGCGTGCCAGGTCATAAATATTTTGTTTATTGAGAAATTGAGCTTCATCAATCAGCACACAAAAAGGTCGTATCGGCAAGCTTTTGATATATTCATAGACATTCATGGTATCGTCGATCGCTACAGCTTCGCTACTCATACCAATACGACTGGCGACTATACCAACACCGGCACGTGTATCTAAACTAGAAGTCATAATCAAAACAGGTTTTCCCTGTTCTTCATAATTATGGGCAACTTTCAAGATTTCGATACTTTTGCCTGAATTCATACTGCCGTATTTGAAGTACAATTGTGCCAATTTTCTTTCCCCTTTATAAAAATGGCTTAAAAGCCTTATTTAATAGCATTTTTCAGTGATATTATTATTTTCGATAATAATCTCATTAATTATCACTATTTTTCATTCATTTCTGCCCACTTTTTTGCCCACCAAATTTGCTTAAAAAATTTTGTTAATTCTATTCATTTTTTGGTTTAATTCTTTAGACATATTAGGTATGACGTGGGTATATATATTATTGGTAATAGTGGATGTTGCGTGACCAACTCTTGCATCACCACTTTTTGGTTTATTCCCATTTCTGCTAATAATGAAATATGAGAGTGGCGCATACAATGGCAAGAGAATTGCTTATCTAGCCCCGTTTCTTGTCCATAATATTTAAAAGATAGAAAGTTATTTATCGAGTTTATGACTATAAAATTCCTACTTTTATATCTTCAACTTTTATATTTCTGCCTTTTCTTTTGGGAAAAGTGCAGAATAAAAAACATACTTATTATATCATTTTTATCTGTATTTTTCCTCGTCTTTTATTTTTAAAAATTCATCAGATAAATTCATCGAATACTGGTAACGATACAGGCCCAGCTATTCTAAAATAATTTCCTTGTATGAAGTATTTGGATTTTTTAGTTCACAAATTTTGTTTCCAGCGGTAGAAACCTTTATCGAATAAAAGTTTGAAACTCCTTCTGCTTCAATATTTCTGTTTTACTCATTCCTAATACTAAAAGTATTAAGAATCCATTGATACTATAAACTACAATCAAAAAACTGCCAGTTTAATACCAACAGTTGTAAAGAAATTTATCGAGTAGCTAGCCAGGCACTGAGCGCTTCCACTGCAGGCATTATAGCTGCTTCTTTTGGAGACATCTTTTCGTGATGTAAGGGATAGTCTGATTGAACACCGAGCCAGAGCATCACACCAGGTACTTTATCTAATAAGTATCCAAAATCCTCCCCTGTCATCAAGGGGGAAATTTCTGAAAAATTAACTGTTGGCTTTTCTTTCAGAAAAGTCATCAGTTGGTCTGCAAGATTTTTATTATTAATAACAGGAAGATAACCTCCTTGTTTTAGTATAATTTCCGCTTGGCAGTCAAAGGATTGCGCAATACCTTCAGCGATTTGTGTGATACGTTTTTGTGTTAGTTCGTTCATTTCCTTCGTCAAGGTACGAATTGTTCCGTGAACTTCCGCTTCTTTGGCAATCACGTTATTAGTCATTCCAGCACGCATCTTGCCAAAAGTCACAACAGCATTTTCCATTGGCCCAACATTTCGCGAGATGATTGTCTGCACTTGCGTTACAAAATGACTCACAGCAACTACCATATCATTACTATTCTGGGGGAACGCTGCGTGACCTCCCCTTCCAATAAACTTAATACTAACCTCACAAGTTCCTGCAAATAATGTGTGATTGTTTGTTGCTAGTTGTCCGACAGGTAGTTCTGGATGAACATGAAGTGCATAAAACTCATCCGGTAACCAATCCGCAAAAACGTTTGCCTCATATAAAAGTTTTGCGCCTGAGAGATTTTCTTCAGCGGGCTGAAAAAGAAAAAGGCGGTCATTTTTACTTGGGGTTTCAGTAGCAATTTTTAATAAACCAAGTGCTACAGTCATGTGTATATCATGGCCACAAGCGTGCATTCTTCCTTCATGCTTTGAACTGAATTCTAAACTTGTTTCTTCATTAACTGGAAGCCCGTCCATATCTGCACGCCAGCCTATAATTTTGTCTGAGTCAAATCCTGTTATTTTGACTAGAACGGCTGTCTTCCAAGTTCGAATTTTGACATGCTTAAGTGTTTGGGTCATTTGCTGTATTTTATCTAATAGATAAGCCTGAGTTTCAAATTCTGCCATACCAAGCTCAGGAATTTCGTGCAATTCCCGGCGTATTTGAAGCAATTCTTCATTTGTAAAAGGCACTCTACACCTCCTTATTAAGTCCTTTAGCTTGTCAATTCTTCATATAAGGCGACTAAAGCCCTTTGATAATGCTTGTTGGCAACACCAACAATGATATTGATTCCACGCGGGCTTTGTGTAATAAGCTCAATATCAATATCTTCTTTAGCCAGTGCCGTAAAAATTTTGTTCGTAACTTTTGCTGAGCGTATAATTTCTTCACCTACAACTGTCAAAAGCGAAATATTTTCTTTGACTGTGACATCATCTGCTTTCAAAGCTTTTTTTAGGCGGTCCAGTAAATCAAGCAAAATCTCTTCTACTTCAACCATTTCGACGATAACTCCGATTTGATTGATACCTGTAGGGAGATGTTCAATATTCAAATGATAATCAGCAAAAATTTTCAAAGTACGTTGTAAAAAACCAACCTCTGTTGCCATTTGATTTTTGACAATATTAATTGAAACATAGTTTTTCCTGCCTGAAATTCCTGAAACTTGTGTCGTATGCGTACGACGTTCTGCCAAAATCAAAGTGCCTTCGGCATCTGGAGCATTCGTATTTTTAATATGCAAAGGAATATTGAGTTCACGAAGCGGATAAATCGTCTCAGCATGCAGCACACTTGCTCCCATATAAGATAATTCACTCAACTCTTCATAAGTCAATTCACTGGTCGTTGCTGGATCGTTAATAATACGCGGGTCTGCCATCATTACACCTGATACATCTGTCCAGTTTTCATATTTATCAGCACCTAAACAGCTTGCCAGTATTGCTCCTGAAATATCTGAACCACCACGACTCAAAAGTTTGATTTTTCCATTTTGGAAAGCACCGTAAAATCCTGGGAGAACAATTCTCTCGATTCCAGAGAATTGTTCCTGCAACAAACGTTTTGACATTTCCAAATTGATACGACCGTTACCTGAAAAGGAAATTACTTCAGCCGCATCAATAAATTGATAGCCCAGATATTCCGCCATTAGATGAGCTGTAAAATACTCGCCACGACTCACCAGATAATCCTCTGTAAACTGCCCCGAATCCAGCTCACATTTAAGTTTCTCTAAATGTGATAAGATGTCGTATTTAAGCTGCAATTCTTCTTTGACTGCAACAAATCGAGTGACTAAATTATCCCAAAGTGCTTGGTAAGAAACACCGTGTTTCACATGAGCCGCAATGAGATAGAGCAAGTCGGTAACCTTATCATCAGATGGATTTTTACGTCCAATCGCTGAAACAACGACAATTTTTTTCGTTTCATCTTGGCTGACAATATTTTTTACTTTTTGAAATTGGCTTTCTGTAGATAAGGATGAACCGCCAAATTTTGCAATAGTTAATGTCAAATTAAATTCTCCTGGATCATATGTTCCGCAATTTGAATTGCATTTAATGCTGCGCCTTTACGGATATTATCAGCTACGCAGTAAAAGAGTAAACTATTTGGTTGCGCCAAATCTTCGCGAATACGTCCAACATAAACATTATCATTACCATTTGCGATTGTTGAAACTGGATATTCATGATTTTTAGGGTTATCGATAAGAGTTATACCTTCTTGGTTTGCAAAAACCTCACGAACTTCGCTAAGCGTGAAAGGCTGATCCAATATTACCTGGATACTCACACCGTGACTGTTTATTACTGGAACACGTACACAAGTTGCTGAAACAGCCAACTCTGGCTTATGTAAGATTTTACGTGTTTCATTGACCATTTTCATCTCTTCTTTGGTATATCCATTTTCAAAGAATACATCAATCTCAGGAAGCGCTGTTTCAGAGATATTATATGGATAAAATTCTGGTACCTTGCCTTGACGTGTCCGAAGTAAATCGTCACGACCTTTCTGTCCGCTTCCGCTTACTGCTTGGAAAGTCGTATAGTTCACTTGTAAAATGCCAAAGGCTTTTTCCAAAGCATAAAGCGGCAAAACAGATTGAATCGTTGAACAGTTTGGATTGGCAATGATTTTATTCATTTGCGTATCTTGGATATTAATTTCTGGAACAACCAGGCCAATTTCAGGATTTTCACGCCAAACTGATGAGTTATCAATGACAACCAACCCTTTTTCTCGTGCAATTGGGGCAAATTGTTCAGAAGTTTCTCCTCCAGCACTAAAAAGGGCAAGATCATAACCATTAAATGAATCAGCCGTTAATTCTTCAACTACGTATTCTTGACCCGCAAAAGGCAAAACTGAACCTGCCGAACGACTTGAGGCTAATAATTTCAAGTTTTTAATTGGAAAATTTCTTTGTTCTAAAATATCGAGAAAAGTACGACCAACAAGTCCAGTTGCACCCACAACACATATATTATATTTTTTCATTTTTATCCTTTCTTCTTTGGATATAAGATACTCGAAGAAAAAGTTCGTACACTCTAGAGTTAAATAACTTGGCGCTATTTGAAGTGCATGGACGATATACTCCATTTATTAATAGCGTACGAAGCATCCTATATGTTGATAAATAGTCTCCCCTTATGGCAATTTTACAAATTTCTCAATGCTTCTTCTAATGCGGTTTTTTGCTGCGTTTGGGCATCAATTTTCTTGATAATACGGGCTGGCACACCAGCAACAACTACATTTTCAGGAACATCTTGTGTCACAATAGCACCGGCCGCAACAACTGAACCTGAACCGACTTGTACACCTTCAATAACCACTGCATTTGCACCCACAAGTACATTATCCCCAATACGCACAGGCACAGATGAAGCTGGTTCAATTACACCAGCAAGTACTGCGCCTGCACCAATATGGGAATTTTTACCAACTGTTGCACGTCCTCCTAGAACAGCACCCATATCAATCATTGTACCAGCCCCAATTTCAGCACCTATATTAATAATTGCTCCCATCATGATTACTGCATGATCACCAATTACGACATGTTCACGGATAATTGCGCCTGGCTCGATACGTCCATTGACATCGCGAATATCAAGCAAGGGTACAGCTGAATTGCGGCTATCAAGCTCCACAATATAATCTTTATTTTCAGTCATGTCAGCCAAAAGCGGTTGAATCAAACTCCAATCCCCAAACAAAGTATTGCTGATTTTGATGATTTCTTTTGGTATTTGACCTGTCAATTGACCTTCAAAAGTTACTTTAACTGTTGTTTTTTTCTCAGCATTTCCAATATATTGAATAATTTCTTGAGCCGAAATTTTTTGTACTTCCATAAATCTCCTTCTTGTGAGTAATCCTATAAAAACTAAGTTTTTTAAGGAATATCCAAAATTTATTTTATTGTTTCTCTTCTATAAAAATAGGACTTAATTCACTCCGTCTTTTCCAAAAAGAACTTCCTCCATTGAATACATCCCACTTTCTTGATGAATAAGCCAATTCATCCCTGTGATCGCCCCTTTTACAAAAATCATTTTCGAAAGAGCTTCATGCTTAATCGTAAGAAGTTCGTCCCTTCCTGCAAATATTACTTCATGTTCACCAACGATTGTCCCCCCTCGAACAGCATGTACTCCAATCTCTTTCTTCTCACGTGGCTTTATACCTGAACGTCCATGAACAACTTTATAGTCCAATGTTTCATTGATACTGTCAAGCAACATCTTTGCCGTACCAGATGGTGCATCTATTTTTTTATTATGATGTTTTTCAATGATTTCAATATCAAAACTGTCCGATAAAATATAGGTCATTTCTTTGACTAAACGATTCATCAAGATAACTCCAATACTAAAATTGCCACTAAATAATACAGGCATTTTTTCAGAAAGGTGATCAATTGTTACCTTTTGTATGTCGTCAAAGCCTGTTGTGGCAATAACTGTGGCTGTTGGATGCTTTTCTAGATATTTAGCAAGATTATTGAGATTCTCAGGGTGTGAAAAATCAATGATCACATCGAATTTTTCTTCTGGAATATCCTTTGTTAAGGATACGACTGTTAATTCATGCTCTTTTTCTAGCTCTGCCGCAAGCAGCCCGCCCATTGTACCTGTTCCAATTTGTAAAACTTTCATTATAAAATCTCCAATTCTTTAAGAAGTTGAATTTTTGCCGTTTCGGATGGCTCGTCAAGTGGCAACCGAACAGAGCCGACATTATAACCGAGTTGATTCATCACAAATTTGACAGGAATTGGATTTGCTTCTATAAATAAGCTGTCAATCAAGTTCAAATATTTTTGTTGCAGACTCAAAGAATGAGCTGGGTTGGTCGCAAAAGTTTCGATTAACTCCTTAACTACATCTGGCATGAAGTTAGCCCAAACACTGATTACACCCGAAGCGCCTAAACTCAGGCATGGAACTATCATATCGTCATTACCACTATATAATGCAAAATTATTAGAAAGATAGCGGCTAATTTTTTCCACATAGGCAATATCGCCTGATGCTTCTTTTAAGCCTGTAATATTCGGGTGTTTCGCCAATACTTCTACGGCTTCAACAGAAAGATTCACTCCTGTTCTACCTGGTGCATTGTACATGATAATCGGAATATCGACAGACTCCGCAATCTTAGTGAAATGCTTTAACATCCCTGTTTCATTGGTTTTATTATAATAAGGGGTAATCACAAGCAAACTATCCGCACCTAACTTTTCAAATGCTTGAGCAAATTCCACTGCTTGTGCTGTGTTATTACTTCCTGCTCCAACATTGATATGAACACGTCCAGCAACCTGTTTAACTACAAACTCAACGATTGCTTTTTTCTCCTCAAAGCTAATCGTCGGTGCTTCTCCTGTTGTGCCTAAAATAGAAATAGCCGCACTTCCATGGCTAATCTGAAATTCAATCAGCTCAGCTAATTTTTCAAAATTTATAGAATTATCATCATTAAAGGGCGTGATGAGCGCCACAATTGAACCTTTAAGCATTATTTTCTCCTGTAGATATATTTCAGAAACCTTTGACGAGTGTTGCGATAGAAGAAAAGGAAACTACTCATCGTATAATTTTCTTTCTCTTGAAAAACATCTTCTCTTCGCCTTGTTCTTACTCCACTCCTTTAATTTGTATCCAAATATTATTTATGATTTTATCAGTGGTTAGAAGTAAAAGCTGTTACAAGCATTTACCAGCTAATTTTCGGTTAGATTTCAAACTCAAAGCCATCCAATGTTGCAAAATAGTCTTCAGGTCGCTCTGCCCGTCGAATCATACGCGTGCTCCCATCTTGCTGAAGCAATAATTCGGCACTTCGTAATTTTGCATTATACTGATATCCCATCGAAAAACCATGCGCACCTGTGTCATGAATGACTAATAGGTCTCCCTCATCAATCACAGGAAGTTCGCGCTGCCTGGCAAATTTATCATTGTTTTCACATAATGAACCAGTCACGTCAACAATTTCTTTCACTTTATCTTCCTCCTTTCCTATAACAGTAATATGATGATAAGCATCATAAAATGCTGGTCTCATCAGATTAACTGCGCTCGCATCCACACCAATATACGTCCGATAGGTTTGCTTTCTATGCAAGACACGTGTGACCAGTAAGCCATGAGGCGCCAACATAAAGCGTCCCAGTTCCGTATAAATTTTGACTTCTCCTAGGCCATTGGCAGTTAGAACTTCATCATAAACACGATGTACTCCTTCGCCAATGACAGCAATATCGTTAGGAGCTTCATCCGGACGATAATTAACGCCGATACCACCAGAAAGATTTATAAAATCAAGAGAAACGCCTGTTTTTTCACGAATTTCAAGTGCTAATTCAAATAATTGCTGTGCTAATTTTGGATAATATTCATTTGTCACAGTATTTGAAGCCAAAAAGCTATGCATTCCAAATTTCTTCACACCCAACTTTTGCAAATCTCTAATTCCCTGAATCAGTTGGGCTTTTGTCATTCCAAATTTTGATTCTTCAGGATTATCCATAATTTTGGTACCCATTGTAAAAACTCCACCAGGGTTATAGCGTAAGCTCATTGTTTCGGGAAATTCAAATCCTGCCAATGTGGATAAAAATTCAATATGGTTGTATGCATCAATATTAATCGTAGCCCCTAGCTTTTTGGCTAATAAAAATTCTTCAGCTGGAGTGTCATTTGATGAAAACATTATTTCAGAATTATCAAAACCACATTTATTTGCCAGTATAAGCTCAACATAACTCGCGCAATCAGCTCCACAACCTTCTTCTTGCAAAATTTTCAAAATTGCAGGCGTTGGTGTAGCTTTTACCGCAAAGAATTCTTTGAAACCTTTATTCCAAGAAAATGCTGTGTTTAGCGCTCTTGCTTTTTCACGAATTCCGTGCTCGTCATACAAATGAAATGGTGTCGGAAATTCTGCAGTAATTTTATCTAATTGATCTTTAGTAATAAATGGTACTTTCATTTCATGCTCCTGTGGACTTGCTATGCAAATCTTTATCTGAAGATTTCGGTAGTTTCAATGCTATGGAGGCTTGTCAAAAATTGTAACTGAAAGAAGGAAGATTTTACTTTTAGTCTACCAAATGATATTTTTCCCCATCTCAATCTTTAACTCTGTCTCCAGTGCCCTTTGACCACTGATATAATGAGTTTTGATGTAAGAAGCAGAGTTTTTCTTATTCGTTGACTCGCTAAAACATTATTCTATCGTTGTCGCGCTTCAACCTACAAACTCACATCGTATAAAAACAAAAGGCACTTGTAAGTACAAGCGCCTTTTATGTCGTCATGAAAATAGAGTAAAAAAAGAATTCTATATTATTCGGTTCGATCACTTAGCGCCAGACTTATTCAAGTCCGAGTGGTATAGGTGTTTCCTATACCCCCACGCTAGCCAGATGCCTCTGTTGCTAACGTTCGGCAATGATTACCTTTCGTACACGGTCGTCGGATGCCTCCTCTCGTGTAGTACTCATTTGCATTGCTACCTCTAATTTATTTTTCACAATTATAATATTTTCAGTATTGTTTGTCAATTGAAAACTTTTCAAATTTTTGGTATTGACTTATTTTTTTCTTTAAAACTGCTTTAAATCAAGGTTTACAAGGTGTATTTTTTCTCTGAACTTCTGAACCTCCAAAATATTTTGCAACATTGTTTTGTGAATTTTTAAAATAAAATGCTATAATACAAATTTAAAACGACGAATATACGGAGTTTTTGCTTGAAGCCAACTTTAACTATTGACCTGCGGAGGTGCTATGTATGGATTTATCAAATAAATTTAACACTAATCTTGGAAAAATTGAAATTTCTAAAATTCGTGAATTTGATCAGGAAATCTCCAAAATACCGAATGTTTTGAAATTAACACTTGGTAAACCAGATTTTCCGACACCTGAACATATCAAAAAAGCTGCAATTGATGCGATTGATGCCGATGAAAGTCATTATACTGGCATGCGTGGCCTGATTGAACTCCGTCATGCAGCCAGTCAATTTGTAGCTGAAAAATACAATTTGCATTACGATGCTGAAACAGAAATTTTGACCACAGTTGGTGTCACAGAGGCGATTGCTACTTGTCTCCTTTCAATTATTGAACCTGGCGATAAAGTTCTAATCCCAGCACCTGCTTATCCAGGTTATGCGCCTGTAGTAAGCTTAGCTGGCGGTCAATTGGTCGAGATTGATACCACAACTGATAAATTTGTCTTAACTCCTGAAAAACTTGAACAAGTATTGAACGAAACCGAGAATATCAAGGCTATCATCCTTAATTATCCTTCAAATCCAACGGGCATAACTTACACTCATGCCCAACTTAAAACACTTGCTGAAATCATCAAAAAACATGAAATTTTTGTCCTTTCTGACGAAGTTTATTCTGAAATTAACTATAGCCAACATGTACATACTTCTATTTCGACCTTTTTACGTGATCAAACTTTTGTACTTAATGGCCTTTCAAAATCACATGCGATGACGGGTTGGCGAATGGGGCTGATTTTTGCAGAAAAATACTTGATTGATCAGCTTGTAAAAACACACCAATATCTGGTTACTTCTGCCTCAACACAATCGCAATGGGCAGCAGTTGAAGCTCTGAGTAAAGGAAAAAATGATGCTGAGCTAATGAAAGTCGAATACCTCAAACGGCGGGATTACATTATTGAGAAAATGACTGAACTTGGCTTTGAAATTATCAAGCCAGACGGGGCTTTCTATATTTTTGCCAAAATTCCAGCAGAATATAACAGCAATTCTTTTGAATTTTTATATGATTTTGCAAAGAAAAAACATGTAGCATTCATTCCAGGCTCAGCCTTTGGTCAATATGGTGAAGGTTATGTCCGTTTGTCCTATGCAGCTTCAATGGAAGTGATTGAGATTGCTATGGAGAGATTGAAAGAATATCTTTCGGAATAACTTACTATTATCGTTGTGCTATACTCAGAGTTTATCTTTGCTTTAATGTAAACCTTCTCAAAAAAGACGAGCTTTTTCTCGTCTTTTTTGTTATATATTCACTCTTGTTATTAATCAACGAAAATAGGTTTGGCTTATAAAAAAGAGATAGTTTTAATGTGTAAATCCATATACTTTATTTTTAGGATTATTATGGTCTTTAAGATGTGCCTCTATATGTGATCCCTATAACTCCTACATTACCAATAGTATATCCATCAACATAATCCATAACCTTGTCTAGATTAATTAACATATGGTTTTTGTCCATCGGTACTTCACGCATTTCAATATCCCAATATACACAGAATTTTCCCAACAAACTTGATGCCCAGAAGAATTAACGAGATTTGTTTTTTTAGCCTTAATGTCCAAGCCTAACTTTTCTGCTCGTTTACGCCAAGAGAATTTCATTGCCGCTCCACCCAACATACAAGCTTCTGAAGAACCAATTGTTGATGTTCCCATAAACTGTTCGTTTTCACTTGCATTCCAAAGGTCAGCAATTATATTTACACGACGTTTTTCAATTTCGATTGTTCTTGGGTATTCTGATTTATCTATTACATTTTTCTCTAGAGTTTGACTCATCAGTTTTACTGCTTCAGATTCCATGTATGTTTGACAAAAATGACTAAGTCCAACCGCGCATTTCCTTCAGCTAGTATCTCATCTTGAACCAATTGGTAAGCTACCCGAGGTTCGATCGATTTTCTCCCTACTTTATCTCTGTGAGTTCAAAGCATTGACAGCTTTCTTAGAAAATGATATTATTATTCCTAATAAAAACGAAAGGAGCTGTACACCCAATGATCAACTGTTATTCTACTCAACTTTGGCAAAGATACAGGTGTATGTATGGCTTCTAACTGAAGAAAACCATAGATACAAATTTTAGTGTACTTTCTAAAACCTGTATCTATGCTCAAATTGGATGATTAAAGCATAGAAGTTTCTATGCTTTTTTTGTGTTATAGAAAGTACTCTGCCTTATCATTAAAAACTAGAAAGAGGAACTTTATGAATCAAAAAAACAAATCATCAAACACTATTGCACTTACTCCGATTTTCATTATTCTTGGCCAAATTTTGAACATTATCACTCCGAGTATCGCTGGAATTATTCGCCCAGACTTCTCTTTGGCCTTTTTATTTCTTTGTATAATGATCAAACCCACATTCAAACAAGTTTTCTTGGCAAGTGGTCTTGTTATCCTTACTTCCATAATTCTTGGTGGTAATCCGATTTTTCAGCTTCCTGCTGCTTTTGACCGCACCTTGTCTGCCTTGGCCTGCCTGCTCTTATATAAGTTAGTCCTAAGAATTTCTCCCAAATTCTTTTTAGCTAAAAGAGGTGTAATCTATTTCCTCGCCACATTGATAAGCGGTTGTGTGTATGTTTTTGCTGTATATCTTTTGGGAACTTTCCTTCACATTTCGGAACTTATGATCGTCTTTAAAATGGGCCTTCCTGTTCTTTTAATTACGATTTTTTCTACGGCATTTGTCAATTATTTCCTGGGAATTTTGCTCTACAAACTTGTTTCAACACTTTCTAAAGGAAAATATCTTTTCGCTGTTTCTTAATGAGAAATGAAAAAGACTTCTCTCTATAAAAATATAAACAATTTAATTGGTATAGACTTTATGCTATGTTAAAATATCTGAGGCGAATCGCCAATTCAAACAAGGAGGTCTATACTTTTGAATTTTTTACGTGATAATAAAAGAGAATTCATTGTATTAACTATATATATTTTATTTGTCCCCTTCCAACTTGGAATGATCCCCTTACTCTTTCTATCTGAGTTAGCTCAGACAAATTGGGTAGAATCTGATTTTTTAAACTTCGCAGTTGGTATAACAGTCTCTGCACTGACAGCACTTATTCTTTTTCGAAAAGAATTAAGAGAAAGTTTTGGCTATTTTAAGGAGCATTCCTTATGGAAAATTTTAAGCCTCCCCTTATGGATGGCAGCGATACTTTTGGTGGAATCTCTGGCTCAAGGTATTTATGGAAAGGGATTAAACCCTGAAAATCAAGCTGCTCTCTCTGAAATGAGTAAGCAAATCCCTTTATTCTTCACCATCCTTATTCTTGGTGTTTTAGGACCCATCATTGAAGAGATTATCTTTCGCCATATCTTCCTTAATAGACTCTCAAATTATACAGGAACACTAATTGCAGTCCTTGTTTCTACTGGTTTATTCACCGTTATGCATATGCAGCAACCTATGGATTTTGTCCTCTATGCACCTGGAGCAATGCTTTTAGCTTTAGCTTATTTAAGCTCTCATCGTTCCTTAATTTTTGTTATTTGTCTTCATATGTTGAATAATATTTTAGGCTTATTAAGTTAAGGTATTTATTATATATAACCAAATAGTTGCAAACGCAACTATTTTATTTTATAATCAATACATCCTCTTCCATGAAAGGAGAAATACTATTCAAAATAATATTTTAAGAGATATTGGTACTATAGCACGCGCCTTAGATTCTATCAGTAATATTGAATTCAAGGAGCTGAAACTTGCAAAAGGACAATACCTCTACCTCAGTCGTATTTTTGAAAATCCTGGAATTAATCAACAACAAATTTCTGAACTTTTATGTGTCGATAAGAGTACAGCAAGTCGTGCTATCAATCAATTGGTAGAAAAAAAACTTATAAAAAAAGTTGAAGATACTGGAAACAAAAAAAATAAACTACTATATGTTACTTCTCATGGCAAAGAAGTTTACCCTATCTTAAACAGAGAGCTTCACTATTCTACTCAAGTTGCCTTATCCGGTCTTAATGCACAGGAGATTACTCAAGTAGAGAATTTACTCGGAAAAATCAGTCAAAATATCGTGGATAACTGGATCGATGTTAAAAAAGGAAAGAAACGAATCTACTAAAAGGAGTTGGTGTGAATATTAGAATTTCCCGCGTTACTATGCAGGATCTACAGGTCTTACAAGACTTAAGTATAGAAACCTTCGCTGAAACTTTTGGAGAACAAAATCCACCAGAAGATTTAGAGCTTTATTTAGAAAAGGCTTTTAATCCTCAACAATTAACCAAAGAATTCAATGACTCTAACAATAGTTTCTATTTTATTTTCCAAGATGGTTGTCTCGCAGGTTATATCAAGTGGAAAAATGCAACTCTTCCAGAACACTCTACTTTAGCTGAGGCTCTTGAAGTGGAAAGACTATATGTTAGAAAGTCTTACCAGCACTTAGGCTTAGGAAAACATTTATTAGATTTTGCTTTCGAAGAAGCACAGCGCACACACAAGGAATATATCTGGCTCAGTGTCTGGGAGCACAATCCTACTGCTTATGGTTTTTATAAAAATCAAGGCTATGTGGAATGTGGGTCACGTCATTTTCATTTAGGGACTTTAACGCAAACAGATTTAATCATGAAAAAAGAAATAAGGAGAACTACTATGCAAACTGTTACTGTGGATAAAAACTTTTGGGAACTTTTTCCAGAAGCTCAACTCTATACCTTAGTTGTAAACAATATTGACAATCATGTTCATGATTTAGGCCCCTACCAAGAGCTTCTAAAGGAGGCATTTAAAGAGTCTGAAAAATTTTTAGTTGAAGATGATTTTAAAGAAAACTTTGTCATCTCCGAATGGCGTGATATTTTTACACAGTTTAAGAAGAAAAAAGGTGCACGCTCTTCTATTGAAGCTCTTTTAAAAAGAGTGGCTCAGGGCAAAGAGTTAGAACCAATCAACCCACTTGTGGATATCTATAATAGTATTTCTCTTCGTTATGGTGTACCTTGTGGCGGTGAGGACTTAGATAAAATCAACGGCGATTTACATTTAGGCTTAGCCAAGGGGGGTGAAGATTTTTATCCTCTGGGGGCGCAAAAGAGTGAGCCAGCTCTTGCGCAAGAAATTATATATTATGACCTTGATGGTGCGATCTGTCGCTCTTTGAATTGGCGTGAAGCCCAACGTACCATGTTGACAGAAGAAACTACAAACGCCATCTTGGTGATTGAAGCAGTAACCCCTTCTCAACAAGAACGTGCACTAGAGGCTATCCAAGAGTTACAGGCTAAAATTAAGGATATTCTTGGTGTTGAGGGAGAAATTCAAATTATCAACAATAAGTAAGAAAGAAAGATAAATAATAATAAAAAAGTGCTAGATAATCTAGCATCTTTTTGTTATTTAAATTCTGTGATTTTTTCAGCCGCTAATCTTACAGATTCATATCCTGCTTCTTTGGCTTTGCCGACAGATAAAATCATTACTGGCACGTAACGGTTTTCGTCCAAACCAAAAGCTTCTGCCAATTGGTCTGCCTCGAATCCGCCGATAGGATTTGTTTCGTAACCATGAGCGCGTGCGATGAGCATAAATTGCATTGCAGCTAAGCTTGAATCAATTTTGACAACATCATTCATTTCTTCTTTACTAAAGCTTTGGTAGTAAGGAATAATCGCTTCTAACTGTTGATCACGTACTTCTGCTGGCATCTTGCCTTCTTCTACAGCTTGGTTATAAATTTCTTCCCCTAATTCATAACAGAGAAGATCCCCAAAAATAAGAACCATAGCCGAAGAAGTTTCATTTTGACGGGTATTAAAACGAATTAAAGGTTTTAATTTTTCTTTTTCTTCATCACTTTCAACAACAACAAAACGCCAAGGTTGCATATTTACAGATGATGGTGCTGTTGTTGCTTCTTGGATCATTTCAAGCATTTCTTCATGTGAAATTTTATAAGTTTCATCATAAACACGCACGGATTTTCTTCCAAATGTGATTTCTGAAAAATCATTATTTACAATACGAGTTGACATTTTATTCTCCTTTATGTCCCAATAACTTTGTGAGCAGCTCAAGAAGTACGTCTTCTTCTTGAGCTGTGAGTGCTAGCTCTAAACTTTTCTCAGAAGAGTTATTATAGTTTCTTTCACAACGTTCCAAAGCCTCTTTTGAGCTATCCGTGATTTTAACAAAAACTTCGCGATTGTTTTGTTTATTTCTCTCACGGGTAACATAACCTTTTGCTTCGAGCAATTTTAGATGCCTTGTAATAGCTGCACTGTCTATTTTTAACTCATTCTGTAATTGCCCTTGAGAACATTGACCGTTTTCCTTCAAAAACATCATAAGCTCATAACGGGTTATACTAAAGCCAGTTTCTTTTTCAAACTTCGTTGTCATCTCTTGATTCGCTAGTTTTAGCTTGTAAAAGAGCTGACTCATTTGTCTAAGGTTCATTTGTCCCCCTTTTTAAATTGACCGGTCAATCATTGACTAGTCAATGATACTACATTCCTATTTTTTTGTAAACTATTTTGATTGCTGCTGTGTCAAAATAAGTAGCTTTGATTTTTTCTCTCTTACTTGTGGTAAACTTAAACCATGTATAATTCGCTGACCTATATAACGACCCTTTTGAATGATTTAGGCTTATCTCCAAGTATACCTACAAAAGATACTTATAATTCTGAATACGAAGGTTTTTGTTTTCAAGCAGATGGTCTATCTTTTCGAAGTCGCCTTGCTAAAAAAACTCCTAAAAAACAGGGGTATTTTGTAGCATTTTGGGAAAAGGACGCCAACAACAAAAATACCCCCTTTAGTTTTGAAGCTTTTCCCGATAAACTTGTCATTTCAGTCATTGATGGACCCTTGAGTGGCCAGTTTATCATTCCCAAGAGCGTTCTTCGAGAAAAAAAGATTTTAAAACACAAGGGAATTACTGGAAAAATGGCTTTGCGTTTTTACCCATCCTGGGAAACTTCACTCAACAAAACTGCGCAGGCTGCCCAAAAATGGCAATGCGATTATTTTATTGATACTACTAATATTATCCAAAAAGAAAAATTATACCAATTGTATTTTCCTTCTTCATCAATAAACAATAAAAAACCGTAAGCTCAAAACTACGGTTTTTTATTGTTTATTGCTGCGCTAACTTTTTACTAAAAAGCATTGCGGTTAAGTCAATTTTATTTTGTCCAAAATCAAGTTGAATATCTCGTGCACCTGTCATTTGAAAACCTTTATATTCATAAAATTGATAAGTACAACCTGTGTCTGTGAAGAGAAATATTTCCTTCCCTGCTTCCCGCGCCGTGAGTTCATTGATTAAAGCGGTACCTACACCTTTGATTTTTTTCTCGGGATCAGCAGCCAAATACAAAATTTCGCCCTCAGGTGATGCTTCACTTTTATACGACCGTAATAATTCTTTATTCGTAGCTTCATAAGTGTCTAAGCCTTTGTTTTTAGAAAAGGTCCGCAAAAAGTTAAAAGTCTTCATGTAAGCTTTTTGGCCAAACGTTTGTTTCAGTTTAGGTTCTCCATATATCTCTGCGAGCAATAAGCCCACCATTTCACCATCAACATAGGCAGCAATAGCTTGCGTAGCTTTTGACAGCTCAAAATATAGAAAATTTTTGGCATACATATTGATGATGGTTTTATTATTACTGTACCTATCAAAACTCATCCCTTTAACAGCAAACTGAATTGCTTTTTGATAATCCTTTGGATCAAATGCTCTTATTTCAATTTTCATCTTTTTTATCCCCCATAATACCCTGTGCTTTTTCGAGCAAGCTTTCGGTAAAAGTTTTCGTATGCTCCAAAAATACTTGTGTGTTCTTCAAGCCGAATTCTTCTATAACTTGTGTTTCAAAGATATCTGTTTGCTCCTGAATCTCCTCAAAAACTTTTCTTCCATTTGGAGTGAAAACGATAAATTTTTCCTTTTCATTTTTTCCTTTAGTGAGTTGCAGAATATCTTGTTTTTGCAACTTTAAAAGTAAGCTATGTACTGTTGATTTCGGCAAAAATAAGATTTCACTTATTTCTTTTTGGGTGACAGTATCACTTTCATCGATAATATAGAGCGTCATTAGTCCATTAAAAGTCAGATTATATTCATGCGCCACAAGCGCGTAAGCCATATCAAGTTTGCCAAGCGCTGTGCTAAATTGTGTCATTATTTCCCGATATTTCATTTAACCGCTCCTTTTTAGTGCGAAATCGCACCATTCTATTATAGTACGATTCCGCACTAAAGTCAAGGCTTTTCTAAAATAAAAAGGCAGATTAAAACCTGCCTTTTTATTTTTCATCTATTCAGATTATTCAGCTGCCGTATCAAGAATGATTTTACCCAAACTTCCTTTGTTTTCCATGATATAATCTTGCGCTGTCGCAGCTTGCTCGAGTGGGAATACTTTATCAACGACAGGTTTAACACCCTCACTTAAACCTTGCAGTAACAAGCGTGTGTTTTCCTCCACTTCTTCTGGTGTGATATTTGCCAACATTAGACCTGTGATATGTGCCCCTTTCATCATCAAGACACGAGGATTAATGGTTACTTCACCTCGATTACCAATAATAACAATTCGCCCGTTGTTGCCAATAGCAGCTAAGTCTTTCTGCAAATTAACATTTGCAAGCATTTCGATAATCACATCAAGACCATGGTCCTTTGTCAAGTCCTGTATTCTCTCGATATATCCTTCAGCATGATGGTTAAAGACATAGTCTGCACCAAGCTTTTTCAATATCTCAAGGCCCTTTTCAGACCCTGCTGTTGCAATAACCTTGGCACCATACAGCTTGGCAAATTGAAGGACAAGTGTCCCCACTCCTCCAGTTGCACCATGTATAAGTATATATTCTCCAGACTTAAGGCCCGCTTTTTGATTAAGGGCATAAAGGGCGGTTAAGCCGCTCGATCCTAGTGCTGCTCCTTGACTATAAGTCATAATTTCTGGGAGTAAGGTCGCTTCTTTGGCCTTGCATGTTATTGCTTGCGCATATGTTCCAAACTGAGCATCACTCTCTACAGTCACAAAGACACGATCACCTACCTTAAAGTTTTTCACTTGTGCACCTACAGCTTTGACAATCCCAGCTCCATCTTTTCCTGGGATATAAGGGAGCGAAGGCAGTTGCGCGTATGTTCCTTGGCGTACATAGGTTTCAACAGGGTTGACCGCTGCAGCTTTGAGGCTGACATAAATCTCGTCATCTTTCATAACCGGGTCTTTAAGCTCTTTATACTTAAGAACGTTACTGTTACCAAATTCAGATACTTCTATTGCCTTCATATTTTCCTCCTTATGAATTACAGGTTTCTATAGCACTCATTATATAGCAAGATTTACTATTTGTATAGTAGGTACTCCGAGGTGCCTTAGATACTTTGTAGTAACTCTTCAACAAGTGACATGACAAAAAAACAACTGGAAAAATCCAGTTGTTCTGGTTAATTGTATCTATACTAATAGCTTATGTCTTCTTCACCTTCATCTTCTAGTTTTGGACGTTCTTTGATGCTCAAATTATATACATCTGATAATATTAATGGCACCCGCTCAAGTGACACTTCCGAAAATTGTAAGCCAAACCAGCGATCTGGTGTTGCTGTATAACGCTTGATTCGGGCTTTTGCTTTCAAGACGAATCGGTCAAAAGCTGGAAGTTTCTGTGCATTCGTCACTCGTTCTTCAATAACAACAAATCGGAAATCCCCAACATCTCGTCCAGGCATTGTGGTATATTTTTGCTCTTGTTTAGGTAATCGTCCTGATTTTATTAAATCCTTAACAATCGTCCGAAGATAACGAGGCACTTCTTGTTTCATGCGAAACCCTAGATACAAATGTACTTTAACGATATAATCCGTCCCCATCATATCGACTTCATACTCGGAAGTCCATGGCTCATCAGTAACTTTTACATTAACAAACCAGTAAACTTCAGCCTTTTTAGGGCGTTTATCGAGAATAGAGTATAGGATAGAACGGTCAATAAAATCACCTTCCATTTTATTACTCAGATAAACGAGATTAGTTTGATAAAGATCCATCTCCTTGTCTTCTTTGAGTTCTTTTAGTTGCCCTTTGAAATCATTGAGATCCAGTGACTTAATGTGTTTATTCACACTTTTACTTGATTGGAACCAAACAAACATCACAAAGATAATCATGGCAGCCATAATAACCACAACGTATCCCCCATGAACAAACTTAGCTGCTGAGGCAATAAAGAAAATCAACTCAATACTAGCAAAGAAAGCAGCGATCAGGTAAGCAAGAGGTTTCTTCAACCCTCGATAAACGAGATAATATGCCAGAAGGACCGTCGTCATAAGCATTGTTACAGTAATGGCTAAGCCGTAAGCTGCCTCCATATGTTCCGCACTTCTAAAATACAGCACAATCGCACTTGTCGTAAGCCATAAAATCAAGTTGACTGCTGGAATATAAAGTTGTCCTAAAGTTTTCCCTGGATAGTAAATACGCATCATCGGTAACAACTTCAAGCGAATCGCTTCGGAAACTAAAGTAAATGATCCCGAAATCAGAGATTGTGAAGCGATAATAGAAGCTAAAGTCGCTAAAATAACGGCATAAATCATCATGTCTGTAGGGATTACGGCGAAGAAGGGGTTCATACCTCCCAAATCACCACCTCTATGCGCTAAAATCCAAGCCCCTTGTCCACAATAAGATAAAACAATTGCGAGTTTTACAAAAGGCCAGCTGACATAGATATTGCCCCTGCCCACATGTCCAAGATCAGAATAAAGGGCTTCTGCTCCGGTAGTCGCCAAGAATACCGAACCTAAAATAAAGAGTCCTGCCTTATTTTCTGGACTTAACAAGAGATGGACAGCGTAGTAAGGATTGATTGCTTTAAAAATTTCAAGATTCGCAAAGGAATTTAAAAGTCCTGTAATAGCTAAAAAGCTAAACCAGATCAGCATTATAGGTCCAAAAAGTTTACCAACAAGACCTGTCCCAAAACGCTGAATAAGGAAGAGTATAGCCAGAATGATGAGCGTGGTAACAATAACCCATGATTGGTTGGCGTAGATTTCTCCTAAACCAGGAACCCCTTTTAAGCCCTCAACAGCGGAGGTAACTGTAACTGCTGGAGTCAAAGCCCCATCTGCAAGTAGGGTGGCTCCTCCTATCATTGCTGGTATAATCAGCCATTTTGCCATCCGTCTTACCAAAGTGAAAAGAGAAAATATCCCACCTTCTTGGTGGTTATCGGCCTTAAGAGCAATTAACACATATTTAACTGTTGTAATCAAGGTTAGCGTCCAGATAACTAAGGAAACCGCACCAAGAATAAAGTCCGTTGAAATATTTTGCAAGCCTCCTTGCCCTGTGACAATAGACTGCATGGTATACAAAGGGCTTGTCCCAATGTCTCCATATACCACTCCAAGCGCGATTATAAAGCCCGCTGAAGTAGCTTTGTTAAACGACTTTTCATTCGCGTAACTCATACAAAAACCTCTTTCATTTTTATAAAAGGTAGAAGTATATACTTCTCCAGAAACTTTACGAGAAGAAAAAATAATAGTGTCTCAGTTTCTTAGAATCATTATATCAGTTTCCCTCAAAAACGCGAGAAAAAAACTTTTATATATCTGATTTTTTTATAGCACATATAGTACGAATAATTTCTCGTAATAAAATACTCTGACTTATGAGTGGTCAGAGTATCTTATTACAATTTTCATGACGTTCAGTATTTAAAATATTGGTCAATAGCATCAAGGATCTTTTCACTGGCATGTCCATCACCATAAGGATTTTTAGAGTGGCTCATTTTATTATAGGCTTCTTCGTTATCAAGAAGTTCCCGGATGGCTTGATAAACATCAGATTCATCTGTACCGACTAATTTTAAAGCACCTGCTTCCACGCCTTCGGGTCTTTCTGTTGTATCACGTAAGACAAGGACAGGCACACCAAAAGACGGCGCTTCTTCTTGCACACCACCTGAATCCGTCAGGATAAGATAGCTTTCGTTTTCCATACGATGAAAATCAACCACATTTAGTGGTTCAATCAATCGAACATTAGGCAAGTCGCCTAGGATACGATAAGCTATTTCTCTCACTTTTGGATTTTTATGAAGCGGATAAACCACCTCAAAATCTACATATTCTTCAGAAATCTTTTTGATTGCACGAAAGACATTTTCCATCGGAGTACCAAGATTCTCACGACGGTGCATCGTCACCAGAATCTGACGTCGATCCTTTTGAAGATGCGCTGGTACAGTGTAACGTAAAGCATCAATAGCGGTATTACCTGTCACATAGATATTCTGATCCATATGATTTTCTTTTAATAAATTTTGTCTGCTTTCTTCAGTTGGCGCAAAGTAAATATCAGAGAGCACATCTGTGACTTGACGGTTCATTTCTTCTGGGAATGGTAAATATTTGTCCCATGTTCTCAACCCTGCTTCTACGTGCCCCAGTGTTACCTTATGATAGAAAGCAGCGATAGATGCTGCAAAAGTTGTCGAGGTATCCCCATGAACAAGCATTATATCGGGTGCTTCTTCTACTAGTACTTGTTCAATGGCGTCAATAACACGTGTGGTAATTTGACTAAGGGTCTGATTTTTCCCCATGATATCTAAATCGTAATCAGGCTGGATTTGAAAAATATCGAGAACTTGATCCAGCATTTCTCTGTGTTGCGCTGTGACCACAGTTACAGCTTCAAAACGTTCATCTTTCTCGATAGCTTTGACTAAGGGGGCCATTTTAATTGCTTCTGGTCGTGTACCAAAAACGAGCATTATTTTTTTCATATCTACTCCATTTCTACTCTTCTTTACATATAGAAGACTTGATTTTTCCCGTTTGCTTTTGCGACATATAAATTTTTGTCGACTTTGTCAATAATATCCTTCATATTTTTTTCATCTCTTATTTCTGAAACACCCACAGATATAGAAACATTTAATAAGGTATCATTATAGATGAAATCCTTATCCGAAATATTTTTTTGGATATCATCCATTATTGCTTTGACCGAATCACCCGACTGGTTTCTAAAGAGTACAAAGAATTCATCGCCTCCGTATCTGAAAAGTTGACCATTATTATGCTCTTGAAGTAAGGCATCTTTAATGCCATAGCTTATCTCCCGCAGAACATAATCTCCTGCCAAATGCCCGTAAGAATCATTGATACATTTAAACGAATCCACGTCAAACAAAGCAATTGAAAAGAGAGGAACATTCTTACTGTCTAAGATCTCCTTCAGTACTTCTTCAAACTTTTTGCGATTATAAGTATCGGTTAAAGCATCAATATAAGCGTCTCTCTTTAAGTCTGAATACATAAGAGCAATGATACTGATTAAGTGTATCGCGATCTTCGCGATAACTAGCACAGCCAATACCTTTCCTAAAATACCGAGCACATAGCTCATTGGAATATCAAATTGCGAAAAGGCTACTAATACTGCTGCAAGTGTAATAAATATACTAAGGAAAAAGTAGGAAATATAATACTTCGAAATCAACTCCTTATAATTACACAACACGTAAATCACAAGCCAAAATAAAATCAAGCCGGAAAGTACTAAGAGAGAGGATTGAATATCAAAACCGTAAACATGCAAATAAAGTCCATAATATATAATAAACTGTGGCAATACCTCGTACTCAATATTTTTGGTAGGTGGTGCAACTAAATAAACGACCGATATCGCAATGAAAACTAAAGAAATATCACTAACAATATAACCATAGGGCGAGCCTTGATCAATATCGTTAAAAAGAAATTTAAGTAAAATTATAAATAAAGCAAAATTACTCGAATACAAGATATACGCAGTGACTTTATTTCGATCCAACTGATAATACTGAATCATATACTTAGCAATAAACATCATACCTAGAACGGTAGGCATTAAAAAAATTTTATCAATAAAGTTACTGCCTAATATGTCATCAATATGAATCATCTTTTTCTCCTTTATTAGAAGCTATGTGGTTTATCATAATAATAAGTTTGCTGGAGCCATTCTTTAGGAAAACTCTCAAGAAGCTCATCCTCTTCAACCCCTTCAATAACAATCTCTTTGTCCAGGAATTTAATCGTATCAACAACCGAAAATATAAAATCTTTCAACTTATCCTGAGATAAATAGCTATTAAAATCTAAGGCCGAAATCTTTACGCGATCAATGTAATCATCTAGTATAAATAACGTTTTGTAATGATTTATTCCTGATAGAAAATCGTCTAGAGCAATCGCATAGCCCAAATCCTTGAGCCTTTTAATTGCTTCAATTGGTAAGAAATTTTCTTCATTTTGGCAGTTTACTGGCAAACGCTCTGTTAGCTCTATCCTCAATCTGTCCCGATACTTAAATCTGCTCAAAAACTCTACTGTTTCTTCAAAATAAAGTTCTTGATAATCCAGATTTAAAGAATAAATGTATTCATCCTTACTGAGCTGCTCTTCCAAAAGAACTTCCAGCCTTTGAAGATATAAATTATGCAGCTGATGATTGGAAACAATGTCGTCAAACATATCTGATGGAAAATAACAGTCATCCGCGCATTGGCACCTCAATAATAGTTCGTATTCTTCTTTGTCATTTTGGGTAAAATCACAAATTTTTTGTCTATAAAAAATTAATTCGTCAAATTTCAAACCTACTTTTCTCCTCAAGTATACTGAAAAGCTCTTTCCTTCTGTCAAAGGGAGAAGTTTCTCAATCAATCACTGGTTGAGGTGGACCATAGAGATATCCCTGCCTCAAATTGATGTCTAATAAATCAACAAGTTTTTCATCTTCATCCGTTTCAACACCGGATACAACTAATTCAAGTTGATATTTATTTGCCAATTTCTTCCAAAACTTAATGGTTAAATCAATCCATTTTTCTTTATCATTAAAATGTCGCATGTCTAACTTTAATACATCAATCAAAGGCAACAAGCGATGGATATTACGTGCAAAATAGAATTCAGCTCCCAAATTATTAATTGAAAAATTAATCCCATAGGCTTTGCATTTCATAATTCTACGACTGACACGTCTTAAGCTCTTCTTTTTTTTCACAATTTCATTATGAGATATTTCAATTATAAGATCAAACGGTTGGAGCGATTCAGCAACTGCTTTGATATTCTTTTTAAACTTGCGGCTCAGAAATTGTTCAAGCGTAAGTTTAATGACAACTTTAAAATGTTCGGGATTCGCAACTTTGACACTTTCTTTTACATTATCTTTCAGTATGAAAAAGGGTAAGTGATCGATATTTTGTGGAAGGACCCATTCTTGTTTATCATTTTGTTCGCGAAGCACACACTCCACTCCTTTTATATTATGCGCATGATCATATATTTTATTATAAAAATAAACAAAATTATTCTCTTGTAAGATATATTTTTTCAAGTTGCATCCTTTCTTTTTACAATATTTTTATGAAAATTAAGCCTGACGCTTCGTTTTATCCCATGTATTTTGCGATCTGAAATATCTGAGTGTCGCTTGCGGATAGATTTGACTAAGAACAATCAAAAACTTGGTTAAATAATACGCGTCACTTAAAACATGACCCCACCTGAATTTTTCTTGAGAGTTTTTATTATACAGGATTGCCCAGATAACATTGATAAGAAAAATATAGAGTACCATCAATGCAAAGATAACGACAAAACTTTTCACTGCATCATTTAAACCAAAGAGTAACAGTGTGCCAAATAGAACAACTCCTGTGTAAATAACGACCACATATTCTATCGCCATGAGCCAAGGTTTTATCAGGGTAAAACATAGCTCTAATTTTTGTTTGAACTCTAAATTTTCTGATTTGATAATAGGGAATATATACTTAAAGGTTTGGATATTTCCTTGTGCCCACCGCACGCGCTGTTTAACTAAGGACATCGTATCATCATAGATTCCTGTTTGTTTGATTTTAATGTCATCATATTGGACATTACGTACATTATAAATGTCAGATAAGAAGAGACGTAAAGAAAGGTCAAAATCCTCTACTAACGATGTTGTCCATGGTGCTTCATGTAAAGAGTACAGTGTACTGAGTTTACAAAACTGTCCGTTCCCACCAAAGGCTACGGTATTGGTTTTACTGCGCAAAGATTGAGTAGCATTGATAATCTCACCAAATTCCAAATCTTGTGAGGTGTCTCTGTTACGATTGATGACTTGTACTTTTGACTGTAAACCAGTCAATTCAAAATCTGAGTTAAAGACCAAATTTACCTTGTCAAAGTAGTCTGTTGCTACACTTGAGTCCGCATCAATAATCGTGATAAGTGTTTCCTCAAAAACATAACCTTTGTCAATATAGGAATCTGTTATTTTTTTATAAGCCCAATTAAGTGCTTCACCTTTTCCTTGCTGTGCTTCAGGCTGGAATCTTTGGAGAAGATGGAACCTCTTGTTACTTTGAAATTCCTGAACTTCCTGCACCGTATTATCAATGCTGGCATCATCAATCACATAAATATCAAGATTTTCGTAATTGGTATTTAACAAGCTTTTCACAGTGTTTTTAATGACTAATTCTTCATTCATACAAGGAATTAACACAATAATTCGATAATTTGTTTCAATCTCAACATGACTGAGGTCGCTCGTATAACTTTTTGTACTATAAGCGTACCAAAGTAAGATTGTTTCTATCGTATAATAAATAAAAGTGAGAATAGAGAAAAATACTGCAAAAAATGTTAATTTACTAATCATGATTTCAAAAATCTCTTTTAAGTAACTCATGCCCCAGAATTTATTTTCAAAAAGAAAAACAAGTGGCAAGATAGAAACCAAGTAAAGCAGTATTTTATTGTGTGGCTTAAAGTAATTGGAAAGTCCAGTATAGATACTTTCGATAATCAGCGAAATAGCCATAACGATTTGGATAAGTAATAAAAAACGAGCAACAAGCTGTGCATTGATATCAGCTTGTAGTACATAAAAAAGAATACTTCCAAAAATGCTGAGAAGCACTATCGTAAAGCCCCAAGCAAAATTTCCAATACTTTTTCTTAATTTATTAAATAAAATTACGCCTGAAAGACCAAGCAATAAAAGTTGAACACCCAAGGTCAGTCCAACTAAAAAGATACGAACATTGCTGTATATTTCAGTTGGCATTTGATTTACCGTAAAAACACCAAAAATAAGCGCTAGGATAAGGTAAAGTCCTGAAAGGCCAAAGGTCCAGATTTTTAAAGTAGGCGACTCCATTGTCCACTTCTTTTCTAGAAAAATCCTTATAAGACCCGCATAAGCAATTATCGCCAAAACGTTAAAAAGTGGTGTTGGACTTAAACCGTGGCCAATCACAACGCCTGTTTCGAGGACAAAAATGAGAAAGAGCATTAAAAACAAAAGCGCTGTTTTCCAAGTACTTTTTCTACCTGTTTGTGTCGAAATAATATAAACCATGATTAGGATTGGAGCCACGAGCAATAGAACTGAACTTAAATTTTCATAAAGTGTTCGTTGACTTAATGACAAGAGCACATCAAAGGTTAAAGTTAAACCCAATAAGCCATAAATCACCCTCGATACATTTAATTCAATCTTTTTCACTCCTAAACTCCCTACTTTTAATTCTGTCTTTTGGTGGGATTTAGAGTATATATCTTTTTAGAAAAACATACTGTTCTCTTACATATGTCTCATAAATCCCTCCTTATTGCATCTATTATAACTTAAACGAGTTGAATGTTCAATTTAATCATTTTTTAAGGTTTAAGGATATTTCTCTCTTTTTTACATAGAATGTTCCCTGCTTTGATTTTTCTCTTTTTTACACAGCTCCCTATCCTCTTCATAAGCAACGTGATATAATAATTCAGATAATTAATTTTGTTTCTTAATAAAAATTTAGAGGTAGAAAAATGAGAATTAAAATACGTGAAATAGCTTATGATTGGGGCAAATCAATGTTAGTGGTACTTTCCAATACCGTTATCATGGCCCCCTTCCTACTTTTTCTTAGTTTAAACGATGGAACAACTGAGCGTTCTGTTTTGCCGTTCGCTTTATATTATACTTGTCGTATCCTCGGCGTTTTTCTAATACGTGCCATTAAAAATACTATTTCTAGTTTAGAACTTCTCACCTTGTCATTGTATACAGGGCTTGCAGGCTCCTTACTTGCTTTTATTGGCCCCTTGAATTCTTGGTTTTATCTCCCCGCAGGTATTCTTATGGGCTTAAGTGCCTCATGGCTCCCTACGGCGACAGTCACACTTAACCATTTTCAACCAAATACAGAAAAGAAAACTTCCTACCCTCTCCTTATCTTATCTTTGATTGCTTTATTTGCGGGCTTGACCCTTTCAGGGACTTTAGGCCTTACCTTATCATTTAGCTTGTATATTTTGTTTTATGCAATAGCACTTGGATACGCCTATGAGGCAACAAATAAACAAGTCCTAACCAATAAAATGAAACCCGATACAGCCCTGTATCTCTCTAAAAAAGACCTATTTATTTTTACAGGTCTCTGTCTCCTCTTACTCCTCCTACGTGTGGGTAGGCTTTTAAATTCTTCCTTGGCAATTGGGGGTTCATTGCTCGGCTTTAGCTTTTTCTTTATTTTTCTTATTTACAAAACGAGAAAAGAATACCGAAATTATCAAATCGCCCTTTCCTTAAATATCTTGACTTTTCTTAACGGAGCGATTGGTAATTTTCTCTTTCTGTTTGGTTCTCTCTATGTCATCAATATATTTGGTAAGGGTTCAGAAAATCTTTTATTGTACCTGCCTTACGCTTTAGGAATGATCATTGCATTAGCGACTTATAATAAAGTCACTCACTTGGTGCCGCACATGGATAATTTCATTTTACTGGGATTAGGGCTTGGGTTATTGATGATGCTGGTACCTTCTGCTCTGAGTTTTAGTTTTTTCTTATTAAGCTATGGTCATTTTCTCCTAAACAAATGGCTCAATAATCAGTATTTCATGGCACTTCATATTCCCGAAGACCACCGTATTCTTCTAAAAAATACAACTCAAAAAAAGGGGTCCTTGATTCATCAATTCTTTCTCATTATTTTCCTACTGTTTCTTACTGAGAAACAAAATAATTCACAAACATTTTTCCTACAATTAATTAATCCACAATCATCACACCTAAGTGCTGCGCATATTTTTTACGGGTTAGCTCTTCTTTCGATTAGCGGTTTTCTTATCCTTATCGTCTCTTACTTCTATTTAAAACGCCGTAAAATATAAACCATAAAAAATGAGGGAAAACTCCCTCATTTTTTATTCATTCCCCTCAAGGATTCTCTACTTTGAAGAGATTACCGTCCTCTATGCGATATACACTGTCACTATTTTTAATCATCCGCGAGTCGTGGGTAACCATAATAGTGGCTTTATTTTTTTCGTGTGCTTCTTTTCTCAAAATATCCACAACTTGGTAAGCTCTTTCTGTATCTAAGCTGGCTGTTGGTTCATCAGCTAAAATTAAGCTTGGATCATTGTAAAGTGCACGTGCGATTGCAACACGTTGGCGTTCTCCACCAGAAAGCTCTCCAGGATATTTATCTTGCAGTTCTAAAATATCTAAGGAATCGAGCATTTCATCTATTTTTCCTTGATTGATATTCTTTTTATTTATTTTATCCACAAGTTTCAACTGTTCTTTGACAGTCAAGTAAGGAATGAGGTTTGAAGCTTGTAGGATAAAACCAACTTCTTCAAATCTTACTTTTGAGCGTTCTTTTTCTGACAGTTGATTAAAGTCGACTGTATTGATTTTAGTTGTTCCTGTTGTTGAAGACTGAAGGCCCCCAGCGATTGTTAAGAAAGTACTTTTACCTGAGCCCGAAGGGCCAATGATTGAGATAAACTCCCCAGCTTGTACCCGTAAATCAATGCCTTTTAAGGCTTGAACTTCTGTTCGCCCCTTACCAAAGCTCTTTGTGACTTTATCCATATGTAGAATATCTTTCATTATTAACCTCCAATCGCTTGAGTAGGATCAATTTTTCTTATCGTATACAGTGAAAATACAGAACCCAATATGGAAACAATAATCAATACGAAACCATAAATTGTCCAGATAGAAAAATCAATTGCAAATGGCATGGCTTGCGGAAGCACGAAGCTTGTGAGATAGCTCCCACCAAAAGCTGCAACTACACCAACCAATGCCAACCAAAAACTTTGCCACAAGATGGACTTCATGATAAGGAAATTTGAAATTCCTTGTGCCTTCATAATCCCAAAGATGGGAACTTTTTGTAGCGTGATGACATACATAAAGACAGCAATAATAAGCAGCACAATCAAGAACAAGAAATAAATCATCGCGCTCAGGGTTGTTTTCTGTGCGGAGTAACCAGGAATGTTGTTGATAAGTTCAGAAGTTGTGATGACTTTTAATTTATCTGAGCTTGAACCTTTCAAGGTTACTTTACCAGATTTTACAATGACACCATTCACAGAACCATCTGCGACGGCTACGTTCATATTTTTAATTGCGGACAAAGTAGTGAATGAACTGTAGACTACAGGCGTTGCTGAATAGTAAGTCGATTTGGAAATGCCAACAATTTTTAACTCTGTATCGTTATTCCCTACCTTTATCTTGTCTCCCACTTTATAACCCTTATCGGCAAGATTTTCTGGGATGATGATTTCTTTTTTATCTTCCGAAAAATCTTTACCTTCCTTTACATTCGGTAGAATGTCAGAGCCGATTGGAAGCGCCATGACTGTAATATTCTCTCTTTTATCTTCTCCTTGATTGATCGATGTTGAAAAAATCGAAACGGGAGATAATTGGTCTCCTTCAATATTATCTAACTCTGTTTTTGAAATTTGAGAAGCAGATAAAATATTATTCGAACTGTCTGACAGAACAATCTTTTCTGCATTCCAATCCACTACAGCTTGTTTAAACTGGTCTGCAAGGCCAGTCGATAGACCTGACAATATGAAAACAACATAAGAAACCAAAAATATAATTGTTGCAATCAAAGTGTACCTTGTCTTGTAATAAAATATTTCTTTAAGTGATAAAAACATAATACAACTCCTTGAAGAACTTCCCGTTCTCTTCTTTATTGATGATTTTGACTTCCTGAGAGGCCATTCATAATCACTCCGACCTCACTGTCGTAGTGTGCAACAAACTCCTGGTCACTCCACTCTTCTGCAAATAGTCTGTAGACAAGATCATGCACAACTGCTTTAAACACGGAAATCATTGGCGAAACAGGCTCTTTACTTACAAATGTTTGAGGATTATACTTTTTCCAAGCTAAAGTCAATTCGTGATTCCAATCTAAAAAGCGATATTTATAGATGGCATAATTTTCATTATGCACGAGTTCCTTTAGTAGTAAATGCTTGTATTCGTCTAAGGCTTGTTCAAGCGGATATTTTTGAATTGCATCTAAGAAAAGCTGGTGAAGCTCACTTGTCTCTTTTGATAGGACATACATATAGCATTCCGTTAAATCTTCAAAATATTGATAAAAACTACCTCGAGGGATATCTAAACTTTGTACAATATTTCTTACTGTTGCTTGATGAAATGGCTTATCAGCAAACTCTGTCTTACAAGCCGCGTAAATTCGTTGCTTTTTTTCTTCTGGAAGCTTTAGATATGTAGCTTTAGGCACTTTATTTCCTCCTTCTCTTCTTAAAATGACACAGTGTCACTTTAGAATAAAGTTTAGCAGTTTATTTTTAAAGAGTCAAATAAAGTGTATTAAATTTTTCTCTAGAACTTTTTATATGTCGGAAAATGTTAAGAATCCGAGAATTAAAAATTTACGAGTTGAATACCTTGAAAAAACAAGGAATAACCAGTAGAATAAGAGTATAAATAACAAGGAGGATTTTTTTATGGTCGACAGAGGTACAACAGACAAACTCAAAGGTAACGCTAAAGAAGTTGTTGGTGATGTTACAGGTGACAACAAGAAAAAAGCTGAAGGCGTCCTTGATAAAACAATCGGTAAGGTGAAGGAAGTTGCTGCAGACATTAAAGACGCATCAGAAGATGCTGTTGACAATGTCAAAGAAAAACTTGATCACCATAAAAAATAAAAAAAAAGCGCTGTATATACAGTGCTTTTTTGTTTTATTAAACTTCTAAACTTGGCAATACCAAAGTTATTTTAAATAAATCACCATCAGTCTCCAAAAAGAAGTAACCGTCATGCGCTTCTATAATCGACTGAGCTATAGCCAGTCCCAATCCTGAACCAGTTGTGTTTCTCGATAAGTCACCTCTTTTGAAACGTTGTGATAATTCTTGGCTATTTTCTCCAAGTTCTTCTCGAGAAATATTTTTAAATACCAAATTAATCGTTCCGTTTTCATTCTGGTGTCCTGAGATATAAACTCTGGTGTTTTCCATGGAGTATTTTAAAATATTGTGGATTAAATTTTCAAAAACTCGCCACATCTTATCCCCATCTACTGAAGCTAAAAGTTCTTTGTCGGTTTGCGTAACAAATTTTAATGAAGAGACTTCTATTTTTTCAGAAAGCTCTGCCAGTGATTGATCAAGCAATTGAACAAGATCGACTCTAGTTTTCTTCAGCTCAATATTACCACTTGCCATTTTTGAAACTTCAAAAAGGTCATCAATGAGAACTTTTAAACGTTTTGATTTTTGATCGATAACTTCGACATACTTAGCTTTTTCATCTTGAGAAAGTTCAGCGTTACGCAATAAATCAACAGAAGTAATAATTGAAGTCAAAGGTGTTCTTAAATCATGGGAAACGTTTGTAATAAGCTCGGTCTTTAACCGCTCACTTTTTTGTTGCTGACTTTTGGAAGACTTCACATCTTCATTGATGGTTTTAAGATTTTCAGAAATTTCTCGAAAAACAGTTTTTCCCTTGGGTTTGACTTTTAATATTTCAGCATTCTTACCTTGAGCAATTTCCTCAATAATTTTTACTGTCTGATTAAACATGGCCAGTCGCCGCAGCAGATAAATCGAGATCACCATAAGATAAATCACAAGCATAAACAAGTAGAGAATGATTCCTTGCCCTCCCCACATTATTGCTAGCAGAAAGCCAAATGCCGCTGCTCCAATACTCCAGAAAATGAACCAAGCTTTTGAACCTGTTGAAAAATTTCCAGCAGCATCTTTTACGAGTTTTATACTCCTAGCAATATAGGTTTGCTGCCAGTTTTCACGCACCTGTACTTTATGATAAATCACCCAACTCACAAGTGCAAATAGGCAGAGAACCAAGAAAGCCCAACAAAATTTTTGCAGAAAAGGAATAAAGCCCCATATAACCCTCGCCTCACGTGTAAGTGACATGTAAAAGAATAAAAGGATCAGAGCAAGGAAAATTTGACCATCAAGCGCTATTTTATCCCAAGATTGAACTTTTTCTAAAAGTACATCTTCTCCTTTTTTTGCTTTCTTCCAGTAGATAAAGAAGGCAGCAAAACTCAAAATACTCGTACAAAGAAGCCCAATCGTTAGATTTTTCATTTCAGTGAAACTTTTAACAGAGGCTCTTTGGTTGAAATTACTATTTTTTAGTATAATAACCTGCCCGTCAAAGCGATTTTGCCCATCAAAATTAATTTGACTAATATTGCCCTTAAATAAAGTTTTTGCTGTGGCAAACGTCTTATTGTCAGAGAGATTGTCCAGATATTTACCCGAGCTGTTCTCCGTTACTTGATAGTGCATATCTGAGGAAAGATCTTTATATTGTGGCATCCAATCTGCTTTCTGCTGCGCAATTAGTTCTTTCTTTTGCTCCTTCACCTTCTCTGCGACGTATTTGTCGTCTGTAAATAACTTGTCTACTTCGTTTATCTTTTTATTCTGTTGCTCCTCAAGTTTCTTGACAGCTGATTTGTCACCAGCCTCTTTCGCTTCTCTGAGACGTTCAAGAAAGACCGGATCCTCTTTAATCCCACTTACTTGCGAATACTTGTCTGGTTGATTCATACGATATTCTTCAATATCTTCTGTCGTTACCTTTATCGGTAAATTTGGATTTACCTGAGTATTGATCAGTGCTTCTTCTAAAGTTGCAACCTCTTGTTTGAAGTATTTCGACTGAAAATAGTCGTTAAAAATGTATTGTTCAGCATTCAAGGCTGTAAAAACTAAACTGTTCACTCCCAAAAGTAGCAAAGCTAGTCCAATACTCACAGCGAATTTATTTTTCCATTTTGTAGCCAATGCCCCACACCACCTTTAAATATTTTGGATTTTTTGGATTTACTTCTATTTTTTCACGGATTTTTCTTATATGTACAGCTACAGTATTTTCAGCATTAAATCCCGGCTCTTGCCAGACACGTTCATAGATTTCCTTAATAGAGAAAACTTTTCCAGCATTACAAGCCAATAATTCTGTAATTTTGAATTCTGTGGGTGTTAATTTTATCAGTTCCCCGTCCACTCGTACTTCCTTACCGTCTTGATCAATAGTCAAGCCATGAAGCTGGATGGTACTTTCTGCTTTTTCATAGCTCCCTAAGGAGGTATATCTGCGTAGCTGTGACTTGACACGAGCGATTAATTCTAAAGGATTAAAGGGCTTTGTCAGATAATCATCCGCCCCAATTTGTAGGCCCCAAATTTTATCTGTATCTTCACTTTTAGCACTCAGCATCAGAATAGGAATCTGTTGTGATTGGCGTATCTTAAAAGTCGCTTCAATGCCATCAATCTTAGGCATCATAACGTCCATTATAATTAAATGGACTTCTTCTTTATCAAGAACCTCTAATGCTTCAGAACCATCTTTTGCCTGAACTGCATGTATTCCTTCATTTTTTAGATAGAGAGCAATCGCTTCACGTATCTCTTTTTCATCATCCACAATTAAAACGGTATGATTCATTTTTCCCCTCATTTCTACTTGATGCCCTCAGTATATCAGAAAGTTATTAACACTTTTTAGCTATATTTCTTAATACTTTCTTAATTTTTTAGTTTAAAAAACATAAAATAAAAAAGTACGCATAGAAGTTGTACTTTTTTCCTGCTTTTACTGTATGATTTTTTCAATCTCCGACAGTACGGCTTTCTCCCTATTGCTGCCTATGATCCTTTTTGCTTTTTCTTTCGCTTGGATATTAGCATTTGCTACAGCATAAGAATAACCAGCCATTTCCAACATTTCAAGATCATTATTTGCATCTCCAAAAGCTGCTAAATCTTGAGAAGAAAGTTCCAGCTCTTGTAAAACTTTCTTAATAGCTGCTCCTTTATTACTGCCCTCAAGTACAATATCTAGATAGATATTCCCACTGGTCACTGCTTTTATCCCTTTTTTAAAACGACTGTTCAATGTTGATGTGACAGTAGTTAATTCTGCTTCGGGAATAATCGTAGCAAATTTAACTACAGTATCTTCAGGTAAATCATCAAAAGAGGAAAGAAGCTCTAGATTTTCATAATATTTATGGGCAAAAGTTTCAAACTCCTCTGAAACACTTTCTAAAGTATAGGCACTCTTGGCACCACATACTACAACAGGAATCTTGAGCTCATCAAGTAGTCCAAGAACTTCACTTACTTCTTTTGCATCAAAACTTGCGACCATTTCCATCTCACCATTGATCGTAATAATTCCACCATTTTCAGAAATAAAAATAATATCTTTCGTCTCTGAAAAATAAGACTTTAATTTAAAGTATTGATTACCACTGGCCACAATGAAGCGGATCCCTTTGGCATTCATTTTTTGTTGGAGTATAGAGAAATACTTTTTATCATAAGTGGATTTTTCATCCAAAAAAGTGCCGTCCATATCTGTCGCAATAGCTGTTATCATTTTATTTACTCCTCTATGTTCTGCATCTATTTTATCAAAATAAAATTTTTTCTGTTAATTATATTTGCACCTTCAAGTCAATACAGTTGTTTTCAGAAAATAAATTTGTTAGAATTTTCAACAGACTGTAAAAAGTCAATTTTTAAAATAGAAAGAACACAAAAAGGAAAAATACTCTTATATGAAACGAACAATACAGATATTGCTCATTTTTTTTACCGCTTTTTTAGGTTTAATGCTCCACTCAGAACATACATCTGCTGCAGAGTTAAGCAATACCAGCTTTATCGATAGTCTCAAATTTTCGAATACTAAACTGACTCAGGGACAGACGACTTCTGTCAGAGTAGAATTTAGTAGCAAGGATGACCTCAAGGTAAAAGCTGGAGACACAATTACTTTCACACTTCCTCCTGAGTTACAAGGAATGACGGAAAGCGACGGCTTTCCTCGTAAAATTTCTTTGGGTGAATTGGGTGAGGCACTGATATATAAAGACCGTGTTGTTGCCACTTTTAATGAAAAAGTTAATCATCTTGAACATGTCAAAGGCTACTTTAATTTTGGATTACAGGCAACAAGAACTAAAAATCCTCACGATACAAGTATCAAAACAAATTTAAGTACAACTGCAACTGCTCAAGAAATTACAATTCATGGTAATGCGGGGAATACAGGACAAATAGGCACTCTTCCTTTCTTTTGGAAGAGTGGTGACATGCTTGGTGAAAAAGGAAAAGTCCGTTGGTTTGTTAATGCTAACATGACAAAGGAAGAACTCTCAAGTGATATTGTATTAACAGATAAGCACGGACTTGGGCAAAAACTCGATGCACAATCATTTCGCGTTAGCATTGAAAATTATTTAGGAAGCTTCCAGATAAGCGGTGATGAGTTTATAGCCAAAGGATATGGCAGCATACAAGTTCTTCCCGATGATTCATTTATCATTACAATTAAACGTGAACATGCGCGCCTAGCCTCTTTTAGCTTCATGTACAACACAATTATCACAGACAATACACTCAAATCCTTTACCAACACGTGCAATGTGAATTACCACCCTTATGGTCAAGGAACAGTTCAAGATCAAGGAACTTCCGATGTTGTAAATCTTTTTGCAGATGGCGATGCCAATGGTGAACAAGGTATCAAAGAAGCGACTGAAGAAACAATTGAAAACAACTTTGAAGAGCTAGAAGAAATCCCAGATATCAAGATGGAAAACGTAGGCTCTTCTGTAACAGAAAACCACGCTAACCAAACCGCTGAAAAAAATCATGTTGAAGTAAATGTCGACCCTATTCAAGAAGAGATAACAGACGAATCAGAACTGCTGGAAGACATTCCTTCTGTCGAAACTGAAAAACCAACTGTTTCTGTCACAGAAGATTCTGCCAATCAAACTGCTGAAAAAAATCATGTTGAAATAAATGTCGACCCTGTTCAAGAGGAGATAACAGACGAATCAGAACTGCTGGAAGACATTCCTTCTGTCGAAACTGAAAAACCAACTGTTTCTGTCACAGAAGATTCTGCCAATCAAACCGCTGAAAAAAATCATGTTGAAATAAATGTCGACCCTGTTCAAGAAGAGGTAACAGACGAATCAGAACTGCTGGAAGACATTCCTTCTATCGAAACTGAAAAACCAACTGTTTCTGTCATAGAAGATTCTGCCAATCAAACCGCTGAAAAAAATCATGTTGAAGTAAATGTCGACCCTGTTCAAGAGGAGATAACAGACGAATCAGAACTGCTGGAAGACATTCCTTCTATCGAAACTGAAAAACCAACTGTTTCTGTCACAGAAGATTCTGCCAATCAAACCGCTGAAAAAAATCATGTTGAAATAAATGTCGACCCTGTTCAAAAAGACCTAGAAAATAAATCGAAGAATATTGAAAAAATAACATCTGTAGAAGAAGAGAAAAAGTCAAGAAACAAAGCAAAAGCACAGGTAACTAAAACAAACGCTGCAATCTCATCTACAAATCATGCGGAAGATACACAAAATATGAAGGTGAGTGCTTTACCAAAAACAGGAGATAGTAATGACCTTATCTCTGTAATTTCTGGATTTTTTCTTCTCATCGTATCGCTAATAGTTTTTTCGCTACGCCAAAATAGACAAGTATAAAATAAAAATGCTCTCGTAAAGCGAGGCATTTTTTTATTATACATTTTTGTAGGAATTATTCCTTCAAAATATAAAAAAAAACAGGTTGTAAATTTCCTGTTCTTTTATAGCTACTCTTCGCTACCCATAAATTTAGCAGCTACTGCAGCAATTGCAGCACCTATTAATGGTGCCAATAAGTAAACCCAATAGTGTGACAATGCCGTACCACCTGCAAAGACAGCAGGACCGAAACTACGTGCTGGATTCAATGATCCTCCTGTCAAGTTCAAAGCAACAATGATTAAAAATGCTAAAGCTAAACCAATAGCAACTGGTGCTAATGCCGCATTACCATATTTCTCACTGGTTACCATCAAAATAACAAATACAAATAAGAAGGTAATGATAGCCTCAAATAAGAAAGCTTCTCCAGCTGTAATATTTGGGAAGTCTGTTTGTCCAAATCCATCCTTAGGAAGGTTCAAAGCTTTAATGAAAATAGACAGTACTGCAGAAGCAGCAAGTGCACCTACAAATTGTGAAATAACATAAGCAATACCATCTTTGATTGCCAAACGTTTGTTAATCATCATAGCAAGAGAAACAGCTGGGTTAAAATGTCCACCTGAAACGCCCCCTACAGCGCAAGCCATAATCGTTACGGTTAAACCAAACGCCAATCCAATGCCTAAGTAACCAATAGCGGTTTCTCCGGTATTAGCAATGGCTACAGTACCTGTACCTAAAAATACAAGAACAAATGTTCCAATAAATTCTGCAAAATATTTTCTCATAAATAAATTCCTTTCTCAAACTCTATTATAACACCATCTAATATCGTTCATATAATTTAAGGCTTATATTATGAGAAAATCTCTTTCATTTTATTCATATTATTAAAAAATGTCTATCTACATTTATCTTCTTATCATTGGTAAAATAAATTATTCCCACCAATGATAAAAAGATAAAACCCTAGGTTTTTTCCCTAGAGTTTTAAAAAAGAAGAATAAATTATGGTTCCTTTCTAGCTATAAAACGTTTTTCTTTCTTCTTAACTTAGTAAGCATGAGACTAAGAAATGCTAAAAGACTAAAGCCTACTACTGTTTGGATATTGTTATCCCTTTCTCCTGTGGCAGGAAGTTTTACACCCTTAGCATAAGAGGCAGGTAAACCATTGGAATACTGACCTCCAGTTCCCCCAAATGTTACTGGTACAATAGTTCCTGAAGGAATCTGAACATGACTTGCTGTACTTTCGTTACCAGCTTCATCTGTTGCTGTAATATTAAGTAAATCCCCTGGCTTTACACTACCAGCTGGTAAAGTAATATGAAAATGTCCAGAGTCATCTGTTTTACCACTCGCAATCACATTACCATTCCCATCTTTAATTGTAACCGTTGATCCAGGTTCAGCTGTGCCTCCTATATTATATCCTCCATCAGGATTCTTAGTTACATCCGTTACCTTAGGAGAATCTGGTGCAGTTACATCTTTAGGGTCTGCTGGAGTCTTGCCTGTAGTTGGAGTACTTTCATTACCTGCTGCATCGATAGCGGTAGCCGTAATAGTCGCATTAGCTCCAATAGATCCTTTAGGAAGACTTACAGTATAGTTTCCAGAAGCATCAGCTAAGCCAGAACCAATGACCTTACCTGCTCCATTTTTAATCTCAACTGTAGAACCCGCTTCAGCCTTGCCTGTAACAGTATAACCGTCTGTCGAATTTCCTGTAACATTCGTGATTGTTGGTGCGCTTGGTGCAACGCTATCCTTAGGATCCTCTGGGGTCTTATCTTTAGTTGGAGCACTTTCATTACCTGCTGCATCAATAGCGGTAGCCGTAATAGTCGCATTAGCTCCAATAGATCCTTTAGGAAGACTTACAGTATAGTTTCCAGAACTATCAGCTAAGCCAGAACCAATGACCTTACCTGCTCCATTTTTAATCTCAACTGTAGAACCCGCTTCAGCCTTGCCTGTAACAGTATAACCGTCTGTCGAATTTCCTGTAACATTCGTGATTGTTGGTGCGCTTGGTGCAACGCTATCCTTAGGATCTTCTGGGGTCTTATCTTTAGTTGGAGCACTTTCATTACCTGCTTCGTCTGTCGCAGTCACAGTGATATCGGCATTAGGGCCAACAGAGGCGGGTAAGCTCACGCTGTAATTGCCAGATTCATCTGCTACAGCTGTGCCAAGCACTGTTCCTGTCGAATCTTTGATAGTGACTGTAGATCCTGCTTCCGCCGTACCAGTTACGGTATAACCGTCTGTGGAGTTACCCGTCACTGAAGAGATAGCCGGCGCATCTGGGGCAGTCGTATCTCCACTATCAGCTGGAGTCTTGCCTGTAGTTGGAGTACTTTCATTACCTGCCGTATCTGTCGCGGTCACCGTGATATCGGCATTAGGACCAACAGAGGCCGGTAAGCCCACACTGTAATTGCCGGAACCGTCAGCCACTCCGCTTCCAATCACTGTTCCTGTTGAATCTTTGATAGTGACTGTAGATCCTGCTTCCGCCGTACCAGTTACGGTATAACCGTCTGTGGAGTTACCCGTCACTGAAGAGATAGCCGGCGCATCTGGGGCAGTCGTATCTCCACTATCAGCTGGAGTCTTGCCTGTAGTTGGAGTACTTTCATTACCTGCCGTATCTGTCGCGGTCACCGTGATATCGGCATTAGGACCAACAGAGGCCGGTAAGCCCACACTGTAATTGCCGGAACCGTCAGCCACTCCGCTTCCAATCACTGTTCCTGTTGAATCTTTGATAGTGACTGTAGAACCTGCTTCCGCCGTACCAGTTACGGTATAACCGTCTGCGGAATTCCCTGTAACACTCGTGATAATTGGTGCATCTGGAGCAGTCGTATCTCCACTATCAGCTGGGGTTTTACCAGCTGTTGGAGCACTAACATTACCTGCCGTATCTGTCGCAGTCGCTATGATATCGGCGTTAGCACCAATTGAACCAGCTGCCAACGTAATGCTATAATTTCCTGAACTATCCGCTAGTCCACTTCCAATTTCTTGGCCCGTCGCTGGATCAATAATTTTTACTGTGTTTCCTGGGTCAGCTGTTCCTGTAACAACGTATCCGGATTGAGAATTACCAGTAACATTTGAAATTACGGGGGCGGTTGGTAGGACAGCAAGTCCATTCCAGTAAATATTTGAAGAGCTGTCTGATCCGCTGAATAGACTCACATCCAGAATATCTGACTGAACTATTGTACCAACAAATTTTGAGGTAACAGTTCCTTGTATTGTTGATGTCGTGGGAATGTTTATCGTCGTTGGTACATTAACTGTGGTACTTCCTAGTAAAGAAACATCCAGCAATTGTTGTGTTAAAATTCCTGCATCATTTAAGACAGGCGTTAATACACCGTCAATAGCAACTGTTAAAGCTGTTTTTATGGGAGCCAATGTCGTATTAAGAGTGGTAGCCGCCAAGCGCAAAGTTCCAAGAGGATCATTCCCTGTAACAGTGACATTCAGGTTATTAACCGCTTGTTTCAGATTTTGCAAAATATTTATTATATTATTCACCAAAATTGGCCCAAGTCCTTTGTCTAAGTCAACAATAATCATTGTGCCATCTGGACTTAAGGTGGCAGATTGTGACCAAGCTCCTTGGTCAATCGTCATGACACTTGACAATAAATTTAAATTTTCATAGAGAGCTGAAGTGTCAAAGCTTAGTCCTGCTGTGCTTGTCACTGTGTCAACAATTCTTGTTAACCCACCTAAAGTAGTATTTAGTGTTCCGACTAGTCCTGTTATTAGTGGAACTTTAGTCAAATCAACCGAGACATTGGTGCTTCCGGTTGCCTGTCCCGGTGTTATCGTTCCCCGTAGTTCTGGTGGAATAACAATGACTGCATATCGCGTACCAGATAAGACATTCGTAGTTACTGCAGAATTCCCTGAAATTGTAAAGTTTACATTTTGTTGTGACCCTTCTGGATAGGGGTTAGCTAGACTTGAAGTCGTGTTGTTTGAAGAGGTGGTATCTCCAAAGATTTCTACTCCTAATACCGCAGCATTGGCAACGATAGGGTTTGGGAATAGCGTATAAGCCCCAGCTACTACGACACCTGCTAGAAGTACATTTCCTGATATACCGGCTGATAATAAATGTTTTTTTATATATTGACTACTTTTTAAATAATTTTTCCATTTTTCATTTTTCACAATATATCCTCCTATTTTAACAATATTTATTCAACAACCATTTTTTTATTCAACTCCTCCTCTATATCTAGTTTTCCTGAAATAAGTGAAAACAAGCTATTTTATTAGTAAAATCGTAAACATTAGAATGTTGTGACTTTTTCCAAAATTACATTATATGAATAATTATAAATTATAAAAATTATTAAATCAAAAAAATAAGCTTGGAAAGCATACTATTTTTACATTGTTATATTGTTCCTATTTAAAAAGATGCTCATTCCCAGAAAAAATGATAAAATAAAGCATATAAAAACAATCCTAAGGAGGATTATTATGCCGTTTGTACATGTTGAATTAGTCGAAGGACGTAGTGCTGAGGCCAAAAAAGCTTTAGCAAAAGAAATCACAGAATCTGTGATGAAACATACAGGAGCTCCTCGTGAAGCAATTTATGTCATTTATGATGAGATGGCTAAAGATAACTTTTATCCACATGGTGAACCTAAACAATAGAAAAAAGCTTAGAGAACATTCTCTAAGCTTTTTCTTGTTACTTTTTATTTCTTGTTCATCATAATATCTAATATAATAGGATCAGAATTCTTCATTCCGCTAGAAACATAAAGTCCTAAATCTCGAATACAGTTATCCACGTCTTCAGAAACAATTCCATTCGTTGCCGGAATAACTATATCTGCCTGAGCAAGCTGTACTGCTCGATACATCGAAGATACAGAACTTACTACCTTTATCGCACAAGAAAAACCGGCCCCGTCACAAATCATCCCTACTGCATCACCAATCATATTCTTAATTGCCTTCTCAGCCTTTATTTTATCCTCTGATTCGAGGTAAATCAAACCAGCCGCGGCTCCCATCGCTGCTGAATCTGTAGCACAATAAGCAGAAAGTAAAGGTAAAAAAGCATGAATATAAAGAGCTGTAAGATGTGAAAGAGTTAATGCCCTAATAAGTTTTTCTTCACTCACACTCCTATTTTGTGCAAAGACACAAATAGGAACTGTAGCTGTAATGCCTTGATTTCCTGAACCAGAATTTGTCATTGCCGCACGCTGGCACCCTCCCATCCGTGCATCAGAAGCTGCGGCCGTACAAATGACTATCTGTTCCTCAAGACTGAGTTCTGAAAGGCTTCTGTGGTTGAGTAAAGTTTTACCTATCTTCATCCCATAATCATAGCTCAAACCTTCTGAAGCCAAAGCCATATTTAATTCTTGTGCTTTGATTAGAGGAAAAATATTTTCCAAGTTTTGGCTTGTAGCAAAATCCCAGATTTCTATAAAGCTACGTTTTTTTAAAAATTCAACACTACTTGCTTCTTCATTAGATTGAAGTTTTTCTTTTTTGAAAATCACTTCTTTATTTTTTTGTATCCAGTAAATGGAAGTGTGCCCCCCTGCAATTTTAACTGTAACTGTTTCACATCCTGAAGCTATGCTAACTTCAACGTACAATTTATCTGCTACAGAAGCAACCTCAGCTTTCACTTGGTTTGACCGAGCAAGGCTAATAATTTCTGGAACTCTATCTGGTGATAGTTCAGAAATTACCTTCAAGCCAGCTGCAGCATTTCCTCCTAGGGCACCTGCAGCTGCAGCTACTTCTACTCCAGATTCTCCCGTTCCTGGAACAATCACAGCTAAGGCATTTTTCATCACATTAGCCGATACTCGTATGTCTATCCGATCAACACTAGAATTACCTAAATACTTGCGGCATACTGCAGCAGCATATGCAACAGCTACAGGTTCTGTACAACCTGTAGCGGGCTTAACGCCTTCTTCTAAAACTTGTAAAAAACTATTTCTAATTTCTTCTGTCAGCATATTGCTCTCTTTTCTTTTTGACTTTTTCATTTTAAATTATAGTTCATATCTTTAATTATTGCAATCGCTTTCTTTAGTTTATTACCTCTTGGGGTATACTCTTCTTGCATTGCGAAAAAACTTAGGTTAAAATAAAGCCATGAAGATATTAATTACAGCAGGTGGTACCACTGAGTCCATTGATACCGTCCGTGGCATTACTAATTTCGCTACAGGTAGTTTAGGAAAATTAACTGCTGAAGAATTTTTGACACATGGACATCATGTTATTTTATTAGCTGGACGTTTCGCACAACTGCCAGTAGAGCAAGAAAATTTAACTATTATTCCAATTGGGGATACGCAAGATTTACTCGACAATGTAGAGAAATTCCTTCCATCAGTGGATGTTGTTGTACACAGTATGGCAGTGTCTGATTATCGTCCTGTTTATATGACTGGATTAGATGACTTACCACAGCCGCTTTCAAAAGAACAGCTCATTCACTTTCGCCCTAAAGTACAGAAAAAAATATCCTCAAAATCTGAGTACCAAATGATGCTCTTGGAAAAAACACCAAAAGTTATTTCATTTATCAAAAAATGGAAGCCTGAGGTTCTGCTTTTTGGCTTTAAACTCCTTTCTGGTGTTAGTGAGGAACACCTGCTGGAGGTTGCGCAAAGCAAACGAAAAGAAGTTTCTGCTGATTTTATCATTGCAAATGATCTGACTAATATCCAGGGAGAAAATCATCTGGCCTTCTTAGTGAGTGATTCTGCAGATATTACTCGGCTTAGAACTAAACCACAAATTGCCCAAGAAATTGTTAAAAAATCCGAGGAGGTACATCATGGCTAATATAACTCTCGCTGTTACTGGCAGTATTGCAGCCTACAAAGCTGCAGATATCATCTCAATGCTCAATAAAAAGAACCACAATGTTACCGTTTTAATGACAAAAGCAGCTACACAATTTATTACGCCTTTGACTTTGCAAGTTTTATCTAAAAATAAAGTACACATTGATATTATGGATGAAGAACATCCCGATGTTGTTAACCATATCGATATTGCAAAACACACTGATATTTTTGTTGTTGCGCCTGCTACAGCTGATACTATAAGTCGCCTTTCTCATGGTGCTGCTTCTGATATTGTAACATCTGTAGCCCTTGCGCTTCATCCCAGCAAGACCAAATACATCGCTCCTGCCATGAATACCAATATGTACACCAATCCTTTAACAAGGAAAAATATTGATATTTTAAAATCAATAGGATACAATGTTATACAACCCAAACAATCTCTCTTAGCTTGTGGAGACTTTGGTGAAGGCGCACTCGCAGATATTGACATCATTGTTGATACGCTAGATCAAGCTACTAAAATTAAGGAAATTTAAAACATGAAAAAATCAAAAGCATCTGATATTGCCATCCTCGCAATTTTTATTGCTATCATGGTTGTCGTGCAAGTTTTGAGTCAAATCGTCTATAGCGTGTGGCCATTACCCATTGTACCTACGCTCTTGCATATACCCGTAATCATAGGTTCAATTATCTTAGGTGCACGTAAAGGTGCTTTCTTAGGACTCGTAATGGGGATCATTAGCGTTATTAACTCCACAATCCTTACTACACCTTTAAGTTATGTATTTAGTCCACTTCAACCTATCCCGGGTACGAATCATGGTTCGCTCTGGGCTTTAGTGGTTGCTATCGTTCCGCGAATCCTCATTGGTGTATTTCCTTATTTTATTTATAAAGCCATGCAAAATCGTACGGGGGCAGGTATTGCTGCTTTTGTCGGTACAGCTACTAATACAGTCCTTGTCTTAAGTTTCATTACTTTATTTTTTGGTCAATACACAGGGATGACTTTCGCAGGCCTGATACAGCTGATCATAACAAGTAATTCCATTGCAGAAGTCATTATCGCTATCATTTTAACAGCAGCGATTGTTCCGTCATTAGAAAAATCAAGATAAATCACAAAGCAGACCAAGTCATGTCTGTTTTTTTATTTTTTGGAAAATAAAAATGAAAAATGATATAATACATCTGAAACCGAATTCATTTTTGATTAGGATTTTAAATTAACAATAACTGATTGAAGCCTTTAAAATAAAGGCTTTGGAGGATAACAATGTCATACAATGAAATTTATGAACAATGGCTAAATGCTGACTTAACACCCGACTTGCATAAAGAACTTCTTGAAATGGATGAAAAAACAAAGGAAGATGCTTTCTATACATATCTTGAGTTTGGTACAGCTGGTCAACGTGGCCTTTTAGGTGCAGGAACAAATCGTATGAATATTTATACCGTACGTTTAACAACTGAAGGTCTTGCACGTTTAATGGACAGCAAAGGCGAAGCTAAAAAACGTGGTGTAGCTATTGCTTATGACAGCCGTCACTTTTCTAAAGAGTTTGCTATGGAAACGGCAACAATCCTAGCAGACCATGGGATTCCAAGCTATGTCTATGACAGTCTCCGTCCTACTCCTGCATTAAGCTTTACAATTCGTGAGCTGAAAACTCTTACAGGTGTTATGATCACAGCCAGCCATAACCCTGCGCCTTACAACGGCTATAAAGTTTACGGTGAAGACGGCGGACAAATGCCACCTGAAGATGCTGCAGCCTTGACTGAATATATTCGTCAAATTGATGACATTTTCTCTATCACTTTAGGTGATACGGAAAAATATATTGCCGAGGGTATGATTACAGTTATTGGTGAAGATATTGATGCAAAATATCTTAAAAATATCGAGACTGTAACCATCAATCATGAATTAATTAACAAATATGGTCGTGACCTTAACATCGTTTACACACCACTCCACGGGACAGGAGAAATGCTTGGACGTCGTGCGCTTGCCACAGCTGGTTTTGAAAAAATTGCTGTTGTAGAAGAGCAAGCTATCCCCGATCCAGACTTTTCAACTGTAAAATCACCAAACCCTGAAAGTCAAGCAGCCTTTGCTATGTCTGAAGAACTTGGCCGTAAAGTTGGTGCAGATATGCTTGTTGCGACTGACCCTGATGCCGATCGCATCGGTGTTGAAGTCCGCTTACCTGATGGAAGTTACCAACCTTTGACAGGTAACCAAATCGGTGCCGTTTTAGCTAAATATATCCTTGAAGCACACAAAACTGCTGGCACTTTACCTACGAATGCAGCTATGGCTAAGTCTATCGTTTCTACTGAGCTAGTCAGCCACATTGCTGAAAGCTACAATGTCGAAATGTTCAATGTACTTACTGGTTTCAAATTCATTGGTGAAAAAATTCATGCTTGGGAAACTACAGGTGAACACACTTACATGTTTGGTTTTGAGGAAAGCTTTGGCTATCTCATCAAGCCATTCGTCCGTGATAAAGATGCTATTCAAGCGATGCTCCTCATCTGCGAAGTTGCAGCTTACTACCGTTCTTTAGGTAAAACTCTGTATGATGGTATTCAAGATATCTATGCTGAATATGGCTACTTTGTTGAAAAAACACTTTCAGTTACGCTTGAAGGAAGCACTGGGAAAGAACAAATCGCTGAAATCATGGGTAAATTCCGTGACAATGCACCAGAAAAATTTGACGGTCTTGAAATTCTTTTGACTGAAGATTTCAAAGAACTTACTGCAACATCACACAGTGGCAAAGTTGAAAAATTAACAACTCCTCCTTCTGATGTTTTAAAATATCATTTAGAAGATGGTAGCTGGATTGCTGTTCGTCCTTCAGGTACAGAGCCAAAGATAAAATTCTATATGGCTGCTGTAGCAGATACAGAAGAACAAGCACAAAGTAAGATTGATCATTTTGAAAAAGAGATTACAACATTTATCGGATAAATTATCCTAAAAGCTGTCTGTCGCAGGCAGCTTTTTTATTTTCCACCAACATAATAAAAAACTCAATCTTTTTTACTCTTCAAACAAGAAAAAGAAGCTATCGCAAAGCTTTAAAATAGCTGATTTCAGACTATAGACCTATTGAAAAATAAAGCAATTTCCTGTAAAATGGTAACAGACCGTTTATTTATAGAAAGCGAATTTATTTTGAAAAATTTGAACAAAAAATTGTCCCTCTTGGGTGTAGCAAGTGCTGGTTTGCTCTTGCTCTCTGGCTGTGTCCAAACCCATATTGTTGATGGCGTGCGTGTTCCTACCGAAGCTGCAACACATGGTATGACTTACCAAATCCTTGTTAAACCAATGTCAGCCTTTGTCGACGTATTTGCCAATAACATGAATCTCGGTTATGGTTGGGGAATCGTCTTAGTTACATTGATTATCCGTTTCCTTATCCTTCCATTGGGACTCAACCAAGCCTATAAGTCAACTTATATGCAAGAAAAGACAGCTTATTTGGCCCCTGTGTTTGAACCCCTTAATGCGAGATTGAAAGCTGCGACGACTCCTGAGGAACGTATGGCTGCCCAACAAGCTTTGATGAAAGCACAAAAAGATAATGGAATCAATATGTTATCTTCATTGGGTTGTCTTCCCTTACTTATCCAATGGCCATTCTTCATTGCCCTCTATAATGCCGCAGCCTATACTCCTGGTATTTCAACAGCAACTTTCTTCGGAATTGACCTTGGACGCTCAAGTATTGTTATCACTCTGATTGCGGGTATCTTCTACTTCCTACAAACTTGGATTTCAACTAAAAGTATGACGCCTGAACAAAAGAAAACAGGCATGACCATGCTCATCATGAGTCCTGTGATGATTATTGTTTTCAGTTTCATGTCACCTGCTGGTGTCGCTCTTTATTGGGCCGTTGGTGGTATCGTAATGGTTATCCAACAGATTATCATTACTTACATTATGAAACCACGTATGCGTAAGAAAATTGACGAAGAATTCAAAAATAATCCTCCAAAGATGGCTGATCTACCAAAAGATGTCACTCCTAAGTCTGCAACGCAACAAGGTTTGAAAGATTTGGATGCACCACGTAAAAAGAACGATAATGGGCGTAATGCTGGTAAACAAAAACGTAAATAATACAATATAAAGAAGCAATTTAAAATTGCTTCTTTTATTAAGTCTATTAAGTCAAAAAAACCTCCAGAATCTTAAGCTACTGGAGGTTTTGAGCTATGTTGTTCACTCTAGCTGATGTAGTTTTGTAAGCTGTATTGATCACAAATCATAATCTTATGATGAACAATATCAATAATATTTTCTTCCCGGAGTTCACGAAGTATCCTGTTGACACTGGTTCGCGTTGAAATTCCGCAAAATCCTGCTATGTCTTCGTTAGTTACGGGGAAATCAATTAATATCCCCTCCGCTTTTTGTTTTCCAAAGCAGTCAATAAAATTATATAAGCACGCGCATACAGCGCCCTTTTTACCATTTACAGTCATTTTTTGCAAGGCTTCTAAGATCATGACTAATCTTTTACGATAAAAATTATCAACAATACGGAACAACTTGATATCTTTATCAATCCATTCCCAAAAAACTTTACGTGGAACACGATAAAAAGTCGCCTCATCCGATTCTATTCGGACATTAAAGAGAGCCGAGACACCATCTAATTGTTCTTCTTCCAATAGTGAAACGAAATCCGGTTCACAAACATAAGTGATATTAAACTCACGACCATTTCGCAAAATACTGCTCAGTTTAACTACACCCTCTTTAAGAACATAAAGATACTCTGATTCAATCCCCTGATACATGATATAACTATGTTTCTTACGACTGACTACACTCACATTTTTTTCTTCTAAAAGCTGTACTACATATTCTATGTCATTCATACCATTTTTAAGCAACATTTGTTTGTTGTTGCTTTTTCCCATGCACAAGATAATAGATAATCCATACAATAACAACCGCTGGTGCACTGTAAAGATACAAGTTACGGAATCCAACCATATCTTTTCCAAGCATTGGAATAATAGCTCCTAAAATAATCGGACCACCACCAACGCCCAAATCTAAAAAACCAAAGAAAGTTGAAGTTGCAACACCAATACGATCTTTACGTGCTTCGCGAATCGCAATAGCTTGACCAAAAGGTGCAACTCCCCCATATCCTAGACCAAAAGTTCCTCCAGCAATAAGCAACATAATAAAGCCAGCACCTGGACTCATAAAGCCTGCCAAACCAACGAAAAGCATTGAAATTGCAAAGAAAATAAAGACAGGATGGAAAACCCAGTTATCTCCTTTAGTATCAAACATACGTCCTGTCAATGGGCGTGATAAGAAAATCAAGATAGCGTACAAGGTGAAGAACAATGAACCTGCAGTCGAAATATGTAAGAAGGATGTGAATGGCCCCATTCCTGTTAAAATAGCGGAGTCAATAAATCCTGCCAAAAAGGCAACGAAAGAGATTGGTAATGCTGATTTTTCGATATATTTATCTAAACCTTTTGGACTGTGAAGCAAAGCTTCCTGTACTTCTTCTTCGGATAATTCTTTCACATGGACAAAGAATATCAAAACAAAAGTTAAAATAAGCAAGATAAGTGCTAAAGCAAGAAGCCCATTAAAACCTAAGGAAGAAGAATAAATAGAAATACTCAAAGCAGGTCCGACAGCTGCAGCCAGCGTAACGGACAAGGCATAGTAGCCTATTCCTTCTCCTCGTCTTGAAGCAGGAACAATATGTCCCGCAATCGTTCCTGAGGCTGTCGCGCCAATCCCAAATCCCATACCTTGAATCACACGTATAATGAAGAGCAACGGGATATTAGTTGTTGCATAATAACCTAAAGTTAAAACTAAAAAGATAATTCCACCTACGTAAAGAAGCTTTTTCATCCCTATCCGTGTTACAACGATACCGGTCCATACACGCCCAATGAGCGCCCCGATAACAAAGATACTTGATAATGATAAGCTCACTACTGTAGACTGATGGAGTTCTTCCATCGCATACGTCCCTATAGATGACGTTAAAACGTAAAAAACAATATAAAATAAAAAGCTAATAAGTGTATTAATAATGAAAGTAGCTGTAAAAAGACTTTCTTTTTTCATGATTTTTTCTATTCCTCGACTGATATGTATCTTCTCTAGATACTTTTTATTGGTTATTTGATAAGAGAGATGTTTCTCACTTCAAAAGCAAATTTCCCATTATCTGTAATCAAATACCCGTGATGATCAGTCACATATTTTACAGCCTCTGCCATAGAGTCAAATTCTTCGATTAAACTATGGTAGTTTACTCCGCCCATAAAGTTAGGTGTCGCATCTTCTTCATATGTAGACAAACTTTTAAATTCAAATTTCATTGTTAAATTTTCCTTTTCTTTATTCTCGTCAAAAATTTAGTGGCCACTTCTATTTCGACATTTTATGTACAAGAAATATAATATAAGAAAAAACGTAACATCGCTACAACAATTTATACTGCAAAATATGAACAACATATGTTAACAACTCTTGTTTATAAAAATAAAAAAATACTTGATAAGGCCAAAACCCTATCAAGTATTTCTCTGTTTTTGCTTATGTCAAGTGAACACCTTTATCCACATAAACCACATCTCCAATGACCCCTGTAGCTAATGGACTAACGAGGAAGGCAGCGGTTTGTCCAACTTCTTCGATCGTTACTCCCTTACCGTCAGCTGTACGGCTATTTGATTCTTTAATCAAATCTTTGTAGCCGGCCACACCAGATACGGCAAGCGTTTTGATAGCACCCGCTGAAATAGCATTAACATGAACACCAACGTGTGCCATTTCTGCTGCCAAGTAACGTACAGTTGCTTCTAGAGCTGCTTTAGCAATTCCCATTACATTGTAGTTAGGAATTGCACGAACAGAGCCCATATAGCTCAAGGTAACAATACCAGAGCCTTCATTGAATAAAGGTTTTGCAGCTTTTGCTACAGCAAGCAATGAGTAGGCTGAGATATCTTGTGCAAGAGCATAGCCATCACGTGAGATATCAGATACATTACCATCAAGTTCTTCTTTTTTAGAATAAGCAATGGCATGTACTAAACCATCTATTTTACCGACGCGACTTTCAATCGTTGAAAACGCGCGACGAATAGATTCATCCGATACAACATCACACTCAATAAGTAGATCTTCTGGCCCAGCAAGCTTCGCAAGCTGTTTTTCCATACGTTCATTTTGATAAGTGTAAATCAAGGTAGCTCCTTGATCTTTCATAGCTTTAGCACACCCCCAAGCGATAGACTTGTTGTTAGCTACACCCATAATGACGATTTTTTTTCCTTCTAAAAACATATAAATAAGTCCCCTTAAAATAAAAAAATATATTTCAGAAAATATAAGTTAAAAAATATAAGTAAATAGTTTAGTATATAAAAATACTTACTACATAAAACATTGTAATGTAAAAGCCTTTAATTGTCAAGTTTCCCTCTTCAGCCTAAAAGAAAACGTTTTAAAAATACTAAATTTGATGATACAATAAAATTAAGAATGAAAGAGAGGGTTTATGAACAAACAAGAATTTATTGAAAAAGTCCGCGGTGGACTGATCGTTTCCTGTCAAGCATTGCCAGGAGAACCGCTTTATAGTATCGACGGTGGGATTATGCCCCTTATCGCTTTAGGTGTTCAAAATGCTGGCGCTGTAGGAATTCGTGCGAACTCTGTACGGGATATTGAAGAAATTAAAGAGGTTGTTGATGTGCCTATTATTGGTCTCATCAAACGTGATTATCCTCCACAAGAGCCCTATATTACTGCAACTATGCAAGAAGTTGATGAGTTAGCTAGCCTTAATATCGCCGTAATTGCCTTAGATTGTACACTGCGTGAACGTCATGATGGGTTGAGTATGCCAGAGTTTATTCATCAAGTGAAGGAAAAATATCCACATCAATTGCTCATGGCGGATATTGATACTTTTGCTGCTGGAAAAGCGGCCTATGAAGCAGGTTGTGACTTTGTCGGAACCACACTTTCTGGTTATACTGAGGAAACAAAAGAGCGGCCACAACCAGACATTGATCTTATTCAGTCACTCTTGGCCAGCAATATTCCGGTGATTGCTGAAGGCGGTATTCACATCCCCGAACAGGCTAAAAAAATTCAGGAACTTGGAGTGCTAGCTCAGGTTGTTGGTGGCGCAATTACACGTCCTCATGAGATTACCGCCCGTTTTATCACTGCTATAAAGCAAGCTGAATAAAAAATCTCTCAATCCAAAGGCGACTGAGAGATAGAGCTTATGTTAAAGTAATCTTTACTCAAATAGTATAGCACTAGTGGCTTCAATTTTTCTAGTAACAATCGTCTAAGTTTAACATTCTAAAAATTGGATATACTTGGCTCTATGCACGTCCCCTTCGAAGATACCAAGGGTCTACAGCAGCAACTCAAATAGCCTTTTAATGTTTTTATACATAAAACAATAAAAATAGTGATATAATAAGATAGTACAAATAAAATATGAGGTACTATTAAAATGACAAATTCAAAGTATGCTATGACAGCGACAGAAGTTATGGAAGTTATTCCTAATCGCTATCCTATTATGTTTATCGATTATGTTGACGAAATCTCAGAAAATAAGATTCTTGCAACAAAAAATGTCACAATTAATGAAGAAGTTTTTAACGGGCATTTTCCAGGTAATCCAACTTTCCCTGGTGTTTTGATTTTGGAAAGTTTAGCACAAGCTGGTTCTATCTTGATTCTTAAAAAAGAAGAATTCCAAGGGAAAATGGCATATATTGGCGGCATCGACAAAGCTAAATTCCGCCAAAAAGTTGTTCCAGGTGATGTAATGAAGCTCGAATTTGAAATTACTAAATTCCGTGGAAAAGTAGGTAAAGCCGATGCTGCTGCATATGTTGATGGCAAGAAAGTAACAACCTGTGAATTTACCTTCATCGTGGATGAAGCTGCTGAGCAAGAAAAATAAAAAAAAGAGCAGGTGCTCTTTTTTTTATTAATCTAAAGCCTTAATTTCCAAAATCATATCTCGTAACTGCGCAGCTGATTCAAAGTCAAGCGCTCCAGCAGCTTCGGCCATCTCTTTCTCCAGCTTTTTAAGTAATGCTTTACGTTCTTTTTTCGTCATAGCTTCAGCTGAAACTTCTTCAACTTCTCCACTTTCGGTACGTTTTGTAATTGAAATCAGATCACGAATTTCTTTCTTAATGGTTTGTGGCACAATCCCATGTTTTTCATTGTAAGCCATTTGAATTTCACGACGACGACTCGTTTCATCCATTGCCCGTTGCATAGACTGAGTAATATTATCCCCATACATGATGACACGTCCATTTGAATTCCGTGCGGCACGTCCGATAGTTTGAATCAAGCCACGTTCATTACGTAAGAAGCCCTCTTTATCCGCATCCAAAATAGCAACTAGAGAAACTTCTGGAACATCAATTCCCTCACGTAAAAGATTAATACCGACTAACACATCAAAAACACCCAATCTCAAGTCACGAATAATTTCTGTCCGCTCCAAAGTTTTGATATCACTGTGCATGTACTTGACTTTTACACCCATTTCTTTGAAATAAGACGTTAAATCTTCAGCCATCTTTTTGGTCAAGGTGGTTACAAAAACACGTTCATCCTTTTCAACACGCGCATTGATTTCTCCTAATAAATCATCAATTTGCCCCATCATTGGTCGGACCTCCACGATAGGATCAAGGAGACCTGTAGGACGGATAATTTGCTCGACAATCGTCTCTGTTTGCTCCATTTCATAGTCACCAGGTGTGGCAGAAACATAAACAATTTGATGTACATGGCTTTCAAATTCTTCACGACGAAGCGGACGGTTATCCAAGGCTGAGGGCAAGCGGAAACCATAGTTGACTAACATATCTTTACGCGCCCGGTTACCATTATACATCCCCTTAACTTGTCCCATCGTCATGTGACTTTCATCAATCATAATCATGAAATCATCGGGAAAGAAATCAAGTAAGGTAAAAGGTGGTTCTCCTTCAGTACGACCATCCATATGACGGGAATAGTTTTCGACACCATTGCAGTAGCCCATCTCACGTAGCATTTCAATATCGTAGTTGGTTCTTTGTTCCAATCTCTGTGCTTCAAGGAGTTTTCCTTCACTGCGGAAGACTTTTAATTGCTGTTGAAGTTCTGCTTCAATCTTGGCAATGGACTCTTCCATACGGTCATCATTAGTCATAAAGTGAGTAGCTGGGAATATAGCAAGATGGTCTACTTCGCCTAAAACTTGTCCTGTCAGGGCTTCTATTTCTCGGATGCGGTCAATTTCGTCGCCAAAAAACTCAACACGAAAAGCATGTTCATCTCGAGAGGCAGGGAAGACTTCCACAACATCTCCACGCACACGAAAACGACCACGTTGAAAATCAATATCATTACGTTCAAACTGAATGCCCACTAAATCATTGAGTAATTTATCACGAGAGATCTCCAGTCCAGGACGTAAGCTGACGACGCTATCTTGATATTCCTTAGGAGAACCCAAACCATAAATACAGGAAACAGAAGCAACGACGATAACATCATTGCGCTCTAAAAGGGAACTTGTTGCACTATGACGTAATTTATCAATCTCATCATTGACGGAACTGTCTTTTTCTATATAAGTATCTGAAGAAGGCACATAAGCTTCAGGTTGGTAATAATCATAGTAGCTGACAAAATATTCGACAGCATTATTCGGGAAAAATTCTTTAAACTCACTGTAAAGCTGACCCGCGAGTGTCTTATTATGCGCCATAACTAAAGTAGGTTTATTTGTCCGCGCAATAACTTGACTCATGGTGTATGTTTTACCTGTACCAGTAGCCCCTCGTAAAATTTGCGCTTTCTCACCATTTTCAATATTTTCTACAAGAGTCTCAATCGCTTGTCCTTGATCTCCAGCTGGCTCATACTTGCTGACCAGATCAAATTTATTATCTGTTATACGTTCTATCATTTTATTTCCTTAAATTCTTTTTTAAAATAAGTGAGGGCCTTTCGGTATACATCGGCTTTGAAACTAAATGTATTAAAATCAATATCTGCAAAAGGCACAGCCTTATAGCTGATAAACTCATGATGACCAGTTTTTACATTTATGGAAGCCTCGGGATAAAGTCGGATAAGAAAATGCTGTTGCTCTTGTCCATCGTAGCTCCAATCAGGAAAAGTCATACCTTCTGGAAAATCATAACGTAAAAGTTCTGGATATTTTCCAATAATTTCAAAATCTTGCGTACCAATCTCCTCTTCAAGTTCTCTCACTACGGCTTGTTCGGGAGCTTCACCTGTCTCAATTCCTCCTTGTGGGAAGCCCCAAATTTGTGGCAAGTCTGCACGTTGAAAGAGTAAAATTTCATTTTCTGCATTCAAAATGATTGCTGCTGTATTTTTTCTATAAGTTTTCATTTCTGCCCCCTTATAAACCTTCTCTTTAATCAATTTTAACATTTTTGACTGAAAATTTATGATATAATTAACTAATAGTAATAATATATCAAGGAAGTAAAAAATGTCTGTACAAGAAAAATTAATCAAAGCAAGTCATATGATTAGCATGGACGATATTGTCCGTGAAGGAAACGAAACGCTACGTACTGTTGCTGATGAAGTGAGCTTACCCTTGTCTGATGAAGATATCATTCTAGGTGAAAAAATGATGGAATTTCTCCGTAATTCACAAAACCCAGCAATGGCTGAAAAAATGCAGCTCCGTCCAGGTGTTGGTTTAGCAGCCAATCAGCTCGATATTGCTAAAAAGATTATCGCTGTCCTTATTCCTAACGATCCTGAAGTAGATGAAAATGGCAATGAAGTAGCGCCAAAAGAAGCTTATAAGTTAGCAGAAATCATGTATAATGCTAAAATTGTTAGTCACTCTGTTCAAGATGCAGCTATCGAGTCTGGTGAAGGTTGTCTTTCTGTCGATCGTGAAGTCCCTGGTCTGGTTATCCGTCACGCGCGTGTAACTGTAGAATACTATGACAAAAATGGTGAGAAACACAAGATTCGTCTGAAAGATTTCCCTTCCATGTGTGTCCAACATGAGATCGACCATACAAATGGTATAATGTTCTACGATCACATCAATGAAAAAGAACCTTGGGCTGTCAAAGATGGACTTCTGATTGTCCAATAATTTCCCCCAATAAAAAAGAATAAGCCTAAAAAGCTTATTCTTTTTTATTTTAATAATTTTTCAAGCTTCCTTTTTCTTATCCTATAGTCTTGAACATTAAGGATAATTGTTATTATAAGGTAAACGGGGTAAAAAAGGAAAATATATGAGGGGAGAGCGATTATTATCACAAATCCACTAATTGCTCCAATAAAATAATTATTGACTTGATTAAAGGCTGTGTATTTTGAAGACGTTTCTTGATCATATTTCCGAGCCATGTCTTCTTCGTTTAGAATTTTCCAGAGTATGAGTACTCCCCCTAAAAGTATTTTTAGTTATTTATTAGCACGAAAAATATAAGGAATATGCACCAAAGATAAAGTTTTTTCATTAACCAATTCTTCTCAGATTTAAAAATTCATAAGCTTCTAAAAGCCAAGGATGAATAACTTTTATATCGTGTTTCAAAATATAATCAATATAAGCAAAGGCTGCTGCTTCAAAAGAATAATTTAGCGCCTGAGTGATTTCCTTTAGATAAGGAGGCTGTCCTTCTTGATCCCATCTTATTTTGTCAGCCACAAATAAAACTAAATCAACCTTTGAAAATTTTTTCTTCAAGGTAGTATGGCAAGAAATTGCTGAAAGAATTTTTTCGTCTTGGATACCAAATTCTCTTTGAGCCATTATCCTTGATATTTTTTGATGAATAATCATAGGAAATTGTCTTTCTTCCTTAAAAAGCTCTATCTTCATATCTTCTGCTACAAAAATTCTTTCATTATTGGGATAAATAGCAGAAATATCATGTAAGTATCCTGCTATTCTTACTTGCTCTCTTTCTGCTTCATTTAGAAATTCATGCCCTATTTCTTCAGCATAGTCACCAACAGTTATGCAATGATTATATGTTGCATAACATTCCTTTTCTAATAAAAAAGTTTTTATCTCTTGTTTAAGTTGATTTGTATTTTTCATATTTACCTTACTTTAACAAAAAAAGATAGGACCATCAACTGGTCTTATCTTTTTTTTATTTCTCTTCATCTTCATTATCAGATGTATCCGCTGTGTCCTTTACTTCTTCAGGCTTATTCACAATAACAATCTTATCATCAACCAAGTCTGCAAGTAACTCTCTATACTCAGGATGCTCAATGTAAAAATCTGCAATAGCGTCCTCGATATTATCTTGGATGGTACGACGCAATGGGCGTGCTCCCATTTTCGGATCATAACCCAGGTCAACAAGTTTTTCTTTAACGGCCTGTGTGACATCAAGATGAATATCATTTTGAGCGATTTGAGTATTGACTTCATCCAACATTAAATCCACAATCTTAAGCAAATTTTCTTTGCTCAATGCCGAGAATTCAATGATAGCATCAAAACGGTTCATGAATTCTGGACTGAAGAAATTACCGAGTTCCCCAAGCACTGAATTTGTACGACCTTCACGTGCAGCACCAAAACCAACACTTGCTTCAACCTTACCTGTCCCCGCATTTGAGGTCATAATGATGATTGCATCTTTGAAGGAAACTGTGCGCCCTTGTGCATCTGTCAAACGCCCGTCATCAAGAATCTGCAAGAACATATGCATTACATCAGGGTGTGCTTTCTCAATCTCATCCAATAAAATTAAGCTGTACGGGTTACGGCGGACACGTTCTGTCAGCTGACCTGCTTCCTCGTACCCTACATATCCTGGAGGCGCACCAATCAACTTAGCCACACTATGTTTTTCCATGTATTCCGACATATCAAAGCGGATCATACTATCTCTTGAGCCAAAGAGCTCATAAGCTAATTGTTTAGCGAGTTCAGTCTTACCTACACCAGTCGGTCCAACAAAGAGGAATGAACCGATAGGACGATTAGGTTTTCCAAGTCCGACACGTGAACGACGCACAGCTTTAGAAATTTTATCAATCGCTTCATCTTGTCCAATAACGTGTTCTTTCAAGTCCTCAGCCAAATTGATTAGCTGTGTTTGCTCTTTTTCTTTCAGATCACCCACAGGAATATGTGTTTTTTCTTCAACGATTGCTTCTATATCTTTTTCTGTGATATTTGGCATATCTGTATCTGAAATCTCATGACTTTGAAGCTCCCGAAGCTTAGCGATTTGATCACGGAAATGGGCTGCTTTCTCAAAATCTTCACGTTGCATTGCTTCATTTTTTTGTACTTCTGCTTGCTCAATACGTTTCTTGATATCCTCTGGATCAACAAATTTGAGGGTAAGATTCTTTTTCGAACCCGCTTCATCCAGTAAGTCAATTGCTTTATCGGGAAGGAAACGGTCCTGTATATAACGGTTCGAGAGATTCGCCGCAGCTAAGATTGCTTCATCTGAATATTTCACATGATGATAGTCTTCATAGCGTTTTTGAATCCCACGTAAAATCGTGATGGTCTCATCTACAGAGGGTTCATCAACTTTGACAGGTTGCATCCGACGTTCAAGTGCCGCGTCTTTTTCGATAATTCTATATTCATTGAGTGTTGTTGCCCCAACAAGTTGTAGTTCACCACGCGCCAAAGCTGGTTTTAGAATATTTCCTGCATCCATATTGCCATCACCTGCTGAACCAGCACCAACAATTTCATGGATTTCATCAATGAAGAGGATAACATCATCGCGTTTACGAATCTCTTCCATCAGCTTTTGCATACGTTCTTCAAATTGCCCACGTACACCAGTACCTTGGACGAGGCTAACAACATCAAGACGTATAACTTCTTTATTTTGCAATTTTTGTGGTACATCACCATCAACGATTTTTTGGGCTAACCCTTCAACAACTGCTGTTTTACCAACACCTGGTTCTCCGATAAGAACAGGATTATTTTTTGTCCGACGATTCAGAATTTCGATGACACGTGTAATTTCAGAATCTCGCCCAATAACAGGATCAATTTCTCCACGGCGTGCGGCATCAGTAATGTTGACTCCGAATTCTTCAAGAAGTCCTTTAGGTGCTTGACTTCCACGAGGGTTTTGTGGACCTCCTGGACCTCGACCTCCAGCTTGTGTTGGAGGTGTCATTGTCCGTCCTTGATCATTACCATGTAAGGCTTGGAAAATATCTGGAAATGGATTAAATGGGTCATCATTATTAGAAATATTTGTCGCCCCAGCAAACAAGCTTTCTTGACCTCCTGATTTCATAATTTGATAGCAATTTTGGCATAAATCCACTTGCTTACGTTGTCCATTCACATTCGTATAAAGGTGAATTGTCGCTTCATTTATTTTACAATTTTGGCAGAGCATCTCTTCCTCCTTTGTGGTTACGTCTTTTCTTTATTTTAACTTATTTTTTTAGAATTAAAGAATCATGTCTGGCTTCTTTTATTTAAAGTTTGACCTTTTTTGACCTTTAATAATTTTTATTATATCACTTCTCTCAAATTTATCAAATCTTTTGTACTATATTCTTTTTCAATTATAAGAAAAAACTCTTCGACACCTGTCGAGAGAGTTTTTTATATTACATAAAGTCACGCAATGGTTTGCTGCGACGAGGATGACGCAATTTTTTAATCGCTTTAGCTTCAATTTGACGAATACGTTCACGTGTCACTTTAAATTGTTTACCAACATCTTCAAGTGTGTGCATACGTCCATCATCAAGTCCAAAACGCATACGCAATACGTTTTCTTCACGGTCTGTCAAGGTATCCATAACTTCATCAAGCTGTTCACGAAGCAAGATACGGTTTGTGTAGTCTACAGGGCTTTCAATTACATCATCTTCAATGAAATCACCAAGATGTGAATCGTCTTCCTCACCAATAGGTGTTTCCAATGATACAGGTTCTTGCGCAATTTTCAAGACTTCACGAACTTTATCAGGTGTCATGTGTAATTCTTTACCGATTTCTTCTGGTAAAGGATCACGGCCCAATTCTTGTAAAAGATTACGTTGCACACGAATCAACTTGTTGATTGTTTCAACCATGTGGACAGGAATACGAATTGTACGTGCTTGGTCAGCAATCGCACGTGTGATTGCTTGACGAATCCACCATGTCGCATAAGTTGAGAATTTGAAACCTTTAGTGTGGTCAAATTTGTCCACAGCTTTCATAAGTCCCATATTTCCTTCTTGAATCAAATCCAGGAATTGCATCCCGCGTCCAGAATAACGTTTTGCAATGGAAACAACCAAACGTAAGTTGGCTTCTGCAAGCATTTGTTTGGCAAATTCTGCTTCATCACCACCTGCAACAATAGCTTCCGCAAGTTTTGTTTCTTCTTCGAGCGAAATCAATGGATAACGTCCGATTTCCTTAAGATACATGCGGACAGGATCATCAATACGGACATTTGTTACGATTTCATCCATTGCATTATCATCAAGCTTTTCTTCTTCTTCAGCTTGCAAAGCTAATGGACTAGGATTTCCTTCTTTATCGACGATCGAAATGCCGGCATCTTGGATTTGTTGAAGTAAATCTTCGATGGCTTCGGCTTCCAAACCAAATTTCACTACAAGCTCATCTGTAATTTCATCATCTAAAGCTTCTTCGAGAGGTTTACGTTTTGTGATATATGCTGCTACTGCTTTATCAAAAGCTTTGTTGTCAAAGGTATCTGAATCTTTAATATCAATTTTCTTAGCTGCTTTTTCTTTAACAGAGGTTACATGCTTAGAACCCTTTTCTTTCAGCTCTTCTACATCAACCTTTTCAACAATAATTGGTTTAAAATCCATTGCTGCAAGGAGTTTTGCTTCTTCAGCTTCAAAAATAGAACTTGAGTGAGATTTAACCGCCATGCCAAGTTCTTGTGCTTTTGCGATTAAAGCTTTGTTAGTAATTCCAGTTTCTTTTGCAATTTGACTGATTCTTTTTTTATTATTACTTGCCAATTTAATCCTCCCCAATGAACAATATAAGTAATGACTTATATTTTTTTCTTCTGATTAATAATTTGGATTGTGAGTTCTAACTCACGTTCCTTGTTGCCTACTTTTTGGGCATTTTCTAATTGTTTTTGCAATTCACTAAACTTTATTTGCTCCATTTCTTTTGCAAAAACGGCTACCAAATCTTCAAGCTCCTCACTACTTATCTCATCTGGCAGATCCAGACTCAAGATTTGATAAAATAAATTTTTCTCCTCAGCATCTAATGATGTCCCAAAGTGAGAAGGATCAATTTCTTCAAAACTCATCACCTCAAGTATGATTTTGTCAAAAAGATTCTGATAACGCTGATGTACAAAGCGAAAATTTTCATCCTCTGCAAATTTATGAAGAACACTTTGATGATAAATCATTCGATTTAAAAGTTGTTCTTCTGCTCGTTCACTTCGCGATAAGCTTGGAAGTTTAGGCTGTTGTACAGTTTTAACAGCCTCTTGAGCAGAGGAAAAAGTTTCATAATAATCCTGATCCGATGCAGTAAAATCAGGTATAGGGTAATCCGAAAACTCTTCTTCTGAAAAGCTTCCAAAACTCTCTTCAAAATTTCCCGCTTCTGCCCTTGTTTTAAGGACGTTTTCACGCTTTAAATTGACAGATTGCTCTACTTGATTATACTCGAAATCAGGCAAAATCTCAACTAATTTTCTTATAAAAGCATCCTGTGCTGTAATTGATGAAACCCTTGCAATAACAGGTGCCATTTGCTCAATAAAATCCAATTGGTTTTGCAAATTCGAAAGATTTTCGGGCTTCAGATAATCGATTAAAAACTCTGTCGGTTGTATCCTGCTGTTTTCCATCAGACCAGATAAAGATTCTAATGAATATTTTTTACTGTAATCATCTGGATCCAAACCTTCTGGAACACGTACAATCTGCGTCTTCTCTTCACCAATCAAATTAATTGCTTTATATATCGCATTTTGACCCGCCTGATCGCCATCATAGATAAGAACATAATTTTTAGCTATTTTTTTTAAACGCTTTACGTGTTTCTCAGTTAAAGCTGTTCCCATGGTCGCAACAACGTTATACACACCAGCCTTATAAGCTGCAATAACATCCATGAAACCTTCCATCAAGTAAACTTCACGTGTTTTGGAAATAACTGGTTTTGCTCTATCCAAATTATAAAGCTCGTAAGATTTATCAAAGATTTTTGTTGCACTTGTATTAATATACTTTGCCTTACTTGTATCATTTTCTTGCCATTTTCGGCCTGAAAATCCCACAACATGCCCGTACTCATTTTTGAGTGGAAACATAATTCTGTTTTGAAAAGCATCGAAAACCTTGTGACTTGAAAAGTTGAAAAGCCCGGAATTCGCCTGAACACTTTCATCAAATTTTCCAGAGAGATTTTTAAAAATGAAATCATTTTCGTCTGGTGCTAAGCCGATATTAAACTGCTTGATAATCTCAGAAGTAATCCCACGCTTTTCCAGATAGAGTCGTGCTTGTTTACCTATCTCAGTAGACGTTAAAACGATATTATAAAGCCGTGCAGCTTGATTATTTATATCATAGAGCAATGCATTAGGATTATCTTTTTCAGCAGTAGAATCATTCTCAATATTTACCGTAATTCCAGCAAAACTCGCTACATCTTTTACTGCATCGACAAAACCAACTTGTTTATAATCTTTTATGAAGTCAATAACATCGCCAGATTTCCCACAGCCAAAGCAGTGATAAAAACCTTTATCAGCATTTACATTGAAACTCGGTGTTTTTTCACCATGAAAAGGACAAAGTCCTAAATAATTCTTCCCAGACTTTGTGAGAGGTACATATTGTGAAATTAAATCAGCAATATTTACCTGATTTTTTAACTCAGTTACTTCTTCGCTCGTAAGAAAAGCCATATACCCCCCTCTCATCTTAAACATTCTACATAAAGCATAAAAAACGACTATTCAACAATAGCCGTTATACGGAAGGGGAGTAAGGGATTCGAACCCTCGCGCCGGTTTCCCGACCTAACGATTTAGCAAACCGTCCTCTTCAGCCTCTTGAGTAACTCCCCACCAGTTATTCACAATATATAGATATTATAAACATCTATGGGAACACGAGGATTTGAACCTCGGACCCCTGCGTTATCAACACAGTGCTCTAACCAACTGAGCTATGCTCCCTAATTATCAAAAAATCTTCTATTTTCTAGAAAATTCTTAAGCGGGTGATGAGAATCGAACTCACAACATCAGCTTGGAAGGCTGAGGTTTTACCACTAAACTACACCCGCAAATGGCGCGAGACGGAATCGAACCGCCGACACATGGAGCTTCAATCCATTGCTCTACCAACTGAGCTACCGAGCCAAAGGAAAGGAGGATGTGGGATTCGAACCCACGCACGGTTTTACCCGCCTGACGGTTTTCAAGACCGTTCCCTTCAGCCGGACTTGGGTAATCCTCCAAAAAGTGGATCTTGTTGGATTCGAACCAACGACCGCTCGGTTATGAGCCGAGAGCTCTAACCAACTGAGCTAAAGATCCAGCTGTAAAATATAATAGCGGCGAAGGGGATCGAACCCCCGACCTCTCGGGTATGAACCGAACGCTCTAGCCAGCTGAGCTACACCGCCAAAAATTTCTGATAGACTAAGCTATCAATCGGGAAGACAGGATTCGAACCTGCGACACCTTGGTCCCAAACCAAGTACTCTACCAAGCTGAGCTACTTCCCGAGATAAAGTTTATTATCATCATGATTTCTTTCAGAAATCAATGCACCCGGCAGGATTCGAACCTGCAACCGCCTGATTCGTAGTCAGGTACTCTATCCAGTTGAGCCACGGGTGCATAATATTTAATTTTAAAGCGAACGACGAGATTCGAACTCGCGACCCCAACCATGGCAAGGTTGTGTTCTACCCCTGAACTACGTTCGCAACGCTTAAAGAAAGACAAGCTCTCTCAAACCCTCTATCTGGCTTCACTAGGTCCAACAGTTAAAGGAATGCCGACTACATGATTCGAACACGCGACCCTCTGATTACAAATCAGATGCTCTACCAACTGAGCTAAGTCGGCTATAAAAGAAATGCGGATGAAGGGACTTGAACCCCCACGCCCTAAAGCACTAGAACCTAAATCTAGCGTGTCTGCCAATTTCACCACATCCGCTTGACAAGTTCTTTTACGCTTTATACCTCAACCTAATGTTAAAGTATGACCCGTGCTGGGCTCGAACCAGCGACCCTTTGATTAAAAGTCAAATGCTCTACCAACTGAGCTAACGAGTCTATTTCTTTTATTACCTTTCAAGTAAGTCTACTTGAAACGGTTCCGACGGGAATCGAACCCGCGATCTTCGCCGTGACAGGGCGACGTGATAACCGCTACACTACGGAACCTATGGGAGTTAACGGGATCGAACCGCTGACCCTCTGCTTGTAAGGCAGATGCTCTCCCAGCTGAGCTAAACTCCCAATCACTTGGCATTTACCATATCTCACAGGGGGCAACCCCCAACTACTTCCGGCGTAATAGGACTTAACTTCTGTGTTCGACATGGGAACAGGTGTATCTCCTATGCAATGAATACCAAATCATGGTCTGAATGTATTGAACACTCAAAACTAAATAACAATTTCTTGATAAATAAGTAAAGCTAAACTCATATGTTCTATTACTTGGTAAAGTCCTCGAGCTATTAGTACTGGTCCGCTCCATCCCTCGCAGGACTTCCACTTCCAGCCTATCAACCTGATCATCTCTCAGGGCTCTTAATTCATAAAGAATGGGAAATCTCATCTTGAGGTGGGCTTCGCACTTAGATGCTTTCAGCGCTTATCCCTTCCCTACATAGCTACCCAGCGGTGCTCCTGGCGGAACAACTGGTACACCAGCGGTAAGTCCACCCCGGTCCTCTCGTACTAAGGGCAGATCCTCTCAAATTTCCTACGCCCGCGACGGATAGGGACCGAACTGTCTCACGACGTTCTGAACCCAGCTCGCGTGCCGCTTTAATGGGCGAACAGCCCAACCCTTGGGACCGACTACAGCCCCAGGATGCGACGAGCCGACATCGAGGTGCCAAACCTCCCCGTCGATGTGAACTCTTGGGGGAGATAAGCCTGTTATCCCCAGGGTAGCTTTTATCCGTTGAGCGATGGCCCTTCCATGCGGTACCACCGGATCACTAAGCCCTAGTTTCCTACCTGCTCGAGTTGTAGCTCTCGCAGTCAAGCTCCCTTATACCTTTACACTCTACACATGATTTCCAACCATGTTGAGGGAACCTTTGGGCGCCTCCGTTACTCTTTAGGAGGCGACCGCCCCAGTCAAACTGCCCGACAGACACTGTCTCCCACGCCGATTATGCGTGTGGGTTAGAGCAACCATGAAGCAAGGGTAGTATCCCAACAGCGACTCACTTGAAACTAGCGTCCCAAGGTCAAAGTCTCCTACCTATCCTGTACATGCTTCACAGGTACTCAATATCAATCTGCAGTAAAGCTCCATGGGGTCTTTCCGTCCTGTCGCGGGTAACCTGCATCTTCACAGGTACTAAAATTTCACCGAGTCTCTCGTTGAGACAGTATCCAAATCATTACGCCTTTCGTGCGGGTCGGAACTTACCCGACAAGGAATTTCGCTACCTTAGGACCGTTATAGTTACGGCCGCCGTTTACTGGGGCTTCAATTCAGAGCTTCGCCTAAGCTAACCCCTCCTCTTAACCTTCCAGCACCGGGCAGGCGTCACCCCCTATACATCACCTTGCGGTTTAGCAGAGAGCTGTGTTTTTGATAAACAGTTGCTTGGATCTTTTCACTGCGGCTGTATTTCTACAGCACCCCTTCTCCCGAAGTTACGGGGTCATTTTGCCGAGTTCCTTAACGAGAGTTCTCTCGATCACCTGAGGCTACTCGCCTCGACTACCTGTGTCGGTTTGCGGTACGGGTAGTATTGAATTAAACGCTAGAAGATTTTCTTGGCAGTGTGACATCAAGGGCTTCGCAACCGTAGTTGCTTCCCCATCACAGCTCAATGTTAAAGGAAAATGCATTTGACACATTCCACACCTCACTGCTTAGACCAGAATCCATTAACTGGCTCCCTTTAGCCTACTGCGTCCCTCCATCACTAACAATACTAGTACAGGAATATCAACCTGTTGTCCATCGACTACGCCTTTCGGCCTCGCCTTAGGTCCCGACTAACCCAGGGCGGACGAGCCTTCCCCTGGAAACCTTAGTCTTACGGTGGATAAGATTCTCACTTATCTTGCGCTACTCATACCGGCATTCTCACTTGTAATCGCTCCAGCACCCCTCACGGTATACCTTCATCGCTGATTACAACGCTCTCCTACCATTTAATTAATATTAAATCCACAGCTTCGGTAATATGTTTAGCCCCGGTACATTTTCGGCGCAGGGTCACTCGACTAGTGAGCTATTACGCACTCTTTGAATGATAGCTGCTTCTGAGCTAACATCCTAGTTGTCTGTGCAACCCCACATCCTTTTCCACTTAACATATATTTTGGGACCTTAGCTGGTGGTCTGGGCTGTTTCCCTTTCGACTACGGATCTTAGCACTCGCAGTCTGACTGCCGCACATGTGTATTAGCATTCGGAGTTTATCTGAAATTGGTAACCCGAGATGGGCCCCTCATCCAAACAGTGCTCTACCTCCAATACACTTAAATTGCGACGCTAGCCCTAAAGCTATTTCGGAGAGAACCAGCTATCTCCCAGTTCGTTTGGAATTTCTCCGCTATCCACAAGTCATCCAAACACTTTTCAACGTGTCCTGGTTCGGTCCTCCAGTGCGTCTTACCGCACCTTCAACCTGCTCATGGATAGGTCACTAGGTTTCGGGTCTACATCATGATACTAAAGCGCCCTATTCAGACTCGCTTTCGCTACGGCTCCGCCTCTTCAGCTTAACCTCGCATCATAACGTAACTCGCCGGTTCATTCTACAAAAGGCACGCTCTCACCCATTGACGGGCTCGAACTTCTTGTAGGCACACGGTTTCAGGTGCTATTTCACTCCCCTCCCGGGGTTCTTTTCACCTTTCCCTCACGGTACTGGTTCACTATCGGTCATTAAGGAGTATTTAGGCTTGGGAGATGGTCCTCCCGGATTCAAACTGGATTTCGCGTGTCCAGCCCTACTCAGGATACTGCTAGGTATAAAGTCTATTTCAAATACGAGGCTATTACTCTCTTTGGCTTACCTTCCCAGGTAATTCTTCTATAGACTTTAAGTCCACGTTGCAGTCCTACAACCCCAAGAAGCAAGCTTCTTGGTTTGGCCTGTTTCCCGTTCGCTCGCCGCTACTTAGGAAATCGTTTTTACTTTCTCTTCCTGCAGGTACTTAGATGTTTCAGTTCTCTGCGTTACCTTCGCGTAAGCTATGTATTCACTTACGGATACTATGCATAACATAGTGGGTTTCCCCATTCGGAGACCTAGGGATCAATGCGTACTTACTGCTCCCCCTAGAATATCGTCGTTAGTCACGTCCTTCATCGGCTCTTAATGCCAAGGCATCCACCGTGCGCCCTTATTAACTTTGCCATTAAAACAAGTATAAGTTTTTTCGAACTATTTAAAATAATTCGCAGCTTTACAGAAATGTTTAAAACATTTCTCGGTTTATTTATCGTTATAAGATATTGTTATTTAGTTTTCAATGATCAATTCCTATTTTAACGTCTTCGTTGACAAGACACTTTCGTATCTTATGGAGCCTAGCGGGATCGAACCGCTGACCTCCTGCGTGCAAAGCAGGCGCTCTCCCAGCTGAGCTAAGGCCCCTTCTCTCAACGCAATCTTCTCTATCTTGCATCAAAAGACTGCTTGTTTGGTCTTTATAGACCCCTCAAAACTGAATAAAGTAGAAGACATCTTTTTTATATTCCTTAGAAAGGAGGTGATCCAGCCGCACCTTCCGATACGGCTACCTTGTTACGACTTCACCCCAGTCATCGGTCTTACCTTAGGAAGCGCCCTCCTTGCGGTTAGGCAACCTACTTTGGGTACTCCCAACTTCCGTGGTGTGACGGGCGGTGTGTACAAGGCCCGGGAACGTATTCACCGCGGCGTGCTGATCCGCGATTACTAGCGATTCCGACTTCATGCAGGCGAGTTGCAGCCTGCAATCCGAACTGAGAATGGTTTTAAGAGATTAGCGCACCCTCGCGGGTTGGCGACTCGTTGTACCATCCATTGTAGCACGTGTGTAGCCCAGGTCATAAGGGGCATGATGATTTGACGTCATCCCCACCTTCCTCCGGTTTATCACCGGCAGTCTCACTAGAGTGCCCAACTTAATGATGGCAACTAGTAATAAGGGTTGCGCTCGTTGCGGGACTTAACCCAACATCTCACGACACGAGCTGACGACAACCATGCACCACCTGTATCCCGTGTCCCGAAGGAACTCCTTATCTCTAAGGATAGCACGAGTATGTCAAGACCTGGTAAGGTTCTTCGCGTTGCTTCGAATTAAACCACATGCTCCACCGCTTGTGCGGGCCCCCGTCAATTCCTTTGAGTTTCAACCTTGCGGTCGTACTCCCCAGGCGGAGTGCTTAATGCGTTAGCTGCGCTACAGAGAACTTATAGCTCCCTACAGCTAGCACTCATCGTTTACGGCGTGGACTACCAGGGTATCTAATCCTGTTTGCTCCCCACGCTTTCGAGCCTCAGTGTCAGTTACAGGCCAGAGAGCCGCTTTCGCCTCCGGTGTTCCTCCATATATCTACGCATTTCACCGCTACACATGGAATTCCACTCTCCTCTCCTGCACTCAAGTCTCCCAGTTTCCAATGCACACAATGGTTGAGCCACTGCCTTTTACATCAGACTTAAGAAACCACCTGCGCTCGCTTTACGCCCAATAAATCCGGACAACGCTTGGGACCTACGTATTACCGCGGCTGCTGGCACGTAGTTAGCCGTCCCTTTCTGGTTAGATACCGTCACTTAAGTAATTTTCCACTCTACTTAACGTTCTTCTCTAACAACAGAGTTTTACGATCCGAAAACCTTCTTCACTCACGCGGCGTTGCTCGGTCAGGGTTGCCCCCATTGCCGAAGATTCCCTACTGCTGCCTCCCGTAGGAGTCTGGGCCGTGTCTCAGTCCCAGTGTGGCCGATCACCCTCTCAGGTCGGCTATGTATCATCGCCTTGGTAGTCCTTTACACTACCAACTAGCTAATACAACGCGGGATCATCAAGTAGTGAAGCAATTGCTTCTTTCAAATAAGAATCATGCGATTCTCATTGTTATGCGGTATTAGCGTTCGTTTCCAAACGTTGTCCCCCGCTACTCGGCAGATTTCCCACGCGTTACTCACCCGTTCGCCGCTCTTCATGAAAATAGCAAGCTATCTTCAATCATCGCTCGACTTGCATGTATTAGGCACGCCGCCAGCGTTCGTCCTGAGCCAGGATCAAACTCTCATTTAAATTTAGTTCATCAAATGAACTGGCTGTTGTTTTGTCTTTCATTATTGAATTGACAGTTGGTATACAAGAAGTTAACTTCTCGCATATAGTCATTCTACTTTATTCAGTTTTCAAAGGTCTATCGCTCTCACTTGAGATGTGCTCTCTCGCGACAACTATTATATTCTATCAAACTCACTCCCTTCTGTCAAGAATAAACTGTCCTTTTTTCTGTTTTTTTTTGCCTTCGTTCGGAAAACCCCGCCGTTGTCACGTTCTTGGCATATGAAAAATCAGACGGAATCCGTCTGATTTTTCGTTTTTTATCTTTTTCCTTCAAGATAGACCATCAAAATAGAAATATCGGCAGGATTTACTCCTGAAATACGACTAGCTTGTCCTAAAGTTTCAGGATTTATTTTTTTAAATTTTTGTCGTGCTTCAGTTGCAATACTGTCTAAGGCATCCCAATTCATATTCTTAGGTATTCGTTTAGCTTCTAAGCGGTGCATCTTCTCTACTTGTTCTTTTGCTTTTTTGATGTACCCTTCATAAGTAACTTCTGTTTCAATAAGCTCAATAACAGTTCGGTCAAGTTTCTCAGAAGATTCGCCAACAAACCTGATCACATCCGCATATTTCACTTCCGGACGTTTTAAGAATTCAATACCTGTCAAAGCATCTTTAATTGGACCAAATCCCATAGCCCCCAGTTTTTCCTGTGTATCTGCAAGAGGTTTAAGCTTTTCTTTATTGAGACGAGCAATTTCTGTTTGGTAAGAGGTGACTTTATCTTGGAAAGCATTCCAACGTTCATCATCCACTAAGCCTATTTCTCGTCCTGTCCTTGTCAAACGCATATCCGCGTTATCATGGCGTAAAATCAAACGATATTCAGCACGTGAAGTCAATAATCGATAGGGTTCTAATGTACCTTTGGTCACGAGGTCATCAATCATTACACCAATATATGCATCACTTCGCTTAAGGATAAGCTCTTCTTTACCTTGAACTTTAAGACTAGCGTTAATCCCGGCAACCAGTCCTTGACCTGCTGCTTCTTCATAGCCAGATGTGCCATTTGTTTGCCCCGCAGTGAAAAGTCCAGAAACAAGTTTTGTTTCCAATGTTGGACGGAGCTGATGCGGCAGAACCACATCATATTCGATAGCATACCCAGTACGCATCATTTTTGCCTCTTCTAAACCTGGAATAGAACGGACCAAATCAAACTGAACATCTTCGGGTAAACTTGTAGATAGACCTTGGATATATACTTCTTCTGTATTCCGTCCTTCTGGTTCCAAGAAGAGTTGATGACGTGGTTTGTCCGCAAAGCGTACAACTTTATCTTCTATAGAAGGACAATAACGGGGGCCAACTCCTTTAACAATTCCTGAAAACATTGGGGCACGGTGTAAATTTTCTTGAATAATCTCATGTGTCGTTTTACTTGTGTATGTAAGCCAACAAGGGATTTGTTCTTTGAGATAATCTTCGTCTTTTGACAAAAAGCTAAAGTGATTAGGCTTGTCATCTCCTGGTTGAATCTCAGTCGCATCATAATTAATACTTGATGAAAGGACGCGTGGCGGTGTACCGGTTTTGAAGCGCCCGATTTCAAATCCCAAATTGCGTAAATTATCCGCCAAACTAACAGAAGCTAACGAATTATTGGGCCCTGAAGAATATTTGAGTTCACCAATAATGATTTCACCACGTAAAGCAGTTCCTGTAGTAACAATGACAGCTTCTGCAGCATACTTCGCTCCAGTTGTGACCTTTACGCCTGTTACTTTTTCATCTTCCACCAGAATCTCTTCCACCATGGCTTGACGCAAAGTTAGATTTTCTTGATTTTCTACTGTATGCTTCATTTCCTGAGAATACAGCGCCTTGTCTGCTTGTGCACGTAAGGCACGAACTGCAGGACCTTTACCAGTATTCAACATTTTCATCTGAATATAAGTTTTGTCAATATTTTTTCCCATTTCGCCGCCGAGAGCATCGATTTCACGGACGACTATTCCTTTAGCAGACCCACCGATTGAGGGATTACAAGGCATGAAAGCTACCATATCGAGGTTAATTGTTAATAAAAGCGTTTTGCTTCCCATACGAGCTGAGGCGAGTGCTGCTTCTACACCAGCGTGCCCCGCACCTATCACTATAACATCATATTTTTCTTGAAATTCCATAATTTCTCCATTTTTACAAAACAAAAAGCCAAAGCCAGTGAAAAATACATGCTAAAAAGCACATATCTTCCCGAGCCTTGACCATCGAGTTTTTATGATAGAACTATTTTAACTCTTTTCAAAAATATTTTCAAGAGTATTCCCCTATTAATTTTTACGCTTTTGTTTCTGTATCACGATACAGGACCAATGAAGCAAGCTCTTCTACTGTTCGTGCTGAACCTTCTGGTAGAATTCTGTCCTCTCCTCGAAATGTCGGATCATATTTTCCCGAATAATCAATTGTACCATTTCTTAGTTTGACTGGGATAGGACTACCTTTAGGGTATATCTCAAATCGTGAGCCATTTTCAGGAGCAATCCCTTCCAAATACATCCATAAGTAAACCTGACCTGTTTGTTCATCTATGCCTCCATAACGGAGATGAAACTCACGTTTCTGCTTGATGACTTTTGCGTCTAAAATCCGTACTGTTCTACCATCAATATCACTTTCATCATTGACCCACTCCCCTTGAATTGTTTCAAAATTTCCCCTCTTTATCTGTTCAACATTAATTGTTTTTTCTGGACTATATTGATCTGCTTGAACAAGCCCTACCGTTGGTGCTACAACAGAATTCTCATCTTGTTGCACAGCAAAAATTAAAAGAACACCCACAAGAACCAATGTGATATCAGTGATAACAAGTAGTTTTTTCAAGCATATTTCCTTTCTATTTTGATTAGAATTTAATTATAAAACAATTATAACAAAATAATTTAATCTTCAATAGTATTTTACTTAGAAAAGTTTAGACATTAAAAGACTCCTAGTTCAATGACTAGAAGCCTTTTCTACTTGATTATTTTTTATCCCAGAATTTATTACAAAATTTGGGAGGTAATTCTCCAGAAGATTTACCATACGCCCAGCGCTTTTTCTCTACTGGAAGTACATGCCAATCTTCTAAAAGCATCAAACTTTGATAACGTTGGAGATAGCCTGCGCATTCTTCACACCAGATTTCATCTCCACTTCTCCAGAATGCAGCTAAAAGGTCATCTTGGCTTTTAAACTCTTTATAGCTTTTTGCCATTTTTAGCCATTCACTTTTGTACTTTTTCAAAGCTTGATAGAAGTCTTCATATTCATCTACCGATTGAATATCTTTTTGCCAGTCTTCAAAAAACCACCATGGTTCATCATAGCCTGACATTGTGATTACTCTATACATATTTCTTGCCCAGCTTCTTTTCTTTAATATACATCTCTTGTTATGTATTGTAACGAAAAAATATGCTTTTGAGAAATATTTTGAACTATTTTACAGAGACGTCAATATTCTTAATACAAAAGGCAGCAAATTCTTCTAAACGCTCTGTCTTTTTTGTCAAGTGCAAGAACCCTACAACTGCTTCAAAACCTGTGGAAACACGATACGTTACAACATCTGTGTTTTTAGCTGTTGTTTTAGAGTGAGCATTTCGCCCACGCTTGAAATAAAGCAGTTCTTCTTCAGTTAGAAAATCAACTTCTTCCATTTTACGAATCAAGGCAGCTTGCGCTTTGGCAGAAACATACTGAGTCGCTTGACGTTGAAGTTCTCCAGGTTTGGTTAGCCCTTTATTTAGAAGGTGATCTCTAACAAAAACTTCATAAACGGCATCCCCAATATAAGCTAGCGCAATACCATTTAATAATTCTGCGTCTTTTTTATTCACGATGCCACCTCACACCCTGTGCAGTATCTTCAAGTACAATCCCCTGTGCCTTTAATTCATCACGAATCTTGTCGGCTTGAGCGAAATCTCGAGCTGCTCTCGCCGCTTGTCTTGCTTCGATTAATTCTTCAATTTCAGCATCTAATCTTACATCTTGATTTTCAAAATGCAATCCGAGAATTAAGAGAATATCGTCAAAGAAAGCTTTAATTTCTGATCCACCATTTCCCTTATTTACCCAAGTGATAAAATCATAAAAAACGGTCAATCCATTCGCAATATTGAAGTCCTCATCCATTGCTGTTTCAAATTCTGCTTTAAATTTAGCAAGCACTTCTAAGTCCGCTTGACCCTCTACTTCAAGGTTACGGTAGGCATTTTCAATCTTTTTAACATTGTTTTCTGCATCTTGTACGGCTTCATCCGTAAAGTTTACAGGACGACGATAATGAGTGGTGGCCAAGAAAAAACGGAGAACAGTTGGACTCACTACATCAAGCATTTCGTGCACAGTTTTAAAGTTTCCTAAAGACTTGGACATTTTTTCACCACTGACATTCACAAATCCATTGTGCATCCAGTAGTTCACAAATTTTTTGCCTGTTTTAGCTTCTGATTGCGCAATTTCATTGGTATGATGAGGAAACTCCAAGTCAGCCCCTCCAGCATGGATATCTAAAGTATCTCCTAAGAGGTCACTGCTCATCACTGAACATTCAATGTGCCACCCTGGACGCCCCTCCCCCCAAGGACTTGGCCAAGAGATTTCATCTTTTTTCGCAGCTTTCCATAATGCAAAGTCCGCTGGACTTTCTTTACGTGCTGTTTCTTCATCTGTTCGACCAGAAGCGCCTTGGAGAAGTTCTTCTAAATTTTTATTTGCAAGTTTAGCATACCCTTCTGATTTGGCGACACGGAAATAGACATCCCCTTCTGCTTCATAAGCAAACCCTTTATCCATTAGATCTTGAATAAAAGTGATCATTTTGTCAATATAATTTGTCGCTCTTGGATTTGCAGTTGCACGTTTAACATTGAGAGCATCAGTATCTTGATAGAATGCTGCAATATATTTGTCAGATAATTCAAGTGGTGTAAGATTCTCCTGAACGGCTCCTTTGATAATTTTATCATCAACATCTGTAAAATTCGAAACATAGGTCACTTCAAAGCCACGGTATTCCATATATCTACGAATTACATCGAAAGCAACGACAGAGCGTGCATTGCCGATATGAATGTAGTTATAGACTGTTGGTCCACAAACATACATCTTAATTTTATTTTCTTCGAGGGGATGGAATTCCTCGATTTTTCTTGTCATTGTATTATAGATGTGAAGCATGATAGCTCGCCTCCCTTTTTTCTTCTATGGACGAAATTTTCTCTGAGTCTTTTTGCCCCTTCACTCGAACAACTTTTGCTGGAATTCCTACCACTGTAACATCGGGTGGGACATCACTTACGACAACAGCCCCAGCACCTACTTTGGCATTTTCACCAATTTCGATAGGACCAAGCAATTGTGAGTGGGCTGATATTAAGGCACCTTTGCGTACCGTGGGATGACGTTTTCCTTTATCTTTCCCTGTTCCTCCAAGAGTTACGCCATGATAAAGCTTGACGTTAGTTTCCACTATCGCTGTCTCACCGATAACCAATCCAGAGCCGTGGTCAATAAATACCCCGTGAGCAATCGTTGCTCCTGGATGAATTTCGATTTGTGTCCAAAATCGCCAAAACTGTGAATTCATCCGAGCCCAAAGTTTAAAGTTATGTGTCCAAAGCCAGTGACTAAATCGATGTGCTGCTAGAGCCTTTACTCCCGGATAGGTCAAGAGAACTTCTAGCCCAGTTCGTGCAGCAGGATCATTTTCTTTCGTGACACGGATGGCTTCCTGCCAAAAGCCTCTCTTTTTATTTTTCATATTCATTTATTATAGCAAAAATCTATAGGAAAAGCGCATTACACTGCGCCTTCCTCCTTTTTATCATTCAGGTCGAGTTGTTGATAATTCTGGAAACTCTTCATCTATGACTGGAGCTTTGCGCTCACGACGTTCAAACTTAGGACCAGACGGTTTTTCTTTCTGATAGCCACGCGAACCATTTCCATTATTTCCATTGCGGCGTTCACGTGTTTTATGTTCAGGTTCCACATAGCCTTCCGGTTTTTCTACCAGAGCACGTACTGATGCATCGACACGACCTTTGTCGTCAACTTTTATAATTTTGACCTTAATAACATCGCCGATATGTAACGCATCTTCAACTTTGTTGGTACGTTCCCACGCAAGCTCTGAAATATGCACCATTGCATCAGTATGGCCAAAAAGATGGACAAATGCTCCAAATTTCTCAATCCTCACTACCTTGGCCTCATATACATCACCCACCTTAGCTTCGCGGACCAATTCTGTAATGATTTCTTTCGCACGGTCAATAGCTGCCTGATCAGGTGAAAAGATTGAACAAAGTCCGTCTTCATCGATGTCAATTTTGACTCCTGTTTCTTCGATGATTTTGTCAATCGTTTCGCCACCCTTACCAATAACAACTTTAATCTTGTCCGTATCAATTTTAATCGTATCAATTTTAGGCGCTGATGGCGCAAGATTTGGACGGGGTTCTGAAATTGTTGCTTCAATTACATCTAATATTTCAAAGCGCGCACGTTTTGCTTGTGCAAGTGCTTCTGCCAAAATTTCGGCGGTTATTCCTGAAATTTTGATGTCCATTTGTAGAGCAGTAATACCCTCTCGTGTACCTGCAACTTTAAAATCCATATCGCCAAAGTGGTCTTCCAAACCTTGGATATCTGTCAAAATAGTGTAGTTGGAACCATCTGAGATTAAGCCCATAGCAATTCCAGCTACAGGTGCTTTGATGGGTACTCCACCAGCCATCAAAGCTAAGGTGCCTGCACAAATCGAAGCTTGAGATGAAGAGCCATTTGACTCCAGTACTTCCGCAACCAAACGGACAGCATAAGGAAATTCTTCTAGCGAGGGCATAACTTGCTCAAGTGCACGTTCACCAAGTGCCCCATGCCCTACTTCGCGACGACCTGGAGCACCATAACGTCCAGTTTCTCCAACTGAATACTGCGGAAAATTGTAATGATGCATAAAACGTTTTTTATATTCAATGTCTAAGCCATCAATAACTTGTGCTTCACCCATCGGGGCCAAAGTCAAAGTTGACAGGGCTTGCGTTTGTCCTCGTGTAAAGAGAGCTGAACCATGTGTAATTGTATTTGGTGTAAAATCAATTTCGGCTTCTAATGGACGAATTTCATCAACTTTACGACCATCAGGACGGATTTTATCTTCTGTGATCAGTCGACGTACTTCTGTATGTTCCATTCCTTCCAGAATTTCAGCAACATCTCGCATAATTCGTTCAAATTCTTCATGATCAGCATAGGTTGTTTCATATTCTGATTTGACACGATCTTTAACGGCTTGAGTGGCTGATTCACGCGCAAGCTTTTCTTCCACTTGGACAGCAGCCTGCAGATCTTTATTATAATCTGCAATAATTTGAGCTTTTAGGGTTTCATCAACACGTAAAAGTTCAACTTCCGCTTTGTTCTTACCTACTTTAGCTACAATTTCATTTTGGAAAGCAATCAATTCTTTGACCGCTTCATGCCCTGCAAGCAAAGCCTCAAGCATGATTGTTTCTGATAGTTCTTTTGCACCTGACTCAACCATGTTAATCGCATCGATATTTCCAGCAACAGCAAGATCCAAATCAGACCTCTGCATCTGTGCAACATCTGGATTAATGACGATTTCTCCATCTACATACCCCACTTCAACACCCGCAATCGGACCATCAAAAGGGATATCTGAAATGGCGAGTGCTAAGGAACTTCCAAACATCGCTGCCATTCGTCCACTCGCATCCTCGTCATAAGAGAGTACAGTATTGATTACTTGCACTTCATTTCGAAAACCTTCAGCAAACATCGGACGTATAGGGCGATCGATTAAACGAGCGGTCAAGGTAGCATAAGTTGATGGTCGTGCTTCACGCTTATTAAAGCCCCCTGGGAATTTTCCAGCAGCATACATTTTTTCTTCGTAATTAACCTGCAAAGGGAAAAAATCACCATTCGCCATTTTTTTCGACATAGTCGCTGCAGTAAGTATGGTTGTGTCTCCATAACGAACGACGACTGCACCATTGGCTTGCTTGGCAACCTGGCCTGTTTCAACAACAAGTTCGCGTCCTGCAAAATTCATTTTAAATGTTTCTTTTGTCATGTTTTCTCCCACTTTTCGAAATTTCTGTGCTTCTCATTTCTATCCAAAAATCAATTTTCTTTTTCACAAGTAAACTCATTTTTGTATAGAAGAGCACTGTGCTCATTATACTATATTTTCAATGATAAAAAAAGCTTCACAAAAGCAATCTATAACGGTTTTAAGCGGTAATACTTTCAAAAAGAAAACGTTCACTTTTTCTGTTATCTTCGCACATTTTCTCATTCGTCTTTCTTAAAATAAAGAGTCCCCTAAATCGTGCTATAATAAGAGTAATTTTAAAAACTCAACTGAAAAGGAAACGTCGATGCGAGTCGTTAATTCATTACGAAATTCATCTTTGACAATAATTCAAAAAATTATTGGGATGATTCTGGGATTTGTTACCCGGACTGTTTTTATCTATACCCTAGGAATTAGTTATCAAGGTCTCAATGGCCTCTTTACGAGCATCCTCTCTATGCTTTCTATCGCAGAGTTGGGTATTGGTAGTGCCATCGTATTCAATATGTACCGCTACATTGCTGAAAAAGATATTGAAACCATGAAATCCCTGATGAACTTTTATCGCACTGCTTATCGTATGGTCGCTGCGATTGTGACCCTTTTAGGCTTGCTTCTCCTTCCCTTCCTAAACTTTTTTAGCTCTTATCAAGGCATTCATGATAATATCTTTATCATTTACCTCCTCTTTTTAGCTAATAGTGTTGCAGGATATCTTTTCAGCTATAAGCGCAGTATTTTATATGCGGATCAAAAAAACTATGTTGTCAATATCTTTGACACGCTTTATACCTTGATCGTCAATATTGCTTATATTATTGTCCTCTTCGCTTTCAAAAGTTTTGCCCTTTATCTTATTTCTGCGCTCCTTCTTTCCATTATCGAAAATCTTTTTATTCAAGCCTATGCAGATAAGCGTTATCCTTGGCTTAAAGAAAAAGAAATTCGAAAGTTAGATCCAGAAATTTTGCAGCGTTTCAAAAAGCAGATTTACGGCATGTTCTATCATAATATCGGAACATTTGTCGTTATGGGTTCGGACAGTCTCGTTATCACCAAGTTTCTTGGGTTAACGACAATGGGACTATACTCTAACTATAGCTTAATTACTGGGAACATCTCTGGGCTGCTTATGGCAGCTCTCGGTGGTTTAACTGCTAGCATTGGTAATCTCCTCACGGAGAAAAACACTGAAAAGTCTTTTGATGTTTATAAAAATCTCAGCTTTGCTACTTTTTGGATTTTTTCAAGCGTTTCTTCTGCTATATTACTCGCAATGCAAGCTTTTATCGCGGTATGGCTTGGTGATAAGTTCACTTTGAGCTTCCCTGTTTTACTCATGATAGTTTTGAACTTCTATGTGTTAGGGATGCGTAAACCGATTCGCCTTTTTCAAGATGCTTCTGGCATTTTCTATGAAAATCGACATATTCCGGTTATCGGCGCGGTACTGAATCTTGGACTTTCCTTGTTCTTTGTCACTTTTATGGGGCTCACTGGGGTACTCCTCGGCACCTTCTTAAGTACTCTAATCCTCTATGGTTATAGTTTCCCTAAATATATCTATTCGCCACTTTTTGAGCGACCAATTTCGGTTTATATTATTGAGCAGCTTAAATACTTTACTATTTTTGGTGGCATATTACTCTTAAGTAGTGCCTCTACTTTACTGTTAAATCAAATACATAATAATTGGTTGAATCTAATGGCTAGCATCTTTTTGGCTCTGATTTTACCGAATGGACTTCTCTTTTTTATCTATCACCGAACTTCTGAATTCCAATATTTCAAGTCGCTTCTCTATCGTATAGTCAAGCGTACATAAATAATAAAAATCATATCTATAATAGATATGATTTTTATTATTAAGGACTTCAAATATCTAATTTATAAAGCTTCTTTAGAAACGCATAATAAGGCAATGGGATTTTAAAAAGACTTTTGAGAAAACCTACCTTCCAACTCTTATGAAAATCTCGCATAAACTGATGCGGTTTTAATATATATGTGATATGTTTTTGAGGCGCGGCTAAATAATAAAGCTCCCCTTCATTTTCAAAAGTTAAGCTTCCCAACGCTTTAACCTCTGATAGTATTGGTCTTTTTATTGTTTGTTCAAAACCACTAAACCAAAAATTAGAATCTTTCTCATACCAGTAAGGGCTGTCTGATGGTAACTCTTCTGAAAAATTTTTCACAAATGTCAAAGCACCAGTCTGTATTGCTAAAAGATCAGCCAGATCCTCGTTCACTTTCTCATGAAAGAAGTTTTCCAACTTAGGATAAATTCGATCTCCTTCTTTTTTAAACCCTATACAAGAACCTTCTTGAGGCTGGAAAAGCCGCTCAAAAATTGGAAAGTTCAAGCCCATAAACTTATAGTATGCTTGATTATGATTGCTATCAAAAAGATAGCCTTGACTCTTTTTCAAGGAATCTGTCTTTACTTTGGGTAAAATCCCTGTATAATAGCCTCTTATGCTGCTTATATTTAATTTTTCTTTTAAGGAAAAAAGAGCTTTTTGTAAGGTTCCATGCCATCCTATATCGAAAATCGCAATATCACCTTGTATCTTTTCTTGCTTAAAATATTCTTGGAGCAATTTTGCTTCTTGATGACTGTTCTGTAAAATATTGGGGAAAACTTGCTCTAGTGCTGCACGCGCTTCAGGATGAGCCAAAAGATCTTGCGAATTATTAAATACTGTATCAAGCAGTGATTGTGGAAATTTTTTTACGTCTTTAGTATTTAAGCCTAACTTTTTTAAAGTTTTACCAAAACTTGTTTTCAGATAAGGGTACTTGGTGAAAATTTCTTCCACATTCTGACATTCAGTCAAGGCTGGAACGGCAAAACTACGACGAGAAGCATAAATATAACTGCTTTCAACACGTTTACCCTCAAATTCACTTGCTTCAAAAAGTAAATCAAATGCTTCTTTAACCATATATCCGTCACGTGCCAAAAAAAGAACTCTTTTTAAATCCTGTTTTGTTATTTTCTGGTAAAGCCAAGCACTCATCCCAAAGAGATAAGGTCCAAAAATACGATAACCAAATTTATAATATTCATCGTCCTGAGATTCTAAATGATGAGCAATGTGTTGCTCTACGTAATGATCATACACTTCCCTACCTCACACTATCTCTTAAAAGCAAATAAAATATCACGTAGACGGCCGCTCATTCCATCATAATAGTTCCAATCTTTAACAATCTGCATTAATACACTCCAGAATTTATTATCGCGTGCCATTGAATGACGCTTAACATAAAAATCATAATAAGCCTTTACTCGTGGTGCATGGTTCGAACCCCGTTCTTGCAAGACATGATACATTACATCATAGAATCCGACAAATTTATAGAGTTCATCCACATGTACTTGCTTGGGGGAATGTACAGTTAAAAGCCTATCTCCCGTAGCATTACTATCATGTAGTAAATGTGTACCTACCACATGGTTCAAATTATAGCCCGTCTCGGTTAAGCTTGATAGAGCGGCAACGAGTACATCATGGGTAATATTATATTCGGGTTTCCAATATTTTACAATATCAGCAATAAATTTTCGACGCATACCAACTACCCAGCCAACACGATAAGAAGAATAGCCAAAACGAAGTGGGTACTTTGAAAATTCTTGATTCTGATCAAACTTAAAATATGTAAACCAACGCGGCAAATCTGCCACATCTTCGGAAACTTTTTTTACCTCTATATCTGCTGAAAGTAGCTCCATTTCAGGATGCTCTTCCATGACCCTGACCTGTCGAAGATTTTTATCCAGATGCCAAATATTATCCTGGTCAGAAAAGAAAGCTATATCAATATCGTAATTTAAAGTATCGACTAAAAGCTGACGAAAGTTTAGACGCCAACCAATATTCACATCATTAATTTTAATGATCCAATTTTCCAAATTATATTTTGCAATATAATCCTTTAAAAACGCCACAGTATTATCTGTCGAGCGATCATCTCTAAAAAGAACAAAATCGGGCTTCAGTTCCTGCTCCCGAATCGTATCCAATTGTTTTTGTAATATTTTTTCGCCATTGTAAGTGGCGACAAGTACAGCTGTTTTAGTCATTTTTATCTTTCCAATACCATCGATAGTAACTGTGGTTACGTACTGCTCTTTTTTTCGGAGGATTACGCCAATCTCCATAGAGTTCACTCAAATAAACGTCATGATTTTTGATTTTCTTGAGCTTTAAATGTTCAAAATCAATATCCTCATATTCTGTAAAGATGCCTTTATCAAAATATGCTGTTTTCTTTGGCGGCGACCACACAAAATTACAGAATTTATGTTCTTCATCATTGTATTTTTGCATCAAAACATCAACTCGTTCAGCCAGTACACGGCTACGTCCCTTATAACGCAAATGGTAAGGAAGCCATAGGAGAGATTTCGCAAAAAAATAAATACGCTTCTCAGAACTTGCATATGAAAGTCCACTCGGTGCTGATGAAACGAGTTTAGTCACTGCTGTGCGGACTTTTTTCTTGAAATGTTCACCTTCAACTTTGTCCTCAGGCAAACTATCCAGAGGAAAAATATCAATAAAAAGTCCAGTCCCTTTATTCAAAGTATCTAATTCACTTACAAAATAAGTACGATTATCATATAATTTAGCAAAAGGGAGATAAGCGGTATGGTTCTTATAATACAAAAGTGTAAAGTGTTTAGGTAAACCTTGCATAAGCGCTTCCATTAAACGCTCGTAGTTGGGACGCGTTAACATCATATCGATATCATCATCCCAAGGAATATACCCCTTATATTTCACCGAACCAAGCAATGTCCCAGCACTAATAGAGTATTCTATATCTTGTTCACGACAAACTTTGTCAATATAAGACATGAGCCCTAGCTGAACATCACGTTGCTCCTCTTTTGTTATTTCTTTCATTTTTCCATATCCTTAGTCGCAATTATAAGCCATATAACACCTTAGTATAGCAAATTTATGATTCTTCCTCAATATCTGTCTTTATTTTGTTATACATATGTTATAATATGTAGATAAAATTTCGTTTTAGTGAGAAGGCTTTTTCTAAAAAAGAAAAAATGATGACTAAAGCCAAAGTGCATCATTTCGCTCAATAAAAAAATGCAACGTCAATGTTGCACTTTTTTTATGATTTTTTCTTCACTCGAAAATTTCTATTTTTATTCGTGTTTTTTGTCCATCTCTTGCCAGAATTTATTTTTTTCAAGCATATAATCTACAACGTCCGTCTGGTAGAGCTGCTCTAAAAAGCTTCTCGATAGGACATTCTTTGCTTTCCCTTGTTTTAAGATTCTTCCTTCATGTAAAACTAAAATATTTTCCGAAAAAGACAGGGCTAAATTAATGTCATGAAAAACAGCAATAATGATTTGATTTTGAGCAAAATACTTGTCAATATTACGCAACATTTCCAGTTGGTAATAGATATCCAAATGATTATTGGGTTCATCCAGTAAAACAATCTGTGGATTCTGCAACAATGTCCGAGCAAAAAAAACATGCTGCAATTGACCACCAGAAAGTGTCGACAGCTGCTGATCTTTTATCTTATCCAAATCAAGTTCCGTCATCACTTGTGCTAAGCGAGCCTTATCCTGGGCACGCGCTACTGCCATAAATCGCTTCCTCAACTGAGTATAGAGTCCCATCATCAAGGTTTCATAGACAGAGTAAGAGAAATATACAGATGTATTTTGAGATAAGAGGGCTACTTTTTCAGCTAATTCAATTCTTTTTAGTGTGGACAAAGATTGTTTATTAATCTCAATTTTTCCTTGGTACTTTAGCAGTCCAGCTAGACTCTTCAGTAGAGTCGATTTACCGCTACCATTCGGGCCTAAAATCGCTAATCTTTCGCCTGCTCCGATAGAAAAATTAATATCAGAAAGGATTTCTTTCCCAGAATACTCAACTTTCAAATTTTCAACTTTTAACATTTCATACTTGTCCTTTTCTAAAGAAAATGTAACAAAAGAACGGTGCACCAATTAGCGCTGTTACTGCTCCTATTGGTAATTCTCTTGATTGGAGAATACTTCTTGCTACAGTATCTGCAAGAACACAAAGCAAACCTCCTACAAGTGCTGAGCTTGGTAGAACCCATCTATGTGTCGCACCAAACATTCGTCGAGCGACATGAGGCGCAACCAAGTCTACAAAACCAATCACTCCCGTCAAGGCTACACTAGCTCCTGTAAGCAAAGTTGATAAGCCAATTAAGATAATTTTCGTACGCTTGACTTCCACCCCCTGACTCAGAGCAAAGACATCACCAAAACTCAAAATATCCATTTCTCGATGAAAGTAAATCAAGCACAAAAAACTAAAGATAAAAGTCAGGGATAAGAGCTTAACATTTTCCCAAGAAGCTCCTGAAAAACTGCCCAATTGCCAGAAAATAATGCGCTGCATATAATCTGGCGAAAAAGTCATCAATAAAGTAAAAAAAGAATTGATAAATAATGAAAGTACCATCCCTACCAAGATGATCGTCTGGTTGTCTAATGCTTGAGAAAATTGTTGGGCAAAGAGTAAAACAACAAAAACTGTCAAAAGGCCAAGAGAAAAGCCACCAATACTCATCATAACTGATGTACTCATAAAATTAATACCTAATAACATCACGGCTGAGGCACCTAATGAAGCACCTGACGAGACACCTAAAGTATATGACGAAGCTAAGGGATTTTGCAAAAGAGACTGCATCACTGTTCCACTAGCCCCTAAAGCCAAACCAACAAGAAAGCTAAGTAAAATTCGTGGCATGCGCACTTCGAGAAGAATACTTTGTAAAAGTGATGCAGTCCTATCACCTCTCCCCATCATAATATTCACTAAATCGCCTACTGATATCGGAGCACTTCCTATACGAAGACTAAGAAACATTGCGAGTAAGGAAAGTCCTAAAAGTAGAACAATAAGACTCACTCTCTTCTTATTTGAAATTTTTGAATTCATCAGGATATACCGCTTTTGCCATTTCTCTCATTGCTTGTACTATATGTTGATTAGGGAGTGAACTTCTTTCGTTATCAATAGAATACACAGCTTTATTTTTTACAGCTTTAACTTCTTCCCAACCTTTCATCTTAAGAATATCATGAATAGGATCTGGAACATATTCTACATTGGTCAATATCACATCTGGATTGGACATGATTGCTGCTTCTTCTGAAACTTTTATGGCTCCTGTTTCTTTCGCCATAACATTCTCAGCTCCAATCGTTTCAATCATTTCATTGACATAAGTGTCCTTCCCCATGCTATAAATTTCTGGTGAGGCCGCAATTTCAAACAATACTCTTTTCTTCTGTCTTATTCGTGTTGCTTGTTCTCTAAAAGCAGTGATGTCTTTTTCCATCTGACCAGCAAGTTGTTCCCCTTTTTCTTTTTGATTTAAGGCTGTTGCCACAAGACAAATATTACTTTCAATTTCTTTAAAGTTCTTTTCTGTGGGCAGGACAACAACTGCCGTTCCTTTATCTTGCAGTTTTTTGATTTTATCTTCCGATTGAAACATAGTCAAATCACTTACAAATAAAAGCTCTGGCTTAAGCGCCATTATTTTCTCGAAATCTAAGTTCATCAGATCTGTCTGTTGTACTTTTTCCAAACCACTAACATACTTGGGGCTTTGAGTATCTACAGCAATAAGTTTGTCTTTTTGTCCAAGATCATTAATTATTTGTGTCACTGCTGGTGAAAGTGACACAACTCTTTGGATACTGTTCGGAACTTTTATCTTCTTACCTTGAGGTGTTGTAATTTCAACTTTTGATTGGTTTGCTTCCTGAGTTTCATGATTATTGTTGGCACATGATGATAGACTGACTACTATAAAGAGTAAAGCAGTTATCGTTAATATTTTCTTTTTCATTTTTATCTCCTCATTCAAAAAAGCCTCGCTTAAGCAAGGCACTTTATTTTTCTCTTATTTTTGAATACACAAAAAAAGAAAGAAAAATAAACAAAAGTCCTTGATAGCTTCTATTTACTCATCAACACTCAAAGATCTGGCTTAGCTTATAGCATCACAGTAGACTAAGGACTGCTGAGGAATCACACCCCATTCCATGATTGTTGCTGCTCTTTTATTATTTCTATTTTATGCCAGCTCGAGGCATAATATCCCTCTTATTTTACCATGTCTACACTTAACTTCGGTAGCTAAAACACTTGCTTATCCTATGCAACATGCCAAATAAGAAGGCAGCGCTAAATTTTTAACACCATATATTATAAAATTCCACATTATAATCTTTGTTCAGGTAACGTGAAATCTTTCACGTAAATAGCGCTATGAAATCCCCCTCAAATTTGATAGAATAGACATATCATAATATTATAGGAGAAAAACTGTGACTTATTCTGACGCACAACTTAAACTTTTTTCACTGAACTCAAATCCTGAATTGGCTGAAAAAATTAGCAAAATTATGGATGTTCCTTTGGGGAAAGTGACTTCAAAACAATTTTCTGACGGAGAAATCATGATCAACATGGAAGAAAGTGTTCGTAATCATGATGTTTATATTATCCAGTCAACAAGTTGTCCCGTCAATGATAACATTTGGGAATTGTTGATCATGATCGATGCTTGCGTCCGCGCTTCTGCACATTCTGTCAATATCGTTATGCCATACTTTGGTTATGCGCGTCAAGACCGAACTGCATCAAGCCGTGAACCTATCACAGCCAAGCTTGTAGCTGATATGCTCGTCAAAGCTGGTGCAGATCGCTTACTCACTTTAGATATCCACGCCGTTCAAGTGCAAGGTTTCTTTGATATTCCTGTAGATAATCTCTTCACAGTTCCGCTCTTCGCTGAATACTACATGAATCAAGGATTATCTGGCGATGACGTTGTTGTAGTTGCTCCTAAAAACTCAGGAATCAAACGTGCGCGTAGCCTTGCAGAATATCTCGAAGCTCCTATTGCCATTGTTGACTATGAAGATGACGACGCGAAACGTGAAAATGGATATATCATCGGTAATGTTGAAGGCAAAAAAGTTATTCTCATTGACGATATCCTCAACACAGGTGTAACTTTCTCAAATGCTGCTTCTGTAGTACGTGAAGCAGGTGCTGAAGATGTTTACGCTGTAGCAAGTCATGGTCTCTTCACCAACACTGCTGCTGACTTGCTTGAAAAATCAGGAATTTGCGAAGTCCTCGTTACCGACTCTGTAGCGACTAAAAATCGCAAACCTAACAATGTAAAATACCTTAGTGTAGATAAACATATGGCAGATGCAATTCTTCGTATTCACGAAGGACGTCCTGTATCTCCACTCTTCAAATTTGATAAAAATCAAGACTAAAATCTACTCTGAATAATATTTCAGTTCATTCATCAACCAGCTCTTAGCTGGTTTTTTTATATGAAAAAAGCCACGCTGGCAAGACGGGACTTCACATTCAGGAAATTTTAATCGATATTTTGATTTGCCGTATTCAATATAACATATCTTCTTCCGCATGGCATTACCTTTTGTTAACACAGCTGGCGATGATTTCTCCTCCCTCTTTTTCAATGAGCTCCTTTTTTGATACGCTTGAACTACGCCCCTAAAATAATTGCAATTAATGCCGAGGTATCTTCCCTTATATTTTTTCTTCCTTTTCTTTAAAACTACTCAACAGATTTAAATTTATTATATTCTCCATGTTTAGACTGCTCCACATCATTTTAAAAACTATACTTTGGCCTTTGTCAGTGTTATAATTGGTATAGGCAGATTACAATAATATAATTAATACATCTTTAAAAAGTCACCTCTCTGCCTAGGTGGCTTTTTTCATATCGTATCATGCATTCGGTAACTCTTTTCCACTAACACTCTCCATTTTCCTCAAAATTCAGCAGAAGTGTTCGAAATTACAGAAAAAAAATATAAAACATGGTAATATAGAGGTAATGGGAACTTACGATTGTCATTAAGCTTTCGTATAGAGTATATAAATGAAATACATGCATTTATGAAAGAGGTCGAGTCAATATGACCTTAGCTCCCCTTGAAATAAAACTTTTGAAAGAAACTCGAAAGAGAGGAAAAAAAAATTATATATCTAGATAATGCCGCAACAACGCCTATACTTCCTGAAGTTGTTGATGTCATGACAGAAGTTCTTGCTAACAATTTTGGTAATCCATCCAGTACCCATACTTTTGGTCGTCAAGCGAGCCAAATCGTACGTCAAGCACGAGAAACAGTGGCCAAAGTACTAGAAGTTTCTCCTGGAACAATCACTTTTACTTCCGGCGGAAGCGAATCCAACTCCACTGCTTTGGTCGGTTATGCTTTAGCTCATCGTCAAAGCGGGAATCATATTATTACCACTGCCTTAGAACATCCCTCCGTACTTAACGCACTTAACTATTTGAAAACCCGTCATGGCTTTGACGTTACTTTTGTTCAGCCTCAAGCTGATGGTTCTTTTCCTGCTCAGTTAATTGAAAACGAACTACGGGAAGATACGATTCTCGTTTCAATGATGATGGCTAATAATGAAACAGGTCAACTGCTTCCAATCAAAGAAGTTGGACAACTTTTAGAAAATCACCAAGCTGTTTTTCATGTTGATTCAGTACAAACAATGGGGAAAATCCCTGTACATCCAGAAGAGCTAAAAATCGATTTTCTTTCAGCTAGTGGTCATAAATTTCATGGTCCAAAAGGAGTCGGCTTCCTTTATCATCGTTCTGGTTTACAATTCGACAGTATCATCCACGGTGGTGAGCAAGAAGAGAAGCGACGTGCAGGTACAGAAAATCTCCATTCACTTCTGGGTATGGCTAAAGCGCTACAAATAGCTACAGATAATATGAATGATAATTATACACATGTTGAAAAGCTAAGAGCTTTACTTTTTAAAAATCTTTCAGATATCGAATACTACACACACGAATTTGGTCCTAGTATGCCACATGTTGTGAATATCGGCTTTCCAGGAAAAAATCATGATTTATTACTGGCAAAACTTGATCTAGCTGGTGTAGCAATTTCAACAGGTTCAGCCTGTACGGCTGGAACGGTTGATCCTTCGCATGTTCTCGAAGCTGTGTACGGAAGTCAATCACCAAAACTTAAAGAAAATATTCGTGTATCTTTTTCAGAACTCAATACTGAAGAAGAAATTAATAATTTTGTTAATGCACTAAAAGAAAGGGCACTATAAAAGATGGCTTTTATTACTGAAAAAAAACTTGAGGGCTGTAAATACAGCTATACCTTATCGCCAAAAGTTAAAAAATTTACACTCAAAGACACAACTTTTTCTCAAAATAATATCGGAAACTTTGAGTTTAAACGTATACTTGAAGAAGTTCCAAATTCTGGTCAAGGCTTCCTCCTTAAAATTATTATTAACCCTGATTTAACAGGCTTTAAACTATCAGTTACTGATAAATCAGGATTACGCAATGTGAATATCTTTAAAAATGCCAGCGAAATTATCCAAGAAAAATTTTATTTCCAAATGGATACCTTTGTTGATCGTGACATTTTTATTAAAAACAAAGCCTAAAAAACTCCCTATCCTAATAGGAGTTTTTTTATATCTCCCACCCTTGAAGAAAATCGTTACAAAAAAACCTCACAAACTGTGAGGTTTTTAGGAAGTAAGATTACTTCAATAATTCTTTATGAATTATGCTTTGATTTCAGCTACGATACCTGAACCAACAGTACGTCCACCTTCACGGATAGAGAAAGTAGTTCCTTGTTCGATCGCAACTGGGTGGATAAGTTCAACGTCGATGTGAACGTTATCACCAGGCATTACCATTTCAGTACCTTCTGGAAGTTTAACTGAACCAGTAACGTCAGTTGTGTGGAAGTAGAATTGAGGACGGTAGTTGTCGAAGAATGGAGTGTGACGTCCGCCTTCTTCTTTGCTCAATACGTAAACTTCACCTTCAAATTTAGTGTGTGGAGTGATTGAACCTGGTTTAGCGATAACTTGACCACGTTCGATTTCATCACGTTGAACACCACGGAGAAGTACACCAACGTTATCGCCGGCAAGACCTTCTTCAAGTGTTTTACGGAACATTTCGATACCAGTAACAACAGCTTTTTTAGTGTCTTCTTTGATACCAACGATTTCGATTTCGTCGTTGACTTTAACAGTACCACGTTCGATACGACCTGAAGCAACTGTACCACGACCAGTGATTGAGAATACGTCTTCGACTGGAAGCAACAATGGTTTGTCAGTGTCACGTTCTGGAGTTGGGATGTATTCGTCAACGATATCCATAAGTTCTTCAACTTTAGCAACCCATTGAGGTTCACCGTTCAAAGCACCAAGAGCTGAACCAGCGATTACTGGAGTATCGTCACCTGGGAAGTCGTATTCTGACAAGAGGTCACGAACTTCCATTTCAACAAGTTCCATAAGTTCTTCGTCATCAACGAGGTCAGCTTTGTTAAGGAATACGATGAGGTATTTAACACCAACTTGACGTGAAAGCAAGATGTGTTCACGTGTTTGTGGCATTGGTCCGTCAGTTGCAGCAACAACGAGGATCGCACCGTCCATTTGGGCAGCACCAGTGATCATGTTTTTAACGTAGTCCGCGTGACCTGGAGCGTCGATGTGGGCATAGTGACGTTTATCAGTTTCGTACTCGATATGAGCAGTGTTGATAGTGATACCACGTTCGCGTTCTTCAGGTGCAGCATCGATAGCTGCGAAATCAGTCGCTTTAGAGTAACCTTTGTCAGACAATACTTTAGAGATTGCAGCTGAGAGGGTAGTTTTACCATGGTCAACGTGTCCGATAGTACCAATATTTACGTGCGGTTTGCTACGGTCGTAAACTTCTTTAGCCATTTTAAAATGTCTCCTTTGAGAAAAAATATATTTTTTATAGGTAGCAGTGCCATTACACAAACTACCGTTCCTTAACATTATACTGGATTTTCGCTGTAATTGCAAACTTTATTGCTATTTATCTGGCTTTTTTTGGCTTTTCGTAGTAAAATATATAAAAAATGATAAGGAGTAATGTCGATATGGGATTAACTTTTAGAAAACGTGATGATTTCGATAAAATGATGGATGATTTAGGTGTCTCAACTGGGGATTTAGATACTGATAAAGTAATAAAAAAATCTGATAAACAAGAAGATCCATTTGCAAAATTCTTAGAACCAAAAGATACTTCAAAATCCGAAAAAGCAGACTCTGGTAAATAGTGTGACATTTTACTGATTTACTGCTAGAATAGAATTGAGAATAATAAATAACGAGGAAACTATGGCTTACAAAAAGAAACAAAAATCGACTTTTCAAAAAGTGACAATGGTTGTTGTCGTTGCAATGCTTCTACTCATTGTCTTTAGCTCCTTAGCTATGGCACTATCTGCATTTTAAAAACTGCTTGAAGCAGTTTTTTATATTATAAAAAGCTTGGCGAGCCAAGCTTTTTATCTTATTCAAATCCTTCAGTTAATACTTGAGGAAATTCATTTTTTACAATTGTAGCACAGCTTGAGCAAAGGGCATGTAGATGTTCATTTTCATCTGTTCCAACTGTAACATCTGTACGGCGACAACGGTCACATACTTGACCAGCTGCTTGCTCTACAAGAATAGCTACATCGTCAAATTTAACAGCTGTTTCTGGTACTGCTTCATTTGATACAGTGAACTCTGAAACAATAAGAAGTTGCGCAACATTTTCATCAAGGCTTACAAGAAGGCTTGAAACTACTTCATTCGGATAAACAGTAACTTTTGCTTCTAGTGATTTACCGATGAGTTTTGCTTCACGTGCTTCTTCAAGTGCTTTGAGTACTTTATTTCGGAATTCAAGGAAAGCTTCCCATTCACCAAGTAATTCTTCTGCCCCAGTAAAATCTTTAACTTCCGGCATTTCAGCAAGATAAGCAAACTCTTCCGTCTCTGCTTCAAGATATGACCAAATTTCTTCTGCTGTGTGTGGGAGGATCGGAACTAAAAGTTTCGTCAAATCTGCAAGCATTGTATACATTACGGTTTGCATTGAACGACGATCAGCAGAAGCTGCTGCTTCAATATAAACAACATCCTTAGCAAAATCGAGATAGAAAGCAGACAAATCATTGGTCAAGAAGTTAATCACTTGCTTGTAAACACTCATGAAGTTGTATGAGTCATAGGCTTCACGTACTGATTTTACCAATGTATTGAACTTGACAAGCATGTATTTATCAACACTGCGCAAGTTTTCATATGAAACAGCATGTACATTCTTATCAAAATCTGTAGTATTTGCAATCAAGAAGCGCATCGTGTTACGGATTTTACGATAGACTTCTGAAACTTGATTAAGGATCTCCATCGAAACACGAACATCGGCTTCAGTATCCACAGAAGCTACCCAAAGACGAAGAATATCTGCCCCTAATTTCCCTGTCACATCTGAAGGCAAGATCGTATTACCGATAGATTTAGACATCTTACGTCCTTTTCCATCAAGAACAAAACCTTGTGACAGAACTGCTTTATATGGCGAAATGCCGTTAACAGCAACTGATGTTGTGATTGATGAATTAAACCATCCACGATATTGGTCTGAACCTTCAAGATAGAGATCTGCAGGATAAGACAAGTAATCACGTTCGTTCAGAACACCATTCCATGATGAACCTGAATCAAACCAGACGTCCATGATGTCTTTTTCTTTTGTGAATTCACCGTTTGGCGACCCAGGATGAGTGAAGCCCTCTGGCAACAAATCTTTAGCTTCGCGTTCAACCCATACTTTTGAACCGTGCTCAGCAAAAAGTTGAGCAACATGTTCTGTTGTTTCTGGTGTAATAATAGCCTCACCATTTTCTGCATAGAAGATTGGCAGTGGAACACCCCAAGCACGTTGACGAGAAATGACCCAATCTCCACGGTCACGAACCATATTATAAAGACGTGTTTTCCCCCATGGAATAATCCAATCCACTTGTTCAATCTCACGTAGGATATTTTCACGGAAATCATCAATCGATGCAAACCATTGTGGTGTCGCACGGAAAATAACAGGTTTCTTTGTACGCCAATCATGTGGGTAACTGTGCGTAAAGAAATCAAGCTTCAGTAGAGCTCCTTTTTCTTCTAACCATTTACTTACAATTTTGTTTCCTTCATCGTAGAAGATACCTTCTAAACCAGGAGCTTCATCTGTATAGTATCCACGGTTATCTACAGGTGATAATACTTCAAGTTTATACTTACGACTAAAGAAGTAGTCATCTTCACCATGACCAGGTGCACTATGAACAAGACCTGTACCAGACTCAAGTGTGACATAGTCCCCATTCATAATCAATGATTCGCGATCATAAAATGGATGGTCAGCTGTCATCATATCCATTTCAGAGCCTTTAAGTGTTTGCAGAACAGTTGGGTTTTCCCACTCTAAAGTTTCTGCTACCTTATTGAGCATTTCTGAAGCAACAACAAATTTACGTTTTTCGACTTCTACTACGGAATATTCATAGTCTGGATGTACAAAAATCCCCATGTTTGCTGGCAATGTCCAAGGCGTTGTTGTCCAGATAACAAATTCTACATCTTCTGGTAACAAGCCCTTAACATCTTTTGCTTTGAAAGCTACAAAGATTGAAGCAGAACGGACATCTTGGTATTCAATTTCCGCTTCTGCCAATGAACTTTCTGATGAAGGAGACCAGTAAATTGGTTTTTGACCTTTATAGATATAGCCTTTTTCCGCCATTTTACCGAAGACACGAATTTGTGCCGCTTCATATTCTGGGAGAAGTGTCATATATGGACGTTCCCAATCTGCTAAAACTCCTAAAGACTTAAAGTCTGAACGTTGCATATCTACTTGCTTGAGCGCATATTTGCGACACTCCTCAAGATAGTCTAACATGTCCATTTCTTTACGGTTCATGCCCGCTTTTGAAAGTTGTTGTTCGATAGGTAAACCATGAGTATCCCATCCTGGAACATATGGCGCACGGAAACCAGACATGGATTTATAACGTACAATAATATCTTTTGAAATTTTGTTCAAGGCATGTCCGACGTGGATATTCCCATTAGCATACGGAGGTCCATCGTGCAACATAAATGATGGCTTACCTTCGTTCAGTTCTTGACGTGCTTCATAAAGCTTTGCTTCTTCCCAGCCTTTTTGCCAAGCTGATTCTTTGTTTGGCAGTCCTGCACGCATCGGGAAAGCCGTTTTCCCTAAATTCAAAGTATCTTTAATTTTCATAATTTTTTTACCTTCCTTTTAAACTCTATTTATTTACCAGTAGCTCTTAATCATTAGCTCCTTGCGTATTATCATTCTAATCCGCTAAAGCGGAAAGAAAGTTTCTTGGTTCACAACTCGCTTCGCTCCCTGCGTATTATCATTCTAATCCGCTAAAGCGGAAAGAATGATAATAAAAAACGGTCTTTCGCAAAAGGACGAAAGACCGTGGTACCACCTTAATTTTTCTCACAAAAAGTGAGAACTCAATGTACGTAACGTGTACAACGTCTAAACTTACTCGAGTTGGGCTTAGAATAATTTAGGTGATAAGCCGAAAAACAGGGAATATGAGACTTTCATCAACACTCACTTGCTGTAAATATATTTTTCTTTTCATGTCCTAAAATTAGATTATTTTTGTTCAGGTTTTTCTACATCTGGAACTTCTGTTTGCATCTCTGGAAAAACTGGATAAGTTGCTTCTTCATTTTTTTCAGTTTCTGCAATTTTTGGAGCTTCGCCTTCTTTAGAGGGTATTTTTTCAGTTTCTTCTTCCAGAGCAGGAGCCAAGACTTCTTTTACGGTTTGTGGCACTTCTGTTTCTTCCACTTCAGCTGCTTTTTCTGGCTCTTTATCGTGCTCAGCAGTTTCAACACTTGCTCCACCCTGACCTTTGGTTCCTGTCAAAGATGTTCCGCTTAATTGCATATCCACAATTTCTTGGAGCTTTTCTTCAGGATTTGTGATATGTGAAGAGGTTGTTTCCAAAGTATCTTGCCAATCCTCTGAATGAATACTTGCCAACTGTGCTTCAATGATTGAAGTCATACGTTGGTGATAAAGACGCATTTTACGTTTCAAATCATCTGTATCACGGACCAAGCGACGCGCATCATCAGAAGCTTGATTGAGGATTGTTCCCGCTTCTTTTTTAGCGGCTTCAATAATGAGTTGACCTTTTTGGCTTGCTTCAGCAATAATACTGTTTGACTCGCTTTGTGCTTGAACACGTAAATTGTCTGCTGCATCTTGTGCTACTACAATTGACTTATTCAAGGAATCTTTCATATCATCAAAGTATTTTACGCGTTCACGTAAGTCCTTGAGCTCGCGATCTTGATCTTTAATTTTTTGTGCAAATTCATCGTAGTCACGAACAACGATATCTAAAAACTCTTCAATTTCATGTTTATTGTAACCACGCATCTGTGTGTTAAATGTTTTATTTTGAACATCTAAACTGTTTAATGCCATAAGTACCTCCAATCTCCCAAGAGACTCTATTTTTTCTTATGATTCTTAGTAATTTCACATTCGATTTTCTGTTTACCTTTTTTGGTCTCACCTAATATCTTTAATACTTTAATGCGACCTAGACCACGAACACTGATTAAATCTCCTTGTTCAACAGGAAAATCTTTCTTTTCAATTTCAAGGTAGTTTAATTTTACCTTTCTTAATTGTAACATATTTACAGCTAGATTGCGAGAAATCTCGAAAGTGCTTGCAATAATCTTATCAATGCGTAAACTCGAAACTAAGATAACTTTTATAACAGAGTTGTCTTCTGTTTTTATCAATTCCTCCAATGTTTTTTCCACAAATTTCACTGGGGCAGGACCAATTTTTTCGATATTATTCTGAAAGATTTCAAGAAGATGTTTAGAAACAAACACTTGTGCTCTTCCCTCGTTTAAAACAATATCTCCAATTTCTGAACGACGGATTCCCGTTTGTCCTAAGAAACTTCCCAAAATCTGGGAATGCTTAAGTTGATAAAATTTCTTGGCATAGGAAATTTCTAACAGTGCTAAATCAAAATCAGATTCATCTAATTGATAAAATTCAGGGGCTATAATAATCTTAGTTAGTTCGGTCTGGGCAATATCTTGAGTAGAAAAAATCTGAAGTTCCCGCTTATTTGCTAAAGACTCGAGAATTTCAACTTCTCTAGGATTTAGAAAATAAGTAGTAACTACAGAATAATTGTTTTCCACACGATCCATCCAGTCTAAGACGCGATCAATAAATTGCTTTTCATCAGGATGAAAGTGTTGATATATATTTTCATAACTCATAAGAAGCGTAAAAGAAGTTGTTGAATAACTTGCAAAGCAATCACACCTAGCACGATTGTAAAATCTAACCCTGCAAAACGTAAAGGTATACCTTCAAACAAGCTCAAATAAGGTCTCGAAATTTTGACGATAAACCGCCCTACAGCTGTATCATAAAGGCTCGGAATCCAGCTCATCAAAGCATAAGCTACCAAAACCCAAGTATAAAGACCAATTAGTCGAATTAAAATATATATAATCATAGTTTATTAAATATCGAAGTTTTCAAAGTTTTGCCCTGCCAAGATACTTAATTCTTGGGAAGCATCAACTGTGATATTCGCCGGTGTGAGTAAGAAAATTTGTCCGCCAACATTTTGAACATCACCATCAAGTGTAAATACAACACCAGTCAAAAAATCAATTGAGCGTCGTGCTTGGTTATCTGGCATAAATTTGAAGTTAACCAAAACTGACTCTCCATTTTTAACGATACGCGCAGATTCCATAATATCAGAATAGGCACGTGGCTCTTTGATGGCAATAACTTGTCCTGCATTTGTTGTGGCTTGATTCATCATAGGTTTTTGAACTTTTTTCTCTGTTGTTTTAGTGTTATTAGTTGTGGAAGAAAAGGGTACTGGGCGTTTAGCAGTTGATTTTGCTTGCGCTTGTCTTTGGGGTTGAACCGGACGGTTCGCACCTACAGGACTCTTTTCTGTATTTACTGTTGAAGACTTTTGCGGTTGTGCTTGTGGCTTTTGTGCCGCTACAACGGGTTCATCATACTCATCGTCGTCCTCTTCGAAAAATTTTTTTAATTTATCAAATTGATCTTTTAAGGCCATACTTCCCTCCGTTTTCAATGCTTAAGATTCTATACAAATTTTATTCAAAAAATGCTGTACCAATTCGAACAAAGGTCGCTCCTTGTTGAATTGCTCTTGTATAATCACGGCTCATTCCCATACTCAATTCAGTACAAGGAATATTAGTAATTCCTTTAGCCGCGATTTCGATTTGCAATTGCTTCATCGAAGCGAAAATGTTATCCAACTGCTCATTATCAGCATCAATCGGCGCCATCGTCATCAAGCCCACAATTTCCACATTATCTAACTGTGAAATTTCTGCTAAAGCTTGATCTATGTCTTCTGGCGCAAATCCATGTTTTGTCTCTTCACCTGAGATATTGACTTCGAGGAAACACTTTATCGGATGTTCCGCACGTTTTTCAATTTCTTTGGCAAGTTTGACTGAATCTAAAGCATGAAAGTAATCCACTAAATTAATGACATCTTTTACTTTACGACGTTGCAAATTGCCAATAAGATGCCAAGTGATATCTTTATTTTCAAGAGCCTTATATTTTTCAAGAAATAAATCTGTACGATTTTCTGCTAAATGATGAATACCTGCTTCAACTACTTGTGCGGCTTTTTCAGCCTCAACATATTTGGTTACAGCAATCACCTGAACGTCTTGATTTGAATAAGAAGATGCAGCTTTTGCTACATCTACCTTGTTCAAAATATTTTCAACATTTTCTGCTATACTCATTATTTACGGAAAAATGGTGGAGTATCGATATCTTCATCTGTTGATGGGATACCTGAGAAGCTTGTAACATTTGATGAGTTTTCACGGTTTTGGTTTCCGTTTTGACGTGGTGAAGCGTCGCGACGAAGATCCCAATCACCAAAAGCAGATCCTGATTTTTGTGCAGGAGCTTGTTGTACTTGTGAAGGTTTTGAAGCCTGTGCTGGACGTGAAGTTGGCACTGACGCTTGTTTCATCGAAGTGTGTTGAAAATTAGGTTGGCGACGTGGTTCTTCTACAACTGGTGTTGTAGATGTTCCCAAGTATTCCTCAGTTGCATCTTGTGACACACCTGTTGCTACAACAGTAACACGAATTTCATCACTAAGTGAATCATCGATAGATGTTCCCAATAAGATGTTCACATCATTACCTGCAGCTTGAATAACAATTTCTGAAGCATCTTGTGCTTCAATAAGGCTCATGTCCATACCACCTGTAACATTAAGGAGGACATTTTCAGCACCCTCAATCGTTGTTTCAAGCAATGGTAAGTAAATCGCTTTACGTGTTGCTTCAATGACACGATCTTCCCCAGTTGCAACGCCGATTCCCATAAGAGCATCCCCTTTATTCGCCATAACTGTTTTCACGTCAGCAAAGTCAAGGTTAATCATACCAGGGTTTGTTATCAAGTCCGTAACGCCTTGGACACCTTGGCGGAGAACATTGTCTGCTTCACGCAAGGCTTCTGTCAAAGGTGTCTTCTTATCAACGATTTCAAGCAAGTTGTTGTTTGAAATGATTAGTAATGTGTCTACATTTGCACGAAGGTCTTCAATACCTTCAGTTGCGAAGTAGCTACGTTTCGAACCTTCAAAACCAAATGGACGAGTGACAACTGCAACTGTCAAAGCACCAATTTCTTTTGCAATTTGAGCGATTACGGGAGCAGCACCTGTTCCTGTTCCACCACCCATACCTGCAGTGATGAAGACCATATCTGCACCTTCAAAAGATTGAGCAATTGTTTCTGCTGATTCTTCTGCTGCGCGACGACCAACTTCAGGTTGTGCACCTGCACCAAGTCCGCGGGTCAACTTAGGGCCAAGCTGGATTACTGTATCTGCTTTTGAACTGCGCAAAGCTTGTACATCTGTATTAGCTACGATAAAGTCAACGCCAGAAACGCCTTCTTCAATCATGCGGTTAACTGCGTTACCACCGCCGCCACCAACACCGATAACTTTAATTACAGCGCCTTGAGCGATTTCTGTATCAAATGAAAATTCCATGTTTTTATTTCTCCGTTATTAAGTCGTTTTAGTCAAAAAGGTTTGAGAACATGTTGCGCATACGATCCACAACACCTTCTTTTTCTTCTTCAGGTTCAGCTGCTGGTTGAGCAACTGGACGAGCTGGAGCTTCTGTTGGATAGAAGTTATTTTCTTCATAATCCATTGTATCTGTTGTTTGAAGAACAGGTTCTTCGTACTGTGCAACAGGGGCAACATATGTGCTATCAGAAGCGATGGCTTGTGATACAAGTCGATCAATATCTGTGCGTTCACCAACGTAGTTCACAACACTGATTACTTGAGCAAAAGCTGGATTACGCAAGCCCATTTCGCTTGGTACGAAGAGACGCGCGTTCATGCCAATTACTTTTGTTGCAAGATTCACTGTACCAGGCATTGCCGCAGCTCCACCAAGTACCACAATACCACCAGGGTAGTCCAATGAACGTGTGTTCTCCAAATCTGATTTCACACGGCTAAAAATCTGTGTTAAGCGTGCCTCAATGATTTGTGAAAGATAATATTCTGTGATTTCTTCTGGGTCTGCTTGACCAACGACGTCAACCGGGAAATACTCTTCTTGACTGGCGCGTTCTGTACTTGCTTCACCATAGTTCAGTTTCAAATCTTCTGCTTCACTCAATGAAGTATTGAGAACCGTAGAGATATCACGTGTCACATAATCACCACCTTCTGGGCTTGTATGTGCGAATTTCAATTGTTGATCACGAACAGCTGAAACTGTTGTTTGGCCTGCGCCAAGATCAATCATTACTGTACCAAACTCACGTTCTCCTTCTGAAAGAACATAGTGACTCATGGCAAGTGGAGCAATTACAAGGTTATCTACAATCAATCCAGCACGTTCCACAACTTTACGAATGTTATGTACTAATGTTTTTGGACCTGTGTAAATAATACCACGCATACCTAAACGTACACCAAACATCCCACGAGGATCAGAAATTCCTGTAAAATCATCAACTGTAAACTCAGTTGTCTCTACAGAGATTATTTCACGTTCAGGTACTACACCACGCATCAATGCATTTTGCACAGTTTGCATTACATCATCTTCTGTAATTTCTTTTGAAGTCCCGATAATTGGAACCATGCCTTGGCAATTTTCCATCTCGAGTTGATTGGCAGGAATACTGACATTAATTTTGTCAATCGTAATCCCTGCACGTTCTTCAGCAGCATTAACAGCCTTACGTAAAGCTGTTGCCACCTTCTCAATATCTACAATAATTCCATTTTTTAAGCCGTCAGATTTTGCATTTCCAACGCCAATTATATTCATTTCATCTGAGACGTACTCTGCAACCAACACTTTGATAGTATTCGTACCGATGTCAACGCCCGTATAAAGTCCACTTTTTAGCATAAAAGCGACCCCTTTCCTCACATATCACAATTCATATTTTCAATTTATCGAGTTTACACTCACTCTATATTTTAACACAAAATCACAGTAAAACAAGAGTTCAACTGTGATTTTTTATATTAATTCCTATTTTTTTTAGCAATTGAAAAAATCGCCAAAGTACCAGAACCTGTATGAGTGACAATCGTTGGGCTCAAAGGACGAATGTCAACCTTGTCAACATGTTGTGCTAAGAAAAGTTCTTTCACTTCTTGAGCAGTTGCCTCACTACCTGAATAAGCTACAATTACACGTGAATAATCTGGATCCATCTCTTCAAGTGTCATGTCAACTAAACTTTTAATAGCCTTCTTCTTGCCACGTACTTTGGTCAGTTGTGTCAACTTGCCTTCTGAATCCACTGTAAGGAGAGGTTTAATGTTAGCCATCGTCCCAACCATAGCAACAGCTTTGGGAATACGGCCTCCTCGTGCAAGGTGATTCAAATCGTCAACCATAAAAAGACTTTTAAGTCGTAAAATAAGCTCCTCAAAAATTAGAAGTGCTTCTGTCAAGCTCTTCCCAGATTCTCGTAGCTCTACCATTTCTTGAACCAAGAAACCTTCTCCCGAAGCTGCAGCCAAGGTGTCCACCACCGTAATTTTAGCTTGTGGATATTCTTCTAAGACCATTTCACGAGCGATAACGGCAGATTGATAAGTCCCTGATAGTCCGGATGAAAAAGCCAGATATACAATTTCTTCTTCTGGATTTTGGCTTATAAATTTTTTAAACAACTCAGAGAATTGGCCAGAGTTAATCTGTGATGTCTGAACAGTTTTACCTGCTTTAATTTCACGGAGAAGGTGTTCGTTACTCAGGCTATTTTCACCAATCGTTGGAAAGGTCTGATCGCCAATAGTAACCGTCATTCCTAATACCTCTATGTCGTACTTTTGCAAATAATCTTCACTCAAATCCGCTGTTGAATCAGTAACAATGCGAAAAGTCATCTTTTTTCCCCTTACATTTTATTTCTAAAAATTTCGTACATCAAAATACTAGCAGCAACACTTGCATTCAAACTTTGAACATGACCAACCATAGGAATCGTAATCATTTCATCCACTTGTTTCTTAAGATTTTGGCCAATACCTTTTCCTTCATTACCAATTACCAATGCAACTTTTCCTGAAGTATTCCATTTGGAATAAGTTGTACCATCCATGTCGGTTCCAAAAGTCCAAAAACCAGCTTCTTTTAATTTATCTAGCGTTTGAGAAAGGTTTGTGACACGTACTACAGGTACATGCTGAAGCGCCCCTGTACTTGCTTTTACCGCGATTGGTGTAATCCCTACTGAGCGGTGTTTCGGAATGATGATAGCATCCACTCCTGTAGCATCAGCAGTTCGAGCAATCGAGCCTAAATTATGAGGATCTGTCAACTCATCCAAAATTAAAATTGTTGCTGCTTCTTTGTTTGAAATTTGCGCTAAAATCGTCGCTAACTCTGCGTAAGCAAATTCTGCCACACGTGCAACAAAACCTTGGTGTACACCATTTTCTGATATTTTATTTAACTCAGTTTTTGGTGTCCAAGAGATGTTTACTTTTTTTTCACGCGCAAGTTCCTTGATTTTTTCAACGTTCTTACCCCGTAATTTTTCCTCGACATAGAGTTTATTGACTACTCCTGCATTGAGTGACTCTGTTACAGCATGTAAGCCGTATATGATATCCGTATTTTCCATAATATTATTATAGCAAAAAAGATGTCCATATGGGACATCTTCTCTTATTTTAAGCCAAAGCTCCCATAGGATCCCAAGGTAAGAGGATCTGAGGTTCAGCATTGTAGGCTGCAAGTTCTTCAGGAGTGAGCAAATCTTTGCGTACTACGATTTGGTAGGTATATTCATCCATCCAAGCATCAGAGGCCACAAAATACCCTTCCTTACCAACATCTTTACCCCAAGAGTTTTCCACTTTCCATTTCGTAGGTGCTCCATCTTCGTCCAAATCTACACCTGTTAAAACCATAGCATGTGTCATTAAAGATTCCGCATAATCTAAACGTGAGGCCTTATCCTGTGTAAAGTGAATATCAAGTGATGTCTCAAAATCATATGCATCAAGAGTCAACAAACCATCTTTACGGTTTGAAACTTGTCCAACATCGCAACCAAACCAAACTGTTTCGCCTGCTTGCATTTGTGCAATTGCGAGTTTTTTGAAACGATCCATGTCAAGATTCAAGTGCTTAACATCACGAGCTCCAACGACATTTCCCAGAAATTCAACCGTGTATGATTTGTTGTAAGGTTTATCTTCTGTTGGTGCATTAATGACTGAAACATAGTCATCAAGTTTGATATCCACATATTGAGCATAAAATTCTTGGGCTGTGCCTGAGAATTTTTCTAATGTGTTTTCTTTGTCACGGAATGCATACTCAAAATGTTGCGGAGGAAGTCCAAGAGTTGCTGCTAAAAAGTTAAAAATTTCTTGTAACAAATTTTCTTTAAGAACTTGTACATCTTCACCATTTGCCAGTGCTTCTCTCAATAATTGAGCATCTTGGCGCAACAACTTGTCTAAATATTGGTTGAGTTCACGTGAATTAGAAGAAGCTGCTGATTCAGGATAAATATCTTTAGGAACGACACCGTATTTTTCAAAAAGTGCAACAACCATGTCCCATTGCCCACCGTCCTGCTGTGGCGTTTGGAGCAAAAATTTCAAACGACGATCGTCCATATCCACATGGTTAATGATTTGTTCCATAAACCAATTTGACTTCTCGTATTTATCCCAAAAGAAAGTGTAAGCCTGTGATAGTTCAAAGTTTTCTAACTTAAATTGTCCAATCATTTTATGACGGAAAGTATTCAGAGCAGCAAACATCCAACAACGCCCCGATTGCTTTTGATTCGTTACTTTGTCCTTTGTAAGGTCGATGGAAAACTCTGCAATATTGTTGGCATGTGAGCTACGAACTTCCAAAGCATTCAGGAGCCCATTTTTCGTCACTGCATTCTCTACAGCACGAAATTTAGGGTTTTCCGCAAAGTTATCATAAAGTTTTTGTGTGAAATCTTGAGTAATTGTCATTTCATTCTTCTCCACTTCCATGTATTGATTTTATTATTATAACTTTTTCTGGTGAAAAAGTCAGCTAATTATCGTTTATTCCATATTGTTCAGAAAATTCATTAATGTTTGGGCAGATTTGCGACCAGCTTCAATAATAAATTCATCAAATTTCACATTTGCGTCATGGCTCGCTGTATCTGACATTGCACGAATAATAACAAAAGGTTTCTTTAATGCTGTTGCTGCTTGCGCAATAGAAGCCCCTTCCATTTCAACAGCCAAAACATCTGGAAAGTGGTTTTTGATTTCAGCTATACGGCTGTCGCTAGAAATAAAGCTATCAGAGCTTGTAATCAAACCGACAACAGGATTCTCAATCGCTTTTTTCAGTTCTGAAACAAAATATTTACTGCTCTCAAAATAAAGTGGTTGTTGCGCCATTTGACCAAAGGCATAACCAAAGGCTGTAACGTCTACATCATGATAAGCCAATCTATCTGCAACAACAACATCACCAATTTTTAATTCATGATTGACGGCCCCTGCAGAACCTGTATTAATAATCCCATCAACGGAGAAAACTTCAACTAGCAAAGTCACTGCCATCGCAGACATCACTTTACCTATTCCTGATTGAACTAATACAACTTCGTGACGACCTATTAATCCTGTATGAAAAACATAACCGTGTCGTGTAATCTTACTTGCTTGATCAAGATTTTCTACAAGAGTACGTAGTTCTTCCTCCATTGCACAAATAATTCCTAATTTCATTTTTTATTCTCCTTTTTCTTTCATTGTGGTAAATACATTATATAGTATAAAAGTTTAAAATAAAACCCCACATATATGTGAGGCATGGATATCATTTAGAAGTAATACCAGAAAAATAAAATTCCTATCCCAATTACAACAAGAGACGTAATAAGAAGCCATTTGTTTACACGGCTACTTCGTTTTTTCTGCTTGGCATTTTCAATGCGACGACTTTTATACACAGCATTTTTAGATAAATCACGTTCAAGCTTATCATACTTCTCTGAAATTTCTCGGTCTTGCTCTAACTCTTCTTTGAGAATTCTCTCCAAACGTTTTCTTTTTCGCTCTGCATCCTCGATGATATCATCTGTTAAAAGTGGTTTAGGCATCTAAATCTCCTTGTGTTTTCAGATTTTTTAGTTCCCAGTACCAAACAGACATGATTGTCTTAGCATCACAAATTTGACCTTCTTCAATCATCGTCTTAGCTTCTGAGAGTGTCACTTCAATCATCTCAAGAAATTCTCCTTCGTCCTTGGGACGAGGGTTTTCAACCTTCGTGAGTCCAATAGGGAAATAAAGATATGTTTTTTCAGATGAAAAACCAGGTGTACCATAAAAGCTCGTAATTTCGACAAGTTGTTCTGCTGTATAGCCCGTTTCCTCTTCTAATTCACGTAAAGCAGCTGCTTTCGGATCATCCAGCTCATCAGCTTCAAGTTTTCCGGCAGGTACTTCATAAATAAATTTTTCAAATGCTTTACGATATTGCCCTACCAATACAAGCTTATCCTCAATTATTGGTGCAACAGCAACGCCGCCATTATGAAAAACCAACTCTCTCGTTGCCATTGTATCATCTGGAAGGCTTACTAAATCCTTCACCACTCGAAAAATTTGTCCGTGAAAAATTTGCTCACGAGACAAAGTGGGTTCTTCAAACTTTTTCTCGTCAAATTCTCGCATGTTTATCTCCGTTATCTTTATTTTCTTATGTTTTACTCACCACGAAAATGCGGCAAGCGACGTGCTGCACCTGATTTTTCAACTTGACGTGAACGCCCGATTGCGATACTTTCTGGTGCAACATCTTTAGTAATTGTTGATCCTGCAGCAGTTAGGGCGTTTTTTCCTACCCGAAGTGGCGCAACTAATGTTGAGTTGGAACCAATAAAGGCAAAATCATCAATTTCCGTATTGTATTTATTTTGTCCATCATAATTTACAGTGATTGTTCCAGCACCGAAGTTTACTTTTTCACCAACTGTTGCGTTACCAATGTAAGTGAGGTGACCGGCTTTTGTTCCTTTACCGAGTGTTGATCCTTTGATTTCAACAAAGTTACCCACATGAACTTTTTCGCTGAGAACCGTTCCTGGGCGCAAGTGAGCATATGGTCCAACATTACTCATGATGTTCATTTTACTGCTTTCAATCCATGACGAACGAATTTCACAATGAGAATGAATTTCTGAATCCTCAATGCGGCTTCCACTTGTAATCAAAGTTTTCTTGCCAATAACGGTATTACCCATAATTTGGACATTTGGTTCAATGATTGTTTCTTCACCGATTTCGATATCTGCATCAATATAGGTTGTTTCAGGATCAATAAGTGTTACACCATTGACCATATGTTGGTGGTTGATACGACGACGCATAATTTTTTCTGCTTGTGCTAACGCTACACGATCGTTTACACCAAGACTTTCATCAAAATCTTCTAAGATATGAGCTGTAACATTGTCCCCTTGTTTTTTGAAAATTTCGATAACATCTGTCAAGTAGTACTCACCTTGTGCATTATCTGTTGTGAGATTTTCAAGTGCTGCGAATAAAGCTTTGTTATCAAAAATATAAGTGCCTGTATTAATTTCTTGAATAGCTTGTTCTTCTTCAGAAGCATCTTTTTGCTCCACAATTTTTTCCACACAGTTCTCTGCATCACGGATAATACGTCCATAGCCTGTTGGGTTTGGTGCAAGAGCTGTTAAAATAGTTGCTGTGGCTTTTTGGGCTACATGATACTCAAACAATTGTTCTAAAGTTTCGCCTGTAATTAATGGAGTATCACCCGCAATAACCAATGTTGCGCCTTCTTCATTTTCAAGTAAATCTGAGGCAATACGAACTGCATGTCCTGTCCCCAACTGCTCGTCTTGTTTCACAAAGTTCGTCCCTTTAGGAAGAGTTTCAATAACTTTGTCCGCTTCATGCCCAACAATCACAATACGTTTTGCCATATCGACTTGATTGACACTTTGTAAAACGTGACCTAACATTGTTTTCCCAGCCACATTATGAAGAACTTTCGGTAAAGAAGATTTCATTCGCGTCCCTTTTCCAGCTGCGAGTATAATTGCATATTTTTCCATTTTATATGGCCTCCAAAACTTATTAAATTTCTAATAGAATATACATTAATTATATCACACTCTAAGAGTATTTCTAATTATTGTCTTTGTTTCTATAAATATGCTAAAATATATGCTAAAATGAAGGAAGTCCTACTATAAAGAAAATGGAGATAAAATGAAAACAATTGGTTTTATAGGTGTCGGTAAGATGGCATCTGCTATCATTACTGGACTTGATAAGTCAAATGTCCGCGTACTTATTTCAGGGCGTGATTTGAGAAAAACAAAAGATCAAGCTGATAACTTAGGTGTATTTGCGAGTCACTCACATGGTCAGCTCGTTGAACAATCTGATCTTATCGTTATGGCTGTTAAACCTCAAATTTTGCCTGACATTATGGAAGAGATTTCCCCTCTCTTTACGAAAGATAAAACTCTTATTTCAATCGCAGCTGGTTTTGATTTAGAAGCATTATCAGATATGTCTAAAACATATGACTTCCCAATCATCCGCGTAATGCCAAACATTAATGCACAAATTCAAAAGTCAACTTCTGCTATCGTACGTAACGAATATGTAAGTTCAGACATCTACCAGTTGACTCAAGAAATTTTCTCTTCAATCGGTACTGTTCATGAAGTTGCTGAAAAGGACTTTTCTACATTTACCGCTATTGCTGGTTCAAGTCCTGCATATATCTATATGTTCGTTGACGCCTTAAGCCGAGCTGGTGTTCTTCATGGTATTCCTAAAGATCAGGCTACAAAAATCGTTGCAGAAACCGTTGCAGCATCTGCTCAAATGATTTTGGAATCCGGAGAGGGCCCTTGGACTTTAGTCGATAAAGTTTCAAGTCCTGGTGGAACCACCGTTGCTGGTGTTGTTTCTTTAGAACAAAATCATTTTGTAGCTACAGTAATTGATGCAATCACTGCAACGATTGAAAAAGAGAACACCTTAAACTAAAACCGCTTTTGTTACCTCATAAGCTTGTAAAAAATATAAAAATAGTGTAAGATAAGTAGGTAGTTTTTTACAACTCATTCTTGGTTTTGCGCTTTGCCTGCGCTCTACTCAGTATGAGCACTAAATAAAAAGGAGAAAAACTCATGGCAATCTCAAAAGAAAAAAAACAAGAAATCATCAAGCAATACGCACGTACTGAGGGCGATACTGGTTTACCTGAAGTTCAAATCGCTGTTTTGACTTGGGAAATCAACCACCTTAACGACCACATTAAATCACACAAAAAAGACCACGCTACTTACCGTGGATTGATGAAAAAAATCGGTCACCGTCGTAACCTTCTTGCTTACCTTCGTGAAAAAGATGTTCAACGTTACCGTGAGCTTATCGCTTCACTTGGTCTTCGTCGTTAAGACTCAGAAAAAACTGTCTTTGGACAGTTTTTTTATTTAAACAAATAAAAAGAAAAACTTCCAGAAATTCCTGGAAGTTTTTTGTGTTAAGACGATTGTTCCGTTGTGTTGTTCGTGTTTCCATTGTTTGAGGAAGAATCTTTTTCCTGGTTGGAAGAGTCTTTACCTTGTTCTGGTGAAGTCTCCGGTGTTGTTTCTGGAGTCGTCTCTGGTGTTGTTGTTTCCGGTGTTGTTTCAGTTGTTGTCTCTGACGTTTGATTGCCACCTGTATTACTATTGTTAGCTTTCGCCACTGTCAAGGTAATTTTTGTGTTTGACGGATTAAATTCTTTTCCTGACTCAGGGCTGGTTTGTGTTACGTAATAACCATTAAGGTTAGAACTTGAAACTTCGCTAGCTGTACTTGCATCAACAAAGGTAATATTTGATTTAGGTACACCAAGACTTTGCAACTGATTGAGGTAACTGATTGCTGATGTTGAGCTTAAACCACCTGCAGTAAGGGCAAGTGCAGGCATAATTACCGTCTCACCTTCAGACACATCAAATGTGATTTGATCATTACCTGTTGGATCGAAAAACTCTCCTTTAGCTGGCGTTTGCTTCACAATAGTACCTGAAGCTTCAGAGCTTGTCACATAATTTACCTTAATTTGACTCTTGCTGATATTTTTATTCAAAACAAGCTCATCCACAACGTCCTCATACTTTTGTCCGACATAGTCGTCCATCTTAAAGCCACTTGCACCTTGTGAAACATAGATATCTACTTTGCTATTTTTTCGAACATTAGATCCTGATTCAGGATTTGTACGTGTTACTTTGTCCTTTTCAACGGTCGTACTTAATTCAGGAATAATATTTCCAACAGTAAGATTTTTGTCTTTTAGCTTACTTTCTGCTTCTTCCTGTGTCATATTTGTCACATCAGGAACAGAGACATTTTGAGGCGTTGTAATCATCCAAGCTGTAACACCTCCTGCGATAAGTACAAGTGCAAGAACAATCCAAGCAATCAATCCTTTACGTGATTTCTTCTTTATTAGCTCCGGATCTGTTTTCACCTTGTCTTCGGCAACACTATTTTTTGCTTCGTCCTTTTGTTCTGATTGCGGATTATCAATTAGAGGTTTTGTATCATAGGGATTGATCAACTTACTAGGCAAAGCTTTAGTTGCATCTAAGTCCTTATCAAAGGTAAGCTTCGGCTCCCCTTTACGATCCAAACTGGTAGCCGTAGCCAGGTCTGTCATCATCTCCTCAACATTCGCATAACGATTGTGAATATCTTTAGCTGTTGCTTTGATTACAACATTTTCCAATGCTTGAGGAACATTTTTATTGATATTAATAATGCTTGGTACATTTTCTTGAAAATGTTTTAGAGCAATCGCTACTGCAGAATCCCCGTCAAACGGGATTTGCCCTGTCAACAACTCAAACAAAATAATACCAATAGCATAAATATCTGACTGAAGTGTTGCATTCGCCCCACGCGCTTGCTCTGGCGATAAATAGTGAACACTTCCAAACATCGTGTTGGTTTGCGTTAAACTCGTTTCTGTCAGGGCCTTGGCTATCCCGAAGTCCGTCACTTTCACGTTCCCACTTTGAGAGAGCAATACGTTTTGTGGCTTCAAATCACGGTGAATAATACCATGGTTATGCGCACATTCCATAGCTGAAAGAATTTCTGAAGTAATGTTCACTGCCTCATCATTTGACAAAGGAGCGTGTTCATTGATGTATTGTTTTAAAGTCATTCCATCAACGTATTCCATGACGATATACTGTTGATTTTCAGACTCTCCTACATCAGAAATACTCACAATATTAGGATGAGAAAGTTCTGCCATTGCAAATGCTTCTCGTTGGAAGCGAGCAATTGCAATATTGTCGTTTTCAAAATTAGAGCGTAAAACTTTAATCGCTACTTGACGATTATCAAGATAAGTATCTTCCCCTTGATAAACATTGGCCATACCCCCTCGGCCAACTTCTTTAATGATTTTATAACGATCTGCAAAGATTTTTCCGATTTGAATCATCAGTCAACCTCCACATCTTCATTCATCACTACAGACTCTTCGTCAATTTTCACTAAGATCACTGTGATATTGTCATGTCCGCCTGCTTCATTTGCAAGACCTACAAGTATTTCCGTCTTCTCTTCAATACTCGCCTCTGAATAGACAACTTCTAAAATCTCCTCAGAGGATATCATATTTGTCAAACCATCAGAGTTCATCAGAAGATAATCTCCCGGCTGAACATCCACAGCTTGTAAGTCAGCTTGAACTTCAGCCGACTGACCAAGAGAACGCGTAATGATGTTTTTGTTAGGGTGTATTTCAGCCTCTTCTTCAGTAATTTGACCTGCATCAACAAGCTCTTGAACTAAAGAATGGTCTGTTGTAATTTTTTGCATCTGACCATCACGAATTAAGTAGGTACGACTGTCACCGACGTGAGCCGAGATCACTTGGCCTTCTTGCATCACTAAAGCTTCAAGCGTTGTCCCCATCCCTTGATACTCATCAAGTTTACCTAAATCTGCAATATTTTCACTTTCATTACGGATTTGGTTGCGGAGCCATGTTTCCATTGTCGCAACAGGTGTGCCGTCATCAAAAAATGATTCCGACCATAATTTTCCCAAATCCTCTACGGTTAATTTACTCGCGACATTGCCTGCTTTATGTCCCCCCATACCATCTGCTAAAAGAAAAAGACGATAGCCTGCGCGGTTAACATAAGTGCCTGCAAAGTCTTGGTTGGCGGTACGTTTCATACCAATGTCTGATAAAATACTATATTCCACTTTTGCTCCTTATAAAAGAATTAAAGTTTTCTGAATTTCGCAATAAAGAAACCATCTGTATGATACATTTCTGGTGTAATGAAAATACAACCTTCTGTGATAATATCTTCTTTTTCATGCGAAATTTCAACCTGTTCAAATTCTGGATGAGTCTCAAGGAATTTATTTACCACCTCAAAGTTTTCTTCATCAAAAATTGTGCAGGTACTGTAGACCATTATACCATTTTTCTTTAGCTTTTTCGAAGCACTGTCTAAAATTTTCAGTTGAATTCCCTGTAAATTAAGAAAGTCAGAGCTTTCCTTGCGATAACGGATATCAGGTTTACGACGAATCAAACCAATCCCAGAGCAAGGTGCATCAACCAAGATACGATCAAAGTCTTCTTCATCCGCAAAGCGTTCTGCTAATTGCGTTGCATCTGCTTTGACTGTTGTAATTTTTTCCCAAACCCTTTGGCGTTCTGCATTATCTTCAATGAGTTTTAACTTGTGGTCATAGAGATCACAAGCTGTGACATGCCCATCATCAAGGTATTGAGCGATGTGAGTTGTCTTTCCGCCTGGTGCAGCACAAGCGTCAAGAACCCGTTCACTTCCTGTTAATTCAAGTTGTGGCGCTACCAGCTGGCTGGTCTCATCCTGAATAGTAATTTTCCCTTCAATAAATGCTTGGCTATGTGCAAAATTACCATGATCTGCCACACGCCCAACAGGAGAGAGTTCTGAGGGTACTGTATCTGGAACAGTAACTTGAGGATCGATTATTCTGAGGCTGGCTTTACTTGGTTTTTCTAAGCTCTCTAACATCATTCCTGTACGTTTTCCGCCAAACTGTCGTACCATTTTATCCAAAAGAAGTTTAGGCATGGAGTATTTGATTTCCCAAGTTTTTGGCTCTTCATTTCGGCGCTCTGAACGCATAAAATTGCGCAAAACAGCATTGATAAAGTTTCCTGCTTGCTGCCCATCTTTACGTTTAGCTATCTTAACAGCTTCATCAACGGCAGCTGAGGTTGGCACTTTATCCATGAAAAGGATTTGATATATGGTCATTATCAATAGCATCTTCGCCCACGGTTTTGGTTGTTTTTTAAAGAAAGGCTCTAAATACCACTCCAAAAGTTTTTCTTTAGATACGACACCATAAACCAAAGCTGTTACAAAATTACGGTCTAAGTCCGAAAGTTCTACTTCACGTAATGTTCTATCTAAGGCAATATTCGCATACGCATCATTCCCAAAAATATCGTTGAGCACATCAAGTGCGACTTGTCTTGCATTATTTGCCAAATTGATCTCCTATATTTACTTTCTGTCCTAAACCATTAAGGAAACTAATAATATCCATTTTGGGCTTTCCAGCTGGCTGTACTTCGAGAAGTTCTAAAGCACCAGAACCTGTTGCCACTATGAGGGATTTTTTTGTTTTATCAATAATTTCACCAGGTTGTCCTTGTTTCTCTGTGTCGATAGGACGACTGTTGTAGATTTTGAATCGTCCTTGATTCCAGAGGGTATGTGCTACAGGAAATGGATTCATACCACGGATTTGATTAAAGATTTGACGGTTATTTTTTGACCAGTCAATTTTTTCTTCGTCAGGGCTAATGTTTGGAGAGAAAGTCGCTTGTGTTTCATCCTGCGCTTCTGGTTTGATTTCTCCTGCAACGTATAGAGGCAACGTTTCAAGAAGAAGATCACGGCCGATAATAGCTAATTTTTCGAACATCGTTCCTACATTATCTTCATCTAAAATCGGAGTAGAAGCTTTCGCAACCATATCCCCTGCATCCATCTTTCTGACCATTTCCATAATGGTCACGCCTGCTTCTTTTTCGCCATTCATAATTGCATAATGGATCGGTGCTCCACCACGATACTTAGGCAACAAAGAGGCATGAACATTTACTGCAAAAGCCATTGCATCAAGTAATTTTCCTGGCAAGAACTGCCCGAAGGCTGCCGTTACAATACCTGCACCTTGAGCACCAAATGCCAGTAATTCATCCATTTCAGCTGAACCAGATAATTTCTCAGGCTGTAAAATTTTCAAGTCCGCTTTCAATGCCAGCTCTTTTACGGGTGTTTGACGAAGCTCTTGCTTACGTCCCACCTTACGATCAGGCTGTGTGACGACAGCTAAAATGTCATAACGTTGGCTATCAATCAATCCTTGCAATACCGTTTGAGAAAACTTAGGAGTCCCCATAAATATGATTTTTGTTTTTGTCATAGTATTATTTTAACACGTTGTCTAAATCTTTTTCTTAATGCTTCAAGTTTATTGTGATTTCCTTGAACATATTTCTCGTGTCCCTCATCCTCCTCTTTTATTTTTCATAAAAAACTTTCTTCTTACCCTATAAAAAATGTGTGCCTTTATTATAACATTTTCTTAACCCCTATTCCTTTTCATACCCTTGATTATAGACTATAATCTCAGGATATTCTTCACTTTCAATAAAAAAATAAAAAAGAGAGCACAACAATGCATCTCTCTTTTATTATTTGTTAGCCCCAAAATGAATTAAAAATAAATAATAACTATATATATTTGCCGGTATAAGGTAGGGGTTGAGCTTCCATAAAATCATATGTTTCTACTTGTTCAGCTTCGGTGAAGAAGGCGGTATTTCGCTCTGTGAGCATAATGTTTCCCGGTCCATTTTCTTCAAAACGAACTAAGAAAGTCGGTTTGCCTTTCGCTATCGCATAGCCTAACTCCCATGCAGTACCCGAATCCGTATCCTGTCCATCATAGTCTAAAATGGCAACAATTACATCGGCAGCTTCCACTTCTTTAACGTCGTTTTCCATTGTAGCTTTTGCCCACACTGGTGTAAATGGTTCAACATCCTCTGCTAAACCTTCTGGGCGTTGACAACGCATGGGACTAAAATAAGAGGCAACTGTTTCGTTCTTAGCAAGTGCTGCTTCCAATTTTTCCACTTTTTGAATTTGACTCTCACTGAAAAAGGGTGCTGCAAGATACACTTTTACTTCTTGTTCAAATAGCTTGTTCATAATTTAAGTCTCCTAATAACTGCATGGCTTGTTCCGTTGTCTCAACTAGATGGACAGCTTCTAAAACTTCTAAAGACAACATTTCTTCTTTGGTTTGTTGCTGAATCATATTAAATAAAGGAAGATAGAAGTCTTTATCAATGAAAATAACCGGCCGTATTTCTGTTTGTCCAATGCTCATCTCCGTCAGGAGCTGAAAAACTTCTTCCATTGTCCCAAAGCCTCCAGGCAAAATAATAAATGCTTCGCCTAAATCAATCAACTTGCGCTTGCGTTCATCCATATTTTTAGCCAGATAAAGCTCTGTTGCATTTTGACGTGGCGGCTCTAAAGGTAAGACTCCTTCAGGATAAACAGCAATAACTTGTCCCTTATTCTCTAGCACCGCATCCGATACAGCACCCATACATCCTTCTTGAGAACCTCCATACACTAAGGTGTGCCCGCTACGCGTTATTGCTTCTCCGAGTTTCTTACTGCGCAATAAATGAGTCGGATTTTTTCCATCTCGGGCCGATAAGAAAACAGTTAAATTCATTTGCTGTTCTCCTCCTCAATTTCTGCGAGCTTATCTTTAATTTGTTTAAGGACAAATAATTTTGCTTTTTCATCCTCAACAAAATCATACTTATCGCCGTCAATTTGAATTTTCGGACAAATATCAAAATCCTCAAACCATTTTTCGTAACGCTTGTTTAACTCTTGATAATAGTCATAAAGTGAGCTGTCATATTCCAATTGTTCAAACTCACGTCCTCTTTTCTGGATACGTTCGAGCATTTTTTCAAAAGAAACACTCACATGAATCAAGAGATCAGGGCGCTTTTTGAAAGTTATTGTGTTGATTTCCTCTAACATATTTTCCAGTAAAGCATCATAAACTTCTACTTCAATATCTGTTGCTCGTCCCAAGTCTGCATTCAGATGAAAAAGCAAACTGTCCTCATAAATTGAACGGTCAAGGACGTTATTATTATGCGAAAGTGCTCTTTTTATCGAGTCAAACCTCTTATTCAAAAAATAGATTTGCAACAAAAAGGCATATTTTTGTGGATTTTGGTAAAAGAGAGGTAAAACCTCATTATCATCTACACTTTCATAGAACGCCTCTGTTCCTAGATCCTCTGCCAACATTTCTGTAAGTGAACTTTTGCCAGCTCCAATTGTTCCAGCTAATACTAACACTGCCATTTTTTCCTTCCTAACTTTTTGTATTCTAATTTCCAGAATACTATGTGAAAAGGTTCATTGAGGTAATGAACACACTATTTTGCTTCAATACGCCTCAAGACACAAACACAACATATAGTGCCTAAAGACATTTTTTATTATATCACAACACAACATATAGTGCTCGCTTTAAAAATGTAAGCAATGAAAACCTCGAAAAATAAGACAATGCTCATAAAGAAAAAAATGACAATTTACTTGTCATTTTTATACAAAATTTTGTGGTTCACTATCAATAAGAACTCTGACATCCTTGTTTTCACGCTTTTGTGTTAAATCAAGGACCTGATTTAATACTTCTTCCAGTTGCTCCTCAAAGCGATACTTCACCAGGATTTGATAATGATAAAGATTATGTGTCCGCGCGATAGGTTTAGGGGTCGGTCCTAATATTTTGGCTTTCTCTGATAAATTTGCCTTAATTATACTTGCTATCTCATAAGCTTTTTTTGCAACAGCATCTTCATCCTTATGACTAACTAAAATCTGAACCGTAAAATAATAGGGTGGATAAGACAGCTGTTGACGGTAATACATTTCCTGACGATAGAAGGCTTCATAATCTTGATCAGCTACAAGTTTAACCGCATAATGTCCCGGGTTAAATGTCTGGATGATAACTTCACCTTTTTTATCTGCACGTCCTGCACGTCCTGCAACTTGCATCAATAACTGGAAACTGCGCTCACTTGCACGAAAATCTGGAAGATTTAAGCCAGTATCCGCATTGATTACTCCCACTAAAGTTACGTTAGGAAAGTCTAATCCCTTAGCAATCATCTGTGTACCCAAAAGCACATCCGCCTCATGATTACCAAATTTCTTTAAAATTTTCTCATGTGCATTCTTCGTTTTTGTTGTATCTACATCCATACGTAAAATACGGATTCCTGGTAGTAATTTTTCTAATTCTTCTTGTACCTTCTGCGTACCTGAGCCATAATATCGGATTTTTCGGCTTTGGCAGCTTGGACAAACTTGTGGAATCTCCTCTTGATGACCACAATAATGGCAATTTAAAGTTTTCGTATCCATATGAAGGGTTAAAGAAATATCACAGTTTGGACATTCAACAACGAAGCCACAATCCCTGCACATCACAAATGAACTGTAGCCACGACGATTAAGCATCAAAATTACTTGCTCATTTCGCTCAATTTTTTCCCGAATTTTTTGAAGTAAAGCATCTGAAAAATTGGCAGACTTATCGCTAAGATTATTACGCATATCTACAATTTTAACTTCAGGTAGAAGAGCTTGGTCATTCGCACGGTGCGTGAGTGTCAATAAATGATAAACATTTCGCTGAGCACGTGCTCGACTCTCAAGACTAGGTGTCGCTGAACCGAGAACTAAACGTGCATGATGATATTGTGCACGTAATAAGGCAATGTCTCTGGCATGATAACGAGGACTTGAATCTTGTTTATAACTTGTTTCATGTTCCTCGTCAATAATGATAACTCCAATGTTTTCCAAAGGTGCAAAGATAGCTGATCGCGCCCCGACAACAACCTGTGCGCGTCCTTCCTTTATCTTACGCCATTCGTCATATTTTTCGCCATCTGATAGTCCCGAATGCATGATTGCCACTTTCTTCCCAAAGCGTGCAATAAAACGATTAGACATTTGTGGTGTTAGGGAAATCTCGGGAACCAGCATAATTGCAGATTGCCCTTTTTCCAAAAAGTGTTCAATAACCTGTAAATAAATCTCTGTTTTTCCTGAACCTGTAATTCCCTCAAGTAAAAAGGGCTTATCTGCAGAAGAAACAATAGCATCAAATGCAAGCTGCTGCTCATGATTCAGAACTTTCGCTTGATCAGGTACGACTGCTTCAAAAACGGATGAAGTTCTAGAAACCTCTTTTTCAGTCACTTCAACAAGTTCATTTTCTATAAAATACTTGATGACAGTCGAAGAAAATGGCAAGTCTTTTTGACGCACACTTGCTTCTTGGTTTAAAAGATAGTCCTTTAATTCCGCTCTTTTTTTAGCTGCTTTTCCAATCTCAAAAGTGGCCAATTTGGCATTAGCCTTTAGATACTTTTCTATTTTCTTGTTCTCTTTTGACTTTGCAGAGTAGCTAACGACTAATTTCCCTGCCTTAATATCTTTTAAAGCTTGAACTTTTTGACTTTCGTCAAGCACGCTCCACTTGGTTTGAATTCCTTCTTGATTAGTCAAAATCTTATCATAACTTGAATTCAATAAATTAGGCAGCATCGCTTTCAGACAGGATATTTTGTAAGAAAAAACAGTATGTCGCATTTCATCTGCCAAACAGAGCTGTTCCTTTGTCAAGACAGGCTCTAAGTCGAGAAGTTCAGCTATTTCTTTGAGATTCTCTTCTTCGTGGTCTCCTGCTTCAATAACTATTCCCTGAACCAGACGATTTCCTTTACCAAAAGGAACATGGACGCGCATCCCTGGCTCAATCATCTCTTGCAGCTCTGTAGGAATTGCATAGGAGAATGGTTTATCTGTCTGCATCAGAGGAACATCTACAATAATTCGTGCTGTTTTTTTGAACATTTTTCTCCTCTGCTTACTTTTTCTGTGGCTAAATATAGTGATTTAATTATAGCAAAAAGAGATGACCGAATGTCAACTCTGAATTTTGGAAAAAGAAAAACTTCCAAAGTTTAGGTATATAAACCCTTGAAAGTTTGTAGTATATTTTATTCAGCCGCAGCAGCAGCTTTAGCTGCACGGTTTCCTTTTTGTTTTGCTTCTTCTTCAGCTTCTTCTTTCGCAATTTGTTCACGAATAAGTTTTTCGGCCATTTTTTGTTGAAGACGTTCTAATTCACGTTTTTCTTTCAAAGTTTCACGTTTGGCATCTGGAGAAGGGTGGATTGTTACCGTTCCCTCTGCAATTTCTTCCAAAGCTTGTAAAGTACGCTTCACAGATTTGAATTCCATTGTAGGACGTTTACCATCACGTAGTTCATGAGCACGTTTGGCTTCCAAAACAACGAGTGAATATTTTGAATCCACGTTTTGGAGTAATTTGTCAATTGAAGGTTCTAACATCATATCAGTTTCCTCTTTTCTTTTCTGTACGCTACTACATTGGGCTGCGAGTACCAATGGGCTCTCTTTTCAAGCAGCCTGAGCGTCTTTCAGTTAAAAACTAAAGCCACTTGTTTTTAATTTTTTCCGTCTTCGTCTAACTTCTCAATCATATGAGCATAACGTTCCATGACACGATCAACACGGTAATGTTCGGCCTCAATAATCTTGATAACACGTTCTGCAGCGAGTTCAACCTTGTCATTGACTACAGCATAGTCGTATTCACTCATCAAGCGAATCTCTTCTTTAGCTTTCATCATACGGTTATTGATAACCTCTGCACTATCAGTACCGCGCCCGACAAGTCGACCACGTAACTCTTCCAAGTCTGGAGGTGTCAAAAAGACAAATACACCATCTGGTACTTTCTCTTTAACTTGTAAGGCCCCTTGAACTTCAATTTCAAGAAATACATCCTTACCTTCATCCAAGGTTTGATTAACGTAAGTTAAAGGAGTCCCGTAGTAATTGCCAACATATTCAGCATATTCTAACATTTCACCTTTGCGTATCATTTCCTCAAACTCTTCACGTGTACGGAAATAATAATCTTTTCCGTCTACTTCACCAGGGCGTTGTGCACGTGTTGTCATTGATACGGAGTAATCAAAGTTATTTTCATTTTCAAAAATTTTCGCACGGACAGTACCTTTTCCTACTCCAGAAGGACCAGAAAAGACAATTAATAAACCACGTTCGGGCATCTTTTTAACCTCACTTATTGTTTACAATCTATTCTAGCAAAGTTGGGCTTGTATATCTACTTTGCGTAACACAAAGTAACTTTAATTAATCAAATTGTAACATACTTTAGTTTTTTATTCTTCTTTAAATAAAAAAGTACCCTAGAGTACTTTTTTATTTTGCATAGTCAATCGCACGTGTTTCACGAATAACTGTTACTTTAATATTTCCTGGATAATCCATTTCATCTTCAATACGATTTTTCACATCTCGTGCAAGAATTACGATTTGATCATCCGTAAGCTTCTCTGGTTTAACCATGACACGAACTTCGCGTCCTGCCTGTAAGGCAAATGCACTTTCAACACCATCAAAACTTGTTGAGATATTTTCCAAGTCACGGAGTCGTTTAATATAATTTTCGATTGATTCGCGACGTGCTCCAGGACGTGCTGCACTTAAAGCATCAGCTGCAGCAACCAAAGTAGCGATATTACTGTTTGGTTCTGTATCGCCATGGTGACTTGCAATGGTATTAATAACAATTGGATTTTCCTTGTACTTACGTGCAAGTTCTGTACCAATCTCAACGTGGCTACCTTCAACTTCATGATCCAATGCTTTACCGATATCATGTAGGAAGCCAGCACGTTTAGCGAGAGTCACATTTTCACCCATTTCACCAGCAAGGTTTCCGGCAACATTTGCCACCTCAACTGAATGGTCAAGAACATTTTGACCATAAGAAGTACGGAAATGCAAGCGTCCCATGATTTTCATTAAGTCTGGATGGAGGTTATGTGCCCCTACTTCAAAGGCAGCTTGTTCGCCATACTCGCGCATCTTATGATCTAATGCTTTGCGGTTTTTCTCGACAAGCTCCTCAATACGTGCAGGGTGAATACGGCCATCTTGAACCAGTTGCTCCAAGGTCATTCGTGCAATCTCACGTCTAATCGGATCAAAACCAGATAATACAACGGCTTCTGGAGTATCGTCAATAATAACATCAATCCCCGTCAAAGCTTCAAAGGTACGAATATTCCGACCTTCACGTCCGATAATCCGGCCCTTCATACCATCATCTGGTAAAGTAACTACTGATACTGTTTGTTCAGCAACCGAATCACTAGAGACACGTTGGATTGCAAGTGAAACAATGTTTTTCGCACGTTTATCAGCTTCAGCATGAGCTTTCTCTTCGCTTGAACGAATAAGCTGTGCCATTTCTTTTGTTAAACCATCACGGGTTTCACTAAGAATAATTTCTTTCGCTTCTTCTTTTGTTAAAGCAGCAATACGTTCTAATTCTTCTTGTTTCTTTTCTTCAATTTCTAAAAGTTCTTGCTCACGTTTATTGAGTGTATCAGTTTTTTTAGAGAGGGCTTCTTCTTTAGAGTCTAAGCTACGTTCTTTATTTGTAAGTTTATCATCCTTACGGTCTAGAACTTCTTCACGTTGTTTTAGGCGTTGTTCAGTTTCTTTTAACTCCTTACGATCTTGCTTAAATTCATCTTCGATTTCACGGCGTTGCTTTTGTTCTTCTTCGCGAAGATTAAAGCGCGCTTCTTTCTTGAATGCTTCTGCTTCGTCCCTCAGGATTTCCGCTTCTTTTCTTACAAGAGCAGCATCACGCTGTGCATTTGCCGTTATCTCATTTGCCTTGTTTTCTGCCTGCATAAAAAGACTCTCAGCATCTTGCTTGTTTTTCTTAATATTTTGGGCATAAAAAATAAAGGCAATAACCAATACAATCAATAAGACAAGCAGAACGAGTGATATGACGTTCATTTGTCTCCTTTTATTCATACCTGGCCCATCGCGGTTCAATAGGGCAGATAGCTTGATTATAATTCATGTGTGTTTGCAGAGAAACACTCCCTATATTTTACCATTTTTTAGGATATGTTTCAATTAAGTATTTTACCGCTTTCAACTTTTTAACATTTTGATTTTAAAAGCATGATATCCTGCTACATGAGAGACAAAAGATTATTATTAGTAAAACCAGTAAATGACGTCCTTTATAGCATTTTTATAAAATAAAAAAACTGTGCATAATACACAGTTTTGTTGTTTAAAGTAATTCTTTAAGTATTTCGACCTTGTCTAAACGTTCCCATGGAAGATCAATGTCTGTACGGCCAAAGTGACCATAAGCAGCTGTTTGTCCATAAATCGGGCGGAGCAAATCTAACATTTCAATGATTCCCGCTGGACGCAAATCAAAGTTTTCACGGATAGCTGCCAATAAGATATCGTCAGAAACTTTTCCAGTACCAAAGGTTTCAATATTCACAGAAGTTGGTGTAGCTACGCCAATCGCGTAAGATAACTGAACTTGTGCTTTATCAGCCAAGCCTGCAGCAACAATATTTTTTGCAACATAACGTGCGGCATATGAGGCTGAGCGGTCAACTTTTGTAGCATCTTTACCTGAGAAAGCGCCTCCCCCATGAGGTGCATATCCACCATAAGTATCCACAATTATTTTACGACCAGTCAATCCAGAATCTCCTTGAGGACCGCCAATAACAAAGCGCCCTGTTGGATTAATAAAGTATTTTGTCTCATCATCAAGAAGATTTTCTGGAATAACTTCCTTAATCACTTTTTCAATGACATCTCGGCGAATTTCTTCATTAGTAGCTTCAGCTGCGTGTTGTGTTGAAATAACTACTGTATCTACACGCTTAACTTGTCCTGCTTCATCATATTCTACTGTAACTTGTGATTTTGCATCTGGACGAAGGTAGCTAATCGCACCTGATTTACGTAAATCTGCCAATTTTTTCACAAGTTTATGGCTAAGTGAAATCGCGAGTGGCATATATTCTTCCGTTTCGTTGGTTGCATAACCAAACATCATTCCTTGGTTACCAGCACCGATAAGATCAAGCGGATCAATGATTTTTCCATCTTTACCACGAACTTCTTCTGCTTCGTTTACCCCTTGGGCAATATCCGGTGATTGCTCTACAAGTGAAACATGGACACCGACTGATTTGTAGTCAAATCCATTTTCACTGTCTGTATAGCCAATATTTTTAATTGTCTCACGAACCACTCCAGCAATATCAACATATGCTGATGTTGATATTTCCCCAAATACATTGACTGTACCTGTGTAAACTACTGTTTCACAGGCTACGTGTGCATCTGGATCTTGTGCCACAATGGCATCAAGGATAGCATCCGAGATTTGGTCAGCAACCTTATCTGGATGTCCTTCTGAAACTGATTCTGATGTGAATAGACGTTTTTCTGACATTCTTTATTTCCCCTACTTCTTAAGTATTTTTCGGTTACAGGCTTAATGGTAGTGATCGCTCACTTGGAGAGTGTTCTCCCGCCATCGGAAATTGTAACTCCTTTATTTTAGCACAAAAAGGGAATTTTTGATATACTTTGCCTAAATGAAAAATCCTTTAGATAAAAAAATTATTTTAGATGCTAATCCATGGTTAAAAGATGTGAAAATCCTTCAGGAATCCATTTCAACACAATTAGATGCCAAAGCTGATGGTTATGCCAATACTTTATATATGTCTGAAAAACAAACAGGTATTTATGGCCGTTTTGGACGAGAATACTATGCAAGTCCTGAAGGAGGTATCTATATGACCCTCCTCTTAAAGCCTGCTGGATCATTAGAGAATCTGCCGAATTACACACTTCTCGCCGCCGCAGCTGTCGTTTCAGCTATTGAAACACTGACCGCAAAGAAAGTAGATATTAAATGGGTCAATGATATTTATCTTAATAATAAAAAAATCGTCGGAATTCTCGCAGAAGCTCAAGTCCAACCTGACACGAGTTTACAGGTTGCCTTAGGCATCGGTATAAATTTTCATATTTCAACATTTCCTGAAGCAATCGTCCAGAAAGCCGGGTCATTATTTACAGAAATCCCTACAATCACACGCTCTGAGCTTGTTGCTAAAATCTGGTCAGAATTTCATCGTCTCTCTAAGGGAGACTTCTTTGAAATTTATAAATCTCATTCCTTCATTCTCGGTAAAAGAGTGGAATTTGAGGAAAATAGAGTCTTATACACAGGTACCGCAGTAGACTTAACGTCTTCTGGTCAGCTCATTGTTCACCTTGAAGATGGTCAGATAAAAACTCTCTCAAGCGGTGAAGTCTCGCTAAAAAACTGGACGTGATGGACGTCCAGTTTTATTTTTTTCATTTATATTATTAGGAGTTTAGGAAATTCGGAATTATTATTTTTTAAAAATCTGACCAGTCATCTTTTTTCTCATCTTCAACTGGCTCAGCCTCTTTCATCTTACGGCCAGATGAGTGAGATGAAGATTTACTTTGCCAACGGTCCGCATAGCTTGACCAGTTTTCTTCATTTGTTCTGCGATAATTTTGTCTCCCAGCATTACCCCCAGCGCTTGGAATAATCCAGCTGGCGATGAAGTATACAGGTATAAGGCTTCCCCAACTTCCGAAAGCTAAGAGGACATACAAGATCCGTACAAAAGTGATGATATCAGGGCTCCAACCAAAGTATTCACAGATACCTGCAATTGTACCCGTCAACATTCGATTGTTTGGAGATTTGGTTAATTGTTTTTGAGACATTTTCTTTCCTTTCTAGAAGCTGTCCTTCGAATGATTAATGAGGGCTCGGTATGAGCCAACTCGCTACGATATATACAAGTGCAAGTGTTCCAAAACTTCCTAAAGCGAAGAACACATACAAAATACGCATTAGTGTAATTATATCACGACTTAAGCCAAAATACTCGCCTACGCCAGCTATGGTCCCCGTCAACATACGGTTACTTGATGATTTTGTAAGTTGTCTTTTAGACATATGTTTTCCTTTCTAAAAAGTTTGGAATGTTTTTTGCTTAGTCAATATCTTTAAGCCAAATTGTACCTGATTTTGTTTCAAGTTCAAAGGTCAAAGTATCTGGGCCAGTACGAACGACTGCCGCACCATTACGACTTGCCTCAAAAGGATTATCCAAGTTCAGGCGTGTTTTATAACCACCAAAGACTGTACGCACATGTCCAACGAGACCAAGATATTCTGGTACTGAGAGTTTCACATCACCATTGACGTTCTTTACCATTAATTTTCTTGGTGTGTCTTGGTTTTGTGTCAAGAGAATATTTCCATTAACCAAGTTGACATTACCGTCTTCAAAAGCTGAGGTAACTCGGATATTACCATTGACTGAGTTTAGATTTAAAACATTTGTTGAACCATCTAAAACTTTAATTTCTCCATTTTTAATAGTTACGTTAATGTCTTTATTGGTTGTTTCCAGAAGTTCAACTTCTCCATTGACTTGATCGATTTCTAAGTTATCCACTGCTACTTTTTCAACTTTAATATCCCCATGTGCAAACTTAAAATCAAAAGTTTCATACACTTTTTCAGGTAAGTAAAGTTCCAGATTCACAGCTGTACGTAAGCTATCAGATGTTGTAATTTCTAAAACACCATCATTAACTTCGAGTTTTGTTTTTTCAGCTAGATATTCATCGATTTTTTCTTGGTCCACTGCACCGTAAATTCTGTATTCAGCTTTTACATGAGCATTGTCACCTGGGTAAACGGAAATTTTTCCTGCTTTAATATCTAAATTAACGGAATGAAAATCTCCTTCGATATCTTTTTCCACAGTTTTTACTGTCGATTTTACTTTTGGAAAACCTTTAGAGAAGTCGATATTATCATCAATTGCTTTCGAAGCATCTTTGAAGACTACTTTTCCTTTTGAAACGATTTGATCCATGATTCCTTTGAAAGAGTCCATAAAGTCAACATCATGGTTAACAAATCCTTCTGTATCTGTGTAGTTAAATTTTTCTTTATTTTCGCTTTGACCTTCTTCAGCCATAGGATTTGATTTGTCAAGCAACTCTAATGCTTCGTCTTCAGTGATAATCCCCCGACGCATCAAGTCCATAATTCTATCTTTTTTATTCATTTTTGTTCCTCCTGTTATAGAACTGAGATATGTCAATCTCTATACTTAAATTATCCCATACTTTATTGTGGATAATCTCAGTCTTTGGACTGATTTTTTTCTTTAACTTTTTTTAGAAAGGGCAAAATTTCTCACATGTGTATAATTGTGCCCAAACTTATGGCGAGAGAAGTTTTTGTTACTTCATAATTCCTCGCTTTCTTCCATTACTTAACAATATATCTTGTATAAATAATGAAAACTAAGCTGAAAATCTTGACGATTCATTTTACCAGTAAATGATATCTTTGGATTCATCCTCTGCCTCAAAGAAACAATAACTTTTCGACTGCTCAATTCACTTGGTACAGCTTACCTTCCGAAATCTCATATTTAACATCTGCCACTTTTTCGACAAATTCTCTGTCATGTGAAGTCAAAATTATTGTTCCTTGATAAGCTTTGATAAATCTTTCTAAAGCTTTTATTGTTCCTAAATCAATAAAATTCGTCGGTTCGTCTAAAATTAAAAGATTTGAGGGTTGAATAAAAGTTTCCGCCAGAACGACCTTTGTAGCTTGACCACCAGATAATTTATTAACAGATGTTCTCATTTGGCTATGATTAAAGCCCAGTTGTGCTAAGAGGCTACGTATTAAGCCTGTATCATAATCACTTTGCTTTGTTAAATATTGCAATAAAGGCAATTCTGATTGAAGCTCATAATCCCGTTGACCATAACTTACTATTTTGAGTTTTGGAGATAAAATCAAATGTTTATCTCCCTCTATAATTCTTCGTAAAAGACTAGATTTTCCTGAACCATTTGGGCCTGAAAGAGCAATTACTTTCCCTAAAGGAAACTGAAAATTAATTCTGTCTAGTAGGATTTTTTCTCCTCCTTTAATTGTCAAGCCATCTGCCATAATAGGGAATTTGTTATACAAGATTAAACTCTGCGGCAAGGGAAAGTTGAGTTCGCGTTCTTCTTCTATCTTTTCAAAATCACCCAGCTTACTTAACCTTGTATTCATCGCCTTTACTTGCCGATATGCTGCTTTCTGTACACTATCTTTAGATTTTGTCGCCGAATACCGGTCTGGTTTTATCGATCGTTTTAAATTTTTCGCGACATTGTCTGCCTGCTTAGATATTTTAGCTTCTTTATTAGCGATGGCACGCTCTAAGAGTTTCTTTTCTTTTACTAATTTTTCATTATAGCGTGCAATCTCTAAAGCTGCTTTTTCTTTTTCATATTCATAGTCATCGTAGTTTCCGTTATATATGACCACCTTTCCCTCTGTAATTTCCCATATTTTCTGTACTGTGGCATTAAGGAAATAGCGGTTATGAGACACAATGAGCATTGTCCCGTGGTAATATTGGATTTCTCTAATTAATTCATCAATGCTCTCTTGATCCAGATGTGTTGTAGGCTCGTCTAGCAGCATTCCTTGTGGATACTGTGAGAAAACCTGACTGAGCATAAATTTACGCTGCTGCCCACCAGACAAGTCATCATAGTCCTGCATAGGTACCTGCATCCTTGATAACCATTCGTAGTCAAGTTCATCCACAGTTTCCTCTCCAATTTGTTTAAGGTATTTAAATTCAATATACTGCTCAATCGTCCCAGCATCAGCCTTTAACTGACCAGAGATAAGATCAAGTAAAGTGGATTTCCCTTGACCATTAGCACCTATAATACCTATTTTTTCTCCATCATAAACCGACAAATGCTCAATATTTAAGATTTCTTGATCTTTGAAACTCAAATAAACCTTTTTTAGTTCTAGCGATAAATCCATAATTTTCCTCCAAATCTGTCCTGGAGGTCTGTAAATATTTCTTATATTTTTAGACATAAAAAAGCGGCTGCCCGCTTTTCAATGCTTTCTAAAAAAGTGCAAACTCCACCCTTGAAATCCTGATTACAGACCCTAAAAATATACAATTTTAGAGTTTATTCCAGAGTTTCATCGATGCTGTCATTTATTGCACTCCTTTCCCACTTTCTATAAATTTATTTTAACATAAAATTAAATAAAGCCAAAAGGTTTTAATATGTCTCCTTTGCCCATTTCTTGATAATTTCCAAAGTCAGACTAAAGACTAAATCAAAACTGGCTCTTCCGAACCAGCTTTCCTATTTTTGAGGTTGAATATATGTGGATAAACTTGCATCACTTGCTGATATCGTACGATAATCCACAACATTGAGGCCTTTAACATTCATTTCGGAAACAAGGATTGAACCATCTTTATTTACTTTTTCCACAAAAGCAACGTGACCGTACTCAGCAGAAGCTCCAGCTACACCTGGTGGGAAACTTACCGCATAGCCCACTTGTGGAATAGTTGTCGTAAAGTAACCTTGAGCTACAGCACTTGTTCCCCAATCGCCACCATTACCCATGAATTGGCCAATTTTTCCGCCCAATTGGAAGATACGGTTATACACATACTGTGTACAATTTCCCCAAGCATAGCTTGATGCTCCCGGATATTGTTTTCCATCATATTCTGGGAATTTCAAATCAGATGGCATTGCTTCAAGTAGTGGACTCGCAGGTGCATCTAGGTTTCTGTCTTCTTCAGACAAGTTTTCAATGTCATCATACTGTGTTAAGTTGTATTCTTGAATAATTTGGATGAGCTTCGCTGCATATTCAGGATCTGTAGCAAAAATTCCTTGTAATGAACGGGCTGCATCTTCAACATTATCACTGTTTACTTTCCAACTTCCAGCATAAATCTTACTGTTCCAAGTTGTCCCATGTAGCATTAAATTAATATAATCCACAAGCGATTGATCGTAGGAGCTATAGGCACGATAAGTTCCAGACGAAATCGTTACAGACTGTCCATTAAAGGCACCAATAATGTTAAACAAATTATGGTAGATAGCTGCGACATTACTGTGTCCGTAGCCTGACTCTAGAATAGCTTGGGCAATAATTAAAGAAGCATAGAGATTATTTTGCCCCGCAAGCTGTGAAATTCGGGGTGCAATACTCTTGATAAAATCTTCAACAGTTGTGTTGTTAATTTTCGTCAATGGTGGTACTGCAATATTTGTTTTATTAAATTTCAAGTCGCCATCTGTACTTGCCTGTTTATAAGTCGTTACTGCATCCTGTGCTGTATAATTTGATCCAGAATAGACGGGTGCCACATAATTATAGTTAGGCGCAGACGGAGCTGGAGTAGGTGCCGGCGTGCTAGGTTTGGGCGTTGATGGCTTTGGTTTAGAAGGCTTTGGCTTATCGGGTTTTGGTTTAGAGGGGTTCACAGGTTTTCCAGGATCTGTTGGGTCAACTGGGTCTGTCGGATCTACTGGATCCGTTGGGTCAACTGGGTCTGTCGGATCTACTGGGTTCGTTGGGTCAACCGGGTCTGTCGGATCTACTGGATCCGTTGGGTCAACCGGGTCTGTCGGATCTACTGGATCCGTTGGATCTGTGGGGTCTGTGGGGTCCGTTGGATTTGTTGAGTTTTCTGAGTTACTACTACCCAACTGCCCATTATCTCCAGTTTCAGTCTTGTTTTCCTCTGAGTTCTGAGTTAGGCTATCCAAGTTTACCACCGATTTTATATCTGATGAAGCAGTTTTTATACTATCGGCATGAACATTGGCACCAAAAGCAGCGACGCCCAACACTGCCGCTGCACTTAGAGTAACTTTTGGTAGAGCTTTGCGCTCCTTTACCTTCATATGTTTATACTTTTTTTCAGCCATTGTTAATTTTATCTCCTCAAGTCAATTAAAAAATTTTTTTTATAATCTTTTTTTAATAAATCGATTGTCACTTTATTCTAACAAAAATTATTATTTAGCTCAACCAATATGAGCGATTTTTTTACAATTATTTCATTTAATTTACATCTGCCACTTTTCAAGGCTAATCTGCTATACTAGCATCAAGGACAAGATCATGGAAAAATATATTATTACAAGTGATAACGTAAAAATTTACTATAAAATTGAGGGTGAGGGACCTGCACTTTTACTCCTCCACGGTAACTCACAAAATAGTAATATCTTTAAGCGACTTATTAAAAGGCTAAAAGGATATTACACTTGCATTTCAATTGACACACGTGGGCATGGAAAAAGTCTTTTTTACGGAAAAAAGCTTAGTTTTAATCGCTTAATGCAAGATGTACTTGAAGTGGTACAAGCCGAAGAGTTGAAGTCCATCAATCTACTCGGGTTCAGCGATGGTGCAAATATTGCAATGCTCCTAGCCAGTAAGTACCCCACACGCATAAATCGTTTAATCCTCAACGCTGGGAATTCTACCTATGCGGGACTTTATGCTTTGGTACGCTTTACAGTAAAATTTCTCAATATCTGTGCACATATGCTGCGCAGACCTTCACCTGCTTTGCAACTTCTTTTAGAAGATTCACTCCAAAGTATGAACGAATTAGAAAAAATTACTGCGCCCACACTTGTCATAAATGGTCAATTTGACGTAGTTAAAACTTCTCATGCGCATGATATTGCAAGGCACATTCCTAATAGCCAGTTTTTTATCATTCCTTGGGGGAGTCATCTGAGTTTCTATTTTCGTCCCACAAATTTTAGCCGTATCGTCCGTCATTTTCTAGAGGATACCTAGAAATCTCCCGTTAATAAGTCTCTAAATAAAAAAACCACCACTTGAGGTGGTTTTTTATTTTAAAGTCTTTGACCATTAGAGGCAATAACTTCTTTATACCAGTCAAATGATTTTTTCTTTATACGTTGACCTGTACCTTGGATTTTATCATCCAAATCCACATAAATGAAGCCATAACGTTTACTCATTTCCCCAGTTGAGGCAGAGACAAGGTCAATACATCCCCAAGGTGTATAGCCCATTACATCAACACCATCATTGACAGCTTCTTCCATAGCAATAATGTGTCTACGCAAATAGTCAATGCGATAATCATCTTGAATACTGCCATCAGCTGCGACTTTATCAATAGCGCCTAAGCCATTTTCTACTATAAAGAGGGGGACCTGATAACGTCCGTAAAGATCATTTAAGGCATAGCGTAAACCATCAGGATCAACGGCCCAGCCCCATTCACTTTCTTTAAGAAACGGATTTTTTACACCTCCAAGTACCATATTTCCACTTGCTTCAACCCCTTCTTGGGTCTTAGATTCTACAGTTGACATATAATAGCTAAAACCGATGTAATCGACTGTTCCTCTTTTCAGGGCTTCCAAATCTTCTTTCGTTATCTTGAGGTCTTCTTCTTTGATTCCATATTTCTTATGAAGTCGGTGTGTAAAGACAGGATACTCCCCACGTACTTGGACATCATTACAGAAGTAATTGAATTCTTGAATACTTTGTTGAGCAGCTATCTGATTCACAGGATTAGCATCAAAAGCATAAGTTGTCGAATAAATACTCATACATCCAATCTGCAAATTTTTGTTCAAGCCATGTCCGAATTCTACAGTTAATGCACTTGCAACAAATTGATTATGCCAAGCTTGGAAAACATTCTTTTTATCATTACCTCCGTTTGAAGGTACTAAACCTTGACCCAGAGCCGCAAAGAAAGTTGCCGAGTTAATTTCATTGAAAGTCATCCAGTATTTCACTTTGTCTTGATAACGTTCCAATAAAACTTTTGCATAACGGACATAAAAATCAATCAATTCACGATTTTTCCATCCGCCATATTCTTTGGCAAGGTTTAGAGGCATTTCATAGTGAGAGATTGTGACTACAGGTTCGATACCGTATTTCAAGCATTCATCAATCAATTGGTCGTAAAAGTTTAAACCTGCTTCATTTGGCTCACTTTCGTTTCCCTTCGGAAAGATGCGGGACCAAGCTACAGAAAAGCGATAAGCTTTAAAACCCATCTCGGCGAACAAGGCGATATCTTCTTTAAAATGATGGTAATGATCAATCCCTTTGTGGTTAGGATAAACATATTTGTCTTCATCAATGGTCCAGTCAAAGTCTGGTGAATTGAGAATTCCTAAGCGTTCTTTTCCACCTGGCATCGCATCTGCGACCGAAAGTCCTTTTCCATCCACATCAAAGGCACCTTCCAATTGATTAGCAGCTGTGGCACCGCCCCATAAAAAGTCTTTTTTAAATGTCATTTTATTTTTCTCCTAAAATCGTTTCACCATTTGAGGCAATTACTTCTTTGTACCAGTCAAAGGATTTTTTCTTTGAACGTTTTAATGTTCCTTTACCGTCATTGTCCATATCTACATAGATAAAACCATAACGTTTCCGCATTTCCCCAGTTCCTGCTGAAACCAAATCAATACAGCCCCAAGGTGTATAACCCAGGAGATCCACACCTTTATCAATTGCACGGCTCATCGCCTTGATATGTTTTTGGAAATAATCGATACGATAATCATCATTGATTGTACCATCTGCTTCGACTTTATCTTCCATACCTAAACCATTTTCCACAACAAAGAGCGGGACTTCATAGCGGTCATACAAATCCATTAAGGTATATTCTAACCCTGTCGCATCAATCTGCCAGCCATATTCACTGGCTTCCAAGTAAGGATTTGCTGCACCTCCCATCAAGTTTCCCATCGAAGGCTCTGCCCCTTCTTGAGTCGTTACGCAAAGTGTCATATAGTAACTGAAAGTGTACATATCAACTCTTCCTTCTTGGAGCAGCGCATCATCACCTTCTTCTTTTTGGATTTCAATTTTTTTATTTTGAAAGTATTTTTCGATAAGCGCTGGATATTTCCCTTTAACTTGGACATCACCGACAAACTTATTCACAAGCAGATCGTATTCTTTGGTTTGCAAGATATCTTCTGGGTTTGGTGTAAGAGGGTACATAGTCAAATGAGCAATCATACAGCCAATCTTAAACTCTGGATTAATCTTATGGCCCTCAATGACCGCCTTTGCACTGGCAATAAAAGTATGGTGTAAAGCTTGAAATCTTTTATGCTCATCTTCTGGAATCGCATTGAGCGCAAAATCACCATGTGGATGAAGGCCTAAAACCGTAAGCTCACCGTGTGGCATTGTACCAAAATTAAGTTCGTTAAAAGTGATCCAGTATCTGACTTTATCTTTGTAGCGTTCAAAACATACTTTGGCATAATTCACATAGAAATCAATGGTTTTCCGGCTTAAAAAGCCGTCATATTTTTCCATCAAGCCCAGTGGAATTTCAAAATGGCTGAGTGTAACCAATGGTTCAATGCCATATTTCAAACATTCATCAAACACACGATCATAAAAGAGTAGTCCCTCTTCATTAGGTTGAGTTTCATCCCCCTGAGGAAAAATTCGTGACCAGTTAATACTCAATCTAAATGTTTTAAATCCCATTTCCGCAAATAGAGCAATATCTTCTTTGTAATTATGATAGAAATCAATCGCGCGATGTGAAGGGTAATAGGTTTCCTCGTCAAGCACTGGTGTAAAATAACGTTCCTTGTTTTTTCCACCTACTGTTTTCATATCAGCCACAGAAAGTCCTTTGCCGCCAACATTATAAGCACCTTCTGCTTGGTTGGCTGCGATAGCTCCACCCCATAAAAAGTCGTTTTTAAAGCTCATCTATTTCTCCTTTTTTATACCGGCTGAACGACCAAATCATCAGCTGTTTTTACAAGACCTGTTAATAACTCTTCTGCTTTATGAATAGCTGTCTTGTCAGTTACCATAATATCCGCAAAATCACTGCTATTGGTTACAATAATCGGTACTTGCGTACTGAAACCTGCAGCTTCAATAGCTTCCATATCAAACTTCAATAATAATTCGCCTTTTTGAATTTTTTGTCCCTGTGAAACAAAGGATTCAAAATATTTCCCTTCCAGCTGCACAGTATCAATCCCGACATGGATAAGGAGTTCTGTTCCTTGCTCTGAAATTAAACCAATAGCGTGTTTTGTAGGGAAAACAGTCATCACTTGTCCATCAAATGGGGCATAGACTTCACCAATTGTTGGTTCAATTACTGCTCCTTTGCCCATCACACCAGCAGCAAAAGCTGCATCATTGGCTTCAGATAAGGCAAGGACTTTACCTTCTAAAGGAGTCGTAATATGTTCTTCACCTACTGCTTGTGATACACGAGTTAGATTATTTGTTGCTTCTTTTGGTTGTTCTTCCTCTGAGTTTTCATCTTCAAAGCCAAGAATCCAAGTCAAGACAAAGCCTGCGATTACAGCAATGATTGCTAAAATAATCATCTTAACTGCTCCCGAAATATCACCATCTAAACTGATATTTGTTGTGAAACTAAAGACACCTAAGCCGCCCATTGTGTATCCTTTAATGCCCATTCCCATAGCAAAGGCACCAATAATCCCACTTACCACACATGAAGCCCAGAAAGGACGTTTCTTTGGAAGTGTTATACCGTAGATTGCTGGCTCTGTTACGCCAAACCATCCTGAAATGAAAGCAGGGATTGCTAACTCACGTAATCGTTTATCTTTTGTTTTCAACATTACTGCTCCCACTGCACCAGTCTGAGCAAATGAAGCACCTGATGCTGCTATAAGTAATGCAGTTGGTTCACCTTGTGCTAAAGAAATGATGGCAAAAGGCACAATCGCCCAATGCAAGCCAAACATAACCAAAATTTGCCACGTAAAGCCTAATACAAGTCCAAAGATAATTGGACTGAAACCTTGTAAGGCGAGAAGTCCTTTCCCTAAAGCATCAGAAGCAATGTTCATGACTGGTCCAATAATGAGGAAACCTAAAGGAATTGCAATCAAAGCAGTAAAGAATGGCGCTAAGAAAAGTTTCACCACATCAGGGATAATTTTCTTGAGCTGTTGTTCAAGAAAAGCCGCAAAAGCTGTGATAGCGATAATCGGCATAACTGATGAACCGTAACCTGCAGCCGGAACGGAAAACGGAATTCCAAAGAAGTCCAGTCCCCCACTCTCAGCGAATGTTTTTGTGACTGAACCATCCACAAATCCAGGATAAACCAAGGCTGCGGCAATCATCATCCCGACAAAGGGCGAGCCGTTAAATTTTTTCATCGCTGTATAGCCGATAAAGATAGGTAAAAACAAGAATAGACCATCGCCCATCGAGTTAAGCACGGCATAGGTTGAAGAAGCTTGGAAGCTTGCACCTAGTGCAAAGGATAAAATCGCGTTCAACCCTTTAATCATACCTGCTGCCGCTAAGGGAGCTAAAATAGGCTGGAAAATTCCCGAAATCATTTCGACAAACTTATCGAAAATATTTCCTTTGGCTTTCGTCTGAGAAGAATCACTCTCTAGCTTGCCGATAACACTATCCACATCAGCGCGGACATCAGGAACATGGTTCCCAATGACGACTTGATACTGTCCACCAGCTTGCATGACAGTGACAACACCATTCATCTTCTTCAGTACTTCTGTATTCGCGAGACTTTCGTCTTTTAACTTAAAACGTAGACGCGTAATACAATTTGTCAATGAGAGGATATTTTCTTTCCCTCCCACATTTGCTACAATGTCTTTTGCAAGAGCTTCATATTTGCCCATCACAAACCTCCAAATAATATATTTTTTAGAGGTCTCGCCAACTTAATGTCACGATCCATTTGTTACCAAAGTTTAGTTTTCCTGGATTTTCTCCAAGATACGTGCCAAATGCACGGTCATATAAATCTGTTCGCTTTCAGAGACTTCATAATCCCTTGTTTGCTTTAAAAACTCGCTCACTTTACGTGTGCCAAGATAAGCTACGGGATACTTGCGCATAATAAGAGCAAACAGTTCTTTATCTGTTTCTTCCACTCTAGCACTGCCAGATAAGATTCGCTCCGTAAAAAATTTTAAATGTGTTACGAAGCGTTGGAAGTAAATATCTTGCTCATCAAAGGTTATTTTCAAAGTGTACTTTAGCGTGGTTAAAATCTCTTCCATAAGTTTGGTCAGCTGCATCGCATACTCATGTCCAGCACCAAGTGTTCCATTGACAATATGCATGGTCAGGAAACCTGCTTCATCTTCTGGCAGCTCTACACCAAATTGTTCTTTGACCTTTCCCAATGCTTTCAGACAGATTTTGAACTCTTCTGGAAAGAAACGTTTAATATCCCAGAGCAGGAAATTCTTCACCGAGATGTTTTCTTCAGTCCGCAGAAGCGCTGCATGAAGATGGTCTGCAAAAGCAACAAGCGTCGTATCTGAAACTTCCTTATCAAATTTAACTTTGACCTCGGATAAAGTCACCATCGAAAGCTCAATGATAGTACTCGGAATTTCGTTTAAAATCTCTGAAAAACTTTGTATATCTGAGCTAGCTTTTAGACCAAAAATTTTTTCAATTTTATCAACCTCAACTGCTTGACCTATTTTTTTCTTGAAACCAATACCAAGACCCATAAGGATAATTTCTTCATTTCTGCTATTGATTGCTATGACCACATTATTATTTAGGATTTTTCTGATTTCCACAATTCACCCCTTATTTCACAAAAATAGACCCTATCGCCCCTATGACAAAAATAGAGTACGATAAGGTCTAGCTTAACTTAATAATCACTATCCGTTTTTATGAAACCGCTTTTATACAAGTATACTGCATTAATGAATTCTTGTCAAGGAAAAATTATGTTCTATAAAAAAACTGCCAGAAATGGCAGTTTTTTTATTTTTTTTGTTGAATCAAAGTTTTCAGCGTATCTGTCAAAATCCCTTCAAACTTTTCAGTGTCTTTTGTAATATCAATTCCTTTTTCTAATGAAGCAGCTGCACTCCAGCCAATCGCTTCAGTGATTGCTGCAGCGATTGAAGCATTAACCACGCTACCTACACCTGGAATCAAAGTAGCCAATGATCTTCCGATGTACGGAATCAATGTCACCCTTATAAAGTTTACGACAAATTTATCACTAAACTTCACGTCATAAATTTTATAAATATTTTTCAGCATTTTTAACTGAATCGGTACTAAAATTAAAGCATCAGCAATAGGTATCGGTAGAGCGCCTACGCCTGCAGCAGTAATCGAGGCTCCATGAATCGTTCTGTGAACCTTAGAAGCTTTATCACTGCTTATGGTTTTTTTCACAGGTTGAGGTATTGGTCCGTTTACCTCATTTGAAAGCTCCCCGCTCTTCCATTTTTTCCCCAACTTCAAAGCTTTTTCTCTTGCTGAACCTTTTAATTCTCTTGCCATCTCTCGTCCTCTTCATCAATTTCTTTCTGTATACGTTCAATTTGGTTAAGGTAATTTAAACCTGAATTCTTAAACTCATCTCTGATATGCTTGGTTTCAAGTATTTTATCTTTAACATCACTTGCCACATTACTTACAATATCAACTCCTATAGCTACCCCAGCATCAATAAAAGGCGCTGTTAAGGCTTTATTGAATTTGACGCTTCCTTTAGGTACTTTATTTGTGCTGGATGATTTTTTTGTAATTTTCTTCAATCCTTTTTTAACATTGCCAAAATTAATGTCTCCTATTGTACCTGAAAGACCTTTCTTAACGCTTGACTTTAACTGGTTTACTTCAGCATGATGTTCATCTATATTATTAGATTCAAATGTTTGAGGACTATAAAATTTTTCTTCGAGAAGAGCAAGCTCTTCTGAATCATTTTGAAGTCCTAAATATTTGTTAGCCTTCTTCAAAGCTGAAAAGAAACTCATCGTATCTATATTTTTCGTTTCAGCTGAAAAGTATTTGAGGGCTTGTTTTTTATCTTCCTTCCAATTTTTCAAACGCATATTTTTATTTACATTATAAACTATTCCTGCCATGTTTTCTTCCATAAAATCAATCATATATTGAATTGAGAAAGGATTATCTATAGCTTCCCCCTCTAAAATTATGTCAATTGCTCTTATCAAGATCGGCTCAAAACCTGTTTGCTTTTGAAATTTTTGTCTTAAATTATAAATAGAATGTTCATCCTGAACTTTGGTCAATATGGGAAATACTTGTACTCCAGTTTTAGCAATACGCTTCATGAAATCAATCTCAACATCTTCAATTCTATCTCCCATTGCATTAATACAATAAAAAATACAGTGAATATATTCGTTGCTATTTCGTGTTTTTTGATGATATTCGATTTTCTTTTCGATTGCAGTAGCAATTTTATCAATAGAACTTTTATTTAAAACAGAATGTACGCCTAACTTCTGATTTTCCAATTCTAATCCAAGAGTATCATAAAGAGCAAATATAGAATCCTCACTTGTATAAGGCAAAGCTGTAGACAATAGCATTGACAGGTCTTGCGTACCTCGACTACCTTGCCCTATCGTACTTTTCTCTTCTCCAAGCAGAGCGTTAATTAATGTTGATTTTCCAACTCCTGTTTTACCAACCACAATACAATTGAGCTTTTCCACAAGAGTTTCTGTTTCGTCTCTTTCAATTATTCGCTGTTTTAATATATCACTAACCTCAATCATTTCAAAGCTCCTTAGATTCCATTGACTTCATATCATTGATTAAATTATAGCATACTTAGGTTCATAAAATTTATATCAACACATAAAAAAACGCCTGCCACAAGTGACAAGCATTCTTTTATTCATAGTTTAAAAAGCTGATTAAGCTTTGTTTGCTGAACCGAAAACGTCGATACGTTCTTCAACTGATGCAGTGATTGCGTCGAAACCAGGTTTCAAGAATTTACGTGGGTCGAAGAGTTTTTTCTTCATGTATTCAGCTTCGTTAGCGTTAAATTCAACGACGAATTCACGAGTTGCTTTTGCAAATGCAAGTTGGCATTCTGTGTTTACGTTGATTTTAGCTACACCGTTAGCGATTGCTTCGCGGATTTGATCGTCAGGGATACCTGAACCACCGTGCAATACGATAGGAACATTTTTGCCCATAGCTTCAACGAGTGCTTCGTTCAATTTAGTCAAGTGATCGATGTGGAGACCTTTCCAGTTTTCTGGGTAAGGACCGTGGATGTTACCGATACCAGCCGCAAGGAAGTCAACACCAAGTTTAGCCATTGCTACTGCATCTTCGATAGGAGCAAGTTCGCCTTCACCGACGATACCGTCTTCTTCACCACCGATAGAACCAACTTCACACTCAACTGAGATACCTTTAGCGTGAGCTTTTGTGATAACTTCTTCAGCAAGTTTAAGGTTTTCTTCGATTGGAAGGTGTGAACCGTCAAACATCAATGAAGAGTAACCAACTTCGATACATTCCAAAGCATCATCAAAGTGACCGTGGTCAAGGTGAATAGCTACTGGTACAGTGATTCCCATTGATTCTACAAGAGTTTCAATGAGGAGTTTACACATTTTGTAACCACCCATGTATTTAGCAGCACCCATTGAAGTTTGGATAAGTACTGGAGTCTTTTTAGCTTCTGCTGCGCGCAAGATAGCTTGAGTCCATTCAAGGTTGTTTGTGTTGAAACCACCGATAGCGTAACCATTGTCACGAGCGGCTTGTACGAATTTTTCTGCTGAAACGATTGCCATTTCAAATTCCTCCGAATATTTTCTATTACTGTCTTAGTATAGCATTTTGTGAACTATTTTTCTAGTTATAAGTCGTGAATGCGCTTGTATTCTGGATTTTTTAGAAAGTCAGACCAGCTCTAATGATAATAAAAAGAGAGTTGCCTCTCTTCTTATTATTTAGTACGACTGTAGTTTGCTACGTCTTCTTGAATATTTTCGATAAATTGATCCAAGCTAATAACTTCAGTATCTGTTGAACCATAACGACGAATGTTTACAGTACCATCTGCCATTTCTTGGTCACCTACAACGATTTGATAAGGAACTTTACGTGTTTGTGCTTGACGGATTTTATAACCCATTTTTTCATTCGATTCATCAACAACGACACGCAATCCTTTTTCTTGGAGGCGTTTTTTGATTTCCCATGCGTAATCGGCATGAATTTCATTGTTTACAGGGATGATGATCGCTTGAGTAGGTGCCAACCAAGTTGGGAACGCACCTTTATAAAGTTCGATCAAGTAAGCTGTAAAGCGTTCCAGAGTTGAAATTACACCACGGTAAATCATGACTGGACGGTGTTTCTCACCATCTGCACCAACATATGTGATGTCAAAGTTTTCAGGGTTAAGGAAGTCCAGTTGGATAGTTGAAAGTGTTTCTTCATTACCTAAGGCTGTCTTAACTTGGATGTCCAGTTTTGGTCCGTAGAAGGCTGCTTCGCCTTCAGCTTCAACGTAGTCAAGATTCATATCATCCATTGTTGCTTTAAGCATACGTTGTGATTTTTCCCACATTGCATCGTCTGGGAAATATTTTTCTGTGTCTTCTGGGTCACGATATGACAGACGGAAGCTGTAATCGTCGATACCAAAATCACGGTACATTTCCATAATCAATTCAAGAATTTTACCAAATTCTTCTTGGATTTGATCAGGTGTCACAAATGTGTGACCATCATTCAGTTGCATCACACGTACACGTTGAAGACCTGAGAGTGCACCTGATTTTTCATAACGGTGCATTGTACCGAACTCAGCGATACGGATAGGCAATTCACGGTAGCTGTGTACATGGTGTTTATAGATAGCAATGTGTGATGGGCAGTTCATTGGTCGAAGCTCCATTTGTTCGCCATCACCCATATCCATTGGTGGGAACATGTCTTCGTGATAATGTTGCCAGTGACCTGATTGTTTATAAATATCCAAGTTCATCAAGTTTGGTGTGTTAACGTGCAAGTAGCCTGCAGCAATTTCACGGTCTTCTACGAAACGTTGGATTGTACGACGAATAGTTGCACCATCTGGCAACCAGTAAGCTGTACCGGCCCCCAAAGAAGCTTCATTAAAGAAAAGATCTAACTCACGACCGAGTTTACGATGATCACGTTCTTTCGCTTCTTCACGCATTCTCAAGTTTTCTTCTAGATCTTCTTTATTGAACCACGCTGTACCGTAAACACGTTGCATCATCGCGTTATCACTATTTCCACGCCAGTAAGCACCTGCCACGTTAAGCAATTTAAAGAATTTAATAAAGCCAGTTGATGGTACGTGTGGGCCACGGCAAAGGTCAGTGTATTCGCCTTGGCTATAGATTGTCAAACCGCCTTCATCTTCATTGTGTTCTTCGATAAGCTCAAGCTTATAAGGATCGCCAGCAAAGATTTCTTTTGCTTCTTCTTTTGTTACTTCTTTACGAATTGAAGGGAAATTTTCTTTGGAGATACGACGCATTTCTGCTTCAATTTTTTCCAAATCGTCGTTTGAAATTTGTCCTTCTTCATTATCAGTATCATAGTAGAAACCATTTTCAATCGCTGGACCTACACCAAGGTAAATATTTGGAAAATGACGACGTGCTGCTTGAGCAAATAAGTGAGCTGCAGAGTGACGAAGTAAACCAAAAGCATCTTCATGGTCAGGTGTTACAATTTCAAAAGTTGCATCTTCTTTGATTGGACGGGTCACGTCAATAAGTTTGCCGTTGACTTTACCAGCCAAGGCTTTTTTAGCCAAACCAGGTGAGATTGATTTTGCAATTTCAAGTGTTGAGATGCCTGCCTCAAATTCTTTGACAGCACCATCTGGGAAAGTGATTTTAATCATATAAGCCTCCAATTTTTTTGTTAACATATTTTAGTTTTGGGGATGAGCACTGAGGAAATAAAAAAACGCAGATCAATTCCCTCTAAAGGACGCGATCTGCGTGTTACCACCTTTTTAATTTTTTCGGCACAAAAAGCCTCAAAAATATCTCATCTTTGACGTAACGTGTCAGCCACGCTTTCTGTTCTCAGAAAGAATTATCAGAGTGGTATCTTTAGCAATCACAATACGAGTTCGCACCACACACTCGCTCTCTTTTAAAGAATTGGTTAAAGACTTGTCTCTAATGACCATTTTAGGATTTTCTTTATCTTTTGTCAAGCCCTTTTGAGTAAGTTTTTTGATTTTTTAGAAAATAATATTTATTTTTTCTCTGCAATCTCTTTGACAAGCTCAGCAAAAGCCATGTCTTCATTGAAAGGCGAGACATAGACATACTTTTCGCCACCATTTTCAAGGAAGTATTCTTTATTTTCTTCTTCAAGCTCTTCAATCGTTTCTAAACAATCTACCACGAAGCCAGGCGCAACGATAAGAATTTTTTTGATGCCTTGTCCAGGAAGTTTCTTCAAAGTATCATCGGTTGCGGGGGTTAACCATTCAGCAGGACCAAATTTTGACTGATAAGTTTGATAATGCGGAAAATCACCAAGCTCTTCCATAATTAAACGTGTCGTTTCCGTGCATTCTTCTGGATAAGTGTCGCCATCCGTCACGTAAGAAAGTGGAATACCATGATAAGAAAAGACTACAGCTTCAATGTCCTCTTCATTTGCAAGGGTTTCTTTTATCTTATCAGCAAAATATTTGATATAGAGAGGTTCTTTATAAAAGGAGCGTATAAACTTTAAATCCACAATATGATCTTTTTTCAAAAAGAAGTTCATCACACTGTCAAAGACTGAACCTACTGTTGTCCCTGAATATTGGGGATACATAGGAAGAACCGTTAACTCCTCCACCCCTTTGCTCAAGAGACTTTCCAGACTACTCTCAATACTCGGTTCGCTGTAGGACATCCCCATAGCTACCTCAACGTCAGGACAGATTTCCTGCAGATTTTTTTCCTGAGCTGCTGTGTAGGTAAGTAGTGGAAACTCGCCATCTTTGACAATCTTTTCGTAAAGCTTAGCTGATTTTTTCGGACGAGTATTAAGAATAACTCCGTTGAGAAGCAGTTGCCAGAGTAAGGGATGTGTCTTAATCACGCGCCGATCAGACAAAAATTTCTTTAGGTATTTTCTTAGTGCTTGGGGCGATGTATTCTCGGGTGTACCAAGATTAACTAAGAGGATGCCTCTTTTTTTCATACGATATATGTCTCCTGTATTTTCTAAAATTCAACGGACAATCCAATTATCCTGCTTTCTATTTTACCTAAATTTCATAAGTTATTCATTAATATTATGGAATATCTAATTAAATAGAGCAAAAATGGCAATAAAAAAACGAAAAAATTCGTAAATTTTATCGTTTTTTTAAGTTCTCTCCAAGAATAAAACTATTCTTCTTTATTCTTTTTTCGTAAGATTACTGCACTTGCTAGGGCGATTAATCCCGCTATACCAAGAGTAGCTGCAAGCCTGTCTCCTGTAGTTGGCAGAAGGCTTCTGTTTTCTTGAGAAATCTCTTTTATAGCCACTATTTCTTCTTCAACTGTTCGTCCTTCCTCATCATCTAATGGTCGATATTCCCCATCAGCTGACCCATCATCGAGAGGCGGCTGGCTAGGTTGATGGGGACCTTCTGGGTGTTCCCCTTGATTGCCACCATTTTCTGGATCAGTTGGTTTTTCTTGACCATTATCAGGTATTTTTGGCGCTTCGCCTAAAGTCAAGACCGTAGCACCAGAGATAATTTCTCCTGCATAGCGGTTATGATGATCCGCTTGTCGCGCAAAGAGGAAATAGTCTGTCCCAGGTACTAAACCAGTGAAGAGGAGTTCTTTTTGCCAATCATCTTCCATCAAACGCTCAGGATTTTCTGAAGTTGAAACAGCATACTCAATCAAGTAGGGGCCTGGATCAAAAGCGTTAAGTGGAGCAAAAGTTTTTTCTGCTTCCATCGTTTCAATCTCTATTTCCCTAAAGGCAAATGGTTCAAAGAGAAAAACTTGCCCTTCCATGATAAATTGATGCGGCATGAGTTGCGACTGGAAGAGTTCTATCTCTGTCTCTTCCACACGCGCTGCTTGTGGCTGAGTCACAGGGAAACCTTGGGCTTTAGTGATACGACCGATCACTTCCGTATCTGGATGAAAAACATAGGTATAGTTACGGTTGAGGTTGCCTTGCTCATCACGCAACTCGATAACAACATCTTCTCGACTTATCTCGTTGCCTAGTTCATCAATAAAGACCAGCTCATCCTCAGCAACGTGCGGTTGATTGTTCGCCAAACGTGAGCGCTGTTCGACAGGGACCATCGTAAGGTAATAATCTCCAATCGTATCCATGACCTGTCCTGTATCAGCATTGGTCCATTTTTCAGATACAGCAAAGCCATGTTCCTGACCGTACTCATAATACTTGTCCTCTGGCATGAAGTGGTTTTCATAATTGAACACGCGCTCAGCGATTTTACGACCGTTAAAACTGATACGTACAGGGTCAATAATCTGATCATCAAAGAGTGGAAGCATCCACTGTACACGGTCAATACGGAAAGGCTGGACCATAGCTTGACTTGTCGGCACGATAGAGTCACGTAAAGTTCTCGGCTGCATCAACTGGTAGTTCTGTGCGTCTGCTCCAGAAATCCCCCACTCTCCTGTTGCATGAACAGGCATGGCAATCACATTCCCCTCAGCATCAAAACGCACATTCATCTCATCAAAGCGTACGCCGCCTCGTAGAACAGTAACATCATCTATAGGTAAAATGTCCAAGGACGGTGTATGTGCAGCAACAATACTTGCATTGTCAGTTCCATCATAATGGCGTCGCGCGACCTGTCCACGTGTCCAAGAGATTGGTTTAGGAATGATTGTACCTGTCAGTAAGTTGGTCTTCATCCAAGTGTGGAAAGCTTCCGACAGTACCACATTACGTGAATCCAAATAGAAACCACTTATCGTCACTGGCTTTTCTGTAGCTGCATGACGATCACCAAAAGTAATCGTATAGTCGTCTTCAAAGCGGATATGGATAATCTCACCTGTTTCCACAATCTTAATATAAAGCTCTGGAAAACGCTTGATCACTTCTCCAGGGTTGTCTAAATCTGGCTCTTCTGGAACGATATAACTCGCCCCACCATTATACACCTGCTGAATCGTACGATTTTCATTAAGCGCAATGACTGCATCAGTGATATCACTTTCCTGAAGCTCCCAAGGTGTGATACGACCTGTGAAGAGCAAAGCTTTAATCTTGTCTATCTGTGGTGCCGAAAGCAGGATACTCTCATGTGTAAAGCCTTGGATACGTGTGATAAGCTCTTTATTCGTGATGTCGCCATTATCATAGGCAACGTGTTCATCTATGAAGTGGACGTCGAGTTCTTCCAAGTTGTCTAAAGATAAGGAAATGACTTGTTCTTGTAGATTGCGTAGTGCAAAGACAGGTACTGTCTTCATGTCTTGCGCGACAGCTTGCTCATCCCATAAAACAACTTGAGTGCGCCCGTTATATTGGCGCTCAACATAACCTGATTGAATATAGAGGACATTAGCCTCCATATCTTCGTGATTCTCCGGCATCGGTTGGACATCCGTAACGGAAACATTCTTGATATTGGCTGGTGCAAAGCCGGGCTGATCACCATCTACAAAAGTGTAGTTTACTAGCGGATGCTCAACGGTATCCGTTGTCCTTAAGTACCATTCTCCATCTGAGTTTACCGGAACATCATTCTCAACTTCTTTACGGATAAACTGGGCCCAGCCCTTACTTACGGTTACCTTTTCCAAATCACGATCAACTATAGCTCGTTCAGGCACAAACATCAGCTCTGGTACTTCTCCAACTGTCCTTGTATTTCCGATATTTGTCGGACGTATTAATTCAGGAGGAGTAATAATATCATGTACAGCATAAGTATCATCCCATTCCTTATGCGCAACTTCTCCCAGAGACCAAGCAATACGCCGTGGGGTAATTTGGGCATCTCTAAAGCTTGTAACCTCCTGAGCGATACGATCTTGAAGTTCCTCGATATCCGCTTGATCAAAGAAAGTATATTTTTCATCAAAAATAATTTTTTCAAAGGCAAGCGCGTCTGTGCCTGCATTCACATCGACAAAGCGTAAGCCTTCCACATGATAAGGCAGAACGATACTCAAATCATCATTAAGCACAATCTCAGCAATAAAGGAATTTTCAGCAATATAAGAAAGACCGTCGTACTCCCGATCATCAACACTAAAGTTAATCTTTGCTTCTGACTTGTTAAAGTCTGCCGGGAAAATAGTCGCAAAGGTCGGTGCGGCTTCTCGTACCACATAGTTCTGTGCGTGACGACTTTCTGAAAATTCAACGTCTAATTCGACAAGCACTCTCCAATCAAAAGTATGAGTACCAGGAGCCTCATTAGGAAAGGCGAGGTCATCGAGCAGACTTTGAGTAAAGGTTCTCCTTACATGATTATTAAGAATCTCATGCCCAACTTCTGATGCAACCAGGCTTGGCAAAATCACTTCTCCTGAAATCGTAGTCGTTCCATCATAATCCCTTGAAAGAACTTGACCGTTTGACCAAGTCAATACACGTGGGGTAATATGTGCTTCAAAAAGACTGTTAAAGTCAAAGTCATCATGCAAGACTTGGTTCGGTCCGATCAAGTCATTAAGCTGTTGACGGACCACATTAGGGTTTTCTATCGTTAAACTATTGCCTTCACCCACATCAGGTAAGTAAAAGAGCAAGTCCCAGTCGGTGATATCCAATGTATTGGCTACCAAATCACCCTCAGCATTTTCAACTGTTCCTAAGCGCGGTAAATCCAGAAGATGTTCATCTAAAAAGTCATCCGTATCATCAAAACGTTTGGCAGCACGTCCTGACAGCGCACCAGAGACTTGGTCGCTTTCCCAAGAAGTAATCTGCTGCGCAGAGATAGACCATTCTATCCCTGAAGTCGATAAGCGATAGTTGGATGGATGCGTACCTGCAAGCCTCCAAGCCATATCCAAATCACTGAATGCTGGCCCTACTTCACGGTTATTTCGATGAATAAAACCGCCCGGAACTGGTTCAACACGTCCACTAGCCAAATCTCTGTCCAATACGACTTGAGCCCCACTCTCGCGCGCCCTTAAAGTTGGCAAAGAAAATTCGTCGATTTCGGGCTCTATCGGCATACCTGTATAGGTTCTGTTCGGTTGATTTAAAGCACCGCCTGCGAATTCGACTTCTAGTTGATGAATCGTTGCTTCAAGAAAACCAGGCGTCAAAGCGCCACCCAGAGTCACAAAACTCGGCATCTCAAAGGCCGACTGTCCAGAGAAGAGATTTGCTGGTCTAAAGCCGGCTATACCTGATGGATCAGGGCGTGCGACCAGCTCATAGTTATCCTTATAATATCCACCGCCTATGGTCCAGCCTCCCTGTGCAAAGACCGGCTGAGCGGTGACAAAGTTATCTTCATTAAAAGCAACATTTTCAGACGTGAAATGTACCGTGCCATACTCGAGTTGGACGCGATCTGCTCCTGTACCTTTATCGCCTTCATAAATACCGAAGTCACCAGTACGTGTCGGATAACGTGCAAAGAGTTGAGGCCTTTCGGTAATCTCAGCATGATTTTCACCATCATAGTCTTTATCTGCAACTTCTCCAAAGCCCCAGAAGACTTGACGCGGGGTAATTTCTCCTAAGTAAAGCTTATCTCGCAAAACATCCTGAAGTTCTGGTAAAAGATGGATAGGTTGTAACTCTGGTACAAGTGGTATCCCTAAATGTTTGAGGCCAAAGGCTGTCGTTACACGTACAGGTACATAGCCGTTCGTTACATGACGTCTCTCAAAAGTCAGCGTGTCAAAGGTATCATAGAAAGTAAACTGATAAATATTCTCACTATTCTCGACGCCTTCAATCGTCACATTGATAGGTGATAAAGAACTATAGTCATAAACAGTCGTGCCATTGTATTGCCGTGAGACACGTCCTGCTTCAAAATCAAGACGGGAGAGGTCATCAACATCCAGTATCAACTGACTGATGGTTGCATCATCAAACTCAGGTACCCCAACAATCTCATAGTTAAAGATGTTTCCTGATACTTGGTCTTGACGGTTAAGCATACCGCCATGAAAGTCAAGGCCATGAATCGCCCATTCCCCCGGCAGACTGTCCGCAAAGCGCAAACGCTCTGCTAAAGGTGCAAGCGTATCTCCATTCTGCGATGCTCTGTTAAAGTCAAAAGTGATGATGTTGCTATCGCCAGGAACAAAACCTTCCAAGACGGGAGCAACGACCGACGACACACGGGTTGAGCCGTCGTATACCTTATCCGCCACACGACCTCGTGTCCAAGTTACTTGCTTAGGGTCAATATTTGCGTCCTCAAAGAGACCGCCTTGCTTGGCTAAATCCCCTATTTTGTCTTTGACACGTGCGCCGTATTCTTCTAAGAAACGAGGCCAACCGTCTGCAGTGAAGGCGTCATCTGCTCCATTGATCAGCTCTATACTTATAGAGGCATCAGCATCTACCAATATTTGATGGCGCCCTGCTTGACTGCTTGCAAACTTGAGATCGCTCCCCCTTACTGTTAATCTTGCAGTTGCATAACGTAAAATTCCCCCTTCGACATCGGGATTATGTCCCATGATCGCGAACTCTATCGTATATTGTGCTAAAGCCTCTACAACTTCATCGGTATTGTCAAAAGTTTTATCTGGCACAGACTGCCGATTGCCGATAATCGTCGGGACAAACTCCGCATCGCCGATAAACATCCGTCCCGAATAGAGACCGTTGGCATTACCGTTGACATCATGCACGGCTGACTGTGTTAAGATACTCTGTGTGAGCTCCTGTAATAAGGACACATCAAGTTCTAGCGAACGCTCTTCGACAGCTTCGACAACAGCATCAAAAACACGGTCGAAATGATTGTGTCCCTCGATATGGACAAAAGAGGCAAAGAGGCCTGGACGATCATGGAGGAGAATATCCAGTGGTAGTCGGACTTCTAGCTCCATGATATTCTGACGCTCCGTAGGACGCGCCATCTGAATGTCAAAATCAAGTGTGATGTGTCGCTCAATAGATTGTACTGCACGACTGGCATTAAAGGCACGGTCAGGGACAATCCCCCGATTAACATGAATATTTTCGATAGCTACAGGTATATTTTCAAGGACTTGAGCATCATAGAAAAGGCTGCTGTTTGCAAAGTTATTGCGTAATGTGTCGGGGATTTCGACGGTGTAATAAACACCTGCTGGAAGATTATCTTGCCTATTGAGCGCTTCTTCAATTTCGCTGATAATCCTGTACCAGTCAATTGTCCCGTAATATATTGCTGAGGACCCTGCTTGTGCTGTACTGGCAAACACAATATCTGCTATTTTACTGGTAAAGTTAACATCCCCAGTAAAGCCCAGTTCTGATATATCCAAGTGCGGCCACTCGATAACTTCCGCATCCGCCACAGCAACATCATCGCCAACAAACTTATGTGTAACTGTTCCACGATGGATATGCTGTTCGTTCAGTACAATAGGACGATGAGGATTTGGACGAAGAACGCCACCAAAAAGCCGGAAGGACGAATCGCTCCCCCCTTGGTGCAGATCACGACCATAGATGGTTACTTCACCGTATGCATCGGGCGCTATACCTATGAGGTCAAGAAAAACACGGTCTCCCGTCGTTGTTCTAACATTTGCGATATGCATAATATCAGAAAGAACGCCATCTAACTCAACTTTAAACTCTGCTCTTTCCTCAATGTGACTAGTTCCTAAGTTCCCTACAGGATCAGGAAAACGAGTGGAGAACTCAATCCGAACAGTGTCTTCCGTTAACCATTGGACACTATAAATTCTCCCTGAAGGCCAACGGTCACGACCGTCCCAGTTTCCTACCTGCAAAGGTGCAATACCAATAGAGGCTTGCTCTGCTTCAAAAGTTGTTAGTCCGCCCTCTGAAAAAGAAGGAGCTACAAAGCTTTGGGGCGCTTCAAAAGCAGGGAGAGGTTCTGATGTTATCTCTTCCCTTGTTTCCTGTATTTCATACTCCTCCTGCTCTTCCTGTATCACTTCCTCAACGACTTCATCGGGTAAGAGAACATCTGCGATTTCTTGTTCAGAAAACTCGACAACTTGTTCGATGCCTGTTGTCTCCTCGCCATGGCGTCCACGGATAAGTGTGGCTACAGGTGCGCCTTTCGACATGACCAGCGGCAACATCGCAGCGACAGTTCCTACTTTTTTGAGTCGTGCACGGCGTATGGCCTGCTTCTTCACTTTGATTACTTTTCTTTCTGTCATATATTCTTCTCCTGAAATCTATATGTAATTTCATAAAATTGTTTGGATATATCCACAGCATTTCTTATATTACAAATTATATCAAAGATTAAAATTATAAAGAAGCAATATTACGCTCATGTGTTTTTAATTTAAAGAACACAAAAAGCAGATTCTCAAAGAATCTGCTTTTTTACTTTTAACATAAAGTCGCTGTTTTAGTGTTTACGATTAATTTCTTGTTTTACTTTATACTCAAGAAAATCTTTTGCCACTTCTTTGTCAAAGTCATTGAGTTGATTGACAACTTGGTTTTGAATCGTGTCAATCTCAATCTTGTCGAATGGAATTTCAGCGATGACTTTCTCAACAACTTTTGCAACATTGTTGGCAATCATATTGGCGTGCAAGGGTTTGTCTTTGTATTTTCCGTTGATTGCAGCTTTAAAAACTGCTGTTTGTATACGGAATGAATCCCAATCGACAACACGACCATTACGTTTTATCACTACTTTATTGAGCAATTTTGCTTCCATATCTTCTCCTTTATGTGCTGTATCTTGCATCCTTAGTTCTAAGGAATTTTTCGAAATCATATTTTGGCTCATATCTTGATTATTTCAAAATACTTTATTGCCTCAAACAGTAGCAACGCTAGTCTTTTCGAGTAGTATTACTTTCTTTTATTATAGCAAATTATCATTTTTCCTACAAAAAAAAGCCCGAAGGCTTTTTTCAATTTATTTTACGATAATGAAACGGTCATCGTCTTCCATGTAAGTTTTTTCTCCAGCTTCATCTTCGATAGAGCCGAATACAAGTTGACCACGTAATTTCCAGTTTGCTGGAACGTTCCATTCTTTAGCAACTGCTTCGTCAATAACTGGGTTGTAGTGTTGTAAGTTTGCACCAATACCAAGTTCTGCAAGAGCTGTCCATGCATTGACTGAAGTAATACCTGAAGCTTGTTCGCTCCATACTGGGAAGTTATCTGCATAAAGAGCAAATTGTTCTTGCAAGCCTTTAACAACGTCTTGGTCTTCGAAGAAGAGAGCTGTACCATAAGCAGCTTTGAAACCATCAAGTTTTGCTTTTGTACCTTCCCAAGCTGACTCAGGAACACCTTGTGCTTTCATTGTTGCTTTCAATTCGTCAGCAACGATTTGTCCCCAAAGTTTTTCTTGAGCATCACCTGTAACGATAAGTACACGTGTTGTTTGGCTGTTGAAAGCTGATGGGCTGTGTTTTACTGCTTCTTTAATTGTTTCGATAGCTTGGTCTGCATCTTTAACATCTTTACCAAGTGCGTAGATTGAACGACGGTTTTTGAGTGAATTGATAAATGACATAGTAATGTCTCCTTTTATTTTCTTATTTATGTTTACAAGTGTAATCTTAACACATAAATTTACGTTTGTAAACTATTTAGCTCAGAATTTTATTTTTTTATAAAAAAACGTTAGAAAGCTTGTCGCTCTCTAACGTTTTCAGTTTTTATTATTTTGTACCGAACAAACGGTCACCAGCATCCCCAAGACCTGGAACGATGTAGCCATGTTCATTAAGGTGATCATCAAGTGCTGCCACATAGATATCAATATCTGGATGTGCTTCTTGTACCGCTTTTACACCTTCTGGTGCTGCGACAAGACAAACGAACTTGATATTGTTGGCATTACGTTTTTTAAGGCTATCAATTGCAAGAATTGCTGAACCACCTGTAGCCAACATTGGATCAACCAAAAAGATTTGGCGATCAGCAATGTCTGTTGGAAGTTTAACCAAATATTCAACTGGCTTAAATGTTTCTTCATCACGATACATCCCGATATGGCCGACACGCGCTGCTGGGATAAGTTTCAAGATTCCGTCTACCATACCGATACCTGCACGAAGAATTGGCACAACTGCTAATTTCTTACCTGCAAGTTCTTGCGCTGTCATATGCGCAACAGGAGTATCAATTTCGACATCTTGTACAGGTAAGTCACGAGATACTTCGTAAGCCATAAGCATACCAATCTCGTCAACGAGTTCACGGAACTCTTTTGTTGAAACGTCTGCACGACGCAAAATTGAAAGTTTGTGTTGGATAAGTGGATGTTTTACTACTTGACAGTTTGACATAAGAAACCCCTTCATTTTATATACTTTGACTATTTTATCATTTTTCTTGTCATAAGTCTGTTATTATTGTTATTTTAGTCTTTTTTCAAAGAGAGCTTGATGAGGAACGGCGCAATCAGAGTACTGAGGATAATCACAATGACAAGCTCTGAATAAATATCACTATTAATCACTTGCGAAGCAAGCCCAATCTGCGCGATAATCAATGCCATTTCGCCACGTGAGACCATCCCTGTACCGACCAAGGCACTGTCTGAGGTGGTAAGTCCTGTCGATTTCCCGATAAAATATGCAGGGACAAACTTTGTCAATACAGCCAATAACGTAAAGAAGAGAATCAAGATTGGATGTTCAAAGATACTCTCAAAAGTTACGGAAATCGCAATAGAAACAAAGAAAACTGGGATGAAAACGACATAAGCAATAGCGGAGCTGTACTCCTCAATCTTATGAGAAACATCTGTTTGACTCAAGGCTAGTCCAGCAAAGAAAGACCCAATCACAGCCGACATCCCCGCTGCATCAGCAAGAAGACTTAAAACCAAACAGAGAATAAGCGCTGCTGTCGTGTTCTTCGCATAGACCGGAAGTTTTTCCACAAAACGCCAAACTTTCGGGATTGACTTGTGTACCAAGACAAGGAAAAGAAGGAAGAGGAATTCCATGAAAAACTGCCTTGGCAAGTTGCCAGAAGAACTCTGTGTAGATGTGAAGATAGATAAAGCTAGAACTGCCAAAATATCGTCTACAACAGCTGCACCCAAGATAATAGATCCTGCCTTTGTAGAAAGCTTACCGTATTCTTGCAAAACTTCAACTGTAATCGAGACAGAGGTCGCTGCAAAGACAATCCCATAAAAGATAGCCGTTGAGAAAGCATAGCCCATCATCGTTGTTACGCCCCAGAAAACCAGTAAAGGTACGATGACACCCGCTAGGGCAACCAGTAAAGCAGGTTTAAAGTTTTTCTTTAATACCCCAAGGTCACTCTCTAGCCCTGCCAGGAACATGAGCAGAATCACCCCAATTTCGGAAAGGACCTCAATGGTGTGTCCTCCTTGCAACCATCCCAAAGCAGCAGGTGCCAAAACAATACCAATCAGTATTTGACCGACTACTGCGGGAATTCTTATTCTTCTTGCGATTAAAGTTGCGACTAATGAAGCCACTAAAATCAGTGTAAGTTGGAAAATATCATTCATACTCTCTATTATAGCAATTTACGGCTTCTTTTTCTCGCGGTCTTTCTTAAAAATTTAGAAAAAGATAGACTTACTGTCTATCTTTTGGTTTTAATTTATTTCAATGACATATTCGCAGCTAAAGGTTTCATATGGAGCAAGATTATTCATTCCATATTTTTCAGTAAGTTCGCCTGTTGTGCTAACTTCATCTGCTATACCAGCCCAAGGTTCGATACAAACAAAAGGAGCTTCAGCTGGATAAGGACTCCAAAGGCCAAAGAAAGGCATATTTTCCCATGTTACCTTCACACTTCGGCTATCCAAACGGTTTGTTAAGGCCACTGACATTTTATCTGAGGATGTATAGACGAGCGCGTCTTTTGAAAAACATTCATGGTTCAGTGCTATATCACTCACCTCAACTTCAGATTGTTCTTCCCTTTTAAGCGTACCTGTTGGTAAATCTAAAGGTATAAAAGTACGTTTTTCGGCAGGAGCAATTGTCAAGGTATAATCTTCAAAGTTTCCTTTTTCAAGAGGAACATTAAAGGCTGGATGCGCCCCAACACCAAAAATCATGGTCTTTTCATCTTTGTTTTCCACTTGATAACGTACACGCACTTGATTTCCTGTTAATTTATAACTTACCTTGAAGCTAAAATCAAAAGGATATTGTACAAGTGTATCAGCATTTGAGGTAATTTCATAAACCAACTCATCCTCTTTTTCCTGTACGAGTTTGAATTCTGTATCACGTGCAAAGCCGTGCCCTGACATCTCATAGTTTTTACCTGCGTAGCTGTAGTGTCCGTCTTTTAACTTCCCAACAATCGGGAAAAGCACAGGAGCATGACGTCCCCAGAACGCTGGATCTGCTTGCCAAAGATACTCGATACCTTCTTTTTGAACAGAGTGTAATTCTGCGCCAAAAGTGTCAACTGCAACCGTCAATGTATTGTTTTTAAGTGTGTGTTTCATCTTTTCTTCTTCTCTTTAGTTATCCAATGGTTTATAAAAGTTTCGATTTTCCAAGGCAAAGACGCGTTGGCTAGATTGTCCCGGTTCAACATTATTTAGAGCGGTCATCATCATCATCATGCTAGCATCCATCATATCAATCTGATGAATGATTTCTGCCTCCATGATTTTAGGGCGGACAGGACTGCCATACTCTAACTGACCATGGTAACTCAGTAAGACATGACGTAGTAAAAGCAAGTCCTCTTTTTCATCACTGATGTCAAGTTCGATCGCTGCTTTACTGACTTCTTCATCGATAAGAACGATGTGTCCTAGGAGATTTCCCCGCAACGTATAACTTGTGTTTTCATAACCAGTAAATTCTAAACATTTGGCCATGTCATGCAAAAGAATACCTGCAAACATCAAAGACTCGTTGAGCTGTGGATAAACTTCACATACTTTTTCGGCCAGTTGGAGCATCGTGGTTGTATGATAGGCCAAGCCACCTTCAAAGGCATGGTGATTGGTTTTTGCAGCAGGAAACTGATAAAATTCACGGTCAAATTTTTTCAAGATATGACGAACGACACGATTCCACGTTGCATTTTCAATACGAAAAACGATACTTTCGACATATTTACGGAGATCCGTCTCATTTACAGGCGATTTTTCACGATAATCCGCTGGATTAGCTGGTTCGTTACCTTCTGGCAAACGTAGGCTAATTCGATTAACCTGCGGCATGCCGTTGTAGAGTTCTTTTAAGGCTTTCATATGAACCACACGCCCCGCAACAAACTGCTTGACAGCTTTAGGATTGGCATCCCAAATATTGCCCGAGATTGTTCCTGTACGATCTTGAAAAACAATCGCAAGGAAATCCTTACCTGCGCGTGTTCGACGAAGCTCAACTGATTTTATCAGGTAGAATCCTTCAAAAAATTCTCCCATAGCTATATTTTTTATCAGAACCATCTTAGTCCCCTTCTATTTCTAAAAGCGCAGCACTCGTGTCTTTGTCAACGGCATCAATCGTGCGCAATTTACGATTCATGACATTCGTTCTTGTCGTAATCAGCGTATTGATTTCTTTTTCGGACTGTTGCAAACGTTCGTGAACTTTCTTAAGCGAGGTTTCAAACTTACCAAATTCGGTCTTGACTGCCCCAAGCATTTCATAAACTTCACTTGATTTTTGTTCTATCTGTAAAGTCTTGAATCCCATTTGCAAGCTATTCAAGACTGCTGTCATGGTTGTTGGACCAGTAACATTTACCTTATAATCACGGCTGAGTTGCTCATAAAGCTCTGTATTATTTACTACTTCCATGAAGAGTCCTTCAATAGGTAAAAACATGATTGCAAAGTCTGTTGTCTTTGGCGGTAAGATGTATTTCTCCGAAATTGACTTTGCCTGAGCTTTAACTGCCGTGAAGAGAGCTTTTCTCGATGCTTCAATCGCTAGCATATCGTTTGTTTCAAGCGCAGTTTGCAAACGTTGGTAATCTTCTAAAGGAAACTTGGAGTCGATGGGGAGTAAAACATCACTTCCTGCTACTTTACCAGGCATGACAACTGCAAAGTCTACTGCATTTCGCTCTTGAATGTTGACTTGCTCTTGATACTGACTCGAGGTAAAAATCTGCTCTAAGATACGACCAAGTTGTACCTCACCAATAATGCCTCGTGTCTTCACACCTGTCATTACTTTTTGTAGACTATCAACATCACTCGCAAGGTTACGCATCTCACCTAATCCTTTATCAACTGAAGTCAGAAGATTTGTGACCTGCTCAAAGCTTTGGGAAATCCTTTTGTTCAACGTCTCTTGAAGCTTTTCATCCACCGTATTTTGGATTTGACTGAGCTTTTTATCATTAGCCTCTTGCAGTTCCTGAAACTTACGATCAAATTTATCCGTAATAGCTTCTGACATGTCCGCTAAGTTGAGCGCAATTTTATCTAGTTTTTGTTCGTTGGAACTTTGTAAATCCTTAAACTGATAATCAAATTTAGCATTGATATTTTCTGTCAGATTTGCTAAGTTCCCATTCATATTATGCGCTAAGCTTGAGACCGTCCCTGAGATTTCTTGACGATTTTGCCCTAACTGTTGCGACATCTCTAGACGTAACTCCGTCAAGTTTGATGACAGATTTTCAACCCGTGCATTGAGTTTGGTGTTGGATGTTGGTTTTTTGAAAAAATTAGCTATCCCAATCAGAATGGCTAAAATCAAAAGAATAATAATGACGACGTTCATAATCTATCTCTTAACTTTTGAATGTTATCAGCTACATCGCCTTTAAAGACAAAAGATCCAGCTACAAATACATTGGCGCCTGCTTCTCGGGCCTGGTCAACAGTTTTATCGTCAATACCACCATCAACTTCAATATCAAATTCTAGATTGTTAGCTTCACGCAATTTCACAAGTTCGCGAATTTTATCCATCGTTTCAGGAATGAAGGCTTGACCTCCAAAACCAGGATTGACAGTCATCACTAGGACCATATCCACCATGCCGAGAACAGGTTCAATCATTGAAACGGGCGTTCCAGGATTGATGACTACACTGGCTTTCATTCCAGCTGCTTTAATCTTTTGTAATGCACCATGGATATGTGCAGTCGCTTCAACATGAATACTCATGATGTCCGTACCAGCTTTCGCAAACTCTGTGACGTACTTTTCTGGATTTTCGACCATCATGTGCACATCCAAAACCATATCTGTATGTGGGCGGAGTGCAGCAACGACACCAGAGCCAAACGTCAAGTTGTCAACAAAGTGACCATCCATGACGTCAATATGTACATAATCAGCCCCGGCAGCTTTAATCTTTGCGACTTCTGCTGTAAAAGCACCAAAGTCAGCAGCGAGAATAGATGGTGCGATTTTATTTGTAAATTGTTTCATGTTTCCTCCTATTTTTTCAAGCCAAAGAAAGCTTTATTGATTTGGTATAAGCCCCAAATAGTCAAGATGACGAGCAAGCCAAAGAGTGGCCATTTCCAGTCTCCCAAACTATTTTTAAACAGAATAATAAGGCCCCAAAGAATCACCAAACCTAAAAAGCCAGCTTGCTTCATCCAAATGTTCCCTTTAATTTTGTTTTTTTCTTTGTTTGGCATAAGTTTCCCTCGTGTTATTTATTTCAGTTAATAATTGCAGGTAGTTCTCATAGCGGCTCGCTAAAATCCTACCCTCTTCAAGTGCCTCTTTGACAGCACAAGAAGGTTCATGTGTATGGGTACATTCCCTAAACTTACACCCATGACTTTCTCGTAAAATTTCTGGAAAGGCCGCATTTAAGTCGGGTTGGTTAGAGACATCATAGTCTAGATTTGAAAATCCTGGCGTATCGGCAATCAAGCCTGATGCAACTTCAAAGAACTCCACATGACGCGTAGTGTGACGTCCACGTCCCAGTTTATCTGAAGTTTCTCCCGTAGCCAAGTTCATGCCTGGCGCAATCAGATTCAACAAGGTTGTTTTCCCAGCACCTGTTTGCCCCATAAAGACAGTGACTTTGTCTGCTAATACTTCAGTCAGCTCTTTCCAGTCAAAGAACACCTGATAGCCAATCTCTTCATAATTTTTCTTGAACTGTTCATACTCACTTGTATCCTCAAGCAAATCAAGTTTCGAGATGTAGATGAGGGGCTGAATATCTTTATGTTCTAGAAACACAAGAAAACGATCCAACAGATTCAAGGAAAAATCAGGATTAATCGTTGACATGATGATTACAGCCTGATCGATATTCGCAATAGAAGGGCGAATCAAGCTGTTTTTACGTTTATGTATATCTAAGATATAACCTTCTGAATTTTCTTCAGCTGAAAAGTCCACAAAATCACCAACGATTGGCTTCATTCCTTTCTTACGAAAGTTACCACGTGCACGCGTTTGATAAACTTGTCCTTCAGATTCTACATTGTAAAACCCTGCTAAAGATTTAATAATACGTCCTTTTTTTACCATACTGATATTTTAACACATTTCATATAATTATTATTCCCTGCTCCTTGAAACTTCTTTATGTCTCCTTCAAGCTTGAAAATGGTAAAGCTATAGAGATTTTCTTTTCTACACGTGAAGCCGTTGACAAAGTCCTTGATTCTCAACCTAAAATAGCCCTTGAATATTGAAAGTATTGGTAAAAGGCAAGGAAATACGCTCACTTCCTTTTATTGAAGCATTCAATTTTTAAGCTTGACTTCTATTCTATTTTAGCTTATAATATTGATAAATTCAATAAAAGAGGATGAAGCATGAATCTAGGACAAACTTTAAAAAAGCTACGTAAAGAACATCAGTTTACTCAAAAAGAAATTGCTGAGATGCTTGACATCACTCAGGGGACTTATGCGCTTTGGGAAAAGAAAACCAGTAATCCTGCTTTAGAAATGATTTCTAAACTGGCAGATATTTACAAAACACCTATCGATCTTATCCTTAATGAAAATCAAGGTAACTCTCCTTTTATTGAGCTTCTCAATATTTACAAACAGCTCGATGTTGAGCAACAAAAGAATGTTTTAAATTTTTCGCAGTTTCTTGCTAGCCAGACCCCTCAAACTCCTCCAGTCTCAGATAATATCATTCCTTTACGCACTTACCGTCGTGAGGACCTCTATACGATTGAGGTAGCTGATGAACAACTCTCTGCTGGTTTTGGGCAAGCTTTGAATGATACTCAGGAGACTTACACCATCTTTACAGATGTACGTCCAGGCCGTTATGACGGTGCCGCACGTATCAAGGGAGATTCTATGCAACCGGAATATCCTAACTTCTCTATTGTCACCTTTGTTACAACAGGTTTTGATAGAGATGGTGATATTTATGTCATTTCAGAGGGTGGACCAGGCGAAGAACAACTGTATTGTAAACAAGTTTTCCGAGATGCGGACAGTTTCCGCTGTCACTCACTCAACACCGATCCTCAATATAAGGATTTTTACTTAGATGAAGAAACTTCAAGAATCGTCGGTCCTGTCGTTGATTGTATCGAAGAAATAAACCCCGAATTAATCGAGAACTAAGAATATTATAAAAGAAGGTCACAATGGAATTTATAGAAATTGTTTTAATGTTTGGAGGAATGGGCCTAGGTTTTGCGGCGCTCTACGAAATAGCCCTCTGGTTCAGTCCCGAGGAGAGAGATTTTCGTAAGTCGAAAAAAGCAAAACAATTCAAAGCCCAAAAATTCATTACGCTACCAACAGTAATCAAGTTAAAAACAGGTCAAAAAGTTTCATGAAAGAAAGTTGGGTCAGAGCCTGTAGATGAAAAAGACGTTTACCAATAGTGAACGTTTTTTGTTTTAGTTTGCTTGGTTAATGATGAGGGCTGGACGAGCTCCTCCATTGGCAGTGCTAAGCGTGCGAGGACGATTTCCAGTCAAGAGGCCACTGTTAAACACACCCCAAGCATACGGGTAAGACGCAGGAGTACGTAGCCTCCACCAGCCTAGTGCAACGGAACCACGCTGTGCATGATTAGGAAAAGCTAAGCCTTCGCCAGATAAACGGGTAATATCCGCAAGAGAGAGAGCAAAGGCACGACGTGTCCCTCCCGAAACAACTTGAGTAATATCTGCCGCAACATCCCCCTCTAAGTTTTCAGGGAGCCAGCTTGCACCTCCTGTAAAATTAACATTTTCAGCCGCAACTTCACCTGTCGTGAATTCATTTGCCACAGGCTGAACCATGGCTTGGACTGCAGAATCAAGTTGTCCATACCAAGAAGTAAGTTCAGCTTCTTGGTCATTCCAAGAAACATTGCGGATTGCATCATTACGGATGATTAAGTGATTGCCGTCACCCATATCTTCAAGATAACGGTACTGTTCATTTGCCATCGTAAAGACACGGCCTGGAAGCATGGCATCAAAGTTAAAGGCAGATGGTGGAGAATCAATATCAGCACGTGGATTAGAGCCTTCACCGTCCATAGCATTATTCTGTATACCTGTAAGGAAGTCTGCTAAACGGCTATCGCCACCTGTAAGAAATTCATTCATATTTTCGGTGTCAGGACTAATCAACTGACTGTCCACATGGATACCGTAATAGTAAGAGCCGTTGAAGACTGTATCTTCGATAGCAGCGGTCATTTCTGCTGCATCCAGTAGATAAGAGCTTGCTTCATCTGGTTCTAAGAGTGAAGCCCAATAAGCCCAGCCTGTCGTGTGGTCAACCACCCAGAAGTTACCGATTTGTTGGAAAGGTTGAAGTTCTGACCATTGTTGGATGGTCATGACGGGGCGCTGTTGTTGGAGGTTTTGTGCTGTAGTGCGTTCTACGCCATCAGATGCACCATGCCAAGTTGTCCCATTGTCGCCATTGGTATAAGTTACCCCTTCTTCCCAATAGCCATCTGTTCCGTCTCCCGGATGGGTCACGTCATCTGAACCATCTGCCAGGTCACGGGCATCCCCTGCTGCAGCAGTACTAAGGTCTAAGTTGTTATGGTTAAAGGTTGGAAGATACCATGGCGCTTCTCCTGCATGACCAAACCTTAGATTAGAGTATCTATTAAAAGCAGTTCCCGCTCCTGTACGTGTGCCAATCGCTGTCGCACTCGGGATATAAGGGGTCCATGTGTTGAGTTGGTCTCTTTCTGTCCCATCGACTAATGGTGTAGCCTCTGAAGCTCCTGTTTGTTGGGTTTCCAAATACTCCGAGAGGCGGATACGTGCCATGATGGGACGTTCGCCATAGTTTTCGACAAAGACGTCCTTGTTTTCAGTCTCTACATCATAGTAGTCATGCACACGGCCTCCGACATTGACTTGGACTTCATTTTCCCGGTCGTTAATGGCTTGTTGGTTAAAGGCTGTAAAGGCGAAGGTGCCGCCGATTAAGCCGAGCAGAGATAGGATAGCGATATTCCGCAGTTTCCGTTTTTTATCTGGTGTCATAGGTTTTCCTCATTTCTATTGATTAATAATTGTAAATGCCAAAAAAACGCTCCAAGGGGTCCTGAGCGTTTGGGTGCAAGTAAAAATAGGCGGATGTCTACCGCTGGTGCTGTGCTGTGCTGTGCTGTGCTGTGCTGTGCTGTGCTGTGCTGTGCTGTGCTGTGCTGTGCTGTGCTGTGCTGTGCTGTGCTGTGCTGTGCTGTGCTGTGCTGTGCTGTGCTGTGCTGTGCTGTGCTGTGCTGTGCTGTGCTGACCGATTATAAGTCATCTGCTTTACCCCGTCAAGTATTTTGTTATCATTAAGTAACAACAATAACATCTATATGATATTATTGTAATGTTTTTCTTATGATTTTCAAAATAATTTCAGAAGATAAGAGCGATACGAAATCCAGATGAAAAACAAAAAACCCCTGTTAAACAGGAGTTTTTTTTACTTTTTTTCAGTAATCTTTAACTGAGTATGTTAATCTGGATTGTTTTACGTCCCCAAGCTTGCGCTTGAGCTGTTGTCGGAAGATGCACATCAATAATATTTCCCTTGATGGCTCCACCTGTATCACCTGCGATAGCAATACCGTAACCTGGTACTTCAACCATCTTTCCTAAGGGAATAACAGAAGGGTCAACGGCAATACACATTGGGTTTTGGTGAAGATTTATCCCTGTAGCTGTGATGAAACCTAAGCCGTTATCTGAGGAGTAGGCCGTAGCTGAAACGGTCAAGGAAGTTCCTCCATCACTACTTGGAGTAGTAATGGTAGTATCCTTAGCCTCCGAAGTTTTAGACTCTTCTTTTTTCTTTGAAGTCAAAGGCTCTATTGTGGGCTTATCTCCATCCTCGTCCACTGTAGTATCTTTAGCCATTTCTGCTTGGGCTTTCATCTCTTCCAGTACGGTCTGGTTGTCAGCCACTTTATTTTTGAGTGTATGGATACTTTCTTCGAGATTCTCCGCTTGCTTTTGGTAGTCTGCTTGAGCGGTTTTTAACTCATCTTTTGTTTGTAGAAGAGAGCTTTGCATTGTTTCCAAAGTTTTCTGCGTATCTACTAAATCCTTAGCTTGCGCATCTTCAGCTCTTAAAATAACACTCAAGTTTGTCCAAGCCTGTATCGCTTCATGAAAATCATTAGCATTCAATACTACATTAAGAACAGAAGCAGAAGCTCCACCATGGGCTTGCATTGAACGCATTTGCTTCGCTACGATTTCTTTTAAGGAATTGTATTTTCCCTCAGTTCTTTCAATCTCTTGATTCAGATTTTCAATCTTTTCTTGCGTTAATTTTAGTTTGTTTTGTGAAACAGTTGCTTTCGCATAGATTGCATTTGTCTGAGAAAGTTCCGAGTTGAGCTGTTGCTGAAAGTTCTCGATATCTTTATTAATCGTACTTTCGTCAGCTTTAGCAACTTGTAGGCCCAATGTCAGCATTCCAACTGACAGTCCAAGTAGAGTTGCTCCTTTTTTCCAATTGTTCTTTTTCATATTTTACCATTCTAACACAAAAAGAACGCTGTTTGATTGCAATTAAGTTACGTATGGTTATTGAAATTTAATGTAAACCGCTTTTATTAATACTTTGTCTCTTGACTTTTTTTAAAACTCATAATAAAACCTTGGAAAATTCTCCAAGGTTTTTTATTTAACGAATTTCAACTGCTAAAGTTTCTACAAGATTTTTAGTAATTTTTGCCATTGCTTTTGCAATTTCTTCTTCTGTCATTGTCTTTTCACGACTTTGGAAAGTTAAGCTGTAAGCCATTGATTTCTTACCTTCTGGTAAGTTTTCACCTTGATAAATATCAAAGAGTTCAACTTTGCTTAATGTTTTAACTTTACTTGAAGTGATTGTCTCTACGATTTCAGCATGTGTCTTCTCTGCATCTACCAACATCGCAATATCACGATGCACAGCTTGAACTTTTGGAATTTCCACGAAGACTGTCTGCGCTGGTGCAAGCTCAAGCATTGCATCTAAGTCCAATGAAGCCACATAAGTTTCTTTCACATCATAAGTTTTTGCTGTTGCAGGATGTACTTGCCCTACGAAACCAACTTGACGGTCGCCCAAAAGAATACGTGCAGTACGTCCTGGATGCATCTCTTTAATTTCGGAGTAAGCTTCAAAAGCAAGATTGTCATAACCTGCTAAAAGTTGTTCAACAATAGCTTTTGCATGATAAAAGTCCACAGCTACAGCATCAGAATTGTAGGTTTTGTCTTCTACATTTCCAGAAATAGCAAAGGCAAGATGAGGAATTTCAAGAGGACGTGTATCTTCAGAATCTGTCGCTACAAAGATATTGCCCACTTCATAAATCGCAACATCTGCATTTTTGCGGTTTTGATTGTAATTAACAATATCTAAAAGACCTGGAATTTGACTGCCACGTAGGGTCTGACGATCTTCTGTCATTGGTAACATCAACGATGTTGTTGCCCCTTGTGTTTCTACAAATTCTTGCGCTTTTTCTGCTGTAGTTAAAGAGTAGCCAATAACTTCTGAAAGTCCTGCTGCTTCGACGTGTGTGCGTACCTTACGACGCAATTTTTGCATGGCCGTTAATTCACCTGCTGTCGCACCTGAAGGTAAGGTACTAGGCAAATTATCATAACCATAAATACGCGCTACTTCTTCCACGATATCGGCTTCAATCTTGATATCCCAACGGCGTGAAGGAATTTGAATATTAAATTGTCCTTCTTTTTCTTGTGTTTCAAAACCAAGTTGCGCTAAAATCGCAAGAACTTCTGCTTCATCAAGTGATGTTCCTAAAGCCGCATTAATACGGTCCAAAGTAATGTTAACTTCTTGAGGTTCTGGCATGAAGTCATTTGACTCTACTACACCTGAGAGAATCTCTCCGCCAGCCAGTTCTTGAATCATTGCTGCTGCAAAGTCTAGTGCTTCGCGCACTGTTCCCTGATTGATTCCTTTTTCAAAACGACTTGAAGATTCTGAGCGTAAGGCAAACTTATGTGAAGTTTTACGGATTGAAGTGCCATTGAAAAGTGCAGCTTCTAAAGCTACTGTGACGGTTTGATCAGTAATTTCACTGTCAAAGCCCCCCATGACACCTCCAAGAGCTACCGGTTGACCATTAGCTGTAATCACGATATCTTCTGTGCTAAGTTCACGCTCTTGTTCATCAAGAGTAACGATTTTCTCTCCTTGATTGGCTTGACGAACTACAATCTCATCTGCGCCAAATTTATCAAAATCAAAAGCGTGGAGTGGTTGACCGTAGTACATCAAAACATAGTTGGTTACGTCAACAACATTATTGATGGGACGAATACCAGCATTCATCAAGGTATTTTGCAGCCAAAGTGGCGATGGTGCAATCTTGACATTTTCAATCATACGAATCTTGTAGGTTGGGACTTGTTCTGTACTTGTTTCTACTTTTACAGCTACTTTATCTGCTGCTTTTTTGGCTACTTCGGTTACCGTTTTTTCATCAAAGTTGACTGTTTTCCCATAGATAGCTGCGACTTCATAGGCAACTCCACGCATTGACATTGCATCAGCACGGTTAGCCAAGATATCAGGTTCGATAATTTCATCATCTAAGTCAAGATATGGCAAGACACTGTCACCAATCACTGCATCTTCAGGTAAAATATAGATACCATCTTCATGTTTCATTGGATTAACAGATTCAGGAATACCAATTTCATCAAGCGCACATAGCATTCCTAATGAAACGATACCTCGGATTTTTCCTTTTTTGATTTTATAGTTATCCGCGATACGTGCACCAACAAGTGCTGTTATTACTTTAATCCCTGCTTTGACATTGGGAGCGCCGCAGACGATTTGGAGGGGTTCTTCTTCACCAACATCGACTTGGCAAATATGAAGATGTGTCTCAGGAACATCTTCACAAGTCAATACTTGACCGACAACAATTTTTGACAAGCCTTGACCTGGTACAGTTACACCTTCAATCTCAATACCTGAAAGTGACATTTTTTCTGCCAAATCAGCAACGGGAATATCATCAAGACCGTTCACTAATTTTTTTAACCATTTATATGATACTAACATTTTATTTTTCCTTTTATTCCGTTTTCTTTTATGTCTTTACTTCTGAAATTATTTTCCGAATTGTTCTAAGAAACGTAAGTCACCTTGATAGAAGCCACGAATATCGTTGATACCATAGCGGAGCATTGCGATACGTTCTTGTCCCATACCAAAAGCAAAACCAGAATATTCCTTGCTATCGATACCGCTCATTTCTAAAACATTAGGATGAACCATACCCGCACCAAGAATTTCAATCCAACCGGTATACTTGCAGACGTTACATCCTTTGCCGCCACATTTGAAGCAGCTTACATCAACCTCAACAGAGGGTTCAGTAAATGGGAAGTAAGAAGGACGTAGGCGAATCTCGCGGTCAGCACCAAACATTTTTTGGATAACAAGTTCAAGCGTACCTTTAAGGTCGGCCATTGTAATGTTTTTATCCACAACTAAACCTTCGACTTGATGGAATTGGTGGCTGTGAGTAGCATCATCAGTATCACGGCGGTAAACGCGACCTGGAGCAATCATACGTAAACCACCTTTACTAAAGTCGTGTTGATCCATCGTGCGTGCTTGCATTGGTGATGTATGGGTACGTAGCAATACCTCGTTTGTCACATAGAAAGTATCTTGCATATCACGCGCTGGGTGATCTTTAGGCAAGTTCATGCGTTCAAAATTATAATGGTCAGTTTCGACTTCATAGCCGTCTACAATCTCATAACCCATTCCCAAGAAAATTTCTTCAATCTCTTCTGCTGTTTGCGTCAAGATATGGCGTGCCCCTTTTTTAGGTGCGTGACCAGGTAAAGTTACATCTAAAGTTTCAGAATTCAAGGCTGCATTCATTGCTGCTGCTTCGAGTTCTGTTTTTTTCTCCTCAAGCTTTGCTCCAAACTCGTCACGGAAAGCATTAGCTAGAGCACCGATAACTGGACGTTCTTCATTTGTTAAGTCTTTCATCCCTTTGAGGATTTCTGTCAGCTCACCTTTTTTACCCATGATTGCTGTTCGCAAATCATTCAGCATTCTTTCTTCCACGGCAGCTGTTAAATTATTCAAAGCTTGTTCACGTAAAGCTTCAATTTTTTCTTGTAAATTCATTTCTTCTCCTAATACCTTCTAACCATGATGACAAAAAATACCACGATTTCAACCCCTAAACAAAGGAGCGAAAACCGCGGTACCATCCTATTTTATCACTTAATTAAAGACTATTTTAAATTAGAACGAGGTAAACTTCAATAACTTTTCCGTGTGATGATTTGCAGTCGACGACATCACTCCCTTAAACGTTCCAGTAACCTACTCTTCTCATTCTTTATATGTTCTTATTTTAGCAGATTTATCTCATTTGTCAATCCTTAATCTTCTGCCTTATTTGTATATAAAAGGGTGACTAAGTATGCGAGCTTCAACGTATTCTTTAAAAACAGAAGCCTACTGACTAAGTCGCATTAATCATGATATCCATTAAGCTTTCTGTAATTTTATTTTCTTGTTCCATTTCATAGAATTCTAATAAAAGACGTGCCTTATGTTTACCATTCAGGTATTGTTTATCCAATGGTATCTCCGTGACTGCATACCCCGGATCAATCATTTCTGAGCGAAATATTGGTTCTTTCTTGCCCTCTACAAGTATGGTAAATCTTAGACGTGTACGATTCGTCGGTAGATTTTGAATGACCAGTTGTCCTGACTTTCGCTGCTTTTCTGCTTTTATTTCTAAAGACACGCGCACCTTTGCCATATTGCTAGGATAATTATCCTCTGTGTGTTCAAGCGTATAGTCACTCATCGATTGCGGTTTACTTTGAACTTCCACATTAGAACTTAGAGGAACATATCTTCCGATAATTCTTAAGAGTTGTCCTCCTCCCATCGCAAGGCCTAGAAGCAAAATGAAGAGGGTGAATAAAATTATTCCACTCCGAACCCACCTTTTCAGTTTTCTTTTCTTAACCTGATGCACATTAGGGGACGGTAGAGGGCTTGGTGATTCTAGCATATAGGACATTTGTTTCAGTAAATCTTCTGATTCGTTAAATAACTCTTCATACTGGCTTTGAACCACTCCTTATCTCCTTTCCGTTAACTTTTAATAATACCTGTGATCTACTCGTTCAAAAAGCGCCTTTTCAGCGCTTTATTTTTCAGATGCCTATGACTGATGTTCTTAAATTCCAAGCTTCATCAATTCACCCAAACGACCAATCAACTCCTTAGCAGCATTCCTTGTTTCTAAAATTTGATTGTTCAACTCTGCTAACTGTTCCTCTGCCTCAATGAGTTTTTCTTGTCCTTTTTCCTCAGCTGCCTTAACTATTGCCTCTGCTTCCTCTTGTTTTTGAGTTATATAGAGTTCTGTTTCCTTTTTCGCCTTTTCAAACTCTTTTTGCCCTTCAAAACGCAAGACTTTATTTTCCTCAGCAATAGCTTTTTTCATCAGCTCTGCCTCATTCGCTGCCTGCACCTTTTCTTGTTCTGCTTTAAGTCTTAATGTTTCTTGTTCTTTAAGCATAGCTGCTTTAAGCGCTTCAGACTTTCTAAACATTTTCTCAACCTCGCGTTGAGCATTTTCTTTGAGTTGATCGGTTTCTTTTTGCGTTTCTTGTTTCAGATTATCTATCTCTTGAAGCATTTTTTCAGCCTCTTTTTTTGCATTAACTTTGAGTGTACTCACTTCTCTTTCTGTTTGATGCTTCATCTGGTTACACTCTATTTTTGCTTGCTCTATAACATCATTTTTTTCTTTTTCAAGTGCTTCTTGGCGTTTTTCATTTTCTTTTTGTAACTCTAATAAATAATCAGCAACCTGAGTACGTATATCTACATTTTCTTTTTTTAATGCTTCGTTTTGCTCTTTCAATTCCTCCAAGGCCACAAGTTCCCCTTGATTATTGTCAATGTTTTTTTGAAGCCTCTCTTCCAATTTTTGTACTGCTTGTTCTTTTTCCAGAAGCTGCTTTTCTTGTTCTACTTTAAGCTGCTGTAGCTCTGTTTCCAGTTTTTTTCTTTCAAAAATTACTTTATGCTTCTCTCCTTCGGTCTTAAGGAGAGCATCTTTCAAACTTTGATTATTCGTTTCCAGTTCCTCACGGACCTTATTAAACTCTTCCAGATGTATCGTTGTTTTTCCTTCATTTTGACTTACAGTATTTTCTTCGCTGTTACGACTGTTTCCAAATAAATTTTTCATCTTTTCACTCCATTTAAGTCTGACAAACTTAAATTCAATATATTCGTTTTAAATTTGTTTTTCGTTACTTATTTTATATAATACTATTATATATTCGTATCATTCGTAATGTAAAGTAATAACAAAACAAATCAAATCCATCTATTTCGAGCAAAAAAGAACCACAAATAGGACAACTGTTTTGTATTTAAGTATATTTAGTCTAATTTTTAACCATATTCGTCTTTTTTTGCTTTCGTTTTAACACCTAATGATAAATAATGGCAACTATTTTACAATTAGGCAAATTATCAAGTCCAAAATTAAGCCTAACAGCTTCTTTTAAAAAGAAATTCGAGATTACTTCATTTAATATCTTAGTTCAACTCATCTGGTTTTATAATATTTTCTACCCCAATAATATATAGGAGAATGAAAAATGGCTAAAAACACGAAAGAAATAGTCATCAGAACTTTACTGAATATCGCTGCTGAGGGCGGGATTGTAAATATCGAAGAGATTACCCGTCGTACAGGGATTACTCGAAATACTATTCGATATAACTTTGGAAATCAAGGAATTGATAGTATTATCGCATATATCTATAGCGGTATTTTCCAAGAAATCAACACGCAACTTTTTCGCCATAGTCCCAATGAAATTCCTGTTGAAATTTTCGCTGACATAATCCTACACATTCTGTGGGAACATCGAGATGAGGCCCATATCCTAGTAACGAGTAAACTCTTGTACCGGACAGATATTGGAGCAATTGATCTTGTCTACCCTTGGGCGAAAGAACGTTATGATTATCTGGTAAAAGTGCATCAATTAAGCCCCTATTTTTCCTCTAAACAGCTTCTCTCCTTCTGGATTTCGTATTTGGATATTATCTTTACACTTTGGTTCAGCGTCCAAATTCCTCTAACTCCTGAAAAATTTAAACCTATATTTCTCAAATTAGTCAAAACTTCAATGTACGATCTTATCTATAAGGATATCGGTCACTAAAAAGACAAAAAAAGCAATCAAATCAATGATTGCTTGCTTTTTTTAGATTGATTTCCTTATGCTTCCCAAACATTTTCCAAAACGTTTGTTTGGTCACGATCTGGACCGACAGAGAATGTTGAGATGCGAACACCAACGAGTTCTGCAACACGAAGTACATAGTTGCGTGCTGTTTCTGGAAGTTCTTCAAGAGTTCGCATTCCTGTAATATCTTCAGACCAACCTGGCATTTCTTCGTAAATTGGTTTACAACGTTCCAATTCTTTAAGACTTGCTGGGTAGTGAGTGATTTCTTTTCCGTCAAGTTCGTAAGCGACACAGATTTTCACTGTTGGTAATCCTGCCAGAACATCAATAGAGTTCAAGCTAAGATGAGTCAGGCCTGAAACACGACGTGAGTGACGCATAACGACCGCATCAAACCATCCTACACGGCGTGGACGACCTGTTGTTGTACCATATTCATGTCCAACTTCACGGATTTGGTAACCTGTTTCATCAAAAAGCTCTGTTGGGAATGGACCATCTCCAACACGTGAAGTATAGGCTTTACATACACCAACTGCTTTATCAATTTTTGTTGGTCCAACACCTGAACCGATAGCGACTCCTCCTGCCAATGGGTTTGAAGATGTAACAAAAGGATAAGTTCCTTGGTCGATATCTAACATAACACCTTGTGCACCTTCAAAGAGGACACGGTGGCCTTCATCAAGCGCATCGTTCAAGATTACTGAAGTGTCAGCTACATATTTTTTAATTTGTTGACCGTATTCATAGTATTCGTTAAAGATTTCATCGAAATCAAGTGCTTCACTGTCGTAAAGTTTAACGAATTCACGGTTTTTATTTTCAAGATTTGTACGTAAACGTTCTTCAAAAATTTCTTTATCGAGAAGGTCTGCGATACGGATACCGACACGTGCTGCTTTATCCATGTAGGCTGGGCCGATACCTTTGATTGTCGTACCAATCTTTTGATCGCCTTTAGCTTCTTCTTGAAGGGCATCTAACTTGATATGGTAAGGCAAGATAACATGGGCGCGGTCTGAGATACGAAGATTATCTGTTGTTACACCGTTTTCGTGGAGGTAAGCAATTTCTTTAACCAGGGCTTTGGGGTTGATTACTACACCATTACCGATAACAGATGTTTTTTCTGGGAAGAAAATACCAGATGGGATAAGGTGGAGTTTGTACTTAAAGCCGTCGATAACAATAGTGTGACCGGCATTGTCCCCTCCTTGGTAACGCGCAATAACTTCTGCGTCTGAGCTGAGGAAATCCGTAATTTTACCTTTTCCTTCATCTCCCCACTGCGTTCCTACAACAACAACTGATGGCATAATAGCTCTCTTTTCTTTTAATATTTGTACGCTCTATGTCCCCTTTTCAGGTAACACAGCTGGCATTTTGATATTGAAAAGCTCCTATCGCACTATTCCTATTATAGCAAAAAAAATAATTTGATTTGAGTAAGAAATAATTTTTTTGCTATAAATCTCTTTTTTTGTTCGGAAATATCTAACTTTATTCCAGTTTTCTCTACAAACCTTACTTTTTTGCCCCATTTGTTTTTAATACAAAATATCATCTCCAAAATAAAAGCCCAGCAATCAATGCTGTTAAAAATATGTTAAAATAGAAGGAGTTATGACTGATAAAATATTAAAATCCATTTCAAAAAATGGTCACTTTCGTGCTTTTGCTCTTGATTCAACCTTGACTGTCCGTGAAGCTCAGGAACGTCATCAAACGATGCCTACTTCTACTGTTGCACTCGGTCGTACCTTGATTGCTGCTCAAATTTTAGGTGCCAATGAAAAAGGGGACAGTAAAATCACAGTCAAAATCTTGGGTGATGGTGCTATGGGTGCAATTGTTGCCGTAGCAGATGCTAAAGGAAATGTTAAAGGTTATGTTCAAAACAAAGATTTAGACTATAAAAAAGCTTCAACAGGAGAAGTACTTGTTGCTCCTTTCGTTGGGAATGGCTTCTTTGTGGTTATTAAAGATATGGGACTTCGTCAACCTTATACAGGACAAACTGATTTAATTACAGGGGAAATTGGTGAAGACTTAGCCTGGTATTTTCTCTCCAGTGAGCAAACACCCTCTTCTGTTGGTTTAAATGTCTTGCTCAATGACGGAGAAGATAGTGTTAAAATCGCAGGCGGTTTTATGCTTCAAGCCCTGCCTGATGCAACTGATGATGAAATCACAGTGATGGAAAAAAATATTAAAGCAATGCCAAGCATTTCGGAAATGCTTTTAAAAGAGAATCCACTTGAAGCTATGTTAGCTGCACTTTATGGTGATCTCGAATATACGATTCTAGCTGAGTTACCCTTAGCCTTTGAATGTGATTGTTCAAAAGAGCGATTTTCTGAAGGCTTGCAAAGCCTTGGAAGTCAAGCCCTCACTGAGATTATTGAAGAAGATCATGGCGCTGAAGTGCTCTGCCAATTTTGCGGACGTAAATATGAATTTACAGAAAAAGAACTCAATGATTTAATCTTGGGAGCTGCTCAAAAATGAGACTATTGATTAAAGATCTTTCACAATCGTCAAACAAAAATATAGGTTTAATTTTTTTAAGTCTATTGGTTGGACTGGCAGCTGGCTTCTTAGCCAGCTTTTATCGTTTGTCTCTTTCCATAGCTGAAAAATTAGGTGTTACCCTCTATCATCAAGTCAGTACGCATCTTATCTATGTTCTTTTTCTCCTCCCTGTCTTACTCCTCCTTGCCTTTATTGTCAGTACTTTGATGAAAAGATATCCTATGTCAACCGGCAGCGGAATTCCTCAAGTCAAAGGGCAATTGCTGGGCTACTTTAAACCAGACTGGTTTTCAACAGCTTGGGCTAAGTTTGTCGGGGGAACATTGGCCATGTTTGCTGGGTTATCCTTAGGTCGTGAAGGTCCATCAATCCAACTCGGTGCTGCGATGGGACAAGCCATCGGTCAAAAATTTTCCTATACTGAGCGCCACCAACGTTTGCTGATTGCTTCTGGTGCTTCAGCTGGGTTATCCGCCGCTTTTAATGCCCCGCTTTCTGGTATCATGTTCACGCTTGAAGAAGTGTTCAAATATTTCTCACCTTTGATTTTGTTAACCTGTATGAGCTCCGCTATCATGGCAGATGCTGTTTCTCGTATTATCTTTGGCCCAGCCAGTATCTTTGATTTTCGCATCGTGAGCAGCTTTCCCCTTTCAGATTATTGGTTACTTTTACTTTTAGGTATCCTTATGGGAATCTTTGGTGCAGTATATAATACTGCCCTTCTAAAGGGGCAAAGCCTTATGAAAGGGAAAATAAAAAGTCCTTTTCTTCGTGTCTTATTCAGTTTCGCTGCTTCGGCTCTTGTCGCACTCTTCTTTCCACTGATCAGCGGCAGCGGCCACCAGCTGATTGACCAATTGACACTTACTTGGGGTCTTGCCTTTCTCTGTCTGGTCTTTGCTGCAAAGTTTTTAATTTCCATTATTAGCTATGCTTCAGGTGTTCCTGGAGGAATCTTCTTCCCCCTCTTGGTGCTTGGTGCTAGTCTGGGTAGTATTTTTGCTACAACAGTCATCCCTCTCTTGCATTTATCCCCTAATCTTTTCCCAAACTTTATTATTTTAGCGATGGCAGCAACATTTACTGCTATCGTCCGTGCGCCAATGACTGGAATTCTTCTTTTGGTCGAGATGACAGGTTCTTTTGATCATCTACTCCCTCTCGCTTTTGTTTCTCTCATTTCCTATCTTGTGGCCGAACTCTTACACTCTGAGCCAATCTACGATTCATTGCTCCACAATCTTCTTACTGCTGATTCGGACATAGCTACTGAAAAAGAAGGGCATATTATGATTGAAGCTTTGGTCCAGTTTGATTCGGAAGCTGACCATCAGGCGGTTCAAAATCTTCATCTTCCTAAAGATAGCCTCTTGGTTTCTATTCAGAGAAATGGGGAAAAAATCATTCCACGAGGAGATACCTTACTCCATGCGGGTGATATTGCAACCTTTTTAACTACTCAAGCGCAGGAAGTTCCTGTTCGTCAAAAAATAAAGCACTTATTTACTGATTAATCTAAAAAAATCTTCGTTAAATTACCTACGAAGGTTTTTTCAGTGCAAAGTTTTAGCAAATCCCTTAAAAAATGGTAAAATATTCTCTATGACTATGGATTCAAAATACACACGCCCTTGGAAAATTGGGGATATAGAAATTGCTAATAAAATCGTACTCGCTCCAATGGCGGGGATTAATAATAAAGCCTTCCTGACAACAGCTAAAGAGTTTGGAGCAGGACTTGTCGTTACTGAAATGATTTCTGACAAAGGTATCGAACACCGTAACAAAAAAACGCTCCAAATGATGGACTTTGAAGGCGTACCTCATCCACTTTCAATGCAAATTTTTGGTGGTGAAGTTGATACACTGGTTGAAGCAGCGAAATTTGTTCAAGAAAATACAGTAGCAGACATCATTGATATCAATATGGGCTGTCCTGTTCCTAAGGTAACAAAAAATGAAGCTGGAAGTCGCTTACTGCTTGACCCAGATAAGGTTTATGATGTAGTGAAAGCGGTCAGCTCTGCGATTGACTTACCACTCACTGTAAAAATTCGTATCGGTTGGGACTCTGATCATCTCTACGCTGTCGAAAATGCCAAGGCTATTGAAGCAGCTGGAGGTGCTGCTGTTGCAATGCACGCACGGACACGTGCTCAACTCTATGAAGGTAAAGCAGACTGGACATGGCTTGAAAAAGTAGCAAGCAACATTAACATTCCTTTCATCGGAAATGGTGATGTGAAAACACCTGAAGATGCGAAACGTATGATTGATGAAACAGGTGTCGATGCAGTCATGATTGGTCGAGCAGCTCTCGGAAATCCGTGGATGCTTCACCGTACGGAACACTACCTTCGCACAGGGGAATTGCTCCCTGAACCCACTGTGGATGAAAAAATGCGTATCGCTAAGATTCACTTACAACGTCTTGTTGACCTCAAAGGCGATAACTTAGCGTCACGCGAATTTCGCCAACATGCAGCTTACTACCTCAAAGGTGCAAAACGTGCTGCAAAAGTTAAGGTAGCCGTAAATCAAGCAGAAACACAAGCAGAAATTGTCAAGATTTTAGATGATTTCGTTGCCCAAAATTAAGAGATTGGCTTTTGCCAATCTTTTTGTTTATAATAAGGTTAGTATCATAAAACAAGGAGGGACTCTATGCGTACATCAAAAGCTCTTGTCGAAATCGAAAAGGCAATTATTCACCTTAAGAAAGCGAAACGTGAGATCAGTAACTATAGCTTTGAAAATCAAACTCAAAGTCTCATTCAAATCAACCAAGCTATCGATCGCTTACAAATTATTAAGGACGGCGTTAATGCTGACTCTTCTGATGTAGAAGGTGTTTCTTCTGTGGGCCGACTTGAAGGCGAACGTCTAACATCAAAACTTTTTCAATAATAGCCATTAAAATAAAAAAGAACCAAATCTGGCTCTTTTTTATTTTTTCTTACGTTTATATTTACTTTGTGGATAAGTAAAATCTCCCATAACTTCATGAACATTTATTACTGTTGAGAAGGCTTGAGGATCTATTTCAGCAATCAAGGCTTTAACCGTCATGACTTCTCGAGGGTTAAGGACCACATAGACTACACGTTTTTCTGTGCCCGAATATGCGCCTTCACCATGGAGGAATGTTGCACCACGTCCAAGTTCTGCCAGAATAGCATTTGAAATCTCTTGATACTTAGGACTAATAATAAGCATCCCACGAACGGTATAACCACCAGATTGGATAAGGTTAATAACTTGCGCACTTACGAAACTTGCAATTAATGTATAAACCATATGATTAACATCAATGTAAGTGAGAGAAAGTGTCATTACAAAAAGGTCTATCGTGAAAATCACACGTCCCACTGCTGTGCCTCGCTTAATTTGCAAGAGCTGAGCAATGATATCTGAACCTCCAGTTGTTCCGCCAAAGCGGAAGATAATCCCAATCCCCGTTCCGGCAAATACACCGGCAAGGAGAGCTGCAACTAAGTTATCATGCAAAAGATTAATACTAAAATCAAATGCTTGGAAAACTGAAAGGAAAAGCGAGATGTTAACAATCGCATAGACCGTATAGGTAAAGGTCCGTTGTCCTAAGAAACGGTAACCAATAAAAAGCAAGGGGATATTCAGAATGAACTGACTTAGGGCCGGATCCAACTTGAATAATGCGTGCAAGATCAAGGTAATACCGGAAAGGCCACCTGCAGCCAACTGATTGGCCATATTTAACTTTACAAAACCAAAAGCAAAGATAATTGCGCCTAAGCTGATGGCAATAAAGTTACGAAAATGGATTTTAATGAGGCTCATATCCTTCATACAACTCTCCAATCTAATACCATTCTTATCTTATAAAAATGGCTTTATAATTTCTTGTAAAACCTCTGTCAAAATTGACAGAGGCCTTCTCTAATTTATACTAAAACGGTCATTTTGTCAACTTAATCGGTAATCTCACTAAAATTCCCTATTACACGGACATTTTCTGAGATGGAGACAAAAGCTTTTGGATCATATTTTGTGATGATCTCTTTAAAATCTTGATACTCATACATGGTGATAACCGTAAACAAAATTGTCCGTTTCTCGTGTGAGTAAGCACCTTCAGCATTGTTCAAGATTGTTGCACTGTGGTGCATTTTTTCAAAGAGTTTTCGGATAATGATTTCAGGATTCTCGGTAACAATCATCACTTGCATACGTTTTTGACGCGTAAAGATCGCATCTGTAACACGTGAACTTACAAAGATAGCAATCATAGAATACAACATATATTCCCAGCCAAAGAGTACGCCCGCAGTAAAGATAATCACACCGTTAACGATGAAACCCAGTGTACCAACATTATGGCCTGTTCTTTTACGGATATAAAGGGCAATGATGTCCGTACCACCACTTGAAATACCATTACGCATGGCATATCCAACTCCTGCACCCATGATGGTACCCCCAAAGATGGCATTGATAATAGGATCAGGTGTCAGCGTTGTTTCAGGGACAAAGTGGATAAAAATGGAACTCATGGTAACCGTCAACAGGGTAAACAGGGTAAATTGTTTTCCCAAACGGAACCAGGCTAAAATCATTAAGGGAACATTAATCAGAAAGAGCGTTGCCGATATAGGAAGATAATTGTGCCCCATAATCCGCGTAAAAATTTCTGTTGCCACCTGTGCTGCCCCTGTCGCACCGCTAGCATAAACTCTTCCTGGTTGATAGAAGAAGTTCAATGCAAAAGCAGATGTGATTCCATATAGGACAGATGCTGAGAAACGATGTGTCAACTTTTCCCAGCCACCAAACATGTTGATAAATTTAGTCAAGTTTTTCAAGTTTAATTCTCAATTCTTCCAGTTGGCTCTCACTGACTACTGATGGCGCTTGTGTCATCGGGTCTGTGGCTTTATTATTCTTAGGAAAGGCAATAACTTCACGAATATTGTCTTTTCCGGCAAGCAACATAACGAAACGGTCCAAACCAAGGGCCAATCCTCCGTGTGGTGGGAAGCCATAATCTAAAGCTTCCAACAAGAAACCAAATTGCTCTTTGGCATCTTCTAAACTAAAGCCTAGTGCTTTGAGCATCTCTTCTTGTAATTCTCGCGTATTAATACGGAGTGAACCACCACCGAGTTCGTAGCCATTCAAAACGATGTCGTAAGCATGCGCACGGACTTTACTAAGGTCTCCTGAAAGTTCCCCTTGTGTTTCAGCAGTTGGTAAAGTGAATGGGTGATGCGCACTCATATAACGACCTTCTTCTTCTGACCATTCAAACATTGGCCAATCAATAACCCAGAGGAAATTGAATTTCGAATAATCAATTAAGCCTTGCTCTTTGGCAATCGTTTGACGTAAAGCACCCAGTGCTGAATTTGCCACTTCTAAACTGTCCGCCACAAAGAGAACCAAATCGTTGTTTTCTAAGCCCAAAGTTTCAACGAATTCTGCAGTTTTATCTGTCAAGAATTTGGCAATAGGACCAGCCAATTTATCGTCTTCAAACTTAATCCAAGCTAAGCCTTTGGCACCATTTTGTTTTGCTTGCTCTGTTAATTTATCAATAGCTTTACGAGAGTACTTATCGGCATTATTTTTAACAACAATCGCTTTAACAACAGGTGCCTCACTAAACACTTTGAAATCTACAGTTTTCGCAAGGTCTGTCAAGTCTGTCAAGAGCATCTCGTAGCGTGTATCTGGCTTATCTGAACCATAGAAATTCATGGCATCATCGTATTTCATACGTGGGAATGGCAAAGTGACATCGACGTTTTTAACGTCTTTCATAACTTTTGCAATCAAGCCTTCAGTCAAATCTTGAATTTCTTCTTCCCCAAGGAAGCTTGTTTCTAAGTCGACTTGTGTAAATTCTGGTTGACGGTCGCCACGTAAATCTTCGTCACGGAAACATTTTACGATTTGGTAGTAGCGATCGAGACCTGCAGTCATCAACAATTGTTTCATAAGTTGTGGACTTTGTGGCAAAGCATAAAACTCGCCTTTATTGACACGAGAAGGAACAAGGTAATCACGTGCACCTTCTGGTGTTGATTTGTTCAAGAAAGGTGTTTCAACATCGATAAAACCTTGATTATCTAAGTAGCTACGGATGGCACGTGTTGTCGCATGACGCATCGTAATGTTGTTCAGCATTTCTGGGCGGCGTAAGTCGAGATAACGGTATTTCAAACGCGTATCGTCAAGCACCTCCACACCGTCTTTAATCTCAAATGGTGTTGTTTTTGAAGTACTAAGAATTTGCATTTTGTTGGCTTCAATTTCAATTCCACCTGTTTTAATGTTTTCATTTTTGCTGGCACGCTCAACGACTTTACCTGTAACTTCTAGTACGTATTCGTTACGGGCTTTATCTGCTACCTCAACAATTTCTTTTGTTGCTGTTTCTGGATTAACCACAATCTGGACAATACCTTCGCGGTCGCGCAAATCAATAAAGATTAAGCCGCCAAGATTACGGCGCTTTGCAACCCAACCTTTTACGGTAACTTCCTGGTTTAAATACTCTTCGGTAATATTCCCTGCATAGTTTGTTCTCTTCAAGTTTAATCTCCTTACGTTTCTTTAGTCCTCATGTTCCTTGGAACTACTGGACTTTTTATTCTCCAAGCGTTTCTTCAAAGATAGGTGCAAAACCTTTTGCAACTTCTGCCAAAGTTGTTTTTACTTCTTTACGCGTTTGGTTATGTTTAACTGTAATTTCACCTGTTTCCACTTCATTGTCACCAAGTGTAATTATCACTTCTGCTTTTGCCTTTTCAGCTGATTTAAATTGAGCACCTAGTTTACGGTTAGAAAAATCTCGTTCAACTTTAAAGGCTTGAGCACGAAGACTTTCTGCAAGTTGTGTCGCTGCTAAGCTGGCTTTATTTCCCATAACGGCAATATAAACATCAAGTGTATCTTCTTCATGGAAATCAACGCCTTGCATTTCAGCAACCATCAACAAGCGCTCTACACCCAGTCCAAATCCAAAACCTGGTGTGGCAGGACCATCAAAGTATTCAACCAACCCATCATAACGACCACCTGCACAAACCGTTAGCTCTTGTCCTTTTACGTCCACGATAAATTCAAAAATCGTATCATTGTAGTAATCCAGACCACGAACCATATTGGTATCAATGACATAATCAATACCCAAACCATCAAGCAGTTCTCGGGTCATGTCAAAGTGATTTTGAGACTCTTCTGTAAGATAGTCCAAGATAGATGGTGCACCCTTAACAATTTCTTTGTCTTCTTTTTCCTTACTGTCAAGTACTCGCAGTGGGTTTTCGTGAAGGCGGCGTTGGCTGTCTTTGGAAAGCTGACTTTCAAAAGGTGTCAAATAATCAATCAAAGCTGTACGATAAGCCTTACGTGTCTCTAAGTTACCCAAAGAATTCAAGTGAAGTGTTACACCAGAGATACCGATTTGCTCAAATAATGATTGCGCCATGGCGATAATTTCGACATCAATCGCTGGATTTTTTGCACCGAAACATTCCACACCAAATTGGTGGAATTCGCGTAAACGTCCAGATTGAGGACGTTCGTAACGGAACATCGAACCCATATAATACATTTTCACTGGTTTTGGTACTTCTGGAGCAAAGAGTTTATTTTCAATATAAGCCCTAACAGTTGAAGCAGTTCCTTCAGGGCGCAATGCGATATGACGTCCACCTTTGTCGTCAAAATCATACATTTCTTTAGTTACGATGTCACTTGTTTCACCTGTTGCCCGACTAAATAGCTCATAACTTTCAAAAAGCGGTGTACGGATTTCTCTGAAATTATAATCTTCAAATACTGCACGGGCCATCATTTCTACATATTGCCATTTTTGTGACTCTTGAGGCAGAATATCTGCCGTACCTTTGGGTTTTTGTAATTTCATATTATCTCCTTTGTATCAAATACATTTATGATTCGAATATTCTTAAGTAAGCCTTTGTAAGGCTTGCCATAGTGCATTAGCGCCTTCAGGCGCAATGATAGCAATGCATATGAAGGTGAAATGCAAAAAACGATGATTTTTTTGCGTTTTACCTAATAAGGTGTTCAGGCAAGGCCCAATAGGGCTTGCCGTCCAGCATTAGCGCCTTTCAGGCGCAATGACGAATAATTATGACGGTAAAATGTAAAAAACGATAATTTTTTTACATTTTACCTAATAAGTTGCTTAGGCAAGGCCCAATAGGGCTTGCCGTCCAGCATTAGCACCTTTAGGTGCAATGCTGGTAGCAAATTAAAACGCCCCAAGCATATAAAGCTCTAGGGCGTCAGTAATCTTATCGCGGTACCACCTAAATTTGTCCTGTCTTCCAGAACCTTAGTTTAGCTATAACGTCGCTATCGTTTTTTATCGTCACTTTAAGTTTTGTAAGCTTTCAGCCAAGTCTCACTCTCTCTATCTTTAAGTATAACGCAGACTTCTTTTTTTTTCAAGCTTTAAATTCACATTAGTTTTTAAAAACTTGCATATTTTTAGCAAAGTAATCATAGCCTGAATAAATCGTGAAGATAAGGCAAACATAAAGTAAGATTGTGCCAATATAAATGGGATCCCCGATTAATAAGAAAATAATCGACAACATTTGTGTAAATGTTTTGATTTTTCCTGGCATAGCTGCAGCTAAGACTGCACCACCTTGCTCAACCAATAAAAGACGAAGTCCTGTCACGGCAAGTTCACGGCACACGATAATTGCAACAACCCAAGCAGGGGCTAAACCGAGTGCAATTAGCATCACAAATGCAGCCATTGTTAACATTTTATCCGCTAACGGATCTGCAAATTTACCAAAATTTGAAACTACTTTCCATTTGCGTGCTAAATACCCATCAAGCCAGTCAGTGATTGAGGCTACAGCAAAGATAATTGCTGCAACAATCCACGAAACATAGCTTGCACCCACAGCTGCACCATGTGGCAGATAAAGGACAATGAGAAAGACAGGAATCATAAAGATTCTTAGTATGGTTAATTGATTGGGTAGTTTTTCTTTTTTCATAATTACTTTCTCCGATTCTTTGAGCGGAACTGTTCGTGGCTCAATTTTTTATTGGGTTACAGGCGCCGTGGTGCTCGCATAAGTTACCGTCAATTGCACTTGAGCTGCATTACCTGCTGTAAGAGCAGACAAATCAACATTGTTACCGTTAATTGCCATTGTAAGCCCTTGTGTGTTGGACAAGTTGATCACCGAATTTGTCAAGCCTGTCCCTAGCGTTGCCGTAGCTGTATTTTCGGCATCTGACAATGTACGTACTGTTGCCCAGTCTGCATTAGTCAATGAAATTGTTGTTACTGCACCAGCTGCTGTTGTAAAGACAATTTGCGTTGGACTCGCAGCATTTTCTACTTTGACATTGAGCAGTGCGCCGCTTCCAGTAACTGTAATTTGATTTTGTGGTTCTGGTTTTGATTCAACAGGCTTTTCTGATGATTCTGTTGTTTTCTTTTGCTCTTCTGTGGCTTGTTTTGTTTCGCTCGTTTTATAAGTATAAGAAGTATCACTCAAATCTGGTTTTGGCGGGCGTGTGAGCAGCACAACTGCTGTAACACTTCCGACAATAGCTATCGCCACAGCAGAAAGCAAGATAATTGGAACATAATGGCGCCATGCCGGCTTATTACTTTCCTCTTCTTCCTCATCTTCTTCTACACGTTCACTAGGTTTCACAAATCGATATGTTTCTTGGATATCTTCGTGTTCTTCAACAGACATTGACCCGTCTTTTTCATATGCAAGCATGATTTGATCCGCATCAAGATCTAACTTCTCTGCATATTGTTTAAGGTAGGCTTTGATATAAAAATCACCGGGCAAAGCCTTATAATCCCCTGTTTCTAAAGCAATAATATATAATTTCGGAATATTTGTAAGTTTTTCGGCTTCACTTAGCCCGAGGCCAAGCTCCGTCCTCTTTTCTTTGAGGACTTCGCCTATTGTTTTAATTGCCACCATGTCCTCCTCTCAGCTTTATGAAATACATGGATTTATTCATAACTGTTCGTATTATTTAGGGTAGATGATAAAGTCTACCGTTTGCATATTTTCTACAAATTTTTCAGCATGTTTGCTGACTTTTTCAAGCGTTAATCCTGATAAAATTTCAGGAAGATCAAAGAAGTTAATCTCGCCATAAATATTTGATGAAAATTGATTGGCAAGGTATTCTAAAGAGTTCAGGGATTTATAATAATCCCCCAGTGTTTCACGTTTCAGCATTTCTAGATTTTCTTTTTCAAAATCCTTATCTATTTTATAACTTTTTAAAGCTTCCTGCAAAACTTTACTTACTTGGTCTGGTTTTTCAGTGTCTACAGTAATGTTCGCAAAGTGAAAACTTTTATCCATATCAAAGCCATAACCAAACGAATCATCAACTAAACCTGCATTGTACATTTCTTCATAACGATGGCTCGTTTTTCCAAAAAGCATATCGAGAAGCAACTGATTCGATAGCTTGTATTCTAATAATTCACGAGCATCAGTTGGGAGAGTATCTTCTCCCCGAAAACCAAGAGCCAGCTTGGGCATTGCAACTTCAAACGCAAGAGTTTTCCCTGCAATCGGCTGACTACCCTCAACAGTTTTTCTCTGAATCGGTTCAGCTTTAATAAAAGGCTTCGTTTCTTGATTGTCATTTACAAATGCAGCCATTTGCTCCACATCAAAAGGACCTGTTAAAAAGAGGTTCATGTTTGAAGGATGATAAAAAGTTTCATAGTTGGCATACAAATCTGCCGCAGTAATTTCCTTAATAGAGTGGGGAGTACCAGCAATATCGTCTGCCAATGGTAAATCAGGATAAAGTGAAGCTAAAAGCCCAGCAAACAAACGCCAGTCACTGTCATCTTGATACATCTGGATTTCTTGTTGAATAATACCTTGTTCTTTAGCAACATTTTCTTCTGTAAAGTAAGGTTCTTGCACAAAATCAAGCAGTAAGTTCACACACTCATAGATGTTTTCACGTGTCGAAAAAAGATAAGAAGTCCTCGAAAAACTTGTAAAAGCATTGGTTTGCGCCCCATAGGCACCAAACTTGTACATAACATCCCCTTCTTTTTTCTCGAAAAGTTTATGCTCTAAAAAGTGAGCAATCCCTTCTGGAAAAGTCTTCATATCCCGACTTCCCGTAGGAATAAAAGAGGTATCCAGTGACCCAAAGTTTGTCGTGAAAAGACCATATGTACGATTGTAATCGGGCTTGGGTAAGTAATAAACAGTTAAGCCGTTGTCTAAAACATCAGTATATAGGACTTCTCCCGTTTTCTCATAGCTCTTCTTCTGCATAAACTTCTCCTTTCATGAAATATTGAGCCTGTAGTTTTAAACTTTGCGCCAAGCGCATAATGTCCTCTTTGCTCACGGTCTCTAACGCCTTCAAAAAGGTTGCTTCATCAACATAAAGCTCCGGTAAAACTTCATGAATAAAAGCTTGTTCGATGAGATTTGAAGAAGAATCAAGTGACATGAAGTAAGAATTTTTCAGCATTGTTTTGGTTTGCTCAATCTCTTGTGTAGTAAAGTCCCCAGACTGCATCGCTTGAAGTTGTTCTAAAATCAGAGCACGAGCCTGCTCATAATTTCCTGCATCAATTCCTGCATTAACTCTTAGCAAACCTGTAAAACTATCAAAAGCTGAACTGGCATAATAAGCTAGACTTGCTTTTTCGCGAACGTTCATAAATAATTTCGAATGTGCGAATCCACCAAAGAGTCCGTTCATCACTTGTAAAGTCATGTAGTCTTTGCTACCGTATGTCGTCGGTTGCGTAAAGGCCATTTGTAAAATAGACTGCTGCACCTCTTTCTCTTCAATCTTTTCTTGATACTCCTTGGGCTCTTGCTTGTAAAAAATTTCAGAGTGTCCTTGACGATCTTTAAAATCAAAGCTTTGGAATAAACTCATAACCTCAGCTTCCTCTACATCTCCTAGAACAAAAATATCAATAAGATTGTGATTAAGCATCTCGGTATAGTAATTAAAGACAGCCTCTGCTGTTTCTGCCTCCAAAAGTTCCACAGTTGCAACACCTGGGAGAGCTTGATTTTCATCTGTAAAGAAAAGAGCAGCTAACTGACGACTGGCATAATAAGAGCGATCTTCGTTCATGGCTTTAAGATAGTTTATGAGATTTGTCTTTTCTCGTTGGAAGACGTCAACATTATTATCTGGGCAAAAGAGCGCTTTGTGCATAAAATCAACAGCACCTGACAAAGTATCCACATCAACAAACTTAGGATTAACTAGATTCATATGAATACTTAACAAATGTTGGTTACCTTTTTTATTCACTGCAGTTGAGAAGGAGGTCCCATAAAGTTCGGACAAGCGACTTGAAAATGCTTGAGCTGTTGGATACGCTGCATTTGTCGTCTCCCACAAGTTAGAGATAATCACACGCTTCACAATATTTTCTCGCGAAAGTTCTTCACGAAAGCGCACCATGAGACGTATTGTTTTGAATTTTGTTTCTTTTATAACATGGAGATTTACTCCGCTGGCTAGTTTCATAGATATCCCTTGTCTACTCCTCGTTTTAAGTTTAAAGAAAGTTCCTTTAACCCTAAAAAGAGCAGGAGCTGTAATATCTCTATTATAGCAAATTTTCCACTATTTTTGAGACTCTTTATGCTAAAATAGAGTTATGCAAAATTACATTTTATTTGAAGAATACATCACTTTAGGACAAGTCATTAAAGAGTTGGCCATTGTCAATACAGGAGGACAAGCTAAGCTTTTTCTCGCCGAAAATGAAGGCAATATTTTCTTAAACAAGGAAGCCGAAAACCGCCGCGGCAAAAAACTACGTGCAGGAGATGTGTTAGAAATCCCTGAATTTGGACTGATCATCACATTTGTCCAAGCTACTGCGGAAGAAATTGCTGAACGCGAAGAAGATAAAGCCGAAGAAGAGCGCGTCAAAGCACTTGTCAAAAAAATGAACGCCCAAGTCAAAACTCAAAAACCAAAGAAAGCAGCCAAGCCAAGATTCCCTGGCGCTAAATAAGCATGAAACTTAACAATATCCAGCTCTATAATTTTCGAAATTATGCTGAACTTTCTCTTGAATTCCACCCTAATCTCAATATTTTTTTAGGACAGAATGCTCAAGGTAAAACAAACATTTTAGAAAGCATCTACTTTCTCGCTCTGACACGTAGCCACCGCACCCACCATGACCGGGAACTGATACGGTGGGATTCGAAAGAAATGAAGGTTTCTGGTACTGTCGAGAAAGGACACACTAGTGTTCCTCTCGAAGTTGCTTTGACCCCTAAAGGACGTACTGCTCATGTCAACCATCTGAAAGAAAATCGCTTGGCGGACTATATTGGACAACTTAACCTCATCATGTTTGCTCCTGAGGATTTAGAACTTATCAAAGGTGCTCCAAGTATTCGTCGTCGCTTTTTAGATATGGAGATTGGCCAAATACGTCCCGTTTATCTTTATGATTCAGTACGCTATAACCGTGCTTTAAAGGAACGCAATGCTTATCTTAAAATGGAACGTAAACAGATTGATGCTACTTTTTTAGACGTTTTAGACAGCCAACTGGCAGAACACGGTCAGAAGATCAGCACTGAGCGTCAAAATTTCATTGTCAAACTAGAAAAGCTGGCGCAAAAAATTCATTCTCAGCTCACTCATGGGATTGAGGAGCTGCAGATTAATTATAAAGTAAATTCCGCAACCCTCTTAGAAGATTTGAAAAGCGCACAGGATAAGGATATCTTTCGGCATCAGACATCTGTCGGCCCTCACCGAGATGATTTGACTTTTTTTGTCAATGGTATTAATGTTGCGGACTTTGGCAGCCAAGGCCAACAAAGAACCGTTGCTCTATCTGTCAAGCTCGCCGAGATTGATTTAATTTTTGAAGAGACTGGAGAATATCCTATTCTTTTGCTCGACGATGTCATGAGTGAGCTCGATAATAGCCGTCAGTTGGATCTTTTAGAAACAACGCTCGGAAAAACACAAACATTTATTACTACAACGACGCTTGACCACCTCAAAAACCTGCCAGAAAACTTAAGTATTTTCAATGTGAAGCAAGGAGAAATTGAAACAAATGGACAAGAAAGAACCACCACTGACTAAGGAAAACCTAATCAAATTTAAAGCATTGGCTGAAGAAGGTGACGCGACATTATTAAAGCGTATTTCCCTACTTGTTGAACAAGAACGTGAATTGCGCCAACAAAAAGATAAACTTGAAGAAGATTTACGTGTGTTGGTTCATATCAAAAACAGCCATTACTCACAGTTAGAGCAAAAAAATTCGGAACATTAATTCCGAATTTTTTTTATTGTTTATAAACCAAGTAACTCTCTTAGACCATAATGGTTACCAACCAATCCAAAGACTGCAAAAATAGATAAAACAATAATCACAAGAAGAGCAATAATTTCTACATGAGAAAGTTTCTTACCATTTTCTTTCTTCGCTAAATAGTAGAAAATAAAACCAATCGCGTAGAGAATTGAAGCCATCCAAACATATTGCCAGCCTGATAGCCACAGAGCTAAAATTTGAAAAGCAAGGGCAACAAAACCGATGACTATATTTTTTGTGTTTTTTTCCTCAAGACCATGTTTCATCATATATGCACCTACCAAAGCATAACAGATCATGATACATGCTGTACAGAGATAGACCATTACATTATAAGCATTTGCGACATAAAAAGTAACAATGATAAAAAATTGAACAAAGATTTGTGTAAGCCAAAGAGAATTTGCAGGGGCATTATGTTTATTTAAACGTCCAAACCATTCGGGGAGTAATTTTTGATTGGCCAACTGTGTTGTTGACTCCACTGGAAGCATCGTCCATGATATCCAAGCACCCAAGACGGACACAACAAGACCACTGGCCATCAATGCGCCTCCAAAGCTACCAAGCATATCTTTGAGCATATAAACCATGCCTGGCGTTTTCATGGCAGCTAATTCTGCTTGATCATAATAGCCGAAAGGTAAGAGTGAAAGCAAGATGTAGATAAAAAGCAAAACGACAAGACCGATGATTGTTGCACGCCCTGCATCAGATTTTTTCTTGGCACGATCGCCCATCATTGCTGCACCTTCAATCCCGACAAAGACCCAAATCATGACCATAAGAGAGCTTTTAACTTGATCGAGTAAGCCCCCAGCGGTCATTGACCCTTGAGCTTGAACCAAGCCTTGAGCATTTTCTGTAATATTGTTCCAAAAACCTGAAGTAAAAACTCCTGTTTTAAACATTACAATGCCCGTAAGCATGAAAACGAAAATGGGAATTAATTTACAAACCAGAACAATCGCGTTCACTATAGCTGCAGATTCGACACCTTTACTTACCATCAAAGCTAAAAGCCATGAGAGGGCAGATACGGTCACCACTGCAAAAACACTTAGGCTGCCATTTGCATTTGCGAATTTACCAGGAAAAAAGTAATCCATAGATATCATCATCAGTACTGCAAAGGCAATATTACCGAGCCATGTAGACAGCCAGTAGCCCCAGCCAGAAAGAAAACCTACCAAATCGCCAAAGCCTTCTCGCGCATAATCAGAAACACCTGAAAGTTGAGGTTTGTTAATAATCAGATAGTTTAAGCTCAACACAAGTGCTAAAAGCCCCAAACCAACGAAGAGCCATGCTACAACTACTCCTCCAGCAGTAGCACCATTAGCTAAATCGTTGGAGAGGTTAAATACTCCTCCACCAATAGCACTGGAGACAACGATGGAGACAAGGGCTATCAGGCCCATCCCTTTTTTATTTTCCATTTATTTTTCCTATAATTCCATTTTTATTTATATTGAAATATTTTCTTAATATAACATTTTTTGCATTTTCATGCAACTTTCATCTGGTTTTAATCTTGATTTATTTATAATTTTACATTTTAAAGCGTTTTCTTACAAAAATAACGAAAAAGCAATCCAGATTAAAAGATTGCTTTTTCGTTTGTATTAATATCCATTTGGATGTGAGCTATGCCATTTCCAAGCATTCTCAATAATATATTCTAAATTATTTTTCACGTGCCAATCCAAGATTTCTCCCGCTTTCGTTGAGTCTGCAACCAGCATATCTGGGTCACCTGGACGACGCTCTCCCATTTGTGATGGAATTTCTTTCCCGGTAACGCGGCGTGCAGTTTCCAGAACCTCAAGGTTAGAGTAGCCTTTTGAAGAACCAAGATTAAACTGGTCCGAAGCCCCCCCTGCTTTAAGATATTCTAAGGCTTTGATGTGTGCTTCAATCAAGTCTTCCATATCGATATAGTCACGTACACATGTACCATCAGGCGTATTGTAATCATCCCCATAGATAGTGATAAACTCACGTTGGCCTAAAGCTGTTTGTAAAATAAGCGGAATCAAATGCGTTTCATTTTTATGTGCTTCACCAATACTTCCATCATGTTTAGCACCAGCAACATTAAAGTAGCGCAGTGCTACATAAGTCATATCGGTTGCCTCTGATTGCCACTTCATCATTTTTTCCATGATGAGTTTGCTTTCACCGTAAGGATTGATTGGTTTTTGTGGTGTTTTTTCAGAAATAGGACTTTCTTCAGGTATCCCAAAAGTTGCAGCCGTACTTGAGAAGACAATATGCTTAATACCAAATTTTTCCATGGTTTCAAGAATAACTTGAGCTCCACCCACGTTGTTATTAAAATACATCAAAGGTTTTTGCATTGATTCACCAACCAATGAATAAGCACAAAAGTGCATTAAGCCTTCAATTTCTTTTTCTTTTGTAAAAACATCAGCCAAGAAAGCTTGATCGCGCACATCTCCTTCATAGAAGCGTACATCTGCTGGGACAGCTTCACGATGTCCCGTCACAAGATTGTCTACAACGGCCACATCATAGCCACGTGCTACCAGAATATCAACAGCATGACTTCCCACATAACCTGCGCCTCCAAGTACTAAGACTGTCATTTATTTATCCTCCGTTACTTTGATTTACAAAGTTTTCAATACTATTTATCACTCACTTACAAGTATAACCTTATTCATTTATAAAATCAATGAAGCGCTTAAACCCAGAATGCCCTGCTTTGTTATCTTTAAATACTCCCGCATCTTGCAATACTCTTGTAAAGACAGCTCCAACCGCTTCACGGACACACTCCGAGACATTTCCTTCAGTAAAATCCCCTTGATTTTTTAAATTTTGTGCCCAAGGTAAGTGCATATCTTTCATATGATGCGGCTTTCCTAAAAGATACTGTTCCACTTCTTGCAGTTCACCTTTCAATCTCGGAGGTAAAACAGCTAAGCCCATAACCTCAATCAAACCAATATTTTCTTTCTTGATGTGATGCAGGTCTGCATGGGGATGAAAAATCCCATCCGGATAAGTTTCACTAACATTGTTATCTCGTAAAACCAGATCCATTTCGTAAGCATTACCACGTTTACGAGCAATCGGTGTAATCGTATGGTGTGGTGTACCATCAGCGGAATGCGCAATAACATCTATACTTGTATCCGAATATTGTTGCCACTTCTTCAGAATGAAGTCCGCAAGTGTCAACAACTGCCCTTTGCCCTCAGAGGATAAACGCAGCACACTCATGGGCCAATTCACAATGCCAGCTGCTACTTCTGGGAATGCTTTAAAGGATACTTGTTCTCTTAACTTGGCTTTAGCCATCGGAAATTCATGGCATCCTGCTTGATAGTGATCATGTGTCAAAATAGAACCACCAACAATTGGTAAATCAGCATTGGATCCAATCATATAGTGAGGGAACAAATCCAAAAAGTCCAAGAGATTACTAAAAGATTGGCGATTAATTTTCATTGGCTTGTGCAAGTCGTTAAGCACAATTGAGTGTTCATTATAATAAGCATAAGGCGAATACTGAAAGCCCCATTCTTCATCCTGTAACTTTAAACGGATGAGGCGATGATTGCTTCGTGCAGCTTTATTCCCTCCACCGTAAAGCCCTTCATTTTCAACACAGAGCGCACAAGCTGGATAGCTGGAATCCTTGACTAATTTTGCTGCAGCGATAGCTTTTGGATCTTTCTCTGGTTTTGAGAGATTGATTGTGATTTCTAAATCACCGTATTTTGAGTGATAGTTAAAGGCAATATTTTTTGCGATATCCCTTGTCTTGACCTGATTAATTTCCTGAGTCAGTCCATAGAAATAATCTGTCGCTTTTTTAGGACTCTCTTGATAATTCTCCCAGAACTCACGATTAATTTGACTTGGTGTTGGACTGATAAAGTCCATCAGAGCCGCTTCATAAAATTCTTCCTCTTCTGGCGAAAAAGCTTGATTTTCGCGTGCAAGAATCATGAGCTGATCCATTAAAGTTAGTGCATCGTGTTCTTCTGTAACTTGTGGTTCGTCCCAATCGTTCACACCCAAGAAATGGAGTAATTGATTACGCCAATATATTTTATCAAGCGCTTCAATTCGATGATTTTTTTCTGCTAAATTAATAAATTCTTGAATAGCTTGATATTTTTCCATCTTTTCTTTTCCTACTCTACATCCAGTTTTGTTGATCCTGAACCAATCTGTGCAACATAAAAGCTTGCTGGGTAGCCGACCACTTTTTCATATTCCGCACCAACTGCTTCTTCAAAATCTGCGACTTTATCATGAGCGACTAAAGCAATTGCACAACCACCAAAGCCTGCACCTGTCATACGTGCACCTAATACACCTGCCTGTTTTTGTGCGGTTTCAGCCAGCGTATCAAGCTCAATCCCTGTCACTTCGTAGTCGTCTTTGAGGGAAGCATGCGAAGCATTAAGTAATTCACCAAACTTCGTCAAATTACCAGCAACAAAAGCTTTTTGTGCTATTTTTGTACGGTTATTTTCATATACAGCATGTCGCGCACGTTTAATCAAGGTTTCATCGCCAATCAAGTCTATATTGGCATCGAATTCCTCGTTAGAAAGCTGACCCAGTGATTCAATGTCTAATTTACTTTGCATACGTTTCAGTGCTTCACGTGTTTCAGCAAATCGCTCATTATATTTCGATTCTGTTAAAGCACGTGGCTTGTTTGTATTCATAATGACAATATCATAATCACGTAATTCTACTGGCACCATTTCATATTTAAGAGTATTACAGTCCAACAAAATTGCTTTTTTCACTTCACCAAATCCAATCGCAAACTGATCTAAAATGCCGGAGTTAACACCAATGAATTCATTTTCCGTTTTTTGTCCGAGTTGCACAAGCTCCAACCGTGGGACTTGTAAATTAAACAAGTCATCTAAAACTACACCGACTAAAAGCTCTAAAGAAGCTGAAGATGATAAACCAGAAGCAGTCGGAATTTCACCATTGATAAGCAATTCAAAGCCTTTATCGATGGTATAGCCTGCATCTTGAAGCATCACAATCATCCCTTTAACATAATTTGACCAGCTGTCCTCATCTTTTTCCTTGACTTCTGTTAATTCAAATTCGATAAGACCTGCTTCTGGAAAGTTTTGTGAAAAAAGTCTGATTTTTGTATCCTCACGTAAACGTGCCAGACCTGTTGTCCCAATTGTGATTGAGGCTGGGAAGACATAGCCACCATTATAGTCGGTATGTTCACCAATTAAGTTGATACGTCCTGGCGAAAAGAAATATTCCACATTTTCTGTATCCCCAAAGACTTTTCCAAAACTGTTTGTTAATGCTGTTAAAACTTTGCTGTTTTCTACGATTGTTGTCATTTTCTTTTCCTCATTTTTTCTCTTCTTTATGGAGTTTATAAATTGTTTTTGAATAGTATTTCTCGCCTGCTTTGAGTGTGATATTACCCAGTTCCGGAATTTGTTGACTGCCTGGTGCCACTTGTGTTTCAAAAGTGATTGCGCCATGATTTACTTCTTTTTTACCTTGATACACTGCACCTGATTCGCCAAAATTGGCCGAAAAGATGACAATGCTTGGTCGATCAGTATAAACAGAAACACTTAAATCTTCAAAGCTTAAACGTGCTTGTTCTTTCTCTATGCTCGGCTCATCTAGAAGGAAAGGATGATCAAGGCCATCAACCAAAACCACTTGCTCCATAGTACTTTGAAAGACTTCCGAGAGTTTTTTTCCTGAACGCAAATCTAAATCTGTACCCGATAACTCAGCAATATCTCCACGCACTACTTCGCTCTTATCCAATAAAGGAACAAAACGAGAGGCACCTAAACGCAAGAAATGGTCGTCTATACTTTGACGTACATCCCCCGACAAATTAAAGTAAACATGACCTGTGGGGTTAAACACCGTGTCTTTATCTGAAATAGCATCATATTCAATAGACCATGTTCCATTCTCATCAAAACTGTGAGTCACAGTAATCTGCATTTGCCCAGGATAACCATTTTCTCCATCGTTTGACGTCAAGTAAAATTGAACTTTTGCTTGTTCTGCTTCCTGAAAGACTTCAAACTGCCAGAGCTTACTTTCAAAAGAAGCTTGTCCTCCATGTAAGGTTTGCGCAGCTTCATTTTGCTGCAATTGAATAGTCTTGCCTGCTATTTCAACACACCCCTCTTTGATACGTCCCGCAGTTCGACCAATGGTAGCACCGGGGTAATTATCTTTTTCCACATACTCTTGTGTAGAATCAAAGCCCAAAACGATTTTCTTACCGTTAACTGTCCAATCCACAATTCGGGCACCGTAATTGCTCAATGAGACTGTATCTCCCGCCTTGTTTGTTAAACAAATCAAATGCGCACCTAAGCCAAAGTCTTTTCTTGTTATTTCCATATTTCACCTGCCTTTAAATAAGGAGAGCTAGCGTCTCCGCTAGTCCTTATTTTTATTTTATTTTAATTTATTTTCGAGTTCAGCAACAATTTCTTTATGACGTTTCTCTGTTAATTTTACCTTAATAAGATAAATAGCAAGTGAGACGACCATCAGAACGGCTGGAAGAGCGAAAGCATAAAGCTTAAAGGTTGTTACTCCATAAACTTTATTTGGATCAAATGTTGATCCGGTCATACCAGCTGCAATTGCTACAAATCCAAAGATCCCATTTGAAAAAGCACCGGCAATTTTATCAAGTAAAGGACGCATGGCCAAAGTGACTGCTTCATTACGCACGCCATTTTTCCATTGCCCGTATTCAACTGAGTCTGTGATTGTCATCAAAACAGATAGGAAAACAAGCTGATAAGGTGTAGTCAAAAAGATAAGACCGAGGATTGTCATCGGTACTGAACTTCCAAAGATAAAGAAAGCATAACCGATAAGCATAGAGATGATTGCCCCTGTCAAAACATTGCGACGCCCAAATTTCTTAGCTAAGACGGGGAAGAGCGGTACTAAAACGATAGATCCGATAAAGCCGACAATCCCTGTAATTGAATACAGTGCAGCTTGTCCTAAAACGAAGGTAAACATCAAAATCAAAGTTGCTGTTGTTGCGACGTAGGCCAAAGCAAACAAGATATAAGATAATGACAACCACATCAGTTGGTCATTTTTCAATAAAGCTTTAAACACATCTATAGTGGTTGTTTTTTGTGATTGTTGACGGATAACAGAATCCTTTTCTTGGGTACCCCAAGCTGTAATTAAAGCTGTCCCCCCCGAAACAATCGCAGCAATGACCCCAAAAGCAAACCAACCTGATGCACCTTGTGCATGGTAACCCGTCATGAGTTGGGTGAAACCATAGGTAATCGGAATCACGAGAATCGTTGTTCCTTGAGAACCGATAGCTGAACCAAAACGTGCAAACGTGCCAAGTGTTTCACGCTCTTCATTCTTCTCAGAAAGTGCAGGAATCATAGACCAAAAGGCAATATCCTTGAAGGAATAAAAAGCATCCAGAATAACAAATGAAATGACAAAGACAATGATAAATAAGGTCGTATTTGAGCTTTTAGCTAGCCCAAAGAAGTCTGAGAACATCAGAACAATCATTACAGAGGAAATCAAACCGCCCGCGACCAACCAAGGTTTAAACTTCCCCCAGCGTGTGCGTGTGTTATCAATAATACTCCCAATAATAGGATCAAAAGCAATTTCTATCAATCGAATAATGACGACAAGTGATGTTACAAGGGCAATCATTTTATCTTCATGTTCACTTCCTGCAAACATTTGACTTGTAACAAAAGCAATAAAGAATACACTAATCGCTGCATAATAGGTATCGTGACCCAAGGCACCTAGTGCATACGAAATTCGTTGTTTCATTTTTCCTCCCTCCATCGGGAACCTCCTTTTTTCGATTTCCTTACACCGAAATCGCTTACATTAATATGATAGCATTTTCTTATTTGGAAAAGTTTCCCATCAAGGAAAGAAGGTAGGAAATACTTCCTAAAATACCGCTTACAAAACAAAAAGCGAGTAGACTATTCACAACTCGCTTAGCTTTTATTTGTTTGTCATTGTTTTTTTATAAATAGAGTAAGCATCAAAGAGAACACGTACTAAAATATACAAGGGCAGTCGACTGTGCACATCAAGATCAAAGTAGTTAACCTCTAGGGTACTTTTATAACCAATCAGAGAGACATCTGCGAGACGTACCAATGGGCTTTGCTCCGTTACAGTCAAGGTCAAAATTTTTGCACCATGCGCTTTTGCTACTTCAGTTGCTTCGATCAGTTCTAAAGTTTCTCCGCTCAAGGACAGATTGATAATCAAACTATTCTCATTAACAAAACTTGCATAATAAGTCATATACTTGTAATCATCATGAAGCGTAACCGACTTATGAAAAAGTTGGAGCTTCTTCATCATCTCTACAGCAGCATGAGTGGACAGGCCACGCGCAAAGAGAATAATTTCATCCGCTTGGTCAATTGCACGCACAGCCTGTTCAATAGCAAGTGCTGAAATATTATGAATCGTACGTAAGAGTTCTTCTTCATTTTTGCCAATGGCAGCTAAAACTTCATTTGAAAAACCATTGATATTGGGAAGAGGCTTTTCTTTTATTGAATAGCGAAATTCAGCATAACCTGAGAAGCCTTTTTTCCTCACCGTGCGATTGATCGTTGATAAAGAACAATGAGCCAACTCTGCCAAATCTGTAATAGAAAGTTGGGGGATCTCGTCATAGTGCTCTTGAATAACTTGCCATGTATAGGCTTCAGCACTTGATAACTGTTGGTTAACCATGTTTCCTCTCCTAATATTTTAATCGGTCAATCTGAACTCCTGTATACTGACTAATCGCATCTATAGCATGATAATAGCGCCCAAGATAAGCACGCGTGTCACGTATTGTTTCCTCATCATCCAAACGTACTACTTTTTCAGTAAGTCCTTGTTCTGCTATTTTCTTTAAAAGCGCTGCATCATTATCAGATGGAATCAAAAGAACCAAATCCATATCTGGCGACAAGGTATTGTCAATGAAGACAATGCCTTGATTACCAGCTGAAGTGATAGCCTGTTCAATTTTCTCTGCAAAGGGGGCATTGTTAAAAGAACGGGCTAAACGTCTCGCCAAGGTTGATTTGCCACTTTTTCTACCGCCAATAATGCCAACGATTTTGGTGAAGTGCCTACGAAAGACGGGATTTATCTCATTCCAATGCAATAGTGGATTTTCACGTATCTCCGTTGCAGATATCTTAATATCTTGCCTGTCAGCCATCTCTACCTTATAAGTCCGCGTATCTTGCGGAAAACGCGCACCTAGCTCAGTCACATATTCTGGCTCTCCCACATAAAAAGTAATTTCCTGACTCTGATATTTTTTTAATAAGCCAAATAAACGTGTGAACCACGCATCCCATCCTTGGGGCATTGGAGGCAGATCCGTCTCGTCTAACATTGCAACATTGATATCTGCTTCGTCCGCAAAAGCTTCCTGTAAATACTGATAACGCTGAGATAAAGGCAAACCAATCTTATCACCTCGATCATGGGTATAGCCTGATACAACTAAGAGAACCTGATCATTAAGTGCTGCACACTTATAGATTTGTTGTTGGTGCCCCTTATGAAAAGGAGCAAAAGTACCAAAATAAACACCTAATCTTTTCTTTTCCATTGTACTCCCCTAGTTGATCTTTTTAAGCACGTACTGTTTTAGCCGCTCCTGATTTTTCATAAAGATTGATTAACCCTGCACCTGATTTACGAATCATATCTCCAGGTTGTACAGGTGTTTCCACATCGATATGTAAAAGTGTCATTGGGTTTGGTGCACGGTCGATGGATTCTCCTGTTTCTGCCAAACGCAAGTTTTGAATGGTTGTTTCTGAATGACGGAAGCCCGGACCATAAAATTCAATCGTATCACCTTCAGTGATGACGTTACGTTGACGAATTGTCGCAACCTTGCTGTCTTCATCGTAAGCGACAACTTCGCCAATAAACTTGTATTCTGGAATTTTACGACGTGCACCGAAAAGTTGTTTATTTTCATCAGGAATACCATAATAAAAGCCTGTATCCAATTCACGTTGTGCCACTTTCCAAAGTTCATCAACCAAATCTGGCTTAATAGCCTCAAACTTTTCCGGACTTTCTAGATAAGCATCAATGGCCGCTTTGTAAACATTTGAAACTGTCGAAACGTAGTGAATAGATTTCATACGTCCTTCAATTTTTAAGGAGTTCACACCATTTTTGATCATGTCAGGAATATGTTCAATCATGCTCATATCAACAGCAGACATTGAAAATTCTTCGGGAATTTCACCTTTGATTGATTTGCGCTCACTACCAAAAGGCATATCGTAAAGGTCATATTTCCAACGGCAGGATTGTGAACATCCACCACGATTAGCATCACGCATACTCATGTAGTTTGAAAGAACACAGCGTCCACTATAAGAAATACACATGGCACCATGGACAAAAGCTTCAATTTCTACAGATGTATGTTTTCGGATTTCAGCCAATTCTTCCATAGAAACTTCACGAGCTAAGACGACACGTTCCAGTCCTAAACCTTGCCAGAATTCTAAAGTTTCGTAATTTGTTGCTGAAGACTGCGTAGAGAGATGGATTGGTAAACCTGGTGCTTCGGCTGCACAAATTGCGATCAATGCAGGATCCGAAACGATTACTGCAGAAATTCCTAAATCACGCAGTGTACGGAACCATTCGCCTGCTCCTTCTTCATTTCCTTCATGTGTGACCATATTGGCCGCAACATATACCTTAGCATTGTGGGCTGAAGCATACTCTACGCCTTCACGCATCTCATCAAAGGTAAAGTTACCTGCGCGTGATCGCAAACCGTAGGCTTGTCCACCGATATATACAGCATCTGCGCCATAATCAATCGCTACTTTGAGTTTTTCCAGTGTGCCTGCAGGTGAAAGTACCTCAGGTCTTGTATAATTTTCTTGCATTTTTTTCTCCTATTTTCAAGATAAGATTTTTGATAAGGTCTGCCGACCAAAACTTTTTTAATAATAAACTATGATTTTAATAAAACCTTGCACACATCTTCCTGAAATCTAAATACGGAAATACTTTCTTTCAAGAAAAAATGAACACTTTCGACCTAGTCCTTCTTTTTGTAATAGAAGGTGTGCATCACTTGATTTTATCAGGATCTAAATCATAAAAACCATGGGATAATGTACGTCCAGCTGGATGAAATTTACGCACTTCTTCTTCTAGCTGGAAAGCCTTGTCTGCAGTGAACTTTCCTGCCTCAATGGTATTTTTAGCTTCCACAAACAACTTCGTAATAGCAACAAAATCCGCGCCACGAGTGAAAATACCATCCAGTTTCCAATGGTCAAAGCCCATTTTAACCAAGTCAGAAAGTTCACTCATCATATTAAGATCATCGTTAGCAAAAATGTGTGTACCATGATTGTCTTCAAAGATACTATAGTGGGTATCTTCCCTTTTAGGTTCCGAAACAAAAAGATTACGTTCACGATCTTTTCCCGTCTCTTCTGTCTTAATAAAATTATAGTAATTTTGCACTAAAGGACGTTTACTTTGATGGATAACAGTTGCTCCATAAACCAATACCTCGCCGGGTACATCTAAGTTTCCCGTCATAGCTTCAAGTTCAGGTTTGGGAATCTCACGTGCCAATACGGCTTCGACAGCACCTTGCCCCGCCCAAAAATTAACTTGTCTACTTGAAGTTACCATTGTAGAGGCATCATAAGTAAAAGGAAGGTCATACTTGTCCCTCTGAAGTACGAAGATAACTCCTGCATCTCCTACAGCGATACGGTCTACTTTAATGTCTTGCAAGAAGTCTAAGAAGGGTTTGATTTTAGCCATCATGTCAACGTGCATTAGCGCATTCACTGCAACAGTAACCGTTTTTCCTGCTGCATGTGCAAGAGCTGTAATCTCACGAATTTCATCATAGCTAAGCGCTGTGGGTAAGCGTAACCCAAACTCGGCTTCACCAATATAAAGGGTGTCAGTTCCAGCAGCTAGTAGGGCTTTGGCTTGCTCCACACTTTCTGCGGTAGTAGTAATTTTAATCATAGACTAAATTATATCACTATTTATCGCTCTTGACACGTCAGATTTTCATTTTATTTTATTTTCCGATTAACAAAAAAGTAACATAAGACATGAAATTGTATTGCAAACATTTACATAATTTGTTATGATGTAGTGTAGAGCTTAATTATCAGGAAAACTTAGGAAAAAACTATGGAATTAAAAAATTTAAACGATTTCTATGAGAAGCAAGAATACTACTCATATGATGAGCTACATGCACAAGAAAGTCATCTGACAAAACGTGTCCATGAGCTGACTTTCTTTCTTAATGTCGCTAGCTTTTCAGTAATCATGGCTATGATGGTCTATATTTTTATTACAATCACAAGTAGTTTAGTTGCTGTGCCAGCTGCTCTTGTTGTTGGTTTTATCGTTTTCCTTGTTTGTAAAAAGGGAATTAAAAAGATTGTACATCTACTCATGAAATAATAAATTTTATTTTCTAACGAAAAAAACCTCTGCTGGAGGTTTTTTATTTTTGCCCTACCAAAACTTGCACATGGATAGTTGCTTGCATTGGGGGATTTTTTCTCGCTATTGTTTTTATCTCAGTGGATACTGCCCACTCTAAAGGACTCATTTCCAGAAAATCTAAACGTAATTCCTCAGGAATTTCAAAATTATAATGAAGTTCTTTTTCCACGGCATTAGGATATTCCTGCTTAAAGCGTTGAATAACCTCTGTATTGTCATAGTTAACTGGAAAACCATAGACTTTACGTAGCTCTTGAAGATAATATCTGTCAGGTACAATCTTGATGATATTTCCCCCTGACTGTAACACACGGTTAAACTCTTTATAGTTTGAAGGTGTAAAAATATTTAAAACACTCGAAATTGAACCATCAGCAAAAGGCAATCTTGTTAAATCTGCCAAACTTAGAAAAGCTGAAAAGGGCAAATCTGTCGCCATTTCAATACCATCTTTGGCAATATCAAAGCCAAATTTGTTCCCTTGGTAAGACAACAACTCCAAAAACTTACCTTCCCCTGTCCCAACATCCAACAAATTACCAGGCAAAAGGGCTGTTTCAATTTCCTTAAGTACAGGTGCGTACATTCCAGCGGCGATTAAGCGACGTCTCGGCTCAAACATCTTCTTTGTATAGTGTTGCGTATCTGCTTTTGTTTGTAAAAAGTTAATATACCCCTTTTTATTCAAGTTAAAGGTGTGCTTATTCTCACAACGCAGTGCATAGGGTCCCAAAGAAAAGGAAGTATGGCATAAAGGACAGCTTAGGCTTTCTAAGTTTTGTTCTAAGTACATATAGGCTTTTTCGATTTTTTTTAACATAGACCTATTTTAACATACAACTGAAACAACATGTAACTCCTCTCATAAATCAATATCTAATCCTACTTCTTACTTAAATAGATAATAAATAGCTTTCAATAAAGTTCAACTAAAATATAGTAAAAAATATAACTAATTTTTTTCAAGCAAGGAGCTGTAAATCTAGGATATGCAGTCTTTTTATTATCCCTGTGATATTTGAATGACCATAGGGTCAGTAGAAATTTCAGCTATTCCTCCCAGAGGGAAGGTAAATATTGGTTGTGTATGGCCAAAATCAACATCATAAATTACGGGAATAGTCTTTAAAATAGGAAATTTATCCAAAATATAGTAAAGAATCTCTTCAGAAATCTCAGTATCTGTAGGAAAACGACCAATGACTAAACCAGATACATCAGTATGAATTTCTAATATTTGTGCCAAATATCTTGAAAATTCTAGAGGTATTCCGCCTTCTGAAAGTTCTAAAAATAAAATTGGAGACTCAACTTCAGGTAAAAATTTTGTCCCAGCTTGGAGGTTATAGGTTTGTATATTCCCACCCGTAATAACTCCCTTTACCTCTCCATGATTATAGATTTTCCATTTTGTTTTTTGGGGGGATCTAGTTATAGATTTATCAAACCACAAGTCGCTTGTCCATAAATCACTAGGTTCTAATTTATAATTTTTATTTTTCATAGCTTTTATCCAGCTTTGGGTCTGAAACTCTTGAAGTTCATCCATTTTAAAAGATGAATAAGAAGGGCCATAATACGTCACAAGACCTGTCTTGGCTCGTATTGCATTATGTAGACTTGTTGTATCAGAATAACCAATGAACATTTTGGGATTTTGTTTAATCAAATTCCAGTCTATATAAGGAAGCAACTCATTACAATTTAATCCCCCTATTGTGGTTAGTATTGCTTTCACGTTTTCATAAGGGAAAGCAGAGCATAAAAAAGCAATTGATTTGGCTATTGAGTAACGAAATAAAGCCCCGAATAAGATACCCGTTAAAATAGATGTAATAATAGCATTTGTTAAATATAAATAGCCTATTGGAATCAATGATAGGATGAACATTTGAAATGGAACCCTCACTCCATTATTTATAACATAGGATAAAATTTGATTTAGTCCCTGATTAGAGTTTGATGTTTCTGGAACATTTGTGCTTACTCCATTTAATAAATTTTCTAAATTAGGATTAATTACATAAGTTATTATCATGGTTACCAGAATTAATATAAACATACCCATAGTAAATTTAGTCGCTAATTTTATTCTTTCTATTTTCAATGTCAGTCCTTTTCTGTGTTAATTATATCCTTTTTCGATAAAAAAATACTTAATTAAAAAATAGTTAAAGAGTGAAAGATACGATAATCAAATTAATAATTGCGCGTATTGGCCACGTTTACAATTTATACTATTACTATTTACCTTTTACTTTTTTATAAAAATAGTATACCAAGGCACCTAAGAGTGAAACAAGAGCCCATGCAAGAATTACAGTACAGACAACAATCGTTCCATATAAAAAAGGAGAATTAGAAAATAGTATTTCATTAAAAAATTCTTTTGTTTCTTGAAACTTAAAAATAAGTTTCTTAATCAATCTTAGAAGCATGATAATAGCAACTACGATACTCGTATTTTTTAGGCTTTGTTTAAACGTAGTTTCTTGATTTTGTTTATTCATTTTCAATCTCCCTAATTAGTACTATTATCTCACAAAACACTCAAATTACACAAAAGCCCTTTAACTATGTACCACCTATACCTCTCACCTTCTATACTGCTTTTAATACTCTATTGTAACCTTTTATCACATTCCTAATCTCAAAGTAGATCGTGGAATGACGATATTAAAATCACAAAAGAGACTCTATTCTACGCCTATAAATTTCTAGTGCTCTCTTTTATTTATGTAATAGTTTCCGTAGCTATACCTGCGATAACATCACATAGCTAATCGTTAAAAACAGTAACGTTGCTTTTTTTGTTATAATATAGAAAAAGTCAGAAAAGGAAATAAAGAAGCCAATGATTATTCGTGAACTTTGTGTTGAAAATTTTACCGAAATTCCTAAAGCAATCGCTGCAGGTGTGGAACGTATTGAACTTTGTGATAACCTTGCTGTCGGTGGAACAACACCGAGCTATGGTGTTATTCAGCAAGCTGCTGAATTTATCGGAGACCAAAAAACTACTCTAGCCGTTATCATCCGCCCACGTGGAGGCAATTTTGTCTATAATTCTTATGAGTTAAAGATTATGGAAAATGATATTCTCAAGGCTATTGAAGCTGGCGCACAAAACCTTGTTTTAGGAGCTCTAACAGAAGACAATCAAATAGACGTGGAAGCTCTTGAAACACTCATGGTCGCCTCTCAAGGGCTTCCTGTAACCTTCCACATGGCCTTTGATGAGATTGAAGACCAACATGCAGCCATTGACACACTGGTCGAAGCTGGTGTAGAAAAAATTCTTATGCATGGTGACAGTCTCGACAAGCCACTCAATACCGAAAAAATTGCAGATCTTGTTAAATATGCAAAAGGAAGAATTACTATTATTATCGGTGGCGGAGTAACTGTGGGTAACTATGAAGAATATGCAAGCTTAACAGGTACACATTTCGTCCACGGAACAAAGATCATTGCAAAATAAAAAAACAGCTTAAGCTGTTTTTTTATTTGCCTTTCAAGCGCATCTTTATATAAAATTTTACTAACAGGAAATTTACCAGTAAAAGGAGAATCAGATAAAGGCGTGCTTGCAGAAAAATCAAGCCAAAAATAACTTCTACAACGGTTACAAAAAGCATGATACGTGAGAGGACATCCTTAAGGGCTGTAAATTTTGAAGAGTGACGGAGTGGATAAATCCGCGTCAAAATTTGATATTCAAAAGAATCTTGTAGAGCAAAAAGTTGAAAAAGTAATAAGTAATTAAAGACCGATGCCAAAATAACAGCAAGTAACGGGTTGCCAATGAAAGTCAAGGCAAGTACAGCCAAGGCGATTAAACGTAGAGTCAGAGAAAGATAATCTCCTGAACGTAAAAAGGCACGACTAAAGAGGTATTCATAGGTGCGTAATGTCTTAGGCAGGAGAAAATCTAAATATTTTCGGCGGTGACTTTGAGTTTTCAGACCTTTGACATTGGTAAAAAGGGCAAAGAAACGTAAAGTATTCGTTTTGCGGTTTTCTTCATAGGCAATAAGTCTCTCCCAATAAATAATGCCATTGGGCATAAGTTGACGTAAGCGAAGGCCTAAACCTGCTGCTTTTAACAAGACTAAAAGAGAAAACCATAGTAAGAGATAAAGGAATGACCATTTTAAAAGTGGTGCCACAATCCCAACTAAAATAAGACTAATAAGCGCAGGGAAGACAAGCGAACGAAGGTAAGACAAAAGTAAGTGTTTGCGCACTCCTTTCTCTTGTGGTAGGAGAAACACTTTATCCGCAGGTTCCACAAAGCTTGCCAATCTTCCAAAAATCTGGCTTAAAATTGTGATTAAAAGGACTAAACCAACTTTTCCAACAGTAGTTAAACTGTGAGCTTGTAAAAATTGAGCATACTGTACGGCTAAAGCACCCAATAAAATCATCAAAAAGAGGACAAAATGATCATTAAAAACATAACGCAAATATTTGAGATTTTGCCGATAGTATACTTTGCGGCGTTCTTCAAATAAGCTATTCATGGGTATTTACACCTTTCGTCAATTCTAAATAAATCTCATCGAGGCTGGCGTCTTCCTTGCCAAATTTAGCACGTAAATCTTCCATACTCCCCGCAATTAACACCCTCCCTTCATGGAGAATGACAAATTTGTCACAGAATTTCTCCGCTGTTGAGAGAATGTGCGTACTCATCAAAATGGAAGCTCCAGCATCACGCATGGAAAGCATAAGTGTGATTAAATCTTGAATCGCTAAAGGATCCAAACCTAAAAATGGTTCATCAATAATGTAAAGACTTGGGTCCGTCAAAAAGGCACAAATAATCATTACCTTTTGCTTCATACCTTTAGAAAAATTGACCGGGAACCAGTCTAACTTATCTTCTAAACGGAAGGTTTTCAAGAGATTTTCTGCCCGAGGCATTGCTTCTTCTACAGGAACCCCATAAGCTAATGCTGTAAGCTCGATATGCTCACGAAGGGTAAGTTCTTCATACAAACTTGGTGTTTCTGGAATAAAACCAATCTTTTTGCGATAGCCTTCAAGATCTTCTTGGAGCGTAATTCCATCTAATTCAATCTGGCCAGAGTAAGGTGTGAGCAAGCCCATAATTTCTTGAATAGTTGTTGATTTACCTGCACCATTGAGGCCGATGAGACCAACTAACTCTCCGTTTCCTATCTCAAAGCTTACATCTTCAAGAACCGGATTGCCAAAGTAGCCTCCAGTCACGTTATTTATTTTTAGTGCCACGTTAATATCTCCATTTCTATTCGAATTTAGTATAAGTTAATTTTATCATATCACTCCTTCTTTTGCTTTCCTCTAACGCAACTCTTTTTCTCAATTTTAGTCGTTCAAAAATGAGGACAATATAAAAAACTTACTTATCATTCATGCACTTGATTTATTGCATATTTTCTCAAAATCTTTTTGGAAAACTTCCCGCAGCTCTAAGGCTCCAATCTCGGATAATATTTTTAAAGCACGCGCAATGAGTTTTTTCCCCGTAATTTGATTATCAAATGCGTAAATCCAACAACCTTTTACAAAGAGGGTCGATATTCGAATATAGGTGTCAAAGACTATTGTCAATTCCTCAAGTGCTTTGAGAAAACGTTCTGAATAATCCTTATAGCTTTGACGTATCATTGCAAGTGTCGCTCGAATGACAACACGAATAAGCAGGTTTCTAAATTCGGTTATTTCTTTCAAATAGTATTTATTTTGTGAAAGGATTCGCCAAACAATATCTTGCAGTAAAATAGGGTCGATTTCATCTAAGGTATTCACCAAAATATAGAGTTCATAACTATGCCAAATATAGTAACTTTTTAGTTTCGTCTCAATATAAGAAACTTCAAGCGGCGATAAATGGCTATAACAAGCTTTAGCAGAAAGTGCTATAACCTTATTTTCTTCTAAATCATAGGCATTATTTTCTACATATATATGTTCTAACAAATATAAATTCTTGTTAAAATAAGCGTACTCTATTTTTTTAAACTGATTCAACCAATAATCTTCTTCATCATTGTTGAGCATCAGCATGTAGGATCTGAATGTTGTATGCATTTCCTGTAAAGCAAGATCTAGTTTATCAAATGAAATCAGTGTTTTTCCATTTTCAAAGGAAGATATCGTTGACTTTGATAAACCAATGCGCTCAAAATCACGCAAAGAAAGTTTATGTTGGATACGTAATTTTTTAAAAACTTCCCCATATTTTTTATAAATCATAAAATTCATTTCCTAAATTTCACAAACTCAAAAGCTTTATTCAATACACTTCCGTTTAAAGGTTCAACAACTCGTCCACTTGCTCAATCAGAAAGTTAGGTTGCTGTGCTGCTAACTCGGTTGCATCGTGTGCACCCCAAGTTACAGCACATGTCTGTACCCCTGCAGCTTTCCCCATCTGTATATCGAAAATGGCATCACCAATCATTACTGTTTGCTTTGTACTTAAACCATACTGCTTCACAATGTAGAGCACCCCATCTGGCGCAGGTTTATAATTTTTAACTTGGTCTGAACCAATCACACCTTCAAAATAAGAAGCAATCTCAAGAAATTCTAAATTTCTCTTTAAAGCTGTAGAATGCTTACTTGAAACCACGTAAAGCCTCTTACCGGAATGGTACAGGTTTTGAAGGACTTCTTTGATGTGAGGAAAAAGAGTGAGATTTTCTTGCTCATAAACCTTATAGTACTCTCGAAAAGCACTTAACAGTGCCTCAAATTCTTCCTCCTCAAATATATGATCTGCAGCCATTTTTTTAAAAGATTTTTCGATAGGAATCCCTGTGTAGTAGTTAATCCTCTCTTCTGAGGGAATACTTAAGTTAAACTGTTGAAAAGCGGCTCTTGTTGCCAATATACCCGTGCTTCCCGAATTTGCTAATGTCCCATCAAAATCAAAAATATACCCATCCATGCTGAAGTTCTCCTCATTTATAATTTATTAAAAATTATTATAACATATATTTGATTTTTTTAAGATTTTTAATCTATTTTATATTTTGTGGTGAGTAATATTATTAAAGATTACTTATACTTATTAATCTTTTTTACAAAGAATATCACTCCTCCTATTAAAAATAAGAGAATGGCACCAATGATTGTCAAAAATTTTCCGTTATCTTCTCCTGTAGCTGGGAGATTAATTTGATGCGCTTGATTTTTAGTATACAAGTATTTTACTTCTTGTTTGGCATGAGTAAACACACCTTTGGGATTTCCTTGAACACCTTTTATACTATAACCTGAGAGTTCTTTCGGTGTCGAAACATATTTTTCACCAATGTTGCCTGTAAGAACTGTATCTTCTGCTATTTTTTTACCATCATCGCCTGTGTATTTTACAGTTACTGTTTCACCTTTTACTGGTAATTTAGTATAAACATAAGTAATAGTTTCTTCCTGGTCTGTGAAAGTCCCTGTGGAATTACCTTGTACTTCTTTGAGGGTGTATCCTTCAAATGCTTTTTGTTCTGAAGTATAAGTTTCTCCGACTTTTCCAGTTAGCTTCTCGTCATTAGAAAGTTTTTTACCTGATTCGTCAACATATTGAACAATCACATCACCAGCCACCTTGACAGGTATTTTAGTATAAATATAAGTGATTGTTTGCTCCTGATTCGTAAAGGCTCCTATGGGATTACCTTGTACTTCTTTGAAAGTATATCCTTCAAATTCTTTTTGCTCAGAAGTATAAGTTTGTCCGATACTTCCTTTGAGCACAATATTATCCATAAGGTCATTTCCTAATTCGTCAACATATTTGATGTGCACATCACCGGCAACGTCGCCTGTTCCTCCCCCACTTTGACCGTGATAGGTTGCAGTAGAAAGTGCACTATCAATTAGAGTTGTCCCGTCATAGGAAAAAGCTTGATTAGGATATTTATTATTGAGAGGATTAGATTTTAATTTTGTCTGATAATGTATGACCACTGAATTTGGTTCGGTGAGAGATGCTTCTGTGTCACCACGGAGATGTCCAAGATTTAAGGAGGTGGATTGACTCCCATCTGCATTGGGATTAAAAACCAAATCCGTTGACTCTGTTTTAATAACAGTATTTTTATAGTTTCTATAATGTATACTGGTCGAACCCAGTATATAATCCTGTGTGTTGCCCATCGTATCAACAAAATTCGCATCGGAAACTTCATAACCACCATTGTTTATGGTTATAGTCCAAGATACTATATTATTTGCTTCATAGTGCAATGTTTTGGCAATTGCACTGTTACCTGAACCTTCACCTGAGCTACTTTTTGAAAAATTAACGTGAATACTATTATTTAAATTATTTTTTGTCGGAAAGGCTAAATCATTCCCCATATCATAATTTAAAGTATTTTTATTAAATCCAGACCAAAAGTTAAAAAATAATGTACGGTTAGATAGATTGTTGATGACGGGCTCAAAAACAATATTAAGCATATTATTTTGGATAGTCACTGAACCTAACAATGTACCATCTTCTTTAGTCAGAAAAATTGGAGCAGTTCCTGTGTACTTTAATTCCTGTGGTAATGGCATTGAGTACGTTTGCGCCGTATCAATGACTGTACCGTTTGGAATACTAAGCGTATAGGTAGCGTTGACCAAAGAAGCATCGCTTATTTTATTTGAGCTGATTGGTCCATTGTTATTACTTAGAACAACTTGATCTACAAATTGTATTGCACTTGGAGACTTTGTTTCAGCACTCACCAATGGGGTAAGATTCAAAATGCTCCCCAACATGAGGATGAAAAGCAATAATTGGTTTGTAATTTTTTTCATGACTTTACCTCCTATTTTGTTTTTCTTACCATGATAATACCAATTTTAAACATTAAAAACTATTTATTTGTCTTAACGCTTTCTAAAAAAATTTCTTAACAAGTTACACTAAGCAAAAACAGAAGAATTTGTTATAATTTACTTATAACAAAGTAGTGCTCAACTTTTGAGACTCTACAAATGGACAGGGAGATTTCTTATGGATAATTGTATCTTTTGTAAAATAATTGCTGGTGAAATTCCAAGTACGAAAATCTACGAAGATGATAACTTGGTAGCCTTTCTTGATATCACACAGACCACAAAAGGGCATACTTTAGTTGTACCTAAAACACATACACGAAATTTATTAGCAATGGAACCCGAGCAAGCCTCTCAGCTTTTCTCTAAAATTCCTGAAATCGCCAATAAACTTGTGGATTCTCTAGACGCCAAAGGGATAAATATCCTACAAAACAACGAGGAAATAGCTGGGCAAACTGTCTTCCACACTCATGTACACCTCATTCCACGTTATGCTGAAGATGATGGTTTCTCTGCTGCTTTCACAGCACATACTTATGATCTTAATGCAATTGCGGAGGAAATCTTATGAAAGAATTCATCAATGACGTCTCAGAAATCTTTTCACGGTTAAGCAAAGAAATAGATGAGGTCAAAGCAAACTTAGAAAATGTAAAAATTGAAGCAAAAAAGGCTGAGCTTACCGGACAAGAAATTCAAAGAAAGGTAAATGAATTTCAGGCCCTTGCTCAACCTAAGGTTGATAAAATCAATGAAATTTTAGAAAAACTTTCAGAAAAAAGTAGTGAAGAATGATTCACTACTTTTTATTCGGATGAATATAAAATTGACTGCCCCAAAAGATTCCTAAAATTTGGGAGATAACAAATGATCCAGCGATAATTAAAATTTCAGTCACATCGCTATCATATTGGATATATGTGAAAAAATAACGAGAATTATAAAAGGTAAAGAGGAAAAACACCAAGAAAATATCGATAATGAGTAAATAGGGCCATACACGAGTTCCGTCGAGTTTTACCAAGTGAAAAGTCGTAAAAAGTAATAGTAATGAAATTATTTGTAAACTTATCAAGGGGAATTCAAATACTGTTCCGATATAAATAATTATCCAAACGGCTGCTATAAAGCCTATCAGTAGGGTTATTCGTTTCATATTACCATTGTAACATGAAAAAGATTATTTTTCTAATTCAAATTACTTTAAATTACATAAATGTTTCTTTCAATATACAAAAAAAGCTCCCTAAGGAGACTTTTTTAATTTTTAACTTAGAAGCTTGTTGTATCAACTTTAACACCAGCACCCATAGTTGTAGTAACTGAAAGGTTTGTGATGTAAGTACCTTTAGCTGTAGCTGGTTTAGCAGCAACAACTACGGCATTGATAGCTTTGAAGTTTTCGATAAGTTTTTCGTTGTCGAATGAAACTTTGCCGATTGGTACGTGGATGTTACCAGCTTTATCAGCACGGTAGTTAACTTTACCAGCTTTTGATTCTTCAATAGCTTTAGTTACGTCCATTGTTACAGTACCAGTTTTAGGGTTTGGCATGAGGTTACGTGGGCCAAGGACACGTCCAAGACGACCTACAACAGCCATCATGTCAGGTGTTGCGATTACAACATCGAAGTCCAACCAACCACCGTTGATTTTAGTTACAAGTTCATCAGCACCAACGAAGTCTGCACCAGCTGCTTCTGCTTCTTTAGCTTTTTCGCCACGAGCGAAAACAAGAACACGAGCAGTTTTACCAGTACCGTTTGGCAATACCATTGCTCCACGGATTTGTTGGTCAGATTTTTTAGTGTCGATGTTAAGGTTGTATGCAACTTCTACAGATGCATCAAATTTTGCGATTGAAGCTTCTTTAGCGAGTGCTACTGCTTCTTCAACGCTGTAAAGTTTAGTTGCGTCTACTTTTTCGATAGCAGCGCGCATTGATTTGCTTTTTTTAGCCATTTCTATATTTCTCCTTGTGGTAATATCGGTTGTCTGTTATTATAACAGCCTTCCACTTGTGTGGAAAATGAGCGATGATTAATTAAGAATTAACCTTCTACTACAAATCCCATAGATTTCGCAGTACCTTCGATCATTGACATTGCTGCTTCAAGTGAACCAGCGTTAAGGTCAGCCATCTTAGTGTTTGCAATTTCTTCAACTTGTGCTTTTGTTACAGTTGCAACTTTAACTTTGTTAGGTTCACCTGAACCTTTTTCAACTTTAGCTGCTTTTTTCAAAAGAACTGCTGCTGGAGGAGTTTTTGTAATGAATGTAAATGATTTATCTTCATATACTGAGATTACAACTGGGATGAGCATACCAGCTTGGTCAGCTGTACGCGCGTTGAATTCTTTAGTGAATCCCATGATGTTGATACCTGCTTGACCCAAAGCTGGACCAACTGGTGGAGCTGGTGTTGCTTTACCGGCAGGAATTTGCAATTTAACGAGTTTTTCTACTTGTTTAGCCACGATAAATTTCTCCTTATAATATTGTTTTCGTGATGTGGTATGATGATAGACTATTCTATCTTCCACGCCTATATGCTAAAAACATACTTAAATAGTCTATCAAATATGGATGCTTTTGTCAAGTCTCTATATTTCAATAGATTCGTCACATGCCGCAACAACAGCTGGGTCATGCGTGACAATGATGACTGTTTTTCCCTTTTCTACTTCTTGGCGTAACAATCCCAGTATCAAAACTCTATTTTGTCCGTCTAAAGAACCGGTCGGCTCATCAGCCAAGATAATCTTACTGCGTTTCAACAAAGCACGCGCCAGAGCTACACGCTGTTTTTCCCCACCAGACAAAGCGTATACTTTTTCGCTTAGCTTATGAGCAATACCTACTTGATTTAAAATCTCTCTCATCCTACGTCGCTTTTCTTTGCCTTTTATTTTCTCATACACTAGAGAGATATTGAGATTTCGCTCAATGCTCTCATCTTCAATCAAGGCAAAGTTTTGAAAAAGAAATGCTATCAGGTTGCGCCGCATAAGTAACGCTTCTTTGCTGTTTATCTTAGGTGCTTTTTTCCCTGATATATATAACCTCCCAGAATCTGCGCCTTCAATCAGTCCGATAAGATTAAGAAGCGTAGACTTTCCGGCACCACTTCTTCCGAGTATCGCTGTCATTTTCTGAGCTGGAATACTGAGGGAAAAATTTTCAAAAATCTGATGTTTCCCAAACTTTTTACTCACTTCTTGCAGTTCTATCATGTGTTTTTATGCTCCTTTCAAGGTGGTGACCAGTTCTTTCTTTTCAATACGGGTAAGGAGGTGGAAGACTAAAAATAGCTCAATCAAAGCATAGAGTACGTAAGCTTCAACAATCACTAGTTCATGTCCGCGTAGCGTGGAGTGAACTAAGAAAATCAAATTTTGAATAACAATGAGGATAAACAGTATTTTATATGTTCTAAAATATGAAATGCCTTGCACCCGTCTAAGTACTAACTTCTTATTATTTACCTTAAAATAGATTACCGTTGTGGATAAAATCATCAGGATAAAAAGCACAAAAGCTAAAACATTCATAAATACCCATGTTATCGGTTCACCAATAAAACGTTTGACCTCAATTTCTGCAATTTTTGATGTAGGAACAAAGGAAACAAAACTTGCAGCTACTAAGTCTTTCTTCAAACTTGGCAGTATCTCTAAATACGTTTTTTCTATGTTCTCTTTTATTGGAATCAAAACGCCTAGGGTATTATTTCCGTAAAACATATTACTATAAGTATTAACCCCAGCGTTATTTACCGTATGCACCTCAATTATATCTGCTACAAGTTCTTGTTTTTTACCATTGGAATAAACACCGCCTGCTTCCCCTTCAAATATAGGCATACTTTGTTTATCTTTCATCAAGAACACCTTGATTTCTGTTGCTCGAAACCAGGCGCCCTGCATCTCTAACAAGTCATTATAAGCTTTTTTTATCTCCTCTACTTTACTTTTATAGCGTTCGTTGACAAGTATAACAGCTTCTTTAGTGCTTTTATCTATGTAAATTGGGTTGTTTTCTCTATCTCTAACGGAATATTTATCGATATAGGCAGAGTTAACCTCTATCCCTTGATAATCTTTGAGGTTCTCATGCCCTAAGATTTTTTTGGTTGCGTGCAAACCACCGTTACTTTCGATATATTTAAATATCTCCGTGTGTCTCGAGCTATCTTTAGCTTCAGAATAACCTAAATTCCAGCCTGCAAAAACACCATAGTCGTCCAAGGGTGTCTTATGCATCAAACCCAAACTGCTATTTAATAAAAGGATAATCCCCATACTTGTAGAGACACTGGCCGCAAAGATATAAACTTTAACCAGATAAACCAAAATGTGGACGCGCTTTAAGAAAGACTTATTATTAGTTTGAGCCACTAAAGATGCTCGATTCACGATACCAATAACAAGCATTACCAGAATCAGACTTAGTCCCATCAACAGGCTGAGACTTATCAAATATTGAAAATCGAAAGCTTTCAGAAGAAAGCTACTGTTTAATAACCCTACAAAAAGCTGTACAAACAGAAAACTCTTCATATAAATCCGCAGAAGAATTTCCCAGTTCCCCATCCCATTAAGAGCATATATAGCAATCTCCTTACTGCGCAAGACCATCCAAACAAGAAGGAAAATAAAATAGAAAAAAAGAATCATCTTGATGAGAAAACGATACATATCGTTCCCACGAGTGATTAAAGGCTGGGGATTGTACCATTCAGGTTGAGAGGTTAAGCTGCTTGAACTGGTTGCCAGATTAAATCTTTGGTTTATTTTTTCACTCAAAGCTTCTAATATTTTTTCTTTCTCACTTGATTCAAAAAATACTGCGGCTCCTTGGTACTCTTCATCAGTTATTTTTTTTAGCGGTTCATTGATCACCGTTACTTTTGAACCGTGATCCATAAACTCTTTTTGACTTTGCTTTTTATAAGCGGTTTGAAAGTATGTGATACTGGCTATTGGTCGACTATAGTAGATATTTCCCTTACCATCATAGTCGGCACCAATAAAGCGGGAACGAACAGTAAAAGGAGTGTTGAACTCCCTTGATACTTCCTCTATAACTGAGATAAAATCTTTCCGCTCAAGTATTTTTACATCATCTGTCTCATAGCGCTCAGTATCTCCTATCTCAGGAGGATAGATTTGGGTATAACTTGGCTTACTCACATAACGCGTAAGCCTATCTGACTCAATATCATTGTAGCGCATATAGGCAAGCATCACACTAACGAAAGAGAATAAAAGCAATAATGTAAGCTTTAAGACTTTATTCATTATTACTTACCACTTATTACCCCTTGCTTCATATCGCCACTCCATTTTTCCATAATAATCACCTGTAGAGGAAGTCCAAACTTTCCAACCAGGACCATACCAGCCACTCTTTTCTCGTTTCCCCCCAGACACATAGGCATGACTTTGATGAGACACCGCCCAGTTATAATACTCCGCTGTTAAGGTCTTTTTGCCCCATGCGGCATCTGGCCAAGTCCTAGAATAAGCCACCTGCCGTCCATGACGTGTAAAATTATTCTGTAAGATACGGACTGCGCGCTCTAGCTTTTCAAGGCTATCGCCAAAAACACCATCAGCAGAAGCTTTTTCAGCAGTGGCTAACTGGCTTGCCCCAAACAAAGCGAGTCCTAAAGTTGATAGTGCAATAAGTTTTTTGATTTTCATATAGCTCTCCTTTCAAATATGAATCTTTTTCTTACCTAACAATATTTGTTCATCTCCTTCCTTTGTTTTCTATTTTCTTTTATCAGTCTAACATAATAAGTTCCTTCTATTTTTCATCTATATTTTGTTTCCAAAAAAAATCAGACATACTTTAAGCTTGAAAAATGTAGTTGCTATATTCAATCGGAAATCAAAAAAAGACTGAAATAATTCAGTCTTTTTATTCTTTTTTATTTACTCTGCAATCACTTCAACCTTATAACCATCTGGATCAATGATGAAGTAATAACGTGTGTCGGAGTTAGGAAGGCCTTTAAGTTCTGTCACTTCAAATCCTGCTTGTTTTTGTTTTGTATGCAGTTCTTCCAAATTATCAACCGAAATAGCAATATGTCCATAGCCATTACCCAAATCATACGCTTCATGATTGTAATTATAAGTCAATTCTAATTCGTAGTCATCACCAGGTAAAGTCAGATAAACTAAAGTAAATTCATATTCTAAAAAGTCACGACGACGTTTTTCCTCAAAGCCGAAAGCTTCTTGATAAAACTTGATTGAAGCATCCAAGTCTTTGACGCGGTAACAAGTGTGTGCCATTTTCATTGTGTTTTCCTCCATTTTTAGGCTTCTAGGTACATTGCCCAGATATCGTCAAAAAGTCCCAAGTTAAAGTAAAAAGGGGCATAGGTTTCCAGATATGTGGAGACTTCATCAAAGTCTTTCGATTGTTTGGGAAACTGTGTATCTGCAAAGGCAAGATTAGCCAAACGCGTGACATCATCCACCTCAACTGGCGCCCGATGGCGCATCAAATAAGTATAAAAAGGCTGTCTCATTTCCAGTTTTCCTCCAAAAACTTATGACGTAAGCGGCTGGACAAAGCATAACGCTCAGGATTTGTTTTATAAAATCCTTGATGATAATCCTCTGCCGGCCAGAACTTTTGTGCGGGTTCTATTGTGGTAACAATAGGCTGATCAAAACGTCCAGAATTTTGAAGTGCTTCTTTTGACTTTTCAGCGACTTCTCTCTGTGAGTCAGCAGTATAGAAAATAACTGGACGATAATTATCGCCACGATCCTCAAATTGCCCAAACATATCGGTTGGATCGGTCTGCTCCCAGTAAAGTTCCACTAAATCTTTGTAAGTGATTTTTTCATTATCAAAGATAATCTCCACTGCCTCAGTATGCCCTGTCTGATGATTGCAAACTTGCTCATAAGTTGGATTATCAACATGACCGCCTGTATAACCACTTGTCACAGCAAGAATCCCTGTTTGTTCCTCGAAAGGTTGCACCATGCACCAAAAGCAACCACCCGCAAATATTGCTCTTTCTTTACTCATCCTTTTTACCTCGTCCTTATTAACTGAAAATATTATAACAAAAGTATTCTTTTCATGCACTTATTCTTTTCTTTCAATTTTATTTTTTAGCTTCAATTGTCTTATGATAATTTTTTTAGTACACTACTATTTAGAGAACTCATAACTGAATATCTAGAGTTGGTTTATCCGAAATTATTAATAAACAAAGAGAGGAGTTCTATGTCATTTAAAGAAAGAGTATCTATCCACTATACTGAGTTGACAAAGACCGATCGTAAAATAACAGGCGAATTAATGAGAAAACCAGAGGTACTTATTGACCGATCTATTCAGGAGGCTGCCAAGGATCTTGAGGTTTCACCTTCTGCGATTATCCGTGTTGTAAAGAAACTACAATATCGTGGTTTACCGGACTTAAAAAATGCTTTAGAAAGATATATGAGTGAAAAAACTGAACTTGTTCAGAGCTCAAGAGAAGAACTGCTTTCAGAATCCATCATTGGTGAGTATAAGCAACGTCTGAATTTGATTCGTAGCTGTTTGTCGGAAAAACAACTGACCAGCATTGCGCAAATGATACGCGAGGCTAAAACAACACGAGTTTTAGGGATTGGTAGTTCTGGTTTAGCTGCTGAACAATTTGTCTATTCTCTCTTGTATCAAGATAAATATGTCGAAGCCATCACCAGCCGTACCAAAATATTTTACCTATCGCGCGTACTTGATCAAGATACACTATTAATCATCTTTACCGTTTCTGGAAATACGGATCTTTATGAGGAAATTTTTGAGCAAGCCAAGGAAACTGGGGCAAAGATTGTCCTCATCACAATGAATAGAAATTCCAAATTCAAACAAACTTCGACCGAGGTTCTGCTTCTGCCTTCAAATCTGACAGATTTTTCCAAACCAGACATCTATCAGCTGGACAACCGCTTTGCATTTATTGTTTTATCAGAAATTCTGGCAGCTTATTACATCCACTCTTTGGAATAAGTTTTATTTTTATTATTTAATTTGAAATATATTTTATTTCGTGTTATACTCTCTTTATAATATTTAAGGAGAGTTTTTTCATGAACAAATTTATGGTTTTGCTATCAGAAAAAGTTTTACCGGTAGCGTCTCGTTTGGGGCAAAACAAGTACCTCACTGTTTTGCGTGATGCCTTCATGGTCAGTTTCCCTTTAACAATGTTTGGTTCACTTATTGTCGTATTCAATAATTTACCCTTCTGGTCTGACTCGATGAAAGCAAACTTGGGTAACCTTTTTGGTAATGGTCAAAGCGCCACAATGTCAATTATGACCGTGTTCGTTACTTTAGCCATTGGGTACTACTGGGCGAAGTCAGAAGAAATCGAAGCTATTTTCAGTGGTGTCGTTTCTTTAGCTTCATTCTTGATATTGACACCTTTCGCTGCAATTATTACATCAGCTGATGGAGCTACAACTGTTGAAGGTACTGGGCTTCTTACTCTTGACCGATTGGGTGCAAAAGGGATGTTCTTAGGTATCTTTGCTGCCTTCATTGCCGCAAAAATCTTCGCTGCACTGACTAAAAAAGGTTTTACGCTTAAAATGCCAGACGGTGTTCCACCAGCTGTCGCTAAATCTTTCGCCTCTCTAATCCCAGCCCTAGGAACATTGCTTGTTTTCTTACTTATCAATGCGCTTATGGTTGGTGCCTTTACTACAAATCTTCATGATGTTATTTACAATGTTATCCAAAAACCACTGACTGGTTTAGGAACGGGACTTCCAGCAACAATCATTGCCGTATTCCTTGTCCAGTTCCTCTGGTTCTTCGGTCTGCACGGCCAAATCATTGTCAACTCTGTTTTTGAACCTTTCTGGCAAACAAATATGCTCGATAACGCTGCGCTTACGCAACAAGGAGCATCTGCCTTAGCTGAAAATGGACACATCGTTACAAAATCATTCATGGATACATTCACAGTAAGCTTAGGTGGATCAGGATCTACCTTGGCTGTCGTCCTGATTATGGCATTTCTGATGAAACATAAGCAATATAAAAACATTGGACGTCTGGGCTTGGCTCCTGGATTATTTAACGTTAATGAACCTGTAATTTTTGGTCTTCCTATCGTCATGAATGCTACAATCTTCATTCCATGGCTTTTAGCTCCTGTTGTTTCAGTCATTATCGCCTATCTCGGCTTTGCGTCTGGGTTAGTTCCTCTGACCACTGGGGCGCAAGTGCCTTGGACAATGCCAATCTTCCTTTCAGGATTTTTAGCAACAAATTCTATTATGGGTTCTCTACTTCAATTAGTTCAATTTGTGGTCATCGCGCTCATCTGGTTACCCTTCTTGAAAGTCATTGATCGTACTGAAACATTATAAAAAACAAAGGATAAAATAATGCAAGTTAAATTCCCTAATGATTTTTGGTGGGGGGCAGCAACCAGTGGCCCTCAGACCGAAGGTCGTTTTAATAAAAAACATGCCAACATGTTTGATTATTTTTATGAAATCAAACCCGAAAGTTTCTATAAACATCAAGGCCCAGATACAGCAAGTAACTTTTATAATGACTTCAAGAATGATATTCGCTTAATGAAGGAAGCTGGACTAAAAACAGTTCGTACCTCTATACAATGGAGCCGTTTGATTGATGATTTAGAAAAAAACACTGTAAATTCAGACGCTGTAGCATTTTATAATGCAGTCATTGATGAATTTATCGCCCAAGATATTACGCCAATGATTAATCTGCACCATTTTGATTTGCCTGTTGAACTCTACCATAAGTATGGTGGCTGGGAATCAAAAAAAGTTGTTGATCTCTATGCTGGCTTTGCTGAAAAAGCTTTTGAATGCTTTGGTGATCGCATCAAATACTGGTTTACCCACAACGAACCATTGGTTGTCGTGGAAGGAGGCTATTTATTCCAATTCCATTATCCAAATAAAGTCGATGGACACGCTGCTGTCCAAGTTGCTTACAACTTGCAACTTGCCTCAAGCAAAGCCATCGCAAAATACCGCGCGCTACAATTCGATGGAAAAATTGGGATTATCCTCAACCTGACACCGCCGTATCCTTCTACCAAAGAAGCAGCTGACCTTAAAGCCAGCCATATCGCTGACTTATGGTTGAACCGTCTCTATATGGATGCCTCTGTCAATGGCGAGTTTCCTGCTGAACTGGTTGAAATTTTAGATAAGGAAAACGCACTTTGGGAATCAACAGAAGATGAATTAAAACTCATCAGAGATAATACGGTTGACTTACTGGGTATTAATTTCTATCATCCAAATCGTGTACAACGTCCAAAATACTCGGCAAATTCCTTAGCTGTTGACTTTATGCCTAACAAATTCTGGCAAGAATTTGAACTACCTTCATGCCGTATGAATGTCGATAAAGGTTGGGAAATTTATCCAAAAGCAGTTTACGACATTGCTAAAGATGTTCAAGAAAACTATGGAAATATCGACTGGTTCATTTCCGAAAATGGTATGGGTGTGTCAAACGAGGAAAGATATATGAATAGTCAGGGAATCATTGAAGATGACTATCGTATTCAATTTATCAAAGAGCATCTGTACTGGTTAAATAAGGCGATGGAAGAGGGCAGCAATTGCTTAGGCTATCATTTGTGGACACCTATCGACTGTTGGAGCTGGCTCAATGCTTACCGCAATCGGTATGGACTCATCTCGACAAATATTCATACGCAAGTTAAAAGTTTGAAAAAATCGGCCCACTGGTTTAAAACTTTGTCAGATAGCAATGCCTTTGAAATCGAGCCACTTACTGAGGAAGAATAATATTTTACCCTACTAAAAAAAGTTGGAAATCATTCCAACTTTTTTGCTATTAATCAAATGAGTTCTGTACCCTCAGGACTTTGTTTGATTTTTTTATTCTTCATCAAACCACCAAGCGCTTTTTTAAATTGTCCTTTAGATATACCAAATGTCGCTTTGATATCATCTGGCGCTGACTTATCATTAAAAGGCATTTTTCCACCCATACTCTCAAGATAAGCAAGGATCATCTGTGCATCAGCATCCAACATTTCATAAGCTCGTGGTTTCGCACTAAGATTTAAACTACGGTCTTGATCACGGAAGCCAATAACACGTACCTGAAGCTCTTGCCCGATACGGAGTGTGCCAAAAGCTTCGTTAGGATGGATGAAACCAAGCATATTATTATCTGGAAGATAGACGAAGGATCCTGTTTCTTTGTTACGGTAAACAATCCCGCGTAAGTCTTGGTTTTGCATATTATCATAGGCCGGTCCTGACATTTCCCAGAAATCTTGGTGCCAAGCTAATTTACCCCAAAGACGATCTTTCGCATCAACGACAATTTTAACAAAGAGCTTATCCCCTTTTTTAGGCCATTGATCTTTATCTTCTGGTAGCGGAAGATCATCAAGCGAAACCACGATATCTTTCCCAGCTAAACCAATATCAACGAAAGCGCCCAAGTCACGACGAACATCGGTCACTGTGCCCCAGCCGAATTTTTCGCGTGTCGCAGTTGGCTCTTGCGTTGTCATGCACATTTTGTCAGATTTATCCACATAGGCAAAACCTGTGACGATATCCCCTACCTGATGTTCGCCTTCTGATTTTGCAAGACGTATGATATTATCATCTTTCTGCAAAAAGTAAAATTGATCATTCTCAGCTGTAATAATGGCTGAAAATGTTGTTGCTAATAAATTATTCATTCTTTTTCCTTAAAAACGGCTCCGCAGAGCCGTTTATTTCTGATTGTTTTTTTTTGCTCTGTCGATTATATAGAATAAAATCTTTTACAATCAAATGACGATACAAACTTAAACATCCAAAAGTTCTTTTTCTTTTTCAGCAGCCATTTTATCTGCTTCTTTAACAGCATTATCTGTTATAGTTTGAATGTCTTTTTCGAGTACTTTCAAATCATCTTCTGTGATTTCTTTTGCTTTTTCTTGTTTTTTCGCTGTATCGATAGCATCACGACGGATGTTACGGATTGCAACTTTTGCACCTTCGATGTATTTACCCATCTCTTTAACCAACTCTTTACGACGTTCTTCTGTCAACATTGGAATAACCAAGCGAATTACTGAACCATCATTTGCTGGTGTAATCCCAATATCACTGGCATTCAAGGCATGCTCGATATCTTTCAAGATTGTTTTATCAAATGGTGTAATCATCAAAACACGCGCTTCTGGGATTGTGATTGATGCCATTTGATTTAGTGGTGTTGGTGCGCCATAGTACTCCACAGAGATGCGGTCAAGCAAGCTCGCATTGGCACGACCTGCACGGATGTGACCAAGGTCACGTTGCAAGCTGTTCAATGAGCTATTCATACGTTCTTTTGCATTATCAATAATTTCGTTTGCCATGATTTTTCCTTTTTATTTTATTATAAATTTATTCTACAGTTGTTCCGATTTCTTCACCTTGAACAACACGTTTAATATTTCCAGATTCATTCATATTGAAGACAACAAGCGGAATGTGGTTGTCCATTGACATTGTTGAAGCCGTTGAGTCCATAACGTGAAGACCTTTTGTGATAACGTCCATGTGTGTAAGATTGTCAAATTTAACTGCTGTTTCGTCAAGTTTAGGATCTGCATTATAGACACCATCAACACCATTTTTAGCCATCAAAATAACATCCGCATTAATTTCTGCTGCACGAAGTGCTGATGTTGTATCTGTGGAGAAGTATGGCGAACCTGTTCCACCTGCGAAAATAACGACCCGACCTTTTTCAAGGTGTCGTTCAGCGCGACGACGGATATAAGGCTCTGCGACAGCTTTCATTTCGATAGCTGTTTGAACACGAGTAGGTACGCCAAGTGCTTCAAGTGTATCTTGAAGAGCTAAGCCGTTCATGATCGTAGCTAGCATGCCCATATAATCTGCTTGGGCACGTTCCATACCGATCTTTTCACCGGTCACGCCGCGCCAGATATTTCCGCCGCCACAAACGATGGCGATTTCTGCACCAAGAGCATATACTTCTTTGAGCTCTTCAGCAACTTTTTTAACTGTTTCAGGATCAATTCCAAATCCTTTTTCTCCAGCTAAAGCTTCGCCAGAAAGTTTCAAAAGTACGCGTTTATATTTAATATCAGCCATAGTTTCCTATCTCTTCTCTATTCTTTTTTATCCCTACTATTTTACCATAAAATTTAGCTGAAAAAAAGACCATATGGTCTTTTAACAAAATTATTTATTTTTTGCCGCTTCCACATCACGCGCAATAACCAACTCTTCGTCTGTTGGTATAACTAGGACTTTAACACGCGATTCTGGTGTAGAAATGATACCATTCGCACCACGGACGTTCTTTTCTGGGTCAATTTCCATACCAAACCATGACAAGCCTGCTACAATATCACGACGTGCATCGGTATCATTTTCCCCAATACCTGCTGTAAAGATAAGCGCATCTGCTCCATTGAGGACCCCAAAGTACTGTGCAATAAACTTTTTCAAACGATCAATAAACATTTCATAAGCCAAAAGTGCTTTTTCATTGCCAGAGTTACGTGCTTCTTCCAAATCTCGCATATCACTTGAAAACTCTGATACACCAAGTAAACCTGATTTCTTATTAAGAACATCAATAACATCCTGCGCCGAACGTAAACTAGGATCACTTTCAAGCATATAAGAAATCACAGAAGGGTCCATTTCGCCAGAACGTGTCCCCATCATTACACCTGCTAGTGGTGTGAAGCCCATTGAAGTATCAACAGACTTTCCACCTTCAATAGCTGTAATTGAAGCACCATTACCAATGTGGGCAGTGATGAGTTTTAAATCTTCAAGCGGTTTTCCGAGTACTTTTGCTGCTTCACGTGACACATACATGTGTGAAGTTCCATGCGCTCCATATTTACGAATAGCATAATCCGTATAGTATTTTGTTGGAATTGGATAACGAAAGGCTTTTTCTGGCAACGTTGTGTGAAAGGCTGTATCAAAGACAGCTACAGCAAGCGCATCTGGAAGCAAGCGTTTAAAAGCCTCGATTCCCAGCACATTTGCGGGGTTGTGGAGAGGGGCTAAAGTTGAAAGGTTTTTTATCTCTTCTAAAACTTCAGGAGTAATTACAGTAGACGTATTGAAAAATTCTCCACCCGCAACAACACGGTGACCAATAGCTGTAATCTCACGGAAACTACTAATGAGTTTAAAATGTATCAACTCGTCCATCAAAAGCAAGACCGCTTGACGGTGGTCAACAATATCCTGCTCTCTTTTATGCACTTGATCATCAAACTTTGTTGTTGAAATAGAATCTTTCAAACCAATACGTTCAAAAATACCTTTAGCAATAACTTTTTCTTCTGGCATATCATAAAGTTGCCATTTTAGTGACGATGATCCAGCGTTAACAGCGAGTGTTTTTTCCATATTTTAAAAATCCCTTCAATATGTAAGTGTTTTCTTTTTGTCTTACTAGTATAACATAACTTTAAAAAATATCTTAAAAGAAATATATAAAAACGGCTTTTTATTAGCCGTTTCTTTTTATTTCGCTTTTGCAGCTTCAACATCGCGTGCAATAACAAGCTCTTCATCCGTTGGAATGACAAAAACTTTAACACGTGATTCTGGTGTTGACATCTCTCCTTCAAAACCAAAAATATTTTTAGAGAAATCAACATCAATACCAAACCATGACAAACCTTTTAAGACACCTTCACGTACTGGTGCTGAGTTTTCACCTACACCTGCCGTAAATACAATTGCATCAGCACCATTCAAAACAGCCAAGTATTGGCCAATGAATTTTTGAATACGGTCAACATACATTTCGAATGCTAAGGCTGCATCCGCATCCCCAGCATCACGAGCAGAGATGATTTCACGCATATCAGAGGACAAACCAGAGACACCAAATAGTCCTGACTCTTTATTCATCATATTGACAACGTCTTGAGCATCCTTGAGTGAATCATCGTTAGCAATAAGATAAGGGAAAACAGAAGGATCCATATCTCCTGTACGTGTCCCCATCATAATACCTGCTAATGGTGTGAAGCCCATTGAAGTATCAATTGACTCACCACCTTTTACAGCAGTGATTGATCCACCATTACCGATATGGGCAGTAATGATTTTTGTATCTTTAATATCTTTACCTAACATTTTTGCAGCTTCTTGTGCCACAAACATATGTGAAGTCCCATGTGCTCCATATTTACGCACGGCGTTTTCAGTGTAATATTTTTTAGGCAATGGGTAACGGAAAGCTTTTTCAGGCATTGTTGTGTGGAAAGCTGTGTCAAAAACAGCTACCGCTGTTGCTTCAGGCAACAACTCCAAGAAAGCCTTTATACCAGCCGCATTTGCTGGATTATGTAGTGGAGCAAGTGGTAAAAGTTCTTCAATTTGTTTTAGTACTTCTTGATTGATCAAAGTAGATTTTTTAAACAACTCTCCACCAGCGACAACACGGTAACCTACTCCGGTAATCTCTGTAAATTCTTCAACAATATGGAAACGTTTCAAGTCTTCAAGTAAAATGTGAACGGCTTGTGTGTGGTCTACAATATCCAATACACGTTCTTCTTTTTGGTCGTCAAATTTTACCGTTGTGACTGAATCTTTCAAGCCAATACGTTCAATCAAGCCCTTTGCAAGAACTTTTTCTTCTGGCATTTCATACATTTGCCATTTCATTGATGATGAACCAGCATTAACCGCAAGAGTTTTTGTCATTTTATCTATCCTTCTTCTTTCAATTTTCTCTTAAATTATATCACAAAACCCAATTGAAGGCAGTGACTGGCTAAGAGTTTTTGGTCAAATCTTGACATTTTTCACAAACTCAGACATAAATTCTTGCAAAATAGAGCGGTCTGCTAAGTCAGACAAGGGGTAAACAAAAGTCGGTGTATTTGTCTGGTTTTTACTTAATAAATAAATCGATTTTACTGCCCCTTTAAAGAGGGATGAAGGTAATGTAATGACTGCAGCAATATGTGCATGTTCTTTAATCCAGGCCTTCAAAAACTCTGACTGTGCACTTGTCAAAAGATTATCTGGAGCTAAGAAAAGTGCAAAGCCACTCTCTTTCAAATACTTGAAGGATTGCTCGATCATTAAGTGGTGCACATAGGTATGTTCTGATTTGTCATGTACTTGAAAATGGCTAGCAGCTTCATCGTCTGGATAATAACCAACTGGGAGATCACTTAGGACAACGTCCACAGCTTCCAAGGGCTGAGGTTTAACAGCATCCATTTGGAGAAAACTTGCTTCTGTTCCCATGACTTCTGACATTGAAGCAGATAAATCCAACAAGAGGTCGTCTACTTCAAAACCAACATAGTCTACTTCTTTTTGCAGATGAACCAAGAGCGTTTCCGCTAAATTCCCCGTTCCTGAACCAAACTCTAACACGCGAATCGATCGGTCCTTGTGCAACTCTTCAATGATGAAATTAAAGATAAAACCAATAGAGTCCGGTGTTAAATTATGATTTGCTTGCATCGGTGCAATACGAGAGCCTTGTAACAAGACAAACTGAAACAGTTTTTGCCATTCACTTTTCGTAAGATTCATTGAACGAACTTTATCGTTATTTTCCTTCGTCAGTGACGCCAGCTCTAAGGCGCCTAAGTAAGCTGCATTTTGTTCCACAAAAGCATCATAAAAATCCGTCATCAGCTCTGCTTGAATTGCCATGATATTCTCAAGGACCAACCCAAAAGCTTTTTCGATTTTCTCTATATCCATGTAACCTCCAAAAAATAGTCTGCCAGAGACAAACTATTTCTTATTTTATAATTTTTCAATTTCTAAAAGGGCCTTAACAGCGAGAGCTAAGAGTGCAATCACCATTGCGATTTCATATAAGGCTGCACGATGACTGACAGCTTGACCGATAGCTACAGCTACGATAAGGACAATCACTGACGCAAAAACAAAGATATCCGTACTTCTTCTCACATCCTTAGGCATTAAAAAGATGTAGCCCAGGGCAAATAAAACTAAAAGTATCAGATAAAACATGCTTTTCTCCTTATTTTTGGCTTCTTAGTCTTTTCTCAAATCCCTCTGCTGTTTCAAGCACCATGTCAAAACTATTATTCAGCAGTTTTTTTCTTTTTCGTTGCTTTTTCACGCATTGCTTTGTCAAGAATTTGTTTACGCAAGCGGATTGATTCTGGTGTTACTTCCATGTATTCGTCATCACCCAAGAATTCTAATGATTCTTCAAGAGACAAGATTTTAGAAGCGTTAAGCACTGAAGTTGAGTCTTTATTAGATGAACGAACGTTTGTTTGTTGTTTTGCTTTTGTAACATTAACTGTCAAGTCATTATCACGTGAATGTTTACCGATAATCATACCACCATAAACTTCTGTACCCGCTTCAACAAAGAGAACACCACGCTCTTGTACGTATCCCATAGCATATGATGTTACAGAACCTTGGTCCATAGAGATCAAAGCACCACGGCTACGTCCACCGATTGTTCCTTTAACCATTGGCATATATTGGTCAAATGTGTGGTTCATGATACCATATCCACGTGTCATTGACATAAATTCTGTTGTGAAACCAATCAAACCACGTGCTGGAACCAAGAAGACCAAACGCGCTTGACCGTTACCAGTGATTTCCATGTCCAACATGTCACCCTTACGTTCTGAAAGGGCTTGGATAATTGATCCTTGGTATTCTTCAGGTGTATCAATACGTACACGTTCAAATGGTTCACATTCTACGCCGTCGATTTCTTTAACGATAACTTCTGGACGTGAAACTTGAAGTTCATAGCCTTCACGACGCATTGTTTCGATAAGGATAGACAAGTGTAATTCTCCACGACCTGAAACGATCCATTTATCTGGTGAATCAGTATTTTCAACACGAAGTGATACGTCTGTTTGAAGTTCTGCTTGCAAACGTTCTTCAACTTTACGTGCAGTTACCCATTTACCTTCGCGTCCTGCGAATGGTGAGTTATTTACAAGGAAAGTCATTTGAAGTGTCGGTTCGTCAATGTGAAGTACTGGCAATGGTTCAACAGCATCTGTCGGTGTAACAGTTTCACCAACGAAGATATCATCCATACCAGAGACGGCAATCAAGTCCCCTGCTTTTGCTTCCGTAATTTCTTGACGTTCAAGCCCAAAGAAACCAAAAAGTTTTGTGACACGGAAGTTCTTCGTTGAACCGTCAAGTTTAGACAATGTTACATTGTCACCAACTTTGATTGTACCACGGAAAACACGTCCAATACCAATACGACCAACGAAGTCATTGTAGTCCAAGAGTGAAACTTGGAATTGCAAAGGTTCGTCAGAGTTATCGATAGGCGCTGGGATATGTTCGATGATTGTGTTGAAGATTGGATCCATTGTCGCTTCTTGATCCGCTGGGTTATCGCTTAATGATGATGACCCATTAATCGCTGAAGCATAAACAACTGGGAAGTCCAATTGGTCATCATCGGCACCAAGTTCGATGAAAAGTTCCAAGACTTCATCTACAACTTCTTGTGGACGTGCAGATGGTTTATCGATTTTGTTCACGACAACGATTGGTGTCAAGTTTTGATCCAAAGCTTTTTTCAACACGAAACGTGTTTGAGGCATTGTACCTTCATAAGCATCCACGACAAGAACAACACCGTCAACCATTTTCATGATACGTTCTACTTCACCACCGAAGTCCGCGTGACCTGGTGTGTCCAAAATGTTAATACGTGTATCGCCATATTCTACGGCTGTATTTTTAGCAAGGATTGTAATTCCACGTTCTTGTTCAAGAGCGTTAGAGTCCATTGCGCGTTCAGCAAGGTTTGTACGGGCATCAAGCGTTTGAGATTGTTTAAGCAACTCATCAACCAAAGTTGTTTTACCGTGGTCGACGTGGGCAATAATCGCAACGTTTCTGATGTTTTCGCGTAATTTAGTCAATTTATTTCTACCTATTCTTTCGAAAATTTCCTACGGAAATCGCGTCTCCGTAGCTTGAACGCTAGCTTTTATGGTGCGCCCAAACAATATATCAAATTTATTATAGCACACTTTTTGTCAAAGGCGAAAATGCACGCGTTTACAAGTTTTCTAAGGAATAAAATTGACAAATTTGACCTACTTCCTACTATGAACTTTAAGTTGTAATTTTGAAATACTCCAAACAGATTATCAGTTTGTAAAAAAATTATGGACCAAAAACTCATTGAAAAACTTATCAATACTTGAAAACCGCTTACAGTTGCGGTAAAATAGAACAATGAAAACACTTTATGATGTACAGGAATTGTTAAAAAAATACGGTTTTATTAATTTCATGACCAATCGCTTAGATGCGATTTATTTTATGCAACAGGAACTTACAAATATGGTTGAGCAGGGAATTTTTGAGAAAAGTGATAAAGAATACCTCACTGCCCAACTTATTTTACGTCGTGAAGAAAGAATTGAGAAGGAAAAACTAAATGGCTAACAAAATTATTGGTATCGACCTCGGCGGAACTTCTATCAAGTTCGGTATTTTAACACTCGAAGGTGAAGTTCAAGACAAATGGGCTATCCCGACAAATATTCTCAGTGATGGAAAACACATTGTCCCTGATATCATTGAATCTATCAACCACCGCTTAAATCTTTACAACCTTGATAAGTCTGACTTTATTGGTATTGGAATGGGGACACCTGGTACAGTAGATATTGAAGCTGCTACTGTCCGCGGTGCCTTTAATCTTAACTGGGCAGATGTTCAAGAAGTTGGTGCTCCTATCAGCGAAGGTGTTGGTCTACCATTCATTCTTGATAATGATGCAAATGTTGCAGCTTTAGGCGAACGTTGGGTCGGAGCTGGTGAAAACCAACCTGACGTTGTCTTCATCACTTTAGGAACTGGAGTGGGTGGCGGTATTGTTGCTGCTGGAAACCTTATCCATGGTGTTGTTGGTGCAGCTGGTGAAATCGGACACATCGTGGTAGAGCCTCATGATGGCTTTGCTTGTACTTGCGGAAACTACGGTTGCTTAGAAACAGTAACTTCTGCTACTGGCGTTGTACGCCTTGCAAGAAAATTCGCAGAAGAATACGAAGGAAACAGCGAAATTAAAGCAAATATTGATAATGGTGACGAAGTAACTTCTAAAGACATCTTCATTGCAGCTGAAGCTGGTGATGCTTTTGCACTTAGCGTTGTTGATAAGTTTGCTTATTACCTTGGTTTTGCTTGCGCGAACCTCGGAAGCACGCTCAACCCAGCGGCTATTGTCATCGGAGGCGGAGTTTCTGCAGCTGGAGAATTTCTCCGTTCTAAAGTTGAAACTTATTTCCAAAAATATTCGTTCTCAACAGTACGTGACTCTACAAAAATCAAACTTGCTGAGCTCGGAAATGATGCTGGTATCATCGGTGCCGCAAGCCTTGCTTTAAAATTTAAAAAATAAACTTAGGAGAACTTAAATGATCTGGATCATTGACTTTATACTTTTAGCCCTCATTGTCGTCTTCTTCATCTATCCACGTTGGACGCTCAAACGTAATGCCAAAGTTGTTGAGGCACCTGAATTTGAACGTTTAATGGCTACTTCTCAACTTATCGACGTCCGTGAAGCTGCAGATTTCCGAGTAAAACACATTCTTGGTGCTCGTAATTTACCTGCTTCTCAGATGGAACAAAGTTTAAACGCCATCAATAAAAAGAAACCTGTGCTACTTTATGAAAATGGTAAGCCAACAGCATCAGTCAAAGTTGCTAAACAACTTAAAAAAGCTGGCGTACCAGAAGTTTATATTCTTAAGACTGGCTTGAATAACTGGCCTGGAAAAATTAAAAACGGATAATAAAAAAAGACCTTACCGAGTATGTAAGGTCTTTTTTTATTATCCAAGTTCTGCTTCGAGCATCCAGATTGTTTTTTCAACATCTCCGAGTGCAACTGTATAAAGATCAACTGTAACCGCGTCATTTTCAGATTCAGCAATATCCATGCCTTCTTGGAAAAGTTTAGCCAAGTATTTGTAAGTATCTAGAACACCATGTAAACGTTCAGACATTGACTTATCCCAAGTAGCTGGTTGAAGTTCAATTTTTGACTTTTCATCAAACTCTTTAAGCGTTGAAACTGGCGAACCACCGATGGTAATTAAACGTTCAGCAAACTCATCTAAATGCTCGTTAAGTGCGTCCATGAACTCGTCCATTTTAGGATGCAGAGTCAAGAAACCAGAACCACGCATATACCAGTGTGTTTGATGTACAAGTGCTGCTGCTTGAGATAAATCTGCAACTGTTTGATTCAAAACTTCTTGTGTTTTTTCCTTAGACATAGAAACCTCCAATTTTTTATTTCTATTACAATTATATAAAAAAAAAGGTCAATTAGAAAATATTTTGCTTAAGATTGTGAGCTTTTTAGCTTTTTCTCGTATTAACAAATATGCTTATTTTTTTCTTCATTATCGGCACTGTATTTGGCTCTTTTCTTGGTTTAGTAAGTGAACGATGGGATACGGAAGCCTCGATTCTTTATGGACGCTCACAGTGTAGCTCTTGTCAGTCGCCTCTCAAATGGTATCAACTTATCCCTTTAATTTCCCAAATTATCTTTAAAAGCAAGTGTCGTTTGTGTGGTGTAAAATTTTCTTATAGTTATTTTATCCTAGAATTTCTTTCAGGAACTCTCTTTGCCGCATTGTGGTTTGATTTAGATTTTCTCCACTTTTTCACCCTTATTATTAGTTTACTTTTGAGCAAATTTGATATTGATTCTTATGCTTACCCTTTAAATATCGGTTTAGCGTTTACTGCTTGCTTCTTTATTTTATTTCCTGTTACCCCTATAGCTTATTTCTTATTAGCGCTTGCTTGTTTCACTTTTTTTATCAATATTGGGATTGGTGCTGGAGATATCTTGTGGCTTTTCTTTGCCTCTTTTTCTCTCTCTTTAGAAGAAATGCTTATTCTTATCCAGCTGGCTTCTGCATTGGGACTCTGTTTTTTGCTTATCAAAAAAAGGAAAAAGATCCCCTTTATTCCTTTTCTTAGCTTTTCATATCTAATCGTAATTCTTCTGCCCCAAACCCTGTTAGGGTAACACCCAGCAGTCGTACACCTATTGTTTCATCATAATCAATCTCTTCTAGTAAATCTTGAGCGACATGTGCCAATGCAGTTGTTTCATTTATCTTCTCGGGAAGCTTTTTGCGTTTCGTAATTGTCTTAAAATCAGAATAACGTAACTTGAGGACAACTGTATCTCCCAGAAGTTGATGACGCTTCACATTAGTAGAAACGCGTTCCGAAAGGTTAGTAAGTTCCTGCTTGATGTCCTCTGCATTGTAGAGGAGTTTGCTATAAGTTCTTTCTTTGCCTACTGACTTCCTTTGACGGCTTGTCACTACGGGTGCATGATGAATACCATTAGCCTTCAAAAAAAGATTCCAACCATAAACACCAAACCGTTCTGCCAAGAGTAACGGGTCCGCCGCTTGAATATCAGCACCTGTAAAAATCTCTAACTCATGTAGTTTTGCTCCAGTAGCCTTACCTACGCCGTGAAATTTTTCAACAGGTAACACTGCTAGAAAGTCTTTTGCTGCTTCAGGCATAATTACCGTCAGCCCATGAGGCTTTTCATAATCTGAGGCAATCTTTGCTAAAAATTTATTGTAGGACACACCTGCTGAGCAAGTTAAACCGAGCTCAACAAAAATATCGTGCTGTATAAGTTTTGCAACTCTAATTGCACTGGTTGACCCTATCTTATTCCGAGTGACATCCAGATAAGCTTCATCAATAGATGCTGCCTCTACTTCATCAGTATAGCGGTTAAAAATTTCACGTACTTGTTCTGATATTGCACGATACTTTTCATAATTCCCACTAATGAAAACAGCTTGCGGACAAAGATCATAAGCTTCTTTGGCGCTCATTGCCGAATGAATCCCGAATGCTCGTGCTTCATAAGAACATGTTGAAACAACGCCACGCCCGCCAGTTTCCAGCGGGTTCCGTGCAATAACTACAGGTTTTCCCCTTAATTTTGGATTGTCCCGTATTTCTACTGACGCGAAAAAGGCATCCATATCAATATGGATGATTTTTCGCGACGTATCATTGACCAGTGGAAATGTTAACATGCTTTAATTATATCATAGAGCCGATAAGTGGTATGAATTTACAAACTGTAGTATCTCACTATTTAAAAGGAGACAGTATTTTTAAATAAGGTTAAACCATTGATAATAATTATTACTTTTAATCCTTTTATTTTACAAAGTATTTTTAGTTAATTGGCTAAGCAAATCTTCAAATGCCACTTCATACTGTTGGATATTTCCAGCACCCATGAAGACATAGACCCCACGATCATGGTCCAATAAAGGCGAAACGTTTTCCACAGAAATAACGCGTGCAGGTTTACGTACTTTATCAGCAAGATCTTGTGCTGTAATTTCATGGTGGTCAACTTCACGTGCAGAGCCATAAATTTCTGCAAGATACACAGTATCTGCTGAATCAAGAACTTGAGCAAACTCATCAGCAAAGGCAATTGTTCGTGTAAATGTATGGGGTTGGAAAACAGCCACGATTTCACGATCGGGATATTTTTGACGCGCTGCATCAATTGTTGCTTCGATTTCTGTTGGATGGTGCGCGAAGTCATCAATAATAATTGTTTCTCCAACTTTTTTCTCCGTAAATCGACGTTTTACACCAGAGAAAGTCAACAAATGGTCTGCGATATCATTCATATCTAAGCCAAGCTGATGGGTTACACCAACTACTGCTAAGGCGTTCGCAATATTATGCTTCCCGTAAGCAGGAACTACAAAGTGACCGATTTTTTCGCCTCGGAAATAAGCATCAAAAGATGAGCCGCGTGTTGAGCGGATGATATCTTTTGCTTGATAATCATCACCATCTTCAAAACCATAATAGTAAATTGGCGCTTCTGCTGTAATTTTACGTAAATACGGATCTTCTCCAAAAACGAAAATACCTTTTTTGATGTTTTGGGCATAATCTTGGAAAGCTGAGGCGACATCATCAATGTTTTGGAAATAATCTGGATGATCAAAATCAACATTGGTAATAATTGTATATTCTGGATGATAAGGCATGAAATGACGTTCGTATTCATCTGATTCAAATACAAAATATTCGCTGTCCGCATTTCCACGTCCTGTACCATCACCAATCAAGTATGACGTATCCACAGCATTTTTCATGACATGTGCTAGAATTCCTGTCGTTGAAGTTTTACCGTGCGCCCCCGCGACCCCAACGCTGATAAAGTCTTCCATGAAATGTCCTAAAAACTCATGGTAACGTTTAAAAGCAAAGCCGTTTTTTTCAGCAAAAGCAATTTCGACATTATTGTCGGTACGAAAAGCATTCCCTGCAATCAACTCAACTTCTGGTGTAATATTTTTCTCGTCAAAAGGAAGAATAGGAATACCTGCTTCTTCAAGGCCACGTTGTGTAAAATAGTAGTCCGTCGTATCAGAACCTTGTACTTTTTTACCCATTTGGTGGAGCATAAGAGCGAGTGCACTCATCCCTGAGCCTTTAATTCCTATAAAATGATATACTTTTTCCATGATAAATAAGAAATTTCAGTCGGAACTGAAATCTTTTCTCCTTCTTTTATTTAAAGTCCGCGATCAAACAAGTTCTTCCGTTTGTTGTCGAAATACTCGTTTTTTGCAGTTTTAGTCTTATCTTCTCCTTTTTGAGGAGAACCAGAAATAATTGCTTCATCAAGATTTAAACCACGTTTTTTCATGTCTCTGATGGGATTATTAGTTGCTGGACGTCTTGGAGACATCGGCTTTTGTTCGATTGTCTTCTTTTCACCCGGTGCTGGTTTCGCTGCGTTAAGTACTGCTGATGAACGACGTAAGGAAAAATCATCTTTATCGCGTTCTAGCGGATGAACATAGCCTTTTGGACGTTTAGGAAGTACTGCCGCTTCTCTTTTGGCCTTTTCTTTTGATTCATCAACACTCGTTTTTTTAGGCATTTTATCAAAAGAACTGTACCCACTATGATTGCTATTTAATGGACGATGTTGAGTGCTGTAGCTAACTTTTGTTTTTATTGGCTTATAGACATCTGAACGTTTTTTATCAGACATTTGAACACCACCAAAAGAAGCCTCGTCTTGTTGACTAGGATTCTTAGTAATCAGTTGTGAATTTGTCATGATGACGCGTGTGTCTTTTTCAAGCATTTCATCATCATCGATGATTGGAAATACGACTCTTCTTCCTTCGTTCATTGCTTGCCCTACTTATTTTTTTGTTTGTCTTGAAACTTTTCCTCTACGTTCCTTAAAAAGTTTGTCTAATCTTATTTTTTTTCTTAGGTATGTGTTTCAACTATTATTATATCGCATTTTCAGCGATTTTTAAAGTTATAGTCCTAAAATTTCTCTGATTTCGGCTTCGCTGAGCGTCTTATCAATCACATCGCCATCTAAAACATTTGCAATCAGATCTTTTTTACGCTCCTGAATCTCCATGATTTTTTCTTCAATCGTCCCTTGTGTAATCAAGCGAATGACTTCAACGGTACTCTTTTGTCCCATACGGTGAGCCCTTGCTATAGCTTGTTCTTCAACCGCAGGATTCCACCATAGATCGACAAGGATAACAACATCGGCACTAGTGAGGTTAAGACCTACGCCACCCGCTTTTAGCGAAATGAGGAAGGCATCACGGCTTCCAGCATTAAAGGCTTGAACCATTTCTAAGCGTTCTTTAACTGGAGTTGAGCCCGTTAACTTATAGGCAGTGAGGTCCAATTTTTCCATTGCTTCTTCAATATAGGGAAAAGTCTTAGTAAACTGTGAAAAAATCAGAGGACGATGTCCTGAAGCCTTGACTTGCTCTAACAGCTCCATCAAACTATCTAGCTTACCAGATCCACCTTCATAGTTATCCATGAAAAGAGCTGGCGTGTTACATATTTGACGAAGTCGGGTAATCCCTGCAAGAATTTCAATACGTGATTTTTTAAGGCTTGCACTATCCATTTGGCGGACAGATTGTTGCATTAACTCTAACTGTGCTAAATATAGGAGTTTTTGCTCTTCAACCATGTTATTGCGTAAGGTCATTTCCATCTTATCAGGCAACTCTGTCAAAACTTCTTCTTTTTTACGGCGCATAATAAATGGATGGATAATGCGTGAGATAACTTCGGGTGACATTTTATTAAATGTTTCACGTTTTGGTAAAAAGCCAGGCATTACCACTTGGAAGATTGCCCAAATTTCTTCTAAACGATTTTCTAAAGGCGTTCCAGATAAAGCAAAAGTATGTTCAACATTCAATTGACTAAGCGCTCTATTTGTTTTACTGCTATAGTTTTTCACAGCTTGTGCTTCATCTAAGAGAAGATAGTTAAGCTCCTTCTCTTGATAATCATCAAAGTCCTTAAGGAAGCTGCCATAACTTGTGATATAAACTTGATGCTTCCCATGAATCAAAGCATCGCGATCAGCCTTCATACCGTCAACTACTACGTAATCAACCGTGTCCGTAAATTGATCAAACTCACTGGCCCAGTTGTAAATAAGGCTAGCAGGAGCAGTGACTAAAGCTGTTTCACCTTCTTTCAGATTTGACAATAAATAGGTAATCGCTTGTACTGTTTTACCTAGACCCATGTCATCTGCCAAAACACCACCTAAGTGATAGTGCGTTAACATAGACATCCAACGAACTCCTGTTTCCTGATAACTTCGCAGTTCAGCTTTGACATGCTCAGGCTTTTCGTATGGGAAGGTTTCTGGATGCGTGAGGTGTTCATAGAAGGCTTTAAATTCATTTGAAAAATTACTGCTTGAAATATTTTCAAATATTTTAGAAACTTGAAAACTGCGTGTCACATTGACTTCTAAGCTCGTCCCACTGATCGTAAAATTATCATCCAGTTCTCGTAAAGCTGATTTCAGTTCGCTGAACTTCTGGTCAAAGATAAATAATTTTCCGTTTTCACTGACATAGTATTCCGCATTGTTTTGCAACTGTGCAATAACATTTGCAAATTCATTCTCACCGATGCTTGGCATTTCAAAGGCAATATCTAACAAGCCTCCTCGACGATCAATCATGATTTCAGGGACTTCATCGACTTTCATATCCATTAGTCCAGGAGACAGTTTTACTTGACCTAATTTCTGGAATTGTGGCAGAATCTTGATAAAGAATGTTTCTGCAAATTGTGCCGAAAGCGTCACAGAACTTGTAAAAGAACGTGTGAAACCAAAACGAGCCATGAGCGTAAATATCTTATTTTCTAGGCGTAGGTCCCGAGAGAACTCGAGTGTTTCTAGTTCATGAAAGTGTTCCACTTTAAAATTGCCATAATCAAATTGAACCGAAAGTTCTATATTTTGTCCATCAGGATTAGCAAAGTTAAAAATCGGTGTAAAGGGGCGAATAACGAAATTTTCAGGGGCTGAAATTTGGCCCAAAGTAGAAAGTTGTTGCAGTGCTTGAGCTACTTTGTCCTTGTCCATATATGAAAATTGATTATGCTTCTCACCTTCTAATTCTTTTTGAACCAGCTGCAACAAACGTTTTTGTTCATGATCAACCTTATAAAAGACGTGATTATAGTATAGAAGGGAACCACTATAGAAGGAACTAAAGGCATTATCTTCGATTTTCAACTCGATAAAGTCCCTTTGGCTTGTCACACTAAAATTAAAAATCTCTGACTCTTCATCAAGAGCAACAAAGGTGAAATAGTTAATCAAGGCGCCTGATAACCTCAAGCTAAAACGTGACAAGTTAGAGGCTAAATCCATTGCCTCTTCAATAAAAAGATAAGGGAAATTGAGATAACGTCCATTTTTAATATACAGTTGGTTAGCCATTTGAGCATCAAGCTTGCCATGTATTTTAAGTAGGAAATTCAAAAAGTCCTGACTCGCTTCATCAAAATTATCAAAAAAGAGGTCAACATAATGCAAAGCACCTAACGAATATTGTCCAAAGTTTTGCAATGTTCTCAAAAAATACGGGATATCTTTGATTACATAAGCTCTACCTAAGCGTTCGCTATATAAGCGTAAGTCAAAATACATGAAGTAATCCATAGAAAAAACATCATAGAGTTGCGAGTTATCTTCGACATGGACTTCAATTGAAAATTGCTCAGCTCCAAAATTGACCTGTGTTTCGCCATTCAAAGCATCCAAAAAGGCAGCATTAGCAGCTAATTCGTCATTTGCTACCAACTCAATCTTTTCTATGTTTTTCTTGTCATCTTCAATTTCTTTATTTTCATTCTTGAGGTATTCTTCCACTGCAGCAATGTGCTTACAATAACGGTAATTCCGCTGAAAATCAGCACAAGAACAATAATCCTGTGCCCCGTCCATATCGTAAATTACTTGTTCTCCTTCAACCTCTGCAGAAAGTTTAAAATCCTCTATTGATGGATCAATTAAAAGTCCCTGGCTATACAGGGCTATTCCTTCACTGCGTACACGTGCTGGCATCATTCTGCTCATTTTATGTTTATCCTATTTTTGATGCCTTTTTGCACCAACTCTCTGTCTATTTTTTCTTCTAAATCCCTTTAAAACGTGCATACATTATACCATATTTTGCTATTTTTTTCACGAATTACCTAATAAAAAATAGAAAGTTATCTTCAGATAAAAAATTTTATAACCTCCAATTCCTTTCTGATTTTAATGTAAAGAACTTTTGACATTAAAATTTTAAAAGTCCACTTTTGTTTTTTTAATTTGTGCAAAAATTTGAATTTTTACATTATTTGTATTATACTTTACACTATTAAAATAATGAGGCTCAAAAATGATTAACGCTTATCACACAGTTTTGTTGTTGATTATGGGCTCACACTAAGTGCTGAAAGGTAAAGGTGTGAGTCCTCTTTGGCGTTGGTCAGAAAGGGGCAAAAAGATGTCCCTTTGGGCATCTTTTTTAATTTATTTTTATTGATTATTGCTACTCAAACGTGACAATAAAGTGAGAGGAGGCCTAATTTGACTTAGAATTTTAAATTAAAAATATTTATTTTATAAAGAGAGGAACTTATAATTGGAAAATAATCAAAATTTACAAAAGAGAATGGCAACACGCCATATCACTATGATTGCTCTAGGTGGAGCGATCGGGGCTGGCCTTTTTAAAGGGAGCGCTTCTGCCATTGAGTCTGCTGGTCCTGCTGTCCTTATTTCTTATTTCATCGGAGGTTTGGTTTTATTCTTCGTGATGAAGAGTTTAGAGAAGTTGGTCCTTAGCTCGGATGAACCACATGGTCTTTCAGGATTGGTTCAACCTTATCTGGGTAACCATGCAGCTGATTTTACAGACTGGGTGTATTGGTCACTTTGGATGATTAATATTATTGCCGAAGCTGTCGCTGCTGCTAGCTTTATACAGCTTTGGTTCCCTAATATCCCTTCATGGGCCTTCGTCTTACTCATCGCTATCCTAACATCGCTTATCAACCTACTGTCAGTAACATTCTTTGCCGAAACAGAATATTGGCTTGCTTTTATCAAAATCAGCGTTATCATTCTTCTTATTATTTTTGGTGTCATTTTAGTTGCACAAAACATTTTTAATACCAACTTGATATCTGCATTTTCAGGGATGACAAAATATGGTGGCTTTGCGCCACACGGACTTAAAGGTGTTATCAATTCTTTATTGATTGTTATCTATTCCTACGGGGGCTCTGAACTCATTGCCATTACTGTTAGTGAGACAGAAGATCCTAAAACTGCTATCCCACGCGCTATCCGAGGCGTTATTGGACGCATCATTTCTTTTTATATCGTCCCAATGTTCCTCCTGCTCCTTATCTACAACTGGAACGACCTGGCAACGTCAACAATGAGCCCGTTTGTCATGGTCTTTAACAAAATGCATATTCCTTTTGCTGCAGACATCATTAATTTCATTATTATTCTCGCGCTCTTTTCTTCAATCAACTCTGGCATTTATGCCTCTTCAAGAATTTTATTCTTCCGCTTAAAAAATCATAAAGGCAAGCTTTCGCAAAAGATTGCTACACTGAATAAAAGTAAAGTACCTCAAAGATCTGTTCTTTTCTGCTCTGGAACACTTTATATCGGCGTTGTTCTTTCTTACTTCTTAGGAGACAGCCTATTTAACTATCTTGCCGGTTCTTTATCTTACACTGTCCTTTTAGTTTGGTTTTTAATTAGTCTCGCAGGCTTCTTATTGGCACGCAAAACCAAAGCTTTAGGTACTATGAGCATGAGTCTTATTGCTCTCATTGCTTTGTTATTAATTTTCTTTGGTATCCTTACAACTAATCCTATTGGAGTAACTCTCTTTACCGCACTTCTTTATTTCATTATATTGATAAGTTATCGTAAAAAGAATGATCCTGTAGACAATATTGGATAAAAAAATATTAAACACTTTCTCAATAACAGGAAAGTGTTTTTTTATAGGAAAAGAAAAAACCGACACTCAGGTCAGTTTAAATTTTTATGAGTATTTCAATCAGTCGGTCACGATCTACAATCCACTGTGCCCGCTCATCCTTCAAGTGCACTCGATTGGATAAGAAAATTACCGCTTTCTTTGATTCGAGATTCATCAGAATGAAAGTGCCTGTGTAACCTGTATGAAGCAACCACTGGTCGTGTATAAAATCCCAAGCTAAACTTCTTGGGCGATCTCCCGCTGCATAATTTTTCTGCAAAGCCAAATATTTTGTGTCTGAAAAATAACCTTGAACAAATTTAACCAAATCAATCATCGGTGCAAAAAGTCCTGCTGACCCACAGTGTGTTCCTAGTACTTTTGCTTTTGGATCATGAACCGACCCCACTCGTGTATCCAGACTTGTAGGCACGGCATTAGTAACAGGTCCAAAAGATGTCTCAGACATGTTCCATTTTTCAAAAACCTCTGCTTTAAAGACTTCATCTAAAGATTTCTCATAAAGCTTTTCAAGCATAAAACCCAACAAAATAAAGTTGATATCTGTGTAGTGACAACTTTTATTTTCCGTCACTTCGATATGGTCAATCGCATCCTTTAAACCTTTAAAATCTAACTTATCACGGTTTTCAATAAACGGATTTATACCCGTTGTATGCGTAAGAAGCTGTCTCAAAGTAATACTCTCATCATGAAAATCAGGATAATAATCCGTAAACGGAGCATCAAGCTCTAACTTCCCAGACAAAACGAGATTAATAACAACTGTTCCTGTGCCTACAACTTTTGAAACGGAAGCTAAATCCCATTTTTTACCTGCAACCAATGGTTTTACTTTCGGAAGGATTGCTTGGTTGCCTCGAACAAACTCTTGAACCTCTGCTTCTTCCACAATAGCAACATGGCAGCCCGGGAAAATTTCTTGTGCTATATAGTCATCAATTGTTTCTAAAAATTCTTTTTCATTTTTCATAGGCCTTGCTTTGTAAACCAAAGTTCCATGTGATGTGGAATATCAATAGCTAACGTTTTCGCTTTTTTATCCAAATACAGTTTTTCGTCAGGTAAATTATCAGCGAACTGAGCTAAGTCAAACGACTGCGAAACTTGAAAACGTAAAAGCATCAGGTCAAGTTTTTCATCCATATTAGCTGTCAAATCAGGACCTTCACTTTGGCAAAAGACGAGATGCAAACCAGCAAGGTCTAAAAGATTACCTTGCGCTTTTACACCGAGAATTTTTTCATATTCTGCAATAATAGACACTTCTGGAATATTAATTTGTACCTCTTTGATAGAAAAATCAGATAGTCCTGCAAATTCCCCCTCATCAAAGTCAACATCAGATTTAGCAACCTCTGTTAAATCTGACCAATCGTTTACAGAAACCATCAGATAAACATCATTTTCTGGAGAAACAGCCTCAAAAGCCCAACTGTCTTTGACCTGATAAAGATGTGCTACTTGGTCTAAGTTACGCGCCAAAAGCTGTTCAATTTCTTCCTCATCAGCTTGGATGACTGTGCGTCCATGTTTCTTCATCCCTTGAACAGGAGTCACACCCGGTAACTCCTCTAAGATTAACCTTGGTTCTTTTGCCTCATAACCAGATAAAAAAACTTCTGCATTTTCTTCGTGTAAGACTTTCATGCCAAGCACATCACGATAAAAATTTAAATTTTCTTCGCGATTGAGTACACGATAGCCTGGTAAGCAAACTTCTAAATTGTTTATGAATTCTTTCATTCTGATTCTCCATTTATCTTCTTATATTTTATTAAAACTTATACAAATTATCAATGATTATATGTTAGAATTGTTCTATGATTAAATTTCGAGACCTTATAAAAAAACCTTGGACCTGGACTATTCTCCCTGCTTTTCTCTTCGCTCTTCCTTTTTCTTTAGGAGCTGGCTGGATGCAATGGTTAGGGCTAAGTTTCCTTCTTTACCTAATTAGTTTAATTTTCACTTATAAGAAATCAATCTGGCTGGCTCTCTTTGTGCTTTCTTTACTACCAAGTTTTGCTACAGCACTTATCAGCCAGTTGCATTCTGGAAAAGCCTTTTCTTCTCTTGATCAAATAATATTTTTTGTGATTTTCTTTGTTGCTCTAGGCTTGTCTTACTTTCTTGCTCGCCGTCGAAATATTATTCCGCCGATTGCTATCAAAGAATTCCCCTTGGGCAAAATTGCCCAAGGCTTTGGTTCTCTTTTCTTGGTTTCACTCTGTGTCAATATTTTAGCACAGGCGCTTGGTTTACAAGCAAGTACAGAAAATCAAGAGGCTTTAAACAGTCTCGCCCAGGTTATTCCTTTAGGTATCTTTGCTGTCCAAACGATCTTTGCTGGCTTCTTTGAAGAACTTACTTACCGCGTTGGCCCTTTCGAAGTTCTCTTTACAAAAAATAAAATGCTCGCTTTTTTGACAGCAGCTCTCCTCTTTGCAGGTATGCACAGTCCAACAGATCTTTACAGTTGGCTTGTTTATGGTTCAATGAGTTTAGTGCTCACCATGTTCTACTTTAAATACCGTAATTTCTACCTCAATATGGCCATCCATATGGCTTGGAATTTCCTTGGAATAAGTATGACATTTTTGCTAAAGTAAACATCTTATGATATATTAATACTGTAAAATTAAAATTTGCACAATGGGTGCTCGAGGGAAAACCAAGAGCTGAGAAACACCATTTGACCTGATCTGGTTCGTACCAGCGTAGGAATGTGTTTGTATAGAGGATCGCTATCCTCACTTCTCTCTAACCCTCCTTTGTGCCAACAAAAGGAGATTTTTTATGTCTGATTCTAAAGTTTTAGAACTTACTGAAACGGCTATTGCTGCTGCATTAGCTCTTGTCTTGAGTTTCATCTCGATAAACTATGCTCAAGTTTTTTATCTTGAGCTGGCAGTTATTCCCTTACTGGTCTTGGCCTTGCGCCGCGGTGTTTTTTGGGGCATGACAGGTGGGCTGGTGTTTGGCTTACTTTTGATTGTATTAGGTCAAGCAACTATCTTGACTCCAGTACAGGCCTTGCTGGAATATATCGTTGCACCGATTTCTCTTGGCTTCGCTGGCATCATACGCAAGAAAGATTCGAGTCAAACACGCACAATCTTTGCTGCTGCTTTTCTCGGCGTTCTTATCAAATATTTTTGGCACTTTGTCGCTGGTGTTATTTTTTGGGGGAAATATGCTTGGAAGGGCTGGGGTGCGATTCCTTATTCATTTGTCGTAAATGGAATGAGTGGACTTGCAACTGCAACACTCGCTGCTCTGGCTCTCGTTATTATCTCTAAGAGTGCAGCTCAGATTTTTCAAGCGAAAAAGTGATATAATGAACGCATGAGCAAGAAAAAGAAACTGAAAAAAACATTAGTTGAACAAATTCTGGACAAAGGTCAAGTCAACCATGAAGGGCTTGCTCTCAATGCTTTAGAAGCAGAGCTCATGCCTGAAGACATCCAACGTCGTGATATCTATAAAACGCTCGCACTTATAGGAGATAAAACGGGTCCAATCGTGGGGATCCTTCCTCTGACAGAGCATCTTTCTGAAAAGAAATTAGCAAAGGTCTCTGGAAATAAGAAGGTCCACATGATTCCTCAAAAAGATTTGCAGAAAACCACTGGATACATCCATGGTGCTAATAATCCTGTCGGTATCTGGCAAATCAAAAGGTTCCCTATCTATATCGATACCATTGCACTGGATGCAGATAAAATCATTGTATCTGCCGGTGAAATCGGCCGTTCTATACGCCTCAATCCAAAAGAACTCGCAACTTTTGTACAAGCTGAATTTGCTGAAATTCGTGAAATTTAAATAAAAAGGAAAGCTTAACTATGGCTTTTCTTTTTATTTTTACATCTCGATTTATTGTTCCGACAAATAACACTTTACAAAAGTACCCAAAACCGCTAAAATTAAGCTATGTTACCTAAGATTATTGCCACCCTATATCCGCTTTTAAGCTGGATTGTATTGGTTTTCGCTTTTAAATTTTTGCGGATTCGCCACTTGACGAATCGAAAACTTCGCATTCCTGATATTTTTGTCCTCTTCTTAATTTTTGGGCTCCAACTTTTTTCAGAGCAATTCACTGCCATTAATATTTTGCCTTATTACTTCTTGATCCTTTCAATTTTAGCTCTCGTCTTATTGTTAATGGATTTATTCTATTTTAAAGACTTCAAATATAAGCGCTTCTTTAAGCTTTTTTGGCGCATTACTTTTGTGATTACTTTTGCTCTTTACATCGCTATGATTGTCATGATTTACATGCATTGATAAAAGAACCATACTAATGGTTTTTCTTTTTATATATGATTCATAAAAAAAAACCAGAAAAACTGGTTTTTTTTATTTGTTTCCGAGCTCTTTCAAAAGAACAGCAAATTCTTCATCTGTCAGTGTAATCCCCTTGCCCATCTTTTCATGGTCGGGCGACCACTGACGCAAATCATATTTAGCTTCCATGCCATTCCACGATACACGGTTAAGCTCTTTGGTCCAGCCTTTGGCATTTTCAGATAAGGTAATAAGATGTTCCTCAATTTCAAACTTTAAATCAGCCATACGCACCTCCTATATTAATGATACGGAAAAATTTTCAACTTTTCACAGTTAATCTTCAATAAGTTGAATATCAACACCCAAAGCCGTCATTTTTTCAATAATACTATCATATCCACGAAGGATAAATTCAATATTTTCAATCGTCGTTGTACCTTCGGCAATAATACCAGCCAAGACCAGACTTGCCCCCGCACGCAAGTCGGTAGCACGAACATGAGCACCTTGAAGTTTATTAGGTGCTTCATAGATAATATGATCATCCACTGTTGAGATTGCAGCACCCATACGTGCCATTTCTGGCACATGATTGACACGTTTTTCATAAATCGTATCCATTATCCAACCACGTCCTTGTGCTTTTAGTAGAAGCGGAGTAATTGGCTGTTGCAAATCAGTTGCAAACCCAGGATAAGGTACAGTCTTAATATTGATTGCTTTCAAGTTTTCTGAACGATGGACCTCGATAGAGTCCTCACGAATGGTCATACGTACGCCCATTTCTTCGAGTTTAGCAATAAATGATTCTAGATGTTCATAGATAACATTGTCAACGATGACGCCATCTCCCATCGCTGCAGCCAAAGCAAGATAAGTTCCTGCCTCGATACGGTCAGGAATAACCGTATGACGTGCACCATGCATCTCTGTTTTCCCTGTGATACGAATCACATCTGTACCAGCCCCACGAACTTTTGCCCCCATATTATTCAAGAGTGTAGCTACATCAATGATTTCTGGTTCACGTGCTGCATTTTCAATAATGGTTACACCTTCTGCTGTACTAGCCGCAAGCATTGTATTAATTGTTGCACCAACAGAAACCATATCCATATAGATAGTTGTACCGTTTAATTTTTCTTCTTTAGCTTCAAGGTGCATAGCATCTTCAAGATAAGATAATTCTGCTCCTAAAGCTTCAAAAGCTTTAACATGAAGATCCATAGGACGTGGGCCTAAATCGCATCCCCCTGGCAAACCAACCGTTGATTTCCCAAAACGACCAAGAAGCGCTCCATTAAAATAATAAGAAGCACGTAAAGAGTTTATCTTACCATAAGGCAATGGCTTTGAAGTCACATCACGTGTATCAATCGTCAAAATGCCCGCATCAGTATCACGTTGAATTTTTGCCCCCATAATTTCCATGATATCGACCAAACTTGCGACATCAGAAATATCGGGTACACCTTCAAGTGTAACAATATCATTAGCTAAAATCGTTGCCGGAATAAGGGCAACTACGCTGTTCTTGGCTCCCGAAATCGTTACCTTCCCTGAGATACTTTTACCGCCATTGATTACTATTTTTTTCATAAATTATTACTCTATCACTTATTGTTTTATTTGAGACATGAAATACATGTACCCTCTATTCTACCATTTTTCCCGCCTTTTGAATAGATAAAAAGCATCCTTTTTTCTTGATCATTCTTTAGGAACACTTATTCTTTTCTCTACCTAAAACTTTATTGTATATTACTATTTAACATTAGAAAAAAATGATAATATAACATTGAACACAAAAAACAAAGAAAGGGATAAATGATGAATTTTTCACTTAAAACTTCTTTCATCCCAAATAAAAAGAAATCAAAATTTTTTAAAGCAAATTATTTTTTTAATATTAATAACGATATGCTCAGTCACTTGGAACGTGCTCAAATAAGTCCGGTTCCTTCTCTCAATAAAGCAGATTATCAGGGCTATAATAAAATAATAAACACAGAAGGGAAATGGATTGGTATGAGCTCTGAACTCCTCCCTAAAAATCAGAGCTACTCTCTTAAGAACAAGACCCTCAAACTTTCCGGCTATACCTTTGAAGGCTGGGCTAAAGTACGCAACCGTCACAATGTACTGGCTCACCCTCAATCTCAAGAACAAGCTCAACTTTATGCTGGCCCAACTTCTGTTATACATCGCACGAGGGTCTATAATCCTAACTTCCTTTGGAAACCTCAAGAAAAACATCAGTTTGAACCTCTTGGCCAAATCTATGATTTTCATGCACAGTGGACACCAATCAAATACCCCGTACGCTACAGTGCTAAGACAATTTGGAACGAGCCTCTCGAATGGCATCATCCTGAAGGTATGCGGAGTATCGAACAAGGCTATATTTCTCCAGCGAAAGTAAAATTACCTCACTATCACTTTGTCGGCTGGCAAATCGATGATTCTCCCTTAAGTAAAGAACAGCTAATCATCCCTGCTGGTATTGGTTCTGTCGATATTATTGCTATCTTCGAACAAATATCATAATTGAAGGTTGATAGATACGTTCTCTTATTTTTGGAATCTGAATCACATCAAAAACGCTCGTTGAAACACGAGCGTTTTTATATTAATATCTATCCTTAATTTTATTCAAAGACAAACTGATTGTGGTAAAGTTCAGAGTAGAAGCCACCAAGATTCACAAGTTCATTATGGTTTCCTTCTTCAATAACTTCACCGTCCTTAAGGACAACAATCTTGTCTGCATTAAGTATTGTTTTCAAACGGTGGGCAATAACAAATGATGTACGACCAGCAATTGCTGCTTCCATAGCCATTTGAATTTGTTCTTCTGTAACCGTATCAACGTTTGATGTTGCTTCATCAAGAATAAGCAAATCTGGGTTAGTCAAGATAGTACGGGCAATCGAAATTTGTTGTTTTTGGCCTACAGAGAAGACATTGTCGTCGTCATCCACCAGCGTTTCATAACCCTCTGGTAAACTCTCAATAAACTCGTGGATATGTGTCGTCTTGGCTACTGTAATAACTTCATCCATAGTCGCATCTTTTTTACCAAACTTGATGTTGTCCGCAATGGTTCCAGAGAAAAGGACAGACTCTTGCAAGACAATCCCGACTTTTGAACGTAATGAATCTAAGTCAAATTCACGAATATCGGTACCATCAAACTTGATCCCACCTTTGTCCACATCATAGAAACGGTTCATGAGGTTCATAACAGTTGTTTTACCTGATCCTGTTGGACCAACTAAGGCAACCATTTGACCTTTGTCCACATTAATATTGACATCTTTAAGGACTGGTTTACCTGGAAGATAGCTAAAGTCAATATCTTCAATGTGTACACCTTCAGAAATGCCTTTAAAAGTTTTACCATTTTCAGGACGTACTTCTTCTTTTTCATCAAACATCACATTCAGACGTGTTGCACCAGTTACCGCAAGTTGCAATTGACCGAAAGATGAAGAAATCTGCATGATTGGGTTGTAATATTGTTGCGCATATTGGATAAATGTAGCAAGCAAACCAAAGGCTGCAGCAGTTGATAATGAAGCATCATTAAGGAGGATATTAGCACCTGCAAAAATAACCAAAGCCAAAGTCAAGAGGGAGAAGCCATTCATCAATGGGAAAATCATACCTGACCAAGCTTGAGCTGCGAAGGTTGTTTTACGTACTTTATCATTACGTACTTCAAAACCTTCGATTGCATCTGCTTGAAGTCCTTCAACGATAATCGCTTTTTGCCCAGAGATTTTTTCATCCATATAAGCATTAAGTTCGCCGACTTCTTTTTGTTGTCTATCCGTGTATTTCTTAGCTTGAATAATGATAATCACAGCGCAGAGAACGGCCACAGGAGTTGTAGAAATTGTCACTAATGCCATCTTGACATTTTGGTCGAAAATCATATACAAAATCCCGATGAACAGGGCAAAGTTAGTGGTAACGTTCACTGCTGCTTGATTCAATGTGTTTTGAATATTATCCAAGTCTGAGGTAAAGCGGGCGAGAATATCTCCATCCGCATGACGGTCAAAATACGAAATTGTTAGGCGTTCCAACTTACCAAAGAGACCTTTACGCATACGGTTTGTTGAGTGTGCAACGATACGTGTAAAGAGCAAGCTATAGATAAGTTGCGCAATACCTGTCATCACGTAAAAGGCAAGCAACATCCACATTGAACGCATGAAATCAGCCTTGCTTGGTGCTTGTGACGTAGCCACCTTCATCAAGTCAGAAATAGACTGACCGTTAAGGTTGGCACGTATCGCTTCTGGAACATTCGCGTCTGTAAGTTGGTGCCAATCTGTTGGAATCTTAGCCATAGCTTGAAGGCTGTCAATTGTTGTTCCCGAAGGTAAGTTTGAAGTTACCGCTGCTGGAACATTCGCAGTTGTCAGACTATGCCAGTCAACCACTTGTCCAGTAGCTTTTCCCATTTGCGCAGCAATTTGTTGCAGAGCATCCTGAGCTTGATTTGCTCCTGCTGCTATTTGTTGTAAACCCTTCACCGCTTCATCAGCGTGTTGATGACTAAAATAATCACCAACATAAGTCGAAAGGTGTGTAATAGAATCCCCAAGAAGTACGGGTGCTTTAACTTGCAGATAAGTAGCCGCAATGATAAATATCGCAATCACGAGGAATTGTAATTTATATTTTTTGAAGTAGAGATAGAAGAACTTCAATGCACGAGATGTATCATTCATAATCTTTTTTCATTTTCTTGTTTTTCATAAACAGATTGAAGAACACTGAAAATTTAGTCCTCCTTTGCTTTCTGTGTATCATAGATTTCACGGTAAACGGCAGAGTTCTCAACGAGCTCTGCGTGTGTGCCTTGCGCCACAAGTTTACCTTCATCAAGGACAAGAATATTGTCCGCATGAACGACAGATGAAATCTTTTGAGCGATAATAATAGTTGTCGTATCTTTTAAGTCATTGCTCAAAGCTTCTTGTACTAGTTTTTCAGACTTAGCGTCAAGCGCTGATGTTGAGTCATCCAAGATAAGGACTTTCGGATCTTTGATAATACCACGTGTGATCGACATACGTTGTTTTTGACCACCTGAGAAGTTATTTCCACGTTCTTCAACCTGTGATTCATAATGCTCTGGTAGTTTTTCAATAAACTCTGCTGCCTGCGCAATGCTGGCTGCACGGCTCATTTGCTCCAAGGTCGCATCTGCTTTCCCTTGTTTTAGGTTGCCAGAAATTGTCCCAGAGAAAAGGATTGCTTTTTGCAAGACAATCGAAATCGTGTTTTTCAGAGTAGTTTTAGAAACATGGCGTAAATCTTTCCCACCAACGCTAACTGTGCCTTCAGTTGGGTCGAAAAGACGTGGAATCAATTGAGCCAGGGTTGATTTACCAGAACCAGTTGCTCCGACAATACCAACCATTTGTCCAGGTTGAATTTCAAAACTGATGTCTTGTAATGTTGGATGTTCATCGTTAGGATAAGCAAAAGAGACATGATCAAACTTAACAGAACCACTAAGTTCCTCATCCGCAACATCTTCAAACTCCATCGCAGGCTCAGTTTTTAAAATTTCGTTAATACGTCCAATCGAAACAAAACCACGAGAGGCAAACATTGACATCATACCACCCATGATAATCGCCATCATGATTTGCATCATGTATTGGATAAAGGACATAATCCCACCAAGCGTATTGGCTGCGGTATTCAAATCACGTGTTACATAAGTAGAAACTAGTAAAATTGCGCCAAAAACAGCCAATTGTGAAATGATTGTAAATGCTGGAATCATTGCCGCAAAAGTATAACCTACAGCCATATTGTGTCCTAATAATTCATCAGATGTAGCATCAAATTTTTGGATTTGGTCCTTTTCTTGAACAAAGGATTTAACGACACGGGCACCACGCAGGTTTTCTTTAGCTATTCCATTGATACGATCCATCAATTTTTGGAAGACCATAAAGTGAGGACCCATTGATTTCATTGATAACATCGTTACCAGGACAATAAGAACAACCATCACAATAATAATCCACCAGAGTTCTGGCATTGTTATAATGGACAAGATAAAGGCACCAATAAAGAGCAACGGTACTCGAATCAAGACTTGGAAAGTCATCATCAAAAGTGTTTGTACTTGGTTGATATCATTGGTCATACGAACAACAAGGTTCCCTGCATTAAACTTCTCAATATTTTCATAAGAGAACGTTTGAATTTTTCGGAAGGTTTCTTCACGAATATCCGCAGATACAGACTGAGCAATCTTTGCAGCAGTTACGGTGTTAAGGATTGAACCAATTAATCCCACAGCGGCTATAAGTAAAAGATACACCCCATAATGATTAATTTTATCGACCTTATCTGATATCGAAATAGATTCTGCCATAACACTCAAAATGTTCTTCATATATTGAGGCTGCCAAAGAGCAGCGCCAACTTGAAGAAGCATGGTAGCAAGGGCAGCGAAGACAAGCAATTTGTACTTGCCGATGGCTTTCATTACCATAAATAAAAAAGTTTCCTTTCATTTTCTTGTCAAAAATAACAAGAATAAATACGTTAGCTGAAAAATTATAACATTTAAGCATCTATTTTGCAATGCTAATAACTAACACTATTAGTCTTTTCTTTAGTTTATAACAGAAATAAACTAACAATTTAATTTTAACGTTTTTTTATAAGAGTGTCAATCATTTGCGACAGCTTATTTAAAGCAGAATGTAAGTTCAGAATCATCGGCTTTCAAGGATACAAACGTATTTTTGGGGGTGCTATTTTCTCCCTTAAAAGCACCTCTACTTCTTTTTTGTTATAATTAAGTTTATGAATAATAGCAAAATTTCACGCTCTCACAACCTTAAACTCGCCGAACGAGGCGTGTGGGTCAGTATAGCTGCTTATATATTTCTATCTCTTTTACAACTTGGAGTGGCACAAATCACAAATTCGGCCTCTCTCCTCGCAAACGGCTTTAATAATGTCACCGATATTTTGGGAAATATTGCTATCGTGATTGGTTTACGCATCGCACGCATCCCTTCTGATAACGACCATACATATGGCCACTGGAAGGTTGAATCAATCGCCAGTCTGATCTCTAGTTTCATCATGTTCTTTATCGGTTTTGAAGTACTACGCCAGACAATCGTTGGTTTTATAGAAGGAAGTTCCACTGAAATCAACCCTGTTGGTGCTGCAGTAGCCTTATTTTCTGCTTTTGTGATGATTGCCGTTTACCTCTACTCTAGCCGTTTAGCAAAAAAAACTCAATCGAAAGCACTTGAAGCCTCCAGCAAAGATAATCTTAGTGATGCACTGACCTCCCTGGGTACAACTGTCGCCATTGTGGCAGCAGCTTTACATTGGATATGGCTCGACCGTATTATGGCTCTTGTTATCTGCGGTTTCATCCTTAAAACAGCTTATGATATTTTCCGCGACAGTGTTTTTTCACTCTCCGATGGTTTTGATGACAATCTTTTAGCAGATTATAAAGAAGCGATTGAGCTCGTAAACAAAGTCAAGTCTGTAAAGATGATTCGGGGGCGTACCTATGGCAGTAATATCTTTCTAGATGTAGTTGTTGAGATGTCCCGCGACCTTTCTGTCTATGAAAGCCATGCTGCTACCGAAAAAATAGAACGTATGCTCATGGCTGGTTTTGATGTTTATGATGTCGATGTCCACGTGGAACCTGCTGCCCTACCTGAAGAAGAACACTTTGCTTCACGCGCATTAGAACTCTTGCCCAAAGAAGAGGCTCTTCTCAACGGTAAATATCTCGATCAACTTTTAGCGCCACAATTTCAAGCTATTACGACAAAGGGTAAAATTATTCAGCAGGAAGAATATGTGGCAAGTGCTGTTGAAACAGAAGATTTAGCCATTAAAAATTACCAAGCAGAGCAAGTCAGCAAAAAAACATTTATCCTCACCTATCATTACTTAGATAATCAAAAAAGTTACACTGTATCAAGTATCTGGCGCAGAAATGAATATTGGCGTTGCATTTATCGTCAAGTGACAGGAGAAAGCTAGTATGAAACAACAAGAAGAAATTATGCTGAGCCTTACAGATCTCTTTAATAAAATGGATCAACTTCGAAAACCTCAAATGGTCGAAAAATTCAAAGGCTATTCATTTTTGGAAATCGCCTGCATTGAGTTCATTGCCAAGCTTAATAACCCAAATGTCACACGGCTGGCAGAAGAGCTATATGTCACTCGAGGTGCAATTAGTAAAGCAACAAAAAAACTCCTCCAAAAGCAAGACATTATAACATTTAGAAATCCCAACAACAACAAAGAGATTTATTTTAAACTGACTTCAAAAGGAAGGAAAATAAATCAGCAGCACGAGGATCTTCACAAAGCTTTTCTACTCAATGATCAAGCAGTCTTTGATTCCTTCAGCTCTGAAAAATTAGAATCGATACTAGAGTTTACTCAACTTTACAATCAACACCTTGATAAAGAACTCCGTAACAACTCCATATAGCATGGGGTTGTTTTTCTTAATTTATTTTTTTGTTGACAAAGAAACAATAATAAGTTATACTTTTATAGTTTCCAAGGAAACATTAATAAGGAGTTATATGTATACACTAAATAAACATGCTTTGAGTTTTGGATTATTTTCCGTTTTTCTTACAGGCCTTGGCTTTACCATTATCAATCCTGTGGTTCCTTTTTTACTGGAGCCCTATACCTCATCACAAAATCAACCCTTAGTCATCAGCTTCTTGACCTCTATCTATGCCTTATGCACTTTTCTTGCAGCGCCAGCTCTAGGAACATTGAGTGATCGCTATGGCCGTAAACCGATTTTACTTTTCTGCTTGCTTGGCTCTGCCTTGGGTTATCTCATCTTTGGTATGGCTGGAGCACTGTGGATCTTTTTCCTTGGCCGTATCATCGATGGTATTTCCGGAGGAAACATTGCCACTTTATTTGCCTACTTTTCCGATATTACGCCAGCTGCTTCCCGCACTAAAATATTCGGATGGATTTCTGCCCTTGTTGGAGTTGGAACATTGTTAGGTCCAACTTTTGGAGGACTGTTAGCTCATTATGGTAACCGCGTTCCCTTTTATTTTGCTGCTGTTCTCAGCTTATTTAATCTCTTCTACGGTATTTTCTTTATGCCTGAAAGTCTTTCACCAAAAGAAAGACTTGTTAAGCTAGATCCACATCAGCTTTATCCCTTTGCACCTCTCAAAAACTTATTTGAGATAAAACAACTGAACCGGTTATTTCTAGCTGCACTGTTGTTGTGGTTGCCAAATGGTGCATTACAAGCTATTGTTGCTCAGTTTTCTTTAGACAACTTCTCTTGGCAACCGGTGCAAATTGGTCTTCTATTTTCTATTATGGGACTTCAAGATATTTTTAGCCAGGCGCTCATTATGCCTTTTCTATTAAAAAAATTGACGGACCAATACATCATTAAATGTGCGATAGTTGCGGAACTCTTTGGCTATATTTTTATGGCTGTCTCTGCCTTTACCCTGCATCCTTTCTATTTTGTAATTGGTATTTTTATCTACGGTTTTGGTGATTCTATTTTTGCCCCACCATTCAATGGAACTTTTTCTAAATCAGTCGCTGAAGACCAACAAGGACAGATTCAAGGGAGTAGCCAAGCTTTGCAAGCACTAACGCGTATTTTAGGTCCTATTATTGGTGGACAACTTTATGTTCTCTTCGGCTCCTCGGCTCCTGCCTGCATGGGAGTTATCCTGTTAATCTTTGCTCTGACAATTTTCAAAACAAAAAACCGTCAAAAATGACGGTTTTCTTTTATGTTTTTAGACGCCTCATAATCTGCGGTAAACGTTGAATATTATCAAATACCAACATGAAAATAACCGTTCTTATAGGAATCTGTACAAGCAAAGGAAGTCGCGTAGCTAAGAGAACCTTAAAAGGTGTCTGATACATGAGCGAAAGCCAAAAAGTATTAAGTAACACGGTTTGAAGAAGCATTGTTACACTTACAACAGCTAAAATGTAGAGCCAATCTGTACCTCGTGTTAGACTGAACTTCTTGTTATAAAAAGCCCAACCATAGATAAAGCCGACTAAAGCTGCTGTTATAGTCATACCTGGCGAGGAAATACTTCCTCGGAACAAAACGCCAAATATATCACCCAGCCCTAAAGCTAAACCTGCCCATAAAGGGCCAACAAAGAAGCCAATCAAACCATCAGCAATAAATCCTGGCGATAACTTCCAAAAACTGCTCCCAAAAGTAAAAGAACGTAAAATGATGGACAATGCCAGCAAAATCGCCAAAAAAACAAGCTGTATGAGTGACAGCTTCACAGTAAATCTTTTCATATAGTACCTCCCAAGGATCTGGTGAGTAACTGATTATATGAGAATCAGCGGATGCAAGCCTCTACCGCACTTGAAAAACTCAAGTTTCGTCTGTGAACGACATCCCATTTCACAGCACTTAACGCATTGGCCCTACTCTGTTAATTTTTTTACTTTTATAGTTTACCACATACCTTGTTCAGATAATTCTCAATTTCAAGGCTTTTCTTTTACATTGGGTTTTAGATGTTTACAGAAGTTTTCTATAGAGAAAAAAACCTCTTAGAATTCAGCGCTTTCTGATTTCTAAGAAGTCTTTTTTTACAATTCTTTTTCTACATCTACGATGGCAGCTTCAACTGCACTCTTTTGATTATTAATCAATGATACACGCGCATCAATTTGTTTAATGGCCATCTCGATTGAACGTTTAAGCCCTGGGTTACTCAATTTTGGTTCAAAGAAAGCTTTATATTCTTCAAACTTTTCGGCTGTCTTAAAGACATTACCTGGATAGATGACAAACTTATCATAGCTCATATCACCCCCAAGTTTTTCGGCAATCCAATCCCAGTTTTCTTGCTCCCAAGTCCATGCAGCATCTTGAGCAAAGTCTTTGGCTAAGAGGTAGAACCAAGAGAATGCAATATCTTGTGGTTTAACAATATCCGCATTTTTGAAATCTTCCAAGAGTCCTTTAATTGCTGCTTCATCACGGACATTGGCTACAGCTGCAGCTAATTCACGTTTTAGTTCTTGGAGGCTTGTTTTCACATAAGTATCCATATAAGAAGCTACAAGTTCCGCAGAATTACTTGTTTTAATTTCGTTATTCAAGACAATTGGACGAATATCTGCAGGAATAGTTGCCACATTGTCTTTATGCGCTGCGTAAATCTCACTTGCTTTTTCTACTGCTTCAGGATTTTCAGAGTAGAGTGTACGTGAGAGCACTGTGCCACGTAAAGTTTCATCTCCAGCTGATTCACCAGCTTTTTTCTCCCATCCCAAACGTGCATAGTTTTTAGCAAAAACTTTACCTACAAGTGATTTGTATGATTTTTCTGTAGTTGAGTCATCGTCAATAAAGATGTCTAATTCACTAAAAATTTGGTTGAGCGCTTGATTGACAATATAGCTTTCTTCATTAGCAAAGGCAGGTAAGATTTTCACAACATCAGGGTAACTGATAACCTCACCTTTGGCAAGATACTTACGGTCTTGAAGAATTTGGAATTTCGTAATATCTTCAAGTTTTGTAAGGTTGGCCACAAGATTATCTAAAAGTTCACCTTTATAATCAATAATATAATGTGCTGCATGTGCTTCATTGAAGAAGAGCGGTTGACCTTCATTCTCAGTTTTAAGTGCCGCATATCCTGGAATTTCAACTTTTTCCGTAGTCAATGTATCTGGCAAACCTTTCCAGTTTGTATTCAATGGAATTTGCCACAAACGTCCTTTATCTTCACCTTTACCAATGAAGAATTGTTGTTGGCTTAAAACAAGCGTATCATCCACAACTTCCGCAGTCAAGACAGGATAACCTGGTTGGTTTACCCACGAATGCATAAATTCACCTACATTTTTACCTGATGTACTTGAGAGTGCATCCCAAAGATCATCACCTACGGTATTGCCGTATTGGTGCGTTTCAAAGTATTTGCGTAATCCTGCAGAGAAGTCTTCATCACCCAACCATTTACGTAGCATGACCATCAAGCGTGAGCCCTTAGCATAGACAATAGCAGCATCAAAGAGTGTGCCAATTTCGTCAGGATGGTTAACATCCACGTGAACAGATTGAACACCATCTGTAGCATCACGATCTAAAGCAAGGCTGGCTTCCTTAACAGAGAAGCTTTCCCAAACCTTCCAATCAGGTTCGATGGCATCAATGGCCACATATTCCATATTGTTGGCAAATGATTCATTGAGCCACAAGTCATCCCACCAGCGCATTGTCACCAAATCACCAAACCATTGATGCGCCAACTCATGCGCAATAACTGTTGCTACATACTGTTTGCTGGCAACTGTAGCATTTTCTGGGTCAACTAGCATGCAGACTTCACGATAAGTGATACAGCCCCAGTTTTCCATAGCACCCGCTGAGAAGTCAGGTAGTGCAACATGCCAGCTGTGTGGCAATGGGTAAGGTGTTTTATAGTAGTCTTCGTAAAATTCAATGGAACGAATCGCGATATCTAAAGGAAAATCTAAGACAGCTTCAGAATGTGCTTTCGTTGAGAAAGTACCTACTTCTACACCAGATTTTGTACGTCCTTTTTTATACTGCATATCTCCAAAGACAAAAGCAAGAAGATAAGAACTCATACGAACTGTACGTTCAAAGACGTGAATCCCTTCGATATTGAGAAGTTCTGGCATATTGGAAATGATAATATCACCTGGTTCTTCATCAAATTTAACTGACAGGTCAAAAGTAGCCTTAGCTTCTGGTTCATCAATTGATGGGAAAGCTTGACGGGCAAAATGCGATTCAAATTGGGTACCGATAAGCATTTTCTTCTCACCATTTACTTCGTAATATGAAGGGTAAATTCCCATCATATTATCTGTGATTTTACCTTCATATTCAAACGAAACAGTCACTTGACCTTTTTGGCCAACTTTAACTGTAAGTTCTTCGTTGGCATTATCCACAGTAAAATCTGCTTCAACACTAAAAGCAGAAACTTTAGTAATGTTCAAATCTTTTTGGTGGAAATAAATGGTCTCAGCTTTAGCTTCACCTTTGATCGCTACCTGACCTTTAAAAGTCTTTGATTTGCGGTCAATATCAAGGAAAATTTTATAATTTTCTGGTACAAATGTTTCAATTAAACGTTTTACTGCCATAATGTTGTTCGCTTCCTTTTTCGTTAGTTTACTTAATTATAGCAAATTGTTTAGAAAATTTCGAGAAAAGCTTTGCTTTCCCACATTTAATTTTTAAAGGTGCTTACGTAAATTATTAAATAGACTATTTTTCATTTGTATCAAAAAAACTTGCTTAAATAAGTAGAATTTCTTTGACAAGATAAAGTATATTCAAAAAAAGATGAAAAAATAGACTTTTCTGTTAAAATAAAGTTATGAAAAAAACAAAGTTTTCAGTAACGATTGATGAAAAGGGAAAGCTCCTTCTTGAGCTTTCTTCTGGTGCCACGATCCGTATCTTTGATAGTAATAATAGTAGTTTTGCCCTCAAACAAGGCGAAATATTTTTTCTAACGAAAAAAAGCCAGATTATTATGATTGCTGCCGATAAAAAAATAATCCCTAAGGTGGAATTTGATAAAGTTATTGTCCTTGATCCTAAGGCATATGAAATAGACACTGCCTATCTTGAAGCTTTTCTCCTCGACAAAGCTCAAGAAGCTTCTATGAAGTTAGCCGTCTTTCCTGAAAGGATTAAACTCCCCTCGAATGTCTACACCCTCTGTAGTAAGGCTGCTGATGAATTTTTGCCTAGCCTTGAAGCGTTCGGTTTTAAACTCGCAAAGAAGAAAGCTTTTTCCGCTAAAGCGCAACACCGCTGGAAAAAGGCTATCTCAGATATTCCATTTCATATTAAACATGAAGGAACATCAGGCACAGTCATCTGGCAAAAATCTACCGAAATGCGTCTGCTTGCAGGTGCAAAAATGCTGCCTAATGATGCAGCGCCTAAAAGGGGCGATGGTACGCTTGGCTTCACTGCAAAATTTGCGTTAAACCTTAGGGAAGAAAACAAAGAAAAATTTAATCCTGAAACTTGGACCACCACTGAAGACATTATCCTACGTTCTGTCAACGAACTCGGTCATTTTCTCTACTTTGCTGGAACAAACAGTTGGTTAGAAATGTTTGATGATGAAGGCCGTTCAATCCATGAACTAAGCGTCGTTAATTAAGGAGCGATTATGATTGATTATACTCTTGAGCATAAAAACTCTTTTATCCTATCGGCATATGGTTTTCCTATTCAAGCTTCACTGCAAGACTATCACTCTTTAGCCCTTGAAAGAGAAGTATTTGAGACCAGTCTGCAAAAAAATGGTCGTTTAGCAAAACTCAAAAAAAGCGCTAAAAACGAGCGTGAGTGGTCTGTTCATACGGATTACCTCGGAAAACCTTGGAATTATTTTGCAGTGGAAAGCCGAAAGGGATTAAAGGAGGATTGTCGTTTACTTAAATTTCCTGAAAATGACTATATCGTGATTGCTGATACAGCAGATAAAGGAAAAATCTTTGAACATCTGTCTTATCAAGCTTTTCGTAAAATCCTTCCTAAAGTTGTAGATTACGCTTATCTTGGTGGTCCACATCTTGCTTATCGACAAGAGCGAGCTGATGGCAGCTATTACGGCGAAATTTGGTTGCCTGTCGTAAAAAAATAAAAACACTCAGAAGTATTCTGAGTGTTTTTATGCTCAAATATCACCAAATACAAGACTAGGGCGCGCATTAAGTGACAAATCCGCGAACTGTTCTTTTTCTAGCTCGACAGTTGCCGCAGCAGCAATCATCCCAGCATTATCACCACATAGGCGAAGAGGTGGCAAAATAACTTTAATATCCTTCATATCAGTTGCAAGGCGCTCACGTAATCCTTGATTAGCAGATACACCTCCACCAACGATTAAGGTTTTGGCCGGGTATTGTTCAAGTGCGCGTTTTGTTTTCGCAATCAAGACATCGACTACTGCTGCTTGAAAGCTGGCCGCCAAATTTTCTAAATCAGTCGCTACTAAATCTTGCCCTTGCTGTTTTGCATTATGAACAAGATTGATAAATGCCGATTTAAGACCGCTAAAAGACATTTCCAAACCATCTGCTGCAGTCATCATTGCACGTGGAAAAGCATAAGTATCCTCTCCTTTATGTGCCAACTCATCAATTTCCTTACCTGAAGGATAAGTTAATCCCATGACACGGCCGACTTTATCGTAGGCTTCCCCTGCTGCATCATCCCGTGTTTCACCAATTTTTTTGTAGTTTCCCTCAGATTCTACATAAACTAACTCCGTATGGCCACCACTGACTAAAAGAGCCATGGCTGGATATTCAATGGTATCCACCAAAGCTGCAGCCATAAGATGACCAGCCATATGATTAACGGGGATTAATGGGAGCTTGTTGGCCCAGGCAAAAGTTTTAGCGGCCATGATACCCACAAGTAAAGCCCCAACAAGTCCTGGACCTTCTGTTACAGCTACAGCTGAGAGTTCTTTTGCAGTAATTCCAGCTTGCTCTAGAGCTTCGTCAATACAAGCAGTAATTTGTTCCACGTGATGTCGGCTAGCCACCTCAGGGACTACTCCGCCAAAACGTTTATGGCTATTGACCTGACTTGCGATAACATTAGAGAGAAGTTCTGTGCCATTTTTCAAAACGGCGACAGATGTCTCATCACAAGAGGTTTCGAAAGCTAATATATATTTATCATTCATTTTATTGTATCTTCCTCATTAGAATCGCATCTTCTGTCGGGTGCGAATAGTAGTTTTTTCGGGTATAAAAAGCCTCGAAATTATATTTTTTATAGAGATTTTGCGCCAGTTTGTTGGATTTCCTTACTTCTAAAAAAAGGGTACCAGAAAAGTTATTGATTTGATCCATTAAGGCACTTGCTATTTTTTTGCTTCGAAATTCTGGCTTCACTGCAAGATTGGTAATCTCCATTTCTTCCATGACCACTTGAACTGCTAGAAAACCAACAATCTCATCATCTACTTCTGCTAGAAAATAGACATCCCTTTTCAGATTACTAAGGAGATAAACTTCAGACCAAGGTGACTCTCCATAACAAAGGTCTAGAATTTCTTTTAGTTTAAGAGCTATGTCCCGCGTATCTAACCTTGCAGAATCAAATCGTTTAATTTTCATGTTCAGTTCTCAACTGTCTCGACATCCATACAGCATCGCCACCATCCTCATAATAGTGAGAAATCAGCTTTCCTGTTGAAAAACCTAAACGGCGGTAAAGCCCTTGGGCTTTTGTATTATCCCGACGCACTTCAAGCGTCATCTGTTGCTTACCAAGAAGTGTCATCAGACGAATCATTTGATTGACGAGATTACTCCCAACTCCTTTTCCTTGATAGGCTACAGCAACTGCAAGATTCGTGATATGTACGACTTTCCCGCGTTCAGTAAGACGGATTCCAATGAAACCAATAAGTTTACTATTAACTACTGCCGAAACAAAGAAAGCATTCTCATCTTGAACAATCTCGTGCTCAAAATGCGAAAAAGTCCACGGAACTTCTCCATCATAGACATCACGCTCAATCGCGAGCATGTCTACAATATCTTTACGCTCTGCCAAGCGATAATCTACACCCTCAATATTTGACTTAAAATCTACCTCATCCATATTCAGATAGCGACGCGGTTCAAATCCTTTGAACATATTCGCCAGTAGCGTTTTCAGATTCTTCATGTGTCTCCAACCATTTCTCTTCTGCTTCAACTTTTTTCAAATAATTTGGAGCAAAGCCATGAACCGCTACAGGTTCTAGTTTTTTTCCAAATAGAGCGATTTGATAAGCTGAAGGTAGTTTATCTAAACTGTCTTCAATAATTTCAAAATTTGTAAATCCTGCAGCCTCAATCTCAGTCACAAAGTTTTCTGTTTCACCTGTAAACACAAGCGGAAGATCCTTGTCTAAGTGGGCTAAGAATTCGTGAAAGACACAATGCTGTCCGGGAACAATTTCTTCCTCCCCTTGGTAAAGAGCAGCATAGGCATTACCACGACGCGCATCCATCACAGGAACAATAGCTCGATCTGTTTTCAGTCTTCTCGCAATAGCAAAAAGACTTGAAACACCAACAATTTCCTTATTTAAACTGTAGGCAAGTGTCTTTCCGACAGTTGCTGCCAAGCGCAAACCAGTATAAGATCCAGGGCCTTGAGCTACGACAATACGATCAAGTTCACTCGCTTCTACTGCGGATTGGTGCATCAGAAAGTCAACAGATGTCATCAGAGTAGTGCTATGATTTTTCTTTAAATTTAGAGTAATCTCTCCCAACAAAACATCATTATCGACAAGTGCCACAGACAAGGCCTTACTCGAACTGTCAAAAGCTAAAATTTTCACGAGATTATATTCTCCATTCTTCTTGTTTTATTATACCCTAATACTTGCAGCTTGATAGGCATTTTTAAACTTATCGCTTACGCAAGTCAGCCCAAAGCATACAGCTCTTTTTTAACATCTAGAAGTATACGATAGCATCTATTATAACATTTTTTATATGTCTTGAAATTTTTCGATTTGCTATTTTAAATTTTTATTTAGTTATGACAAAGTAGTACCATTAATTTTGCTTAATTTTTTGTCTGTCTTTTACTTCTTTGAAAAAGCTTTTCTTGCTGTAAATGCTTTGGCTCTATAAACCTTTACTTTTCATTATTCCCATTTTATGCTAAAATGGAAGTAACTGTAAAACTGAAACACTCGGAAACAAAAGAAAGGAAGGCGAATTTTTATTCGCTCAAATATAATATGATTTTCAAAGCATTTTACCAAGAAGACAAAACTCGTTCACCACGTCGTGAAACAACCAAGGTTCTCTACCTTGACCTCGATGTTACAGATACACGTGAAGGCGTTATCTTAGCACGCGAACTTTTGGCTGCAAACACAGACTATCACGTTGAATTTATCGATTCACTATCAGACGAAGCCGTTGAATATGAAAAAGAAAACGGTGGCCTTGAAATTACAAGCTTTTAATTAAAAGAAGATGCTTGCAACCCGCATCATCAAAAGATTTACTGCAAAACACTTTAGAAAGGGACGAAAGTCACAACTCTAAAGTGATTTTGTCATACAAATATGTATAGAAAGAAAACAATGATTAAACCATTAAAAATTAACTCCGAAGAAGTCGCAGTTTACGCCATTGGCGGACTGGGCGAAATCGGTAAAAACACCTATGGTGTCGAATATCAAGATGAAATTATCATCATCGACGCCGGTATAAAATTCCCAGAAGATGACCTCTTGGGTGTCGATTATGTTATCCCTGATTATAGTTACATTGTCGAAAATATCGATCGTATCAAGGGTCTCTTCATTACCCACGGACATGAAGACCACATCGGTGGTATCCCTTTTTTGCTTAAGCAGGCCAATATCCCTATCTATGCAGGTCCTTTGTCCCTTGCTTTAATTCGTGGAAAATTGGAAGAACATGGTCTTTTGCGTGATGCAAAACTCTTTGAAATCCATGCAGATAGCGAAATTAAGTTTAACAACTTAAGTGTTAACTTCTTCCGCACAACCCACTCCATTCCAGAACCTTTGGGAATTGTTGTTGAAACACCTCAAGGTAAGGTTGTAGCTACAGGTGACTTCAAGTTTGACTTTACACCCGTTGGTGAACCTGCTGACTTGCACCGCATGGCCGCTCTTGGTGAAGAAGGCGTTTTGCTTCTTCTCTCAGACTCAACCAATGCCGAAATTCCAATTTTCTCTCACTCTGAAAAAGTTGTTGGTCAAAACATCATGAAGATTTTTGAGCGCATTGAAGGACGCATTATTTTCGCCTCTTTTGCTTCAAATATTTTCCGTTTACAACAAGCTGTTGATGGCGCTGTGAAAACTGGACGCAAGATTGTTGTCTTCGGTCGCTCTATGGAAAAAGCTATCGTTAACGGCCTTGAACTTGGATATATTAAAGCCCCTAAAGGGACTTTCATTGAGCCAAATGAAGTAAATCAATACAATTCAAGTGAACTGCTCATTATGTGTACAGGTTCTCAAGGTAAGCCAATGGCTGCTCTAAGCCGTATCGCCAATGGTATGCACCGCCATATCACACTGCAAATGGGAGACACCGTTGTCTTCTCATCTAATGCAATCCCTGGTAACACACATGGTGTAAACCAGTTGGCCAACACAATCACTGAAGCTGGCGCAACCGTAGTTTATGGTAAGATGAATAACATTCACACTTCCGGTCATGGAGGTCAACAGGAACAAAAATTAATGCTCCGTTTGATTAAACCAAAATACTTCATGCCTGTTCATGGTGAGTACCGTATGTTAAAAATTCATGCGGGACTTGCCCAGGATACTGGTGTCCCTAAAGAAAATTGTTTCATTTTTGAAAATGGTGATGTTCTTGCCCTAACTGCTGATTCAGCACGTTATGCTGATCATTTCCCTGCTGCGGATACTTATGTTGACGGTTCAGGTATTGGTGATGTCGGTAATGCAGTGCTTCATGACCGTCATGAGCTTGCTGAAGATGGTATTGTCCTGGCTGTTGCCACTGTAGATTTCAAAAATAAAACAGTCCTTGCAGGCCCTGATATGTTAAGCCGTGGATTTATCTACATGCGAGAGTCTGGGGATTTAATCCGTAACGGTCAGCGTGTACTTTTCAACGCTATCCGTGAAGCCATGCTCAATACAGAAAATGTTAACGAAGCTGTCGTTGCACGCGCGATGCGTGAAGCACTGGCTCCTTTCCTCTATAAGCAAACTGAACGTCGTCCACTCATCGTTCCGATGATTATGACACCTGATGAAAAATAATACAAAAACCACATCAGAAGATGTGGTTTTTTATTTGCTATTCTAGGCGCATTAAGCTTATTTTCAGTTATTTTACTATAATTAAGGATAAAAAATGTTTAAATATCTGAGGGCTTTCATGTATAAATTCTCCAAAATTATCTTTGCTTATTATCTTCTATTTCTATTTTGGGGGATTCTTTTTAAATTTGACATTGCACATACGATAAATACAGCCCATTTATTCCCTTCCCGCAGCCTAAATGTGTCACCTTTTGATGCTTCTGGTGGACGTTTAGAAATCCTTTTTAATGTCCTTATTTTTATCCCTTTCGGTTTTTTTATGGGCCGCTTTTCAGAACGGAGCTTTTTTGGAAAATGGGGGGCAATCTTCCTTGTCAGTCTTTTTGTCGAAATTCTTCAATTTATTCTCGGCATCGGAGCCACCGATATAACCGACATCATCACAAATACCTCTGGTGGTTTGATAGGACTGTTGCTTTATCATGCCTTTCAGAAAAACGAAAGAAGACAAGATGTAATAAGCTTGTTTTTTGGTGGCTTTCTTCTTTTCTTTACTTTCGTTCTTTTGCTTCATTAAAAAGAGCTGATGTTACTCAGCTTTTTTTATTTGGGCATACTCAATAGAAAACCGCTGATGGAGAGTTTCTTTTTCTTCCTCACTAATAAAGGCACCATCAATAGCATAATGATTGATTCTTTCAAAATCACTCACTTGAAAATCATACCACGCTGCAATTTTCTCATATTCCTTTTGCAAGTTGGTATTACTTACTGTGCGATTGTCAGTATTTATGGTTACATGAAGACCTTTCTTATACAATTCTAAAAAAGGATATTCTTCAAGATGGCGGATAGCTTTTGTTTGAAAATTACTGGTTGGTGCCATTTCCAAAACGATACCCAACTCTATCAAAATATGTTGATAGTCTGGAAGCTCTTTCGTCATGATGCCATGTCCCAAACGTGTTGCTCCCATCTCGACAGAATCAATAATGTTTTGTTCACAGCCAGGGCATTCTCCCGCATGCAGTGTGACTTGTACCCCACGACATGTCACCTTATCCAGCAAGTTTTTAAATTTTACTTGAGGGTAGTTTACCTCATCGCCTGCCATATCAAAGCCAACCAAATGTTCATCGTTTATCTCATCAAAAAGCGGAACCAACTTATCCAAACGCTCGATTGGCACCTGACGAAGACCACAAAGGAGAACATTTGCGACAATATCAAAGTCTTCTTCACCACGAGAAACACCAGCAATAACAGCTTCTACAGCTTCTTCAAGTTCAAGATTTTTTTCCAGATGCTGACCAGGTGCAAAGCGAATTTCAATATACTTGACATTATCCTCAGCAGCTTGACGAACCACATCATAAGCTGCCAGCTCAAGATTAGTATAGCTTTGTAGTAACGGAAGAACGAAGTCAAAACGCTCCAGATATTCTAAAAGACTTTGAGTCGTTTCTGGCGCTTGTGCACAATTCAGTATTTCATCATCACTCATATTTAAATCGTACCCTATGTTATTAGCCAGCTGCTTAATACAAGGCAAACTGAGTGAACCATCAAGATGACAATGAAGTTCAACTTTCGGCATTAAAGCAATGGTTTCTGAATTAAGCATTAGATTAGAGCCCCCATAAAAATATATTTTTTCTATTTTACGCTTTTTTCTTACGACATGCAAATTTTTTCGTCAAGAAAAAAGATATTGGAACACGATATTCTTACATGCATTGGTGAGCGATTTTATTTTTAAAACTTTAAGCGAAAGGCGTCCAATGTTAATTTTTACCCCGACCTCTTTACTTATTTATTTTAAGCACATATTCCTTATGCCCATTGATTTCTTTCTCCTCCACCTCTGTTTCTGGTGGAAGTGTGAAGGCTGGGCGGACATAAGCGGGGTAGACTACGCCCCCGCCTGATAACATTCCCTCGTAGTTAACTGCGCTAACTACTGTGGAGGCTGTCGCAAAAGCCGTACGGAGCCACCAGCTATAAGGGGTAGAATCCCCTTCTAAATAAGCTAACCTATCCTCCTTTACTCCCCCTTTTCGCTTAAAATACATTAAGTTACGGTCATCTTCAAAACGCACTCTACCCTTGTAATTTCCTACATCAATGTCTGAAAGCAAGAAAAGTTTCCGCTTTATTTTTTCTATATGCCCCATTCCTGCATTTTCTTCTGAGGGTTTTATCCCCAACTCTGTAAGAGGAATATTTTCTTGTATACCTTTAGACAAACGCTTGATAAAGTCCTTGTGCATAAAGGCATCCGGTATACTATGTCCGTAGTAGGCTTCTTCCCAACCATCCCGAAAAGACATGGGGGAATCTACGAGGTGTTTTCTTAAAAGCAAAACATTACCTTGTCCGATATAATTTTTCGTGAGCACCAGATAGGGCACTAGCTTCTCATTTTCCTTAATATGAACGGTATAACCCAAACGCTTATCCTTGTCATAGGCTATATCTCTTAGGATTTGGGGTTCTTTTGCAGGAAGTAAATACACGAGTTCCTCTCTCTTTATGAGGACAATTGAGAGAACAATAGTTAGGAAAAGTGAAGCAATAAGTAAAAATAATTTTTTATTGGTCATGTGACTTTACCTCTCTGAACTTCGCAACAAGTTCCTCCTCAGCTTTTACTTGGTGCTGGTAAGTGTTTTCCGAAGATAAAAGCACATCTCCTTTGTACCAACCCACAAACTCCGCATTTTCTCGTGGAAGAGCATATAAGGGCGAATAGTTTGCAAAGCGAGTCATTCCGCCTCCTAGAGTAGAGCCTAGTTTTTCGTCTTCTACTTTAATCTTTGTCGCATAATATTTTGATGCCTCTTCTTTACCACTCGTCTCTGCGGTTAACTGTTCTCCAGCCTTGACGAGTTCTGTAGCTTTATTTTCTGATTCCTTATAAAGATTTATCTCAATTTTTTCACCCGCTCCTATCTCTAAATCCTCAAACTCTTCTGTAAGCATCACACTTCCGTCCGTGTTGTCAATGGTCTGTACCGTATAATCCACCTTTGTCGCCTCACTGGCTTGGACAAGGACCGTCGTATCTTCTGCTGCTGAAGTGGAAAGCTCCATGACTTCATCCGTCGAATACTCCTCCATTTCTCCTGTTTCACGTTTTACCTTGATGTCTACATCTCCTGCTATTAGGAGGAGTTTTGAGGTTTTGCTTGGCTCAGGAGCCTCAATCTTTTCCTTCTGATAATTTTCATCCTGCGCCCTCAACCATGCGAGGCAAAGGTCAGGATGATGGGCTTGGGCAACTGGGGCTAAGTTTGATACAAGGGTCACTGAGAGATTGGGGTGTGAAACCGCAAATTCAAGTAATAACTCTTTGACAGTATTGACTAAGGACTCCACCTTGACCCCTGACTGACCTGCTAAACCTATCTTTCGCAAGCTCCCTTCCACCAGATTGTTGATTTCTTTTATCGGGGTGCCCAATAAACGTGAAACGATAAAGTTTTTCACCAAACTATGTAAAAGTTCTTTCCTCTCTTCCTCCCGTGTGGTGAAATAGAGTTCCGCCAGTACTCTCATATCTTCTTGATGTTTGTTGGTATACTTATCTCTGTTCTTTATCCGCTCGATCGCAAAGGTGCTGATGATATCGTCTAGAGATTCGTTCATCTCTTTCCCCTTTGGGTCATCCACAATCAGACCGTCAAAAATATCCAGTATACTAACCTTTTTAGCACGAAATTCTTCGAGTTTATAGATTAAGTTAGAATCTAACTTTTTCAGTTCCCCTTCCATTCGCTTTTTGGCAACTTCATAAGCCACCGTTGAAACAGTGCTCCTATCAGGTAAACGTGCATCTTTTCCATAACGCGCAAACTCAAACGGATAGACCTCCGGTCCAACTTTAGTCACCACATCATTTACATTAATAATATTGACAATATTATCGTGTCGCTTATCGTCATTCCCTGTTCCCTTCAAAGTCCCCGCAGGTGCTTCAAAGCAGAAAGCATACATTTCTTCTGCTTTGAGTTTACCACTGGCTAGCTTACGTCCCTTGTTTAAAGCGCCAGCCGTCAGGTTTGTCACTGCGGCCGCACGGCTATAGCCATTAATCCAGAGCTTTATCTTGCCTGTCACCTTGTGTTCTTTCAAGTATTGGTCTAAGAAAGTCAGCACTTTTTCACTGGCTTCTCTAAAACCTTGATGCTCGCCTGACCATCCCAGAGTCAGGTTGCTGGCCCACTCTGCTTCGTAACCCCCTCCTCGGATGGCTAGAGCTATCAAGGTGTAGTCCTCTTCTTTGACCGTCAGTTTTTTCTGGGCAATGACCGCACCAATCGAGTCTTTCGAGGGTCTTTCTTGAAAATGCTGGTTAGCCTTGAATTTTTCAAAACCGATTTCTTCCAGCAGCTGCTTCGCATTTCTATTTTTTAAAAGATAGTTTTTTTCCTGGATACTGGACCAAGCAGCCAGCTCTAGATTGAGGGACATGGTCGCTAGTCGTGGGTCATAAGGACGATTTTTTTCCTTGCGATAAGCATAGGCACTCTGCTCAAAATAAGAATCACTGTAGTGGTAGACGGCTTGGGAATCCTTGCCGTCTTTTCCAGAAGGTACGGAACCATAGTTAAAAGTCCCTGATTGAAACCCCTTGCCTGCCTCCTTACTTTTAAAAACAAAATCCATATCTTGTACATCTTTAAAATCAAAGGCACCATCTGTTTGGATATTTTGGAAAAAGGTTCGGGCAAATGCTTTGGTCGAATCCGCAATCTTATCCATAAATACGAAAGTCCGAAAGCTTATCTGTTGTTCTTCTTTCATCTTTTGCGCCAGATTATCCGCCGCATTGGCAAACTGATAGCTGTAGATGTCTTTGTTTCCATACTTTCCTGTATTTACTTTTTCACCCGTGGTTGGTGTCCGGTCACTGATGATGAAGATATTTTTTTGCCCAGCATCATTGACTTCTTGCAAGAGCTGCTCTGCACGTTTCAAACCACTGTATAAGTTGGTCTTCCCTTGCGTTTCTATCTTTTCCAAAGCGGACAACAGTTGTTTATCATCGGGAGTAAAAGCTTGAAGCAGAGTTGCCTCATCTCCAAAACTCACAAGAGCAATGTGGTGCTCCTGCTTGGACGCACCCGACTCTTTTACAAACTTGCCAACCATATCTTTGGTCTGCTTGACGCTTCTTCCACCCATACTTCTGGAGCTATCCATCAGAAAAATGCTGTACTGATTTCTTTTACTGTCATCGGGAGCTTCAAAGCTTATCTTTTGTCTTTGAACTTCTGATAAACTGATACTTAAATCCAAATCTTTCACTGCTGTAGCAGATACACGTGTACCAAAAAATATGGGTTGACACAGCACAAATAACAATAAACATAAATTTTTAAACATCTTCTTCTCCTTTATTTATCTGTCTTAAGCACATATATTGTCTGCCCATCGCTCTCTTTTTTCTCTACCTCTGTTTCTGGTGGAAGCGTGAAAGCTGGGCGGACATAAGAGATGTAGGCAACACCATTTCCTCCAAACTTACCTTCATAATTAATGACCTTTGCTACTGCAGAATCCGTCGCAAAGGCAGTACGGAGCCACCAACTGTAAGGGGTAGAATCCCCATCTGAATAAGCTAACCTGTCCTCTTTTACTCCACCTTTTCGTTTAAAATACAGTAAGTTACGGTCATCTTCAAAACGAACTCTATGCTTATAATTCCCTACATCAACGTCCGAAAGCAAGAAAAGTTGCCGCTTTATTTTTTCTATGTGCCCCGTTCCTGCATTTTCTTCTGAAGGCTTTATCCCTAGCTCTGTGAGAGGAATATTTTCTTGTATACCTTTAGACAAACGCTTGATAAAGTCCTTGTGCATAAAGGCATCCGGTATACTGTGGCCATAATAAGCTTCCTTCCAACCATCTCGAAAAGACATGGGTGGATCTAGCAGGTATTTGCGAAGCAACAAGACATTGCCTTGATTAATGTAATTTTTCGTGAGCACCAGATAGGGCACCAACTTTCCTTCTTCTTTGATGTGAATGGTGTAGCCCAAGCGTTTGTCCTTGTCATAGGCTAAATCTCTTAATACTTGTGGCTCTTTTGCGGGTAATAGATAAATAAAGTCCTCTCTTTTCACAACTATAAACACAGCAATAAGTATTTGTAGCAAACTTAATCCTAAAAACATCATCATCTTTTTTTTACTTTTCAATCGTCTCTCTCCTTAAAAATCGTGATAAATCCTTCACTAACTAATACGAGAAAAAAAGAAAATTAACACTAAAAAGAGCAAAGAAAAAAGAACAAGAAGTTATCCTTGTTCTTTTAGTTTGCCTCGGCATTTGCCACAGGCGTATTTTTTTGTATCAATTTTACGTTGACGTTGATAAAGCTGCTGACAGCTTTGGCACACATAAATATGTTTAGCTTCTCCTATCGCTGGAGCATAACGCAAACCTCCTACTTGAGCAAGTAATGCCTTAAACTCCTTGTCCTTATGCTTATAACCTCTTTGCTGGGCATAGAGATGATAATGAACCAGCTCATGGAGAATAATACCATCAAACTCTGCTCGTTTTGCCATTTTAGGGTTAAAATCCAAATGCATATCCTTAGGAAAAAAGCGGCCTCCCGTACTGCGTAGACGACTATTCCACTGGGCAGTATGCAGAAATGGACGCGCAAATTTCTCTACAGAAAGTTGACGCACATGGTCTGTTAATTCCTCATTGTTCACGTGGCTCAACCAAAGTTAAATTAATCTTACCGCGCTCTTGGTCAATGGATTTTACCCAAACAGTTACGATTTGTCCAACAGCAACAACTTCATGAGGATTTTTCACAAAGTTTTTACTCAAGTCAGAAACGTGAATCAATCCGTCATTTTTAATACCAATATCCACAAAGGCACCAAAATCGACAACGTTACGCACTGCTCCTTCAAGTTTTTGGCCCACACGTAAATCGCTCGCGGAAAGAACATCTTGACGTAAGATTGGTGCATCAAAATTGTCACGTAAATCACGTCCTGGTTTTGTCAAATCAGCAATAATATCTGTCAACGTTTCGCGACCAACACCAAGTTTTTCTGACATTTCCACAATATTTACTTTTTTCAAAATTGCTGCGGAATTCGCATCGAGAGAAGCTATATTAAGTGTTTCAAGTAATTTTTCGACCACCTTATATGACTCTGGATGGACTCCAGTGTTATCAAGAAAGTTCTTTGCATCAGGAATACGAAGGAAACCCGCTGCCTGCTCAAAAGCTTTCGCACCTAAACGAGGGACTTTTTTCAACTGTACACGGCTCGCGAGCGCTCCATTTTCCTCGCGAAATTTTACGACATTATTGGCTAAGGTTTTGTTAAAACCAGCAACATGTGAAAGAAGCGCAGGGCTGGCTGTATTTACATTGACACCAACTTGGTTGACCACAGTTTCGACAACAAAGTCCAAGTTTTCGGTAAGTTTCTTCTCTGCAACATCATGTTGATATTGCCCTACACCAATAGCTTTTGGTTCTATTTTCACTAACTCAGCCAGAGGATCTTGCAGCCTTCTTGCAATGGAAATAGCCGAACGCTTTTCTACCGTCAAGTCCGGAAACTCTTCACGCGCCAACTCTGAAGCCGAGTAAACAGAAGCCCCAGATTCACTCACGATGACATAAAAGACATCAGACAGGCTATTTTCTTTTAAGACTTCGGCCACAAATGCTTCGGATTCACGACTGGCTGTTCCATTACCAATAGCTATCATATCAACCTTATATTTAGAAATAAGCGCTGCTAAATCCTTCTTGGCTTGGGCGATTTGACTCGCATTGGCAGGTTTTACGGGGTAGATGACAGTTGTCGTCAAGAGTTTACCTGTCGCATCAACAATGGCAAGCTTTGCTCCTGTACGATAAGCAGGGTCAAAGCCCATCACTGTACGCCCTTTAAGCGGTGCCACCAAGAGCAGGTTTTTCAAATTTTCACCAAACACTTCGATAGCTGCATCTTCAGCTTTTTCTGTTAATTCGGCACGCACTGCACGTTCCATCGCTGGAAGCAGCTTTTTCTTCACTGCTTCTTTAATAGCTAAACTCATATATTTGTTGTTTCGCGCAGCAAAACGATTTTCAAAAAAGCGTAAAATCTTATCTTCATTATGTTCAAATTTCACAGAAAGAACGCCCATCTTTTCGCCACGATTTAAAGCAAGCACACGGTGGTTTGGAAGTTCAGAGATTTTCTCCGCAAATTCATAATAAATTTGGAACACTTTTTTCTCATCAAGGCTTTGCTCTTTCAGACGACTTTCTAAGAGACTGTTTTGTTTCACTTCACTCAAAAGCCAGCTCCGCAATTTAGCATCCTCAGAGATCGCCTCTGCCAGAATATCCATCGCACCTTGAAGTGCCTTTGCTGCCGTAGCGAAAGTTTCATTCGTATACTTCTCTGCTTCTTCTTCAAGACTTGGTGTATTTTTAACAATGAGTTGCGCAAGAGGGAAGAGACCGTTTTCTTTCGCCACTGTGGCTTTTGTGCGACGTTTTTCTTTATAAGGAAGATAAAGGTCTTCAACTTCGGACAGCTTCTCAGCCGCTGCTATTTGAGTCTTAAGCGCATCCGTTAATTTTCCTTGCTCCTCAATCTTGGACAGAACCGCTGTTTTACGATCCGAAAGTTTTGTCAGGCTGTCATTTTCGTCAATAATTTTTTTGATTTCAACTTCGTCTAAGCTTCCTGTAGCTTCTTTACGATAACGGGCAATAAAAGGTACTGTGTTACCTTCTGCTGTAAGTTCAAGTACTTTTTGAACTTGTGAACTTTTAATGTTTAGCAATTCAGCTATTTTTTTCGTATTTTCCATTCTTCCATTTTACCATATTATCCTCATTTTCAATTCATGTGATTTCGATGTTTATTTGCTAAAATAGCTCTAGTAAAAAGTAGAAAGCGAAAGAAATGGAATATTTAAAATTAGCTCACTCACGCCATGCGGTCAAAAAGTTTGATAAAAAGAAAGTCCCTCTCGAAGAGATTAAAGACATTATTAAAATAGCCCGTTTAGCCCCTTCAGGCATCAATATACAAAGTTGGCACTTTGTCGTTATTGATTCAACTGAAGCCAAAGCCGAACTTTTAAAAGAAGTCAATCCTTCAAACCATGAGCAGATTGAAACAGCAGGTGGCTTGATCATGATTTTTGCGGACAGTCAATATGCCGAACGCCTTAGACTTATTAGCGAGCGTGGAAGTGACGAGCTGTCAAGTCTTGACATTGAACGTTTGACCCAACGCTATCAAGCTTATGTAAATAGCTTTGATTCTGAATATCTCAATACCTATATGTCTATGACAACTGGCCTTGTCACAATGAACTTGCTCTATGCCATCTATGATAAAGGTTATAAGGCCAATGTTGTCCTTGGCTATAAACGCACAGAAAAAATCAATGAGATTCTCAACGTCGATAAAAAATACCGTCCAGAACTCATCATCCCTTTTGGAACTTCTGAGGAAACTGGCCAACCAAGCTTTCGTTTGGGGCTTGAGGATATTATGGAAATTCGGTCATAAAAAATCTGCTTCAATGCAGATTTTTTTATTTTATCTCATAAAGCTAAAGTATCTTGGAATCTTTCCTAAATCTCACTTTCAAAAAATTTTTCTATTATATCTTGGCGAACACAAATATAACTCTTGTTTTCCCGATTAGGATATGTTCGATTACTCAGCACAACTAAAGCACGCATCTGTAAAAGATCTAAACATATTACACCTCCCGTAAAACCTGTATGATAGAGCTGCCCAGCACCACGAGAAAGCCAGCCTAGTGTCCGCCCCGAAACCTCGAGTGTCTGCAAAGTCGTTAACAGCTCATCAGATAAAATATCCCCTGAAAAAACTGCTCTAACAAAAGTTTCTAAATCTCCAATCGTGCTGAAAAGTCCCGCATGACCTGCTTCTTTTTCCCAGAGATAGGCTTTCCCATCGTGAACAATACCTTTAATCTTACCTCGAGATAGCGTAATCTCTGTCGGTACAGCAGAACTTTCATTTGGAAAATAGGTCGTCGATACCATACCCAAAGGCTCAAAGACATGAGTGCGAAAACTCTCCTCAAGTCCACAACCGTCTATTTTTTCAATGATTTCTCCCAGGAGTAAATAACCAATGTCAGAGTAAATCGTGTACCTTTCATTAGGCAAAGGGAGGTCAGTTTTCTTCAAAAAGTTCCAAAAAAAGTCTTGTGAAAAGTCTGTTTTATCTGTGAAGTCCGCAGGAAATCCCGCACGATGTAAGAGAAGGTCTTCGATTGTTATTTTCAACTCTGTAAGCACAGGAAAAAAATGGCCAATCGAATCTGAAAGAGATATTTCTTCGCGGTCTATGAGTTGAAGGATACGCGTTGTTGTCCCGACCGCTTTAGTTAGGCTAGCCATGTCATAAAGGGACGATGACGTGACTCCCTCATCATAATCTATTGTCCCACCACATACTGTTTGACTGTCTTGATTTTCCATATAAAAAGCCGCAAAGCCAGGTGTATCTTCCCGAACTACTGCAGCTTCCAACATTTTAAAAATATTACTTGCTTTCTCGGATAACATTGGCAATATTCCCATCTTTTTCCTTAAGTAACTTTTTAGCTTCAATGCTTGAAACATTTAATTCCAGCATCAAAATTGCGACATTAACACGCTCCCCAGACTCGTAAAAGACCTTCTCTGCCTCTTCGAAACTCACGCCTGTCGCCTGAGAAACGATACGAATCCCACGATTCACTAATTTCTCATTTGTCGCTTGGACGTTAATCATCAAATTCTGGTAAACCTTACCTGTTTTAACCATAATTCCTGAAGAAATCATATTGAGCACCATCTTTTGTGCAGTTCCTGATTTCATACGGGTTGAACCTGTAATAACTTCAGGACCAACAGCAACATCTATCCCTACATCAGCTACGGCAGCCATTTCACTGTTTGGATTTGCAGATACTGAAATCGTCAGTGCGCCCACTTTTTTGGCATATTCCAACGCTGCCAAAACATAGGGCGTCCGGCCACTTGCAGATAACCCAATCAATATATCTTGAGGCGTTAGCTCAACTGCTTTTATATCAGCTAATCCTAGTTCACGAGAGTCTTCGGCACCTTCAATAGCCTTGTAAACTGCTTCGTCCCCTCCTGCGATAATTCCAAAAGCCCGTGTGGCGGGAACGCTGTAAGTTGGCGTTAATTCAACACCATCCAAAAGTCCTAACCGACCACTCGTTCCTGCCCCTATATAAATGATACGACCGCCTGCCGCGAAACGTTCAGCAGCATGATCAATAGCTCGAGCAATTTCAGGTAATACAGCTGCAATCCCCGCTGCTACTTTCGCATCTTCATTGTTCATGATTTTAACCATTTCTAAAGTCGAAACTTGGTCTAAATTCATGGAATTCGGATTACGTCCTTCTGTAGATAAATTCTCAATTTTATTCAATTTTTTCTCGCTTTATTTAATTTTTTTTATATTTTCAGCCGTTTCCTTCATACGCTCCGTCAATTTCGGTCCAATCATCTCTTCAATAACACCGAGATATAACACTGTAGCTACTTGAAATGATGACTCAAAAGAAGCAATCGCGCCTACCCGTAACAAGTGCTCTGTTGTAGGGATCGCAATCACACCACTCACACGCTCACTCAGTTCATCTGACTGATTTTTAGTAATAATATAAGATTGAGCACCACGTTCACGCGCAATATCTAAAGCAGCCAACACTTCTTTTGTTTCTCCAGAGTAAGAAAAACTTAAAACAACATCTTGCTCATTGAGGTAAGCCAAATTTTCCATCACCATATGCCCATCCCAACTATGCAAAGCCAGAAAACCAGCACGGTTAAATTTGTGAGCCAAATCATAAGCAATGACACCTGATGAACCTACACCAATAAGATAAATTCTCCTCGCTTTTTTCAAAGCAAAAATAGCATCTTGTATCACTTTCTCATCTAGAAAATTAGCAGTATCTGAAACCGTCGTGGAGAGCATAACAGCAACCTTATCAATAATCATTGATAAGTCATCATTTTTTTGGACAATGGGATCAATCTCTATGATATCGCTTGAAGCCACAGTATGAGAACTTTGTGCCATGGCAATCCTAAATGTATCCAAACCATCATAGCCAAATTTACGAACAAACCGTGTGATAGCGGAAGCAGATGTATCCGACTGTGCTGCAATTTCAGCAATGCTCATCGTCAGAACATCAGGATGTCGCAAAAAAGTATCCGCCACCCTTTTTTGACTTTGGTTGAGCGCTTCATAATTTTGCTTGATTTCCATTCTGATATTCATAAATATTTCCTTTTTCTATTTATCATCAATCATACTCATAATGGAGGCATCACTTTCACCTGGTACCATACGAGCAGTAATTTTTGTTCCTTTTTCTGTTAGTTCCTTGAGCTGTTCTATATCTTGGGGAGATAAAAAGACAGATTTTTTTACCTGAACAGAGTCTTCGCCTTGTTTCGAGATATTTCCCACATTAAATTCGTCCAGTAGTCCAGCATCAACTAAAGCTTTCATATCTCCAATTGTTTTTGTCAAAACAAAAACACGTTCATCACCAAAGCGATTTTCCTTAAAATTCACAATTGCACGGCGAATACTTGACACAGTTAACTTTTTCCCCGCTGGTTTTGCCAACTGCAATGCACCGAGAACCATCTCATCATTCCATGCACTATCATTTACTACATAGAGTCGCTCTGCATTAACTACATTTGACCACACGGCAGCAACCTGCCCATGAATCAAACGCTCATCTACCCTTGCATGTATAATCATTTTACTATTTCCTCATTCTTCTTTCAATTAAAATTCTACTAGTTAAAGAGGTTACCAACAGCATTTAACATAGGCTGTAAATTTCCTAAAATCATACCCAAAGCAATCAGGACAAAAATCAAGCGTGTAGAGTTCATCTTCTTTTTACCTAGAAGCCAGTAGCTAAGTCCGACAATTGCAAGTGGCACAAGCCCTGGTAGAATTTTATCCAACATTTCTTGCACATTCATTGTTACTTCGCCCATTTTATAGGAAAGTTCAAGTTTATAGGTAATCACAGAAGGAATTAAGCCCCCTACCACGGTCAAACCAAGAATAGCTGCTGCATCAGTCAAGACTTTCATTTGTGATGCAAAACCAACAGCAATTTTTTTACCTTGTGCATAACCAATCTGAAGGAATTTCCAGCGCACGACGAGTACAGCCAGTCCAATAATCAAAGGAATAATTAAGCTAACAACTTGTCCTGCTTGAGCTAAGTAAGCCGCCATTGAAAAGACCACAGCACGGTAGATAGCAATAAAAAGCGTATCCCCGACACCAGCAAATGGCCCCATTAAACCCGTTTTAAGACCGATAACTGCTTCTTCATCTGTTTCATTGAGTTCTTCTTCCATAGCTATATTCGCACCAATAATCAGATGACTCATGGCTGGTGTTGTATTAAAGAAGCCAATATGTGTTTTCAAGGCTTTAGCCATTTTTTCTTTATTGTTACCATAAAGGCGACGTAAAGCTGGCATAATGGTGTAGGCATAGCCTAGACCTTGCATACTTTCATAATTCCATCCCCATTGGAAACCAAAGAGATTGCGAATGTAAACTTTTTTTAAATCTTTTTTTGTGATTTCTGGTTTATTATATTGTTCAGTCATTGAAGTTGACCTCCTCATCTGCGTAGAGATTATCAGATAAATCTGATCCTGTAGCTGTAGCAGCTACAGGTTGTGGCGCTGCAGCTTCTTTCACTTTATTTTGTTGATTGATTACCGCGATACCAGCAAGTGCAAGTCCAATAAGAGCGACTCCCAGCACTGAAAATGTCTCAGAAAAGTAAGCCATTAAGGCAAAACCGATAATAAAATAAGACCAATATTTTTTAATCGGGAGGTAGTGAAGCAAAATTGCAATACCCATAGCAGGAAGAATTGCTCCTGCCGCTTTTAGCCCATTCATTACCCAAACAGGTATTGCTTCATTAATAAGATTAACAACATGCTCTCCGAAATAAAGACCAATAAATACTGGAATCATCCGTGATAATGTCCACGAAAACATTCCAAATACGTTGCTCATTTCCACACCCCGAGCATTGCCGACTTCAGCAAATTTGGCTGCTCGCTTTTGCCAGAATAAATTAACCATACGACCCAAAATATCCATTTGTGTGAGCAAAAGTCCAATCGGAATAGCGATACCAATGCCGTATTCTACACCTTTACCTGAAAGAATGGCATAGGCTGTTCCCATAATAGCTCCGCTTAAAAAATCAGGAACAGTAGCCCCACCATAAGTTGCGACTCCAAGTGTCATCAACTGTAGCGTTGCACCGACCAGAAGTCCTGTTGTAAGATCTCCCATAACAAACCCTGTAAATGCAGCTGCAAAAAGTGGCGTGTAAGGACCGATTTGAATAGAAATCTGATCTAGTACACCAATGGCTGTATAGACCAGAAGAACAATGATGATTCCAATGGAAAGTGTATCCATATTTCCTCCTCCGCCTTCTTTTGAAAGCGTTTTTATATTTTAGATAATCCCATTGTAGCGAAAACGAAAATATTTGTCAATTATTTAAAAATAAAACACCAAACGAAATTAATTTTCGTTTGGTGTTTTTTTATGTTATACTGTTCGTATGAATATTTTACAATTTTTTCTCTATCCTTTTATCATTATCATAGCAAATGTGATTGGAGCAATCAGTGGCATGGGTGGTGGATTAATCATCAAACCCCTGCTGTCCCTACTTGGATTTCACTCACTGCCTGAAATCGTATTTTATTCTAGCGTGGCTGTCCTTGTTATGGCACTTTCTTCAACAGCGCGCCAAATTAAAAACGGCATCAAAATTAACGCTCGAAATGTTACTTTTTTGTCTATCGGTTCCGTGTTAGGCGGAATGCTCGGACAGCGGGTTTTGCAATTTTCTTTTAAAATTATTGGAAATGAAAATACAGGTCAACTCCAAGCTTTCCTACTAATTATTTTATTATCTGGCGTTTTACTCTTAGGACGATTAAACATTCAGTTTAATAAACAACTCAATACTCTTTATTTCTTATGTGGACTGTCTCTTGGAACCATATCTGTATTTCTAGGAATTGGGGGAGGTCCTTTCAATGTCGCTCTTCTTTTACTGATTTTCCCTCTAAAAATCAAAGAAGCAACGACCTACTCTATCGTTTCTATTTTGTTCTCACAAGTTTCAAATTTAGCTACAACTTTAATTTTTTCGAATGTATTTGCATATGATTTAAACATCTTATGGGTAATCATTCCTGCTGCATTTATTGGAGGACATCTTGGCGCATTACTTAGTGGAAAACTTAGTGATCGGAGTATTAACAGACTCTTTAATATCGTAGTTATCATGATAATGCTTATTACTCTAATACCAGTATTGTTTTAATAGCTCTATCAATTTCAGTATAATTAGGAATACTATTTCATAGCTAGACTAATTTAATTTTTCCTTTCCATATCAGTTCGATAAAAACGCTGACAAACAGTGTTTTTTATTTTCATTAAGTATAACTGAACCTAAAGTTTATGAAGTAAATCTTAAACAAAAAAACTCTAAGTCAATCTGACTTAGAGTTATAACTCGTGTGAAACGAGATTACATCATTTTGTTGTAGAATTCGACGATAAGTGCTTCGTTGATTTCTGTGTTGATTTCATCGCGTTCTGGAAGACGAACGAGTGAACCTTCAAGTTTATCAGCATCGAATGATACGAAGTTTGGACGTCCTTTAGTTGCTTCAACAGCTTCAAGGATTGCAGGAACTTTCATAGATTTTTCACGAACTGAAATAACTTGACCAGGTGCTACGCGGTATGATGGGATATCAACGCGTTTGCCGTCAACGAGGATGTGACCGTGGTTTACGAATTGACGTGCTTGACGACGTGTAGTTGCAAGACCAAGACGGAATACAACGTTATCCAAACGTTGTTCAAGCAAAGTCATGAAGTTGAAACCAAGAGTTCCTTCTTTAACACGTGTAGCTGCTACAAACAAGTTACGGAATTGACGTTCAGAAACACCGTAAGTGAAACGGAGTTTTTGTTTTTCAGCCAATTGCAAACCGTATTCAGAAAGTTTTGAACGGTTGTTAGGGCCGTGTTGACCAGGTACGTAGTTACGACGTGCAAGTTCTTTACCAGAACCTGTAAGTGAAATGCCGAGACGGCGTGATTGTTTCCAAGATGGACCAGTATAACGTGACATGTTAATGTCTCCTTCAAATTTTTTTGAAGAATATTGACAGCCTCGAATTCGTGCATTTCACTTTCGCCTTACAGCTTCGGTTACTTCGTAACAAGGGAAATGTTGACGAGTTTTCTAGCTGACTGCTATATTCAACTTTACTATTTTAGCAAAATTATCAAAAACTGTCAACATGACAAGTGAATCATTTATAGTATTCTTCTTATTTAGATTTTACTTTAACAACTGCTGCAATACTATCGCTGCTTCGCTTCATTTTCGTCTGGTAATAAAACACAGGAATACCGGCAAGCGTAATAGCAATCCCAATCATCGCAAGAACGGGCTGCTGTGTAATAGTCGTCCACATGATAAACAAGGCACCCAACATTCCAATGACAGGGAGGACTGGATAAAGGACTACTTTATAAGGGCGGTGCAAGTTTGGCTCCTTTTTGCGGAGGATAAATACTGCAAGAATTAACAAGAAGGAGAAAAACCACATTACAAAGATGACCAGATTTGTCAGGATATCAAAGGAACCTGCTGCCATAAAGATGCAAGCTAAACTCCCAACCAAGGCCGTTGAAACAAAGGGAATGGCATTTTTATTGAGTTTACTCAAGTGTTTTGAGAAAGGAAGTGAGTTTTCTAAAGCTAGAGCATAAGGCACACGAATTGCTGTCATCGTGTAGCCATTGAGCGTGCCATAAACAGAAACTAAAATCCCAATCGTTACGAGCTTACCACCATTTACACCAAATAATTTTTGTGCAGCATCTGAAGCTGTATTTGCATTTCCTGCAATCTGATCCAGAGGCAGAACTTTCAAAAATCCTAAGCTAATGGCAATATAAATAAATGAAATAACCAATAAACCGATGGTGATAACTTTCGACAAATGTTTTTGCGGATTTTTCATCTCACCCGCGATATTCCCTACATTCATCCAGCCGTCAAAGGCAAACAAACTCGCGACCAAAGCACCACCAAGACCGGCAAAGAATCCGATATTTTGTCCCGCCTGAATCGGAAATAACTGCACATCCACTTGCGAATTGGTTGTCAAACCAAAAATAATAATCAAAAAGATTGGGATTAATTTTAAAATCGAAGTCACTTGCTGAAAACGTGAAGTAAAACGTGAACCCAATAGATTAATAGACATGATAGTTAAAATAGAGGCAATAGCGATAGGTAATAATAAGCCTTGAGGTAGGCCAAGCAAGTTCAGAACTTGTGTGGCAAAAATGATTCCCAAGGCTGCCATATTTCCAGGATTATAAATTAATACTTGTACCCAGCCAAAAAGAAAGCCCACTAGTTTTCCATAACTGCGCTCTAAATATTTTACAGCACCACCTGTTTCCGGAATGGCAGCTGCAAGTTCAGCAACACTGAGTCCCGCACAAATCGTTAAAATACCACCCACTGCCCAAGCAAGCAAAGTTAGCGAAGCAGATTGGGTTACTGCAACCATCGCAGCAATTTTGAAGAATACTCCTGCTCCAATAACCGTTCCGACAACGATAGATAAGGCTCCGAAAAAACCGACATCATTTTTCAAGTCTTTTTCCATATAATATCTTCCTTAAGTAATATATTCACTAATTTTTTTAGTGTTATGCACTATTATACTTCAAGTACTTCTACACACCTAACAATTTGCGGGACTTTAGGAGCTTGTTAAGAAAATGTAATTTTTTAGAGGAATTAAAGAGCAAAAAACTATCTACGAAAACTCCTCACCAAGCGCAACTCAACGGCTATCCGAAGACAACAGCTTTTTATCCATTGCTATTTTTTCAAACCAACCTTACAGAAGACCATGAACAATCCCCTTAAAAATTAATACCAGTTTGTTGGGTTATACCAACAAGAAAAAGTATCAAAAGTTCTTCCGTGAGCAGTTGCAAGTGCCCATTTTTTAAATCCAGCATTTGCTATTTTTGTGTCCGAACCTACTTGAGCTTTAGCACCATGTCTTTGATATTTAGAGCTGTAATGGTTAGAATGTCCTCTTTTCCTTCTCCCCAAATCATAAAGGTCAGAAAAATATACCCATCTCCCTGAAGCATGATTAATAGCTGGTCTTGCTTTCTTATTGGTGTTGGATCCTAAATTACTTTCTACAATATTACCTTCAGGGTCAAAATGGATATATCCCTCAGAATCTGATGTGTGTGTGATATCCCCATATGGCTCTTGCTTATCCGCAAAGGCAACTGAACCACCCAATAAACTTCCAAACAGTCCAAAAGAAAGTACTAAAGTTGCTAAATATATCGTTTTTTTCATATTTACCTCCAAAATATTTTTTATATACAATGTTGCTGTGTCTCCGATAATTTTAAAGCCGAGGATTGTTCATGATCTTGTGTAGGGTTGATTTTAAACAAGGGCAGCGCAAAATTAAAGCTCTATGCTTTTATTCCCTTTCTTTGCCAGTTCCTCATCATGAGTGACAATGATTACTGCTTTCCCTTCTATTGCTTGTTGAAATAAAATATCCGTAACGATATCTCTATTTAGTGAGTCTAAAGAACCTGTGGGTTCATCTGCTAAGATAAGTATGGAGGGCTTTAAAATAATTCGTGCGAGTGCAACGCGCTGTTTCTCTCCTCCAGATAAACTGCTAATCGTTGTGGATAGTTTTTTATTTAAATTGACCGCATTCAGTGCCTCCTTTTTTTGTTTTACTTTCTCTTTCCTACTTAATTTGCTATATTTTAAGCCTATTTCTAAATTAAAATTAATTGTTTCTTCTTCAACTAGACCGAAGTCTTGAAATAAAAAAGATATTTTATTTCTCTTTATTTTTAGTTTTTCTTTTGCTTTCAGCTTTGCTGTTTCAACACCTTCAAATAAATATTTTCCTGAACTTACCGTGTCGTTCATCCCTAGTATGTTTAACAGCGTTGTCTTTCCAGAGCCGCTCACACCTTTGATGGTAACAAAATCACCCTTATTTACAGTAAACGCATTAATTGAAAAAATGGGATTATCCTGTATTTTTTTTTGGACATTAGATAGAGAGACTATTTCGTTTTTATTCATCACTTTCCCCTTTAAAGATTTAATTAGACTTTCTTTTTTCAACTCTAAACAAAGTTATACTGACTATAATGACATTAAGTACCATGGCCAGAAAGATATTAATAACAAATTCTTTGCTGATTTCAGACAAGAATGCAGCTATAGATAAACCCATCATTAGTTCAAATACCAACAACAAAAAGACAGATGCATAAGTCTCAAAAAAGGAATAACCGTTTAGCCTTAGCAAATAAAATTTTTTATTATGATACTGGAAAAAATAGGCCGTCGTAAGTAAGCAAACAATAGAAAAGACAAATACAGTCAATAAGGAGCTGATTAATAAATATCCGACTGAACCGGACAGGCTTTTTATTAGCGTAATCTCTGACTTTTCATAGGGGACAAAAGAAGGTAAATTATCCGTCAGCCTGTTTTTCTCTAAAAGCCCGCCAAGCTTTTCACTTGACTGCCCAGCTGTTTTTATTTTGATTGGCGGATACATAGCACCACTAAAAATGTTCCTGTTCCAACTGTCGCTGTTTTTGAGTGTTAAAATATCTAAAATAGGATAGTCATCAATCCATGGCTTATTGGGAACAAAACTATAGACAGGTTGTTTATCTTTGATATAGATAATCTCCGTTAATTTATCCTCAAATTGGAGTAAGTCTTTAAAATAGTATTCTTCTATCTTCTTTAAGTCATCACTTCCCTTGAATCTTTCGGGAATGAGTAATATTCTTTTTTCTTCACTTTCTTCTATAAGGACTCTCTGATTATTTTCATCTAAAATCTCGAATTTTTTTAAATAATTAGGGTTGAGTTGTATCTCTCTCCCAAATACTTCGTTCTCTTTTGTATTATAATGTTGTATACTTACCAGCAAGCTTCCCTTTTGGTTTAAATAGCGATAAATTTCCTCCTCTTCTTCTGCTCTAGAATCCTTGTCATAGGTAAATTCAAGTTGATTTTTTCCCACAACAACGGGGTAAAAAACATGATAGTTATCTTCACTTATTTTTTTAGGCACTTCACTATTAAAGGTGATATTGGAGGCTTGATACATAATCCTTGCTAAATCTAGGTGCATTACGACTAACATCATCAGAAAAATAAGTTTTATCGCTGTTGGCAATACATTGATAAATAACTTTTCTCCTTTATTTTTACTCTCTTTTTTTCTCCGACTTAACTTTTCCACGACATAAACCATCATCATCAACCAAATATAACTCAAGGATAGGAGGAGACCAATGTTGATCATAAAATTGACACAATAGATGCGTGAAATGCTTCCTAATAAATAGGTAAGTAAAGCAATGGATGCAAAAATACAAGTTGCATACCCCTTGCCGATAAAGTTATTGATACTCGCTACGATAGAATAGCCATTTTGTCGTAAAATATGAATTTTTTTATGAACCGAAAAAATCCAAAAACTTAACATCACTATAAAAAAGGCTATGCCAATCTTTAAATAGCTTGAAATATTGTAAATATCCCGACCTGATACTAAGTCGTAATTTTCACTTTTTTCAAAATCCGAAAAATCTTTATAAGTATAGTTCTGATCAAAAGCTTTGTTATAAGCGTTTTTTATCTGTTCTACCGTATCTTTATATTTATTTTTATCCTCTGTTTTTATAAAAACTTGCCACTCAAATTCATTTTTGTTTTTTAAATTATCTATACTGTCTATAGTTAAGACTGATTTACTCAACGGAGGAGTGTACACGCTTTTTTGATGTGTCTGAGGTGCATACAAGGTTATCTCTGCTTTTTCTAAGAACTTAAAATTAATCCCTTCTTTGATAAAGTACCCTTGGTCTACAACTTTGTAGAGCGTAAATAATCCCTCCTGTTTTGAAATTTTTTCTATAATATCAATTGCTCTATCATTCTCTTCTTTACTGGTTATTTTTTTAGGTTTTTTTACAGGAGAATAACTGTCCGTATACCTAAAAAAGTCTGTCACCTTATCTCTTGAATATTGCTCTACCTGAAAAATAAACATTCCAAATAAAATGCTGAGTAGAAGAATAGCAAGATTAAATTTTAAAATTCTTTTTTTCAAAAAAGCCTCATTTCATGTAGTTCTTTTTCTCTAAGGGTCTATTTATAATACTTTTTGATAGATTATGCATTTTTCCTTTCGAACCCTCAAAAGATTTGACTGGCCAATCTCCTAAAGCTAACAAAGCAATGCTCATCATTCTAAAAGACTTTCTTAGTTTTTTCCTCTTCATGCGTTTCCTCTTTTCAAATAATTTTTATTTATGCCTACACTATTATTCGTAAAAAAACGTGATATATAACAAAAAAAGCAGAAAGTCCATTTTTTAATGTGCTGCTTCTAGAATGACCGGATTACTGATAATTTAGGACAAAACAAAAATAGACTCCGAAGAGTCTATTATTTAACTTAATGAGTTCAGCCACAATGCAAGGCTCTTTTTATTTCCAACAAAAAAACTCATCCACGAAAGATGAGTTAGGGTTAGTCGGTAATCGGGAAGACAGGATTCGAACCTGCGACACCTTGGTCCCAAACCAAGTACTCTACCAAGCTGAGCTACTTCCCGAAGGTATGAAAATTTTTTACAATAATAAAACGGGCAAGCCCGAATTGATTATTATGCACCCGGCAGGATTCGAACCTGCAACCGCCTGATTCGTAGTCAGGTACTCTATCCAGTTGAGCCACGGGTGCTTTTCTTAACTACCTGACTATTATAGCAAATCAATTTTACGAATGCAAGAATAAACTCATAAATAAACAAAAAAAACTGAAATTATTCAGTTTTTCTATAAGAATTGCTCTATGATTAGTGGTTAAAGACATTCCATGTGAGTAAAACAGCTGCCAATATAAAAATGCTCGATAATAAAATAAAATCATTTTTTGACCATTTGAGCTGACGATATTTACTGCGTCCATCGCCTCCTTGATAACCTCGTGACTCCATGGCAACTGCTAAATCTTCTGCACGACGGAAGCTCGAAACAAAGAGTGGAATCAATATTGGGATAATTGAGCGAACTTTTTGCAAGAGATTCCCTTCACCAAAATCCATACCTCGTGCCTTTTGGGCATTCATAATCATGGTTGTATCGTCCATCAATGTTGGAATAAAGCGAAGTGAAATCGAAAGCATAAGACCTAATTCATGTACTGGAACCTTGATTTTCTTCAACGGCGCTAATCCAGTTTCAATACCATCTGCCAATGTTAACGGCGGAGTGGTTAACGTAAGCACTGTTGACATAAAAATAATCAGCACAAACCGAAAAAAGATATAGAGCGCGTTAATCAAGCTCTCTGTTGAAATCTTCAATATCCAAAATTGAAAAATAATATGTTCTCCAGGTGTAAACAGCATCTGAAAAATAACGGTAAATAAAATCAAGCCAATCATCGGTCTTAAGCCTTTAAGGAAATAAGAAATAGAAATTCCTGATAAAAGTACACCGGCGAAAGTATAAAGAATTAAGAGTAAATAGCCTAACCAGTCATGTGCAAAGAAAATCACGATAACAAAAATAAACATGACTAAAAGTTTACTGCGAGGATCCAAGCGATGAATCAGCGAATTTCCGGGAATATAACGTCCCATGAGCATATTTTGCATTCTATTTTTTCGCCTCCTTCAGCATTTGAATCAACTCTTGACGTTTGATTGGTAAACGGTCAAAGGCAATGCCTCGTTGCTCTAACTTTACGGCAAATTCCGTTGTTTTAGGTACGCCAAGCTCATGTCGCATCAAGAAGTCAACATCTTGAAAAACATCTTGAGGTGTGCCTGATGAAATAACACGTCCTTTTTCTAAAAGGTATACCTTGTCCGCATATTCAGCCACATCATCCATATTATGTGTAACCAAAACAACTGTCTGACCTTCCTGATGCAGATGACTAAAGAGCTCCATCATCTCAATACGTGCTTTAGGGTCCAAACCAGCTGTCGGTTCATCAAGAACGAGCACTTTGGGCTCCATTGCTAAAATCCCAGCAATGGCAACGCGACGCATTTGTCCGCCTGATAATTCAAAGGGTGATTTTTCAAAGTTTTTTTCTGCTAAACCAACAAGCTCGAGTTTTTCACGCGCAATTTTAAGCGCCTCTTTTTGTGAAACACCAAAGTTTTGAGGACCAAAAGCAACATCCTTCAAAACCGTTTCTTCAAAAAGCTGACTTTCTGGAAACTGGAAAACAACCCCCACTTTTTTACGTGCCGGTTTAATTTCTTTTTGCTTACTGCTGGCCTGAATAACAATATCGTCAATATTAACCTTACCTTCTGTGGGTTGCAGCAAGCCATTAAGGTGTTGTAATAGTGTTGATTTTCCTGAACCTGTATGGCCAATAAGTGCAGTATAACTTCCTTCTGCCACCTCTAAATTGATGTCAAAGAGCGCTCGACTCGCAAAAGGAGTATTCGGTTGGTAAGTGAAATTTACCTTATCAAATTTAATCATTTTCTCAGTCTTTCTGCTAAGAGTTTTGCCAGTTCTTCTTCATTTAAATATTTTTCTGGCAAGTTAAAGTCCGCTCGTAAATCCTCGGCTAAGTTCGATGTGAAAGGCATGTCTAAACCAAAATTAATCATATCCTCACCAGAACCAAAAAGTTCCTCTGGCTTGGCAGATTTGATAATTTTACCCGCACGCATGACCAATACACGATCAGAAAGGGTAGCTTCATCAAGGTCATGGGTAATTGAGAGTACTGTCAGATTATATTCTGCCTTAATCTCACGGATTACGCGCATGATTTCCGCACGTCCTGTCGGATCAAGCATGGAAGTTGCCTCATCAAGGATAATAATTTCTGGACGTAATGCGATAATCCCTGCAATAGCAACACGTTGTTTTTGCCCTCCAGATAATCGCGCAGGTTCCTTGCCTTTAAACTCCAGCATATTGACTTGTTTTAAAGCCTGATCCACACGCAAAATCATCTCCTCACGCGGAATCCCCTGATTTTCCATTCCAAAGGCAACATCATCCTCGACAGTTGCTCCAACAAATTGATTATCAGGGTTTTGGAAAACCATGCCTATTTTTTGACGAAGTGCCCAAACGTTCTCCGCACTTAAAATTTGGCCATCAATTTTTATATTTCCTGATACATTTTCAAGTAATCCATCAATAGCGCGAGCTGTTGTTGATTTTCCCGAACCATTTTGACCAATGATAGAAACCCACTCTCCTGATTGGACAGCAAAAGATACCCCATCTAAGGTGGGCGCTTCTTGATTTTCTTCATATTTGAAAGTTAGATTTTCTACTTCGAGGATTTTATTCATAAAACTAATTATACCAAATGACTTGCATTTTCGCTATCTCTCATTTTTACAAAAAAAGCCCTAATGTCAAGGCTTAAATATTTTTGCAAAATCAACTTCCTCTTCCGTAACTTTAAAGTCCTTCAGAGCCGTTTTCAAGGCAAGATTTTTTGCTTTTTTAGGAAGCTGATAATTCCCCTTAAAGTCGCGTATAGTAGGCTCACTCAACTTTTGTTGAGAGCTTTTTTTCTTTGAGACTTTTGGTTTCATAGCTTTTTCAGCCAACTTCATTTCCGGAAAGGCAAACCTAAGCTTTTCAATAATCTTTTCTACACCAAAATTACTGCCTATCCAGAAAGGCGTATCACTTGCTTTTGCTGCTTCCTTTGCAAATCGTACTGAAGCATGAGCGACATTGAGGTTCCGAATCATCACAAAGTCCGCTTGCGCCACTAATTGGTCAATTTCTGAACGCTTGGGCTTTTTCTTATCAAAACCGAGAAAACCGATTTCTACAGCCGCTAACCCTTCACGTAAATCATGCCAATAGCCTGATTCACAAATTACTAACACAGTTTTCATATTAACTTTTCCTTATGAATTTGTTCCACAGCTGCCTTGCCGTCATTGAGCTTTTCCCAGATAACTACTCGATTTTCAGCTAAGGACTTTTTCACATCGATAATCCTTTGATTTGAAGAACCTCTAAATTGGAGCAATAAGTTTTTCTTGCTAAGTTTAAAACGTCCATCAACAAGTATATCGATATTTCGCAAAAGTTCAAGTTTAGTTTCATCTTCTTGTAAAAGCTCTTCCCAAGTGTAACCCGTCCAAGACCAGATGTCCTTTTCAGGCAGCTCTTCGCGTATACGCTTGACAAGCGGTAAAGCTACACCAGTGTTGAGGAAAGGCTTACCGCCTAGTAATGTCAAGCCTTGAACATAAGATTGGCTCAAGTCTGACATGATCCTTTCTTCTAATTCCTTTGTATATGGAATACCGTAACGAAAATTCCAGGTTGCTTGATTATAGCACCCTTCGCAGTGGAATTTACAGCCGGATAAGTAAAGCGAGCAACGTACACCTTCACCATCAACGAAATTGAAAGGCTTATAATCTGAAACATAACCTTGTTCCAAATCTGAAGCAAGCCACTCTTGTGGTTTTGGATTATTCATCTGTCATCACTCCTATCTCTATTTTATCTAAAATTTCGCAATTCATCCTCTTAATCACAATGAAGAGGATATCATGCAGACAAGCCTGATAAAGCTTGACGTTCCTCATTAGACCCTTTAGGGGCAATGAGGGTAGCGTATCAAAAAATGAGCAATTTCTCCCGAAACTACTCATTCTATTATACTACTTTTTAGACTAAATCATTTGACTTTTTTTGCTCACGACGTGCAATAAACGGAAGAAGCATCCCAAGAAGAATCAAGACAACTGGTGTCAAGATATTGGAAGTCAATTGGAACCACCAAGCAGATGGGTCGGTAGCAAAATCAACTTTTGGTACCATACCAAGGACACATGCTATTAAAGTGAACAAGAAACACCAGATACCTGCAAACATCGCCAAGCGTTTTTGCTTGATAAATTTGTACTCAGAAGTAAAGTGTTTAATTGCACGGTTAAGCATGATGAAGGCAAAGAATACCCACATGTAACGCATTGGCATCACGACTGAGTTTAAGTTTGTCAGCCATTTGACCAATTCGTTCATATTACCAATTCCAAGCAAAGGCATCAAAATAACGATACTTACCAAAATTCCTGTCAAGACGAAACCATTGATCAATGTTCCCTTCGCAGTTGTTTTACGTAGCCAAGCTGGAACAAATTGTGGGTCTGCGTCAGCAAGCAAAATACGCAATGGTGCATCAATCGAAAAGGCAAGCGCAGCAATTTGACCGATACCTTGTGTAAAGGCATAAACATACATCAGGCTATTGCCGATGCCATAGTGTTCGCCAAGCATTTGAAAGGCTGCATAGGCACCATTGGCCATGAGGTCATCAGGCAGGTTACCACTTGTAAAGAGCATACCCATCGCAACTGAACCAAGAACAGCACAGACACCTACCATAGCAGCAAGCATAAACATTGCTTTTGGAAATTCACGTGCAGGATTCTTCATTTGGTTGACATAAGGCGAGATTTTTTCGGCACCACCAACAGCAAAAACCAACATTGAGATGGTTGTGAAGTAACTGAAGTCGAATTTAGGGATATATGTGTTGATATTCCCCATGTCTGGTGTTGCAATCGCAAAGTCTTTTGCAATGAAAGGAACGCTGACAGCCATCACGATAAAGAGCAAGCTCATGACAAACATCGCTGTTCCTGCGAGACCCCCAATAACTTTAAGCGTATTTAATCCTTTTGTTGCGAGCCAGAGGAAAAGAAGGAAAATAACCAATGAAATGATTGCGACCATCGGAACAGACATCAAACTTACGAGCTGCCCATCCCCACGACCAATCCAACCAAAGGCAATCAAAATCGCTTGAGGTTTTTGGGCTAAGTACGGGATATGCACAACCCAATACGTCCATGCTGCATAATAGGCAAGACGTTTTGTTGAAGTTTGTTCAACCCACGAGCTCACACCACCTTTACTGTCTTTAAAAGTCGAGCCCAACTGCCCAACAATAAGTGCGTAAGGTACAAAATAAAGTGCCAAAATTAAAATCCATGAGGTAACAACTGTAATCCCTTGCTGTGCAAAGTTATTGACCACATTTCCCATACCCCAAACCATGTTGAAGGCAATAAATGCGACGGTAAACCATCTTATTTTTTTAGTGTCCATATTACTCCTTAAATTTTTTTATCACTCTGCGGACAAGACAAAGTAATTTTTTTACGCGCTTTTTACAAATATAAAAAAGCGGTTGCATTAAAATTATAAAATAAAACTTAAACACTGTCAATATTATTCTTGAATTTTCAATAAAATTTTAAAATTATCCCTGCTTCTTTATCTTCTAATAAAAAAAGTGAACCTTAAGATTCACTCTCTTTTATTTTACAAATTTACTCTTTGCATGGTCTACAGCTTCACTGTCAATACTTTCACCATCTTCCAGAACACCTACGGAACCATTCATATGTTTCACACGCGCTGAGATTTCTTTATGGCGGCCATGAACCATTGGTCGGGCTTGGGGGTTACCTAAGTACCCACATGTTCGTTTTACCACATCACATGTTTGCGGGTTAGCATTGTCACATTGAGGGCATTTAAAGCCACGTTCTGTTGCTGTGAAGTCTCCTTCGAAACCACATTCATAACAGTGGTCAATCGGTGCATTTGTTCCTAAATAACCGATGCGATCATACGCAAAGTCCCAAACGGCTTCAAGTGCACGAGGATTTTGTTGAATCATTGGATATTCCGCATAGTGGATAAAGCCACCATTTGCATAAACGGGATAATCTTTTTCAAACTCCAATTTTTCAAATGGTGTTGGATTTTTACGTACATCATAGTGGAAACTATTTGTATAGTAATCTTTATCAGTAATATCAGCTACTGAACCAAATTTTTCTTTATCCATACGGCAGAATCGGTCGGTCAGACTTTCACTTGGTGTAGAGTAAACAGAAAAATGATAGCCAGTTTCTTTGCTCCAGTCTTTACAGTCTTGGTTCATGCGTTTTACTATTTCCAGTGTAAAGTCTTTGGCTTCCTTGTTATTTTCCCAAGTTGGCCCATAGAAACTTGTCGCAACTTCATAGAGACCGATATAACCAAGGGAAACTGTCGCACGCTCATTTTTATACAACTCATCGACTGAATCTTCAGCTTTCAAGCGGCCCAATGCACCATTCATAAATAGGATGGGGGCATTTTTGGGTTGAGCTTCTTTTGTGCGGTTAACACGGAAAACCAAAGCATCTTTAGCAATTGCAATACGCTCATTAAAGATGTCCCAGAATTTTTCTTTATCACCTGCTGCTTCAAGCGCAATGCGTGGAAGGTTTACCGTTACAACTCCAAGGTTGTTACGCCCAGCAGTAACTTCATTACCATTTTCATCTTTCCAGCCATGAAGGAAGCTACGACAACCCATACTTGCCTTAAATGACCCTGTTAACTCGACAATCTTATCATAAGACAAGATATCTGGATACATACGCTTTGTGGCACATTCTAGCGCCAAGTTTTTAATGTCATAGTTTGGTGTACCCACTTCGAGATTTAACCCGCGTTTCAGTGTGAAAATTAATTTAGGGAAAATTGCTGTACGATGCTCTTTTCCCAAACCTCCAATACGCACTTTCAGGATAGCTTTTTGGATTTCACGTGCATACCAATCTTCTCCCAAACCGAAACCAACGGTAACAAAAGGTGTTTGGCCATTTGAAGTGAAAAGCGTATTGATTTCATATTCCAAAGATTGCATCGCATCATAAATATCTTTTTTAGTTTTTGCTTGAGCATAGGCTTCACGTTTTTCCGGCTGCTCAATCCACTCTTCTGCATCTTTTAAATGCTTCGCATAGTTCAATTTTGCATAAGGTGCCAAAATTTCATCAGCACGATCAAATGAACAGCCACCGTATTGTGAACTGGCCACATTCGCAATAATTTGTGAAGCTTGAGCAGTCGCTGTTTGAATAGACTTAGGTGAATCTACTTGAGCATTTCCTAATTTAAAGCCATTTTCAAACATATTTTTAAAGTCAATCAAGCAACAGTTTGACATCGTTGTGAAGGGAGAATAATCCAAATCATGATAGTGAATCTCCCCTTTTTGGTGGGCATTCGCTACATGAGGAGGAAGCATTTTTAAACCAATGGCTTTAGAAACAGCACCCGCAGTTAAATCACGTTGCGTATTGAAAACATCACTGTCCTTGTTGGCATTCTCGTTGACGACCGTTTGATCTTTGTTGATTAGTTTTTCGATAGTAAAGTTAATATCTGTTGCTTTACTTCTTTCAAGGTCACGTTGTGTCCGATAAGTTGTATAAACTTCCGCCCATTTCGTTTCGCCAAGTTCCATCAATAGATGTTCCACAATACTTTGAATTTCATAAATTTTAACATTATCCGTAAAACGCGTGAATATTTCACACACCACACGATCACAAATTTCAGCTATACGATTTTCTGAAGCTGGCGGAACTATTTCATCTCCAGCTTTTTGCAATGCCTCAAAAATTTTGCTGCTGTCAAACTTTACGGAGCGACCATCACGCTTAATCACACTAATTTCTTGATCCATTACGATGGTGCTTTCCTCAACCATTTTCATTCTTTGTTCCCCCATTTTTAATTCCTTGTGCCTCTATTCTATCAAATATAATTCCCTTTTTCCACTATATCTAGTAGTATTTTTTATGAAAATAAAAGAAAGCATACTATATATAGTGTTTCGTAGAAAAATAAAAAAAGAGCTTTTTTTCACTCTTTTTAATCGTTAATTACATTAATTTGGCAAGATTTCATTGTTTCCAAGGCTGCACGGTCAGTTTCTGGAGTCACACCCGCACAGCATGAGGCATCAACAGTAATTTTTGCTTCTGGAGCAAATGACTTGATCAATAAAGCGTTTGAAACTACGCATATATCTGTACATATACCAATAAGTTCTACTTGTTCAACGTTCTCGTCACGTATGTATTCTGCAAGCTCTACTGAACCAAAGATATTCTTTTCGAAAACGCGTTGAAAGCCAACTTGTGCTTCTTTACGTATCTCCCAACCCTGAGTCCCATTTTGACAGTGAATCACTGGCAAGTTTTGACCTTCTTGAGATGTCAAATAATCCTCAAAGTGTGTATCTTGTGTGGCTAAACGTTCATTTCTGGCATAGGTTGCCAGCTTCTCAATAACCTTTGGAACAATGTCTTGCGCTTCTTTTGTGCCCAAAGAACCATCTATAAAATCATTTTGAAAGTCAATCAGTACCAGTAATTTTTTCATAAGCAAATTATAGCAAATTTACTTTAAAAAGCAAAGACAAGGTAAAAGCCAACTAGTATACTAGACACCAAAATAAAAAACTCCACCAACGGAGTTTTTATATCTTAGCGATGGTATTTCTTATCTAAATGATTGTAAACAGGAAGACCGATTAAAGTAAAGACAACACCAACCAAGGCTGGGATTTGGTTACTCATATAATCTGAACTGATCAAAGTCATTACTAAGATGAAGACACCACCAACAATTGCGATAATTGGAACAACTGGATAAAGTGGTACTTTATATGGACGTACTAATTCTGGTTCACGTTTACGTAAGATAAAGACCGTAATGAAGACCATAGTGTAGAAAATCCAAATAACGAAAACCAACATATTTGTTAAGAAATCAAAAGCATCGCTTGAAAGCATTGTTACTACCAACATAATCGCTGCGATAGCAACTTGAAGGATACCTGAGTTTACGGGAACACCACTCGCTGAGAGTTTCTTGAATGTTTTCCAGAAGGGGAAAGATTTTTCTGTTGCTAAAGCGTATGAAGCACGCATACCTGTCATAGAGTAACCATTAATCGTACCATATACAGAAATCAAGATACCAATTGTGACAAGTTTACCACCCATACCACCAAATATTTTATTGGCAACAATAGCAGGAAGATTTGGATCATTTTCCATCAAAGTTGGAATACCTAAAGTACGGATATAAGCCGCATTGATAAAGACATATACAAACATGATGGCAACAATACCGAGAATAATCGCACGTGGCAAATGTTTTGCTGGGTTTTTCATTTCGCCAGCAATATTACCAGCATAGATCCATCCATCATAGGCAAACATAGTTGCTAAGAGACCTGAACCAATAGCAGATGCTAGGGACAGATTTTCTCCTGCTGTGATAGGGAGCAATTGGAACTCAACACCACCAGGACGGAGTAAGCCAACAACAACAATCAAGGCAATAGGAATCAGCTTGATAACCGTCGTAACAGACTGCAAGCCGCCTGCAGCTTTAGAACTGATGAAGTTAATCAAGGTAACTGTAACAGCCGCAATTACACCAACTATAGCTGTATTGGCGGCACTCACATTCATGCCAAACAAATTTAAAAATTGTGTACCAAATACAACAGATAGCGCTGCAATATTTGCAGGGAAGTAGATAATAGATTGTGCCCAACCTAAGAGAAATGACCAACGTTTACCAAAACCACGTTGAATGTAACGAATCATCCCACCTGTTTCAGGGATAGCGGCGGCAAGTTCAGCGGCAGTCAAACCACCACAAATTGAAATGATACCACCAAGTACCCAAACCAATATGTGCAATCCTGGTTGGCCAGTAAGTTCCGCCACGCGGCCAGCCTTGAAGAATACACCTGCACCGATAACCGTACCCATTACTGTTGTAAGGGCAGGGAAGAAACCAAGCGTTCGCTTCATTTCATTTTTTTGTTCCATAAGAGCTCCTCTTTCAAAGATAAATTTTTGATAAGATTAATAATAACAATGCTGATTCCTAACATCAGCATTAGAGAGTAACCTTGTAACCGATTACTCTCTTATTTTAACATAATTTTTAATTTTGTGATGGAATGAACTTAGTTTTTAGCCTTTTAATTTTTCAGTAAGTTTTTCAAGCATTTCTTTAGTCATTGCATCCAAATCATATTTAGGATTGAAGCCCCATTCTTCTTTGGCACAAGTTGCATCGATAGAGTTTGGCCAGCTATCAGCAATACCTTGGCGGACTGGATCTACATCATAATCCATTGTGAAGTCTGGCATGAATTTTTTGATTGATGCAGCAATTTCTTCAGGCTCAAAGCTCATCGCTGTGATATTGAAAGCGTTGCGGTTTACTAATTTGTCTGCAGGTGCATTCATCAAGTCAACAATCGCATCGATAGCATCCGGCATATACATCATATCCATCTTTGTTCCTTCAGCGATGAAGCTTGAGTAATGACCATTTTTAATTGCTTCATAGTAGATGTCAACAGCATAGTCTGTTGTTCCTCCACCAGGCAATGTTTTATATGAAATCAAGCCTGGGAAGCGTACACCACGTGTATCAACACCAAATTTAGTGTAGTAGTAATCACAAAGCAATTCCATAGAAACTTTAGTCACACCATACATTGTATTTGGACGTTGAATTGTAACTTGAGGCGTGTTGTCCATTGGAGTACTTGGTCCAAAGGCAGCAATAGATGATGGTGAGAAGTATTGGAGGTTAAGTTCACGCGCTGTTTCCAAAGCATTAACCAAGCCGCCCATGTTCAAGTTCCAAGCAAATTGAGGTTTTGCTTCAGCAACAGCTGAAAGAAGTGAAGCTAAGTGAATAATAGTGTCAACACCATTATCTTTAGCAATTGCCATCATTTTGTCACGGTCCATTACATCCAAAATTTCAAAATGACCATCAGTGACAACTGGATTACCTTCAACTTCACGTACATCTGTTGCAATAACATTATCAACACCAAGATCTTTACGAAGACGTTCAGTTAATTCTGATCCAATTTGTCCGAGTGCGCCTGTGATGAGTACTTTTTTCATTATATTTTCTCCAATATATTTATTATATGCTTATTTGTAATAGAAAGTTTTTCTTATCTTAAGAGATTAAATCAATCCGATTTCTTTACCCACTTTGGCAAAAACAGCAACGGCTTCATCCAACATTTCTTTTGTATGTGCCGCTGTAGGCATTGCACGTACACGTCCTGTTCCAAGTGGTACAGTTGGGAATACGATAGGTTTAACATAGACACCATTTTCAATCAATTTCTTAGAAAACTCTTGTGTTTTTGCTTCATCTCCGAGAATTACTGGTGTGATTGGTGTTTCAGATACACCTGTATCAAAGCCGGCTTTTTGCAATTCTTCTTTGAAGTATTTTGCGTTATCCCAAAGTGTTTCAACATACTCTGGATGATCATGCATTAAGACAAAGGCTTCTTTTGCTGCTGCTGCTGCACCTGGTGTCAATGAAGTTGAAAAGAGGAAAGGACGACCTTGTGATTTGAGCCAATCAACCAAAAGTTTTGAACCTGCTACATATCCGCCCACTACACCAATCGCTTTTGAAAGTGTACCGATTTGGAAGTCAATTTTGTCTTGTAAACCAAAGTGTTTTACTGTGCCGGCTCCGCCGCCCATAACACCAGAACCATGCGCATCATCAACATATGTAATCAAATCATATTTTTCGGCAATTTCGACAATTTCTGGCAGTTTTGCAACGTCACCATCCATTGAGAAGACACCGTCTGTGATGTACATTACTTTATTATATTCACCAGACGCGGTAGCTTCTTTTGCTTTTGCTTCAAGATCAGCCATATCTTGGTGTTTCACGCGAATAATTTTAGCACCTGAGAGACGACACCCGTCAATAATTGAGGCGTGATTCAATTCATCAGAAAGAATTGCATCACCTTTTTTCATGACAGCGCTAATCGCTCCCATGTTACAATTGAAACCAGATTGAAACGCAATAGCAGCCTCTGTACCTTTAAATTCAGCAATTGTTTTCTCCAATTCAATATGGATGTCTAAAGTACCGTTGATTGTACGTACAGCACCTGCTCCTGCTCCATATTTATCTGTTGCATCTTTTGTCGCTTGAATTAATTCAGGGCGTGTTGCAAATCCCAAATAGTTATTTGAAGCAAGGTTAATCATCTTGTTGCCCGCAATTGTAATCTCAGGACCATTGGCGCTATCTAAGACATCAATGGTGTTGAGCAAACCTTTTTGTTTAAGGTCTCCAAGCCCATTTTCGAGGAACTGTGTTAAAACTTTTGAAGTCATTCTATAACCTTCTTTCAATTTTTAGTTACACGTTTTGTAACCGTTTACAGTAAGTTTAACACTTTTTTTTTACTCATGCAAGGATTTTTTGCACTTTGATTAAATTTTAATTTAAATTACATGTCTTTGTGAATTTCGTGATATCAGAGTAAATTATCTCACGATTAAAAAAAGACTGAACTATACAAAAAAAGACTCTGAAATTAAGAGTCTTTTGCTTTAAAAATTATTGATCATTGTCATTGGCAATCAGGAAGTGATCTACGACATCTTCGATACGGGCCAAGTCAACATTCCCGCCTGAAACAATAGAAACAACTTTTTTCCCTTTCACATAATCATCAACTTTACCTGAGAGAATAGCAGCTGTAGCAAGAGCTCCGGCACCTTCCACCACGATTTTTGTACGTTGAATTAAATCTTTAATTGCCAATTCGATTTCTTCTTCTGTCACAAGAACCATATTATCAACGATTTGATTGACTACTTCAAACGTTAGTTCCCCAGGGTAAGCCACATGACACCCATCTGCAATCGTTGGAGCTTCGTCATGGTGTACTTTTTTACGCTCTCTAAAGGATGCAGTCATACCATGACAGTTTTCAGCTTGAACACCAATAACTTGGATATTAGGATTGAAGGATTTCAGGGCAACAGCAACACCCGAAATCAAACCACCACCGCCTACTGGTACCAATACTGTGTCAACATCCCAAAGATGATCTAAGATTTCAAGACCAATTGTCCCTTGTCCAGCCATTACCTCTGCATCGTCATATGGTGGAATATAGGTAATGTTATTTTCTTTAGCGTAAGCTTCACAAAAGGCTTTGGAGTCGTCAAACTGTTTACCTTCAAGCATTACTTCTGCGCCATAACCACGTGTGGCATCAACTTTGGCTTGCGGTGCACCTTTTGGCATAACAATAATACTTTTGATCCCCAAAAGTTTTGATGTTAAAGCCACACCTTGAGCGTGATTTCCTGCTGAACAAGCAATAACTCCACGGTCTTTTTCTTCTTGGGACAATTGAGCAATCTTATTGAAAGCACCACGAAACTTGAATGAACCTGTTAATTGCATATTTTCAAGTTTCAAGTAAACTTCACCACCTGTTCTAGCAGTCAAGAACATTGACTGAATCAAAGGTGTTTCACGTGCATATTGTTTGACAGTATTTTGAGCTTTTTTAATATCTTTAATTGTAATTGGCAGATTTGCTAAATTTGGCATAATTCTTTTTCCTTAGATTTATTTTTAGAGTTCCGTATAAGTAACATCGATTGAATCCGCAAGTGCTTTGGAAACGACTTTTCCTTTGTAAACACTCAAACCGGATAAAAGTTCTTTTGATTTCAGCGCCTCATCTAAGCCTTTGACTGAAATATCCTTAAGGAAAGAGATATTGCCTTGAGCCAAAGCTATCGTCGCTGTACGAGGTGTTGCTCCTGGCATATTTGGCACAGCATAATGAATAATACCGTGTTTGATAAAGACTGGATCTGCATGGTTTGTTGCATGATCAATTGTTTCAACTGTACCACCTTGGTCAATAGCAATATCCACGATAACAGATCCTGGTTTCATAGATTCAACCATATATTCTTTAACTAATTTTGGTGGTTTAGCACCTGGAATCAAGATTGTTGAAATAAAGACATCTGCAAGTTTAATATTTTCTTCCAGAGCTTCAGTTGTTGATTTAACGATTTCAACTGTTTTGCCTGCATAGCGTTCTTTAAGTTGGGCGATACGCGCATCACCAAGTTCAATGATAATAACCTTACATCCCAAAGCAACAGCCATATCGGCAGCATTTTCTGCAGCATTACCACCACCGAAGATAACAACTGTACCAGCCTCGATACCTTCAATACCAGGAAGAAGAATTCCTTCCCCTTCATGTTGTTTTTCAAGATAATATTGCCCAATATTAACTGCACGACGTCCCGCAATAGCTGACATTGGCTTAAGCAACTCAAGCACACCATTGATTGAGATATTTTCACCAGAAATAGCTGTTACGCCGACTTCCATCATTTTTTCAACACAAGCTTTGTTCGCTGCCAAGTGTAAGAATCCCCAAATTATTTGTCCTGGTTTGAAATATTTATATTCAGATTCCATTGGCTCTTTGACTTTAACAATAAGCTCTGCTTCCCAAGCAGTTTCTGTATCAACGATTTGTCCTCCTGCTGCTTCGTAAAGGTCATTTGTAAAACCACAACCTGCACCAGCATTGCTATCGACAAATACTTCATTACCTGCTTCAACGAGAATTTTTACGTTTTCTGGAGTCATCCCTACACGCGCTTCACCTTGTTTTGGGTCTTTAATTACACCAATTTTCATTTTGTTTCTCCTTTGTGAATTCTTTATCAATTAAATGATAGCACTTTCATTCTTTTTTAGCAATCATTTTTGTGAAATAAAACACTTTTTTAACGCTTTATTATTCTTCCTGTCTATATTCTGTCAATTATAAAAAAAGACATTCAAATCTTACAATTTGAATGTCTTTCAACTTATTTTAGTGATCAACTTCGTCTGGGTTGCGTGCTAGACCCGCTTTACCATGAAGGCTGTCGATAAAAGTAATATCTTCTTCGGTCAAATCAAAATCAAAGATATCCGCATTTTCTTTAATACGGCTGGCCGTCACAGACTTAGGTAAAGGAAGATAGCCTTTGTGTAAACTCCAACGTAAAACGACTTGGGCAACTGTTTTACCATATTTATCTGCAATATCAGTCAACTCAGTAACCGCAAATATTTTTCCAGTACCAAGTGGACTATAAGCCTCTGTCAAGATATCATGTGCTTTATTGAAGGCAACAACCTCTTCTTGCTGATCCGAGGGATTAACCATAATTTGGTTGACAACTGGTTTAATTTCGGCTACTTCTAGTAAAGGTTCTAAATGTCGTGGATGGAAGTTAGACACTCCAATAGCACGGACTTTCTTATCACGTACGCCTTCTTCCATTGCTTTCCAGACTGCAGCATTGCGCTCTGCAAAGTTCGGGCGAAATGCTTTTGGGTTTGGCCAGTGAATAAGATAAAGGTCTACATAGTCTAAGCCTAATTTTTCCAAACTTTCATCAAGAGCCGCTCGCGCATCTTCTGTTGTGCCAACAGCCCAAAGTTTTGTCGTAATAAACAAGTCTTCGCGTGCAATCCCACTATCTTTAATCGCTCGACCAACGGACTCTTCATTTCCATAAACAGCTGCTGTATCAATATGACGGTATCCAACTTCTAAGGCTGTTTTAACAGCTTGATACGCTTCTTCGCCATCTTTAGATTGCCATGTTCCAAAACCAACTTTTGGAATTGTCATACCATTTGCGAGAGTGTAAGTTTCTGTAAGTGACATAATTTCTCCTTTTCTTTACTTTCTAGCTTCATTCTATCACTTTACGAGGTCAGACAAAAAAATTTTGGTTCAAAAAATGGTAAAATAGAAGAATACTAAAGAATACTGGAGGTAAGAAAAATGGCTGAAGTAGAATCATTCCAGCTCGATCACACAAAAGTTTTAGCACCCTATGTGCGTCTAATTGGGACAGAAACAGGCCCTAAGGGTGACATTATTACCAACTTTGACGTCCGTTTTGTGCAACCTAATCACGGTGAAATTCCTACAAGCGGACTACACACTATCGAACACTCAATGGCAAGTCTGATACGTGACCGTATTGATGGTATGATTGACTTTTCTCCCTTTGGATGTCGCACTGGTTTCCATATGATTATGTGGGGCGAGCCAACTGCTGAAGAGATTGCTAAAGTAATCACTTCATCTTTGGAAGAGCTCGCAGGAGACAGTTTCACTTGGGATAATGTCCCAGGTGTTGCCGAAAAAGAATGTGGTAATTATCGTGATCACTCATTGTTTTCAGCAAAAGAATGGGCGAAGAAAATATTGAGTGAGGGTATCTCCTCGGATGCTTTCGAACGTCGCCTTGTAAAATAGAGAGAAAGAGAACTATGGGAAAGTATCAATTAGACTATAAAGGACAAGCCTCTGTCCAAAAATTCCACGAGAAAAATTCAAATAAAAAGACAGACAAGTTGTCAAAAATTGAAGAATTAAAAAAACAACACTTAGCTAAAAAGAAAAAAGAGAAGAAAGCATGAAAAAGTTAAACATTGCTTATGTTGGTTTTGGGAAGTCCACCAATCGCTATCATATTCCGTATGTTAAAATTCGTGAGCACTTCAACATTGCGCGCATTGTCAATCGTAGCCTAGGTAAACGTCCTGAGCAAGCTATTCTTGAGGCTGAAGGAACCGTTTTTTCAACAGACATCAATGATATTATTCAAGATGATTCAATTGATTTAGTCGTTGTCGTCACTCCAGGTGCTGCACATTACGAAACGAGTAAAAAGCTTTTACTGGGTGGAAAAAATGTTATCTGTGATAAACCGTTAGTGGAAACGTTAGAACAAGCCAAAGAATTAGTTGGTATCGCTCAAGAAAATAATCTCTTCTTTATGCCTTTCCAAAACCGTCGTTTTGACAGTGATTTTTTGACGATTAAAAAAGTTTTGGATGCGGGTTACTTAGGAGATTTGCTTGACATTACTGTCACTATGGATCACTATCGTCCAACAGATGCAACTGCTGGAAAAAACTTTGACGGCGCCTGGTATGGCCATGGTGTACACATGGTTGACCAAATGGTTTCACTCTTTGGACATCCAAAAGATGTACAGTACGATATCCGTTCAACACGCGATTCAAATGCTGTGGACGATTACTTCTCTGTAAACTTGCTTTACACTGATTTCCGAGCAACCGTCCAAGCCACTGAACTGGCTGCGCTCAAACGTCCCAAATGGGTGCTTTATGGTTCTAGAGGAACTTTAATTAAAGAAAACGTTGATCAACAGGAAAATGATTTGAAGGTAGGAATCTTCCCAGGAAATGAAGGTTTTGGGGCCGATACACCGCAAGATTTTGCTCAATTGACATACTACAATCAAAATGGAGATCGTATTGAAAAGTCAATTCCTACAGTTTCAGGCGATTATGGTCGTGTCTATGATGCGGCTTATGAGTCAATCGTGAATGGAGCTGAAAAACTTGTTTTGGATGAGCAAATTTTGACGGTTATTGAAACTTTAGAAAATGGCTTTAAATAAAAAAGTCCTCTTTGAGGGCTTTTTCTATACCCTTCCATCCAGAAAAATAGCAATCCATTTCCTGAAAGAACTGAAAGATAAAATGTTAAAATGACACTATGACTATTACATTTAAAAATGTTACTAAAAAATACGGAGACAAAGCCGTACTTTCAGATATCAACTTATCCATAAAAAGTCATGAGTTTTTTGTCCTCGCAGGCTCTTCGGGTGGTGGAAAAACAACATTACTCAAGATGATTAACCGGCTCATCGAACCCAATCAAGGACAGGTTCTCATTGATGATCAAGATATTCAAACAATTAACTTAAGGGACTTGCGTCTTCAAATAGGATATGTTCTCCAACAAATTGCGCTCTTTCCTAACATGACCGTTTTAGAAAATATTAGTATCATCCCAACCATGAAAGGTTGGAGCAAAAGAGAAATACGTGAGCGTGTACTCGAACTCCTTCCTTTAGTTGGTCTAGATGCCGAAAAGTATCTTAACCGCTATCCTCACGAACTTTCTGGGGGTGAAGCACAGCGGATTGGTATTTTACGTGCTATCGCCTGTAAACCAAAGATTATTTTAATGGACGAACCTTTCTCCGCTTTAGATCCTATCTCCCGTAAACAGCTACAGGAACTGGTCAAAGATTTACAAAAAACCTTAAAAATCACAACGGTTTTTGTTACCCACGATATGTCTGAAGGAATGGCGATGGCTGACCGTATCGCTATTCTCAAAGATGGTGAACTTCAACAAGTGGGACGACCCCAAGAAATTTTAAATGCTCCAGCAAATACTTTTGTAGCGGACTTCTTCACTGATTATCATCAAGATCTATCTCAATATAAATTAAAAAATCTTGAACAAGTCCTTGCAACTCATGATTTTTCGGAAGAAACGCCTTTGGGGGAAATCTTAAATAGTCTGGAGGACGATACTCATGAATAATTTGATTGCTACCTTCCAACAGCAAGAGCACCAGTTTTGGACTGCTCTTTTAGAGCATATCCAAATTTCTTTGGTTTCTCTGTTTATCGCTATTTTAATCGCGCTTCCTCTTGCTTTACTTTTAAGACGTTATCCCAAAACTGCTGAACCTGCACTACAAATTACAGGAATTTTCCAAACTATTCCAAGTTTGGCCCTTCTTGGATTATTGATTCCTTTCATTGGTATTGGCTCTTTGCCAGCCATTGTTGCATTAGTTGTCTATGCCCTTTTTCCCATTATCCAAAATACCTACACAGGACTTCAACAAATTGATCCATCCTTAATTGAAGCTGCAACGGCTTTTGGAATGAATCGGCGGGAGCGCTTGATGAAGTTTGAGCTGATACTTGCTCTACCCTTTATTATGGCAGGTATTCGTACAAGTGCAGTCATGATTATTGGGACCGCAACTTTAGCTGCACTTATTGGAGCAGGCGGACTCGGAAATTTCATCCTCTTAGGCATTAACTCCAATGATGTTAACCTTATCCTGATTGGAGCGCTTTCCTCTGCTTTACTGGCCGTTATTTTCTCAACCTTACTCCGCTTCTTGGAAAAAGCAAAAATTCGGACCATTCTGATTAGCTTCTTTGCTGGGCTTTTACTCTTGTTGGGTTCATATTATCAGCCTCATTCTAATACTCATCCACAGATTACTATTGCTGGAAAACTCGGAGCTGAGCCGACACTTTTGATAAATATGTACAAGGAAGTTATTGAGAAGAACAGTGATATCGAAGTCACACTCAAGTCCAACTTTGGAGACACAACCTTCCTTTACAATGCTTTAAAATCAAATAAAATCGATATTTATCCTGAATTTTCTGGAACAGTCTTAACGACATTTTTGAAAAAAAATACGACTTCCACCGACCCCAAAAAAGTTTATGAAGAGGCGCGCGCAGGCATTGCTAAGCTTGACAACTTTACTTATCTTGCACCTATGGAGTTCCAGGATACTTATGCATTAGCTGTTAAAAATAGCTATGCCCAGAAACATCACCTTAAAAATATTTCTGATCTGCAAAGCTTGCCTTCCGTTAAAGCTGGATTCGACTTAGAATTTGCACACCGTCAGGATGGCTATATCGGAATTCAAAGTTTATATGGGTTAAGTTTTGATGTGAAGACAATGCAAACAAGCCTGATCTACAATGCTTTAAACAGTAATAACATTGATTTGGCACAAGTCTACTCCACAGACAGTCAAATCAAGCAATATGAACTCACTGTACTGAATGATGATAAAAATCTTTTCCCACCCTATCAAGCCGCTCCTTTGATGAACAACAGTCTCCTAAAAAAATATCCCCAATTAGAAAAAATTTTAAACGAACTCTCAGGAAAAATTACCAATAAGGAAATGATTGACATGAATTACGCTGTCAATGTTGAACAAAAAGATCCCGCTGCTGTAGCCCACGATTTTCTGATGAAACATAGTTTGGTTTAAAGACTGAGCTTAAGAACTCTTACCTAAGAGTTCTTTTTATATATTTCGTAAGCGAGCTCCAGAAATCAGCACCAGAAACTATGCTATAATGAAGTTATGAAAAAATATGATGTAATCGTTGTTGGTGCTGGACCTTCAGGTATGATGGCTGCCATAGCTGCTGCTGAAAATGGTGCCCACACAGCTTTAATTGATAAGAACAAAAAGGTTGGAAAAAAACTATTGATGACTGGAGGTGGACGATGTAACGTTACTAACAGTCATTCTGTGGATGAGATTATTACTCATGTTCCTGGAAACGGGCGCTTTTTACATAGTGCTTTTGCTCAATTTTCAAACTTGGATATTATTGATTTCTTTGAGAAAAATGGTATTCCGCTCAAGGAAGAAGATCATGGCCGTATGTTCCCTGTAACAGATAAATCTCGCACAATTGTTGAGGGACTTTTCAGTAAAATAGAGGAACTTCAAGTGGACTATTTTCCAAACTCTGCCGTAACTGAGCTCAACATAGAGCATGGCACTATTACCGGACTCGAAACAGAAACAGACAGCTTCGCGGCCTCTTGTGTTGTCTTATCTACTGGCGGTCGCGCCTATCCATCAACAGGCTCCACCGGCGATGGTTATAAATTAACACGAAGTGCTGGACATACAATCACAACCCTTTATCCGACAGAATCTCCATTAGTTTCTTCTGAAACATTTATCAGTGAGAAAAGTTTACAAGGTATCTCCCTTCGAGATATTCGATTGAGTGTACTTAATGCTAAAGGGAAAGTCATCATTGACCACCAAATGGATATGCTCTTTACACACTTTGGTATTAGCGGACCAGCAGCACTTCGCTGTTCTAGCTTTATCAACCAAGAGCTGGCTAAAGGCGCAGAAAGCGTGACTGTACAGCTGGACAGCTTCCCTGACATATCTGTAGCACAACTCTTAAACGACTTGAAAAATACTGCGCGTGACAATGGAAAGGCTGTGAAAAATGCTTTTGCAGCACTGACTCAGGAACGCTACTTACTTTTCTTACTCGATAAAGTTCAAATCGACGCAGATATGCCTGCAAAGCAACTCACTGAAAAACAATTAGAGAGACTCTCCCATATCCTTAAAGCATTTCCAATCCAAATCGATAAAACTTTTCCGATTGAGAAATCTTTTGTCACTGGTGGCGGTGTACACCTTAAAGAAGTTAATCCAAAGACAATGGAAAGTAAATTAACACCCGGTCTCTATATGACAGGAGAATTACTTGATATCAACGGTTATACTGGTGGCTATAACATTACATGTGCTTTTGTAACAGGGCGTGTAGCAGGTACCCATGCTGCAGAAATGGCTTCTTATATGAAATACTGAACAATCTTTATAAAAACATCTAAAAAATAAGTTCATCCTTGCATTCTTCTTCGTGAAATGGTATTATATTAAAGTACCAATTCGCGGAAGTGGCGGAATTGGCAGACGCGCAGGATTAAGGATCCTGTGGCCTATCTTGGCTGTGCGGGTTCAAGTCCCGCCTTCCGCATCGTAAAAACACCGGTTTCATGCCGGTGTTTTTTTATATTTCTTATTTCAAACAAATACCGCTTCAGTAATACAAAATACTAGTTTACCGAGGTGCGAACATGATATACTAATTTTAACTATTGGAGGATTCTATGCTTTATCTACTCTTTTTTCTTGCTATTTCTGGGATAGGCTATTTGCTAATTAAATTTAAAGACCGCAGTATCTTTGGAGGGCTACTTCTTGCTGCCGGCTTGATTCTCTCATTTTTCACCCTTTTAATTCTTGGACTCGTTTTCCTTGATAAAACTTCCTCCCATGGCTCACTGCTTGCCTTAGCCATTTTCTATTTACTTATCCCGCTGATTTTTTTAGCTGTATGCATCTATCTCATTTTCAATTCACAAACAATGCATACAAAAGAAGGGAAAAGCTTAACTGCAAAGCTCTCCGCTGCCATGGGCTTAAACTTAATCATCAGTTTCCCTCTTTTTCTATTTTTAATCACAGGTGTATTCAAACTACCACTTTTTCTGGATATAATTTTGTTATTTATCCTCTTACTTGATTTAATACTATCCTTCATCTTTATTGCTTACCTCTTTTATTCTTGGATGTACCAGATGCTACCGCTTAAAAAGCATATTGACTATATTATTGTACTTGGATCTGGTATTTCTAGTGAAGACGTTCCACCGCTTCTAAAAAGCCGCTTGGACAAAGGGATTGAATATTTCTACAAAAATCCGAATGCGAAATTTGTCGTGAGTGGTGGGCAAGGGGCTGATGAGCCTGTTTCTGAAGCTTATGCCATGCGTAAATACCTCCTCTCTCAGCATATTCCTGAAAATATGATTATTTTAGAAGATCAATCAACTACAACTTATGAAAATATGCTTTTTTCAAAACAGCTTATTGAAGAAGATTGGCTCACACGATTTGAGATTAGCCACCCAGCGCCAAGTATTATCTTTTCAACCAATAATTATCATGTACTCCGTGCACGTTTATATGCCCGTAGAGTGCATCTTAAGGCTGAAGGGGTTGGTGCACCAACAGCACTTTATTTCTTACCCACAGCCCTCATACGTGAATACGTGGCCCTCTTATCACACAATAAAATATGGGTTATGAGCCTCATTGGTTTTGTTTTCTTCGCTTTATTATATAGCTTTTTACCAATATAAAAACACACGGTTAATAAATGACCGTGTGTTTTTGTTATACTACACCTACCAAGACATAGCGTAAGATGTACAGAATAAGCAAATGTGCGGGATAAAAATAATAGAAAAGATCTCTTTGCCACTGTGCGCCATTACCGCCACGTTGACCATTGTAGAGGAAAATGAAAGGTAAAACAGTAATAATCATAAATTCATTTGAAAAACTGAGTACCTGGTAAAGCGTGCCTGCTGCACTCCCTGTAAAATAGCCCACCAAACTCCATACAAGCAACAGAAGACTAAAAGTAATAATTCCTGCTGAAATTTTTGCCCATCTTCCTCGGAAAAAATAGAAAATGAGAACCAATACAAGCTCGTACGGGCCACCCTCACTCAACAGGATAAGGGGCAAAAGCAATAGAATGACTAAGCTATATGAAAAACACTTAAGCTTCGTCCCTTGATTTTTACGAATAATATCAATTGCCCAGATCAAAGCAAATAGGAGTGCCAGCGTCATGAAAATATTTTGACCTGCAAGAAGTAAAAATATATCAAATTGCCCATAAGGATCCTCAAAACTGCTCCGTGTCAGCAAGTTGAAGCTAATGTTGATGGCATACATCAGTAGACCACCACCTAAAAGCCTTAAAAAATATTTTTTTCGACTTCTTGTATAATGAAAGCCTTCGACCATCATAAATACAAATAGAGGTGCGACAAATCGCCCTAAAAATCCTACCCAGGTAGGTAAGCCAAAGTAGCTTCCAAGATAAATGTTAATATGATCGATAACCATAAATACTATACCTATGATTTTTAAATCATAGCTAGAAAATATTTTTTTCATACTCTGTTCTCCTTTATTTGTGAAACAGATTTTCTAGAAGAAACCAGCCTAGGTGAAGAAGATGAAGAAACAAGAGAACTGCTTCTACTGAGACGGCTTTTTTTAGAAAAACTGATACCCTTTTATTATAAAGGAGAATTGTACATCCTCTCTTACATTTCAGTAATTTATGGCTTATTAAAAAACTGCTGAAGCAACTTTCCAACAGTTTTTTCTTATTTTTTGATTTGAATAAACATGACTTTCAAATAATCACCTTCCGGGAAAGAAGAAGCCACCTTGAAGTCGGCAGGCAAGTGCTCTTCCTGAAAAATATCAAATTTAACATTTTTATTTTTAAGAGCCTGTTCTACCATTTTACGGAATTTCTCACGGCTAACATTAGCAGCGTTTGTAGAGGCAATCAAAAGTCCTTCTTTATTTAAAATATCGATTGATTCTTGAACGAGTTCCCCATAATTCTTCGCCACCGAAAAAGTCTTCTTCTTGTTACGAGCAAAGCTTGGTGGATCTAAAACTACTACATCATAACTTAATTCTTTTTTCTTGGCGTAATTAAAATAACCAAAAACATCCATAACGTAGATGCGTTGACTCTCAGGATCGATGCCATTCATTGTAAATTGTTCTCGCGTTTTATCCAAAGAACGTTTAGCTAAATCAACTGAGGTTGTTTGGCTTGCTCCACCAAACGCTGCTGCGACCGAAAAAGCGCCCGTATAACTAAACATATTAAGAAGGGTCTTACCTGCCACTAAACCACTTGCTAAAGTACCTCTGACTTCTTTTTGATCTAAGAAAATCCCTGTCATTAACCCTTCATTCATATATGTTGCATAGGTCACACCATTTTCCTTAACGGCCAAGGGTTCTGGGGCAACTTCCCCCCATACATGTCGTGTTTCAAAATTTGGACCATCAAACCGAATTTTTTCATAAATTCCTTTGATTTCAGGATAAACAGAGCGAAAAGCAGCTATAATGTCTGTACTTTGCGTATAGATAAAAGGGTTGTACCAGCTAAAAACAGCATAATCAGCATAATAATCTACAGTTACCCCACCTAATCCGTCTCCTTCACCATTAAAAAGCCGGAAAGCTGTAGTAAGCTCATCTTGGAAAAAAGAAAGACGTGCGCGCTTAGCTTCTTCAAATTTCGCTGCATAGAAGCTTTGATTTATATCCTCTGAGATCGGACTTAAAAGCCAACCAGCGCCTTTATTTTGTTTTGATAAATAGCCTCTTCCCAGAAAGTTTTCTTGTTCATCAACAAAGTCAATAAACCCGTCTTCCTGAGGAGTAGACTTTAAATCTTCGGCAACAATTAAGGGAAAAGCGCGGCGGAGCTTTTGTGCAGCCTGCTTTTTTACTGTGATTTTCTTCATAGTATTATTGTATCAAAAAAACAGACCATGGTCTGTTTTTTATTGCATTATTTTTCTGTAAGAGCATCAAGTCCTGGAAGAACTTTACCTTCGAGAAGTTCCATAGAAGCACCACCACCAGTAGAGATCCATGAGAATTTATCTGCACGGCCAAGGTTGATTGCTGCAGCTGCTGAGTCTCCACCACCAATGATTGATTTTACACCTGGTTGAGCAATGATGGCATCCATAACACCGATAGTACCTGCTTGGAAGTCAGGGTTTTCAAAGACACCCATAGGACCGTTCCAAACAACTGTTTTAGCACCTTCAAGTTCTTTAGCAAAACGTTCAACTGATTTAGGACCTGCATCAAGACCAAGGAAACCAGCATCAACTGCTTCACCTTCAGTGTCTTTTACTTCAGTGTAACCAGCAAAAGCATTAGCTTCTTTTGAGTCTACTGGCAAGATAAGTTTCCCGTCTGCTTTTTCAAGCAATTCTTTCGCCAAGTCAAGTTTATCTTCTTCAACCAAAGAGTCTCCGATTTCGATGCCTTGTGCTTTGAAGAATGTGTACGCCATACCACCACCGATGATAACTTTGTCTGCTTTACCAAGCAAGTTTTCAATAACACCGATTTTATCTGAAACTTTTGAACCACCAAGGATCGCTACGAATGGGCGAACTGGGTTTTCAACAGCTTCTTGGATGTAAGCAATTTCGTTTTCAAGCAAGAAACCAGCTACTGCTTTATCCACGTTAGCAGAAATACCTACGTTTGAAGCGTGGGCACGGTCAGCAGTACCAAATGCATCATTTACGAAGATACCGTCTCCAAGTGAAGCCCAGTATTTACCAAGTTCAGGATCATTTTTAGATTCTTTTTTACCATCAACATCTTCAAAACGAGTGTTTTCAACAAGCAAGATATCGCCATCTTTTAATTCAGCAATAGCAGCTTCCAACTCAGCACCACGAGTAGTTCCTGGGAAAACAACTTCTTTGCCCAATTTTTCGCCCAAAGCTGCTGCTACTGGAGCAAGAGATTTACCAGCTTTATCTGCTTCTTCTTTAACACGACCAAGGTGAGAGAAGAGAATTGCACGTCCGCCTTGTTCAAGTACATACTTGATTGTTGGAAGAGCTGCAGTAATACGGTTATCATTAGTAATTACACCATCTTTAAGTGGGACATTGAAGTCCACACGAATAAGAACTTTTTTACCTTTAAGATCTACATCTTTAACAGTCAATTTTGCCATTTTCTGGAAATCTCCTATAAATTTTTATTTAGTAATAAAGTAATTATATCACAATTTGAACAAAACTTTCTCTTCAAGCATTGTTAATAAAGTCACTGTTCATCATATAATATTTTTATTATTTTTTCTTTCAAACGATGTTTTTCCATTCGATGCAGTTCATCACCAGCAAGGTAACTTTTAAGAAGAGCACGGTAGCGTAAATTTAAGTTTTCTAAAACTTCTTCAAGCAAACTGCCAGAAATCAGAGTATGTTCTGGACTGGCTACTTTTCCTTTTAAAGCATCTGAATATTCGTAAATATCTAGCCCAGTCCCACAGTCAAAACCCCTTTTAAAAGCCCGCTCCCTTCTTTTAATATCAATAAGTCTCTGCTTATAACGTACTTTAAAATGGCAAAAAAGTTTTCTTTGTGTCACACCATCCTCAAGTAAATCATATAATACCAAACGCCCTTCCTGCTGATAGTCATCTATCGTCCAAAAATTTATCGGAATCAAACGACTATTCTTCCATACAATATGTTGAACAGAATGAAATATTTCTTCCAGCTGCTCCATATCTAAATTATGCTCCATCCTTCTACATTTCTCTCCCCTCTAGAATAACATCCAACTTATCGTAACTTATTTGTTTCCTCCTTTTGTAATGTGTTCTACTCCTATATAGTAGAATACCATAGCTAGAAATAAATACAATTATCAAATTATTTTTATTCTTTAAATTTCTAAAACATAATCGAAATTATGGACATTTTTTAAGTTCCAGAATACAAATTGACATTTTATCAAAAAAACTAGAATATTAGCACGTATCTTTTCATCTTAGAGTAATAAATAACAATTCTCTGATATTTAACAAATCAACTCATAACCTCATATTTCAACAAAAAAACAACTCGCTTAATGTACCAGTTGTTAATATAATCTATAAAAAAACCAAGAGTTAGTAAACTCTTGGTATAAGTGATGCCGAGGACCGGTTTCGAACCGGTACGAAGGTTACCCTTCGCAGGATTTTAAGTCCTGTGCGTCTGCCAGTTCCGCCACCCCGGCAAAATATGGAAAATCCCCCACTAAGGGAGAACTAACAAAGCGAACGACGAGATTCGAACTCGCGACCCCAACCATGGCAAGGTTGTGTTCTACCCCTGAACTACGTTCGCAACGCTTAAAGAAAGACAAGCTCTCTCAAACCCTCTATCTGGCTTCACTAGGTCCAACAGTTAAAGGAATGCCGACTACATGATTCGAACACGCGACCCTCTGATTACAAATCAGATGCTCTACCAACTGAGCTAAGTCGGCTATAAAAGAAATGCGGATGAAGGGACTTGAACCCCCACGCCCTAAAGCACTAGAACCTAAATCTAGCGTGTCTGCCAATTTCACCACATCCGCTTGACAAGTTCTTTTACGCTTTATACCTCAACCTAATGTTAAAGTATGACCCGTGCTGGGCTCGAACCAGCGACCCTTTGATTAAAAGTCAAATGCTCTACCAACTGAGCTAACGAGTCTATTTCTTTTATTACCTTTCAAGTAAGTCTACTTGAAACGGTTCCGACGGGAATCGAACCCGCGATCTTCGCCGTGACAGGGCGACGTGATAACCGCTACACTACGGAACCTATGGGAGTTAACGGGATCGAACCGCTGACCCTCTGCTTGTAAGGCAGATGCTCTCCCAGCTGAGCTAAACTCCCAATCACTTGGCATTTACCATATCTCACAGGGGGCAACCCCCAACTACTTCCGGCGTAATAGGACTTAACTTCTGTGTTCGACATGGGAACAGGTGTATCTCCTATGCAATGAATACCAAATCATGGTCTGAATGTATTGAACACTCAAAACTAAATAACAATTTCTTGATAAATAAGTAAAGCTAAACTCATATGTTCTATTACTTGGTAAAGTCCTCGAGCTATTAGTACTGGTCCGCTCCATCCCTCGCAGGACTTCCACTTCCAGCCTATCAACCTGATCATCTCTCAGGGCTCTTAATTCATAAAGAATGGGAAATCTCATCTTGAGGTGGGCTTCGCACTTAGATGCTTTCAGCGCTTATCCCTTCCCTACATAGCTACCCAGCGGTGCTCCTGGCGGAACAACTGGTACACCAGCGGTAAGTCCACCCCGGTCCTCTCGTACTAAGGGCAGATCCTCTCAAATTTCCTACGCCCGCGACGGATAGGGACCGAACTGTCTCACGACGTTCTGAACCCAGCTCGCGTGCCGCTTTAATGGGCGAACAGCCCAACCCTTGGGACCGACTACAGCCCCAGGATGCGACGAGCCGACATCGAGGTGCCAAACCTCCCCGTCGATGTGAACTCTTGGGGGAGATAAGCCTGTTATCCCCAGGGTAGCTTTTATCCGTTGAGCGATGGCCCTTCCATGCGGTACCACCGGATCACTAAGCCCTAGTTTCCTACCTGCTCGAGTTGTAGCTCTCGCAGTCAAGCTCCCTTATACCTTTACACTCTACACATGATTTCCAACCATGTTGAGGGAACCTTTGGGCGCCTCCGTTACTCTTTAGGAGGCGACCGCCCCAGTCAAACTGCCCGACAGACACTGTCTCCCACGCCGATTATGCGTGTGGGTTAGAGCAACCATGAAGCAAGGGTAGTATCCCAACAGCGACTCACTTGAAACTAGCGTCCCAAGGTCAAAGTCTCCTACCTATCCTGTACATGCTTCACAGGTACTCAATATCAATCTGCAGTAAAGCTCCATGGGGTCTTTCCGTCCTGTCGCGGGTAACCTGCATCTTCACAGGTACTAAAATTTCACCGAGTCTCTCGTTGAGACAGTATCCAAATCATTACGCCTTTCGTGCGGGTCGGAACTTACCCGACAAGGAATTTCGCTACCTTAGGACCGTTATAGTTACGGCCGCCGTTTACTGGGGCTTCAATTCAGAGCTTCGCCTAAGCTAACCCCTCCTCTTAACCTTCCAGCACCGGGCAGGCGTCACCCCCTATACATCACCTTGCGGTTTAGCAGAGAGCTGTGTTTTTGATAAACAGTTGCTTGGATCTTTTCACTGCGGCTGTATTTCTACAGCACCCCTTCTCCCGAAGTTACGGGGTCATTTTGCCGAGTTCCTTAACGAGAGTTCTCTCGATCACCTGAGGCTACTCGCCTCGACTACCTGTGTCGGTTTGCGGTACGGGTAGTATTGAATTAAACGCTAGAAGATTTTCTTGGCAGTGTGACATCAAGGGCTTCGCAACCGTAGTTGCTTCCCCATCACAGCTCAATGTTAAAGGAAAATGCATTTGACACATTCCACACCTCACTGCTTAGACCAGAATCCATTAACTGGCTCCCTTTAGCCTACTGCGTCCCTCCATCACTAACAATACTAGTACAGGAATATCAACCTGTTGTCCATCGACTACGCCTTTCGGCCTCGCCTTAGGTCCCGACTAACCCAGGGCGGACGAGCCTTCCCCTGGAAACCTTAGTCTTACGGTGGATAAGATTCTCACTTATCTTGCGCTACTCATACCGGCATTCTCACTTGTAATCGCTCCAGCACCCCTCACGGTATACCTTCATCGCTGATTACAACGCTCTCCTACCATTTAATTAATATTAAATCCACAGCTTCGGTAATATGTTTAGCCCCGGTACATTTTCGGCGCAGGGTCACTCGACTAGTGAGCTATTACGCACTCTTTGAATGATAGCTGCTTCTGAGCTAACATCCTAGTTGTCTGTGCAACCCCACATCCTTTTCCACTTAACATATATTTTGGGACCTTAGCTGGTGGTCTGGGCTGTTTCCCTTTCGACTACGGATCTTAGCACTCGCAGTCTGACTGCCGCACATGTGTATTAGCATTCGGAGTTTATCTGAAATTGGTAACCCGAGATGGGCCCCTCATCCAAACAGTGCTCTACCTCCAATACACTTAAATTGCGACGCTAGCCCTAAAGCTATTTCGGAGAGAACCAGCTATCTCCCAGTTCGTTTGGAATTTCTCCGCTATCCACAAGTCATCCAAACACTTTTCAACGTGTCCTGGTTCGGTCCTCCAGTGCGTCTTACCGCACCTTCAACCTGCTCATGGATAGGTCACTAGGTTTCGGGTCTACATCATGATACTAAAGCGCCCTATTCAGACTCGCTTTCGCTACGGCTCCGCCTCTTCAGCTTAACCTCGCATCATAACGTAACTCGCCGGTTCATTCTACAAAAGGCACGCTCTGACCCATTGACGGGCTCGAACTTCTTGTAGGCACACGGTTTCAGGTGCTATTTCACTCCCCTCCCGGGGTTCTTTTACCTTTCCCTCACGGTACTGGTTCACTATCGGTCATTAAGGAGTATTTAGGCTTGGGAGATGGTCCTCCCGGATTCAAACTGGATTTCGCGTGTCCAGCCCTACTCAGGATACTGCTAGGTATAAAGTCTATTTCAAATACGAGGCTATTACTCTCTTTGGCTTACCTTCCCAGGTAATTCTTCTATAGACTTTAAGTCCACGTTGCAGTCCTACAACCCCAAGAAGCAAGCTTCTTGGTTTGGCCTGTTTCCCGTTCGCTCGCCGCTACTTAGGAAATCGTTTTTACTTTCTCTTCCTGCAGGTACTTAGATGTTTCAGTTCTCTGCGTTACCTTCGCGTAAGCTATGTATTCACTTACGGATACTATGCATAACATAGTGGGTTTCCCCATTCGGAGACCTAGGGATCAATGCGTACTTACTGCTCCCCCTAGAATATCGTCGTTAGTCACGTCCTTCATCGGCTCTTAATGCCAAGGCATCCACCGTGCGCCCTTATTAACTTTGCCATTAAAACAAGTATAAGTTTTTTCGAACTATTTAAAATAATTCGCAGCTTTACAGAAATGTTTAAAACATTTCTCGGTTTATTTATCGTTATAAGATATTGTTATTTAGTTTTCAATGATCAATTCCTATTTTAACGTCTTCGTTGACAAGACACTTTCGTATCTTATGGAGCCTAGCGGGATCGAACCGCTGACCTCCTGCGTGCAAAGCAGGCGCTCTCCCAGCTGAGCTAAGGCCCCTTCTCTCAACGCAATCTTCTCTATCTTGCATCAAAAGACTGCTTGTTTGGTCTTTATAGACCCCTCAAAACTGAATAAAGTAGAAGACATCTTTTTTATATTCCTTAGAAAGGAGGTGATCCAGCCGCACCTTCCGATACGGCTACCTTGTTACGACTTCACCCCAGTCATCGGTCTTACCTTAGGAAGCGCCCTCCTTGCGGTTAGGCAACCTACTTTGGGTACTCCCAACTTCCGTGGTGTGACGGGCGGTGTGTACAAGGCCCGGGAACGTATTCACCGCGGCGTGCTGATCCGCGATTACTAGCGATTCCGACTTCATGCAGGCGAGTTGCAGCCTGCAATCCGAACTGAGAATGGTTTTAAGAGATTAGCGCACCCTCGCGGGTTGGCGACTCGTTGTACCATCCATTGTAGCACGTGTGTAGCCCAGGTCATAAGGGGCATGATGATTTGACGTCATCCCCACCTTCCTCCGGTTTATCACCGGCAGTCTCACTAGAGTGCCCAACTTAATGATGGCAACTAGTAATAAGGGTTGCGCTCGTTGCGGGACTTAACCCAACATCTCACGACACGAGCTGACGACAACCATGCACCACCTGTATCCCGTGTCCCGAAGGAACTCCTTATCTCTAAGGATAGCACGAGTATGTCAAGACCTGGTAAGGTTCTTCGCGTTGCTTCGAATTAAACCACATGCTCCACCGCTTGTGCGGGCCCCCGTCAATTCCTTTGAGTTTCAACCTTGCGGTCGTACTCCCCAGGCGGAGTGCTTAATGCGTTAGCTGCGCTACAGAGAACTTATAGCTCCCTACAGCTAGCACTCATCGTTTACGGCGTGGACTACCAGGGTATCTAATCCTGTTTGCTCCCCACGCTTTCGAGCCTCAGTGTCAGTTACAGGCCAGAGAGCCGCTTTCGCCTCCGGTGTTCCTCCATATATCTACGCATTTCACCGCTACACATGGAATTCCACTCTCCTCTCCTGCACTCAAGTCTCCCAGTTTCCAATGCACACAATGGTTGAGCCACTGCCTTTTACATCAGACTTAAGAAACCACCTGCGCTCGCTTTACGCCCAATAAATCCGGACAACGCTTGGGACCTACGTATTACCGCGGCTGCTGGCACGTAGTTAGCCGTCCCTTTCTGGTTAGATACCGTCACTTAAGTAATTTTCCACTCTACTTAACGTTCTTCTCTAACAACAGAGTTTTACGATCCGAAAACCTTCTTCACTCACGCGGCGTTGCTCGGTCAGGGTTGCCCCCATTGCCGAAGATTCCCTACTGCTGCCTCCCGTAGGAGTCTGGGCCGTGTCTCAGTCCCAGTGTGGCCGATCACCCTCTCAGGTCGGCTATGTATCATCGCCTTGGTAGTCCTTTACACTACCAACTAGCTAATACAACGCGGGATCATCAAGTAGTGAAGCAATTGCTTCTTTCAAATAAGAATCATGCGATTCTCATTGTTATGCGGTATTAGCGTTCGTTTCCAAACGTTGTCCCCCGCTACTCGGCAGATTTCCCACGCGTTACTCACCCGTTCGCCGCTCTTCATGAAAATAGCAAGCTATCTTCAATCATCGCTCGACTTGCATGTATTAGGCACGCCGCCAGCGTTCGTCCTGAGCCAGGATCAAACTCTCATTTAAATTTAGTTCATCAAATGAACTGGCTGTTGTTTTGTCTTTCATTATTGAATTGACAGTTGGTATACAAGAAGTTAACTTCTCGCATATAGTCATTCTACTTTATTCAGTTTTCAAAGGTCTATCGCTCTCACTTGAGATGTGCTCTCTCGCGACAACTATTATATTCTATCAAACTCACTCCCTTCTGTCAAGAATAAACTGTCCTTTTTTCTGTTTTTTTTTGCCTTCGTTCGGAAAACCCCGCCGTTGTCACGTTCTTGGCATATGAAAAATCAGACGGAATCCGTCTGATTTTTCGTTTTTTTATTAAAAGAGGTCTTCAAAGAGACTTAATTGATTATCTTCTGGCATTCCTTGGAGAATTCCCATAGATTTCATATTGTCAACAACTGTCTGTGACACGCCTCCTCGTTTACGAAGTTCCATAATACTTAAGAACTCTCCTTCTTTGCGGGCTTCAACAAGTTGTTTGGCAACATTTTCGCCCAAGCTATCCATTGTAATGAATGGTGGAATCAATGTATCGCCATCAATAACAAACTCTGTGGCTTCACTTCGGTAGAGATCAATCTTGCCAAATTTATAACCGCGTTCAAGCATTTCGTTACAAAGCTCGAGCGTTGTCATTAAAGAGACCTCAGTGTTTGTTGCATCGAAACCTTTATCACGGATTTCCTTCATCTTCGCCTTGACAGCATCTAATCCTGCTCCCATCGTTGCAACATCAAATGTCGTTGCACGAATAGAAAACCATGCACAATAGTAGAGAATCGGCTTATGCACTTTGAAATAAGCAACACGAAGCGCCATCATAATGTAGGCAGCTGCATGGGCTTTTGGGAACATATACTTGATTTTCGAACAAGATTCAATATACCAATCTGGTACACCATGCTCACGCATTGCATTAACATAGGTTTCTCTTTCTTCTGCCCCAATCTTGCTCCACATCCCTTTACGTACACGTTCCATAATATTAAAGGCCATGGATTCGTCTAAACCAGCATGTATCAGATAAACCATAATATCATCTCGACAACCGATAACGCTGGACAAGTCAGCAATACCTGAGCGGATCAATTCTTGAGCATTACCTGCCCAAACATCGGTACCATGAGAAAGTCCTGAAATTTGCAGTAAATCCGCAAAAGTTTTAGGTTTAGCTTCAGCAATCATGTTCATTGAAGTGAAGGTCCCCATCTCAGGAATACCTAATGTTCCAAGCTTTGCACCAAGCTGTTCCTCCGTAATCCCCAACGATTCTGTACCTGTAAAGAGTTTCATTACCTCCTCATCGTCCATGGGAATATCTTGTGGTACAATCCCCGATAAACTTTGGAGTTTTCGAATCATTGTCGGATCATCATGCCCAAGAATATCAAGTTTTAAGATGTTGTCATGAATCGCATGGAAATCAAAGTGGGTAGTTTGCCATTCCGCACGCACATCATCAGCTGGATATTGCACAGGTGTAAAATCATAGACATCCATATAGTTTGGAATAACGATAATCCCGCCCGGGTGTTGTCCAGTTGTACGTTTAACACCTGTTGAAGTCATGGCTAAACGATCAATTTCAGCATTGCTATAAAACTGATTGTAATCTCGTTCATAACCTTTGACAAAACCAAATGCTGTTTTTTCGGCTACTGTACCAATTGTTCCCGCACGAAAAGCGTAGTCTTCCCCAAAAATATCACGGACATCCAAATGGGCTAAAGGCTGATCATCTCCCGAGAAGTTCAAGTCAATATCGGGTACTTTGTCACCTTTGAACCCCAGGAAAGTTTCAAAGGGAATATCGTGACCGTCTTTAACCAACTTATGTCCACATTTTGGACACTCTTTGTCAGGCATATCATAACCTGAGCCGTAGCTCCCATCATCATAACATTCAAAATATTGACATTCCGGGCAGCGATAATGCGGTGCGAGAGGATTAACCTCGGTAATACCAATCATTGTAGCTACAAGTGACGAACCCACTGATCCACGAGAACCTACTATATAACCACGTTCATTTGAACGCCGTACAAGTTCTTGCGAAATGATATAAACCACGGAGAAGCCATTCCCTATAATAGAACGTAACTCTTTTTCCAAACGCGCATCTACAATATCTGGCAAAGGATTGCCATACCACTCGTGCGCTTTCTCATAAGTCAAACGCGTGATGCGCTCTTCGGAACTTTCTCCACCCTCAAAGGTCATTTTCGGTGTGTAAAGATCATCTCTTACAGGCGTTAATTCTTCAAACCGCTCTGCCATTTCTTGCGTATTAGTGATCACAATTTCACGCGCTGTGGCTTCGTCTAAGAAGCTAAATTCGTCCAACATTTCATCTGTCGTACGGAAATGCGCTTCAGGCAAAGGTAGAGGTTTGGCATGTTCGCCTCGCCCTTGGTTCCAGTTGATTTCTGCCCCTTGACCCAACGAACGTATAATAATCTCTCGATTTATCGCATCTTCTGGGTTAAGGTAATGAGCATCACCAGTAGCTAAGACTGGTTTGCCTAATTTCTTACCGAGCTTAATCAAGTCTTTCAGCGTTTGTTGGAGCTCTTTTTCATTTTTAAAGTTACCACCGACAACAAGAGATTGATACAGCGCTGGCGGCATAACTTCAATAAAGTCATAAAACTTCGCAATTTCTAATGCTTCTTCAAATGTTTTGTTTGTTATTGCATCGAAAACTTCGCCTGATTTGCAGGCTGACCCTACGATGATGCCTTCTCTATGTTCTTGCAAAACGGATCGCGGAATACGTGGTACACCAGCAAGATACTTAACATTAGAATAACTTACAAGTTTAAATAAATTCTTCAAACCTGCTTGTGTTTGAGCATAAAGTGTGACGTGGTTTGGACGAACTTTCTTAAAAGAATCTTCCGCTACGAGTTTATCGTTCAAGTCAATCAGCGATGTCCACCCAAAACGATCGCGTACTTCATTAAGGAATACAAATAATAAACGCCCCGTAGCTTCCGCATCATAGTTGGCCATGTGGTGATGCTCTAAACCAATCTGAAACTTTTTCGTCAATTGTCCCAAACCAAAACGCTTCATCTCTGGGTACAGATTACGAGCGAATTCCAAAGTATCAACCACAGGTTGCTTAATGATTGGCAAGCCATTTCGCTGATAATTCATATTCATAAAGCCAACGTCAAAGGTAGCATTATGGGCTACCAAGATACTGCCTTGACAAAAATCTTGAAAGGCTTTCAAAACGTCATACAAAGGTTTTGCATTTTTTAAATGGTCCTGTGTAATACCTGTTAATTCCGTTGTAAAATCACTAATGGCATAACCAGGATTAATAAATTCATCAAACTCGCCAATAGGATTTCCCTTATGCATCTTAGTTCCGGCAATTTGAATCAAGTCATTATGGACAGCAGATAATCCTGTCGTTTCCACGTCAAAGACAACATAAGTTGACTCATACATATTGACATCTTCTTCATTGAACACAATGGGAATCTTGTCCTCTACCAGATTTGCCTCTACGCCATAGATAATTTTTACACCATGTTTTTTTCCGGCTTGATGGGCTTCAGGATAAGCTTGAAGACCCGCATGGTCTGTAATGGCAATTGCTTTATGACCAAACTTCGCAGCTTGGGCGACAAGTTTACTTGCAGGAGGCATCGCATCCATAGTTGACATATTTGTATGGCTATGGAATTCCACACGTTTGTCTCCTTCAGCTGCCTTGTCTTCTCGTACTCTTTGTGTCGGTATCTCTTGCAAGTCACTCATCTGGAGGACAAGATCTTTTTTATAGTCATCATGCTGCACTGTCCCACGTACACGCGCCCAAATGCCAGCAAGCTGTTTAGCTACAGCAATTTCCTCATCTCCACGGACCCATTTTGAAATATAAAAGCTGGATGTATAGTCCGTCATCTCAATCTCTAACAGATGGCTAATATTTCCTGTCTTGCGTGATTTAATCTCGCGTAGCTCACTCTTGAAGATATAGCCTTCAAACACCAAAGCACCATGAGTTGAAAATTCACTGACCGAACGCATCGGTGTGATTGGCTCAGAATTTTTAATCTCACGCCCTATCTGAATTTTATCTGATTTTACAGCACTAATTTGTGCTGCAACTCGGCTACAATCTTCTTTTTTAGCAATTTCGACGACATCATTTGCGGTCATGACTAGATCGTCCTTATAAACATCATGTGCAATATTTCCCCGCACACGCAGCCAGATGCCCTGATCAAATTGAATCGTACCATCTTCACTTGTATTGGCAGCCTTGACTTTCTCCACGATGGTGTCAAATTGAGCTATTTCATGGTCTTTACGTCCCCATTTAACAACTTGAAATATGGAAGTTTCATCCGCAATCTTCATCTCCAAGACATGATTAACTTTGCCTGTGCCATTGCTGGCAAACTCACGATGATGCGCATCAAAGACATAACCTTCAAAAACAACGCCACTTCCCTCACCAGCTATAAAACTCATCGAAGTCACGGGGCTTGTACCATTTATTTTACGTCCAAATGAAATTCCTTCTGACAAGGCTGTATCAATTTTTTCAGGTGCTCTTTCGGTTTTGGCGCTCGCTTCATCCGTACGCTGCTTTTTGAGTTCACTTATCTGCTGTTGAGATGCTGACTCTGCAGCCAACATGTTATGCACTTTACGTTCATGTGCTTCTCGTTTTTCCAAGGTTAACTTTTCATCAACAACAGGGCGAATAGTAAGTGCTCCAAAGCCAAAATCTTTCAACTTTTCTTCTAAGATAGGGAAGTCTTTTTTTACAAAATGATCCAACTGGGGATTGTCTTCAACCAAAAGATTGATCTGAACACCTCGTTGCTCTATCTGATATTTTTTAAAAATATTCGCAAAAGCTGTATCTGCTAAGTTTGGTAAAGTTAATGCAAGCTGATAATAATCGTTGAGCATCGCCTCATCAAATTCTGGTTGGTCAACTGTTATCGAAAGTTCTGTCTCAGCGATAGTTGAAAAAGCAGACTCAATCAATCCAGACAAAACCTTCCACTGTTCAACTGGCAAGATTTTCTCAAATTTTAATTGGAACTTCCAAAGCTTACGCTCTGTATGTACTTCGACATTTTCAATTTCTGCACTGGAAAAAAGAGCCGATTCGCGAATTTGATTTGGCATTTTTATTTGATCCATCAGTTTTTCAAAAAGATTTTCCATTTTTTCTCCGCATATCTCTATTTTTTCTGTATCCTCCATTATAACAAAAAAGCAACATGTGTGCTTTTTTACTATTTTTATATTTTCAAATACATGCAGCACTAAACTTCCTTTACGAGAAGCCGTGTCTTTATTACTAATTTTTAATTCTCGCTTATTTTATATAGCTTTTGATATTCTTGGCAAGTCTCTAAAAGTTCCTGATGCGTACCTTTTCCAACAATTTTTCCTTCTCCCATAACAATCACTTGGTCAAACTCCGCAATCATAGACAATCTGTGTGCCACAACGATTACCGTTGCAGGAAGTTTAAATATATTGGCCATCAAAATTTTTTCAGTGATGTTGTCTAAACCACTTGTGGGTTCATCCATAAAAATCGCCTTCGGTTGAGAAATAACTGTTCTGGCAATTGATATCCGTTGTCTCTCTCCACCTGAGAAATTTTGACCATTTTCCGAAATTTTAGTTTCCACACCTAGAGGGAACGAGGCAACAAGATCATCTAAATTTGCAATTTGAATACTCCTTAACAGCTCATCATCCGAAAATTTTCTCCCCATAAGGATATTCTCTCTAAAAGTACCACTGAACAAAATATTCTCCTGAAGAACAATTCCAAGATTTTTTCGTAAACTTTTAAGTACTATTTTTTCATGTTCAACATCATCATAGTAAACTTTCCCACTCTCAACTGGAAATAGGCTAGCCATTACTTTAAGGAGCGTGGACTTACCTGAACCGCTAGCTCCGACAATTGCAAGTTTTTGATGGGGTTGAATTGATAAAGAAACATTTTTTATAGCTGCTTCAGAAAAACGACTATATCTATAAGTGACATTCTCTAAATCAATCTTTCCAGTATAATTCTCAAGCGTAAATTCACCCTCATTACGTTCTTGCTTCGTTTCTAAGATATCCAGTAACCTATCAATATACACCTTTATCATCAACAACTGATTGTATACATTCGTAATAGATAGTACTGGCGTCAAAAACATAACCCCAATTGAGCTAAAGGCCACGACAGTACCTAGTGTCATTTCCTGGCTTTGTACCATCAAGTAGCCAAAGAAAAAAATAATAAGTGGATAAAAACTTTGAATGCTGTTTGGAATATTTGTCAGGATTGAAGAATACTTTGCTTTCGTTCTCTCCATAATGATTTGTTGTCCAAAATTATCACTCCAATTCTTGTAAATATATTCGTAAGAATTTGTCGCCTTGACTGTGAAGATATTGTTTATCATCTCGTTAACTATGTCTTGTGATTTAGTCATGACAACCATCTGATTTTGTACAATTTTCTGATTAATTTTGGCATTAATTATCGAAACACCTATCAGTATGGTTACGATAATGATTGTGATTAGCGCTAAAAACATATTCATCCAAAACATAATGAATATATAAACAACAATAAATAAGAGGCTCAAAGCTAACTCCAGAACTTGATCAACAAGGATTTGTCTAATATAAGAATTTGAATTGATTCTATAAATCAGCTCTCCCTTACTTCGGTTGACAAAATATGAATAAGGAAGGTGTAGTAATTGATGAATCGTATTTCCAAGTAAGGTTTTGTCTATTCTTGTTTGAAGCCTCACTAAAAGCCTTATTTTTACCATGTTAATAACAAAGTAAAAAACAATCATCAAAATAATCCCTATCAAAAAAGATTGAAAAGGCATTTTAGTACTTGAGTCAATAATGCTTTGAATTACGAATGGAATAAGTAGGCTTACACAGTGGGAAAAAAGCGAAAAACTAAGAGTAACGACTAACAATTTTTTATTTTCCAAAACACTTTCTTTAAGAGTATTATTTATTTTAGAAATTTTTCTTCTTCTATGCCCGTCATTTGTAGAGTAGAGCACCACCTCTGAAAAATGTTCTTTAAAAGCCTCGAAAGACAGCTTTCTTTTTCCCAAGGCTGGATCAACAACATGAATGGTCTTTCTTATGATTTTTTCTACCACCACAAAATGCTTCAAGTCCCAGAAAGCAATAAAAGGAGTTGGAATTGATTGCACAGATTCTGCGTTAATTCTCGCAGCCTTCGACACAACGCCATACTCCTCTAAAACACTTCCCATTTGAAAAAGATTATAGCCGCCATTAGGGACACCATACTTTTCTCTTAGCTCGGCAATATTTACTTTCTTAACAAGGTAGTCAATCATCATTGTTGCGCAAGCCAAACCACATTCAGAATGCTCACTTTGTTGTTGGAAGCGCACCTTCATAAACTAACTCTCCTTATTTTGATATTTAGACACCAAGTATTCAGAGAAGCTCTCAAATTCAAGCATTCCTGAGATTTTCCAAAATTCTAGTTTCCCATTTTTAATATCATTATCTTCAAAATAACTGACCTGTTCTAACATCGATATTCGACTTGCACTAAATATCTTTTCAGTAAAAATATTTGCTTTTGGATAATCTATGATACTTTTAGTAATTCTGGATGATATTTCTTCTGAAACGCTATCAAGCCACTCAGGATTATTGATTTGGTCAGGCACCATTGATGCATTAGCCGTTGCAATAACATTTCCACCCATAAAATTCATGATTTCCCCTAAGGGATTAATCACCGTATCTTGTCCATTAGTGGAACAAGTGCTCAATAAAACAACAGGTTTCCCCTGCAAGCGTAGCGTATGCGCCCACCAAGCCAATTTATCTAAAATCATTTTTAATTCACCAGTCATGTAATGAAGATATACAGGAGAAGCTAGGATTAATAAATCTGAACTAAGGATTTTTTCTTCTAAAATTGGCAAGTCGTCCTTTTCAACACAACCTGCTTCAAGAAAGCACTCCTCACCGCCTTTACATGCTTTCAGATTGAAGTCTTGGGGGTGTGCTATTTCGATTTCACACCCTTTCAATTTATCAGTAATATTGGAAATAAAAGTTGCTGTGTTCCCCTCTTTTCTTCTACTCCCGTTTAGAATAAATATTTTTTTCATTTAGTCAGCCCTTTCATAGTATCTCAACACAAGATACCCTAACAAACTTCTAGCAGTAAGAAGAAATAAAAATATTAGGAGTACATCATTTGAACGAATTAAAATTGAAATATCACCCAAAAAACCAGGTAATGTCACAGTTGTTAAGACGATGCCTAGTGTCACTAAAAAACCATCTGTAATATTAATGAGGACACTATTTCTTTTCACTAATAAACTTTTATATTGTGTATTATCCTTGTTTTTTATTTTTTTGGTGCCCTCAAGTGAATTAATAAGTAAAAATATAAAAGTGATCAATATCGTAATAAATATCATATTCAGTATTCCTCCCTATACTATCTGTGATTAAAGAGAACATTTCAAGCTAAACAAGAAATGTCCTCTTTGCTTAATATTCTTTTCAAAGTACTACAATATTAAATTTCATTATCATAGTTCTAATCCTATTCTTGCATTTTTACACTTCTCCTTAATAAGAAAGACTATCTTTTCATTGTATCGTTTTCACAATACAATGGTTACATACGCTTATCAAAATATCTAAGCGCAGAATACTCAATCATTGATCTTAGCATTAACAAATTAAAAGTAATTGCAGCTAAACGCTCTACAGATATTTGAATGCTAACACGAAATGTAATGGGTAACCCTATAAAAAGTATTCCTAAGCCAACCATCACTAGGTTTACATAATCGATTGAAACTGATTTCACTTTTAACTTAATCATTCTCCAGCGCTCGTCATTACGATACTCTTTTTCTTTTTTATCCTGGTAAACTCTATTAACAAGATAAAAAATCGCCGTTATAACAAAGAAAATAAGCAATAGAGACTGATCTAAATGTTCATAAAACATATTATCCTTCTTTCTAATTTAAAAATATTTACATAATTTGTATTAACTAATTTACTTTAGTTGGCTACTGTAATAAAAAGGAAAGACACCTCCTTACAGGTTATAGACAAACAATATGATCAAGGCTATATGTTCATTGAAAGTTTTCTACTGGTAAGATAATGCGCAGAAATCCCCTCTCCCGACTATGACTGACTTTATTACTTGACAATCCCTAAGGACACGAAAAAACCTTTAGTCAAGAAAGCTAATCATTCACTGAGTTATTTACTATCAAAAATGAGGAGTAATCAGTACATAGAATTTACAAAACAAACTTACAGAACTCCAGGGAAAATACTTCACAAAGTAATTTGTCTACACTCTGAAAGGAGGAGTACCTCCTTAAATCAATCAGTAATTAACATCGTACAATGGAAATTACTGCCCCAGCGGATGCTCCTGCACACCAAACTGAAGATGTCTTTATTGTTACTGCAATTGAGTATAAACAAGCTGGTGATGTACGAGCTTGGACATCTCCTGATCCTTGTACTTGAACCATTTCTGAAATTGTCAGCTCTTCAAATGAAGTGCCAACAACTTTACTAACATCAATATCTGACATATTTTTACCTCTCCTGTTTCTATAGAATATCCTTCTCTTAACATCTTCCTTTTAGCGTTTTTACTATCACAATTGATACGGTTACACCAGCGGTAAACGTACAAATTGGTGTTGAGCGTACTTCCATATCACCTGTCCCTTGAACCTGAGTCATTTCTGCAATTGTTAACTCCTCAAATGCATCACCAACAATTTTGTTTGTATTAATTTCTGACATATTTCCTCCTTTCCCACCTCAATAAAAGTGTATTTTTTATAAAAATCAAATGTGTTAAATGTACTCCTTTAACTCATTCGATGTTTAATAACATAAGATTTGGTAAATCACCCAAATAGCTACTTCCCAGACCAGTTCTACCATCAAAAAGTCCTTTTATATCTGAACCTGACAGATTTTTTATTTTATAATCTCTAGAAAGTGAATTTTCTTTGATATTTGCATAAATTTGCTGACTTTTTAGTCGCCATTTATCATCTGAGCTGCACTTATATAGCTCTTCAATAGTTTTCAAAATCCCCCCTGTTCCATGACAGAGCGTATCGTCCAATGGAATCTCATCAAGGTCTTTTTCAAATTTTGCAACTAGTAGTTTAAGCTGTTTCTCAATATCTTGATTCTCAAAATATTTCAAAACTTCTATTCTGGCTTGAATCATGCCGGGGATTCCCCAACACCACTTGTGCCTGTCTTCATCTTTAATGTGTAATGACATTTCTTTGGAAAACAAGTCTTTAATCGCTTCTTTATCTACTTCTTGACCTGAAACGAGTGCTAAAGCAATCCCTGAAAGACCATGAGCGATGCCTACCGAATTTAAGCTTTTGTCTTTTTGCGTAATTTTTTCTTTTAGAATAGATCCAATAATTTTTATTGTTTGATTTGAAACCTTCTTATCTTCAAGCGTGTTATTGATTTTTTCTATAAGGCGCAAAATTCCAGCTAATCCGGATATATAATCAAACTGCTCAAATTTTTGGACATGCTCGTCTGAAAGTTCATTTAGTTTTTTAATGGTTAGATTTAAAAATTCTTCGTCTACAAGAGTTCCAAAATTTTTATATTCAACCAACATAGGGTAAATAGGGGAAAGCCACCCATCAAAAGCTCCTTTATAAGGCTGATGTTTAGAATGTTTAATTGCTGTGTTGAGCAATTTTTTATAGTAAGAAAAATAGACGTCCTTACCTGTTTTTTGGTAGAGATTTAAAAACAGTAATCCAATGCCACTTAAACCACTATAGAGACTGCCATCGCTAGATTCGAGATACCAATGTTGCTCGTCATTAGTCGCTAAATCCACAAAAGAAACCTCATCCTCGAATCGTACCATGTCTTTAATAAGGTCTCGAGCAATACTTTCTGATTCTTTTATATAATCAAATTTTCTTGTCATTCTTGAGAGTGCAATAAATCTAGTTTTCTCATTCAAATATGAATCTGACACTCCAAGCGCCAAAAGCATAATTTTGTATTGCTCTCTTATTTTAGTTTGATCAAACGCTTGAATTCTCTGTACCGCATCTTGAATACCCGAACTTTTAAAGTAATTATCATAGCTCTTATCACGACTATCAATAATAGCTGTAGAATCAGTATAGGCATAAAATATAGGAATGTCGTTAAAAATTAAATCTTTGACCTCACTACTCACAATCCGCTTATCCTTATATGGATAGGCCCATGCGTTCATCATCAGTCTTTCCCTGTATTTCATTTCGGAATTATAGTTTGGATGGCTGGCATAGCGCAACATCATCGCATATTGTTCCGTTCCTTTGGTTAGTACCCTAATCTTTTTCCCTTTAAATACATCCAGTAACTGGATAAATTCTTGCTTTCTCTCCATTACAAAGGTCATGAAGTCTTGAAAGCCTTCCAAAATTTTTAAGCGGTATTCTTGAAAATCAACCTCTTCATCATCGTTATTTTGAGGAATATTATGTCCTCCTTTAAAATAAGCATCTTGTTGCTCAAAATGGAATTGATCCGTGTTTATTCCCGTTGGGCCAAAAATTTTAGAGTTAGTTTTTACTTCTTTGCCATTTAATGCGCTTAGCTCTACCTCCTTCTTGATGCCAATATTAAGGTTTTTGGGCAATAGACTTGAATTCATAACAGAATCAAGCTGTAAATAATGAGTTATTTTTGAAAAAACAGATTCATTTTCAAACATTAAATGAGGCTGGAACATTGTCTCAATATCAATGATGATTGGATACTCACCCTCAGCAATAATATTTTCCATATGCAAATCATTAATGCCTAAAAGATAGCAGATAGCGACTAAATAACCATACCTGATATAAAATTTTTCTACACTTTCGCTATCAACACAATTTTTCTTTTCAATAAATTCGTTGTAAGAATAATCTTCCCTATAAGCCCCTTTAGGAAACCTCAAATCAAGAAGGTTAGAATTTTCGGAACACCAAGTGATAAACCTCTCAAATGATAAACTAATCTCCAAATTTCTAGGCTTGTAAACTACTTTTTTATTACCGAACACTAAAATAGTTACAGCATTACCTTGTTGATGAGAATCTCCTGTAGAAAGTTGGATTTCTGTCAATTCGAGTGTCTCTAAATGAAATTTTTCCCCTAGTTTTGGTAGGTCTATATCAAGTCTCTGAAACATAAGCTTGAAATTATTTATTAAATAATGAATTCTCTCAGTTGCAACTCTAGCTGCAACAGGATACTTTGAATAGAATGAAACCAAATCATCTTTTGATGTATAAGTTTTTTTAAGAAATTCTTGAAATTTCTCCGTACTATTTTTTGATTCAAAGCTATTTGTTTGCTTATAGAGTTCTAGTTCAATAGCAATTATTTTTCCAAAGATATTGAACAGTTCCACTCCTGCAGCTTCCACACAAGATTGAATTATATTTTCCGAAACTGTCAATTCCTTTAGTTCATCAATTGTTTTAAATAGTTGTTTTTTTAATAAAGCAAGAAATGGTTGATAAACGATAATAATACCATCTGAAAACTCAACCGTGTTGTAGTCAAACTCATCAATTATATTTTTTAGCTTGCTAAGCCACTCGACATTCCCATGCGCTTTTAGTTCAATAGGCTGTAAAGCAAAGGAGAACTCTTTCAGTGATATTTTTTCAGTTTCCAACATTTTCTTGAAATAAGTATCATTTAGAAGTGTACGCGCAGAACGCCATTCTTCCAAATAATTTGAGATACCTTCTTTTTCAGAAGAATAGTGCTTGACCTTTTCTTCTACTGTACTTGCTGAATCAATAAATATTGTTTCTATTTCAAATGAAAATTTTTCCATATACCCACCTTTATATCAATTCCTAAACCCATAATATTGTTTAACGCAAAATGTTTTGTTTATAAGATTTATTTTAATTCTTAATGTTATTATACAATTCGCTAAACCTAGATTCTTTTTTAAACCTTACCTTTTTTTTCAATATATTTGTGCTGTATTTTAGTGATGCTATCTATCAAAAACCAATAGTACTCTTCAATAAGTCCATTTAGCTAAGACTAGCTCCTTTCAAATATATTGGAATTATAAGAAGGAGTAATATTGAAATTTCAAAATATATTTGAATTTGTAAATGTCAGCCTTTTACGCCAATGACCGTGCTAACTAATTTACTTGTCGAATATTAGACAATTCGAGTATTGATTTCATCAACACATACAAAAAAATCGAGATTATAATAATCTCGATTTTTTGATGTTTTTATAATTTTTTATTATTTCGTCAAAATTTCAATCGTATTGACAAGTTCTTCTTTATTGATCTCAACAACTTCACCTGTTGCACGAATTTTCACTTCAACGATACCTTCGCTTGCTTTTTTACCGATCGTTACACGAACTGGTAAGCCAATCAAATCACTATCTGCAAATTTGACTCCTGCACGTTCATTGCGGTCGTCCACAAGAACTTGATAGCCTTTACCACGAAGGGCAGTTTCTAGTTCAGCAGTTACAGCCATTGCTTCTTCATCTTTAGTATTGACTGGTACCAAGTGAATATCAAATGGTGCAAGCTCTTTGGGGAAGTTGATTGACCAACTGAATTTGTATTCTTCACGTGGTGTTTTCTCTACGTAAATGCGGGCAAATTGTTCAAGAATTGCTGAAAGCAAACGGCTCACGCCGATACCATAACAACCCATAACGATTGGGACTGCCTTACCATTTTTGTCAAGAACGTTGGCACCCATTGAATCTGAGTAGCGTGTGCCTAATTTAAAGATATGTCCAATCTCAATACCACGCGCAAACTTAAGTGTACCACGACCGTCAGGAGACATTTCGCCTTCGTTAACCGTGCGTAAATCAACAAATTCGTCTACTTCAAAATCACGACCAAAATTAGCATTACGATAGTGGAAGCCATCTTCATTTGCTCCGATGATAGCATTCTTAACCGCTTGAACTTCACGGTCAGCAATAATCTTAACGTCTTTCAAACCGATAGGACCAAGTGAACCAAAGTGAGCACCAGCTAAGTTTTCAACATCTGCTTCTGTAGCAGGTTCGACAGAACTTGCACCTAAGTAGTTTTGGAGTTTCACTTCATTCAGCTCATCGTTACCGTGCATCAGCACCACAACCAACTCTTCATCAGCACGGAAAACAAGTGTTTTAATCGTTTCAGCAACGTCAGCTTCTAAAAAGGCAGCAACTTCATCGATTGTCTTCGCGTCAGGAGTAGCAACTTTTTCAAGTTCTAGCGTTTCTGTATAGCTGGCAATATTTTCAAACTTGTTTGTTGCCATCTCCAGGTTAGCAGAATAGTCACCACCGTCAGCATAAACAACTGTGTCTTCACCTGCCACAAGCCATTTGGCAAGTTCTTCTTGGATTTGTTCAATAACTGTATTTGGAATTTCATCAATAGATTCAATAGAATTTCCAAGAACCAACCATTTTTCCAAATCTGTACGATCAGCTGTAATAGCCATGAATTCTTGGCTATCTTTACCACCCATAGCTCCACCGTCACCAATGATTGCTTTGAAATCAAGTCCTGCACGACTAAAGATTTTTTCATAAGCACGTTTGTAGTCGTTGTAAGTTTCATCAAGACTTTCATAGTCTGCATGGAAACTATAACCATCTTTCATGATGAATTCACGACCGCGGAGCAACCCATAACGTGGACGTTTTTCATCACGATATTTCGATTGAATTTGGTAAACATTCAAAGGAAGTTTCTTATATGAAGTAACTTCATCACGTACCAAGGCCGTCATTGTTTCTTCATGTGTAGGACCTAAAATAAAATCAGAATGATCGCGGTTTTTCAACTTGTAGAGGTCTTCCCCATAAGTATCGTAACGTCCTGATTCACGCCAGAGGTCTGCTGTTAAAAGCGCAGGAGCCAAAAGTTCCACGGCACCAATTTCTTCAAATTCTTCGCGCATGATTGTTTTCAGTTTTTCAAGCACACGATTTGCCAATGGCAAGTAAGCGTAAATACCTGCAGAGATTTGACGAACATATCCGGCACGAACTAATAGAGCATGTGAGATAACTTGTGCATCGCTTGGCATTTCGCGAAGCGTTGGTATAAGCATTTTTGATTGTTTCATATTTTATTCCTTAAATTTTTCGTTTCTTATCTAATAAAGGCTCGGAGAATATCATTCCAAGTCACAGCAATCATCAGAATCACCATGAAGACAAGACCAACAAGCGTTAAAATTCCTTCTTTTTCTTGTGAGAGTGGTTTGCCTCGTAGGGCCTCAACAATATTGAGGACAATTTTCCCTCCGTCAAGGACGGGGATTGGGATTAAATTTACGATTCCCAGATTGATTGAGAGCATGGCAAGTAAAGCGATAACAGATAATAGACCTTCTCGGGCTGCTTGCCCACTTAAATCATAAATAGCCACTGGTCCACCAAGTTTATCAAGACTTGGCTGTGCAATGAGGTTACCTAAAGCTTTAAATATCAACGTTGTTGCATTAGCAGCCTGAGTAAAGCCTCCCGTTAGCTTATCTAAAAAGCCTGTTTTGATTGTTTGAGTGATACCAATGCGGTATCTTCCGTCAATTTTTTCTGGCTTGAGCTCCAGTGTCTTCGTCGCACCAGCACGTTCGATATCCAGCTTGATTTCACTGCCATCATTTGCACCGATCCTTTGGACAACTTCTTCCCAGTTATTCGTTTTTTCACCATTGACTGCTTGGATTTTATCCTTTGACTGTAAACCTGCCGAATAAGCAGGGGTGCCAGATTGGACTTGTCCGATTTGATTTGTATTAGAAGGTACACCACCTTGCATAAAAGTGATGATAATAAAAGCTATAATCCCTAAAATAAAGTTATTTAAAGGACCAGCGAAATTTGTTAAAATCTTGCCGAGAACGCTGGCACTTTGATATTGTACGTCGCGTGGAGCGATACGAAGTTCCGTGCCATCCGCTTCGATAATTGTTGCATCATGGTCAACTGAATAACGTTTTGTTTCACCAAAAACTTCTCCTTCGATGAAAAGTGCTTCTTCAAAATCGTATTCAGTGACCAGCATGGGGACACTATTTTCCAAAGTCACCCGCTCAGAAAGATTAATTTTAACCACCTGATTTTCAACAATCATCAAAGATGCCGGGGTTCCTTTTTTTATTTCCGTTGTATCATCGCCCCAGCCCGCCATGCGGACATAACCTCCAAGAGGAAGTATACGAATGCTATAAAACGTGCCATCTTTGGCTTGATGTGCAAAAATTTTGGGGCCCATTCCAATGGAAAACTCGCGGACTAAAATCCCCGCGCGCTTAGCAAAGAATAGATGACCATACTCATGTACAACAACAATAATACCAAAGACAATGATAAATGTTACCAATGTTTGAATCAATAAAGATCCTCCCTTAATCTTCTAGCTTTTCATCAGCTTGTGAGCGAATAACTTTAAAGGTTTATTTATTTCTTATTTTCTTTGAAATAAAACCCTCCTTAACACTCTATTTTACCTAAAGCGTAATAAAATGTGAAGTGAGAGTATTTTTATTTCGTATTATTTTACCTCAAGGCTTAGAACAAGCCTAATAAATGCATAATTGGGAAGACAAAGATTAAATTATCAAAGCGATCAAGCACGCCTCCATGTCCCGGTAAAAGTTTCCCTGAATCTTTTACCCCATAATGACGTTTGATGCTTGATTCTACCAAATCTCCAATTTGTCCTACGATAGAAAAAACAATAGTGAAGAGAATAAGCTTTACAAAGCCGATTTGAGGCAGTTCATTTTTGTAAAAGATGAACATAAGAATCGCAACGACTACTGCAGATAAGATACCTCCAATAGAACCTTCCACAGTCTTATTTGGCGAAACATCGGGTATTAATTTTCGTTTTCCAATTGATTTGCCAACGAAATATGCTCCGATATCTGTAGACCAAACAATGAATAAGGCCAAAAAGACGACAGCCAATCCACTCTCACGTGCCAAGAGTAAGCTTTGAAAGCCAATACCTACATAGAAGGCTGAGAGAAAAGGAAAGCCAATATCCTCAAAACTATACGAACCTTTGGAAAAAACCATAGCTGTCAACATCCCAAATAAACAAAGCATGAAGAGAAGGGTACTTCCTTCAACATCCATACCGAAAAAATATTTTCCGATTGGTAATGCCAAACATAGGGCAGCCATTGTTGATAATATTCCTTCAAAAGACATCAATTGTAGTTTGTGCATTTTGAACAGTTCATTCATCGCTATAATAACCAACAATGCTATTAAAATTTGAAAATACGCCCCGCCTGCCAACATCAGGCCAATAAAAACGGCTCCTCCGATAATAGCTGTGATTATACGCTTTATCATTTTACTCCTCCATATCTGCGATCACGTTTTTGAAACTCTAAAATAGCAGCATCTAAAGCTGCTTCATCAAAATCTGGCCAAGCTACATCTGTAAAGTAAAGCTCACTGTAGGCAGCCTGCCAAGGTAAAAAGTTAGACAAACGTAATTCACCTGATGTCCGGACAATCAAATCTGGATCACGTAAATCTTCAGGTAAAATTGATGTCTGCAAATGTGCCGAGAGTTCTTCTTCCGTTATTTCCGACAAATCTTGACCACTTTTTGCCAGCTCCTGAATAGCCAAAAGGATATCCCGACGTCCACCATAATTCATGGCAAAGTTAAGAATCATTCCTGTATTATTGGCTGTTTCAGCAGCTGCACGGTCAATTGAATTTAAAGTTGCTTTCGGTAAACCTTCACGCTCGCCAATCATCCGAATTTGGATATTTTCTTCATTAAGAATCGGAAGATATTTACTATAAAAATCGATGGGCAAACTCATGATAAACTTGACCTCATCCATAGGACGAGACCAGTTTTCTGTTGAAAAAGCATAAACAGTCATCACCTTTACACCACGCCGTTGTCCGTGGATAGCTGCCGTTTTTAGGGCATCCATTCCGGCCTTATGACCAAAAATTCTTGGTTTCCCTTGACTTTTCGCCCAACGACCATTTCCATCCATAATTATTCCAATATGCCGTGGCACTGGAATTTGCTCTTGCGAGTTATTTTTTAAGTTATTAAACATAGCACCTCACAGTTAGTACTCCCATTTTATCATATTTTGGATAAAAACACAGGTACATTCAATACTTTTTGCTCGGAAGCCGCTTCAACAGCGGCTTTAAAAAGAAAACGAAGACCTTTTTCCCAATATAATCAGGGGTTTTTCGAAAAACAAAAAGCCTATCATTAATGATAGGCTTTTAAACTTATCTTTTACTGCTTATTCTTCGATTGGGTTATCTTCTTTTTTAGTTTCTTCTACAACTGTTGGTTCAGAAACTGTTGGTGCTGCAGTGTTATTTTTTACTGTTTTAACAGCTGCACGGTCGAAAGTCAAAATAACGCCTTCACAATCTAATTCGATTGTCGCGTCCGCTTCATTAACGCCACTCAAGACACCGTGTAAACCACCAATAGTTACGATTTCTGCGCCAATAACCATTGAGTTCAATTGTTCTTGACGTTGTTGTTGAGCTTTCTTTTGGCTACGGTTCATGAAGAACATCATCCCACCTACAACAACAACCATAAAGATCAAAGACATAACATTCATTTATTAAATTCTCCTTTAAAACATTGATTATCCACAGACAATAGGACTATTATAGCACATTTTGTAAGGGCTGTCTATAAATACTTTGATGCTTCCCGCAAAGACAAATTCGCAAGTTTTTCTTCATTTTCGGCAAGAAAGCAAGCAACCCATTTTGGATTGGTCTTCGAATAATCTCTTAAAGCCCAACCAATAGCTTTATTAATGAAAAATTCCTTTGAGCCTAAGTTATTGTGAATTACGGCGGACAAGAGCTCTGTATCTGTTGCTTCTTTGAAACCGAGCTGACAGTCAATTGCAATTCTGCGAATCCAAAAGTTTTCATCTAGTGACCATGTCAAAATATCTTCTGTTTTTATCTTTGCGCTAAGCAATAGATACCCAACTAACTCATCTAAACTATCCACCGTTTCCCACCAAGACTTGGTCGTTGCCAGCTGATAAATTTTGTGCAAATCTGTAGCATCTAGATACTTCTTCATTTTTCGGAGATAGTCACATGCCAAATATTGAAATTCTCTTTCTTCTTCTGACCACAAGTGATCAACAAGTTGCCAATCCATTACCTTTTCTTCAGCTTTTTCTTTTAAGAAACTTTTTGATAACTCGCGACGAACCGGTGTTGGAAGCCCTAGAAACTTAAACTGGTTACGCAAGTAAGCTTCTTGCTTCTTTGCCTTTTCTGTATCAGCATGGGCATGAAAGTCTTCTAGGATTTTCATTTATGATAGGCACTCCCTCTATTTATCATTTGAGCGCGATAAATTTGCTCAATAAGCACAAGTCGCATTAGTTGATGAGGTAAAGTGAATCGCCCAAAAGAAATTTGTAAATCACTTCGTTTATAGACAGCATCGGATAACCCCAAAGATCCCCCAATTACTAGAACCAACTGGCGTGTGCCATAAATTTCACAGTTCTTCACAAACTCAGCCAAATCCTCACTGGTCATTAGCTTGCCTTGAATAGCAAGGATAGCCAGTTTATCCCCATCATCGATTCGAGCCAATATTTTTTCACCTTCTCGATTTTTTACTGCTTCCTTTTCCTTCTCTGAAGGATTGTCCGGAATTTTTTCATCTGGCAACTCAATGATTTCCACAGGATTCATCGTGCGCATACGCTTTTGGTATTCAGCTATTCCATCCTTTAGATATTTTTCCTTCAGCTTTCCTACAACAATTAATTTTATCTTCATTCCCCTATTTTATCTTTTTCCCCAGTTGAAAGCAAAATGAAAGCTATATTTATCAACATTTTTCACAATTTTTCCACATTCTTGTGGATAAACTGTGAATTTTATTCACTTGTACACAATTATTATTGGGTTTTACACATAAATGTGGAAAACTTGTTTTTCTATTTCCATTTTAGGGGCTTTTAAGGTATTATATAAATGTGAGTATCCCGCAATTATAAGTATTATATTAAAGATTATTTAAGGAATGTACATTATACTTGTGTATAAATATTTCTTACTGGAAAAGGAGATTCTTGTACTATGGCAAAAAAAAATATCGCCTCATTACTTATTACGGGCGTAGCCGGAGGTGCTATCGCTCTTGGGGGTAGTGCTATCTACCAAAATATGACTAACACGCCGTCATCTAATAATACTTCGGACAATTCTGTAAGTACAGTTAACGTACAAGTCAATACAGATACAACCAAAGCAATCAAGAAAATTTCAAACACTGTTGTTTCCGTACTTAATTACCAAAAATCGTCTTCAAGCAACGACTTTGAAAAGATTTTCGGCGGAGGCGACACAAGCAGCAATGAGAGTAACTTACCACAGCTATCTGGAGAAGGTTCTGGGGTTATCTATAAAAAGGACGGCAATACCGCATACATCGTAACCAACTATCACGTTATTGAAGGTGCGTCTTCCTTAGAAGTTCTCATGGCTGGTGGTCAAAAAGTAACTGCCGAAGTTGTTGGTTCCGATGCTTATTCGGATTTAGCTGTCCTCAAAATTGATGCCAAGTATGTCCAAGAAACAGCAACGTTCGGCAACTCTGACAAACTTACTGTTGGTAAACCTGCTATCGCCGTTGGTTCTCCTCTTGGAAGTGAGTATGCTAACTCAGCAACAGAAGGTATTGTTTCTAGTCTTAATCGCAATGTTACATTGCAAAACAGCCAAGGCCAAACCATTAATGTTAATGCTATTCAAACAGATGCAGCAATAAACCCCGGGAACTCTGGCGGTGCACTCATCAATATACAAGGACAAGTCATCGGGATCACCTCAAGTAAAATTACCTCAACACCAAGCGGAACAAGCAGCAGCGGTGTCTCTGTAGAAGGCATGGGGTTTGCGATTCCAGCCAATGATGTCGTCAATATTATCAATAAATTGGAAAAAGATGGCAAAGTTATTCGACCTGCTCTGGGTGTGCAAATGGTTAACCTATCAAGTCTTTCACAAAATATGTTGGCTTCACTCAACCTTCCTGAAGACGTGACGAACGGTGTTGCTGTCGCTGAAGTTCAATCAGGAATGCCTGCTGCCAAAGCTGGACTCAAGCAAGGCGACGTTATTGTCAAAATCAATGATGACGAAATCACTTCAAGTGTTAACCTTCAAAGCACACTTTATAAATCTTCAATTGGTGATACGATTAAGGTAACTTATTATCGTGACGGAAAACAAGCTACTACAAATATCAAGTTAGATAAAACAAGTAGTGATATCAATTTTGACAAGCAAAATTAAAGAATTATCTCCCCTTGAAACAGGGGTTTTTTTGATAAGTAAATATGATAAAAATCTATTTTTTGTTAATGAAATTATGGTAAAATAGTGATAAGCATGAAAATATTACTTTATTTAGAAGCCGAACAAATTTTGAGCCGCTCAGGAATTGGTCGTGCAATGAAACATCAACAAAGAGCATTAGATCTAATGCAAGTAGAGTGGACCCAAAATCCCAATGAGGACTATGACATTCTCCATCTCAATACTTACGGACCTCAAAGTTGGCGGATGCTCAAAAAAGCCAAAAAAGCTGGGAAAAAAGTCATCTTCCATGGGCATTCTACAGAGGAAGACTTCCGAGATTCATTTCTCGGTTCTAACTTAATTGCACCTCTGTTTAAACGCTACTTGATGCGTTTTTATCGTAAAGCTGATTTGGTGATCACACCTACCGACTATTCAGCTGGACTTTTACGTGGGTATGGCTTGACTTGTCCTATCTTGCCCATCTCCAATGGGATTGATTTGAATAAATATCAAGCTAAACCTGAGAAAGAGGAAGCTTTCCGCCAATATTTTAAGATTAAAGACCAACAAAAAGTGGTCATTTGTGCCGGACTTTATTTCAAACGGAAGGGCATTGACGATTTCGTTAAAGTTGCCGAAAAAATGCCAAATGTTCAGTTCATCTGGTTCGGCTATCAAAACCTTTGGACCATCCCTGGATGGGTACGTCGAATCGTTAAAAAGAACCATCCTGATAATGTGCGCTTCCCTGGATATATCAAAGGGGACATCTATGAAGGAGCAATGACTGCTGCTGATGCCTTCTTCTTTCCTTCACGTGAGGAAACCGAAGGTATTGTGGTTTTAGAAGCATTGGCCAGTCATCAAGATGTCGTGGTACGTGATATACCAGTTTATAAAGGATGGCTTGACACCACATCAGCTAGTTTAGCCTCAAATGTTGACGGTTTTGTAGCTGAGCTCGAAAAAGTACTGAACGGTACAATTGATAAAACAGAAAAAGGCTATCAAGTTGCACAAACACGCGCCATTGAACATGTCGCCGCTGAACTCGCTGCTGCTTATCGCCAAACTTTGGAGTTATAAAAGAGAAAGACTATGAGAATCGGAATTTTTACAGACAGCTACTTCCCACAAATTAGTGGTGTGGCTACAAGTATTCAAAGCTTAACTATTGAGTTAGAAAAACTCGGACATCAGGTTTTTATCTTTACTACAACAGATCCACATGCTGATGTTGATCATGAACCTGAAAATATTATACGTTTCCAAAGTGTACCTTTTGTATCACTTGCTGAACGTAAGATTGTAATCAAGGGAGTTTTTGCTGCTTATCAAATCGCACAGACTTACCAACTTGATATTATCCACACACAGACAGAATTTGGTATGGGAATCTTAGGGAAGATGGTCGCACAACAGCTTCAGATTCCTGTCATCCATACTTTACATACAAAATATGAGGACTACGTCCATTACATTGCCAAGGGACATTTAATTCGCCCTAGTATGGTGAAGTATATCATCAAGAACTTCCTACGCGGTAGTGAAGCTATTATTTGTCCTAGCCAAATGGTCTTAGATACTGTGAATGGCTACGGTATTGACTTGCCTAAACGAATTATCCCAACAGGTATTGATTTGTCCCGTTTCAAACGAGATGAAATTACTCACGAAGAGATTCAAGATCTACGTCATAGCTTAGGACTTAAAGATGATGAAACAATGCTTCTTAGTCTCTCCAGAATTGCGGCGGAGAAAAACATTCAAGCAGTTGTGGCAGCTATGCCACAGTTGGTGGAACAAATTGCTGTAAAATTGGTCATTGTCGGAGATGGTCCCTATATGAAGAATCTCCAAGAGCAAGTGGCTGAGCTAGGGTTGGAAGAATACGTTGTCTTTACAGGAGCTGTAGAAAATACAAAAACGGCTTACTACTATAAAGCCGCAGACTTTTTCATTTCAGCCTCTACTTCTGAAACTCAAGGTTTAACTTATCTTGAAGCACTAGCTGCCGGTACACGTGTTTTAGCAACCGTAAACCCTTATCTCACAGAGCTTATTGATGATAAGGAGTTTGGACGTCTCTTTGCTTCTGATGAAGAAATCGTAGATACAGTCGTCGCAGCGGTGCAAGAAAGCCAAACACTTGACCAAGACAAATTTGCTAAAAAATTGTACGAAATTTCTGCAGAAAACTTTGCGCAACAAGTATATAACTTCTATCAAGATACTATCGTTGAATACCAAGCACGTAAAAATTCTGAGCATTTCTTAGAAGAATTTGATGTCGTTACACAAAAATGGTCAAGACAAATGAAACGTTCCATCCGTAGAGAAAAAATTAGGGCCCAATATTTAACAAAAAAAGCAACTAAACTCGCTAAAAATCTACAGAATTATGTTAAAATAGATAAAGAAAATATGAAATAAGGCTTGTGGGACAATTAAAAAGTCCCTTAAAATAAGCATTGGAGGAAATAATGAAATCACATTTGATGGCAATCATGGATCGTTTGAATCGTTTGATTGAAACGGCTGATCCAAAAGAAACTTACAACTTTGAGCGCGAAGGTGAAGTTATTGCAACTGTAAGCTTCGTGCCAGAAGAAACTGCCTTTTCTATCAAATATCCAAAACAAAAAGATGTTTCTATCTTTGATGACATCGACCTTGTAGCAATCGAACTTTACGATATGATTTATTAAACAAAAAAACCATCCTTGATGGCTTTTTTTTATTTTTCTGGCACTGTAACTTTACCATCAATAATATTTTGTTTTGCCGCTTCAACTTCTTTCCACGTTTTATCTGATAAGTTATCTTTGGCAAGGCTAACCCCTCCATTTTTTAGATTATAATTAAGAACTTGTCCGCCAGGAAATTTATCATCCTTAGTTTTGTTTGCAATATCTTTTACAGCAACGCCAACTTCTTTAACAGATGAAGCCAAGACAAAGTTCGAATCTTTTCCGTCTTTAGATTTATAATTTCCAAGATACTCTTGATCCTGGTCTACTCCAATAACCCATACTTTATCTGCTTCATTTTTTGTAGCATTAAGAGCTTTAGCTTCAGAAAAGACACCGGCACCAGAACCACCTGCTGCTTGATAAATAACATCATTACCTGAACCATACATTGCTGCAGCTATCGTCTTGCCTTTGGCTGCATCAGTAAAAGTACCTGCGTACTGTACTTCAATTTTTATATCTGGATTAACTGATTTTACCCCAGCTGTGAAACCTTTTTCGAATGCAGTGATAATATCCGATTGCATCCCACCAACAAAACCGACTTTATCTGTTTTAGTGGTTTTTGCTGCAGCTACGCCTGCAAGATAGGCTGCTTCTTGGTCTGCGAATGTTGCTGAAGCAACATTATCTTGCCCTTTTATCACTGAGTCAATAATTGTAAATTTTGTATCAGGATTATTTTTTGCTGCCTGTGATGTTGCTTCTTGGAGGTCGAATCCAACACCGAATACCAAACCATAACCTGCCGAAACAGCAGAATTAAAGTTGGTTGTATATTCAGAAACGGCACTTGCATTAAAGTAGTTAATACCTTTTGATTGTGACAAACCGTTTTCTTTACCCCACTCTTGTAGGCCTTCCCATGCGGATTGATTAAATGAACGGTCATCTACCCCACCTGTACTTGGGACAAGCGCTACCTTCAAGTCTGTTGCAGCGCCGGCTGATTCAGTATTGCGACCACGACAACCAGCTAGGATAGTTACTGAGGCAAGTGCAAGTGCACCAAGTGTTAAAATTCGTTTATTCATTAAATAAAATTCTCCCAAAATTTAATAGATACCTACTATAACACAAGAACGGATTTTTTGAAAATATTTTCTTGTAAAATCCTCTTTTTTGTAAAATTTTACATTTTTTCTTATAAAAAAATACCAGATAATCTCTGGTATAATCAATCTTAAAACGTTTATGCTTCACCATAATAGATTTTTCGAATTTCTTCTGTATAAGCGCCATCCTCTCCATGTACAATCAAAGGTGGAAGAAAAACCTCTCCCCCAGCTTTCCCATCTTTAATCGCATCAATGAGTAGTATATTTGCTGCTTGATTGGCTTTTGGGTAAACAAACTGAATACGCTTAGGAATCAGATTATGAGCTTTCATTTTATCCATAATCTCAAAAAAACGGTCGGGGCGGTGGACCATGGCCAAATGTCCATTTGTTTTTAGAAGGCGCTTGCTGGTTTCAAAAATTTCATCAAGATTTGTCGCTAACTCATGGCGTGCAAGAGTGTAGTGGTGATTATCATTAATATGACTTGCTTCATCCAGCTTAAAATATGGGGGATTACAAAAAATTAAATCAACTGTTGAGGTATTGATATAGTCTAAAGATTTGTTCAAGTTATCATTGATAACAGTCATTTGTTCTTCTAAGCCATTTAGTTTAATGGAGCGCTGTGCCATTTCTGCTAAACGTTCTTGCAGTTCAATTTCTGTAATATGTGCATTAGTCATTGAGCTGGCAAAAAGGCCCACTGCACCATTTCCTGCACACATATCCACAATTTTTCCTTTTTTGGGAAGGCGCGGAAATTTTGCGAGGAGAATAGCATCAATCGAAAAGGAAAAAACCTCTCGACTTTGAATAATCTGGACATTCGATGCCGCGATCTGATCTAAGCGTTCACCAGCTTTTAATTCGATTTTAGTCATTCTTCTATTATACAATTTTCATTTCTAAAATTCTTGATGAAAAGCAGGTAAACCAAAAAAACGAGACGATGCTCGCTCTAACTTTTACAATTGAAAGACCATCGCTGTGCGTGCAGCTAATGAAAGTTTAAGTTTCCCCGTTTCTTTTTGATAAGAAAAGCTTGATCGAGGACCAAATCCTCCATATTTTCGATCATCTGTATCGAGAAGAAATGTCGGAGGATTAGGCACATCGAGCTGGAGTTTTTGCTCCATGATAGGATGGAAATTAAGAACGAACAGCAGGTTTCCCTTACGATAAGCTAAAAGCTTATCCTCATTTTTTATCCAGTATTGTTGCACGCTATCACTTTGTTTCAAAAAGTGATAGTTTTTTTCTAAAGCAATCATGTCGTGATCGAACTTGAGCAGGTATTGGTAACGTAAATTCTCCTTTACTGCGAGAGACCATTGCCGACGAGCGTGTTGAAAACTATCATGGTTTCCTTCTCTTGGAAAATCCAACCATTCTGGATGACCAAATTCATTTCCCATAAAGTTGAGGTAGCCTTCTCCAGCTAAACTAAAGGTAATCAAGCGTGCTATTTTATGCAAGGCTACAGCGCGGTCAACCACCATGGATTCACTGTGGGTATCCATCGCATCATAGATTGCTTCATTTGCCAGCCACATCATGAGTGTCTTATCTCCAACCAAGGCTTGATCATGACTTTCCACATAGCCAATGTTCTTTTCTCCGGGACGTCGTGTGGTTAATTCCCACCAAAGTTGCATTAAATCAAGGTCCTCATCAGTTTTTTCTTTAAATTGCTTAATCCAATAATCCGGTACCCCCATTGAAAGGCGATAGTCAAATCCAATCCCTCCCTCAGAGATAGGAAGTGCCATTCCTGGCATGGCTGACATATCTTCTGCAATCAGTGTTGCCTGGGGGTTTACTTGATGAACAAGTTCAGTAGCCAGCATAAGATAAACAACTGCCTCAATATCTGTCTCTGTTGAAAAATACTTCTTATAACTATCAAAACTTGTCCCTAGTCCATGATGATGATACAACATACTCGTGACCCCATCAAAGCGAAAACCATCAAAATGATAAGTCTCTAACCAAAACTTGAGGTTAGATAAAAGAAAGTGAATAACTTCATCTTTCCCGTAGTTAAACAACTTTGTGTTCCATGCTGCATGTTCACCACGCGCGCCTTGATGAAAATACTGATCACTACTTCCATCAAAAAGATTCAGACCCTCTCCAACATTTTTTACAGCATGTGAATGGACCACATCCAATAAAACACGAAGTCCCATCCCATGTGCTGTATCAATCAAAGCCATCAAATCTTCAGGTTTTCCGAAACGGCTTGATATTGCAAAAAAGTTAGAAACTTGATAACCAAAGCTTGCATATAAAGGATGCTCCATAATAGCCATAAGCTGAATCGTATTATAGCCCGCTGCCTTAATACGAGGTAAAACATCCCGTGTAAACTCTTGATAAGTATTTATTTTATGCTCTTCACTAGAAATTCCAATATGAGCTTCATAAATAAGTGGTGCTTCCTCTTCTAAGAGAGGCGAAGAATGTTGAAATTCATATTCTGGAGCAACAATCATACCGTCAAACTCAAGATATTCATTTTGAACAGCATAGAGCACATACGAGGGTACCCTATAAACTTCAGCTCCATTGATAATAAGCTTAACCTTCACCTTGGAGCCAAGTGGCAAAGTACCTGGTACAACTATTTCCCACACACCACCATAAGCTGCCTTTAGTTCATGGTGGTCTGTCCAATCATTAAAATCCCCTACTAAAAAAGCTTTTTCAGCATGGGGCGCCCATTCGCGAAAAGTCCAATACTCTTTTTCTTGTTGAAAGCCAAAATATTTATGACCATTGGCAAAATCTATAAGTTTCCCTTCCATTCCAAGTAATCGCTTCTTCGTTCTTGAAAATTCAAATAAGCGGTAGGATAAGTCCTCCTTATATGGTTCTAGGTATGGATCATACTGCAAAATATTTAACATTTTGAGAAACCTCCTCTTCATCATGCTGACAATCTTTCCCTTATTTTACCATTTTTAGATATGGGATTATATTTTTATGAGGGATTTAAACAAAAACAGAGAAAACATAAATTTTCTCTGTTTTTTATTTTTAAAAGTTCTTAGCATTTGGCTTATTGTAGCCGTATTTTTCACAAAAATCTTCTCTGAATTCTAGAAGATTATCATCCATGATAGCTTGACGAACATTTGTCATCAAGTTAATCAAGAAATGTAAATTATGGTAACTTAAAAGGCGTAGGCCAAATGTTTCATCTGCCTTGAATAAATGACGCAAATAAGCACGGGTGTAGTTTGAGCAGCAATAGCAGTCACATTCTGGGTCAAGAGGTGTGAAGTCAAGCTCATATTTGGCATTTTTAATATTCACACGGCCAAAACTTGTCATTGCGGTACCATTACGGGCAATACGTGTGGGTAGCACACAGTCAAACATGTCCACACCACGAATGACGCCATCAATCAAACTATCTGGTGCACCGACTCCCATCAAATAACGTGGTTTATCTTCTGGCAAAAGCGGTGTTGTAAAGTCAAGTACAGCATTCATCTCAGCGTGAGACTCACCCACAGCAAGTCCCCCAATCGAGTAGCCAGGGAAGTCCATGCTAACAAGATCACGCGCTGATTGGCGGCGTAAATCTTCAAAGCCAGCACCTTGAACGATACCGAAAAGTCCTTGATCATGTGGGCGCTGATGAGCTTTTAGGCCACGCTCTGCCCAACGGGATGTACGTTCCACAGAAGCTTTGACATAATCATAAGGTTGATAAAAAGGTGGACATTCATCAAAGCTCATCATAATATCAGAGCCTAAATTATTTTGGATAGAAATCGCTTTTTCAGGATTGAGGAAAAGTTCACGACCATCGAGATGACTTTTAAACTTAACACCCTCTTCACTGATGTTTTTCTTATTTTGCACCAAAGAGTAAACCTGGAAACCTCCGCTATCCGTTAAAATAGGCTGATCCCAGTTCATAAATTTGTGCAAGCCGCCTGCTTGAGCAACAAGCTCATCGCCTGGACGAAGCCATAGATGATAAGTGTTGGCAAGAATAATCCCAGAGCCCATCTCTTTGAGTTCTTCTGGGGATTGTGTCTTAACCGTGGCTTGTGTTCCTACAGGCATGAACATAGGTGTTGGAAAAGTCCCATGTGGCGTTATAATTTCACCGAGACGCGCGCCTGTATGTTTTTCTTTTTTAATCAGTCTGTATTTTATTGCATGTTCAGTCATGTAAACTCCTTTAAACTTCTACAAGTATATCAAATTTCTTTGATTTTGCCCAGCCAGTCTATACCCCCCTTTCTCTAAAAGTTTTTGGTTGTGAAGCCCCGTCTTTTATGGTATTCTAAGAAATGGAGGATACTATGAAGTTTAAAGATTTAAAAGAAAGAGCTAAGGATGCTCTGAGAGAAAACTTTGGTGCCAAATTACGTTTGTTCTTAATTCCAATTTTCTGGGGCATTATCTCAACAAATGTGACTTACCAATCAAACTACAATTCCAATATGGATACAGTCAATAATTTTGATGCTAATACTATTACAACAGGATTATTACTCTCTGTACTCCTAGGAATACTTATCGGCGGCCTGATTGGCCTAATGATCTCGATCATTATAGATGTTATCACTGTTGGTGCGCGTTTCAACTACATTAAAATATATCGTGGCGAAAGAGAAAATCCACGCTTTAAAAACGTCTTTACTCCTTTTAAAGACGGCAGTTGGACAAAAATATTTGTTCTTCACTTAGTGACTGCACTTCTCATTGGTCTTTTAACAGTGACGATTATTGGTATTCCTTTTGCTATCTATCTTGGCTTGGGTTGGTCACAAAAAGATTACATTCTTTTTGACCAATTAGAAGCTGGAACTTATACTGGTATTTGGGGCGTACTCAATGCCTCTGCTCAAGTAATGCGTGGCTCACGTGGAGATTATTTCTTCTTCTTGTTGAGCTTCATCTTATGGTATATCCTCTCAGGTATTACTCTAGGTCTTGCTAAATTCTGGACAACCCCATATATCGAAATGTCTACTATCGCTTATTACCAAAACTTAATTGATACGAAGAGACACATGAATCAAACTGCATATTAAAAAGAAGCTCTTACTGAGCTTCTTTTTTTACTTTTTTTCCATGGGTGAAATAATAGATAACAATGATTAAAACGATAAATATTGCTGATGCATAATACAGATTACGATAACCTAAAAATGGAACGAGAAGCCCCATGATGAAAGGACCAAAACCTACACCCATATCTAAAAAGCCAAAAAATGTCGATGTGGCTACACCTAAACGATCAACGCCTGAGCTACGTATTGCAATAGCTTGACCAAAAGGTGAAAATGAACCATAACCCAGTCCAATAAAAATAGCTGCCACCAGTAAAATGATTGAAGACTGTGCCCAGCCAATCAGTACCAAGCCAATTGCAAAAAAGATAAAGACAGGGTACATGACATAATTATCACCTTTGATATCAAAAATACGACCAGTTACAGGGCGTGAAACCAATATTGCTAGGGCATAAATAAGGAAGAACAGAGATCCAGCTGTTGCAAGCCCAATTTCTGAGGAATAAGTATTCATAAATGCCAAAATACTTGAATAAGCAATACCTATCAGCATCCCTATTACAGAAATAGACACAGCTTTCTTCTCAAAATAATTTGACCAAGAGAATTTCTTCTTAATACTTTCCGTACGCGCTACAGTCGTATGAGGCACTTTAATAAAGAAGATACCTATAAGTGCAAGCAACAAGAGGACATTTGAAAGGTGAATCAAGAGTGTGAAACCATATTTACCATAAAGAAACATGGAGAGAAAAGGGCCGATAGCAGAAGACATCGTTACCGATAAAGCATAATAACCAATACCTTCACCTCTACGAGAAGAAGGAACTGTTGCTCCTGCTAAAGTCCCTGAAGCTGTTGTTGCTATACCAAAACCAATCCCATGTAGGAAGCGAAGAACGAGCAAGCTCTCAACACTTGGTACAAGATAGTATACCAAACCAAAGAGCAAATAAATGCTTGTTCCCATAAAGAGCATTTTCTTAACGCCCCATTTTGCAATGTTGTTCCCCGCCCAAAGACGTGCAAATAAACTACCAACAATAAAAAGTCCTGTTAAAATTCCAGCTGTACCTGCAGAAGCATTATACATTGCCATTGCATGTGTACCAATAACAATCGTTGGAATATAAAATACTAAATAATATATAAAATTGAGTAGCATATTAATAATAAAACTTGGCGTCCATAACTTTTCTTTTTTCATTTTTCTCCTTCACTTGTATCCGCTATCAATCAAATAAAAAGCAGGAAAACTCCCGTTTCCGAGAGCTTATCCTAGCATTTTTTTGATTATAGCTTAATTTTAGTTACATATTATTATATCATTTTTCTGCCTATTTTAATTTCTTGAAGCTTCACATTTGCCTCACTTGTTCGTCTACATAAGTTTTACGAACAGCAGTGGAGAGCTTTAAAATTCATTCGAAAGACTGATTATCCCTAGATTTTAGAATGTTATAATAAAGATATAAATAAATCGAGAGGGTTAATGATTATGCTATTCTTATTATTCTTTATTCTATGTACTTATCTATTTCTCAAAGGCTTTGTTAAATTCATCTTGCCATTGCTTCTTTTTATCTTCCTTGCAAAGCTTTTTCTAGGCGGACTATTTCTCTTCTTCAATACTCATTTCCTTTTCACACTAGCTATTATCGCCTTCTTCATCTGGTTGATTCGTACGGTAAGCAGTCAAAACTACTGATAAAGAAAAAAACACTCTCTAACAATAGGGAGTGTTTTTATATTCTATTTGTAAAAATTTATTTTGCTTCATACCAGCTATCGCCTGTATTTTCATCAGCAAGTAAGGGAACATTTAACTCTACTGCAGATTCCATGGTTTGTTTTACCAAGTTTTGAACCGCCGCAAGTTCTTCCTTAGGTACTTCAAGAATAATCTCATCGTGAACTTGTAGCAATAATTTGGCTTTAAACTTGCCTTCTGACAATGCTGCATCGAGATTAATCATGGCAATTTTCAAGATATCCCCGGCTGACCCTTGGATCGGAGCATTTATAGCTTGGCGTTCTGCACCTTGACGCACCATAAAGTTGCGATTATTGATTTCTGGTAGTTTACGACGGCGATTAAACATCGTGCTTACGTAGCCTTTATCTTTCGCTTCACGCTTTGTTTCTGCTATATAATTTGCAACTCCTGGATAACGTTCAAAATAAGCTTGAATCATCTCTGCTGCTTCCTTATTGGAAATACTCAAGCGCTTAGCGAGTCCGTATTCTGTTTCTCCATAGGAGATACCAAAATTGACAGCTTTCGCATTGCGACGATCATTAGGCGTAACATTTTCAGGCTTGTCTATATTGAAAACACGCATTGCTGTACTGCTATGAATGTCAGCACCATGATTAAAGGCATCTATAAGATGTTCGTCTTTAGACATATGCGCCAAGACACGAAGTTCAATCTGTGAATAGTCGGAACTCAAAAGAATATTATCTTCAGCTGCGACAAAAGCTTTACGAATCAAGCGTCCAGCTTCTAGGCGTACTGGAATATTCTGCAGATTTGGATCAATCGAGGAGAGACGACCTGTTTGCGTTAAATCTTGAACATATCGTGTATGGATACGGCCATCTTCAGCTATTTGCGGGATCAATCCTTGCACATAAGTGGATTGAATTTTTGATATTTGACGATATTCCAGTATTTTGGCTACTAGTTCATAGTCTTGAGCTAAGTTTTCTAAAATATCTGCTGCTGTTGAATAGCCTGTCTTAGTTTTTTTACCATGTGGCAGCTGTAATTTTTCAAAAAGAATGACTCCAAGTTGCTTAGGCGAGTTAATATTAAATTCTTCACCTGCAAGTTCATAAATTTTTTCAGTTAAATCAGCAATTAGCTTCTGATTTGCCGCACCAATTTCTTCTAAGGTGCTCACTTCAGCAGCTATTCCTGCTATTTCCATTTTAGCTAACACGTTGGCCAAGGGAAGTTCCATTTCCGTCAGGAGATGATATTGTTCATTTTCCTCGAGATTTTGAATCATTACCGCTTTCGTTGCAGCTAAGACATGAATTTTACCTGCCAAATGTTTGAAAAGAATTTCATCTTCAGGAATACGACGTTTTGCTCCTTTGCCGTAAACTTCTTCATCAGTAGAGATATACTTGTTAGCAAATAATCGACTAATAGTTTCAACCTTATTATCTTCTGTTGTAGAAATAAGATATTTAGCTAACATACTGTCGTACTTGGCTGTAGGTAGTTCAATACCTAAGCGATGAAGCAAAACTTTATTTTTCTTAAAATCGTATGTATTTTCAGGAAAAGGGAAATTCTTTAGGAGTTCTGTATTCTTAGATACAAAAACTTTTTCTTCGTTTCCCCAAGCAAAACCAATGATGTCTTCTTTATGATAATTCTCATTTAAAATTTCAATATAAAAGAAATCATCTTTGTCTACTAAAATATCAGTTGCATCTTCCACAACTTTAAAGCTGAGCGAAACCTCATCAGCCTCTGCTGTTTCAAGCTTTGCTTTAAATTGCGCAAATCCCATCTCATCATAAAACTTGATCAATTCTGCTGTGTCCACAGGCTTAATCAAAGTATCAGCAAGATCAATTTCAATCGGTGATTTCGTATCAATCGTTGCAAGAGTACGAGATAAAAAGGCCATTTCACGATCAGCAATAAGATTTTCTTTCATCTTACTTTTCTTCAGTGAATCAATATTCTCATAAAGATTATCAATAGAACCCCATTCTTGAAGTAGCTTCAAGGCCGTTTTTTCCCCAACTTTTGTTACCCCAGGATAATTATCCGAGCTATCACCCATTAAACCTTTAAGATCAATAAACTGTTCTGGCGTTAAGCCTGTTTTTTCCATTAAATAAGTAGGAGTAAAGCTTTCAAACTCAGCTACGCCTTTTTTCGAAATTTCAACTGTCGTATTTGAGTCAGCCAATTGAATCAAATCCTTATCCCCAGTTACGATTGTTACATCGTAATCGCCAGCTTCAGGAAGTTCAGCCATTTTATCTAAAGTACCAATGATATCATCCGCTTCATAGTTTTTAAGCTCATAGTGATTATAGCCCAACTTTTCTATAAGTTCCTTTATAAAAGGAAGCTGTTCCCGAAATTCATCTGGTGTACGTGCTCGACCGTCTTTGTATGCAGAAAACATTTCCGTCCTAAATGTTGTTTTTCCTGCGTCAAATGCAATCAGAACATGATTAGGATTTAATCTTTCCACCAAATTGTTCAGCATAAGATGAAAACCGTATATAGCATTAGTGTGCAAGCCACTTGGAGCCACAAAACGATCTACTTGATTATAAAGGGCAAAAAAAGCCCGAAATGCTAACGAAGAACCGTCGATAAGCAGTAATGTATTTTTCTTGTTTTCCATAACTCCTATTATACCTCAAATCTATAAAAAAAAAGAAGCCTTAGCTTCTTTAGTTCACTTGGCATTTACCATATCTCACAGGGGGCAACCCCCAACTACTTCCGGCGTAATAGGACTTAACTTCTGTGTTCGACATGGGAACAGGTGTATCTCCTATGCAATGAATACCAAATCATGGTCTGAATGTATTGAACACTCAAAACTAAATAACAATTTCTTGATAAATAAGTAAAGCTAAACTCATATGTTCTATTACTTGGTAAAGTCCTCGAGCTATTAGTACTGGTCCGCTCCATCCCTCGCAGGACTTCCACTTCCAGCCTATCAACCTGATCATCTCTCAGGGCTCTTAATTCATAAAGAATGGGAAATCTCATCTTGAGGTGGGCTTCGCACTTAGATGCTTTCAGCGCTTATCCCTTCCCTACATAGCTACCCAGCGGTGCTCCTGGCGGAACAACTGGTACACCAGCGGTAAGTCCACCCCGGTCCTCTCGTACTAAGGGCAGATCCTCTCAAATTTCCTACGCCCGCGACGGATAGGGACCGAACTGTCTCACGACGTTCTGAACCCAGCTCGCGTGCCGCTTTAATGGGCGAACAGCCCAACCCTTGGGACCGACTACAGCCCCAGGATGCGACGAGCCGACATCGAGGTGCCAAACCTCCCCGTCGATGTGAACTCTTGGGGGAGATAAGCCTGTTATCCCCAGGGTAGCTTTTATCCGTTGAGCGATGGCCCTTCCATGCGGTACCACCGGATCACTAAGCCCTAGTTTCCTACCTGCTCGAGTTGTAGCTCTCGCAGTCAAGCTCCCTTATACCTTTACACTCTACACATGATTTCCAACCATGTTGAGGGAACCTTTGGGCGCCTCCGTTACTCTTTAGGAGGCGACCGCCCCAGTCAAACTGCCCGACAGACACTGTCTCCCACGCCGATTATGCGTGTGGGTTAGAGCAACCATGAAGCAAGGGTAGTATCCCAACAGCGACTCACTTGAAACTAGCGTCCCAAGGTCAAAGTCTCCTACCTATCCTGTACATGCTTCACAGGTACTCAATATCAATCTGCAGTAAAGCTCCATGGGGTCTTTCCGTCCTGTCGCGGGTAACCTGCATCTTCACAGGTACTAAAATTTCACCGAGTCTCTCGTTGAGACAGTATCCAAATCATTACGCCTTTCGTGCGGGTCGGAACTTACCCGACAAGGAATTTCGCTACCTTAGGACCGTTATAGTTACGGCCGCCGTTTACTGGGGCTTCAATTCAGAGCTTCGCCTAAGCTAACCCCTCCTCTTAACCTTCCAGCACCGGGCAGGCGTCACCCCCTATACATCACCTTGCGGTTTAGCAGAGAGCTGTGTTTTTGATAAACAGTTGCTTGGATCTTTTCACTGCGGCTGTATTTCTACAGCACCCCTTCTCCCGAAGTTACGGGGTCATTTTGCCGAGTTCCTTAACGAGAGTTCTCTCGATCACCTGAGGCTACTCGCCTCGACTACCTGTGTCGGTTTGCGGTACGGGTAGTATTGAATTAAACGCTAGAAGATTTTCTTGGCAGTGTGACATCAAGGGCTTCGCAACCGTAGTTGCTTCCCCATCACAGCTCAATGTTAAAGGAAAATGCATTTGACACATTCCACACCTCACTGCTTAGACCAGAATCCATTAACTGGCTCCCTTTAGCCTACTGCGTCCCTCCATCACTAACAATACTAGTACAGGAATATCAACCTGTTGTCCATCGACTACGCCTTTCGGCCTCGCCTTAGGTCCCGACTAACCCAGGGCGGACGAGCCTTCCCCTGGAAACCTTAGTCTTACGGTGGATAAGATTCTCACTTATCTTGCGCTACTCATACCGGCATTCTCACTTGTAATCGCTCCAGCACCCCTCACGGTATACCTTCATCGCTGATTACAACGCTCTCCTACCATTTAATTAATATTAAATCCACAGCTTCGGTAATATGTTTAGCCCCGGTACATTTTCGGCGCAGGGTCACTCGACTAGTGAGCTATTACGCACTCTTTGAATGATAGCTGCTTCTGAGCTAACATCCTAGTTGTCTGTGCAACCCCACATCCTTTTCCACTTAACATATATTTTGGGACCTTAGCTGGTGGTCTGGGCTGTTTCCCTTTCGACTACGGATCTTAGCACTCGCAGTCTGACTGCCGCACATGTGTATTAGCATTCGGAGTTTATCTGAAATTGGTAACCCGAGATGGGCCCCTCATCCAAACAGTGCTCTACCTCCAATACACTTAAATTGCGACGCTAGCCCTAAAGCTATTTCGGAGAGAACCAGCTATCTCCCAGTTCGTTTGGAATTTCTCCGCTATCCACAAGTCATCCAAACACTTTTCAACGTGTCCTGGTTCGGTCCTCCAGTGCGTCTTACCGCACCTTCAACCTGCTCATGGATAGGTCACTAGGTTTCGGGTCTACATCATGATACTAAAGCGCCCTATTCAGACTCGCTTTCGCTACGGCTCCGCCTCTTCAGCTTAACCTCGCATCATAACGTAACTCGCCGGTTCATTCTACAAAAGGCACGCTCTCACCCATTGACGGGCTCGAACTTCTTGTAGGCACACGGTTTCAGGTGCTATTTCACTCCCCTCCCGGGGTTCTTTTCACCTTTCCCTCACGGTACTGGTTCACTATCGGTCATTAAGGAGTATTTAGGCTTGGGAGATGGTCCTCCCGGATTCAAACTGGATTTCGCGTGTCCAGCCCTACTCAGGATACTGCTAGGTATAAAGTCTATTTCAAATACGAGGCTATTACTCTCTTTGGCTTACCTTCCCAGGTAATTCTTCTATAGACTTTAAGTCCACGTTGCAGTCCTACAACCCCAAGAAGCAAGCTTCTTGGTTTGGCCTGTTTCCCGTTCGCTCGCCGCTACTTAGGAAATCGTTTTTACTTTCTCTTCCTGCAGGTACTTAGATGTTTCAGTTCTCTGCGTTACCTTCGCGTAAGCTATGTATTCACTTACGGATACTATGCATAACATAGTGGGTTTCCCCATTCGGAGACCTAGGGATCAATGCGTACTTACTGCTCCCCCTAGAATATCGTCGTTAGTCACGTCCTTCATCGGCTCTTAATGCCAAGGCATCCACCGTGCGCCCTTATTAACTTTGCCATTAAAACAAGTATAAGTTTTTTCGAACTATTTAAAATAATTCGCAGCTTTACAGAAATGTTTAAAACATTTCTCGGTTTATTTATCGTTATAAGATATTGTTATTTAGTTTTCAATGATCAATTCCTATTTTAACGTCTTCGTTGACAAGACACTTTCGTATCTTATGGAGCCTAGCGGGATCGAACCGCTGACCTCCTGCGTGCAAAGCAGGCGCTCTCCCAGCTGAGCTAAGGCCCCTTCTCTCAACGCAATCTTCTCTATCTTGCATCAAAAGACTGCTTGTTTGGTCTTTATAGACCCCTCAAAACTGAATAAAGTAGAAGACATCTTTTTTATATTCCTTAGAAAGGAGGTGATCCAGCCGCACCTTCCGATACGGCTACCTTGTTACGACTTCACCCCAGTCATCGGTCTTACCTTAGGAAGCGCCCTCCTTGCGGTTAGGCAACCTACTTTGGGTACTCCCAACTTCCGTGGTGTGACGGGCGGTGTGTACAAGGCCCGGGAACGTATTCACCGCGGCGTGCTGATCCGCGATTACTAGCGATTCCGACTTCATGCAGGCGAGTTGCAGCCTGCAATCCGAACTGAGAATGGTTTTAAGAGATTAGCGCACCCTCGCGGGTTGGCGACTCGTTGTACCATCCATTGTAGCACGTGTGTAGCCCAGGTCATAAGGGGCATGATGATTTGACGTCATCCCCACCTTCCTCCGGTTTATCACCGGCAGTCTCACTAGAGTGCCCAACTTAATGATGGCAACTAGTAATAAGGGTTGCGCTCGTTGCGGGACTTAACCCAACATCTCACGACACGAGCTGACGACAACCATGCACCACCTGTATCCCGTGTCCCGAAGGAACTCCTTATCTCTAAGGATAGCACGAGTATGTCAAGACCTGGTAAGGTTCTTCGCGTTGCTTCGAATTAAACCACATGCTCCACCGCTTGTGCGGGCCCCCGTCAATTCCTTTGAGTTTCAACCTTGCGGTCGTACTCCCCAGGCGGAGTGCTTAATGCGTTAGCTGCGCTACAGAGAACTTATAGCTCCCTACAGCTAGCACTCATCGTTTACGGCGTGGACTACCAGGGTATCTAATCCTGTTTGCTCCCCACGCTTTCGAGCCTCAGTGTCAGTTACAGGCCAGAGAGCCGCTTTCGCCTCCGGTGTTCCTCCATATATCTACGCATTTCACCGCTACACATGGAATTCCACTCTCCTCTCCTGCACTCAAGTCTCCCAGTTTCCAATGCACACAATGGTTGAGCCACTGCCTTTTACATCAGACTTAAGAAACCACCTGCGCTCGCTTTACGCCCAATAAATCCGGACAACGCTTGGGACCTACGTATTACCGCGGCTGCTGGCACGTAGTTAGCCGTCCCTTTCTGGTTAGATACCGTCACTTAAGTAATTTTCCACTCTACTTAACGTTCTTCTCTAACAACAGAGTTTTACGATCCGAAAACCTTCTTCACTCACGCGGCGTTGCTCGGTCAGGGTTGCCCCCATTGCCGAAGATTCCCTACTGCTGCCTCCCGTAGGAGTCTGGGCCGTGTCTCAGTCCCAGTGTGGCCGATCACCCTCTCAGGTCGGCTATGTATCATCGCCTTGGTAGTCCTTTACACTACCAACTAGCTAATACAACGCGGGATCATCAAGTAGTGAAGCAATTGCTTCTTTCAAATAAGAATCATGCGATTCTCATTGTTATGCGGTATTAGCGTTCGTTTCCAAACGTTGTCCCCCGCTACTCGGCAGATTTCCCACGCGTTACTTACCCGTTCGCCGCTCTTCATGAAAATAGCAAGCTATCTTCAATCATCGCTCGACTTGCATGTATTAGGCACGCCGCCAGCGTTCGTCCTGAGCCAGGATCAAACTCTCATTTAAATTTAGTTCATCAAATGAACTGGCTGTTGTTTTGTCTTTCATTATTGAATTGACAGTTGGTATACAAGAAGTTAACTTCTCGCATATAGTCATTCTACTTTATTCAGTTTTCAAAGGTCTATCGCTCTCACTTGAGATGTGCTCTCTCGCGACAACTATTATATTCTATCAAACTCACTCCCTTCTGTCAAGAATAAACTGTCCTTTTTTGCAAAAAAAATTATCTTTGTTCGGTTTATGCCCTATTTAATGGGCTTTATAGCCTTCCTATTTTTTTTGAAATTGACAGTTAATTAAGATAAAACTATAGATATGTAAATAAAAAAATGGCCAAATGACCATTTTTTTATTTACATATCTACGTTATGATAAACTTTTTGAACATCATCGTCGTCTTCTAAAGCATCCACTAAACCTTCAAAAGTTTCCAAATCTTCACCAGAGAGCTCAACCTCGCTCTGTGCAATCATTTCGAGTTCAGTTGTCGTAAATTCTGTAATCCCTTTTTCTTTGAGAGCAGCAATTGCTTTGTGTAAATCTGTCGGTTCCGTATAAACAATAATTTGTCCTTCTTCCGCAGAAACATCTCGTACATCGATTTCTTGTTCTATCAAATATTCAAAAATCTCATCAGCATCATCACCAGCAAAGACAATCACACCTGTATTATCGAACATATAACCTACAGATCCTTCAGCACCAATATTACCCCCATTTTTATGGAAAATTGTGCGGATATTAGAAATTGTACGGTTTACATTTGAAGTCAACGTCTCACAGATAATCATCGAACCGTTCGGGCCGAATCCTTCATAACGTCCAGAAACGAAAGCTTCTTCTGCTCCACCTTTAGCTTTGTCAATCGCTTTATCAATAACATGCTTTGGAACTTGTGCTTGTTTCGCACGTTCAATAACAAACTTGAGCGCTGTATTCGACTCTGGATCTGGCTCCCCTTGCTTTGCGGCTACATATATTTCAACACCAAATTTTGCATAAACTTTTGATGTAGCTCCGTCTTTAGCTGATTTTTTTGCGGCGATATTGGCCCATTTGCGTCCCATGGGACACCTCCTATTTTCAATTTATTCTTAAATATTATATCACAAAATCAATGGTTTGCGCCCATGGTTCTGTTCTTTAAAATTATCATTTCCTAATTGATAAATATCATCTGACTTTTGCGTAAGTAAATCCCATGACTGTTTTCCAATACGAGTCACAAGCTTATCCTTAACTTTAGCTAGATGAAGTTGCCCCTGCTTGGTAAATCCTAAAACATGAATATTTTGAGGCAGCTGAAAATCACGTGGAATATCCAATAAAATATAGGTTAAAAGCCTTCTCACACGTGCTCTAGTATATCTTTTCGTATGTACTTCCTCTACTAATTCGTCAAAAGTTGTTACTTTCTTAACCGCCGTATTTATCCGACTTTCCAACTCTGGGTTCATTTGAAAAATAGTGCTCAAATCTTGGGAAATTATCTTATATTTAAGCAAAGTGAAATAATTATCCCAAGAAACTCTGGGTTGATGATAGAGTTGCTTCAAATTTTCAGGCACAAAATTAAAAATATCTTGTTGGTCGATATTTGCTCTGATAGCTGTTGCTGAGGCAATATCACCAGATAAGCTACGAGAATGAAAATCGTTACTACGCTGAATGGCTTGTAGTCTTATATCTTTGCCCGCACTGGCTTTGGCATAAGCAAGAGCAAGGACATGGTTGGGTGTATTTCCATCAAAATGTAAGCCTGAGAATTTCTGCCACATCAACTGAGTTTTTTCGGGATAACTCAATGCATCAGGTAAATCTTTAATGAAGTTCTCCATTTCGGTTGACTTCTCTTCATAAAGATTCACGATTTTTTGATAATCATGGGCAGACTCCGAACCAAAAACAAGTTCACCAATCCCCATTTTATCAAGAATATCCACTGCTGCCTGTGCGAAAAAATCAGCAGCTTGGACAGCTCCCATGACAGGAAGCTCAACTACGATATCTGCACCATTTTTTAGAGCCATTTCCGCTCTTGTCCATTTATCAAAAAGAGCTGGTTCCCCCCTCTGCATAAAATTACCAGACATGGCAACGATTTTTATACCATCGCCTGCCTGATCTAATAAATATTTATGTCCATTGTGAAAAGGGTTGAACTCAGCAACTATTCCTATTATTTTTTGCATACAAAGAACCAACGTAAGCTTTCTTCTTCAGGTTTTTCATCTTCAAAATCAGCATATACTTCTACTTTAGAAAATTTTTGAAGTCTTGTCAAATATTCCTTTATTGGATAGGTTCTCTCTTGATGTACTTCATCTTTACGCACAAATTTTCCATCGGAATCTTTAACAAAGAAAGTCAATTCATGGACGACTGAATGAGGGTAATCCCCTACAAAAGAATCCCAAAGAAAAGCAAAATCTTCGTCGTTTTCGTGATAAGAGTACCCAGGAAAGACCGAATCCACTTGATGCGTTGAATGGACATCAAAGATAAAAACACCTTCCGTATTTAAAGAATTATAAACGCCATCAAAAACGCGTTGGACTTCAAAAGCATTCGACATATAGCAGAGCGAATCCGAATAGCAAGTCACGGCATCAAATGTGGTTTCTCCCGACAATTCACGCATGTCTCCTGCAGCAAAAGTAATCTTTTCCCCCATCTGACGTGCCCGTTTATCCGCAATGGTCAACATTTCCTCTGACAAATCAACACCGGTCACCTCGTAACCCGCTTGACTAAATCTTATCGAAAGAATCCCTGTACCACATGCCAGTTCCATAATATTTTGGGCTTTTGCTGGGAAATGTCTTTGACTAAAATCAAACCACAGGTCATAGAGCTCTTCATCCATTACAGAGTCATAGACCCGAGCAAATTCCTCATAAGAAGCCGTCATTTATTCAGAAATCCATTCATTAATATCAACAAGTGGTGCATCTGACCAAAGCTTCTCTAAGTTAAAACGCAAGCGTGAATCATGGTCAAAAACATTGACAATCACGTCACCTAAGTCAACTAAAACCCATCCTGTACGTGCATCTCCTTCAATATGACCTGCTGCTTGAACACCAAGCTTATCTGCTTCTTCAGCGACATTATCAACAATCGCATCAATCTGACGTGTATTCATTGCTTCAAGGACGACAAAATAGTCCGCAACGCCTGATACGGCAGCAACATCAAGAGCTACAATATCCAATGCTTTTTTATCATCGGCTGCTTTTACAACTGTTTCGAGTAATTGTTTTGAATTCATTTTATTCCTATTTTCTATTTTATTATTATTTTTTAAGATATTTTATAAATGCATTATATGTTTCGATACTTTGGGGATAAATCTTAACGCGAAGCTCTGCCAGATAGTCAATAAGGCGCATCGTCTCAAAAGCAACAGCCATATTAAGAGAACAATCTGCGATAGCTCGCGCTTCGATAACGCCTGGGAAATCACGCCCTTCTTCAATATAATCTGCAACATAAAGTACTTTAGCTAAGTCAGACATCTCAGGACTTCCTACAGTATGAACCTCGATTGCATGTAGGATTTCGGTATCTTTCAAACCTAAATCTTCTTGCATTTTATAGATGCCCACTGGACCATGCCAAATATTATTGCCCCAGTTTTTCAAGTCATCACCTAGATTATACTTGTCAATCAATTCTAAAAAAACAGGATCAGCCATTTCTTTCGCGTAATCATGTAAAAGAGCAGCAAGACTCGCTTTATGCGCATTTACATGGTATTTTTCAGCAAGTATAATTGCTGCTTTTTCCACTCCTAAAATATGTTGGAAACGTTTTTCAGACATTTGAGCTTTTATCTTCACAAGCAGCTCTTCTCTTGACAAGTTTACTTCTGGATAAAAATCAAACATAAAGGCCTTCTTTCTTAATATAGGCAAGTACTTTTGGTGCTAGCAAGAAATTAGGAACAAGGCCTCGGCTAAATTGTTCACGTATCATATTGCCAGAAATATCCATTCCCGGGACATCAACCCACAAAATAGGATAACTTGTCCCCGCGCGGAAACGTGGGCGACGTACGCCGACCAGCTGTACTAATTCTAAAAGTTGCTCAATATTTTTCCAGCTTGGTAAACTATTGATTAAGTCTCCACCAATGATAAAGTAAAAATCCGTATCAGGATATTCCTCCTTGAGGACTTTTACTGTTTCATATATGCCTTCATTTGCTTGACAGCGGCATTTATTCAATACAAGACCTTCTTTCCCATCCAATGCCAGTTCCAGCATACGTGTAACATGCCCGTCTGTGTTATGTTCTGGAAGAAAAACTACTTGCTCCAAATTCAGCTGCTGACGCACTTGATCAGCTATTGTTAAATGTGCAATGTGTACAGGATTGAAACTTCCCCAAAAAAGGCCGATGGCACGGCGAACACGAGCATTTTCCTCTTGTAGATCCACCTTAGTAAAAGGTGTTAGAAGTTCAAGCGACATAACTTATACCTTTTTTACATCTTCTGAAATTTTACGATTTTCTTTACGGTCACTAACCTTAAATACTACAACATTTCGTCCGATAATTTGGACCACATTAAGCCCCATTTCGTCAATCATCGCTGCGACATCTTTCGCTGTTTCATCTGAATTTTGTAAGATATTGACCTTAATTAATTCACGTGCATCTGCAGCGTGGCGAATACTTGTAAGGATTTCGTTAGACAATCCAGATTTTCCGATTTGGACAATGGGGCGAATATTTACTGCGAGACTTCGTAAGTAACGCTTTTGTTTTCCAGTTAATTCCATTTTATTTCTCTTTTCTAATAATTATCCAGCTTCCACATCATATTAGGGGCAATAAGCCCCTTAACTTTATAAGCTGTTTCACCTTCGACAACATCGTTGACCATGGCTATTTTTTTCAGTTCCGGCAGTTTATATGCCATCGCATATGGCAAGTCCAACTCAAAGGCGACAAAGAGCTCATGCAATTTTTCTAAGATTGCTGTGCGTAACCATTGGACACCTTCAGCTGACTTAATCGAAAGTTGGACAGCTGGTGCCAAAGTTGGCACAAAATCCTTAGCCATATCCATTTTATTATAGACATTTAATACAGGAATCCCTTGAATATCCATTTCTGCCATCAGTTTTTGGACTGTTTTTTCATGGACTTCATGATGGGGATTGCTCGCATCAATAACATGAATCAGTAAATCAACATGGGTTGACTCTTCCAAAGTCGACTTGAATGCCTTAATCAGTTCCGTCGGCAAATCTTGTATAAAACCAACGGTATCTGTGAGACTGACTGTAAAATCCTCTTTTATTTTCACCAACTTTGTTGTAGCATCCAGTGTAGCAAAAAGCTCATCTTTTTCATATTGCGTTTTTTCAGTCAAAGCATTCATCACACTTGATTTTCCTGCATTGGTATAACCAATCAATCCGATTTTAAAGATTGAACTCTCTTTGCGTTTTTTTCGAATCGTTTCACGTGTTTTTTCAACTTTTTTGAGTTGTTTTTCAATATTCTCAATACGTGTTCGAATATAGCGACGATCGGTTTCAAGTTTACTTTCACCAGGACCTTTGGAACCGATGCCTCCTCCTTGACGGCTGAGCATGATACCTTGCCCAACCAAACGTGGCAACAAATAGCTAAGTTGTGCCTGCTCGACTTGAAGCATCCCTTCATGAGAACGTGCACGTAATGCAAAGATATCCAAAATCAGTTGCATTCGATCAATAACTTTGACTCCTAAAGCTTCTTCCAGATTGATATTTTGGCGTGGTGTCAAGCGGTCATTAAAGATGACTGTGTCTATTTCTCCAACTTCAATCGCCCAACGCATCTGCTCAAGCTTACCAGTTCCAATCAAAAACTTAGTGTCATATTTGTCTCGCTTTTGCGTAAAAGCGTCAATCACAATACCACCTGCTGTTCTTGTTAATTCAGCAAGTTCAAGCATTGAACTCTCAAAATTTTCGCTGTTTTCAAAGGTTTCGACACCAGCGAGTAAAACACGCTCTTGTTTTTCTTCTAGATTTATCATACTTATACCAATGCCTTACGAAGGACCACATCTACACCCTCTGGTACCCATGCCGCAACAACACCACGTTCCGCAACGCGAATCCATCCTAATCCTGAGAAGACGATGTCTGATTTTTCTTTGACAGAAAATTCTTTACGGATGAGTTTAGGAAAGTCCGAAAGATTTTTCGCACGTGGCGGTTGAAGTAAACCACCCGCATGTTTTTCATAAAACTCAGTAGCACCCTCTAATTTTGTACGATGAATATCTAATTCATTGTCACAAAAAACAGTAAGTCCTTGTTTTTCACCTTGAATATAATCAAAACGCGCAAGACCACCTAGAAATAATGTTTGTCCAGCATTAAGTTGGTAAGTTTTAGGCTTGATTTCTTTTTTGGGCGAAACGAGTTTCAGGTCTTTTGCTTCAAGATAGTGTGCCATTTGTCCACGATGAATAATCCCTGGTGTATCAATAAGCAAGCTATCATCATCAAGAGGAATCTCAATCTTATCTAAAGTCGTTCCTGGAAAACGACTAGTGGTAATCACATTGTCATCCCCTGTGACAAGTTTGATAATAGCATTGATTAATGTAGATTTACCCACATTTGTTACACCAACTACGTAGACATCACGGCCTTTGCGCATCTTCTCAATTTTTTCCATGAGTTCTCGAACATCATCTTGATTTTTAGCTGAGGTGACAAGAACATCAAGGGGACGAAGACCCGCTTTCTTTGATTGCTCCTTGAGCCAAGCGCTCATTTTACCAACTTTCAAAGAATGTGGCAAAATATCTTTCTTGTTGGCTACCAAGAGAAGATCATTGTTTCCTGTGAAACGGTGCAAACTTGGAATTAGAGAGCCATTAAAATCAAAGATGTCAACAACATTCACGATTAAGGCATCATGCTCACCGATTTCACTCAAAAGGCGTAAAAAATCATCGTCTGTCAAACTGACATCAGCGATTTCATTATAATGGCGGAGGCGGAAGCAACGTTGACAGTACAACGCGTCATCTTCTCCTCTTTTCGCTAGCGCTCCTGCAGGCAGGAAACCTAAAGCATTTTTATCTTCTGTTTGAATCAATGCACCACAGCCAATGCAATGCAATTCTTCCATAATATTTTCAGTTTCAGTCATAGGCCTATTATAACATATTTCATACAATAACCATTTGTCCTTTTATTCGAGACTTAAGCTTATTAGGAAAGGCCATTTCAAAATGATATAAAATAAAAAAACGTAAGTTCCCTTACGCTTTTTTATTAACGATAATCTGGTTTTTCTTTGTGATTATTATATACGTTCGCAATACGTTCTGCTGCTCCTGGCTCAACCATCTCTAAAGCGTTTGAAATTTCGTTAAAGGCGCCATCATAATTGCGCGCACGATCAAAGAGTTGTAAGCTTCGAGCGATGGCTCCAGCAATACGTTCATCACTTGCTTTATAACGATTAGCATATTGCATCAACTGTTCAGCCAGAACGGCATGATCTACTAAATCATCTGTTGCATCCTTCAAGGCTTCCATATCTTGAGTAGATGTGTCAAGTTGATGATTCACTACATCAATATTAATACGTACTTTACCTAATTCTTTAAAGAGGGCTTCTAATCGCTCACTTGTCGCAAAGAAGAGATCTAAATAATCTTTCGGTAAACCTGGAAGGTTACGTTTTTCCACATAACGCTTGATGATGCGTAGCTCTGAGTCAAAGCGATCAGCAGCTTCTTGTGCAACTTTTTCTTGCTCACGTAAGTTAGCAAGTCCTTCACTAATGCTGATTTGATTTTTTTCGATATCTTCCAAAGCTTCAATGATTGAATTTACATTTCCACCTAAGGCAGAGTAAGGTTTTTGTTTTTCTTTAACCGCTTCAAGTACACTGTCAACTTCTCCTTCGAGGATATCAAGGTGTTCAGAGTAGCTACGTACAGCTGCTTTTTCATTGTCGGAAAGCAAATATGACTGCATCGTATGGTCGATTTCTAACAAGAGATTTTTGTTGTTTGCACGTGTGTGTTCAATATAGCTTCGGAGAATATTGACGCGTTTTTCTACACTACGGCGTGCTTTATATTCACGCTCAAAAATATCATAAATACCATTAATACGATCATTAATTGAAGAAATACGGGCTTCCGTTGCTTCAAGTTCAAAACTGTCAAGAAGGGCTTTAGCTTCTTCCAAATCATCTTGGATGGCTTTCATTTCATTCTCAAGATTAACACTTGCAGGAAGTACGTAATCCTCTTCTTCGAACTTATGAACTGTTTCTTCTAACTCTTCGATTTGTTTCGGCAATTCCTTATCGACAACAACAAGCAAGTCTGGGATTTGTTCCGTAATCGCACGCAAAGCAATCGTATGTTCTTCCGCAGTTTCCAACACCTCTGCTGCCTCAATCGGATCCCCTGTTGAGTTAAGCGTAACAAACTGTGAAAATTCCGTTTCTATATTTGCCAAGTGACGGTTAATTTCGTCAATAACTGTACCATATTTTTCTTGGTTGTCAGTGATTTCATCACGGAGCGTTTCATAAAGATCAAGAGATTCTTGAATTTTTGTTGAATTGCGTTTTTCCTGTTCGACCAACTCTGCAACACCTGCACGAATCGCTTCGACTTCAGATTCCATGACTTCGATTTGTGCTTCGCTATCATCGGCAGACTCACGGGCACGGAAAAAATGGAAGGAGTCATTCAATTGCTCAGCTTCAAAAATATGGTTTTCTAAATCAGCAAATGAATCTGATGACAAATCAATCCATTTTTGGTTCCACTCACGGAAAATGGTCTGTGACTGTCCAACGAGATGCATCTTCTTGACGGCATCTAATTCTTCTTGCACAGGTAAATCAAAAAGCAGCTCTTTGCGCTCTTCCAACTCAAGAATACGATTTTCTGTTTTCTTACGCATTACCATTGAAAATACATAGAATCCAACGACAATCACTATGAGAACGCCCAAAAGAATAATTATTGTACTTGACATCTTCTCTCCAAAACTTTAGGTAATTTTATCTTTTTATTTAAACTTATTTTTAAATACAAAGTTTCACTCTTTATTATAGCACATTATATTTGATTTTACATCACTTTTCTACATTTTTTAGATTACATACACTATAAGTTTAAAACCATGAAAAAGAAGCCCTTCACACAAATAGTCATAAAAAAACAGCTCTAATGAACTGTTTTTTTTATAATTAAGCAAGACCTGCTGCTTCAGCAACTTCTGCCGCGAAGTTGTTTTCTGCTTTCTCGATACCTTCACCAACTTCGTAACGTGTAAATGCTACAACTTTAGCACCTTTAGACTCAAGGAAAGCTTCTACTGTTTTACTGTCATCCATAACATAGAGTTGACCAAGAAGTGTATAAGCTTGGTCGACTTTAGTGTTATCGATGATGAATTTCGCAACTTTACCTGGGATGATTTTACCCAAGATTGCTTCAGGTTTACCTTCAGCCAAAAGTTCTTCCTTCATTTCGGCTTCAGCATTTGCAAGAACTTCTTCAGTCAATTGGCTACGTGAGCCATATGCAAGGTGTGGAAGCATTGGTTTGTTTACCAATTTACGGCTTTCGTTATCTTCATCGATTGTGTGGTTCAATTTTGCTAACTCATCATGAACAAACTCAGCATCCAATTCTTTGTAAGAAAGAACAGTTGGGTTCATTGCAGCGATATGCATCGCAACAGCTTTCGCAAGCTCAGCATCTCCACCTTCAACAACTGTAACTACACCAATACGGCCTTGATTGTGTTGGTAAACACCAAAAGTTTGATCATCTGTTTTTTCGATAAGTTGGAAACGACGGAATGAAATTTTTTCACCAATTGTTGCTGTAGCTTGTGTGTAAGAATCTTCAAGGCTGATACCTTCTGCAGTTGTCAAAGCCAAAGCTTCTTCATTAGTTGCAGGTTTTTTCTCTGCAATAAGTTCAGCTGTTTCTTTAACGATAGCAACGAATTGTTCATTTTTAGCAACGAAGTCTGTTTCTGAGTTCAATTCGATAAGTGCTGCAGTATTACCACTTACGGCGATACCTGTCAAACCTTCAGCGGCGATACGGTCAGCTTTTTTCTCAGCTTTCGCAATACCTTTTTCACGAAGGAGCTCAGCGGCTGCTTCCATATTTCCATCAGTTTCAACGAGTGCACGTTTAGCATCCATGATACCTGCACCAGTTTTTTCACGCAATTCTTTTACTTGAGCTGCTGTTACTGCCATTGTATAATTCTCCTATTATTATATTTTATAAAAAAACAGGGAGGCGTAGGGCCTCGCCTGTATTATTCATTACAAATTATTTGCCTTCAACGATTTCAGCAAGTTCTTCAAGTGATTCTTCTGAAGCAGCAGTATCTTTAACCGCAAGTTCAGCTTCTACTGAATCTTCGCCTTGACGACCTTCGATGATAGCGTCAGCCATTTTAGCAGTAATCAATTTAACTGCACGGATAGCATCATCGTTTGCTGGGATAATAACGTCGATTGGATCTGGGTCAGCGTTTGTATCAACCATAGCTACAACTGGAATTCCCAATTTTTGAGCTTCTTGGATAGCGATTTGTTCATTGTGTGGGTCAACAACGTACATCACATCTGGGATGCGAGGCATGTCAGCGATACCACCGATGAATTTTTCAAGACGTTCGCGTTCTTTGTTCAAAAGTACAACTTCTTTCTTAGGTAAAACTTCGAAAGTTCCGTCTTCTTCCATTTTGTTGATTGATTTAAGGCGTGCCACACGTTTTTGGATAGTGTTCCAGTTAGTGAGCATACCACCAAGCCAACGGTGGTTTACATAGTATTGACCAGCACGAAGTGCTTCTTCTTTAACAGCTTCTGAAGCTTGTTTTTTAGTACCAACAAAAAGTACTACAGCACCTTCAGATGAAGCGTTACGTACATAGTTGTAAGCATCATCAACAAGTTTAACTGTTTTTTGGAGGTCGATAACGTGGATACCATTACGTTCTGTGAAGATGTATGGTTTCATTTTTGGGTTCCAACGACGAGTTTGGTAACCGAAGTGAACACCAGCTTCAAGAAGTTGTTTCATTGAAATAACTGACATATTAATGTCTCCTTTTAAAATAGTTTTTTCCTCTTTCGACTGTCAGCCAATGCCGCTACAACGTGTGCACTACGACACCGTCAAGTCAAAATGTGAAATTATTGCCCATAGACAACACTACTATTATACACTAAACATCCCCTTATTGCAAGAGCTTGTTGCATCATTTTATTGGCTTCTCTACTTTCGCAAATTGCGAGAGATTTAGTTTCCTGAAAACGCTCATTTATGATAAAATAATTATACGAATATTAAATGTTAAAGGAGCCAAGATATGCGTGAAAAAATTCTAGTTGGTGGTTACACTAAGCGTGAATCAAAGGGGATTTACAGTTTTGACTTAGATATATCAAAGGAAGAACTTTCTAATCTAACAGAAGTTGCTCATATTCAAAATGCAACTTATTTTGCCTTGGATAAAACAAAACAACATCTTTACACTTGTGCCGCAGATGAAAACGGTGGCGGTATCGCTGCACTCAGCTATAAGAGAGGGAAGACTGAGCTCCTCAATTATGTTACTAGCGTTGGCGCACCGCTTTGCTATGTGGCTGTCGATAATAAGCGTGGCTTTGTTTACGGAGCAAATTATCACTTAGGGGAAATCCGAGTCTATAAAATTCAAAAAGATGGTTCACTTGCCTTAACAGATACTGTAAAGCATGAAGGTGATGGTTCAAAGATCAACCCTGGACAAGAACGCCCACATGTCCATTATGCAGATCTTACCCCCGACGGACGGTTGGTTACATGTGATTTGGGTACAGATGAGATTACAGTTTACGATGTGGTTGGCGAAGAGGGCAAGCTTTCTCTCGTAAGTCTCTACCGTATGCCTGCAGGTACTGGGGTACGTCATCTCACTTTCCATCCTAATGGTAAAATCGCTTACGCTATTGGTGAGTTTTCTTCTACTGTAACTGTCCTTAGCTACAATGAAGAAAAAGGACGCTTTGCTGCACTTGAAACAATTAGTACTCTCCCCGTAGATTTTGAAGGCACAAAGAGCGCAGCTGCTCTCCGTCTTTCTTCCGATGGTGCTTTTCTCTATGCTTCAAACCGCGGTCATAATTCGATCGCCATCTACAGTGTTAGCCCCTTAGGAACAAAAATAACTCTAGAAGATATTGTAAAAACTGAAGGTGAAACACCTCGAGACTTCAATTTCAATAGCACAGAAGATTTTATTATCGTGGCGCACCAAGATAGCGATAATATCAGTCTTTTCCGCCGCAATAGGAAAACAGGAATGCTCACACTTAAGCAAAAAGACTTTTATAGCCCTGAGGGCACATGTATTTTACCAACACTTTAATGAAAACCGCCACTCAGGCGGTTTTTTTATCATTAAAATGCAGATAGTATTTCATCAAAAAAGTTTGTGTGATTTTACACAATATTATTTGACAGCACTTTCAAAGTTTGTTAGAATGATAACGTGATAAATTTCACAAAGGAGAAATTTAAATATGTCAAGCAAGAATACGAAAAAAGAACTAACGACCGCTGATAAAGCTGCACTTGCGGAAAAAGCAGAGCAATATACAGACGGTCTTGTCAAAAAAGCACATCAAGCTGCTTTACAATTTGAAGGCTACACACAAGTGCAAGTAGATAAAATTGTCGCAGCAATGGCTTTAGCAGCAAGTGAACATTCCCTTGAACTCGCGCACGAAGCCCATAATGAAACAGGCCGAGGCATAGTTGAGGATAAGGATACTAAAAATCGCTTTGCTTCAGAATCTGTTTATAACTCAATTAAAAATGACAAAACAGTAGGAGTAATTAGCGAGAACAAAGTTGCTGGTTCAGTAGAAATTGCAGCCCCTTTAGGTGTGCTTGCAGGAATCGTACCAACTACCAACCCTACTTCTACAACAATTTTCAAATCACTCTTAACAGCAAAAACACGAAATGCTATCGTTTTCGCCTTTCACCCTCAAGCTCAAAATTGTTCCTCTCATGCTGCGCGTATTGTCTACGAAGCTGCCTTGAAAGCTGGGGCGCCCGAAAACTTTATCCAATGGGTCGAAGATCCAAGCCTTTACAACACTACTGCACTTATCCAAAACCACGGCATTGCTTCTATCCTAGCTACAGGTGGACCAGGTATGGTTAATGCAGCGCTCAAATCGGGCAATCCTTCACTAGGAGTGGGCGCAGGTAATGGTGCCGTCTTCGTTGATGCTACCGCAAATGTGGATCGTGCAGTTGAAGACCTCCTACTTTCTAAACGTTTTGATAATGGCATGATTTGCGCTACCGAAAACTCTGCCGTAGTTGCTGCAGAAATTTACGATGAATTCCTCGAAAAACTTCAAGCTCACGGTGCTTACAATGTTCCAAAGGAAGATTATCCAGCCATTGAAAAATTTGTTTTCGTTGAGCGTGCCGGTGAAGGCTTCGGAGTAACTGGTCCGGTTGCCGGTCGCCCTGGCCCATGGATTGCTGAACAAGCAGGGGTAAAAGTACCTGAAGGTAAAGATGTCCTTCTCTTTGAATTGGATGAAAAAAACATTGGTGAAGCTCTCTCTTCTGAAAAGCTTAGCCCGCTTTTGTCAATCTACAAATCTACCTCTCGTGAAAATGGTACTACAATCGTTCAAAAGCTCTTAGCTTATCAAGGTGCTGGACATAACGCGGCTATCCAGATAGGTGCACAAGACGATCCGTTCGTGAAAGAATATGCTGATGCTATTGGTGCCGCACGTATCTTAGTTAATCAACCAGATTCTATTGGTGGCGTTGGTGACATCTATACTGATGCAATGCGTCCATCACTGACTTTAGGAACTGGTTCATGGGGGAAAAATTCAATCTCACACAATTTGAGTACATATGATCTATTGAATATTAAAACAGTGGCACGTCGTCGTAATCGCCCTCAATGGGTTCGTCTGCCAAAAGAAATTTACTACGAAAACAACTCTATCTCTTATCTACAGGAAATGCCCAATATCGAACGTGCCTTTGTCGTTACAGACCACGGTATGTTACAATTCGGCTTTGTCGATCACATGCTTGAGCAATTGGCTGTCCGTGAAACGCAAGTGCAAACTTCAATATATGGTTCTGTAAAACCTGATCCAACGCTTTCACAAGCCATTGAGATTGCACGACAAATGGCAGATTTCAAACCTGATACAGTTATCGCACTCGGCGGTGGTTCTCCGCTTGATGCAGCAAAAATTGGCCGCTTGATTTATGAATACTCTGTCCGTGGAGAGGTTGACCTCGATGATGACGTTGCATTAAAAGCTCTCTTTGAGCAATTGGCGCAAAAATTCATCGATATTCGTAAACGTATCGTCAAATTCCCGCATCAAGATCAAACGCAATTGGTATGTATCCCGACCACTTCTGGTACAGGTTCTGAAGTAACACCCTTTGCTGTTATCACTGATGATGAAACCCATGTTAAATATCCTTTAGCTGATTATCAACTTACACCTCAAGTAGCTATTGTTGACCCTGAGTTTGTTATGACCGTGCCAAAACGTACTGTGGCTTGGTCAGGTATTGATGCCCTCAGTCACGCGCTCGAATCCTATGTTTCAGTCATGGCTTCGGATTATACTAAACCATTATCCCTTCGTGCCATTAAGTTAATTTTTGATAATTTGACAACCTCATACCACTATGATCCGTCTCAACCTTCCAAAGAAGGACAAGTCGCACGCGCAAACATGCATAATGCAGCAACCTTAGCTGGTATGGCCTTTGCTAATGCATTTCTCGGTATTAATCACTCCCTAGCCCACAAAGTGGGTGGTGAGTTTGAATTACCACATGGTTTAGCTATCGCTATCGCTATGCCTCACGTCATTAAATTTAACGCTGTAACAGGAAACGTTAAACGTACACCATACCCACGTTATGAGATTTACCGTGCCCAAGAAGATTACGCTGAAATTGCGCGTTATATTGGTCTTACAGGTAAAGATGATGCGGAACTCGTAGACAAACTTATTAAGGAAATTAAAAAATTGACGGACAGCATCGATATCGACGTCACTCTATCAGGAAATGGTGTTGATAAAAACCACTTGGAGCGTGAACTCGATAAGCTTGCAAACCTTGTTTATGATGATCAATGCACACCTGGCAATCCCCGCCAACCAAGTATTTCTGAGCTTAAAACACTCTTACAAGATCAATATTAAGCATAAAAAAAGCTGTAAATTACAGCTTTTTTTATTTTTCGAGATAATCTATTGCATCTTGAATCGTCTTTACAGGTACGATTTTCATATCTGAATTCAACTTTTTAGCTGCCGCAAGCGCATCTGTGTAGTTATTTGTTGTACCAGAAGCCTTTGTCTGTTCTTCCGTTTCATCTGGGCAAAGGAAAATTTTTGCACCCGCATTACTTGCTGTAGCAACTTTTTTATCGACGCCACCTATTTGCCCGATGCTACCATCCTCATTGATAGTTCCAGTACCTGCAATTTCGCGTCCTTGACGTAAATCTTTGCCTGTGATTTGGCTATATATTTCCAAGGTAAACATCATACCAGCACTCGGTCCGCCAATACTTCCGGCATCAATTTTAACTTCAGGGTCTGTCACAACTTGTGTGTGGTCTACTAAACCAATACCAATCCCCGTCTTACCATTACTCAGCTTAATATACTTCCCTGTGGCTTCATGATTACTGCCATCTACGCGTGTATAATTGATAGTAACGCTACCCCCAACTTTTTGTTGAGACACATAGTCAATCATTTCAGTTGAAGATTTGAAAGTACGACCATTAACTGCTGTTATCGTATCCGAAAGTTGTAAGTCATTTTTAAATGTCGAATCCTCAGTGATGCTCAAAACATAAACACCTTGATACTTCATCTCATAAGGCTTCCCTGCCAACTTAAAGGCCTGATAAATAGCCGTGTTTTGCGCTGTCTGCATATAGAACTGATTAACCAAATCAAATTGCCGGTTGGTCATCCCGCCTGTCATCTCTTCACTACTCACAACAGTAGCAAAAGAGTTCGACTTGGAATAAAGCATACTTGCTGCATTGGCGCGAACCATTTCAACTGTCGTTAAATAAAAGTTGCCTTTATGCTCATCTTTTTTCCCTGCGACATCAACCATTTGGTTAACTGGAATGGTTCCTCCTGGTTGCTCGATATAGTAAGGTAAGGGGAAGAACAACCCCACTACAATAAGAAGCGGTAGCGCGACGGCAAAGAATAGCTTTAGTTTTTTATGCTTTTTTATTTTTTCATTTTTCATGTGCTTTTTTCTCATTCAGTGCTTCAATAACATTTGCAGGTAACCATTGGCTTAGGTCTTGACCAAAATGATAAAGTTCACGCATCCGGGTAGAACTAATATTTTCGAGTTCTGGTTTTGCAGTCAGTAAGATGGTTTCCATCCCCGTCATTTCACGGTTAAAGTAAATCATATTTTTCTCATAGTCTAAATCAGCCGCATTGCGAACTGAGCGTACAAGTGCCGTCACTTCTAATCGCTTCGCAATATTTACTGTTAAATCATTCGCATGTGCAATCACTTCCACATTAGTTAATTGTAAATCTGTTAAGGCTGTTTCGATTAGGGCTACACGCTCTTCTAAACTAAACAAAGGATTTTTAGCTTCATTTTTGAAAATGCCAATATAAAGCTTATCAAAAAGCTTGCTGGCACGTTCAACGATATCAAGATGACCTTTTGTGACTGGGTCAAAAGTGCCCGTAAATAAACCGATTTTATCTTTCATAGATGGTTACCTTTGAAATTCCATATACTTTTTCTTTACTCATAGACAACTGACCAATATTTTCTGGAAGATCTACGTCCTTGTCCGTTTCACAAACAACGATGACATCATCTGCCAACAAGTCTTTTTCCTGCATTTCTTCTAGGTTAGCAACAATGCTTTCTTTCGCATAAGGTGGGTCTAACAAAACTAAGTTGAACTGTCCAGAAAGATTAGCCAAAGCGCGTTCGGCTGGCATTTTAAGAAGTTGAAATTTTTTCTCTTCCTTAGTCATCTTAATATTTTCAGCAATCACCAGCTGCGCTGAACGGTCTTTCTCAACCATCACAGCATTGTCCATCCCACGTGAGACAGCTTCGATAGCAAGTGAGCCTGAACCTGAGAACAAATCCAAGACCCGACCGCCTTCAAAATATGGACCTATCATATTAAAAATCGCGCCTTTGACTTTATCCGTCGTCGGACGTGTTGTTTTACCTGCTAATGTCTTGAGTGGTCTACCACCGTAATTTCCTGCTACAACTCTCATTGCTCTATTATAGCACACTGTGCCTTCTTCGCCCATAAGCATAAAAAAAGTCACAGTTCAATGAACTGTGGCTTTTGTTTTTATCTCATTTTTGATTAAAGACGTGCGTTCAATTCGGCACTCAATTCTTCAAATCCTGGTTTACCAAGAAGCGCAAACATGTTACGTTTGTAAGCTTCAACACCTGGTTGGTCAAACGGATTGATACCGTTCAAGTAACCAGAGATTGCGATTGCAAGTTCAAAGAAGTAGATAGTGTAACCTAAAGTGAATTCATCTTGCTCAGGCAAAGTAACGATCATGTTTGGTACGTCACCATCTGTGTGGGCAAGGAGAACACCGTCAGCTGCTTTTTTGTTGACGAAGTCAACATCTTTACCTTGCAAGTAGCCAAGACCATCAAGGTCAGCTTCAAGCTCAGGGATGTTAATATTTTTGCGTGGTTTTTCAACACGGATAGCTGTTTCAAATACAGAACGTGTACCTTCTTGGATAAATTGACCCAATGAGTGCAAATCTGTTGAGAAGTTTGCTGATGTTGGGTAAATACCTTTTTGGTCTTTACCTTCAGATTCGCCAGCCAATTGTTTCCACCATTCTGAGAAGTATTGCAATGATGGCTCATAGTTAATCAAGATTTCTGAAAGTTTGCCTTTGCGGTAAAGGATATTACGAAGTGCTGCATAAGCATAAGCATCATTTTCACGTACATCTGTAGCTGTATATTCTTTACGCGCTGCGTTAGCACCTTCCATAAGGGCTGTGATATCAGCACCTGATGCTGCGATAGGCAAGAGACCAACAGCCGTCAAAACTGAGAAACGTCCGCCAACTGAGTCTGGAACAACAAAAGTATCCCAGTTGTTTGCATCAGCATTAACTTTAACGGCACCTTTTTCTTTATCTGTTGTTGCATAGATACGTTTATTTGCTTCTTCACGGCCATATTTTTTAACCAAAAGTTCTTCAAAGACACGGAAAGCAATTGCTGGTTCAGTTGTTGTTCCTGATTTAGAGATAACATTAACAGAGAAATCTTTATCTGCAACATATTCTACCAAGTCTGAGAGGTAGCTTGAAGAAATTGAATTTCCTGCATAAAGAATTTGTGGTGCTTTACGTTCTTCTTTTGATTGAAGATTAACAAAGCTATTGTTCAAGAAATCAATTGCAGCGCGGGCACCAAGGTATGAACCACCGATACCGATAACAATAAGAACTTCTGAATCAGATTGAATTTTACTTGCTGCTTTTTGGATACGAGCAAACTCTTCTTTATCATAGTCTTCTGGAAGATCTAACCAACCGATGAAGTCAGAACCCGCACCAGTTCCTTCACGAAGAAGTTTATCTGCGCCGTCAACTTGCCATTGAATTTCGTCAAGTTCTTTATCAGCCACAAATGGTTTCAATTTAGAATAGTCAAATTTAATATGTGCCATCTTATATCTCTCCTTAGAGTTTTTTTCTTTGTTTATTTTATCACTTTTTCACAGCTTTAACAAGAAATGAAAATTTAAGATATTGTAAAGCTATCTATACCAAAAAGAAAAAGTTCCCACAATTAGGAACTTTTCCATGACTCGTCGACTATTTTTGTAACTCTTCAATACGGGCTTGAGTGCTCTCAAACTTCTCTTGATAGTCTGCTAGTTTAGCACGTTCTTTATCTACAACTTCTGCTTTGGCATTTGCCACAAATTTTTCATTAGAAAGCTTACGGTTAACCATATCAAGTTCTTTTTGCCACTTGTCTAATTCTTTATTAAGACGAGCGATTTCTTCCTCAATATTAATCAATCCTGCTAATGGAAGGTAGATTTCTGCACCAGTAACTACTGCTGACATGGCTTGTTCTGGCGCTGTTACATCCGCTGCAATAGTTAACTCGCTTGGGTTAGTGAAGCGTTTAATATAAGGTGCCACCTTGCTCAGGAAGGCTTCTTTGTCTGATTTGATCATCATTGGCACGGCCTTTGATAAAGGTGTATTCACTTCCGCACGGATATTACGTACAGCGGTAATGATTTCAATGAGCATGGCAACTCCATCACCTGCTTCTGCATCATCAAATTCTGGACGTACTTCTGGATATTCAGATACCACAATAGATTTGCCTTCAGCTGTTGGAAGTTTTTCAAAGATTTCTTCTGTGAAGAAAGGCATGATTGGGTGCAAGAGACGGAGCACTTGATCAAGGACATGCACAAGCACTGATCGTGTAACGTCTTTTTCTGCTTCATCATCGCCAAACATTACTTCCTTGGTCAACTCAAGATACCAGTTGGCAAACTCATCCCAAATGAAGTTATACAGAATATGACCTGCAACACCAAACTCAAATTTATCCATTTGTTCAGTAACGCGTGCAACTGTATCATTCAAACGTGTGAGAATCCAACGATCGGTAACATTACCTGCTGTTTTCGCTGCCACTTGGTCAAGATGAGCAGAAATTTCTTCTGATGTGATATCTCCTGCATTCATCAAGATATAGCGTGAAACATTCCATATCTTATTGATGAAATTCCAAGCTGCATCCATTTTGTCGTAGCTGAAACGCACATCTTGCCCTGGAGCTGAACCATTGGACAAGAACCAACGCAAGGCATCGGCACCATATTTTTCAATCACATCCATTGGGTCAATACCATTCCCCAAAGATTTGGACATCTTGCGTCCCTCTTCATCACGAATCAATCCATGGATAAGCACATTATTAAATGGTGCTTTTCCTGTAAATTCAAGGGATTGGAATATCATACGTGAAACCCAGAAGAAGATAATGTCATAGCCCGTAACCAAGGTCGATGTAGGGAAGTAACGTTGGAAGTCTTCTGCCTTTTCATCCGGCCAGCCCATAGTTGAGAAAGGCCATAAGGCTGAGGAGAACCAAGTGTCAAGTACGTCCTCATCTTGGACCCATCCTTCACCTTCTGGTGCTTCTTCGCCGACATACATTTCGCCAGCTTCGTTGTACCATGCAGGAATTTGATGTCCCCACCAGAGTTGGCGTGAAATAACCCAGTCGTGTACGTTTTCCATCCATTGGAGGAATGTGTCGTTAAAACGTGGAGGATAAAACTCAACCGCATCTTCTGTTTTTTGATTTGCGATTGCATTTTTAGCCAACTCTTCCATCTTAACGAACCATTGTGTCGATAAGCGAGGCTCAACCATTACACCTGTACGTTCTGAGTGCCCAACGGAGTGCATCATTTTCTCAACTTTAACTAAGTTGCCGAGCTCATCTAATTTTTTAATGATAGCTTCGCGGGCCTCAAAACGATCCATACCATTAAATTCGCCTGTGAGCTCGTTCATTGTACCATCAGCATTCATCACATTAACTTGTGGCAAGTTATGACGTTGACCAACCAAGAAGTCGTTAGGATCATGGGCAGGGGTAATTTTAACCACACCTGTTCCTTTTTCCATATCTGCGTGTTCGTCACCAACAATAGGAATTTCTTTGTTAATGATAGGGAGAATAACACTTTGACCAATGTATTTGGCATAACGTTCATCTGCTGGGTTAACAGCAACAGCAGTGTCTCCAAAGAAAGTTTCTGGACGCGTTGTCGCTACTTCAAGTGCACCTGAACCATCCGCCAAAGGATAAGTTATGTGATAGAAGGCACCTTCGACATCCTTATGGATAACTTCAATATCAGAGAGCGCAGTCATGGCCTTTGGATCCCAGTTAATGATAAACTCACCACGGTAAATCCAGCCCTTTTTGTAAAGTTGAACAAAAACTTTGCGGACTGCAGCAGACAAACCTTCGTCTAGAGTAAAACGTTCACGGTTATAATCAACAGAGATACCCATTTTACCCCATTGTTCTTTGATAGTTGAAGCATATTCGTCTTTCCATTCCCAAACCTTGTCTAAGAATTTCTCACGGCCTAAATCATAACGGGAGATACCATCTTCAGCTAAACGCGCTTCCACTTTGGCTTGCGTTGCAATACCTGCGTGGTCCATACCTGGCAACCATAGAGTATCAAAACCTTGCATACGTTTTTGACGGATGATAATATCTTGCAAGGTTGTGTCCCAAGCATGTCCCAAGTGGAGCTTACCGGTTACGTTTGGTGGCGGAATAACGATACTGTAGGGTTTTGCTTTTTTGTCACCTGAAGGTGCAAAAACACCTTGTTCGAGCCATTTTTCATAGCGTCCTGCTTCGACTTCAGCAGGGTTAAATTTTGTTGATAATTCTTCTGTCATTTATTTTTCCTTTCGGTATGAAAACAGTTAATAATGTCGAGGGAGAAGTTCAAGAGTATGTCAATAAAAAAATACCGCACCTAAACATCCAAAATAGGACGCTCACGCGCGGTACCACCTAAATTCCTGCTTTTAAAAGCAGACACTTAATTTTATTTAACTGACTTCAATGCAACCTTCACAAGCTTCATCTGAAATCTCACAGCGACCGATTTCTCTCTTAAAGATTAGGCTTGTTACTCCTCATTTAGTGTTTTTATTCTATCAGATTTGTCAGTTTTTTGCAAGGTCGCTCAGCGTTCTTTGATTATTTCTAAGAAATGCTCTAAACCTTCTCTTTTTTGCATTTGTCGATTACAGTTCACACTATCAACACAGATATATGTGCCATTCTTAGTATAGGTACCATCAGAACCTCTTTTAGTGGTGGCTAAAAATTGTGTCACTTGGCTTGTTTTTTGACAAATCGCACAAATATTTTTTATACTTCCAGAAGTCGTCCCATAAAAACCCCGTCCGTCACTTGTCACGATATACTTGCGCTGACTGGAAATCTCATTCCAAGCAAAATAGGTCAGTTCTTTCATATCCCAGGATGCTTGCGCTGGAACTTTAAGCTTTTTGACCTTCTTAAAAATCTTTTTAATTTGGCTTTCAGATGGCAAGACAAAAGCTTCAACTAAATCTTTCAAGTAAAGCAATTCGCGTTCTGCTTGCTCCTTGGTTATTTTACTGTCCACAAGTTTCTCTAAAAAGAGACCGACTTCTTTTGCTTTCGAGAGCTCTCCTATTTCAGCTACAGTTTGAGCATAAACTGCTTCTACTGTGGCTTTATCATTAACCGAATGGTAGACATTGATGAGGTCAAAGGTAAGGTATTTTATTCTGTTGTATTCGTATGCTTTCATTTTTTCTCCTTAACTATCCGCTAAGTGAGAATATTGTTAACTTAGCGGTAAACTTATGCGAGAGCAGTTACTCGCACTTGTTTACCAACCATAGGATTTAATTTCATAAAACCCTCCTTATTACTTAAAAAGTTTTGGTACCTAAGTCTGGTACGTCGTGGAAATCTTTACCCGCCTTATAGTTTTCAAATTTTCCTTGAAGAAATTGATAGGCATCGAGACGGCTTTCATAACGAATAGCCGCTTCTTTTGCTTCAATTTTTTTATCTTCATGTGCAATTTTTTCTGCGGCTTTCATTGCAATTTCTGAAAGTTGAACCTGTTGGTCCACCCACTCACTAAAATCTTTTAAAAATTTTTCTTTATATTCCATTTTTATTCTCTTTTTGGTTTGATTAAATGATAACTGTTCTCAATCATCTGTTTCGCTTGTTTCTCTGAAACGTCACCACCAAAATGAATATCATTCCAGTGCGTTTTATTCATGTGCCAGGCTGGGCGTATTGAGTCAAAAGATTCACGCAGTTCCTCATTGACTGAAGGTAAACCTTTGACAGCCAAAACAAGCTCGCCTTCACGCTCCGAGATGTAGACAAAAGATTTTTTATTTTTTAGATGCTTCACTACAATCGTCGCTGGCCCTTTTTCCATCTTTGCAAAAGGTGTATCTGCAAAAGTTGGACCAAGCGCTAAGCAAAACGCTAGCCAGTTTTCTTTATTCATCTCATTCTCCTAAAAGGAGTTGATAAGCGAAGCGATCTCCTTCGTAGAAAACCATACCGCGCTTTTCAAAGCCCTCACGCTCAAAGACTGCCTGCATCACTGCATTAGCTGGATGCGTATCCACGCGAAAGTCCTTATATCCGCGTGCTTGCATCAGAGTAAAGATGTTTGAAAAAAGATATTTTGTCAGACCCAGACCACGGTATTGGTCAGACAGTGCTAAACAATGGACAGTGACATAGTCTAAGCTATCATTTAACCACTTACCCTTATAAATTTTCGTATATTGCGTATCTTCGCCAGTAATGATCGCACAAAAGCCTGCAACTTTTTCATCTACAATCAAAACATAACCGACATCTTCCTGAATGAAATTTTCAATATCACTTTGTGCAGGATACTCAGCTTGCCATTGATCACTCCCGGATTTGCCCAGAAATTCTCGCGCTTGAGCAATAATCGGCATAATGGTTATAACATCCGCTTTGGTTGCCTTTCTTAAATAAATCATGCTTTTCCTCTCCGCTCAAACTAAACGCCCTATTTTATTTTCTTTTTCTACGTGGCTTGTCGTATCCTTGCTTGGATTTTTCTGCACGAAAAGGTGCTGCTAAAGGTTGGGCAAGTTTACGCATTTTTACTACCGCTTCAGTACGTGCTGTATGTGGGAACATATCGACAGATTGGATATATTCGATGCTGTAAAATTGCGAAAGGATTACTAAGTCTTTTGCTAAAGTCGAAACATTACAAGACACATAAACCAGTTTTTCTGGTGTATAAGTGGTGATTGTTTCCAACAAAGCATCATCCAATCCTGTACGCGGTGGATCAACGATAAGGGCTGTGGCTCTATGGCCTGACTTATACCAGTTAGGAATGATACGTTCTGCTTTACCTACTTCATAGTGGCAATTTTTAAAGCCAAGACGTTTTGCATTGGCTTTAGCATCTGCGATAGATTCTGGCGTAATATCCATTCCGTGGACCGACTTAACTTTCTTAGCCACGCCAAAACCGATGGTGCCGACACCGCAGTAGGCATCAATAACACGGTCGTCTTTTTTCGGATTCAACGCGCGTACGGCTTCACCGTAGAGCACATTAGCTTGTTCTGAATTGAGTTGATAAAAAGCACGTGGTAACAACTCAAAGTCATAATCCAAAACGCCTTCGGTAATCGTTTCTTTTTCCGCAAAAAGCATCTGTGTACGGTCACCATAAATTTCGCTGGTTTTCTTCGGATGGAAGTTGGCTGATACAGAAACAATCTCTTGGAACTCTTCCGTCAAGTCAGATAAAATATTATCCATCTTCACCAAGTCTTTGCGTTGACGTTTTGAAAGCTCTTCACGTGGTGCAGGCCAAACCTGCCCATCTAAACTGATACGTGCGGATGTCACGAAAATAATTTGGACTTCACCTGTTTTTTGGCTGCGTCGCGCAACGATGGTGCGAATCCCCATGACTTTACGCTCATCATACACAGGCAAATTGTATTTTTCAATCAAGCGACAAATACGATTAGCGATATTTTGGATGACTTCGTCTTGCACCAAACAATTTTCTAAATTCACCAAGTGATGTGTGCCTTCTTTGTATAAGCCAGCAATAACATCGCCATTGTTTAGACGGCGCACTTGAAATTGCAACTTATTACGGTAACGCAAAGGATTTTCCATACCAAGTGTTGGTAGAAGTTCGTACTTCTTCCAACCTGTTGGGCGGTATTTTTCGAGAGATTGGCGGAGCAAATCTCGCTTAAACTCTAATTGTTGCGGATAAGCAAGGTGCATGATATGCGAACCGCTAAGCTCATGGTAAACACGATCTTCGGGTTTGACACGGTATTTTGACTTTTTATTTATCTTGACAACTTTTGCGCGTGAAAAATTACGGGCATTTTCTGTAATCTCTGCCAAAATTTCTTCTGTAGGCAGTGCATAAGGCACAAATACTAAGCGGCCATGGTAAGAGGCGATTCCTTCGCCATTGATACCCATACGCTCAATATTGAGTGGGATTTTTTGTCCAATTTTCAGATTAATCATATCCCAATTTTAACATAATTTCCCTATAATTGGACCACTAAAATCCAAGGATTCTCCTATTTATAAAGAAAAAATACCAGCGTACATACTGGAATTTTTTCTATTCATGTAATTCTATCGGTAATTCATCAGGATCATAGAAGAAAACCATCTTCTTATTGGTAATCTCATCCACGCGCAATTCTTCAACTTTAACCCCTTGATCCGATAAGTAAGCCATATCTGCTTCAATATTATCGGTCTGTATTGCCAAATGACGTAATCCTTTCGCCTCTGGATACGAGACCCGCTCAGGAGCATCCATTTTGATAAAAAGTTCTATTTCGGTACTGTCATTCATTTGGAGATCGATTTTCACATCCCCTTTATCCAGACGATGGCTTTCTCTGATTACTGGAAATCCCAGAATATCTACATAAAAGTGTCGTGATTCTTCGTAATCACTCCCTATAATAGCAATATGGTGTATACTCTTAAAATTTGGTGTGTACATGTTTCTCTCTCTTATCTTCTCAACCTCAAGCCTTAATCTCATCTTCTTCCAAGATACAAACATCGTCTCCTTGGGCTTTGAGATTGCGTACATGATCTTCACCCCAAGAACATAGGCTATCCAAAATATTATTCAAGCTTTCACCATATGGGCTAAGTGAATACTCTACTTTTGGCGGCACTTGATTGTAAACGGTGCGGACAATGATATTATCCAGCTCTAATTCACGTAATTGTTGTGTAAGCATTTTTTGACTGATCCCTGGAATACTTCGTTTAAGTTTACCTGGGCGGCGTGGTTGGTGTCTCAGATTACACAAAATGATAGATTTCCACTTCCCACCAATAACGTCCATTGTGGCCTCCACACCTATATTATAAGTTTTTTCCAAAAAAATTCTCCTCTCTAAACCCTTTATTTCAAACAAAACTTACTTTTTTGTATGTATATGACAAAAAAGTAGGTACTATTCAACAAGTTATTTTTATTATATACTATTTTTTGTCAAAAGAAAACCTAAGGAGAAAAGACAATGAAACTTAACAATACAACACATATCCCCGAATTAGGATTAGGCGTTTTCCAAATCTCAAATGAGGAAACTGCCGAAGTCGTAAAAAATGGAATCATCAACGGCTATCGTTTGATCGATACCGCCCAGATTTATGGTAACGAAGAAGGCACAGGACAAGGGATTAAGGCTGGCCTTGAAGACACAAATCTTACACGCGAAGATCTCTTTATCACATCAAAACTATGGGGCAGCAACCTTTCTTATGAGGAAACCATTCAAAGCTTTGAAACAAGTTTAGAAAAATTGGGCTTGGATTACCTTGATCTTTATCTTATCCACTGGCCAGGTACTGATTATGGGTTTGAAGCTTCTTGGAAAGCTATGGAAGACCTCTATAAAGATGGACGTATCAAGGCTATCGGTGTAAGTAACTTCCAAAAACATCACTTAGAGCGTCTCTTTACCTATGCACAAATTGTCCCTGCAGTAAATCAAATCGAGCTCCACCCTAAACTTGCTCAAAAAGAACTGCGTCACTTTTTAGAAGCACATGATATTAAAGTACAAGCTTGGTCGCCATTGATGCAAGGACAACTGTTAGACAATGAAACAATTAAAACAATTGCTCAAAAGTACAATAAATCAACAGCACAAGTTATACTTCGTTGGCATTTAGAACAAGGCATCTTGGTTAACGTGAAATCTGTCAAAACAGAACGTATGCGTGCCAACCGTGATGTATTTGATTTCTCTCTGGATCAAGATGACATGAAACTCTTAGATGGTCTTGACGAAAACTTACGTGTAGGACCAGATCCAGAAACATTTAACTTTTAAAAAATAGGAACCCTTATGAAAAAAATTTCACCAAGCCTGACCTTATTGGCTTTAGCCATCAATGCCTTTGCCATAGGCTCAACAGAATTCATCAGTGTTGGTCTTATGCCGATGATTGTGAACACTTTTAATATCAATTTATCTCAAGCAGGCCTCACCGTTTCTTTATACGCTTTAGGCGTAACTCTTGGAGCACCTCTCCTTACGATTGTTACAGGCACATGGAATCGTCGCTCATTAATGTTAGCTATTATGCTTCTCTTTATTAGCGGAAATCTCTTATCCGCTTTTGCTCCAACTTTCCTCCTGCTCTTAGTTGGACGTATTCTAGCAGCGTTAGCACATGGTATCTTTATGTCGGTGTCAACACTTATTGCCGCAAATGTTGTTCACCCTGAAAAACGTGCTTCTGCTATTGCCTTAATGTTTACTGGGCTTACTGTAGCAACGGTTATTGGCGTTCCTTTAGGAACTTTCATCGGGCAGCATTCAACCTGGCATATGTCCTTTATCTTTATTGCCGTGATTGGATTGATTGGATTATTAGCGAGCATCTTTTTAATTCCAACAAATCTCCCTATTTCAGGTAAAGTAAACTTAAGTGGCTTTGCAAGAATTTTCCGCAATAAATATATTATGACCTCTTTCTTCATTACTGCTTTTGGTTATGGAGGCACGTTTGCTGCTTATACTTACTTAGCGCCTTTATTAGAAGATACCTTTAATTTCAGCTCAAGTACTGTTGTTGTCGTTTTGGTCGCTTACGGTATAATGGTAGCAATCGGTAATACTATCGGTGGACATTACTCAAATAAAAAGATTTTACCTGTATTACTCAAAATGTTTGGTGCTTTAACTGTAAGTTTGCTTATTCTTTTTGTTGCAGCATCAATGGCATCTCAGTGGCTGGGGTTGCTCGCAACGCTTTTACTCGGTTTATTTGCCTTCATGAACGTCCCTGGTTTACAACTTTATGTCGTGCAGTTGGCTGAAAAATTCACTCCTCAAGATATTACTCTTGTTTCAGCTTTTAATATTTCAGCTTTTAACATCGGTATTACACTCGGTTCATTTGCCGGTGGCGAGGTAGCGAAAGCAAGTAGTGTTATCTATACACCACTTGCAGGGATTGTTATTGTCCTCCTTGCTATGCTTCTCATTATTGGGGCTCAAAAACAATCCATCGGAATCAGATCTCTCCAAGATTAAAATAAAAAAGCTTCTAGTCTTCTTCTAGAGCTTTTTTATTAAAACTGGAAAAATCTATTTCCCCTTCATCTTGTACTCTGCTATAATAAAGTTATGATAAAAATCAAGGAAATCACAAAACTCAAAAAGCTTTATAAAGTTACGCTGACAGAGTCTTTTTCATATAAGGAATGGGAAGAGGCTAGAGATAAAATCTACGTCTGTGAGGATACAATTGTAAAATATATGCTAACACGAGATAAGGTCCTTCCTACAGATGAACTGGAGCAATTATTAGCTTTTGACAATTTTGCACAAGGTAAATCCTTAGCCCTTTACTTTATTTCCTTCAAAGCTAGGACATCGTCAGAAGTCAAGAAATATCTCTATGACCATAATATTCAGTCGGCTCAAGTAGAAGATATCATTGATAACCTTACTAAAAACGGTCTCCTTAATGACCAAGCTTATATTGAAAGTTATATTCAAGGAAAAGTTCGTACAGCAAGTGCTGGACCTTATCAGATCAAACAAAAACTCCATCTGAAGGGACTAGATTTGCAACTTATTGATGAAGGGATAACCCAAGTTTTCAATGAAGAAAAACAAATTGATGTGGCTGTCACTCTTGCGGAAAAAATAGTCCGGCAAAAAGCAAGCCGCCTCACTCTTCAACAGCTCAAACAAAAAGTCACACAAAGCCTCACTGCTAAGGGATTTTCTTACGCCATTAGTACCATCGCTCTTGAAAGTTTAGAACTTGAAGCGGATGAAGAAAATGAGTTAGAACTCCTTTACACTGAACTCGACAAAAGCGCGCGTAAATACAGTAGAAAATACGAAGGCTATGAGCTTAAGCAACGCATCACCCAAGCCTTAGCCCGTAAAGGTTTCGACTTTAGTGATATTTCTAGCGCAATTCGAGACTATGATTTTGAAGAGGAATAAATCAACTTTCTGTATTAAAAGCATTTCCCATTTTCCACCTCAAAATTGTGTTATGATATAATAAAAGCAAGACTGGAAAGCATATGACACAATCTCTCATCACACGTATCAACTCTTATTACGATAACCTCAGTAAATCTGATCAAGCCATTTCAAATTACTTGATTGAAAATATGGACAGCGCCGCGCGCTTATCCATTCAAGAATTCGCAAAGAACACTAAAGTATCTACTGCAACTATTTCGCGGTTTGCTAAAAAAATCGGCTTTGATTCTTTTCAAGATTTAAAGTTAGCTATCCACAGTACCGAAAAATTTAAATCCGATAACTTTTTCAGCGAACTCTCGCCAGAAGATAGCTATAAAGATATCCTTGCCAAAAATTTTACAAGTAATATTTCTTCTCTCAATGCAACATTGCAGCTGATAGAGAGTGATACTTTGGATAAGGTTATGAATATCCTCTTATCCACCAAAACATGTGGTTTTTTTGGTCTGGGTGGCTCTAATGCCGTTGCTTTAATTGCTTACCATAAATTTTTGCGTATGCCACTACAAACGGTATATCATCAGGATTTTCACTATCAACAAATGTTAGCCTCCAAACTGACAGAAAAAGACTGTGCTTTCGTTATTTCGCATACCGGTAAAAACAAAGATACGCTGAAAATAGTTGATATTCTGAAGAACAATCACGTTCCTGTGATTGCTATCACCTCATTTGCGAACTCAGCCTTGGTGAAAAAAAGTGATTTGGCACTTATTTCAATATCTGAGGAAATATCTTTTCGACCCGAAGCCGTTGCTTCAACCGTCTCCCAAATTAGTCTTCTAGATGCCATTTTTTTGATGTATGGCATGAAAGCTCAAGATTCGATTGAAGATACTTTGGAAAACATTCGAGAAGTTATCAGCCAAACCCGTTTAAATTAAAATATAAAGTTAATGATAAAGGAGGAGCAAAATGGCATTTACTGAAACAAAAGGACGCTATGCAAGCTATGGAACTGTCTCCAGCATTCCTGGTGAAATCATTGACAGTTTTTGGTTCATCATTGACAATCAGCTAAAAGGCGTTATCCCGCTTGAGCCTCTTATCAATTTTGAATTGCTCAACCAAAAAGGACTACTTTCCGTGAAATTTTCACAGCCTCACAATCCTTTAACTGTTACGGTTGATTTCCAATACCCTTTTAATACTTCTTGGCCACGTCATTTCCATGCTGTTGATAATAACGGTAAGGAAACTATCATCTCTTCACAAGAACGTTAAATAAAAGTCTCCAGATAAAATTCTGGAGACTTTTTAAATTTCGTAATAGACAATTTCTGGAGGGACACCAAACCTGATTGGTAAAAAAGTTAGCCCGATACCGGCATTGACAAAAAGTTTTGTGCCGTTGCCTAACGAGTATAAGCCGGAATCATAAGTCTTCGATCCATCATTACGTAAGCGCAAACTCCCAAGGCGAATTTGCCCTCCGTGGCTATGACCTGCAATAACTAAATTATATTTTTCAGGAAACTCCACTTGCAAAATCGTATCTGGCTCATGAATCATTAAAATTGAAAAATCGGCTTGCTCAGGAACCATACTAAAATTTGGTTGTCCTTCGCGTAAATCATCAAGTCCCGTTAAGGATACAGCCCCTGATGCAAGCGATTGATTGGTAAGTACAGTAAAACCAGCTTCCCTTAGAAAAGTTTTTATATAGTTCACATTTCCTTCATCTGAAAAATCATGATTACCCAAAATCGCAAATTTTCCCAAAGGAGCTTTAAGTTCTACTAAAATTTCTTTTACCTTATCGACATCATGCGCTTGTGCCCAATCGACTTTATCAAATAAGTCGCCTGTGAACAAGATCAAATCAGGTTGTGTTTTTTTTATGTGTTTTGAAAATTTTAAAAAACGGCGTGGGTGGGTATGCCAATTAAAATGTGTATCCGTAAAGTGTGCAACTCTCAGCCCGGCTGTGTTTGAAATTGTCACTTGTCGCACACGCATAAAATGTGGTTCAACGAAAATCCCATAAGCCAAAAGGCAAAAAAGTAAAATTATAATCCATGTCATTGCTTTATTTTACCACATTCATATTTTTTATTCTTCATAATAAGATTAATGAATCCCTTTGTATAAAAGAAGCTAACAAAAAAACACCCGAAGGTGCTTAATTATTTCTTAGTTTTCGTCAGAAGCTACGAATGGCAAGAGAGCCATAACACGTGCGCGTTTGATAGCTGTAACCACTTTACGTTGGTTTTTAGCTGAAGTACCAGTTACGCGACGTGGCAAGATTTTACCACGTTCTGAGATAAAACGTTTCAAGAGTTCAGTGTCTTTGTAATCAACAACTTCGATTTTGTTAGCTGCGATAAAGTCAACTTTTTTACGGCGTTTGAAGCCACCACGTTTTTGAAAAGCCATAGTGTGTTTCTCCTTATATTATTGTAAGATGTTGTTGAGTAGAAAAGTCAATACGGATACCGCTTTTATACTCAACGAATAGGGCTCAGATAGACTGCCTTGTACAGCTGCCTTACTTATTAGAATGGAAGATCATCATCTGAGATTTCCATTGGTAAGCCACCAAACGGATCTGCATCACGACCAAAATCAGGTGTTGAATTGCCTGCTGAGCTGTTAGAGCCAGCAAAAGGACGATTTTGTGATTGTTGTTGCTGTGGTGCAGAATATGAACCAGAGCCACCTTCACGTGCAGCACGACTTTCAAGCATTTGGAAGTTATCAGCCAATACCTCAGTCACGTAAACACGTTGACCTTCTTTGTTCTCATAATTTCGTACTTGAATACTACCTGTTACACCAATCAAGGCACCTTTTTTAGCCCAATTTGCCAAGTTTTCAGCAGATTGGCGCCAGATGACACAGTTAATGAAATCAGCTTCACGCTCGCCTTGCGCGTTTTTAAAACGACGGTTAACAGCAATCGTAAATGTAGCAACCGCAGTATTTTGCGGTGTGTATCGCAGTTCAGGGTCACGCACGACGCGTCCAACCAAAACAACATTATTAATCATGATGTTTCTCCTTTAAATTTGTCCAGCTAAACTAGAATTAAGCTTCTACTTTAGTGATCATATGACGAAGAATATCGCCGTTAATCTTAGCAAGACGGTCAAATTCGCTCAAAGCTTCTGAATCAGTAGCAGCTTCAAGAGTTACGATGTGGTAGATACCTTCGCGGAAGTCTTGAATTTCGTAAGCGAGTTTGCGTGTTTCCCAGTCTTTAGACTCAAGATTAGCAGCACCGTTGTCAGTCAAGATACTATCGAAACGTTCAACGAGGGCTTTCTTTGCTTCTTCTTCAATGTTTGGACGAATAATATAAAGAATTTCGTATTTTGTCATTGATTTTTCCTCCTTTTGGACTAATGACACAGGTTGGAGCCTGTGTAAGTTATGAGTTTTACTCACGAGTATATATTCTATCAGATTTAACTACTTTTTGCAAGTTGATTTATCTTGCTTTGTGGTTTTATAAAATAAAAAATAACCCTCTGACTCTGCAGAAGATTTCTCAATGTTTTTATTTACTAAGCTACTACGTCAAGCACATTAGCTGGAATGTAGCGATACTGACCTTCTTTCGATTGATAATAGCCAAGCTTCTTCACTATAAAGTGTAACTTACAACGACTATCAAAGCGCTGATATAAGTGGGAAATCTCCCCTTGCTGGCTACGGGTTACGCATACAATTTTTTCTCCCGCGTAAGTTGGAGATACATATTTTGGGGTAAACGTCATAGAAAACCACCTCCAGATATAGTTGAGATGAAAACGCAATCATCTCTTCTTACATTATAACTCTTTTTAAGCTCTAAAACAAATGTCTAGATTTTCTTAAGGACGATACAAATCATTAAAAACTCTGTGTTTTTAAACATCGAATTGCATAATTATTCATCTTAGCTAGGCTCCTCCTTGACATCCCTCCTAAATTAATCTAAAATATTCATAAATACTTAATAAACGATAGAGGTCGCAACCAATAATAAGCTAAGCAGAGCTAGAGCATGCTGAGAAGTTTAGCCCAGGAGCGGTTGCCGAAAGAAAAGTTATGCTCACTAACTTTTCTTGGTTTAACAGGAAACACCTGTTAAACTGTCGTGATCTAATCCTAGACACGATGCGCTATTCGGATGAAAGATCTTTCTGACGTTTAGCAATCTCTAAGGGATTGCTTTTTGTATTAATATTTATAAATTTAGGAGAGAAGTAATGGATAATACTTCAAATAATGAGGGAACGCCATCCACGCAAGTTAAACGTGGTCTCAAACACCGTCACTTAACAATGATAGCTTTAGGAGGAACGATTGGTACCGGGTTATTTGTTGCATCAGGTGCAACAATTTCTCAAGCTGGACCTCTGGGCGCCTTAGTAGCCTATATCGCTATTGGCCTCATGGTTTTCTTCCTTATGACGTCTTTAGGTGAAATGGCATCTTATCTTCCAGTGTCTGGCTCTTTTGCATCATTTGCCGACCGTTATGTGGATAAAGCTTTTGGTTTCGCGATGGGTTGGAATTATTGGTTTAACTCAGCAATTACTGTGGCGGTTGAGGCTGCTACAGTTGGTGTCATTATGCAATTTTGGTTGCCCCATGTGCCTACATGGATATGGTCAACTATCGTAATTGCGCTTATCCTCTTGGTTAATCTTATTTCAGCTAAGGCTTATGGTGAAGCAGAATTTTGGATGGCGACAATTAAAGTCATCGCTGTTATCGCCTTTATCGTGATTGGTCTCGCAACAATTTTTGGAATTATGAGTTATAAGCCAGATGTGGCACGCAATCTTTCTGCTGGAGGAAATCATGGTTTTGTCGGTGGTATTGGAGGTATGATTGCTGTCTTCATGATTGCAGGCTTCTCTTTCCAAGGTACTGAAATCGTTGGTATTGCAGCCGGTAAATCAGAAAATCCTGAGAAAAATGTTCCCTCAGCGATTAAACAAGTCTTTTGGCGGATTATTATTTTCTATTTCCTCTCAATATTCGTAATCGGTGCCTTGGTTTACTATAAAGACCCAAGTCTTCTCCGTGCAGCAACACAAAGTGATATTACTGTTTCTCCATTTACCTTGGTATTTGAACGTGCTGGCTTAGCTGCTGCTGCATCCGTTATGAATGCGGTCATCTTAACCTCTGTTATTTCATCTGCCAATTCTTGGTTATATGCTGCTTCTCGCATGCTTTTTGGTATGGCGAAAGAGGGCCATGCACCGAAAATCTTCGCTAAAACAAATACAAGCAACGGTGTACCAATTTATGCAATTTTAGCGACTGTTGCCATTGGGCTATTGGCCTTCTTGACAAGTATCTTTGGTACTGAGATTTATTTCTATTTAGTCGCTGCTTCCGGTTTGTCTGGTTTCTTGGCTTGGATTGGAATTGCTATCTGTCATTTCCGCTTCCGCCGTGCTTTTATTAAACAAGGTCATAAACTTTCTGAGTTAGGCTACCATGCCAAATGGTTCCCTATTGGGCCAATCATCGCTCTTATTCTTTCAATCATTATCGTTATCGGGCAAATTACTACCGTAACGATGAATGCGCAAAGCATCATTACGACCTACCTTGCTTTACCTCTCTTCTTGATTTTATATTTCTCTTACAAAATCGTGAAGAAAACAAAACTCATTCCTCTTGAAGAAGTTGATTTAAGCCGTGATATTGATTAAAAAAAAAAACGCCATGAGGCGTTTTTTTAATCGTTTATTACTTTCACTTTTTCTCCAAAAAATTCTTTTGCTTTACTTACAAGAACTTCTTTTTCTTCAGATTCTGGCTCAGATTCGGTATCTTTTGTAACATGTTGTCCTCCTTTTTTGAGGCTTAAAACATACTCTTGACGTAAAGCTTGCCAATCTTGCTCTGCTAAAGCAATAATCTCTGGAGAAAATCCCAATATTGATGACATTAAATTACCAAAAGTTAATTGTAAGTTTTCATTTTCTGTAACGCGCTTTGCTAAATTACCATGAGGAAAAGTAACCACCACAAAATTACTTGAGGCAGCGACAGGTGCTGTATTATTGATTATGGCGCGATCTGAAGGCTTGGTAAAGCTGGAAACTATCTCCGGCCATGCACCAAAAACTGCTTGACGAGCTTCGTTGGTCGCTTCCTTTAGAGCTTTAAAAACTAACTCTTGGTTTACAGTATACTTTTCGGTCACTGCTTTCGTTTTTACTTGTTGCTTGATTTGAACTTCTTGACTGACGGTAGATACTACAGTCTGACTTCCTGTTTCTGCCAACTTAGCTTTTAGCGCTGCAACTTCTGCTTTTAATGCCTGAAGTTCATCGTTTAAACTTTCTGGAACTTCTTTAGCTTCGGCAGAAGGATAAGCCCCTGTATCTACAAGACGCATCGTCATCACATCTGCAGCAATTTTGCTCTGTGTTGTCTCTTTAATAATTTTCAAGGACTCAATTGCAATATTAATCCATTGGTAAAGACGTGGACGTGGGATTTCATTGTTTTCCTTTAAAAGTAAATCGCGGAAATAAGTCAAGAGATCTTCCGTGAAGCGCAACATATTTTTTCCTTCAAGAAAGATTTTCTCTAAGGCATCAAGTGCTGTTGGACCATCTGAAGCTGCCAATGCTGCAACATAAGAGATCAACGCTTCATTAGCAATAGAACCTGTCACCAAGAGAGCATCTTTCTCCGCAAGCTGGCCATCAGAAAAGCTTAAGGCCTGATCCAATAAACTCAGCGCATCACGCATTCCCCCCTCAGCCGATTTTGCAATAACATCAAGTGCCGCATCTTCAAACTCAATCTTCTCGTCAGCTAAAACTTCTGCTAAATGCTGACGTATATCATGCGTTGTAATGGCTTTAAAAGCGAACCTCTGTACACGACTGATAATCGTTGCGGGAATTTTTTGAAGCTCGGTTGTTGCTAAAACAAAGACAACATTATCAGTAGGTTCTTCCAAGGTTTTCAATAAAGCGTTGAATGCTCCCGTTGAAAGCATATGAACCTCATCGATAATATAAACCTTATAAGTTGCGCGACTAGCTGCATAGGTTGATTTATCTCGAATCTCACGAATTTCGTCAACTCCGTTATTTGAAGCAGCATCAAGTTCAATCACATCTTCAAGGCTACCTTGGGTAATAGCCTGGCAAATATCACAAGTGTTACAAGGCTCTCCCTCTTTCTGATTAGGACAGTTAATTGCTTTGGCAAAAATTTTTGCCGCGGAAGTCTTTCCTGTCCCACGTGGACCACTAAAAAGATAAGCGTGGGAAATCTGCCCATTAACAATAGCATTTTTTAAGGTTGTAGCCACCACTTCTTGGCCAACCATCTCATCAAATCTTTGACTACGGTATTTTCTATATAAAGCTTGGTAAGCCATTTTTCATTCCTTCTAATAAAGGTCTGGCTCTGCGCCAAGACCGAGCTCTTCATTGATTCGGAAAAGAACATCACGTGCCAGTATGGACTGATCAATATCGGTAGCATTATAATTTTTCATTGCCTTATAAAGAGCCCATACGCGAGCACGGATGACTGTTGCCTTATCAGCTTCAGCAGCAGAGAAAAATATCTTTCTTTGCTTCTCATCAAATATTTCCCATGCGATAGTCAAATCACAAGCAGGATCACCAACTAAGGAAGAGGCTGCCTCAGCCACTCCCGAAAATTTATCAGACGTCGTCCACACGGTGTCCAAGTTCAAACTCCCATGTAAAACAACTGCAGGCTTCGTCCATGGATTTTTTGAGGCTTTATCCCAGTATAAGCGCAGTCCTTCTACAGGCGCAATTCTTTTCATTTGATCCAACAGTGTCAAAAATTCAGCTTCAATGATTGGCAACATTAAGGATGGTTGTTCCGTTCCCGTTGCTTCTAATTGGTGCAACTGATACACAAAGTTCCCCAAGTCTTGAGCAAATGCTTTAGGCTGAGCCAAAGCATTAAAACCTACAGGTATTGCCTCACGAGTACCAAATTTATCTGCTATAAAGTTATTTACTGTTTCTTTCATTGTTTACCTCACTCAAAAAAATTTCCAATCCGTCATGTCTGATAAAATCTGGCAGAATTCTTCGAGATATTTTTGATCGACATCATCATAAAAGGAAGTTTCTGAAGCATCCAAATCTAAAACTCCTTTTAATTCACCGTCTTTAATAATCGGTACTACAATTTCTGACAGTGCTCGGCTGTCACAAGAAATATAGTTTTTATGTTCTTTAACATTGTCAACAATCAATGTTTGGCGTTTTTCTGCGGCTTCTCCACATACGCCTGCGCCTAATTTTATTTCGACACAAGAAACACCGCCTTGAAAAGGACCCAAAATAAGTTGTTCGCCATTGTACAAATAAAATCCTACAAAGACTTGATTAGGTAAGAAGTCATTGAGAAGGGCTGATGCGTTGGAGAGATTTGACAATGTATAGTTTTGTGCTGAAAGTAAACCTTTCAGTTGTAGATTAAGGAGTTCATATCCTTCAATTTTTTCGCTTTTATTCATCTTATAATTATAAACTTAACCCGCAATAGAGTCAATACATGGGGTTAAATTCTCTTTTATTTTCTTTTTGAAATCTCTTTTCCTTTGATTTTCTCTAACTTTTTTATCTAAACATTGTCCTCTATAGGCTTTTGTGTCATAATAAAAATATGACTTTAGAAAAAATTCGTAAAGAAATTGACGCACTCGATGATCAAATGATTGACCTATTAATAAGACGCATGACCTTAGTTGAAGAGGTCATCATCGCTAAGGCAGAAGAAAATAGAGATGTCTATGACTCTGGCCGAGAAGCATTTATCCTCGAAAAGATAAAAAAAAGGACCGAGGATCCACAATATACGTCCGCTGTCCAAGCTATCTATAAAGAAATCATGAAACATTCCCGAGAATATCAAGAAAAAAATCGCATTAAATAGCGATTTTTCCTTTCATACTTGAACGCAAGGCCATATATTCTAATTGTGGCAAATCCAAGAGAATAACTTTGCTGCTTTTGATTAAATCCGAGGAAAGCAGTGCATTCAAAAAACCTTTAATTTCTGTCGTTCCTAATTCAAGACACTCTACAAAAATGATATGTTGAGGGGCTTTCATTTGGGCAAGCAACGCCTTAAAATCTTCTTGTTGTAGTGCTGATTCTGGGTCTTGGCGATTAACGACAGTCAAATCTTCCTTCGCAGACAAATATTTGGAAGCAAAGTCCTCAAACAATACACCATCAGAAGCTGATTCCTGCGGTCCAGATACTGCATAGGCTCCTCTCTCCAACATCGCAAGTTTGGCAACCTGTCCATAGTCTATTTTATCTATAATATTTTTTAAATCTTCTTTTATATCCATATCTCTAGTTTAGTCTTTTTAGTATAAAAATTCAAAAAAAGCATCTCAAGGATGCTTCTCGCTTTTAATAAAGTTCTAAATAGTTATCGATTTCCCATTGGCTGACAAATTGTGCATAGCTCGCCCACTCGATTTTCTTAGCTTCAACAAAGTTAACCAAAACATGTTCACCCAAAGCAGCTGTCACTACTTCATCTTCACGTAATGCTTTTACAGCATTGTGCAAAGTCGAAGGCAAGTCTGTAATACCATGCGCTTTACGTTCACTTTCGGTCATTACATAAATATTCGCTTCAACAGCTTCTGGCGCAGCAATTTTATTTTCAATCCCATCAAGTCCTGATGCAAGGAGAACAGCCATTGTCAAGTAAGGATTGGCTGACGGATCTACTGAGCGAAGTTCCACACGTGTAGACATTCCACGAGATGCTGGTACGCGAATCAGCGGTCAGCGGTTACGTCCGGCCCAGGCAATGTAAACTGGAGCTTCATATCCAGGTACCAAACGCTTGTAACTGTTGACTGTTGGATTAGTAATAGCTGTGTAGTTATAAGCATGTTGGAGCAAGCCACCAATAAAGTAGTTGGCAGCTTCCGAGAGTCCCATGTCACCCGCTTCATCGTAGAAGGCATTTCTACCATCTTCTGTAAAGAGCGACATATTACAGTGCATACCAGATCCATTAATACCAAACTTAGGTTTAGCCATAAAGGTTGCGTGTAAACCATGTTTACGTGCGATTGTTTTCACTACAAGTTTAAAGATTTGAATATTGTCGCAAGCTTTCAATGCATCTGTATACTTGAAGTCAATCTCATGTTGCCCAACGGCTACTTCATGGTCACTTGCTTCTACTTCAAAACCAAGATCGGTAAGGACATTAACGATTTCGCGACGTGTATTCCCCGCCAAATCAGTTGGTGCAAGATCAAAATATCCACCTTTATCGTTTACTTCCAAGGTTGGTTCTTGATTTTCATCAAGCTTGAAGAGGAAAAACTCAGGCTCTGGACCAAGATTGAATTTTTTGAAGCCTAATTTTTCCATATTTTTCAGATTACGTTTCAATACGCCACGTGGATCTCCCGGAAAAGGTTGTCCTTCTGCCGTATATACGTCACAGATAACGCCGGCTACTTTTCCGTATTCGTCTCCCCAAGGGAAGATAATCCATGTGTCCCAATCTGGATAGAGGTACATATCTGATTCATTAATACGGACAAAACCTTCAATTGAACTGCCATCAAACATCATCTTGTTGTCAAAAAGTTTGTCTAACTGTTCATCAGTTGCTGGAACTTCTACGTTTTTAAGCGTTCCTAAAATGTCGGTAAACATCAGGCGTAAGAACTTGATATTTTTTTCTTTGACATCACGACGGATGTTTGCTGCTGTGATTCCCATAATACGGCTCCTTTTAAGAATAAACGATGATTCGATATCTTGCATGTAAGTTTTTCTTACATACGCGGCTGGTTAAAATGAGTTGATGTCGGATGTCCGAAACGTCCTTGCTGTGCAAATTCACGTTCTAAGGCAAGGTGTACTTCACTAATAGAGAGGTTTTTCATTGCTTTTTTCTGTCTTTGAGCATAGATACGCTTAATGTCGGCAATATTATTACCCTCTGAAAGTAAATCAGCAATATCAAAAACGATCTCAATATCATTAAGAGAATACATTCGGCGGTTACCTTCATTGCGTTCTGGAAAAAGTAAGCCTTGTTCCTCATAATAGCGAATTTGTCTTGCACTCAATCCTGTTAGTTTCATAACAGTACCAATAGGTAGCACTGCTAGGGAGTGTCTCAATTCACGTTCTTTCACCCGTCATCTCCTCAACTTCAACTCTATGGCCATATTATAAACCTAGTTTCATTTCTTGTCAAAGGTTTATGTCACATTATATAACATCAATTGCTGTTATTTTCTAAAATTTTTAAACAGCCTTCTTTTACCAAGCGGTAAGTTTCTTCGAAATCCCCCGTATACCAAGGGTCAGGAACTGATTTATTCAAGAGCATTTTTATTTTATTTTTTTGATCTGCAGGTGCCATTTTTTCTAAATTTTCTTTATTTGATGCATCCATTGCAATAATTTTATCAAAATATTGAAAATCCTCTTGTGAAATCTGTTGACTTCCTTTAGCCGAATCAAATGCAATGCCATGTTCAGTTAAAAGAGAGCGTGTCCCTGGATGGATTGGATTACCATGTTCCCAACTCGATGTGGCTCTACTTTCCACTTCGAAACTTTTCCCCTTTTTTTCAGCTAAATCTTTCATGACAAACTCAGCCATGGGGCTTCGACAAATATTACCTAAGCAGACGAATACTATTTTTTCCATATCTTCATTATAGCATAGCTATGAGCATAAAAATTACTATATAAGGTAAATTTATTTGAACATGTCCTGAAAGAAAAAATAAAAAATACTCCATATAGAGTATTTTTATTTTTCTTGATAAGGATAACCTAGATGTTCATAGGCTTTAGGCGTCGCTTTACGCCCTTGTTTCGTTCTAATGATAAAGCCCTTTTGAATCAGATAAGGTTCATACATATCTTCAACAGTCTCTTGGTCTTCTGCTATATTAACAGCTAATGTCCCTAAACCTACAGGTCCTCCATTATACATTTCAATCATTGTACGTAGAATTTTTTGGTCAATATAGTCAAGACCCGCATTGTCAACATCCAAAATCTGAAGTGCTTTATCTGTGATTTCTTTATCCACACGACCATCACCCATAATTTGCGCAAAATCTCGAACACGCTTCAGTAAACGATTGGCGATACGCGGTGTACCTCGGCTCCGTAATGCAATCTCAAGTGCACCTTGGTCCACAATCTCTACTTCAAATATATCTGCTGTACGCTTAACAATTTCCTCCAAGTCCCGCTCAGTATAATATTCCATATGGGCTGAAATTCCAAATCGCGCACGTAGTGGATTTGAAAGCATTCCAGCACGTGTTGTTGCGCCCACTAAAGTAAAAGGCGGCAAGTCCAAGTGCACCGAGCGACTACCATCGCCAGACCCCAGCATAATATCAATATAGAAGTCCTCCATAGCTGAATAAAGAACCTCTTCTACCTGCATAGGCATGCGATGGATTTCATCAATGAAAAGAACATCTCCTGGCTCAAGTTCATTCAAGATAGCAACCAAATCTCCCGGCTTTTCAATTGCTGGACCAGACGTTTGTTTGATGTTTACCCCTAGCTCATTCGAAATAACAAAGGCCATGGTTGTTTTCCCCAGACCCGGAGGACCAAAAAGAAGCACGTGATCCAGTACTTCTTCACGTAGTCTTGCTGCTTTGATAAATATTTCAAGTTGTTCTTTAACCTTGTCTTGACCGATGTATTGATTGAAAAATTGAGGCCTTAAAGACTTCTCAACCATCATTTCATCTTCAAGTGGTGTTGCAGATAAGTTTTCGTTCATTATTTTTATTATAACAAAAATCCGTAGCGTACGGATTTTATTTCATCATTAATTTGAGGGCAGCTTTGATATACTCTTCACTTGTCAATCCAGTTTCAGCTTCAAGTTTCTTCTGAATTTTCTTAAGTTCAGTTGCTTTATAGCCTAGGGCTTGCAAAGCTTCAATCGCTTCAATAAGGGCTAGATTTTCATTTTTAGCAGTGGTTTTGACCATTTCAGCTGAAGCTGTAGCATCAAACTTACCAGCTAAATCCAGAACCATCTGCATCGCTGTTTTTTTACCGACACCTGGAAATTTTGTCAAGTACTTGATATCACTATTGTCAATCGCATGCACAAGACCCACGTTATCATCGGCAGCAATGATTGCTAAGGCAGATTTTGGCCCAATGCCTGATACGCTAATCAAACGTAAAAACAAAGCTTTCTCTGCATCATCCATAAAGCCGTATAAGCTATGCGCATCTTCCCGAATAACTTGATGCACATATATTGTAATCCCTTGATTCATCATATGAGACCAAGCATAGGGATTTGCCACATTGATGAGATAACCAATATTTGCGACATCAACAACGATATACGTTGGCGTAATTTTAACTAGCTTGCCTTGAAAGTATTCGTACATTATTCCTCATCACCTTCTGTGTTAATAAAGTCTTGGATAATAAAGCGTGGACGTGCTTTAACTTCAAGGAAAATTTTACCGATATACTCACCAATAATCCCGAGAGCTAAAAGCTGAATCCCACCTAGCCCAATAATGGCAACCATAATTGAAGCCCATCCAGTTGTTGGGAAACCTCCGATGAAGTGACGTACTACAACATAAATCCCAGCTACAAAAGCAAGAAGGAACATTGTCAATCCAGTCCAAAAAATAAAACGCATCGGTGTTGCTGAAGTGGAAGTGATGCCATCAATCGCAAAACTCACCATCTTTTTGAGGGGATACTTGCTTTCCCCTGCAAAGCGTTCCCCACGTTTATAGTAAACATTGGTTGATTTATATCCCACAAGAGGGACCATTCCACGTAAAAAGAGATTTACTTCCTCATACTCAGCCAAACCATTTAAGGCGCGACTGCTCATCAGGCGAAAGTCTGCCGAATTGGGCACAGATTCACTGCCTAATTTCTTCATCAAGCCATAAAAAGCCATTGCTGTACGACGTTTAAAGGCCGTATCAGTATCACGATTATCACGTACACCATAAACTACTTCGTAGCCCTTTTCATACTCCTCAAGCATCGCATCAATAGCATTGATATCATCCTGCAAGTCTGCATCCATCGAAATAACAGCATCTGCTAAGTCTTTAACTTGCATCAAACCTGCCAAAAGTGCATTTTGGTAACCTCTGTTACGTGAGAGATTGATACCACTAAACATCGGATTAGCCGCATGTTTTTCTTGAATTTTTTCCCAGGTGCTGTCTCGCGAACCATCATTAACATAAACAACACGGCTTTTTTCATCAATCTTGCCAGCTTTTTTCAAAGCTGCATATTTCTCTTCAAGGCGGCGTGATGTTTCATCAAGTACCAATTCTTCGTTGTAACAAGGGACTACCATGTATAAAGTTGTCATTTTTCTTCTTTTCCTATTTTTTAATTTATATTCTTCCAACTTGCGGCTTTGGAGAGATGAGTTTCTTGACGACGTCGGAACATTTTTTCTAAATCTCCACCATTAAAATGGACAATCGTCGGACGTCCATGCGCACAAGAGTAAGGATTCTCACAGGTAGCAAGTTCTTTGACTAATGCTCGCGCTGATTCTGCATCAAGGGGATGATTTGCCTTAATCGAGCTCTTACAAGCTACCATTGTCGCCAAGTCGTGTCGATATTTTTTGACCGAGAACTCTTTTGTCAAAAGGATTTCATCAATCATCTCATAAACTGTTTCTTCTAAGTCATTTTCTTGAAGCCAAGTGGGATGTTCTCTCAGAATAAGTTGATTTTCTCCATATTCTTCAAGGAACACCCCCGCCTCTTCCAAAATCGATTTTCGATCTAAAAGCATCAAAAAATCATTCTTTGGAAGACTAAAAATGTATGGAGCCAGCAAAATCTGTTGATCCATGCTGACTTCACCGATTTTATCACGCCAATATTCATATTTTATGCGTTCTTGAGCTGCATGCTGATCGATAATATATAGACCATCCTGCGCTTGACAAAGCAAGTAAGTAGCATGCAGTTGCGCCAGATATTCCAGGTCAGGAAAGGGCTGCTTTTCTTCTACTATCTTTGAGCTTCCAATCGGTTGCTTTTCTTCAACCACAACTTCTTCGAAAATAGAGGCTGTGCGGAGTTCTTCTGAAGGTACAACATCCTCCTGAGGTATACTGTACTCCTCATGCACCTGAATTTTATCAACAAAGAAATCCTGACTTACCTTATCATAATAAAGGTTTGTTGATTTGCTCCCACTTATAACTTCTGGTTGTTCCTCTACTTTCGCGCGCCGGGAATTTAGATTTTCCAATGCATCAGGAATTAAAGTTTGCTCCACAAAAACACTTTGAATTGCCTCCGTAATCAAGCGCATCAGTTCACGCTCTTTTGATAAGCGTACTTCTTGTTTCGTCGGGTGCACATTAACATCGGCTAATTGCGGATCAATCTTAATGGAAAGCACAGCAATAGGGAAACGCCCTACCATCAATCGGTTTCCATAACCTTCGAGGATTGCACGGTTCAACAAGAAATTTTTGATAAAGCGTCCATTTATCATCAAAGTGATGTAATTACGGTTTGCACGTGTTAGCTCAGGTAGACTCACATATCCCGAAAGCGTAAAGTCTAAATCTTCCGCTTCTACTTTTAACATTTTTTTAGCAGTCGGAAGGCCATACACACTTGCAATAACTTGCCGTAGGTTACCATTCCCCGCCGTCTTCATCAGCTCCCTACCTTCATTAATCAGTGTAAAAGAAATCTCAGGGTAAGCCATACTTTGACGATTAATGACATCCGTGATATGGCTAAGTTCCGCTTGCAAAGAGCGAATATATTTTAAGCGTGCCGGCGTATTGTAGAAAAGGTTTTGTACAGTAACTTTGGTTCCTTCTCTTTGGGCAATTGCTTCTAATGTGTCCACTTTTCCACCATGACTAATCAAACGCGTGCCTGACTCTTCATCTGTCACACTCGTCTCAATAGAAAATTCACTAACTGAAGCAATCGAAGGCATCGCTTCACCCCGAAAGCCGAGAGTACGGATTTTAAACAAATCCGCTTTGTTTCTTATTTTACTGGTTGCATGCCGCTTCAAAGACTTAGCAACATCTTCTTTTTCAATCCCCGTTCCATTGTCAATCACTTCAATGAGTCGTAAGCCACTCTCTTGAATTTTTACAACGATTCGTGTCGCACCAGCATCAATTGAGTTTTCTACTAATTCTTTTACAACGCTAGCAGGCCGTTCTACCACTTCACCAGCTGCTATCTGATTAGCAAGTGATTCATCAAGTTCGATTATTTTTCCCACTTATTCAGACCTCCGCATCAAGCGACTGTTTCTCTTTTTCATAGTCAGTACTTATTATAGCATATTTTCAAGAGACAAATTTGAAAGCTGAAGAGCTTCTTGACAACAAAGAGAACCTCTCCTGAAATACACCGGAGAGGCCTCTCATATTATCACTTCATCAATCTATTTTAATACTGAAGCTGATCCATGTTACTAAATATAGCTGCACCAAGAATCATAAAGAAAAGTAAAAGCAGTACGATGACTATTGCGCCAATGATAAAAGCAACTAGACCTGCACGATTCCAGCCATCCATAACCTTACGAAACTCTTCTTCATCACGGTAGTGATTGTCTGGATTTTGTAGGGCCCAACGTTCCCCATTGATACCGAAAACAATAGCCCATACAATACCAAAAATCCAGCCAAGCCAGGGAATGAACACCAGTAAACTGAGTAAACCTAAATAAGAACGATTAGCTATACCAAAGAAGACAGGCATAGCCATTGCACCCCAGTTCCATTTTGGATTTATGCCTGATTTGACACGGTTATCTGCCAAAAAAGGCTCGTCTGCATAATTATGTTGAGAAACTTTAGGTTCTTCTGTTACCTCTTTTTCAGAAATAAAATCATCATTTATTTCTGAAGAAAAAGGTACTTCAGTCTTTTCTTCCGTTGTAGCTTCTATGACTTCCACTGGCGTATCTTCAGGGCTCTCTGTTTCGGCCACTACAAGAGTTTCTTCTGTTATTTCAGGAGCAATGTCAGCTGCCCCTTCTTCCATATTTTCAACTTCGGGGATTTCCGGTGTTTCTACGATTTTATCTTTATCTTCCGCCATAGACTCTCCTTTTAACACTTCTTTATTTATTCACTTTATTCTAACAATTTTACTATTAAAAACCAAATCTTATAGTCTATCTTTAAGCTCCCACAGAAAGTTTAAAGCTTCACGCGCCGTCATATTATCGACATTCGTTTCTTTTAACATTTCAATCAGCTCTTGATGATTGTCTTCAAATGCAAAAAGACTCAATTGTTCTTTTTCAACTTCAGGTGCCTTACTCATCACCGGCTTATTCTCCAATTTTTGCAGAATAATGTCAGCACGTTCAAGTAATTTTGAGGGCAGTCCTGCAATTTTAGCAACATGAATACCATAGGATTTATCTGCTGGACCTTCCGTAATCTTATGCAAGAAGGTCACATTACCCCCCTTCTCTAAAGTAGCAACGTGTACATTTTCTAGCTCTTCAAGACTGTCTGACAACTCCGTTAACTCATGGTAATGCGTCGCAAAGAGCGTCTTAGCATGGATATTATCATGTATATACTCAATAATCGACTGCGCCAGAGCCATTCCATCATAAGTTGCAGTGCCTCGTCCAAGTTCATCAAAAATAATTAAAGAATGCGACGTAGCATGTTGGATAGCATGATTGGCTTCCATCATCTCAACCATGAAGGTCGACTCACCTGAGATTAAATTATCACTTGCACCAATGCGTGTAAAAATCGCATCAAATATTGGAAGTTCAGCTACCTCAGCTGGTACGAAAGAGCCCAACTGTGCCATAATGACAATCATCGCAAATTGACGCATGTAGGTTGATTTACCAGACATATTTGGCCCTGTGATGAGTTGAATTGCAGTTTGATCTGGTAACTTAATGTCATTTGGTACGTATTCTTGAGCTCCGAGAACACTCTCAACCACAGGATGACGCCCTTTTATAATGTTGACCTTACGCTCTGGAGTAAAAATTGGACGGATATACTGGTATTTTTCAGCAACGGTCGCTAGGCTTTGCAAACAATCAATACTGGCAATTGCTTTTGCTAATTTCTGCAAGCGCGAGATATATTGTTCAGTCTCTGTACGTACTTGCGCAAAAAGATCGTATTCTAAAACACTCGATTTTTCACGCGCTTCAAGCATAATTTCTTCAATTTCAGCCAACTCTTTTGAACCAAAACGTTCAGAATTTTTCAATGTTGCCTTACGATAAAAGTGATCAGGAACACTGCCAAGCTGACTCTGCGTAATATGGAAATAATAACCGTCTTTGCGGTTAAAATCAATTCTTAATGTCGGGATTCCTGTGTTGGCTTTTTCTTTCGCTTCCAACTCTGCTATCCATGAGGTACCATTTGTTAAAGCTTCCCGATATTTATCCAGTTGCTCATTATAACCTGTCTTAATGACTCCTCCTTCAGTAATGACACGCTGGGCTGATTCATCAATTGCTTGGCGTATTAAGCTGATAAGTTCCGGAATTTCATCAAGTTGAGAGATTAAAGGGTCCAGAGCCGCATTGTTCATGGTCAGTAAAACATTTTTAATGCCTGGGACATTAGACAAGGAATTTTCTAACTGTAAATAATCAACGGGAAGAACTTTACCGAAGGACACACGAGAAGCCAAGCGTTCAAGGTCATAAACTCCCTTTAGAGCCTCAATCAAATCTGCACGTTCAAAGAAATTATCCACAAAGAGTTGCACAATATCCGCACGTTTCTTGATTTCACTGGAAGAAATCAACGGACGGTCTACCCAGCTACGGAGTAAACGTGTGCCCATAGCTGTTTTGGTTTCATCAAGCAACCAATAGAGCGTCCCATGTTTTTTTCCTTCTCGCTTATTGGCGGTTAACTCTAGAGAAGACTTCGTTGCAAAGTCCATTTGCAGAAAATCTTTTATTTCATAATGTTCCACTTCCTGCAAGTGACTCAAATCCCTTAATTGGGTGCGATTAACATAGGCTAGGAGCTTTGAAGCTACTTGATTCTCCAAGGGAGCAAGTGTTGATGAAATATCTTCATAATCATATTGTTCTGAAACCATCACATTCAGCTGTTTTTCAAAAACATGTCTATCACCGTCTGATAGCTCATATCCAACAACAATTTCACGTGCTTTTAGGGATGATATCTCACTGAGTGCTGATGAAAAATCAGATAACTGCGTTGCTTTGAATTCGCCTGTCGATAGATCCATATAAGCCAAAGCAAATGTCGCAGTGGATTGATCTAGAGCCACTAAAAAGTTATTCTCCGTTGTTAAGCCCACATCTACAGCTGTACCTGGTGTGATAACTTGAGTGACGGCGCGTTTGACGATACCAACAGCTGTTTTAGGATCTTCCATTTGCTCTGCCACAGCAACTTTATGGCCCAGATTCACAAGTTGTTCGATATATTGCTCTGCTGAATGGTGAGGAACACCTGCCATCGGAATCGGATTTTCTGCATTCTTATTGCGCGAAGTCAGAGATAATTCTAAAATTTGGGCTGCATTCACTGCATCTTCATAAAAAAGCTCGTAAAAATCTCCCATGCGAAAGAGCAAAAAAGCATCTGGATAATCAGCTTTGATATCAAGATATTGCTGCATTCCTGGTGAAATTTTTTCAGACATATAATTCTTCTTTCTATTGAAAATTCTTTGCTTCTATTATAACATACAAAAAGCCAGCTCAACCTTGTAGGTAAAACAAAAAGGACACAAGATCCTTTTCCTATCATCCTTCATGTCCTAAGGCTTCATTAACTTTACTTTCTATCTCACCTGTCACATAGTTCAAAAGAGCATCAACAGGCTGCATTTTTAAAAGATAGTCTTCAACTAAGGGGTCATTTTTTAGAGACTTGTGTATCCTTTGCGCTGCATTGGATGTCTCTTTAAAGGCCTGTATCTTGCCTATTTTTTGATAGAGAACAGCCTCTTTCTGAAGCTCCTTCATTTTACTTTGTTGCTCAAACACTTCTTTTTCTTTTTGTAAGGCATCTTCTGCTTTTTGAAAGGCCTTAACATAATCCAAATCAAGAATATGAGCTATCAATTTTTCTTTACTTGCATTATAAGGCATCTTCAATCTCCAAGGCTAAACTTTCTGCTGTCGCTTCATCCCTGCAGATGAGCAATAAGGTATCTGCACCAGCCAAAGTCCCTAAAATTTCTGGTCGTTGCTCATCATCAAAGGCATTCGCCAAAAGATCTGCCTCTCCTAAGTGTGTATGTACAACTACGTTAACACTAGCTACATCAACTTTCAGTACAAAGTTAGTCAAGTATTGTTGTAACAAAGATTGTGAAGGAGAATTAAGCTCTGTCAAAAAAACATAAAAGCTCTTGCCATCTTCACGTTTTTTGATAATATGCAACTCACGAATATCACGTGACAAACTCGCCTGAGTAATCTTTACCCCTCTAGATTCTAGGACACTCTGAAGTTCTTCCTGTGTCGCAATCTTATTTTCAGAGATAATTTGCTTAATTAAATTTAATCGTTCTTCTCTTTTCATAGTCTCATTATAGCATAAAAATAACAAACAAAATACAGGAATGAAGGCGCATTTATCATTATCTCAACTTATTATTTATACATATTTTCCCTCTTGGGATAAAAATATATGCACCCATCCTCATAAGACCAATGGATAAAGAGACCTCTTCCTTGCTTCAACCATTCCATCTTCTAATCCAAAATGTATAAAAATACAAAATATATCTTTTATTATTTTTTCAGTCCGTAAATTCAACACATCGCACAAAAAAACATTTATGAAAAATAATGCTCTTTATCCTATGAGTTATTTGGCTCACTTCACTCATAAAGCTTAAAATTTAACACAATAAGCACTATACTTTTTTATTTCTATTATGGTATAATTATTCCATGAATGAAAAACTATTAGCAGCAAAGTCTTTGTTCGCCGTACTCGATGGTGCGCTTGAACTCGAACAAATCGAAAATTTGCTTGAAAAACCAAAATCATCAGAAATGGGCGACATCGCATTTCCAGCTTTCAGTTTAGCCAAGACTTTGCGCAAAGCCCCACAAATCATCGCTGGTGAAATCGCTGAGAACATTGATGCTACTGGCTTTGATAAAGTAGTTGCTACTGGTCCTTACGTGAATTTCTTCCTTGACAAAAAAGCTGTTGCCACAGCAGTTATCAATGAAGTTATCACTGAAAAAGAAGACTATGGCGACCAAAATATCGGTCATGGTGCTAATGTTCCTATTGACATGTCGGCTCCAAATATTGCCAAGCCTTTTTCTATTGGTCATTTGCGCTCAACAGTCATTGGGGACTCTCTTTCGAAGATTTATGAGAAGATTGGTTACAACACGATCAAAATCAATCACTTGGGAGATTGGGGTAAACAGTTTGGTCTCTTGATCACTGCTTATAAAAAATATGGGGATGAAGCAACAATCACTGCTAACCCAATCGATGAGTTATTGAAGCTCTATGTGCAAATCAATGCCGAAGCTAAAGAAGATCCAGCGGTAGACGAAGAAGGTCGTGCTTGGTTCCTTAAGATGGAACAAGGTGACGAGGAAGCCCTTCGCATCTGGAAATGGTTCTCTGATGTCAGCTTGATTGAATTTAACCGTATTTACGGTAAATTAGGTATTGAGTTTGATCACTTTACAGGTGAATCTTTCTACTCTGATAAGATGGATGCCGTTGTTGAAGACTTAGAATCAAAAGGCTTAATGCACGAATCTAAAGGTGCGATGGTTGTCGACCTCGAAAAGTATAACCTCAATCCTGCTTTGATTAAGAAAACTGATGGTGCAACCTTGTACATCACACGTGACTTGGCAACAGCAATGTACCGTAAAGCAACTTTTGATTTTGTAAAATCACTTTATGTTGTTGGTGGCGAGCAACAAAACCACTTCAAACAATTAAAAGCAGTACTCAAGGAAGCCGGTTATGACTGGTCAGATAACATGACACACGTGTCCTTTGGTATGGTTACGCAAGGCGGGAAAAAATTCTCAACACGTAAAGGTCACGTTGTTAAACTAGAGACAACACTTGACGAAGCGGTAGAACGTGCTCTGAAGCAAATCAACGAGAAAAATCCTGACTTGCCAAACAAAGAGCGTGTCGCACAACAAGTTGGTGTTGGTGCCGTGAAGTTCTACGACTTAAAAACAGACCGTAACAATGGTTATGACTTCAACCTTGAAGAGATGGTTTCATTTGAAGGTGAGACTGGCCCTTACGTACAATATGCGTATGCACGTATCCGTTCAATCTTACGTAAAGCAAACTATGTACCGCAACCAGTCAATGTTGAAGAAACACCAGCTGAAGCTTGGGAAATTGTGAAGTTACTCCAAGACTTTGGTAACATTGTTAAACGTGCTGCCGATAAGTATGAGCCTTCTATCATTGCGAAATACTCAATTTCCTTGGCACAAGCTTTTAACAAATATTATGCACATGTACGTATCCTTGAGGACAACGAAGGGCTTCAAGCACGTTTAGCGCTTGCTAATGCAACTTCTCTTGTCTTAAAAGAAGCATTGCGTCTGCTTGGTGTGGAAGCACCAGAGGAAATGTAAGTTTTCAAAGTTACAAAAATAATTTTAAAAATGAGCTGAGGATAGTATCAAAATCCTTTGGCTCATTTTTTTCATAGATGTTAGTGCAAAAAAATTAACCTCCTACAGATGATTGTCATTGAAATGTAAAACATTGAGCTGATTTATTCTTTTTTGATAAAATTAAGCTGGGATTTTTCATAAATACTCAAAAAAATAATCACAAGGAAGTAAGGATGTCTGCAAGTAATCTGGATAAGAACTTTGAGCTTATACCGTCACCTAAAAAACCGAAGGCTAAAGGTTATTGCAAAGGTTCATCGGAGAATCTACAATGAGAAATAACGCTATGAAAGCTATCAACTGTCAAAATTGTGGGGCTTCTGACTTTATAAACTTAAACGGTAAAACTATTTGCGCCTACTGCCATACTGAATACAGAATATCAAACTCTAAATATCGTCATCGAAAATTTTTCTCGATAACAATAAGTCTTTTTGCTATTGTTATCCTATCATTATTAAAATACGTATAACCGTTCTATCTGCAGCAAGCAAAAGAACCCGCTTCCCCTAGTACTGAAATACAAAACGAAAAATACGAAAATACTCAAAAGAGCGACGAGCTGCCATCAATTCCTCCTCCAGAACAAAAATATAGCTTTGCAGACAAAAAGAAGTTTGCTCACGACAATATTACCAAACTTCAAGGGTGGAATTTGGAAAAATTTAATCAAATCCAAGTCGCCCAAACCCATCTTTCAGAAAACAACAAGCATTTGACATACAGTGAGGGAGATCTTTTTACAACTGTCATCCAGAATGTGGGGAGTCAGCCTACTCATCTCAAAGAAGATATTGATGGTTATTTTAACCCTATTCACGTGGCAACTTGGAGTACAGGAGAGTTACTTGCAGAAGGCTATGTCTCAATCATCATCGTTTACGACGATACTACGAATAATATCATCAGTAAACATTTATCAGGTTCACTCTATGAATAGATAAAAAACGAAGATATAAATAAAATCCACTACAATTTTGTGTGGATTTTATTTATATCTTCTATTTATTCGGTCTCACGCCTTCTGGCCACCAAAGTTTAATCAGCGCTTGGGTACCATCATTTTCATATCCTTCTTCTGCTAAACGATCATAAAGTTTTTTCGCTCCTGCTGTGGCAGGAAGTTCAATCCCCATTTTTTCAGCCTCAACTAAAGCAATTCCTAAATCTTTAATAAAATGTTTAACGAAGAAGCCCGCACTAAAGTCCTCACGTAAAATACGTGGTGCATAATTGGTCATTGACCAAGTAGCAGCCGATCCGCCGCCCACTGTTTGAAGGACTTTTTCTACATCTAAACCAGCTTTATCTGCATAAACCATTAGTTCTGTCATTGCAGTCATCGTTCCCGCAATTGCGATTTGATTCGCCATTTTGGTATGTTGGCCCGCTCCTGCTGCACCTTGACGTGTAATTGTTTTACCTATAGTTTCAAAGTAAGGCAAGAGATGTGCATAGGCTTCTTCCTCACCACCTACCATAATTGTTAAGCTGGCATTCTTCGCCCCAATGTCACCTCCCGATACTGGAGCATCTAAAGCCGAAGCCCCCGCTTCTTTTGCAGCCTGATAGATCTCTTGTGCCAAAGCAGGCTCTGATGTTGTCATATCTACTAGAAACGTACCTTGTACATCTGCCTTAAATACACCTTTTTCGCCGAAATAAATTTCGCGAACATCTTTGGGATAGCCTACAATAGAAAAAACAATATCCGTTACTTCTGCAATTTCTTGCGGTGTCGCGCAGTAAGTTGCTCCACGCGCTACTAAAGAATCAGTTTTTGCTTTTGTTCTATTATAAACATACAGCTCATTGCCTGCATCAAGTAAATGCCCTGCCATTGCTGCGCCCATTACTCCTGTACCGATAAATCCGATTTTTGCCATGATTTCTCCTTTATTTGTTCAATCTTCTTTGCCTTGCTACTGTTCGACGTAAGGCTTTTATCTTTTGATTACGGTAATCTTCTAACTTATAGCTTTTCAGCAATTTTTCAATCCCAATACGCGTTAAGCCAACTTCCTCTCCTATATTTGCTAATGCGCGGAGGGGGTTTTCATCTATACGCTCCTGTAGTTCTTCTTTTGTCAATCTCCTTGCCATATATTCACCTCTTAAATAAAAAAATCCCGCCTAAGCGAGATTGTAACTAGTTATGGGGGAGAGGGGATTTGAACCCCCACGCCCTTACGAGCACATGCACCTGAAGCATGCGTGTCTGCCATTCCACCACTCCCCCAGCACTACCTATAATACCAGTTTCAATAGTGTTTTGCAAGAAATAGCTTACGCGCCTGTATGCCCTAAAAAGATGGCTAAAATCAGGACTGCAAGTACCAACATTGTAATAATAACGTACATCTTATCGCCCTCTTTTGCGAAGGCAAAAATAGAAGCAACCACACGAAGTACAGGTGTTAAGATTAAAAGAAACAGACCAGTCATAAGCCAAGCGAAGGGTTTAAAAGCGACAAGCCCCTCTGCAATTTCCGACAAGCCTCGAGGATAAGTCGTCCCTGGGTAACCAGAATGCCCCGTGAAAACAAACATCATTAAACCAATAATGATGATTGCCGAACTAATAAATACACCTGTCCTTAAAATTTTTCCTATTCTGAGTTCAATTTCAAGTAATTTTTCTTTTTCTTCTGTCATAAGCCAAGTCCTTTAAGTATCATTTGTAAAGCCATAAGACCAATTACAGGAATAAATATCAAACGAATCGTCCGAGCAGGTAAATGTGGCATAATACGTGAGCCGATGGCTGCCCCTGCTACAATCCCTATCGCTAAAGGGCCTGCTAAGGACGGATCAACATAACCGTTAAAGAAATAAACTGTCGCTGACGCTGCTGCAGTTACGCCAATCATGAGGTTTGAGGTTGCGGTTGACGGTTTGAGTGGCATTTTCATCGTTGTATCCATGGCCAAAACCTTAAACGCCCCCGAACCGATACCTAAAAGTCCTGAAGCTATTCCTGCCCCAAACATAATCGATGCACCAGCTGGGACTTTTTCCACTTGATAAGCGACCTCTTTTCCTGTTTGCTTATCAAAGTAAGAAGAATTAAGCTTCATCTTTTCTGCCCACTTGTCTGAGGTAACGTTTTGTAAGACTTTTTCACCTTGGTGTAGCTTGCGCCACATATTGTAGGCTTGAAAAATTAATAAACAAGCAAAAAGAATATTTAATACCGCAGCATTAAATAATCCAGCTAAAAATGCTCCTAGTAAGCCACCAATCGTAGTAAATATTTCCAAGAACATGGCAACACGAACATTGACTAGATCATCTTTTAAATAGGAAATGGCGGCACCTGAACTCGTTGCAATAACAGCGACAATACTTGCACCGATTGCATACTTTATATCCACACCAAAAAAAGAGGTAATAATCGGAGTGATAATAATTCCACCACCAAGACCTAAAATGCTTCCTACAATACCGGCAACAACGCCAAGTACAAGCATAGAGAGTGTAAAAGTTAATAAAGACATATCCCTATTCTATCACTTTCATACGAAAGAATCTCAGTTCAAAGGTGCAAAGATAATTTTGTGATATAATTTTCTTAGTAGTAAATTTTTCTAATACAAGGAAATCATTATGAATCGTAAAGAGCTTGAAGAAAGACTTCAAAAAGAATTAAACTTACCTTTTTATCGTGCTAAAATTGCTGAGCGTAACTACACAGAAGCTGAGTATCAGGATATGAAGACCCAGTTAAACAAAGACTATCTAGACTATGTCGATACCTATATCGACTATGCTGAGAATGATGTTTGATAATTAATAGAAAGAAGATATTTATGAGTAAACAAGTACTTTTTACCATGTTTGGTGCAACTGGTGACCTCGCAAAACGAAAACTTTATCCCGCCCTTTTCCAACTTTATAAAAAAGGTGAGATTGCTGAAAATTTTGCAGTGATTGGTACTGCTCGTCGCCCATGGACCGATGAGTATTATCGCCAAATTGTCATCGAATCTTTGTCCGGTTTAAGTAGTAACCAAAAAGAACTCGACGCTTTCTCAAGCCACTTCTACTATCAAAGCCATGATGTAAATGATAGCAGTCACTATCATGCCCTCAAAGAGCTCGGAGATCGGCTCCGAGAAAAGTACGATACTGCCTGCAACCAAGTTTTCTATCTGGCTATGGCACCACAATTTTTCTCAATCATTGCGAACCACCTCAAATCAGAAAAGATTCTGACAGGTAAAGGTTTTGAACGTGTCATTATCGAAAAACCTTTCGGAAGTGATTTAGAAACAGCTAAAGAACTGAATACTGCACTTAAAGATGTCTTTTCGGAAGATCAAACCTTCCGTATCGACCACTATCTCGGAAAAGAAATGATTCAATCCGTTTCAGCTATTCGTTTTGCTAACCAAATGTTTGAATCAATCTGGGACAAAGATCACATCGATAATGTACAGATTACATTTGCTGAAAGTATTGGTGTTGAAGATCGCGGTGGTTATTACGAAACGAGCGGCGCGCTCAAGGATATGATTCAAAATCATGTGCTTCAGGTTTTGGCTTTACTGGCTATGGAAAAGCCCCAAACTTTTACACAAGAAAATATTTTGAAAGAAAAGGTCAAAGCTCTCCACAGCATTCGCAAATATTCCAAACAAGAAGCTCTTGAAGCCTTTATCCCTGGACAATATATTGAAGGTAAAATTGACGGTAAAGAATTTGCGGCCTATCGTTCTGAGCCTTCTGTAGCGCCAGATTCTAATACAGAAACTTTTGCTGCTGGGAAATTCCTTATTGATAATGACCGTTGGGCTGGCGTACCTTTCTACGTACGTAGTGGAAAACGCCTGACAGAAAAAGGCACACGTATCAATATTGTCTTCAAACAAGACCCTAACAATATTTTTGATACAGCTCTTGGGGAAAACATTCTTACAATTTATATCCAGCCTACTGAAGGTTTCTCGCTTACAATCAACGGTAAAGAAGTCGGCCAAGGCTTCAATATCGCCCCTATCAAATTGGGATACCGTCATGATGCAGCAATTTTAGGAAATTCTCCTGAAGCTTATGAGAAACTCTTGCTTGATGTCCTCCACGGTGATGGTACCAACTTCTCCCACTGGGAAGAAGTTTCCCGATCTTGGGAACTCATTGACGTCATCCGTCAAGCATGGGATGAAGCCCATCTAGATCTTCCGAAATACCCTGCAGCAAGCATGGGACCACAGGAGGCATTTGATCTTCTCGAAAAAGATGGAAAACATTGGATCTGGCAACCCGACCAATGGTATAAAGAGCGTGGTTTAATGTAAATAAAAAAGAAACTTCATTGAGGTTTCTTTTTTTCCACACATTTATTCACAGTTTTCCACATTTTTGTGAATAAGGTGTGTAAAACTGTGGAAAACTTGGGATAAGTAGAAAGATATAGTGGAAAACCTCTGGAAAAGACTGATAAAATAAAATAACTCTGCATCAGCAGAGTTACAATCTCGTATTCCATTTTGGATAACCGTATTTTCGAATCAACTTTTTCCACACACGACGCTCACGCCAACGGTTAAACTTGGTACTCCAACCGTCAGACTCCACCAATTGTTTCACGAGAATACTGCGAACACCTGCACGATGAGCTGCTCGAATATCTGTCATTAATTGATCCCCAACCATAATGACATGGTCTGGTTGTTCCCCAAGTTTAACTAAGGCTTTATTTATCCCCCAAGCAAAAGGTTTCATCGCACGTGAAACAAAGTCAACATCAAATTTAGCAACTGCACGTTTGACGCGGTCATGTTTGTTGTTAGACACCACAATAACCTTTATACCATTTGTACGCATAGTTTGTAGCCACTGGTGCAATTCGGGCGTGCCGTCAGGATTATTCCAAGCGATAAGTGTATTGTCTAAGTCCACCATAATTCCCCGGATATCTCGCCTTTTCAAGTTTTCCACATCCAAGTTATACACAGCTTCTAAAAGATAGTCTGGTTTATAATTCACAAGTTTCATAAAAACATTATATCAGATACACCCTCATTTACCTAATTGATAAATAAAAAAAACTGTCTAATGACAGTTTTTTATTTAAATTTATCGAAAAAACCTTTTTTCTGCTCTGAAACATTTTGTCCGCTAGCTTTTGCAAACTCACGCAAAGCATCACGTTGGGCATCATTCAGCTTTTCAGGTGTTACAATATTAATCACAACGTGTTGGTCCCCCTGACCATTGCCACGTAGTTTAGGGGCCCCTTTCCCCTTAAGACGGAAGTTGGTTCCTGTTTGTGTACCAGCAGGAATCTTCAACTTCACATTACCATGAACGGTCGGTACTTCAATCTCATCACCTAATGCTGCTTGAACAAAGTTCAATGGCATTTTGTAATAAATTTCACTGCCATCACGTTCAAATTTATCACTCGCAGCTACTTGGAAGCGTACATAGAGATCACCGTAAGGACCTCCGTTTTCCCCAGCATCACCTTGGCCTTGAAGACGCATTTGTTGACCTGATTCTACACCAGCTGGTACTTTTACCTTAACAGTATGTGCCAATTTTTCGTGACCTGTACCATGGCATGTTGGACAAGGAGATTTGATTTCTTTACCTGTACCATGACAAACATCACAGACGACATTAGTTGACATACGACCTAACGGGGTATCTCGAATAACTTGGGTTTGACCTCGTCCATGACATTTATGACATGTTTCAGCATGAGTACCAGGCTTAGCGCCTGAACCCGCACAAGTATGACAGAGCTCTTCACGATGGTACTTGATTTCTTTTTCAACACCGAAAATCGCCTCTTCAAATGTCAAATTGATACGATATTGTAGATCATCCCCTTGACGTGGTGCATTCGGATCAGCTTGTCCCCCACCGCCGCCAAAGAAGCTTGAGAAAATATCTTCAAAACCACCAAAGCCGCCTGCACCTTGGAATCCGTCAAAGCCAGAGAAACCACCTTGACCGCCACCAAAGCCACCATTAGCACCTGCGGCACCATATTGATCGTAGCTGGCGCGTTTTTGTTCATCACTTAAAGTTTCATAAGCTTCTTGAACTTCTTTGTACTTGTCTTCTGCACCCGGATCTTTATTAATATCTGGATGATACTTTTTAGACATCTTTCGATAAGCTTTTTTAATTTCGTCTTGGCTGGCATTTTTATCCACACCTAGGCGTTCGTAAAATTCTGTGTTATTCATATGATTTAAACCTTCTTGACATGGAATTTTTTAGAGACTTACTTGGTTTTTCAACCACTTACTCTCTAAAAGTAGACTATATTCACTTCTACCATAATCTATTTTAGCATTTTTTATGACTTTTGGCAAAAAAATTAGCACTCTTATATAAAGAGTGCTAAAATATTGAGATAAAAAATACAAACCGCAGTTTGTATTTAAATGTCATTTAATTATGGACGAATGAAACTTACACCAGCTGTTGAACATTCACGTGTTGTTCCCCAACCGCCGTTGAAGTTTCCTTCAATAACTGTCATTTTTGAACCAGATACAGAAAGAACAACTGCAACGTGTCCTACGCCGCCTGCGCCTTGATTACCTGGTGGGAATACAGCAATTGTACCTGCTGCAGGTCCACTGTTGGCATAAGCCACCCAGTCGCCAGCATTTCCCATGTATGTTGGCATGTTACCACCAAAGTAGTCCCAGACAAATGCAGTACATTGACCAGCTGGATAAGGGTTAGTACCACTGTGTCCTGGATTTACTGGTTCTACTGGTTTAACTGGACCTGGATCCGGAATTGGATCTGGATCTGGTTTAGAAGAATTACCATTGCCACCTGTATTATTTCCAGTCGATGGTGTAGAAGAATTGCTATTATTAGCAGCTGGAGCTGTATTAGAAGCTGCAGGTGCTGCTGCTACAGCTTTTTCCTGTTGAGCTACTACAGACTTCGCTGCTGCCGCTTTTTCTGCTGCTGCTGCTTTTTCTGCTGCTTTTTGAGCTGCTGCTTTTTGGCTTAATAAATCTTGCTTTTTGCCTTCTGCAGTAGTTACTGTAGCTTGGTAGTCTAACTGAGCAACTTTGAGAGCAGCTTCTTGTGTCGCCAACTCATTAGCTTGCGCATCTAACTCTTGTTGGAGTTTTGTTGCTTCAGCATATTTCTTTTGGTTATCAGCTAACTTCGTTTGAATAGCTTTTTGATCAGCTTGTTGTTGCTCAATCATTGACTTGTTAGCGCCAGCAACAGTTGCCATTGCTGTCATTTTTTGAATCGCATCTGTTAAAGATTTTGAGTCCAGTACAGCAGACATATAGTTTGTTGCTGAACCATCGGTTTGTGCACTACGTGCTTGAGCTTCAAGAGCAGTATTGCGTTCCTTGATGCTCTCACTCAACTTTTGAATCTGTTGTGATTGTTCCTTTTGTTGAGCCATCAACTCATTAACTTTTTTAGTCATTGATGTTTGCTTTGATTTTAAAGTGCTTACTTGTGATTGAATTGAATCAACTTGTGCTTGCGCTTTAGCAGCTTCACTTTTTGCATTAGCGATTTTTGAATCTTGTTGTGCAATTTTTGAATCTGTTGAATCAGCCTTTACGGCAGCAAAAGGTGCGCCAGCCGTAAGCACGACTGTCGAAAGCATCAATGCTGTAATAAGTTTTTTCTTCATAAAATTTTAAATTTGCCTCCCTAGGTTAGTTCGGTAAATATAGTATATTGTATCATGTGCCCACACCCGTTTTGTAACAAATCAATTACAGTTACGTTTAATTTTGTTGCCGCAGGTTTCTGTTTTTTATCAATGCACAAAAAAACAAGCAATATTTCGATTACTTGTTTTAAATTATTTCTTAGGGACGGATGAAACTTACACCTGCAGCTGAAACTTCACGAGTTGTGCGAATACCGAGGCCTCCACCATTAGGACCTGAGAAGTTTGTTTCTGAGACAGTAAGTTTATTACCATTAACAGCTGTAACTACAGCAACGTGTCCTACGCCACCAGCGCCTTGGTTTCCTGGAGGGAATACAGCAATCGTACCAACTGCTGGTCCACTATTAGCATAGACTACCCAGTCACCTGCGTTACCGGCATAAGTAGGGATACTTCCACCAAAGTAGTCCCAAACACCCCAAGTACATTGTCCCCATGGATAAGGGTTGCTCAAGCTTGATCCTGGAGTACTTGTTGAACCTGAACCGCCAGATACATTATTATTGTTAGAATTATTTGATCCTGTATCTGGGACGTTATTTGTATTTGAGTTTGAACTTGAGCCAGTATTCGTATTTGTTGTAGTATTGTTATTTGATACTGGTTTACTTTCTTCTACAGCTGGTGCAGTGGCCGCTGGAGTTGTCTCAACTGGGGCAGTAACAACTGGTACTGTTTCTGTACTTGCAGCTGTTTTATTTTCGCTCTTAGTTGCTGCTGCTTGTTCTGCTTGGGCTTTCTGAGCGGCTTGGGCAGCTTGCTCTGCTTTAGCTTGTTGAGCTTCTACTGCTGCTGCTTGTTTAGCTGCTGCTTCTTGGGCAGCGACAGCTGCTGCTTTTTGGTCAATCAAACTTTGTTTTTTGCTTTCAGAGTTAGCAATTGTCGTTTGGTAATTCAATTGAGCAACTTTGAGGGCGGCTTCTTGGCTTGCCAACTCGTTACTTTGTGCTTCTAACTCTTGTTGAAGTTTTGTAGCTTTAGCGTATTTTGCTTCATTATCTTTCAACTTAGCTTGAATAGCTTTTTCATCTTCTTGTTGTTTTTCAAGCATGGCTTTGTTGGCACCAGAAACGGTTGCCATCGCTGTCATTTTTTGAATTGCATCAGTCAAAGATTTTGAATCCAAGATAGTAGACATATAGTCTGTCGCTGAACCATTTGTTTGAGCGCTACGTGCTTGTGCTTCAAGTGCTGTATTACGTTCTTTGATGTCTTTGTGCAAGCGAGCAATCTCTGCAGATTGTTCTTTTTGCTCCTTCATCAATTTATTTACTTCATTTGCTGTTGAAGTTTTTTTAGATTGTAAGCTATCTACTTGTGATTGAATCGCATCTACTTTTGCTTGTGCTTCTGCAGAAGAACTCTTAGCAGCGCTGATTGCTGCATCTTGTTTTGCGATTTGATCGTCTGTGCTGTCGGCTTTTACCGATCCAAGGCTTGCCCCCGATGATAAAATGACCGTCGACAACATTAGTGCTGTGATAAGTTTCTTTTTCATAGTTTTCTTTTCTTCCCGTTTTCTATAATTTATAAATATAACGCCAAGATAGTCCCAAGTATAACACTCTTTTATAACTTAATCAAGACGATTTAATTTCTTTAGAAATACTTTTTTTACCTTTTGATTACAAAAAGATGTTTACCGGAGGCGATACATCTTTTCTAAAGGCCATTGTAGTAGGAGTGCAAAGACAATATTTAGGGCTAATGTTGGTGCAAGCTGTCTCACAATAAATGAGACAAAATTAACATTGACAACACCAACCAAGTTAACTATAAGCGTACTTAAAATTTGGAATGCAAAAACAATGATAATCACTGTAAATAGACGTGTCCAGCGGTTAGTAAAAACGACAGACTGGATTTGATAGACAAAAAGTGCAATAAGGGGTAAGATCAAACTTGCAATACCAAATATTCCTAAAAAATAACTGTCATATATAATTCCCAAAAGAACACCCACGATAAGGACATAGCTATGACGATGCTGCGTCACAGTATACACCATAAAAATGAGCAGCAGATGACTTACAGGCATGATATTTCCACCAGACAAAGCCGTGAAAAAATGCGTCAATTGTCCATCAAGCAAAAGAAGGAAAAAAAGAAATAAGGGGCTAAAAAATTGGAAGCTAAAACGACTCATATTTAGTTGCCTCCAATCATGCCTTGAATTGCAAAGACAAACCGGATATCATACAGATTGCTAGCAGGTTTCACATATACCTTACGATTCAATCCTTGATCTGTTTCTTTAACTTCAATGACTGTTCCAATCAAGAGACCCCGAGGTGAATCTCCTCCAAGACCACTAGTGACAACTTGGCTGCCCTTTTCGATATTTCCTTCCCCTACTAAAGAAGTGACAACATAAGCATCTTGATCATCATCATAGCTTGTAAGAAGACCATTCACTGGATCACTTGGACTGCCAAGGCGAACGGGGATTTTCGCATCAATACCTTTATCAGAACTCAATAAGGAAACCTTAGAAGAGTTTTCATTTACCTGACTTACACGTCCAATAACCCCTCCATTAGCCATCACAAGTTGGCGATTCTTGATGCCTTGTTTGCTACCGCTATCAATCACGAGCGTATCTGACCAGCTGGCTGGATTACGTGTAATTACATTGGCAGAAATACTCTTATAGTCTGTTAATGTTTCCTGAAGTTTCAACGCTTCTTTTAATTCTTTATTTTCGACTTCTAAACTCTCTTGGTTATTTTTTGAATTACTTAAGTCCGCCACCTTTGTTTTCAGCGACTGATTTTGTTTGTATGTATCAAAAAGATTGCCCACTTGATTGGCTTTGTCTTGAACAAAGCGGATTGGTGCACCAATGATTCTGTCTATGGTTCCTGTACCATCATTAATAATTTGTGTCATCGTTGATGGATTTTTATTATTTTTAAAATTATCAGCCGAGATGAAGATTGCTGTAAATGCTGAAATAACAATAATTAAGGCGATAATAATCATTTTACTAAGATTGAATTTTTTCACTGTTCATATTTCCCTTCGCAAGAGCTTTGTTTTGCCTCTTTATTTTATCAAAATTGTCAACTTTTTGATAGAATATAATTAAATTTTCTTCTATAAATTATATCGGAGGGCCATAAATATGACACAAAAAGAAATTCCAGTCTTCGGTGAAAAAATTGCCGGAGTCGACTACCAATACCGCTATGGAGTCTATGGTATTGTTTCACGTGAAAACAAGAGCCAAATCTGTCTTGTGCAAGCACCAAACGGGGCCTTTTTTCTCCCTGGTGGGGAAATTGAAGCAGATGAAAATCATGCTCGCGCTTTAGAAAGAGAACTTCTGGAAGAGTTAGGTGCGACTGCGACTTTAGGACGTTATTTCGGACAGGCCGACGAATATTTTTATAGCTCACATCGGGATAAATATTTTTGCAATCCTGCTTATATCTACGAGACTCTGGAAGCTCATTTTGATCAGGCTCCTCTTGAGGATTTCAATAAAATTTTCTGGTTTGACGTTCCGACTGCTTTGGTTAAACTCAAGCGTGGTTCTCATAAGTGGGGCGTAGAACAATGGCTTAAGAACTAATAAAAAGAAGGAGCACGCTCCTTCTTTTTATTTTTCTATAAGTTTAACCCCACCTTGTCCTGCAACAATAACTTTTTTGACCATATTATTAAACAGTCCATGCTCGACAACTCCCACTGTTAAATCCAGCTCTTCAGCCAGCTTTTCTGGCTCAGTAATCTTCTCGATATGCAAATCAATAATATAATGTTGCATATCCGTTATGAGCTTGTCTTGGGCATTCATCCGCCATGTTGGTGCATAACCAGCCGCTGCAAATTTTCGGAACAACTGCTCCGAGCCGTAAGGGATAACTTCGACAGGAACTTTAAAACTGCCAAGATTTTCTGAAAGTTTACTTTCATCAACAATCCAAATATAATCTTTAGAATATGTTGCAACGATTTTTTCCATCAGCAAGGCCGCACCACCACCTTTAATACCATTAAGGGCTGTATCAATTTCATCTGCACCGTCTACCGTCAAATCAACATAATCCACTTCATCAATTGACTTTAAAGGGATATTAAGACTTGCAGCTTGCTGACTGGTTACATTTGACGTCGTTACTCCAACAATATCTAAACCTTCTTCTTTAACACGGCGCCCCAATTCTTCCACAAAGAAAGCTGCCGTCGAGCCTGTTCCCAAACCAACAATCATACCAGACTTCACGTACTCAGCTGCTTTTATACCTACTTGTTTTTTTAAATTTTCCATTTTAAAATCCCTTCAAATACTCTTCTCAATCATTATAACAAAAAAGCGAAAATATCTCGCATTTTATTTGAATATCTAAGTTTTTCTTAAACCTTTCAAAACCGCTTCTTTTTCAAATTGGATACTTATATTTTTTACAGAAACTACTTCTTCCATAGCTACTCCTTGAGTTTTAAAATTTCCTCTTCTGTGAGTGGGCGATATGTTCCCAAGGCTAATGCTTTATCCAGTGTTAAACTTCCCATACGCAGTCGTTTGAGATAAGTTACCTTCATACCTACAGCCTCGAACATTCGCTTAACCTGATGAAATTTACCTTCATGAATAATAAGGCGGATTTCACTTTTATTCTCCTCAGATTTTTCAATAAAAAGTTGACCTGGTTTGACGTTTTCTCCAGATTTTAAGGTTAAACCTGCTGCAAACTCGTGAACAGTCTCTTGTGTAACCTTGCCTTGGATTTGAGCAAAGTACTCTTTTTCCACATGTTTCTTAGGGCTCAGGAGATTATGACTCAGTGGTCCATCATTTGTCAGTAAAAGAAGGCCCTCTGTATCTTTATCCAAGCGCCCTACTGGGAAAAGATCTTCTCGAAAATCTTGAGTCTTTAATAATTCGACAACTGTTTTGTCCTTATTATCTTTCGTCGCCGAAACAACACCAGCAGGTTTATTAAGGAGGTAATAATAAAACTCTTGGTAAACTAGGGGTCGCCCATCATAGTTTACACCGTCTTTACCTGGCTCAACATGTAGTTTGCCATCTCTCACCTTCTGATCATTCACTGTCACTTTTCCTGTCTTAAGAATCACCTTAACCTCTTTACGTGATCCGAGCCCGGCTTCCGCCAAATATTTATCCAATCTCATACTCTTATTTTACTAGAATTTTGCTTAATATGGATAATATAAACCTTTAGCAGGAGTTGACGAATCTTTATTTTTATCACGACTTGTTATATAATAGGGCATACTGAAATTAGTAATTAGGATAAAAATATGATAACAAAAGAATTTGATACTATAGCAGCCATTTCCACACCTTTAGGTGAAGGTGCAATTGCTATCGTCCGATTGTCTGGTAGCGATGCTGTCTCAATCGCTAAAAAAGTCTTTCAAGGGAAAGATCTCGATAAAGTTGCTTCACACACCATCAACTATGGTCATATCTTTGACGAGGACCGTCTTGTTGATGAAGTTATGCTCTCTGTTATGAAAGCTCCAAAAACCTTTACGCGTGAAGACCTTGTGGAAATTAATACACATGGCGGAATTGCTGTCACCCAAGAGATTTTACAACTCCTGCTGCGCTCTGGCGCACGTCTCGCTGAACCGGGGGAATTTACTAAACGTGCATTTTTAAATGGGCGTATTGACTTAGCGCAAGCTGAATCCGTAATGGATTTGATTCGCGCTAAAACAGATCAGGCAGCTAATATTGCTGTAAAACAGCTTGATGGAAGCCTCTCTAACTTGATTAACAACATTCGTCAAGAAATTTTAGAATCACTCGCGCAAGTTGAAGTCAATATTGATTATCCCGAATATGATGACGTTGAAACGATGACAAGTCAAATGCTTCTGGAAAAAACTGCCCATTTTGAGCAGCTTCTGGAAACACTTCTTGCCACAGCTAAACGCGGTAAGATTCTCCGTGAAGGTTTGAGAACAGCAATTATTGGCCGGCCAAATGTTGGTAAATCAAGTTTGCTCAATCAACTTTTACGTGAGGAAAAAGCCATTGTTACCGACATAGCGGGAACAACACGTGATGTTATCACAGAGTTTGCCAATATTGGTGGTGTGCCCCTTGAGTTAATTGATACTGCTGGTATACGAGAAACTGAGGATGTCGTCGAAAAGATTGGCGTTGAGCGTAGTCAAAAAGCCCTTGAAGAAGCCGACTTGGTCTTGCTTGTGCTTGATGCTTCGTCACCTTTAACTCCCAAAGATGTGGAATTGTTGGAACTGTCATCTTCAACAAATCGTATTGTCTTACTAAATAAAACCGATCTACCAGAACAAATTGAGCTTGAAAAGCTCCCTGAAGATTTTATCAGAATTTCTGCCTTAAAAAATGAAAATCTTGATGCTGTCGAAAAACAAATACGTGCTCTCTTTTTCTCTGGGGAAATTGAAGCAAAAGATGCAACGACTCTTTCTAATGCACGACATATTGGCCTGGTCGAACAAGCTTTAGATGCTTTGAAAGAAGCAAACCGAGGTTTGGCGATGGGACTTCCTGTGGATCTCATTCAAGTGGATGTCACGCGCTGTTGGCAATTGCTTGGCGAAATAACTGGGGAAGCTGCACCAGATGAACTGATTACCCAGCTTTTCAGCCAGTTCTGCTTAGGGAAATAAAAAACATAAACGGAAGATACTCCGCTTATGTTTTTTATTTACTGCCAGCCCATGAATAGAGCCAGAAGAATAGATGCTGATCCGATAAATGAAAGAAAACACAAGGCAAAACCAAAAGTGAAGACACTTGTGCCATCGCCTTCATAAGATCTTCTTGTCCGCCTTCCTTTATAGGCAAACATACTGCTTAAGGAAAGCAGAGTGAAAATAAGCTGTAAGGGAAGAAACCGCCATTCAGCAGAAAAGTTCAGCAAAGAAAGTCCACCCCCTAGAAATGCTAAGAGAAGTCCCATTTTATCATCCTTTCTTGAATTCATAATTGAAACGTTAATCAAAACCACTGTCAACATCCAAGTCTGCAAGCATCATCTGATATTCTGGGCGGTCAGGTGTTTTAAAAACTTCCTGAGCTTCTTGACGCGCCACTTCTAAAATATTGTAGTCATTCACTATATCAGCTGCTAGAAATTCTGGTAAACCTGATTGACGTACGCCAAATATTTCTCCGGATCCGCGCATCTTCAGGTCTTCTTCAGCTAAACGGAAACCATTCTGCGTTTGACACATTATCTTCATCCGGTTTTTACCTGATTCTGTCTTGGGATTGGCAACGAGAATCGTATAGGACTTCTTACTCCCCCGTCCTACACGGCCTCTTAACTGATGCAACTGAGAGAGACCAAAACGATCCGCATCCATAATCACCATAATCGTTGCATTTGGCACATCCACACCAACTTCAATAACCGTTGTGGAAACCAGAACCGACAAATCCCCTGCTTTAAAGGTCTGCATGATCTGGTCTTTTTCTTCATTTTTCATTTTCCCGTGCAGTAAACCTATGCCTGTTTCTTCGCCAAAGTATTGATTTAGTTCTTCATAAAGAGCTACAGCATTCTTTAAATCTAAAGCTTCTGATTCTTCAATAAGTGGTGAAATAAAATAGACTTGTGCCTGCTGCTCCAGTTCTTCTTTTATCCATTTCAAGACCTCTGGAAGTTGCTCGTGTTTTACCCATCTGGTCGTAATCGGTTGCCGCCCTTTAGGTAATTCGTCGATAATGGAGACATCCATATCACCAAAAGCTGTGATCGCCAAGGTCCGAGGAATTGGTGTCGCAGTCATCATAAGTACATCAGGATTTTGCCCCTTTTCGCGTAAGACTTTCCGTTGGTTAACCCCAAAGCGATGTTGTTCATCGGTAATGACCAGCCCCAAATCATAAAAATCAACCCCTTCCTGAATCAAAGCGTGCGTTCCCACAACCATTTGGGACTGACCATTTGCTAAACTTTCTAGTATCCCTCTTCGCTCCGCAACTTTTAATCCCGAAACAAGAAGACTAATTTTTAGTTCAGGAAAAAGATTTTGTAAGTTCGCAAAATGTTGTCGCGCTAAAATTTCAGTCGGAACCATTATAGCAGCTTGAAGCCCAGATAAGACTGCTGCATACATTGCTAAACTGGCAACGACTGTTTTACCTGAACCGACATCACCTTGTAAAAGACGGTTCATATGGTAAGCTGAAGACATATCTGCTAAAATTTCGTCTAAGGATTTTTGTTGGGCTCCTGTCAGTTCAAAAGGAAGATTTTTAATTTTTTCTTCCATCAACCGCTGGTCAAAAATAACCCTTCGTCCAAAGCGTTGTGCTTTCTCTTTATGTTTCAAAGCCTGCAACTTCAGTTGAAAGTAAAAGAGTTCTTCAAACTTCACGCGCCTTAAAGCTTGCTTGTGCATCTCCATATCATCTGGAAAATGCATGGCACGTACCGCTTCCTGCCGGGGCATCAAGCGGTACTTTTTCAATAAATAATCTGGCAGATTCTCCTTTAATTCCGATAAAAGCCCACTCTCAAAAGCCATTTGAATTGTTTTCACCAAGCTGGATTGCTTCATCCCTGCGGTAAGATGATACACGGGGGAGAAGCCATCTTCTGCTTGGGTTAATATTTTCATCCCCAGAAGTTGTTGTTTTTTTTGTTCCCATTTGCCATAGATTGCGACCTCTTTTCCAACCTCAATCTTATCCGCTAAATAAGGTTGATTAAAAAAGCTCACAGCAACTACAGCTTCACCTTGTTTGAGTTTAAAAGTGAGCCTGTTACGTTTAAAACCATAATATTGGACATTGGCAGGTGTTACCACTTCGCCAATAACTGTTGCTTTTTCTCCATCTACTAATTCAAAAATGGAACGTCCAGCAAAATCTTCATAACGGAAAGGAAAATAAAGCAATAAATCCTGTATTGTGGAAATGCCAAGCTTTTGATAATTTTCAAAAGATTTAGGTCCGACACCTTTCAGGTATTGTATACTGTCTGTTAGTTTCATAAGTTCATTATAGCAGAAAAGCCGTTTCACTGCCTTTTCCTTTCTTTATTCTAAAAAAAAGACCAAGCGGTCTTTTTTTACTTATGCTTTCTTAACGACAGAACCTTTCAATCCAATAGCTCCAAATCCGTCAATTTTCGAATCAATATAGTGTTCATTTTTTCCAAATTCATTGATACGGATATTTTTCACTTTCGTACCTTTTTTAATGGGTTTTGGCATTCCTTTGACGGGAAGATCTTGAATGATAATCACAGCATCTCCATCAGCTAAAGGTTGTCCGACACTATCAAGCACAACAAATTTGTCTGCTTCTAGATCTGCTTGTGTAAATTCGTTACCACATTCTGAGCAGCCAAATGTTGTATCTGAGAGTTCATAAGTATATTCACTTGAACAAGCTGGGCATTTAGGTGTGTCCATTTTTTCTCCAATTCATTTTTATTATTTTTAATTATCAATAATCTGCATGAACTCTAGATTCAATCCATCTTTTGAGAATATCAAAAGACTTAAATGCAGGGATAAAAAAAACAGAGGAGCTAAGCTTCTCTGTTTCTAACGTTAAATAACAGAATTATTTAGCGATTTTAGCGAAGTATTCAAGTGTACGAACGAGGTTAGATGTGTAAGACATTTCGTTATCGTACCAAGCAACTGTTTTAACCAATTGAACGCCGTCAGCTGTAGTAACTTCAGTTTGAGTAGCGTCAAAGAGTGAAGAGTTAGAGATACCTACGATATCAGATGAAACGATTTCATCTTCGTTGTAACCGTAGGATTCGTTAGATGCTGCTTTCATAGCTGCATTTACTTCTTCAACAGTAACTTCTTTATCAAGAACTGATACAAGTTCTGTCAATGAACCAGTTGGAACTGGTACACGTTGTGCGTGACCTTGAAGTTTACCATTCAATTCTGGCAATACAAGACCGATAGCTTTAGCAGCACCTGTTGAGTTAGGTACGATGTTTTCAGCTGCAGCACGTGCACGACGGAAGTCACCACCACGGTGTGGGCCATCAAGAGTCATTTGGTCACCAGTGTAACCGTGGATAGTTGTCATTGTACCAACTTTAAGACCGAAGTTTTTGTTCAAAGCATCAGCCATTGGTGCGAGACAGTTAGTAGTACATGATGCACCAGAGATAACTGTTTCTTCACCAGTCAAGATTTCGTGGTTAGTGTTGAAAACGATAGTTTTAACATCGTTTCCGCCAGGTGCTGTGATAACAACTTTTTTAGCACCGTTAGCGTGCAAGTGTTGTTCAGCTTTTTCTTTAGTTGCGAAGAAACCAGTTGCTTCAAGAACGATTTCTGCACCATCTTCAGCCCAGTTGATGTTAGCTGGGTTAGCTTCTGCAGTAACTTTTACGAATTTACCGTTAACTTCGAAACCACCATCTTTAACTTCAACTTCACCGTCGAAACGACCTTGAGTTGTGTCATATTTCAACAAGTGTGCAAGCATTGCTGGATCTGTAAGGTCGTTGATTGCTACTACTTCAACACCTTCAACGTTTTGAATACGACGGAAAGCAAGACGACCGATACGTCCGAAACCGTTAATACCAACTTTAACTACCATGAGTAAGTCTCCTTATAGGTTTAAAATTTTGTTTATAGAGAAAATCTCTATCACTAAGTTAATCATTTAACTTACTCTTACATTTTAACACTTTTTTGAGATTTTGCAAACATAAAAGCCGGAAAATAGGCACAACCGTGGGAACGGAGAGGAAAACGTTTACATTTGTCTACTTCATAATATTTCTAATAAAAAAATAACAGTATTATCACTGTTATTTTTTTCCGAAAAGTTTCGCAAAGAAACCTTTTTCTGATTCAGCTTTCATCTCAAGTAAAAACTGATTATTGTCACTCAAAGATTTTTCCATCAATTCTTGCTGACGATTGATTTGCTTATCTTTTTCTGCAATCTGTGCATCCTTAGCCATCAATTGTTGGTTGAGACGGTCAATTTCTGCATTCTTATCTTTCATCAGATTTGAAACCAACTCAAAAACAGCTGTGTCCGTTGGCGATGTTGAAAGTTCTTGTGTCGCATCTTTATCATCAACAACTTCCGCCTGCGCTGTCACAACTTTGCCATAAAGACGTTCAAGTTCATGAATACCGCCTTCATTAATTACAGTAACATTTTTTTCATTTTTCTCTACATATTGCTCGTCTAGCTGCTTGATACGTTTATTCATCGCTTGGCGAGTCACACCAAAAAGTTCTGCAAGTTCACTTACTGTTTTCGTTTCCATATCTACCATAATACCACATTTTTAGCTATTTATACAGCTTTTTCTGAATGCTAAATTGTTTTGTAATAAATGATAAAAATATTATAATTCTATTATAAAACTTTTTATAAATTGAAGAAAAATAGGGCAGAGGATTTATGGATTATAAGAAAACTAATATAAAAAAGATTAAAGAGTATTATAAAACGAGTATTTCAGAGGGTTTAAGTAAAGAACAGGTTACTCTTCATCGGAAAAAATACGGCAGTAATGTTTTTCAAGAAGTTAAAGAGAAAAGTATCTTTGAAAAACTTTTGAAACATCTACTTGAGGTAATGAATCTCGTTTTAATCATTGTTTCGGTTCCAGCTTTTTACTTATCGATAGATACAGGAAATTTTACAAAGCCAATCGTCATTCTATTAATCGTTATTATCAATATCATCGTCGCCCATATGCAAGAAGAGCGTGCTGAAACAGCTCTATCCGCCCTCAAAAAATTATCAGCGCCGAATTCTATTGTTATACGTGAAGGAAGGTTAAATACCATTCCTTCTGAAGAATTGGTTGTGGGCGATTTACTTCAGCTAAGTGCTGGTGAACAGGTTGGTGCTGATGTTCGCCTTCTTTCAGCAAATAGCTTGCAGGTTGATGAATCCTCACTAACAGGGGAATCTGAACCAATAGAAAAAGATGCTTCACGTGAAATCCACGAAGATGTGCCTTTGGGAGACCAAGTGAACATGGTTTTCTCGGGAACAAATGTGCTTAATGGTACAGCTAAGGGGATTGTTGTGGCTACAGGAATGAAAAGTCAGATGGGACAAATTGCCCAACTTTTAGAAGACCAGATTAAAGGGAAAACACCTTTACAAAAACGTATTGATTCTCTCGCAAAGCGCCTTGCTGCGATTGCTTTTGGTGCAGGTGCGATTATCTTTATCGTTAACGTATTACACGGTGGTATTCCTTTTAGTGAGAACATGATGACGGCTGTTATTCTTGGTATTGCAGCTGTTCCTGAAACTCTACCTGTCATTGTCACTTTATCACTCGTTTATGGTGTAGAGAACATGGCATATAAAAAAGCCATTATTCGCAATATCCCTGCTGTTGAAACTCTCGGGAATGCTTCTGTCATAGCTTCTGATAAAACGGGAACACTTACTCAAAACCAGATGACTATTCAACGACTTTGGGTACAGGGAGAAAATATTTGGCATAAAGACCAACTTTCAGATAAAGAAAAAGATTTAATTTACATGTTCGGTTTAGTTTCCAATGCAACAGCCGTAGAAGACGAGGGGAATTGGGTCACACACGGCGATCCAACAGAGACAGCCATCATCAACTTCCTTATCGCACATAATTCTTATCAACCTGATAAAAATCCCCCGCGGCTCTTAGAACTTCCTTTTGATTCGACCAGAAAAAAAATGACGGTTGTTGTACCTAACGAAAGCGGGGGCTACCTCGTTATTACAAAAGGGGCCTTTGATCGGCTTGTCCCGGCTCACTTTAGCGAAGCACATAATATTCACGACTCCTTTGCAGAAAATGCCTTGCGTGTCCTCGCTCTCGCCTACAAAGTAATCGATGAAATTCCAGAAAATCATCAATTACTGGAAGAAGACCAAACATTCTTAGGAATTATTGGAATGATTGATCCTCCAAGACCTGAAAGTAAACACGCTGTGGCTGAAGCTCGAACTGCTGGAATTATTCCTGTAATGATTACAGGGGATCACGCCTTAACTGCTAAAGCTATCGCACAGGAACTTGATATTTATCGTGAAGGAGACTTAGTCGTAGACGGCATTACGTTGGCAAACATGACCGATGAGGAGCTCAAGGAAAAGATTGAAAAAATTTCAGTCTATGCACGTGTCTCGCCTGAAGACAAGCTCCGGATTGTGAAAGCATGGCAGGATAAAAAACATATTGTTGCCATGACTGGGGACGGCGTCAATGATGCTCCCTCACTACGCGCAGCAGATGTCGGAACCGCAATGGGAATCGCCGGAACAGAAGTAGCCAAAAATGCCTCTGACATCATCTTAGCCGACGATAACTTTGCGACCATTGTTAGTGCAATTGCTGAAGGGCGTCGGGTTTACATTAATATTAAAAGAACTATTTATTATCTTCTTTCTGCCAATGTTGCTGAAATACTCATTATGTTATTTGGGGCTATTATTGGTTGGGGTCTGCCACTTACAGGTATGCAGCTTCTCTATATCAATGTTCTCGCAGATGGTATTCCTGGATTTGGCTTAAGCCGAGAAACCTCTGATAAGTATATTATGAAAAAACCACCGATCGATGTAAACGAAAGTCTCTTCTCTAGAGGTGTTTCACAACGTATTCTCACATCCTCTACAACCTTTATCATTATTTCTCTTATCGGCTTCTATATTGGAAGATTTGTAGAGATAGAGGGAACTACTCCAAGTATGCAAGTCGGACAATCCATGACATTTCTCGTTCTTGCCCTTGCTTCAACCTATCATATCTTTAATGCACGAAGTAATGATTCCATATTTAAAGATGGTTTGTATTCAAATAAAACAATCTTCTGGACAACAATCATATCTTTAATTATAACCTTTGTGTTCACACTCACACCATTACGATTATTCATTGATGTTGTGCCTCTAACAGCGACACACTGGTTTATCGCAATCCTCCTCTCACTCTTGATTTTTGTCGTAATAGAACTTGAAAAGTTATTGATCAAGAAAACCAACAAAACATTCCTTGCCTAAATTTATTACCCCACTTTTACTTTTTGTGAAGGTGGTTTTTACATTTAAGCAAAAAAAAAGATCTAAGAATACTTAGATCTTTTATTCTATGCCGAAGGCCGGGGTCGAACCGGCACTCCCGTGAAGGAACCAGATTTTGAGTCTGGCGCGTCTGCCTATTCCGCCACTTCGGCAACAGACTATTTTCTCAAATAAATATTTGAACTGGGGTAGCTGGATTCGAACCAACGCATGAGGGAGTCAAAGTCCCTTGCCTTACCGCTTGGCTATACCCCATTAAAAGGGCGGATGACGGGAATCGAACCCGCGAGTGCCAGCGCCACAAGCTGGTGTGTTAACCACTTCACCACATCCGCCATAATACAAACACGGGCAGCAGGAATTGAACCCACACCAAAGGTTTTGGAGACCTTTGTACTACCTTTATACTATGCCCGTAAAACTATGGAAGGGGAGGGATTCGAACCCCCGAACCCGAAGGAGCGGATTTACAGTCCGCCGCGTTTAGCCTCTTCGCTACCCTTCCGATATTTAATTGTCATTGAATATATTATAACATATTCAATGGGAGTTAACGGGATCGAACCGCTGACCCTCTGCTTGTAAGGCAGATGCTCTCCCAGCTGAGCTAAACTCCCAATCACTTGGCATTTACCATATCTCACAGGGGGCAACCCCCAACTACTTCCGGCGTAATAGGACTTAACTTCTGTGTTCGACATGGGAACAGGTGTATCTCCTATGCAATGAATACCAAATCATGGTCTGAATGTATTGAACACTCAAAACTAAATAACAATTTCTTGATAAATAAGTAAAGCTAAACTCATATGTTCTATTACTTGGTAAAGTCCTCGAGCTATTAGTACTGGTCCGCTCCATCCCTCGCAGGACTTCCACTTCCAGCCTATCAACCTGATCATCTCTCAGGGCTCTTAATTCATAAAGAATGGGAAATCTCATCTTGAGGTGGGCTTCGCACTTAGATGCTTTCAGCGCTTATCCCTTCCCTACATAGCTACCCAGCGGTGCTCCTGGCGGAACAACTGGTACACCAGCGGTAAGTCCACCCCGGTCCTCTCGTACTAAGGGCAGATCCTCTCAAATTTCCTACGCCCGCGACGGATAGGGACCGAACTGTCTCACGACGTTCTGAACCCAGCTCGCGTGCCGCTTTAATGGGCGAACAGCCCAACCCTTGGGACCGACTACAGCCCCAGGATGCGACGAGCCGACATCGAGGTGCCAAACCTCCCCGTCGATGTGAACTCTTGGGGGAGATAAGCCTGTTATCCCCAGGGTAGCTTTTATCCGTTGAGCGATGGCCCTTCCATGCGGTACCACCGGATCACTAAGCCCTAGTTTCCTACCTGCTCGAGTTGTAGCTCTCGCAGTCAAGCTCCCTTATACCTTTACACTCTACACATGATTTCCAACCATGTTGAGGGAACCTTTGGGCGCCTCCGTTACTCTTTAGGAGGCGACCGCCCCAGTCAAACTGCCCGACAGACACTGTCTCCCACGCCGATTATGCGTGTGGGTTAGAGCAACCATGAAGCAAGGGTAGTATCCCAACAGCGACTCACTTGAAACTAGCGTCCCAAGGTCAAAGTCTCCTACCTATCCTGTACATGCTTCACAGGTACTCAATATCAATCTGCAGTAAAGCTCCATGGGGTCTTTCCGTCCTGTCGCGGGTAACCTGCATCTTCACAGGTACTAAAATTTCACCGAGTCTCTCGTTGAGACAGTATCCAAATCATTACGCCTTTCGTGCGGGTCGGAACTTACCCGACAAGGAATTTCGCTACCTTAGGACCGTTATAGTTACGGCCGCCGTTTACTGGGGCTTCAATTCAGAGCTTCGCCTAAGCTAACCCCTCCTCTTAACCTTCCAGCACCGGGCAGGCGTCACCCCCTATACATCACCTTGCGGTTTAGCAGAGAGCTGTGTTTTTGATAAACAGTTGCTTGGATCTTTTCACTGCGGCTGTATTTCTACAGCACCCCTTCTCCCGAAGTTACGGGGTCATTTTGCCGAGTTCCTTAACGAGAGTTCTCTCGATCACCTGAGGCTACTCGCCTCGACTACCTGTGTCGGTTTGCGGTACGGGTAGTATTGAATTAAACGCTAGAAGATTTTCTTGGCAGTGTGACATCAAGGGCTTCGCAACCGTAGTTGCTTCCCCATCACAGCTCAATGTTAAAGGAAAATGCATTTGACACATTCCACACCTCACTGCTTAGACCAGAATCCATTAACTGGCTCCCTTTAGCCTACTGCGTCCCTCCATCACTAACAATACTAGTACAGGAATATCAACCTGTTGTCCATCGACTACGCCTTTCGGCCTCGCCTTAGGTCCCGACTAACCCAGGGCGGACGAGCCTTCCCCTGGAAACCTTAGTCTTACGGTGGATAAGATTCTCACTTATCTTGCGCTACTCATACCGGCATTCTCACTTGTAATCGCTCCAGCACCCCTCACGGTATACCTTCATCGCTGATTACAACGCTCTCCTACCATTTAATTAATATTAAATCCACAGCTTCGGTAATATGTTTAGCCCCGGTACATTTTCGGCGCAGGGTCACTCGACTAGTGAGCTATTACGCACTCTTTGAATGATAGCTGCTTCTGAGCTAACATCCTAGTTGTCTGTGCAACCCCACATCCTTTTCCACTTAACATATATTTTGGGACCTTAGCTGGTGGTCTGGGCTGTTTCCCTTTCGACTACGGATCTTAGCACTCGCAGTCTGACTGCCGCACATGTGTATTAGCATTCGGAGTTTATCTGAAATTGGTAACCCGAGATGGGCCCCTCATCCAAACAGTGCTCTACCTCCAATACACTTAAATTGCGACGCTAGCCCTAAAGCTATTTCGGAGAGAACCAGCTATCTCCCAGTTCGTTTGGAATTTCTCCGCTATCCACAAGTCATCCAAACACTTTTCAACGTGTCCTGGTTCGGTCCTCCAGTGCGTCTTACCGCACCTTCAACCTGCTCATGGATAGGTCACTAGGTTTCGGGTCTACATCATGATACTAAAGCGCCCTATTCAGACTCGCTTTCGCTACGGCTCCGCCTCTTCAGCTTAACCTCGCATCATAACGTAACTCGCCGGTTCATTCTACAAAAGGCACGCTCTCACCCATTGACGGGCTCGAACTTCTTGTAGGCACACGGTTTCAGGTGCTATTTCACTCCCCTCCCGGGGTTCTTTTCACCTTTCCCTCACGGTACTGGTTCACTATCGGTCATTAAGGAGTATTTAGGCTTGGGAGATGGTCCTCCCGGATTCAAACTGGATTTCGCGTGTCCAGCCCTACTCAGGATACTGCTAGGTATAAAGTCTATTTCAAATACGAGGCTATTACTCTCTTTGGCTTACCTTCCCAGGTAATTCTTCTATAGACTTTAAGTCCACGTTGCAGTCCTACAACCCCAAGAAGCAAGCTTCTTGGTTTGGCCTGTTTCCCGTTCGCTCGCCGCTACTTAGGAAATCGTTTTTACTTTCTCTTCCTGCAGGTACTTAGATGTTTCAGTTCTCTGCGTTACCTTCGCGTAAGCTATGTATTCACTTACGGATACTATGCATAACATAGTGGGTTTCCCCATTCGGAGACCTAGGGATCAATGCGTACTTACTGCTCCCCCTAGAATATCGTCGTTAGTCACGTCCTTCATCGGCTCTTAATGCCAAGGCATCCACCGTGCGCCCTTATTAACTTTGCCATTAAAACAAGTATAAGTTTTTTCGAACTATTTAAAATAATTCGCAGCTTTACAGAAATGTTTAAAACATTTCTCGGTTTATTTATCGTTATAAGATATTGTTATTTAGTTTTCAATGATCAATTCCTATTTTAACGTCTTCGTTGACAAGACACTTTCGTATCTTATGGAGCCTAGCGGGATCGAACCGCTGACCTCCTGCGTGCAAAGCAGGCGCTCTCCCAGCTGAGCTAAGGCCCCTTCTCTCAACGCAATCTTCTCTATCTTGCATCAAAAGACTGCTTGTTTGGTCTTTATAGACCCCTCAAAACTGAATAAAGTAGAAGACATCTTTTTTATATTCCTTAGAAAGGAGGTGATCCAGCCGCACCTTCCGATACGGCTACCTTGTTACGACTTCACCCCAGTCATCGGTCTTACCTTAGGAAGCGCCCTCCTTGCGGTTAGGCAACCTACTTTGGGTACTCCCAACTTCCGTGGTGTGACGGGCGGTGTGTACAAGGCCCGGGAACGTATTCACCGCGGCGTGCTGATCCGCGATTACTAGCGATTCCGACTTCATGCAGGCGAGTTGCAGCCTGCAATCCGAACTGAGAATGGTTTTAAGAGATTAGCGCACCCTCGCGGGTTGGCGACTCGTTGTACCATCCATTGTAGCACGTGTGTAGCCCAGGTCATAAGGGGCATGATGATTTGACGTCATCCCCACCTTCCTCCGGTTTATCACCGGCAGTCTCACTAGAGTGCCCAACTTAATGATGGCAACTAGTAATAAGGGTTGCGCTCGTTGCGGGACTTAACCCAACATCTCACGACACGAGCTGACGACAACCATGCACCACCTGTATCCCGTGTCCCGAAGGAACTCCTTATCTCTAAGGATAGCACGAGTATGTCAAGACCTGGTAAGGTTCTTCGCGTTGCTTCGAATTAAACCACATGCTCCACCGCTTGTGCGGGCCCCCGTCAATTCCTTTGAGTTTCAACCTTGCGGTCGTACTCCCCAGGCGGAGTGCTTAATGCGTTAGCTGCGCTACAGAGAACTTATAGCTCCCTACAGCTAGCACTCATCGTTTACGGCGTGGACTACCAGGGTATCTAATCCTGTTTGCTCCCCACGCTTTCGAGCCTCAGTGTCAGTTACAGGCCAGAGAGCCGCTTTCGCCTCCGGTGTTCCTCCATATATCTACGCATTTCACCGCTACACATGGAATTCCACTCTCCTCTCCTGCACTCAAGTCTCCCAGTTTCCAATGCACACAATGGTTGAGCCACTGCCTTTTACATCAGACTTAAGAAACCACCTGCGCTCGCTTTACGCCCAATAAATCCGGACAACGCTTGGGACCTACGTATTACCGCGGCTGCTGGCACGTAGTTAGCCGTCCCTTTCTGGTTAGATACCGTCACTTAAGTAATTTTCCACTCTACTTAACGTTCTTCTCTAACAACAGAGTTTTACGATCCGAAAACCTTCTTCACTCACGCGGCGTTGCTCGGTCAGGGTTGCCCCCATTGCCGAAGATTCCCTACTGCTGCCTCCCGTAGGAGTCTGGGCCGTGTCTCAGTCCCAGTGTGGCCGATCACCCTCTCAGGTCGGCTATGTATCATCGCCTTGGTAGTCCTTTACACTACCAACTAGCTAATACAACGCGGGATCATCAAGTAGTGAAGCAATTGCTTCTTTCAAATAAGAATCATGCGATTCTCATTGTTATGCGGTATTAGCGTTCGTTTCCAAACGTTGTCCCCCGCTACTCGGCAGATTTCCCACGCGTTACTCACCCGTTCGCCGCTCTTCATGAAAATAGCAAGCTATCTTCAATCATCGCTCGACTTGCATGTATTAGGCACGCCGCCAGCGTTCGTCCTGAGCCAGGATCAAACTCTCATTTAAATTTAGTTCATCAAATGAACTGGCTGTTGTTTTGTCTTTCATTATTGAATTGACAGTTGGTATACAAGAAGTTAACTTCTCGCATATAGTCATTCTACTTTATTCAGTTTTCAAAGGTCTATCGCTCTCACTTGAGATGTGCTCTCTCGCGACAACTATTATATTCTATCAAACTCACTCCCTTCTGTCAAGAATAAACTGTCCTTTTTTCTGTTTTTTTTTGCCTTCGTTCGGAAAACCCCGCCGTTGTCACGTTCTTGGCATATGAAAAATCAGACGGAATCCGTCTGATTTTTATAATTATAATATTGGACTCAGTAATCTCGAAAAGTTTTGCTTGATTTTAAGCCAGAGAGATTGTTGAGCAATTTCTTCATCCGTGAGTAGGCTTGAATCTTTTAAGTCTGCCTCAAAGGTTCTTCTCATCTCTTCGGCTACTCCTTCATCATAGCAAAAGGCACTTATCTCAAAATTTAATTCATAACTGCGTATATCTTGATTAGTTGTACCAAACACTCCCAACTTCCCATCCATTACAAGTGTTTTGGAATGGATGAAGCCATTTGTATAATTGTATATTTTTACCCCTTGTTTGTGTAAATAATTTGCGTAATATTGTGTCGCTCTAAAAATAAATGGATGATCTGGCATATCAGGAATCATAATTCTTACGTCAACACCCGAATTCGCTGCTGCTACAAGTGCCGTTATCATGGAATCATCAGGTATCAAGTAGGGCGATTGAAGCCAGATATAGTCTTCTGCATCCATAATCATTTTAATGAAACCTGTTCTTAAAGTTTTATTGTCGCTCTCTGGGCCGTTAGCCACAATCTGGATATCAATATTTCCTTCTTCTTCCGGCACCACAAAGTATGTATCTTTTCGTTCAAGCTTCTCTCGAGGATCCCTAACTGAAACATTCCAATCTCGAATAAACGTTTCTTGAAGACCAAATGCTGCTGTACCAACTATTCTACCATGTGTATCACGCCAGAAGCCAAATTTCTTACTGTTGTAAATATATTGATCACCAACATTAAATCCACCGGTCCACCCAATTTGACCATCTATTACTACAATTTTGCGGTGTAAGTGATAGTTCAGTCGCGTTTTCATTAATGCATTACGCGACGTGATAAAGGCGGTAACCTTGCCTCCTACTTCTTCCAATGGTTTAAAGAAATCTTTTTTCGTTTTCCCACCCCATGGATCATAAACCACCCTAACTTCAACACCTTCTTTAGCTTTAGCAATCAGATGATCGCGAAAAGCAGTCCCGATCTTGTCATTAAAGAACGCGTAGTATTCCACATGGATATTGTCTTTAGCATTCTTTATATCTTCAAATAAGGCCGAAAATTTATCTTCACCATTTAGATAAAATTTCACACTATTTCCACGACAAAGTGGTGTACGCTCCATATGATTAAAATACCTTTTCAATAATTTTTCATGTGGTGTCATATCTTTTGGCCCAAATTTTTCATTGTTTTCATGAACTCTTTGGCCAAGAATAGATAGATTGTATTTATTTTCTTCTTCAAAACGGCGTGTTGTTGTTCGATCAAGTCCTCGTCCTAGGAAAAGATAGCCAAGAAATCCAATACCTGGTAAAAAAACTAAGAACATAAACCAAGCCAAAATACTGGCAATAGACCTCGGTTTACGAAAAATCGTCACAAGGGCAAGCACCGTGTTAATCGTTATCAGTGTTCCAATAAAGCTATAAATTGTCGCAAGTGACATAAAATATTTCTCCCTAAAATAATCCTCTATAAAATAATATTGTTCATCCAATTATACCAAAATTGATTGAATATTGGACGTGTGCTAGACCTTAGTGTACTATTGTGTAAAAAAACGCTTGAACTTTTCACCTCTACAGAGAACATACTATATATATTTAGTCCAATATAAGTTATTCATTTTTTATAAAAGTTACTGTTTTTCTTATTAAAATAGCGATATAATGTAAGGTAGGTTTTAAATGACAAGGAGGAATTTTTATGCAAATTACTTTCTTAACACAAATTGATTGGTTGATTCGTTTAATATTAGCAGGAATTTGTGGCTATGCTATTGGTTATGAAAGAAATAGCCGTTATAAAAATGCTGGCACACGTACTCATTTAATTGTTGCTTTGAGTGCTGCTTTGATGATTATCGTCTCAAAATACGGCTTTATGGACATCATTAGCACTCATGGGATCAATCTTGATCCTTCCAGAATTGCTGCTCAAATTGTAAGCGGAATTGGTTTTTTAGGAGCAGGACTGATTTTTGTTCACAATCAATCCGTTCGAGGTTTAACCACCGCTGCTGGCATTTGGGCAACTTCTGGTATTGGGATGGCTATTGGTTCTGGATTATATTTTATAGGTATTGTAGCTACTTTACTCATTTTACTTTTTCAAATTATTTTACATCAAAATTATCGGTGGATAAAAACAGCAACAAGCAATCATCTTATCGTTCAATTAGAAGATATTGAAGGTCTTCGCCTGTTGCAAAAACAAATGAAAAATGAACATATCAAAATTCTGAGTATAAAAGTTGAAAAAAAATCAAATAATTGTTTGAAAACTGATCTATATCTGAGCTTACCCAAAACTTATGAACTTGCATCACTGGTAACTCTTTTAGGGTCAAACGAAAAGATTAAATCAATTGAATACTAATCTTAAAGATAGAGCCCCTTCCTGGAGGTATTTTTACTTTTTGCAAACATACTCCGCTCTTAGTATTCGTATTTAAGACGGTCTTTATGATAAATATAAAAAAGACTCCAGTAAAATACTGGAGTCTTTTTTATATTTATATGAGGGAGATTGAATGTTACACCAATCTCCACCAAATAATTGTTCGAAACGTTGATATATCTGAAAAAGATTAACGTTTTGAGAATTGTGAAGCTTTACGGGCTTTCTTAAGACCAGCTTTTTTACGTTCAACCATACGAGCATCACGTGTAAGCAAGCCAGCGCGTTTCAAAGCACCGCGGAAGTCTGGATCCACTTCAAGTAATGCACGAGCGATACCGTGACGGATAGCTCCTGATTGACCTGATACACCACCACCGTTTACGTTTACGAGTGTGTCGTAGCTACCTTCAGTTTGTGTAGCTGCAAATGGTTGGTTGATAACAAGGCGAAGTGCTGCTTGTGGGATGTAGTCTTCTACATCACGTTTGTTAATTACGATTTTACCTGTGCCGGGTACGAGACGTACACGAGCAACTGAATTTTTACGGCGTCCTGTGCCAGCATATTGTACTTGTGCCATTTAGTGCGTTCCCTCCTTAGATAAGACCTGAAATATCAAGAACTTCAGGTTTTTGTGCTGCGTGTGTGTGTTCACCACCAACAAACACTTTAAGTTTCATGCCTTGAGCACGTCCAAGAGTGTTGTGTGGAAGCATACCTTTAACTGATTTTTCAATCAAACGTACAGCGTTTTTCTCACGGAGTTTACCAGCAGTGATTGATTTCAATCCTCCTGGGTGAAGGCTGTGACGGTAGTAAACTTTATCAGTTGCTTTTTTACCAGTAAGTTTTACTTTATCAGCATTGATAATGATAACGAAATCACCTGTATCTGTGTGAGGAGTGAAAGTTGGTTTGTTTTTACCGCGAAGTACGCTAGCAACTACAGCTGACAAACGACCAAGAGGTACATCAGTTGCGTCAACCACGTACCATTTACGGTCAACGTTTGAAGCGTTAGCCATGAATGTTGTTTTCATCATTTGGGTTAAGTTTCCTTTACTTAGAATTTGTTTACGGCAGGTGTAAGAGTCCTGCAAATATTTTTGGGTTTCCGGGGCCACAAAAATGGGGTAAACAATACCGTTTATCATAATACCACATATGTCAAGTCTTGTCAAGATTCATTTTTAATTTTTTTGCTTTTATGTTAAACTATTACCATGAATGTAGTTCTTACTTTAGACTCCAAAATGTTAGATAAACTTTTTCTTAAGTTTGATAAATATAAGAAGGTATCAAAGAATCAATATATCATTTTTTATGCGAAACTCCCCAAAGCTACTATTTCTGTATATACATCTGGAAAAGTTGTCTTTCAAGGAGAAGATGCTGAACGTATCGCTCAACAATTTGGGCATACCGCTTCATCACGTCCACAGCAACAAGAGAACATAATCGGTACTGATGAAGTTGGTAATGGTTCTTATTTTGGACCTTTAGTAGTTGTGGCTAGTTTTGTCAATTCCGAAGATGTCCTTTTATTAAAGAAACTCGGTGTTGCCGATTCTAAAAAAGTTACCGATGAAAAAATCTATCAAATCGCTCCTCAATTAATAGAGAATATCACACATGTGCCTTTGATTGTCGAGCCTACAAAGTATAACCAGGTCATTGATTCAGGCTACAATGCTGTAAGTATCAAAGTGGCCTTACATAACCAAGCTATTTACCTCCTCGAAAAACGTGTTTCTGAGAGTATTGAATATATAATAGTCGATGCCTTTACGACGGAAAATAATTATCAAAAATATTTAGTAGCCGAACAGAATAAAGTAAACGGTAGAGTTACACTTTTACCTAAGGCTGAAGACCAATTCTTAGCCGTTGCCTGTAGCTCCATTATAGCCCGCTACCTCTTTCTAGAAAATCTCAAAGCACTTTCTCTAGAAGCCGGCTATAAGTTGCCAAGCGGCGCTGGAGCAGCTTCTGATCAGGTGGCCGCAAAGCTAATACGGCAAAACGGTCCTGAGGTCTTGAAAAGATATGCAAAATTACATTTCGCCAACACTAAGAAAGCAATAAATATAGCTCAAATATAGAAAGTTAAATATGGAAAATACCAAACAAAACAAACAAACAAATGCCTTCACACGTTTCGTCAAAGAATGGGGCATTTTTCTCGCAATTATCACCATCGCAATTCTTTCACGTATCTTTATCTGGTCCCTTGTCGTTGTTGATGGTCATTCAATGGATCCAAACTTAGCTGATAAACAACGCCTTGTTCTTATCAAAACCGCAAGTATTAACCGCTTTGACATCGTAGTTGCTAAAGAAACAGAAACAGTTAATGGGCAAACAGAAACAAAAGACGTTGTAAAACGTGTAGTCGGTATGCCTGGCGACGAAATTAAATTTGATAAAGATCAACTTTACATTAACGGAAAGAAAACTGATGAGCCATATTTGGCAGACTTTAAAAAACAGCTTTCCAATAACGAACTCGAAAAAACTTATCAAAATTATGCTTTGACTTCAGAACTCTCGGAAGCAAACCGCGCTTACTTTGTTCAGCTTGCGCAACAAGCTCAAGCCTTTACAACAGACGCAACAGGCAATCCAACCTTTACGATTAAAGTACCTGAGGGGGAATATCTCCTCTTAGGAGACAACCGTATTGTATCGCGAGACAGTCGAGCAGTAGGAACCTTTAAACGTTCTGATATTGTTGGTCGAACTATGTTCCGTGTATGGCCAATTAATAAAATTTCTACTCTCAACTAATGAAAAAGCTTTGACTAAATAGTCAAAGCTTTTTTATATTTTTATATTCTAAGTAAGATAATCTGTAAAACATCAACATCCGATACCAAAAGCATAAAATTTGAATAATGTTACAAATAATCCACCAGTTGATAAATAATAAAACCGCAAAGAATCTTTTCCATAAAAGAAACAAAGTCAGAATCTTGAGTAAACCATGTACTAGAAGATAAACAGCGGTGAGATACTGTACCAACAATAAAATAATGTTCCAAGTTTGTACCAAGTTTAATAAAGATGAGCTATAGTATCACTCGAATGTTCTTTTAATTCTCCTCAAGTAAACCAACCCAAAATACAAGACATTCGCTCAGGTGTAATAAAGAAAAGAGAAAGACCACCGAGAACCGCTCCTAAGGCGAATAGTAACTTTAGTAACAATAAAATATCAAAGTTTAGATCAACAACACCTACTTGTTTGCTTTACTTCTCTTCAAATATATTACCTAACTCTACTTCAATCGTCCTTTGGGCTACATCTATCTGATCTACCTTGAGGATTGATTTATAATCATCTACCAAACGCTCTCCTTTGAAAGGCCCCTCCAGAAAAACAGCGACACCAGATAAGAAGCAATCGAATTCATGAACCAGGCTCTTCATACCATTAATCGTTCCCGCCCCCTTCATAAAATCATCTACGATCAACACACTTTGGCCAATAGATAAACTCCGCTTAGAAAGCGTCATATTTTCAACACGGCTGCTTGAACCCGACATGTAATTCACGTTCAGAGTTGCCCCTTCTGTAACTTTAGGATCGCGTCGGACAATAACAAAGGGAACATCTAATATTTCCGCTACAGACTGTGCGATCGGAATCCCTTTTGTCGCGATCGTCATCACAACATCAATCTGTTTATCACAATACTCATGAGCAATAATTTGGCCTATTTTTTTAAGATTAGAAGGGTAACCCAAAATGTCGGAAAGATAAATATAGCCTCCAGGTAAAATACGATTTTCTTCACGCAATAAGTCAGCAAGCTCTAACGCACGATCCCGAGATACTTCGTCAGATATGTAAGGTGTAAAACGTACGCCGCCTAAACTTCCAGGAAAAGTTTCGACAATCCCGATATTTTGATCTTCAAAAACACGTTTAATAAAAACGAGATCTTCAGAAATCGAGGATTTGGCTACTTCATAGCGTTTACTAATTTCGTTCAGGTTTAACATTCTATTGGGTCTGTTCAATAAAAAATTAGTAAAATCCACTAAACGTTCGTTTCTTTTCATATTAATCACCCTTTTCTTTTTGTTGGTTTAATTATAACGTAGAAAAACCGAACAATCAAGCAAAGGAGTTATATTCAATCATAAAAATTACCGTATCTGAGATAGATTCTCGAATAATTAAAAAAAAAAAAAAGCAATATCTTTAAGATATTGCTTTTTATTAGTTGAAATAATCAAAGATTATTCAGCATCGCCACCGCGACCGTTTTTCTTGATAATTTCTTCTTGTACTGATTTAGGTACATCTTCGTAGTGGTCAAATGTCATCATAAATGTACCACGACCTTGTGAAGCTGAACGAAGGGTAGTTGCATAACCAAACATTTCAGCAAGTGGTACAAATGCGTTAACGATTTGTGATTTACCATGTGCTTCCATGCTGTTTACACGTCCACGACGAGCTGTTACGTGACCCATAACATCTCCGAGGTTTTCTTCAGGAACTGTGATGACAACTTTCATCATTGGTTCAAGGATTGCAGGTTGTGCAGTCTTAGCAGCTTCTTTCATAGCGAGTGAAGCCGCAACCTTGAAGGCAGTTTCTGATGAATCGACATCGTGATATGAACCATCGTAAAGTTTAGCTTTAATATCAACCATTGGGTAACCAGCAAGAACACCGTTAGCCATAGTTTCTACCAAACCTTTTTCAACAGCTGGTACGAATTCACGTGGAACCACACCACCGACGATAGCATTTTCAAATTCGAAACCAGCACCTTCTTCGTTTGGTGTGAATTCGATCCATACGTTACCGTATTGACCTTTACCACCTGATTGACGTTTGAAGAATCCACGTGCTTGAGTAGATGCACGGAAAGTTTCACGGTATGATACTTGAGGCGCACCAACGTTAGCTTCAACTTTGAATTCACGTTTCATACGGTCAACAAGGACGTCAAGGTGAAGTTCACCCATACCAGAGATAACTGTTTCACCAGTTTCAACGTTTGTTTCAACGCGGAATGTTGGATCTTCTTCTGCCAATTTAGTAAGGGCAACACCCATTTTATCTTGGTCAGCTTTTGATTTAGGTTCAACAGAGAGTTGGATAACTGGTTCTGGAACTTCGATAGACTCAAGGATGATGCGTGATTTTTCGTCAGTCAATGAGTTACCAGTTGTAGTGTTTTTCAAACCAACAGCAGCGGCGATATCACCAGCATAAACTGTTTGGATTTCTTGACGAGTATTCGCGTGCATTTGGAGGATACGTCCGATACGTTCACGTTTACCTTTAGAAGTATTCAAAACATATGAACCAGCGTCCAATGTACCTGAGTATACACGGAAGAATGAAAGACGTCCAACGAATGGGTCAGTCATGATCTTGAAGGCAAGTGCCGCAAATGGAGCATCATCTGATGCTGGGCGTTCATCTTCTTCGTCTGTATCTGGGTTAACACCTTTGATTGCAGGGATATCCAATGGGCTTGGGAGGTAATCAATAACCGCATCAAGCATCATTTGAACACCTTTGTTCTTGAAGGCAGAACCTGCAAGCATTGGGTAGAATTCAACATTGATTGTTGCTTTACGAATAGCAGCTTTCAACTCTGCTTCAGTGATTTCTTCACCTGCAAAGTATTTTTCCATCAAGTCATCGTCTGTTTCAGCGATAGCTTCGATAAGTTTTGTACGCCATTCTTCAGCTTGTTCCATGTATTCTGCTGGGATTTCTTCGTCACGGATATCTGTACCAAGGTCGTTAGTATAGATTTCTGCACGCATAGTTACCAAGTCAATGATACCAACGAAGTCTTCTTCAGATCCGATTGGGATTTGAATTGGATGAGCGTTAGCGCCTAAACGATCGTGCAATGTAGAAAGTGAGTAGAAGAAATCAGCACCGATTTTATCCATTTTATTAGCAAAAACGATACGTGGAACCCCATAGTCAGTTGCTTGACGCCAAACTGTTTCAGTTTGTGGTTCAACACCTGATTGAGCATCAAGTACAGTTACCGCACCGTCAAGAACACGGAGTGAACGTTGTACTTCGATTGTGAAGTCCACGTGACCTGGTGTATCAATAATGTTTACGCGGTTGCCTTTCCATTGGGCAGTTGTCGCAGCAGAAGTGATAGTGATACCACGTTCTTGTTCTTGCTCCATCCAGTCCATTTGTGATGCACCTTCGTGAGTTTCACCGATTTTGTGAATTTTACCAGTATAGTAAAGGACACGTTCAGTGGTAGTTGTTTTACCGGCATCGACGTGAGCCATGATACCGATATTACGAGTATTTTCAAGTGAAAATTCGCGAGCCATAGTTTTCTCCTAATTAATTTTTAGTTTTACACCCCATTATATCATAATAATAAAGGTTTTTATAGTTCTATTTTCATCTTTCAACTATTTTTAAATAAAATTTAAGCTTTTTTCAAAAAGACTTACTTCTTCTTCATGAAAAATTTTTGTCAAAAAAAGAAAAAGGAGACTATTCCCCTTTTTCAACAATCTCAATCCATCTTTCGACAGATTCTAAATGATTAAGGTACAGGAAAAGACGCTCATAGAGTTGTTGAGAGGCTTCTTCGTGCTGTGCACTCAGTGCTTCTCCTATTTCCTTTACGGTTGTTTTACCATCGATCATGCTAAAAACAAGTGTACCATATTCATCCAAAGACATGTACGTACGTTGAGGTATTTTCGCCCCCATCTTACGCATAAGATTTTGTGTCCAATGCTTTTGATCTTTATAAATCCGAATCCGACCTTCATGCCATTCAAATAGCACTTTGTCTTTTTTTCGGAAAATCATATTCAGATTTTCATCTGAAATATCATCTTTATTCTTTTTATTACTCATCTGACTTCTCAGCAGCCGGAGCTTTCTTGATTGACATCAATGGTGCCACAATCGCAATGATTAAGATAACCATAAGGACCCAAGCCATAGCGTTAGAGCCAATAAATCCTGTAGGTGTGCCAGGAGTTACAACTCCTGAAACTTGAAGGATAATACCCAATAGACCAATAATTGATGCACCTGCAACTAAACCAGAAGATAGAGATACACCTGATGACATACGTTCTTCTTGAACAGCTTCTGTGTCTTTCTTACCAAGAACTTCCACCAAAATACGAACTAAAGCACCGATAAGAATGATTGATGTTGTTGAAATTGGAAGGTAGAAACCAATCGCGAAAGTCATAACTGGAACTTTAATCATGTAAAGGATAATACCGAACACGATACCAGCAATGATCATGTGCCATGGGAGTTCTCCACCGATGATACCATCAGTCAAAGTAGCCATCAAGTTTGCTTGTGGCAAAGCAAACTGAGCTGCATCACCAGTCAATGCTAGTTGATCACGAAGTAATACGATAACTCCTGTTACGACTACCACACCAAGAACAGCAGCAACGAGGAAGAAACGACGTACTTCATATTTGTTACCACCAGTGATGAAGGTAACTTTTTGAGCTTGTGTATAACCACCAGCTACAGAAATCGCTACAACGATGAAAGTACCGAAGAGCAAGAGTGATTTAAGGTTTGCACTTGATGTCCAACCCATTGTCAAGAAAACAAGAGTCAAGATAACGAGTGAGGCAATTGTCATACCAGATACTGGCAAGTTAGATGTACCGATTGTACCTGTCAAGCGTCCTGCAACGATGATGAACAACATTGAAAGAACGATTGAAAGAATACCAGCAAGGAAAGTCATAGCGATGTTCCCGCCAGAAATGATGAAACCAACAACAAATGTTGCAACAATACCAATAAGGATAGCGAAGATACCAAGTGAATCACGTTCTCCAGCTTCGGCATTCTTACGTCCATCGAGTGTTGCTTTAACAGAGTTGATGATTGTTGGGATAAGACGGATTGCCCCAATCATACCACCAGAAATCATCATCCCCGCACCAATGTATTTAACATATGATCCTGAGATTGCAGCAAAATTCATAGCTTGGATTGAAGTAGATGGATCATTCCAAACATGATGACCGTTTCCAGCCATTTCTGAGAAGTAACCAATCAATGGAGCGATACCAAAGTTAGCGAGGATTGAACCGGCAAACATCATTACCGCAACCTCAAGTCCAACAATAAATCCGATAGCAGCAAGCATTGGATTTACTTCAATTTCAAGTTTCCATTTGTAGAAAGTTTCGTTTGTATAGCTTACAACGTTGTTCACAACACCAAAAACTGCTGAAGTGAATGCAGTAATAAGTCCACCAACACCAAAACCAATCCCCATGTATTTAAGCGAGTTACCACCTGTTGAAGAAGCAACAAGTGTTTCTGAAATAGCCATCGCTTCTGGATAAACAAGTGTGCCATGTTCTTCAACTAAGAGATAGTCTTGAACAAATGATAAAATACCAAGAGATACAAGAACCGCAGAAACACCAACAATGACACCTTCAAAGAAAGAGACCTGTTGCCCGATAAGGATAACTGCTGGTAAGACAAAGATGAGACCTGAAGCAATTGATTCACCACCTGTTGCCATTGACTGAAGGATATTCTTCATCAGGAAGTTATTTTTACGGATAAAAATTGACAAAAGTCCTGAACCAAGAATAGCACCAGGGATACCTGCAGCTACTGTTAAACCAGCACGCATTCCTGAATAAGCAGTAGATGCTGCGAAAAGAATGGCCAAAATAATACCAATAACAATTACAACTGGGTTGCCAGCACTCTTTTTGCGTCCATCTTCATAAGGGAGGTAATCTTTCCCTGCGACACCGCCATAGGCGGTTTTAGACAATTTTTTCATATTGTGTAATATACTCCTTAAGTTTGAAAGTGTTTTCGCCTTATTTTACTACAAATTCATCAAATCTGCAAGGTGTTTAAGTGTTTTTTGTAGCTTTTTTCTCATATTTTTGTTATGTAAATGTGTATATTTTTTTATTTTCTTATCTTTGCAAATAAAAAAGCTTGACCATAAAGTCAAGCTTTTTCTAGAATAACGACCAAGGGTCATCTTCTTACCAACGGAAGTGAGCGAACGCACGGTTTGCTTCTGCCATTTTGTGTGTGTCTTCACGTTTCTTAACTGCAGCACCTGTGTTGTTTGCAGCATCAAGAATTTCTTTTGCAAGACGGTCTTGCATAGTGTGTTCACCACGGTTACGAGCAATTGTTACCAACCAACGGAGTCCGAGAGTTGTACGACGTTCTGGACGAACTTCAACTGGGACTTGATAGTTAGAACCACCAACACGACGAGCGCGAACTTCAAGAACAGGCATGATATTTTCCATAGCTGTTTCGAAAACTTCAAGTGGGTTGTTTCCAGTAGCTTCTTCAATTTGTTTGAAAGCTCCGTAAACGATGTTTGTAGAAACGCCACGTTTACCATCAAGCATAACGCGGTTGATAAGACGTGTTACTACTACTGAGTTGTACATTGGATCTGCCAAAACTTCACGTTTTGGGGCACGATTTTTACGCATTCTTCTTATCTCCTTTCAATTACGCTTTTGGTTTTTTAGTACCGTATTTAGAACGGCTTTGTTTACGATCTGTTACACCAGCTGTATCAAGTGCACCACGAACGATGTGGTAACGTACCCCTGGCAAGTCTTTCACACGTCCACCACGAAGAAGTACGACGCTGTGTTCTTGCAAGTTGTGACCGATACCTGGGATGTATGCTGTAACCTCGATAAGGTTAGACAAACGTACACGAGCGAATTTACGGAGCGCTGAGTTAGGTTTTTTCGGAGTCATTGTTCCAACACGAGTTGCAACACCACGTTTTTGTGGGCTTGCTACTTTAGTTTGGAGTTTTTTACGACTGTTATAGCCGATGTTCAATGCAGGTGAGTTAGATTTTTCCACTTTAGAGTGACGACCTTTACGCACCAATTGGTTAATAGTAGGCATTTTTCTGTCTGCTTATCCCTTTTATTTACGGAGAACCGCAAAGCGAAATAAAATGAATAAACAATCCTTTCTGTTTTTTTATAAAGTTGGAATGTCAGTATATGGTCGCTTAATCCAAGTTCTGACAAGAAGTTTGGCAACTTATACAAGTTCTCCTTATTAGGACCAAATATAAAAAGTACCGTTTAATATCTTATCAAAATTTCAACACTCTGTCAACTTTATTTTGCAGATTTTGAAGAAAAGTATTTCTTTACAAAAATATTTTCATTTTGAATCCTGTCACGCGCTCCTGATAATTCTTTATAAAAAGAGGATATCTGTTAACTTTACTTGATGGAGAAATGAGGTATCAGGTTAGCCAAAAACTAAAAATCTAAGAAGACTAAGGGGATAAATACTAATGAAAAGAGTGGGATGAAGTCCGTAAATATTATCAATAACAGAGAGTACGCCTTGTTTGCTTTCCAAGTACTGACTATTCTTGACTTGCTTCATAAACTGTGGGACGCCTTTATAATATCAAGTGAAAAATCATAGTAATTGCTTCATTTTCCTTCCTCTACTAAATTATTAGCTAGCATCATCTGTAGTCTCTTCTCGCAAGAACATGATATATTAAATAGTTGTACTGTCAATGAAGTTTACAGTAGAAGTAAACTTCATTGACTTCTTTATCTTAAATAGCCAATATTGATGTAGCTTCATTTATAAAATTAACAATGTTTTACGTGAAACCTCTGATCTGTCATTATATATCCAATTGCGTGAGTTAAAAGACTTAACTTTCCTTAAAATACATTAGACCTTATTTAGCTGGTATGGTAAAATAGAAACATGAAAAAAATCTTGATTACCTTCCTTTCTGTACTTCTTTTATTCTCTCCTTTGGCTACTGTAAATGCTCAAGCTGATAATTTTTCTGTAGCAGCTAAATCTTCTATTGCTGTAGACGCAAACAGTGGCAAAGTTCTTTATAGCCAAAATGCAACAGATTCAAGCACGCGCATTGCTTCAATCACTAAACTTTTAACTGCATACTTAGTCTATAAGAGTGTTGACGAGAAAAAAATTGCTTGGGATACAAAAGTACCTATTTCTGACTATGCCTATAATTTGACAATGAACAGCAATGCGAGTAACATCCCACTTGCTGAAGGAACTGAAATCACAGTCAAAGATTTACTTAATGCTTTGCTTTTGCCTTCTGCTAATTCCGCTGCTATAGCTTTGGCAGAAAAAATAGCAGGCTCTGAACCTAAATTTATTGATATGATGATGGCTCAACTGAAAGAGTGGGGTATTACAGATGCTAAACTTTATTCTTCTTCTGGACTCCCAAATAGCGAACTCGGTGAAAATATTTATCCGGGTTCTACGGAAAATGATGCCAATACTATGAGTGCTCAAGATGTTGCCATCATGTGTACACATCTCTTGAAAGATTACCCTGAAATATTAAAAATTACCGAAAAAACAGAACTTGCATTTGATAAGGGTGGTCATTCTGAAACTACCCTAGCAAATACTAACCAAATGTTACCTGGTTTTACAACAACACGTGCTGGTGTAGATGGTCTTAAAACTGGTTCAACCTCATTTTATGTCGACTGCTTTGCTGCTACAACAGTTCAAAATGGTTTCCGTATCATTACTGTTATTTTAGAAGCTAAAGATCCTTCTGTCGATAATTCTACTCCTTTTATGCTTACTAATGACCTTATGAACCAAGTTTATGCTTCTTGGACGAATGCAGATATTATTAGTAAGGAAGAGCAACTCAGCGATTTCCCTAAACTTCCCGTACGAGACGGTAAGAAAAACAGTATTGATCTTATAGCTAGAGATAATTTCTCCGCTGTTGTTCCTTTAAAAAATGGTACAGCAGACATGAACGCAATTTCGATTACCTTTGACCGTGACCCTAAAACATATATTGAGGCACCAATCAAAAAAGGCGAGGAGTTAGTTCAGGCTACAGCTGCACAAAAAGATAATCTTGGTTATCTTCCAGGTTTTTCAGGTTATCATTTCCCTCTTACAGCTAAGGGCGATGTAGAGCGTGCGAATGTCTTTGTCGTGATGTGGAATAAATTCGTCCGTTTTGTAAACGAAAAACTCTGATTAAAAAAACTTTCTTGAATGTCAAGAAAGTTTTTTTTAATTTGTCGAATTTTCTAGCTTAGAATGATGATAGCTGTAAATAAAATAGAAAGCAGCGGCAATCATAAGTAAGATGAGCAGAAAAAGCCATATCTGCGTATGGTAGTGTACAATCAGAAAGCCATTAACAATGATTGATAATATAGGGAGTAGAGGTACCAGTGGAGTTTTGAATTCATTAGGGTGTGGCATTCCTTGATCTTTACGTAACTTTAACAAACCAAGAGCTAAAACAATTAGATACAATAATGTAGATAAACTCAAAAACTGACTGAGATAAGACATAGGAACAAAGCCAGCTATCAACATCGATACACCTCCGATAACGAGCGTTGCGTTAATTGGTGTTTGATTCTTAGGTGAGATTTTACTAAGTTTTGGCGGTAAAAGACCATCACGACTCATGGAATAAAGCAAGCGTGATAGGGCATAGGACATGGTGAGCGCAACACTGAGCAGAGTAATCACCGCTATAATAGAAATGTAGGTTGCTGCCCATTCAACCCCAAGATAAGCAAGAGCAAAAGCAATAGAATTTGTAACATTTAACTTATAATAAGGGACTGTTCCTGTAAGTACCAACGTAACAATAATATAAAAGACAACCGCAACAAAAAGTGAACTAATTACGCCATAAGGGATATTTCGGCGAGGGTTTTCAGCCTCGTCTACCGCTGTAGACACAGTTTCATATCCTATAAAAGCAATAAAGAGCATCGAAGCACCTGGTAAGATACCCGATTGACCACCCACTAAAGAACCCAAACCAAAAGGGGCAAAATTAGACCAATTTGCAGGTTCCAGATAAAAAAGACCAACAATAGCAAAAACAATTAATGCTGAAAATTTTAAAACGACTAGAGTGTTATTCAAATGTGATACTGTTCGAGTATTTAAGAAAATCATAACTGTTATTGCAGTAACGACCAGCATCGGTATTAAATCAATAGAAAAACCTGAAGTATGGCCGAATGAGCCATCCAATTCAGAAGGAAGTTGCAGATGCAGTAGTCCTTTGAAATAACCACTCCATGACTTGGCAACTATTGAGATTGTGGTAAAAAATTCGATTGCTAAAAGCCATCCTACAATCCAAGCTGGAAATTCTCCAAAAACAGCATAAATATAGCCGTATGGGCCCCCACGACTGGGCACACGTGAAGCAAATTCAGCAAAAATTAGAGCTGATAAACCTACAGCAATTCCCGCAATAATAATGGATATAATAAGTGAAGGTCCAGCAATCAAAGCTACACCAACACCGGTAAAGGTAAAAATACCTGCCCCCACCATTGATCCTAAACCTAGTAAAGTTAAGTCCATAGAATTAAGAGTACGTTTCATTTCACTTTTTTCTTGAACTACTCTTTTACGAAAAATATTCATATCACTCCTCTACCATCTTGTCTCTAAATTCTTTTAGCACATCAATTATTGATACCCTTTGCTTTTACAATAGCAAGCAAAACAGCTCCAATAATAAACAATACTGTACCTACTATAATATAGCCTAATTCCTTCTTTGTTTTTTTCTCGCCTAAAAAGAGAATACCCCCAATTGTTGAAATGATTACTCCTAATTGTGAGAAAGAAAAAGCAATAGCATTTCCTGCCAGTGAAGCTGCAAGCAACATGAAGACATTACCTATGCCCCACATTAATCCGACAGAAATATTTTTAAAAACTACAGCTTCCATTTTTACATCCCCACCAGAAAGAACAAAAGCTCCAACCACCATTCCAATCGACATTGGAAAAATAATTGTCAATGTATCAAAATGGATATTAAACCAAAGGTCCGATAAATTATTAAACAAAATAACATAAGAAACATAGGCCAAGGTTGAATAAGCTAGGCAAATCAAGCCCCTGACGTAATGATGCTTTTCTACTGCAATGGAATTTTCAGGATCTCTCTTCGCAGAAAAATAAAAGCCAATAACTAAAGCTAGAATAGCAATAAATCCTAATGTATATTGAATATTTTGAGTCCACTCATGGAAGATAAAGACTCCAATTATGGCTGCCAAAACAAGTTGTGAGCCCGCAGATAAGGGGCCCGCTACGGATACACCAAGATATTTCATGGAGTGAAACTGTCCGCTTTGGCCAATGGCCCAAATAAAACCACCAATAAAGCCAATAAGAAAGATAGGAAAACTTAATTGGGGTTGACGGATAAGAAATACAATTAGAGCAAAGACAAAGGCTCCAAAAGTCATCCCTAAAGTTTGCTGTTTTGCTGTTCCACCGATTTTATTTGATACAAAACCAATAGATCCCCATGCGAACATTGGGACAAGAGCGAGTAAAATTCCTTCCATTTCAGCCTCCAAAATAAACATTAAATAAAAATCTTCTTATTTTAACATTATTATAAGTAAATATCAATGTATTATTCTTATCTATCATTTAATTTTATGCACTTTTTAACATAGATTTTTGAATTTTATATTTACTATCGATACATTAAGCTTAAAAATAATGAAGAAAACTTATAATTGACTTTTGCTTCTTTCAAAAATTTATTTTTAACTCATTTTTATCACACTTTCATTCTAACAAAATAGAGAGTCTAAAAAAAATAAAACACGTCCCACGTGTTCTATCGTTTTTCAATACAAATCAAAAAAGGCGGTGTATGAATTTGGTTCAGAGGCTCATATTTCATTACATGCCATTGTGCTTGTGGAAGTGTACTTGCCCAGGCAAGTACAGCGTCTTTTTCACGTTGTCCTCCTTCATGTCCGTAATAAACCACAATCATAATCTGCCCATGAGGAAGAAGTTTTTCTTTTAGGATATCTAAAGCTCTTAAAGTCGTACTGGGCTGTGTAATAACCGATTTATCTGCCCGAGGCAAATAACCTAAGTTAAAAATAGCAGCTTTTACAGAGTCAGAAACGTACTTATCAATAGTTTCGTGGCCATCTAATATTAACTTAGCTTCTAAGTTTTTTTCTTGTAATAAAGCTTGTGTCGAAATCAAGGCTTCCTTTTGTACATCAAAGGCATAAACATTATCCGTCAAATTTGCAAGAAAGGCCGTATCCCAACCATTCCCCATCGTAGCATCAACAACAACATCACCAGGCTTAATTGTTTTAGATAACATCTGATGTGCCATCTCAACTGGTCTAAGCATAGGTAATCTTCTCCACTTCTCTAATATTTTTACACCCCTGAACAGAGCCACGTCGTTCCATTTCACGATCAATTGCGTTCAGTACCTCCCACTTATTTAATGACCACATTGGACCAATCAAAGCATCCCGAGGTGCATCACCAGTGAGACGATGAATAACAATTTCTTTAGGTATCATCTCAAGCTGATCACAAATTATCTGTACATATTCATCCTGAGACAAAAGTTGCAGACGTCCATCATGATAATCACGTTGCATACGTGTATTTTTCATTAAATGCAACAGATGGAGTTTTACGCCCTGAATATCAGAATCCAAAATCATACGGCGTACGTTTTCTAACATCATTTCATGTGTTTCACCGGGTAACCCATTAATCAAATGGACACAGACATTAATATTATGTTCACGTAGACGAGTTACAGCATCCGTATATGTCTGGTAATCATGCGCTCGATTAATTAAATCACTTGTCTGTTCGAATGTGGTTTGAAGTCCTAAATCAATCCAAACTTCCATGCGCTCATTAAGTTCAGCCAGATAGTCTATCACATCAGGAGGGAGACAATCTGGCCGTGTTCCAATTGAGATACCTACAACATCTGGTTGGTTAACAGCCTCTTCAAAACGTTCACGCAAAACCTCAACTGGCGCATGCGTATTTGTAAAGTTTTGAAAATAAGCAATATATTTTTTTACACCAGGCCATTTTTTATGAAAAGCTTCAACTTCCACACGAAATTGCTCCGCGATGGGAGCATCAGGCTCCAATATCAAATCTCCTGAACCAGAAACGGTACAAAATGTACAGCCCCCATGTGCCACCGTGCCATCACGATTAGGACAGTCAAACCCAGCATCAATAGGAACCTTAAAAATTTTTTCACCAAAAGTTCCTCTTAAATATTCATTCCATGTTGTATATCGTTTTTGCATAATATATTACTTCCTTCAGTATCTACTATTATAACACAACAAAAAAACAGCCAGAGGCTGATTTACTTGACTGCGGATGTCGGGCTCGAACCGACGACAACACGATTAACAGTCGTGCGCTCTACCAACTGAGCTAATCCGCATAAAACAAAACCCGATCATAAATCGGGAATTGAGAATATAGTCCGTACGGGATTCGAACCCGTGTTACCGCCGTGAAAAGGCGGTGTCTTAACCCCTTGACCAACGGACCATATAAACTTGGCATTTACCATATCTCACAGGGGGCAACCCCCAACTACTTCCGGCGTAATAGGACTTAACTTCTGTGTTCGACATGGGAACAGGTGTATCTCCTATGCAATGAATACCAAATCATGGTCTGAATGTATTGAACACTCAAAACTAAATAACAATTTCTTGATAAATAAGTAAAGCTAAACTCATATGTTCTATTACTTGGTAAAGTCCTCGAGCTATTAGTACTGGTCCGCTCCATCCCTCGCAGGACTTCCACTTCCAGCCTATCAACCTGATCATCTCTCAGGGCTCTTAATTCATAAAGAATGGGAAATCTCATCTTGAGGTGGGCTTCGCACTTAGATGCTTTCAGCGCTTATCCCTTCCCTACATAGCTACCCAGCGGTGCTCCTGGCGGAACAACTGGTACACCAGCGGTAAGTCCACCCCGGTCCTCTCGTACTAAGGGCAGATCCTCTCAAATTTCCTACGCCCGCGACGGATAGGGACCGAACTGTCTCACGACGTTCTGAACCCAGCTCGCGTGCCGCTTTAATGGGCGAACAGCCCAACCCTTGGGACCGACTACAGCCCCAGGATGCGACGAGCCGACATCGAGGTGCCAAACCTCCCCGTCGATGTGAACTCTTGGGGGAGATAAGCCTGTTATCCCCAGGGTAGCTTTTATCCGTTGAGCGATGGCCCTTCCATGCGGTACCACCGGATCACTAAGCCCTAGTTTCCTACCTGCTCGAGTTGTAGCTCTCGCAGTCAAGCTCCCTTATACCTTTACACTCTACACATGATTTCCAACCATGTTGAGGGAACCTTTGGGCGCCTCCGTTACTCTTTAGGAGGCGACCGCCCCAGTCAAACTGCCCGACAGACACTGTCTCCCACGCCGATTATGCGTGTGGGTTAGAGCAACCATGAAGCAAGGGTAGTATCCCAACAGCGACTCACTTGAAACTAGCGTCCCAAGGTCAAAGTCTCCTACCTATCCTGTACATGCTTCACAGGTACTCAATATCAATCTGCAGTAAAGCTCCATGGGGTCTTTCCGTCCTGTCGCGGGTAACCTGCATCTTCACAGGTACTAAAATTTCACCGAGTCTCTCGTTGAGACAGTATCCAAATCATTACGCCTTTCGTGCGGGTCGGAACTTACCCGACAAGGAATTTCGCTACCTTAGGACCGTTATAGTTACGGCCGCCGTTTACTGGGGCTTCAATTCAGAGCTTCGCCTAAGCTAACCCCTCCTCTTAACCTTCCAGCACCGGGCAGGCGTCACCCCCTATACATCACCTTGCGGTTTAGCAGAGAGCTGTGTTTTTGATAAACAGTTGCTTGGATCTTTTCACTGCGGCTGTATTTCTACAGCACCCCTTCTCCCGAAGTTACGGGGTCATTTTGCCGAGTTCCTTAACGAGAGTTCTCTCGATCACCTGAGGCTACTCGCCTCGACTACCTGTGTCGGTTTGCGGTACGGGTAGTATTGAATTAAACGCTAGAAGATTTTCTTGGCAGTGTGACATCAAGGGCTTCGCAACCGTAGTTGCTTCCCCATCACAGCTCAATGTTAAAGGAAAATGCATTTGACACATTCCACACCTCACTGCTTAGACCAGAATCCATTAACTGGCTCCCTTTAGCCTACTGCGTCCCTCCATCACTAACAATACTAGTACAGGAATATCAACCTGTTGTCCATCGACTACGCCTTTCGGCCTCGCCTTAGGTCCCGACTAACCCAGGGCGGACGAGCCTTCCCCTGGAAACCTTAGTCTTACGGTGGATAAGATTCTCACTTATCTTGCGCTACTCATACCGGCATTCTCACTTGTAATCGCTCCAGCACCCCTCACGGTATACCTTCATCGCTGATTACAACGCTCTCCTACCATTTAATTAATATTAAATCCACAGCTTCGGTAATATGTTTAGCCCCGGTACATTTTCGGCGCAGGGTCACTCGACTAGTGAGCTATTACGCACTCTTTGAATGATAGCTGCTTCTGAGCTAACATCCTAGTTGTCTGTGCAACCCCACATCCTTTTCCACTTAACATATATTTTGGGACCTTAGCTGGTGGTCTGGGCTGTTTCCCTTTCGACTACGGATCTTAGCACTCGCAGTCTGACTGCCGCACATGTGTATTAGCATTCGGAGTTTATCTGAAATTGGTAACCCGAGATGGGCCCCTCATCCAAACAGTGCTCTACCTCCAATACACTTAAATTGCGACGCTAGCCCTAAAGCTATTTCGGAGAGAACCAGCTATCTCCCAGTTCGTTTGGAATTTCTCCGCTATCCACAAGTCATCCAAACACTTTTCAACGTGTCCTGGTTCGGTCCTCCAGTGCGTCTTACCGCACCTTCAACCTGCTCATGGATAGGTCACTAGGTTTCGGGTCTACATCATGATACTAAAGCGCCCTATTCAGACTCGCTTTCGCTACGGCTCCGCCTCTTCAGCTTAACCTCGCATCATAACGTAACTCGCCGGTTCATTCTACAAAAGGCACGCTCTCACCCATTGACGGGCTCGAACTTCTTGTAGGCACACGGTTTCAGGTGCTATTTCACTCCCCTCCCGGGGTTCTTTTCACCTTTCCCTCACGGTACTGGTTCACTATCGGTCATTAAGGAGTATTTAGGCTTGGGAGATGGTCCTCCCGGATTCAAACTGGATTTCGCGTGTCCAGCCCTACTCAGGATACTGCTAGGTATAAAGTCTATTTCAAATACGAGGCTATTACTCTCTTTGGCTTACCTTCCCAGGTAATTCTTCTATAGACTTTAAGTCCACGTTGCAGTCCTACAACCCCAAGAAGCAAGCTTCTTGGTTTGGCCTGTTTCCCGTTCGCTCGCCGCTACTTAGGAAATCGTTTTTACTTTCTCTTCCTGCAGGTACTTAGATGTTTCAGTTCTCTGCGTTACCTTCGCGTAAGCTATGTATTCACTTACGGATACTATGCATAACATAGTGGGTTTCCCCATTCGGAGACCTAGGGATCAATGCGTACTTACTGCTCCCCCTAGAATATCGTCGTTAGTCACGTCCTTCATCGGCTCTTAATGCCAAGGCATCCACCGTGCGCCCTTATTAACTTTGCCATTAAAACAAGTATAAGTTTTTTCGAACTATTTAAAATAATTCGCAGCTTTACAGAAATGTTTAAAACATTTCTCGGTTTATTTATCGTTATAAGATATTGTTATTTAGTTTTCAATGATCAATTCCTATTTTAACGTCTTCGTTGACAAGACACTTTCGTATCTTATGGAGCCTAGCGGGATCGAACCGCTGACCTCCTGCGTGCAAAGCAGGCGCTCTCCCAGCTGAGCTAAGGCCCCTTCTCTCAACGCAATCTTCTCTATCTTGCATCAAAAGACTGCTTGTTTGGTCTTTATAGACCCCTCAAAACTGAATAAAGTAGAAGACATCTTTTTTATATTCCTTAGAAAGGAGGTGATCCAGCCGCACCTTCCGATACGGCTACCTTGTTACGACTTCACCCCAGTCATCGGTCTTACCTTAGGAAGCGCCCTCCTTGCGGTTAGGCAACCTACTTTGGGTACTCCCAACTTCCGTGGTGTGACGGGCGGTGTGTACAAGGCCCGGGAACGTATTCACCGCGGCGTGCTGATCCGCGATTACTAGCGATTCCGACTTCATGCAGGCGAGTTGCAGCCTGCAATCCGAACTGAGAATGGTTTTAAGAGATTAGCGCACCCTCGCGGGTTGGCGACTCGTTGTACCATCCATTGTAGCACGTGTGTAGCCCAGGTCATAAGGGGCATGATGATTTGACGTCATCCCCACCTTCCTCCGGTTTATCACCGGCAGTCTCACTAGAGTGCCCAACTTAATGATGGCAACTAGTAATAAGGGTTGCGCTCGTTGCGGGACTTAACCCAACATCTCACGACACGAGCTGACGACAACCATGCACCACCTGTATCCCGTGTCCCGAAGGAACTCCTTATCTCTAAGGATAGCACGAGTATGTCAAGACCTGGTAAGGTTCTTCGCGTTGCTTCGAATTAAACCACATGCTCCACCGCTTGTGCGGGCCCCCGTCAATTCCTTTGAGTTTCAACCTTGCGGTCGTACTCCCCAGGCGGAGTGCTTAATGCGTTAGCTGCGCTACAGAGAACTTATAGCTCCCTACAGCTAGCACTCATCGTTTACGGCGTGGACTACCAGGGTATCTAATCCTGTTTGCTCCCCACGCTTTCGAGCCTCAGTGTCAGTTACAGGCCAGAGAGCCGCTTTCGCCTCCGGTGTTCCTCCATATATCTACGCATTTCACCGCTACACATGGAATTCCACTCTCCTCTCCTGCACTCAAGTCTCCCAGTTTCCAATGCACACAATGGTTGAGCCACTGCCTTTTACATCAGACTTAAGAAACCACCTGCGCTCGCTTTACGCCCAATAAATCCGGACAACGCTTGGGACCTACGTATTACCGCGGCTGCTGGCACGTAGTTAGCCGTCCCTTTCTGGTTAGATACCGTCACTTAAGTAATTTTCCACTCTACTTAACGTTCTTCTCTAACAACAGAGTTTTACGATCCGAAAACCTTCTTCACTCACGCGGCGTTGCTCGGTCAGGGTTGCCCCCATTGCCGAAGATTCCCTACTGCTGCCTCCCGTAGGAGTCTGGGCCGTGTCTCAGTCCCAGTGTGGCCGATCACCCTCTCAGGTCGGCTATGTATCATCGCCTTGGTAGTCCTTTACACTACCAACTAGCTAATACAACGCGGGATCATCAAGTAGTGAAGCAATTGCTTCTTTCAAATAAGAATCATGCGATTCTCATTGTTATGCGGTATTAGCGTTCGTTTCCAAACGTTGTCCCCCGCTACTCGGCAGATTTCCCACGCGTTACTCACCCGTTCGCCGCTCTTCATGAAAATAGCAAGCTATCTTCAATCATCGCTCGACTTGCATGTATTAGGCACGCCGCCAGCGTTCGTCCTGAGCCAGGATCAAACTCTCATTTAAATTTAGTTCATCAAATGAACTGGCTGTTGTTTTGTCTTTCATTATTGAATTGACAGTTGGTATACAAGAAGTTAACTTCTCGCATATAGTCATTCTACTTTATTCAGTTTTCAAAGGTCTATCGCTCTCACTTGAGATGTGCTCTCTCGCGACAACTATTATATTCTATCAAACTCACTCCCTTCTGTCAAGAATAAACTGTCCTTTTTTCTGTTTTTTTTTGCCTTCGTTCGGAAAACCCCGCCGTTGTCACGTTCTTCTATCTATTTTTTTTTTGCTTTATTCTTGTTTTTTCTATTTTATGGTACTATTAGCACATGGAAGAAAAAATTTATCAACTAAATATAGAAGATATTAGTAAAAACCCTTATCAACCACGTAGAAATTTTGATAGTGATAAATTAAATGAATTATCGCACTCTATAGAAGTTAATGGTGTACTTCAACCTATTATTGTTCGTAAAAGTAATCTCTTTGGCTACGAGCTTCTTGCTGGAGAACGACGTTTACGTGCATCAAAGCTGGCAAATCTTGATAAGATTCCAGCGATTATTCGTTCTTATTCTGATAATGACATGATGGTGCTTTCTATTTTAGAAAACTTACAACGCGATGATATGAGTCCATTAGACGAAGCTGAAAGCATCAAGAAAATTATAGAGAAAAGTTCAATGACTCATGATGAAGTCGCTAAGCATCTCGGCAAATCTCGCTCTTACATTTCTAATCTCCTGCGAATTTTGAAACTTCCTCAAGAAATACTTCTTCTATTAGAAGGAAAAAAAATTAGTTTGGCTCACGCTCGGACACTTCTTGCTGAAGAAAATAAAGAAAAGCAAGTTTTCTTAGCTCACAAGACCATTCAAGAAAAACTTAATGTCCGTCAACTTGAAGATCTTATTTACCAAAAAGATTCAAATAAAAAAATCAGTAACAAAAAAAGTATTTATATAGTAGAAAAGGAAAAAGAACTTACAAAATGTTTAGGTATAAGTAATAAAATTTCATATAATGAAAAGCTTCAAAAGGGAAAACTTGAATTGTACTTTGAAAGTCTAGAAAAACTCGAAGAACTACTGAATAAACTCACAAAAAATTCACAGTAAATTTACTGTGGATTTTTTTATCCCAAGGTTTACTCACAAAAATATTGTTTTCCTTTTTTGTGGAAAACTTTAGAAACGCTTGTTATAGCCTTTAGCTTTTGTGGAAAACTTTTCCTCTCTCCACATTATCCACAGTTTTGGGGATATTTATCCACTTCTGTGGAAAACTTTATTTTTTTTTCAACAGCGGTGGATAAATAGTTATCAACATGATATAATAGGTTCTACTTAATTTTAATATATTAGAGGAAAAATATGGCTCTCCAAAAAGAAAAAAAAGAATTTTGGACGAGAGTAAAAGAATTAGCGAAAAAAAATATCAAACCGCAGTCTTATGATTTCTTCATTGAGCCTGCTCAACTGTTAGAAATTGAAAATGATATAGCAACCATTATCGTGGGGGCTAAATTTCATAAAGATTTTTGGCGGAGTCAGGAAGGACTAATTAGTACAGCCGGGTTTGAAATTTTTGATCGACCAATTCGTTTCAATTTACTTTCAGAAGAAGAGGTTTCAGAAAAGATTGAACAAGAAGTCAATGAGCCAGACGGGCTTGATAAAGCACCCGCTCTAGCAACTCCAGACTTCACGCGCTTGAATCCAAAATACATTTTTGATAATTACATTCAAGGTGAAGGTAATAAATGGGCAAAAGCCGCTGCTTTTGCCGTCGCCGATAAACCTGGTGATGTCTATAATCCACTCTTTATTTACGGTGGGTCTGGACTTGGTAAAACACATTTGATGCATGCGATAGGGAATGAAATCCTGAAGGACAATCCGCATTCTAAGGTTAAATATGTATCTGCAGAAACTTTTGTCAATGATTATGTCAATGCAACACGTAAAGGGCAGATGGCAAAATTTGAAGAAACATATCGTAACTTAGATATACTTCTTCTTGATGATGTTCAATTCTTTAGTGATAAAGAAGGTACCCAAAACGAATTTTTCAATACCTTCAATACTCTTCATGATCGTGGTGCTCAAATCGTCCTTACTTCAGACCGTATACCGCAAGAACTTAATAAACTTGAAGAACGTTTAGTGACTCGTTTTTCATGGGGATTGACGACCGACATCACGGCACCTGACTATGAAACACGTATGGCTATTCTCCAGACTAAATCTGAGAGCAGTAACTTAGAGTTCCCTCAAGAAACTCTAAGTTATATTGCTGGCCAAATTGATTCAAATGTCCGTGAACTTGAAGGTGCACTTAATCGTGTAGAGTTTGTTGCAAAAACGAACAATCAAACAGTAGTCAACATTGATACTGCTAGTGAAGCACTACGTTCTCTTAAAAGTAATACGCAGCAACCTTTGTCGAATTTGACAGTCAAAAAAATCCAAGACGAGGTTGCAAAATACTATCATGTGTCAACAGCTGATCTTATTGGGCCCAAACGTCCAAAAGAAATTGCCTTTCCAAGACAAATTGCAATGTATTTAATTCGAGAATTGTTAGCGCTCAGTCTTCCAGCTATTGGTAATGAATTTGGTGGGCGTGATCACACGACGGTCATGTATGCGCACAAGCAAATAACAGAAAAAATGAAGAATGATATTGATGTACAAAAAGACATTGATGCCATCAAGCGACTGTTTCAATAAAACATGGCCTGTGGAAAACTTCAAAAGTTTCCCCTGAGTTATCCTCTATTTATACACAGTGGAAAACTTAATAAAGTTCATGTTTTAGCGCTTATCCCCATACTCACAAGACCTACTACTATTACTAATATATTTATATAAATAAATAAAGAAAAGGACTATCATGATAAAATTTTCAATTAACAAAGTAGCTTTTCAAAATGCACTAAAAATTACCAAACAAGCAATTGGTTCTAAAGTTACTATTCCTGCCTTAACGAAATTAAAAATTACAGTTACAGCTGAAGGAATCACACTAACAGGTTCTAATGGACAAATTTCAATTGAGAACTTTTTACCAGCCACTGATAAAGATGCTGGAATGAATATTTCTGGTACCGGCAGTATCTTATTGGAAGCTTCTTTCTTTGAAAGTGTAGTTAGCCAAATGCCAGAACTTACTTTAGAATTTGAAGAATTAGAACAAAAGCAAGTATTACTTACTTCTGGTAAATCAGAAATTACCTTAAAAGGACAAGATGCAGAAATTTATCCACGTATTCAAGAAATTTCACAAGAAAAACCTCTTAAAATTAATGTTGGTTTTTTGAAAGAAATTTTTACAGAAACAGTGTTTGCTGTAAGTACGCAAGAAAGTCGTCCTATTTTTACTGGGGTTCATTTGGTCTTATCAGATAAGAAAAATCTCAAAGCTGTTGCGACTGACTCACATCGTATGAGCCAACGCTTACTTGCTCTTGAGAATGATGGTTCTGATTTTGATGTCGTTCTTCCTAGTAAGTCTATCCAAAGTTTCAAAAATGTCTTTACTAATGATGAGGAAGATTTGGATATTTCTTTGGCGAATAATCAAATTCTCTTCCGTAACGAGCGTATCAGCTACTACAGCCGTCTAATTGAAGGAACTTATCCTGATACGAATCGTTTAATTCCTAATGAAGCTGACTATAGCTTAAACTTAGTCTTTGATGTTGCTGCCTTACGTCGTACAATGGAGCGTGCACGTCTCTTATCAAATGCAACAGCAAATGGTACCGTTAAACTTACTGTTTCAGGTGATTCAGTAATTACAACAGCTAATTCTCCTGAAGTGGGAAGTGTTCATGAAGAGTTGACAGCAATTGAAAAAACTGGTGAGGATATTGCAATCAGCTTTAACCCACAATATCTGATTGATGCGCTTCGTGTTATAAAAGAACCAGAAGTTCGTATTCGTTTCATTTCAAACGTTCGTCCTTTTACACTTCTTCCTAAAAATGATACAGACAGTTTCGTACAGCTTATTACACCTGTCAGAACAAACTAAAAAATGTTAGAATAGACTTAACGAAAGTGAGGTCTATTTTTTTTATGGAAATCATTTATACTGAAATTACACAAGATCTAACTCAATTTCTTTTGGAGCGTGCTCAACAGGCATTGAAAGAAGAGAAAAAAGTTTATTATATTGTTCCATCTTCAATGTCTTTTGAAAAAGAAAAGGAAATTTTAGAGCGTATTTCATTAGGTGCAGATACGGCCGTTTTTGACCTCTTAGTCACGCGTTTCAAACAGCTTCCGTATTATTTTGATCGTAAAGAAAAAAATACAAATGAAAAAGTCGAACTCAGTCAGTCTGGATTGAGTATGCTTTTTCGTAAAGTTTTGAAGTCTTTTACTAAAGAAGAATTGCCGCTTTATCATAGTTTACAAACTTCACCATCTTTTCTTGAAATGTTGGTAAACTTGCGTGCAGAATTAGTAACTGCGAATTTGACATATGAAGATTTACCAGAAAGTCCCAAAAATGCGGAGTTATCAGCAATTTTGGGACGTTTCGAAGATGAATTAAATCTCTCTTATGCTAATTTTTCAGAGTTTCAAGATTTTATACAAAGTATAAATGAGGGAAAATTTAATCAGGTGTTACATAATGCGGTAATCATTATTGATGGGTATACGCGGTTTACTGCTGAAGAGGAAAGTTTTATTTCTGCCCTTCATTCCGCAGGTTCAGAAATCATCATTGGGACCTATGCTCGTTCATCAGACTATAAGTTGACAGATTTTTCTTTGTCGATTTACACGAATGCTCTAGAGATGATTCAACGTTTTCGCAATAAGTTTTCTGCTCAAATCTCTTCTGTTTCGAATACAAAACCAGATAAAGTATATGATAAGTTGACACGTTTGATTGAACTGGAAACTAATTTTCTTCAAAAAAGAGAAAATATTGAATTGGAGACTAAGGATAAAGCTCATTTTGAAATCTGGGAATCAGAAAACCAGATGGCAGAAATCGAAGCCGTTGCTAAAGATATCAGCCAAAAGATAGCTCAAGGCGCTTTATTTAAAGACTTTACGGTATTGGTTGGTGATGTGGGAGCTTACGCAATACCAGTTCAAGAAATCTTTGATTTGTATGAGATTCCTTTTTTCTATGCTCAGGAAGAAGCAATGAGTCAGCATCCCTTGATTATTTTCTTAGAAAGTCTTTATGCAATAAAAAAGAACAATTATCGTACTAATGATGTGGTCAATCTCCTTAAAAGCAAGGTTTACAGCGGTGTAAACTTTAGCCAAGATACCTTAGATTACTTTGAATACTATGTGAACAAGTATAAAATTCGAGGCAGAAAGAAATTTGCCACTGCTTTTGAAGAAAGTGAATTTTTAGAATTAGAGCAGGTTGAAACTTTAAGAGAAGAGATGCTTGGTGAATCCTCAGCTCTCCAAAAGTTTTTGATAGGTAGTTCAGAAAAAACGGGATCCAAATGGCTTGAACAATTTCAACTTTTTCTCCAAGAAGGTAATGTTCTTGAGAATATGAATCTCCTTTACAATCAAGCCGAAGCTGAAGAAAATCACGTCTTGGCAGATAAATACGAACAGGTTTGGAAATTACTGCTTTCTAACTTAAAAGAGTTTCAGGCTGTTTTTGCTGAGCAAAAGATGAAAGTACTCGAATTTCTTGAGTTGATTTTAGCGGGGCTGAAAGGTGCGAAATATCGTCAAATTCCTGCAAATGTTGATGTTGTCAATATAAAAGACTATGAACTGGTGGAAGCAAGAACCAATAAGTACATCTATGCTATTGGTCTGACAATGGCTAACTTTCCCAAAATCAAGAAAAATTCAAGCTTGCTTTCGGATGAAGAACGTGCAACTATTAACCAAAATGTATCGCATGATGATTTTCGTTTTATTGAACAATTAAATGTGACGAACTCTAGTAAAAATACCTTTACAAGTGTCTCTTTAGTCAATGCAGCAACAGAAAAACTTGTACTTTCTACACCTCAAATTTATGCGAATGTGCAAGATGATAGCTCGGCATTATTGCAGTTATTTATTGAACATACAAAAGCAGGAGAAAGTGTTAAACGTGAAGTCTCTTCAGTTAATCTCATGGAAACTGTAACGCATATAGGAAATACACGTTCCCTCATTGCAAATATCGGGAAAATTGAACATCTCCTTGCTCAAGAGGAGAATGATGGAATTGAAGATAAACAGAGTTTTTGGTCTAGTTTATTCCGGATTCTTATTAAAGAAAATACGGACTTTCAACGTCTGATTTACAATCTTGATCAAGACATAGCACCTGTCCCCTTGACTCCCGAGACTGTAAAAGAAATTTACAGTGATAAAATTCATGCTTCTGTCAGTAGTTTTGAACGTTTTTACAACTGTGAATATCAATATTTTTTAGAACAAACTTTGGGATTAGAAAGTTTTGAAAATATTGATTTGAATTCAAAAGTTGTGGGCAATTTCTTCCATGAAGTTTTTGAAAAGCTTCTAGACCAAGCGAACTTGACGAGCGAAAATTTTGACAACCACCTGGAAAGTGTTTTACATGAGGTTGACACTTCCTATGCTCGCTATTTCACGCAAGATGCAACTGCTCAATTTACGTGGGCCAATCTTGGAGAAATCGTCAAGCAAACTGCAGTTGTTTTGAAAAAAGGCTTGGAAAATGATCAGATGAAGACTTTAGCAACTGAGAGTGCTTTTGGTTTGCCGAAAAGTGAACTGGGTAATTTTGCTATAGACAAGATTAATTTACGTGGAAGGATTGACAGAATAGATCAATTTTTTGATGATAGTATTGGTGCTATTGATTATAAATCTAGTCAACATAAATTTGATCTTGCCTCGGCCTATGATGGAACAAGTTTACAGTTTCTCACTTATTTAGATGTCCTCAAGCAAATGAATGCTGATCAAAAGCTTTGGGGCGCTCTTTATTTGCAGTTAAAAAACGAAAGCATCAACCTTTCTGATGTAGATTATTTAGGAGAAATAGCTGCATTATTAGCGAAAAAAATGCGCTATGAAGGCCTTATCCTCGAAGAGTATAAGGATAAAGTAAATCAAGAAATTGATGTTGTCAATATTAATCGAAATAACGTCTACAGTGAAGAGGAGTTTGAAAGTCTTATCAAGCTCAACGAAAGTCATTATGCTCGTGCAGGAGAACGACTGCGTGAAGGAGAAATAGCGATTAATCCTGTGATGACTAAAGAAGGTATCGATAAATCCGGTAACGTACATGGTTGCCGCTATTGTCCTTTAAAATCAATTTGTCGTTTTGAAGCAAGCCGCCATATGAATGATTATGCCCGTGAAGTTGGTCAAAAAAGTCGTAAAGAGATTCTTGAAGAGTTGAAAGGAGGTCCAGTAAATGACTGAAGTAAAATTCACACCTGAACAGGAAGAAGCAATACATAGTCAGGGACATAATATACTTGTTTCAGCAAGTGCCGGATCAGGAAAGACCTTTGTCATGGCAAACCGAATTGTTGAAAAAATAAAAAATGGTATTGATATTGAAAGCTTATTCATTTCAACTTTTACTAAAAAAGCAGCGGCAGAATTACGTATGCGTTTAGAAAAAGATTTAAAAAAAGCAAGTTATACATCACAAGATAGTGGAGAAAAACAGCGGATTAAACTGGCGCTACAAAAGCTGCCTCATGCAGATATTGGCACAATGGATAGCTTTACACAGAAAATTTTGCGAGAAAATTTTAATCGCGTAGATATTGATCCTAATTTTAGAATTCTAGCAGATCAGACAGAAAGCGATCTCTTGAAACAAGAAGTTTTTGATGAACTTATTGAGCAGTACCTTTCAGAGCAGCCAGAAATCAAAGAAACAGCAAAAATAGATAAAAAAACCTTTGAAAAATTGGTGAAAAATTTTTCAAGAGATCGAAATATTAAAGGTTTTCAGAGTGTGGTTTACACGGTTTACAGATTTGCTTCAGCAACAGAAAATCCTGAAAACTGGTTAAATAATGAATTTCTTAAAGGGTTTGAGTTTTATCAAAGATTCTCTGATTTACCTGAATCATTTTCTGAAGATGTACTTTTACAACTTAAAAATTTTATTTTAGATGTACAAAAAGCCCTGACAGAAAAAAATCTTACGGGGAAAACTTTAGAAAAAGCACAGATTGTAGTGGATAATCAAGAATATCTTCTTGGCAGTTTAACTCGAAGAGACTATCTTCAATTTACGGAGATTTTCCGCTCTCTTGACTTCTCACGTTGGTCATTAAAGAAAGATGAAATTTTAGCAGAAAGTTTTAAGTCTGTGATAGGAACTAAGACGGATCCAGGACTTGTACGAAATTTTTTAGAAAAAATAAAACATTTGTCAACGATTGAAAAATACCAACCTGAAGCAAAAGTATTAGCTGAAAATCTTCAAAAATTTGTTCTATATTTTTATAATGTTTATCTCGAGCGTAAACGTTCGGAAAATGCATTTGAATATTCGGATATTGCGCATTTTGCGATTAAAATACTAGAAGAAAATTCAGATGTCGCAACGGCTTATCGCAATAAATATAGTGAGATAATGATTGACGAGTATCAAGATACTAGCCATGTCCAAGAGGCAATGTTACGCTTGTTGAGTAAAAACGGTGATGGCACGGATAATCTTTTCATGGTTGGTGATATCAAGCAATCAATCTATGGCTTTCGTTTGGCAGATCCTAGTCTTTTTCTTAAAAAATATACGGCATACGCTGATGAAGAAAACCCAAATCAACTCATTCGTCTCAAAGAAAATTTTCGTTCGCGTGGTCAGGTTCTCTCCTTCACAAATGAGGTATTTAAACATTTGATGGATGAAGAAGTGGGAGAAATGATTTATGGTGAAGAGGAAGAATTAGTCCAAGGAAATCTTGTGGATTATCCGCAACAGCTTGATGAAAACTTTTACCCCCAACTCCTTCTTTATGAAGAAGAAGCTTTGGAAGATGAGTCAGAACAAATGAGTGACGGTGAAATAAAAATCGTTGCCCAAAAGATTAAAGAGTTAATAGCATCTGATGAAAATTTAGAATATAAAGATATTGCTCTTTTGGTGCGTTCAAAAACCCAAAATAATAAAATTGAAGATATCTTGAAAGCTTACGATATTCCTGTAGTTTTGGATGAAGGACGCGTTGATTTTTTAAAATCTCTCGAAGTAACCTTAATTTTAGATGTCTTGCGTGCGATAGACAATCCGCTGTATGATATCCCTTTGGTAGCTACCTTACGCTTACCAATGTTTAATTTTACAGAGGATGAGCTTACAAGGATTAGTTTGAACGCTGGCTCTGACACTCGTTTTTGGCAGAAATTGCAGCTTAGCGATGGTCAGCTGATCAATAAGGCACTTAAAGCAAAGATTAATTCCTTTCTGGAGAGGTTTACATCTTGGCGTAAACTTGTAAACGAAGTCAGTATTCATGAACTTCTGTGGAAGATTTATACAGAAACTTACTACATGGACTATGTTGGGGCCTTACCGAATGGTGAATTGCGTCAAGCAAATCTACATGCTCTATCAATAAGAGCTGAATCCTATGAAAGTGCGGGTTATAAGGGGTTATTCCGATTCATCAAAATGATCGATAAATTTATGGAACAAAACAACGACCTTGCTTCTGTGAATATTAAGTTGCCGCAAAATGCGGTAAGAGTAATGACTTTTCATAAGTCCAAAGGGTTAGAATTTGATGTTGTCTTTCTCATGAATTTACAAACTAAGTTCAACCAGAAAGATCTAAGAGATTCGGTGATACTTACCCGGGAAAATGGCTTAGGAATGAAATATACAGCTGATTTAAAAAATGAAGCAGCTGTAGAGACAGAATTCCCCTATGCCTTAGTTAAAATGGAAACCTTACCGTATCTTGTCAATAAGGATTTGAAGCGAAATGCAATGCTTTCAGAAGAAATGCGAGTTCTTTATGTCGCCTTTACAAGAGCGAAGAAAAAACTCTATATGGTCGGTAAAATCAAACCAAAAGATCTGGAAAAATATGGGGAAGCGAAATTAGAAAAAGGCATTTTACCTCTTAAATATCGTCAAGCTGCGAATGGCTTTCAACATTGGTTGTTAGCTCTTCAAAAAGCACATAAGTTACCGATGAATTTTAAAGTAATCAAGGCGGCTGACTTACAAGGAATTGATAAAAAATTTACAGTTTATCCTGACTTTAAAAAACTATCAGAAGATGCGAAAAAATTTGATAAAATAATGGACAGTTTATCCGATGTAAAACAAGCGCGTGCCATATTAGATTATCAATATCCAAAGCTAGCAGCAACGAAGCTATCAAGCATTCAAACTCCCAGTCAAGTTAAAAAAAGAAGTTATGAAAAGCAGTTAGAGTTGGGAAATGTTTTACCATCAAGTGAGTATGAACGTGTAAAACAGTTGGAGATGTTGGATTTTGGTCAACACAAAATTACTGCTGCCGAAATAGGTTCCGCGACCCATAGCTTTATGCAGTATGCAGATTTTTCACGGCCAAACTTATTCGATTTCCAGCAAACATTGGATCAAATGAATCTTGTGGACGAAGTGAAAAATAAAATTGATTTGCCTAAAATTCTGACCTTATTTGACACAGATTTTGGTAAATTGCTGGTTGATAATGTTGATCGTACAACCAAGGAAGCACCTTTTTCTATGTTGAAAACAGATGAAGTTGCACAAGAACAATACATTGTTCGGGGAATATGTGATGGCTTTATAAAATTTGAAGATAAAATCATCTTGTTTGATTATAAGACGGATTATTTCAGCAATACTGCACAGATTGTTGAAATCAAGAAGAACTATGAAGTTCAGATGGAACTTTATGCAGATGCTTTAAGAAAGGCCTACCATGTCAACCAAGTTGACAAGTATTTGATTTTATTAGGAGGGCCTCGAAAAGTTATTGTAGAAAGGATTTAAAATGTTAGAGTATCAGTTAGGATCAATTGTTGAAATGAAGAAACCACATGCTTGTACAATCAAATCAACGGGGAAAAAAGCAAACAGTTGGGAAATAATTCGTATGGGTGCAGATATCAAAATCCGATGTACGAATTGTGATCATGTCGTTATGATGAACCGTAATGATTTCAATAAAAAAATAAAAAAAGTTGTGACAAAGTAGTCACACTTTTTTTAAATCCTTTAAAACACCTGATAGATTATGCTTTTTTGTCTTTTTTCGGGATTTACGGTATAATTGGATGAATATAAAATTTGACGGAGAAATGAATAAATATGGCTTTAACAGCAGGTATTGTCGGCCTTCCTAATGTCGGAAAATCTACTCTTTTTAATGCAATCACAAAAGCGGGTGCTGAAGCAGCAAACTATCCTTTTGCCACCATCGAACCTAATGTAGGTATGGTTGAAGTTCCCGATGAACGCTTGACTAAAATCACAGAATTGATTAAACCTAAAAAAACTGTACCTACAACTTTTGAATTTACAGATATTGCAGGTATTGTAAAAGGTGCCTCTAAAGGTGAAGGTTTAGGAAATAAGTTCCTTGCTAATATTCGCGAAGTTGATGCAATCGTACACGTGGTTCGTGCTTTTGATGATGAAAATGTTATGCGTGAGAATAACCGTGAGGATTCTTTTGTTGATCCATTAGCCGACATCGAAACGATCAATTTAGAATTGATTTTGGCCGATTTGGAATCTGTAAACAAACGCTATGCGCGTGTTGAGAAAGTTGCGCGTACAGTTAAGGACAAAGATGCAGTAGCAGAATTTAATGTTTTGTCTAAAATCAAGCCTGTTTTGGAAGATGGAAAATCTGCGCGTACAGTAGAATTTGACGAGGAAGAACAAAAGGTTGTGAAACAGCTCTTCTTGCTCACTACAAAACCTGTACTCTATGTTGCTAATGTGGGAGAAGATGAAGTAAGTACTCCGGATGACATTGAGTATGTGAAACAAATTCGTGAATTTGCAGCGACTGAAAATGCCGAAGTCGTCGTTATTTCAGCACGTGCTGAAGAAGAGATTGCAGAACTTGACGATGAGGACAAAGCAGAGTTTCTTGAAGCACTTGGTTTAGAAGAATCTGGTGTTGATAAATTAACAAAAGCTGCTTATCACTTACTGGGACTTGCAACATATTTTACAGCTGGTGAAAAAGAAGTACGTGCTTGGACCTTCAAACGTGGCATGAAAGCACCTCAATTGGCAGGCGTCATTCATAGTGACTTTGAAAAAGGATTTATTCGCGCTGTTACCATGTCTTATGACGATTTGATGAAATATGGCAGTGAAAAGGCCGTTAAAGAAGCCGGGCGTTTACGTGAAGAGGGTAAAGAATATGTTGGACAAGATGGCGATATCATGGAATTCCGCTTTAATGTTTAAGGTTCTACCCCTAATTTTTAAATTTATAAGCCAAAAAGTTTTACAGTAACAAAAAAGAGCTGATTTGTATAAATCAGCCTTTTGCTATTTTTTTGGAAAGAGGAGAAAAAATGACAAAAATGATTGTAGGGCTGGGAAATCCTGGCGAAAAATATGAGAAAACCAAACATAATATGGGCTTTATGGCTATTGATTTACTTGCAAAGGAATATGGTGTAAACTTTAGTATGGAAAAAACCTTTATGGCCGAAGTTGCTTTTACTTTCGTTAATGGAGAAAAAGTTTTTCTAGTAAAACCGCAAACCTTTATGAATGAATCAGGACGTGCGATTCAACCCTTATTGACTTACTATAATCTGGATACAAAAGATTTGACTGTTATTGTTGACGATATGGATTCGGCTGTCGGACGTGTGAGACTACGTCAAAAAGGTTCTTCCGGTGGTCAACGAGGTATTAAATCAACAATCACTCATCTAGGGACAGAACAATTCAATCGAGTAAAAATTGGGATTGGACGTCCAGACCATGGAAAAACAGTAGTTGCACACGTCTTATCTAAATTTGATAAAGAAAATGTAGAAATTGCACAAGATGGCATAAATAAGGCTGTAGATGCAGTGAAATTTTATATTGAATCAAATGATTTTTCTCAAGCAATGAATAAATTTAACGGACAATGAAAATAAACGAATTTTTTGATCAAAACCATGATTTACAGTCATGGCAGAGAAGTTTTGCAAAAGCAGAGCGTACGCTTTTAACCGGTCTTTCCGGAACTGCTCAGGCGATGGTTATGGCTAATGCTTATGAGAACAATCCAGATAAGTACGTGATTGTCACTGATAATCAATACCACGCCAATGAACTTTATGATGAACTGACTCATCTTGTTGAAGATGAGAGGGTTTACCAATTTTTTTCAGATGACAATGTTTATGCTGAGTTTGCGGTAGCAAGTAAAGACCGGACAGCATATCGTCTTGAAGCTCTAAATTTCCTGCTTGATGCACAGCAAACAGGCTTTTTAGTTGTTCCTTTCATGGCTTTACGTTCGATCTTGCCCCAGCCTGATAATTTCCAAGAAAACTATCTTCTTCTGGCTCAAGGCGATGAGTTTGACATGGAAAACCTACTCGCTATTTTAACTAGTGCAGGTTATGAAAAGACACAGCGCGTGATGGTACCAGGAGAATTTTCACAACGTGGCGACATCGTGGATATTTACCCACTAGATGCAGCTCAACCTTTAAGGTTAGAATTTTTTGGCGATGAAGTAGAGACGATTCGTACTTTCGACAGTGAAACACAACGTTCTCTCAAAAATATGGATCAGATAGAAATATATCCAGCGAGCGACTTTATTTTAATGCCCTGGGAATTTGATCAAGGGGTAAAAAAATTAATTGCTCAACTAGAAAATGTATCAGATCCTACAGCGCAATCTTATTTTGAAGAAGTTATTGCAGCAGCAAAAAATCATTACTATCATAAAGATTTGCGCAAGTTTGCAGAATATTTTTATGAAAAACCTGCCTCTCTTTTAAATTATTTTCCGAAAAATATTCAAATTTTCATTGATGATTTTCAGAAAATTAACGAAGCAAACAATAAAACAGAACAAGAACTTGCAGAATTTATCGTTTCTGAAAAAAGTATGGGCCGTTCTTTTGAGGGGCAAAGCTATCTTTTAGATGTTATTTCTAAGTTACGTTCTCACAAACCAGCAAGTTTTTTCTCCAATTTTCAAAAAGGTTTAGGTAATATAAAGTTTGATGCTTTATATAATTTTAATCAACATTCAATGCAACAGTTTTTCGGACAAATGGAACTTTTTTATACAGAAGTTGACAGGTTTGTAAAACAAGGGTTTACAGTTGTCCTAGCTGTATCTTCAGAGAAACTACGCACGGAGCTTCAAAAATTTGATTTAGAGCTTCAGGTTGTATCTACTGAAGAAATTCAAAAAGGAAAAGTAAACCTTCTGAATTTAACACTTAACAACGGTTTTAATTTTATTGATGAGAAACTTGTTGTTATTACTGAGTCAGAAATTTTTGGTAAAGCGCGGAAGAAAAAAACACGTCGCTTAAATATTACCAATGCGGAACGCCTAAAAGATTATAATGAACTTGAAGTTGGAGACTACGTTGTCCATAAAAATCACGGGATTGGGAAATACCTAGGGATTCAAACCATTGAAGTATCAGGCATGCACCGTGATTACTTGACGATTCAATATCAGAATGGTGATACAATCTCGGTTCCAGTAGACCATCTGAATCTATTAAGTAAATACTCGGCGGCGGAGGGGAAAACCCCCAAGATAAATAAACTTAATGATGGTCGTTGGCGTAAAACTATGTCGACTGTAAGTAAGCAAGTCGAAGATATTTCTGAAGACCTGATCAAGCTCTATTCGGCAAGACAAGCTTTAAAAGGTCATGCTTTTTCTTTGGATGATGTTAACCAGGAAGAATTTGACAATGGCTTTGCTTACCCAGAAACTGCAGACCAGATGCGCTCAATCAATGAGATTAAAAAAGATATGGAACTTGAACGTCCGATGGATCGACTATTGGTTGGAGATGTAGGCTTTGGGAAAACTGAGGTTGCAATGCGCGCCGCCTTTAAGGCAATAAATGATAGTAAACAGGTGGCTGTTTTAGTACCAACCACAGTTTTAGCGGAACAACACTATAATAACTTTATGGAGCGCTTTGTAAACTTTGGTGTAAACATTGCCGTTTTGAGCCGTTTCCAAACTAAGGCACAACAAACAGAGATTTTGGATAAGTTAAAGAAAGGTCGCGTGGACTTAATCATTGGTACCCATCGTCTTTTATCTAAGGATGTTGAATTTCTTGACTTGGGCTTAATGATTATTGACGAGGAACAGCGCTTTGGTGTCAAACACAAGGAACGCTTGAAAGAGTTAAAAACACAAGTTGATGTTTTGACGCTTACGGCAACACCGATACCAAGAACTTTACATATGTCGATGTTAGGTATTCGTGATTTATCAGTCATTGAAACGCCTCCAACAAACCGTTATCCTGTCCAAACATATGTAATGGAAACGAATTATGGTGTGGTGCGGGACGCTGTACTTCGAGAGATTTCACGAGGTGGACAGGTTTACTACATTCACAATAGAGTAGATAGTATTGAGCAAAAAGTTTCACAACTGGAAGAGCTGATACCTGAGGCAAGAATTGGTTACATTCATGGACAAATGACAGAAATTCAATTAGAAAATACCCTCATGGATTTTATCAATAATGAATATGATGTCTTAGTGGCGACGACGATTATTGAAACAGGCGTCGATATTCCAAATGCCAACACGCTTTTTATTGAAAATGCCGATATGATGGGATTATCGCAACTGTATCAATTAAGAGGTCGAGTAGGACGAAGTAATCGGGTGGCTTATGCTTACTTTATGTATAAACCAGAAAAAATCTTATCTGAAGTTTCAGAAAAACGTTTGGACGCAATCAAGGGATTTACGGAACTAGGCTCAGGCTTTAAAATTGCAATGCGCGATCTTTCAATTCGAGGTGCAGGAAATTTGCTGGGCGCAGAACAATCTGGCTTTATAGATTCGGTCGGTTTTGAGCTTTATTCGCAACTACTTGAAGAAGCAGTCCATAAACGCATGGGCGGCGATAAAGTAAAAACCAAGACCAATGCGGAAATTATTCTTGGTTTAGATGCCTTTATCCCAAGCTACTATATTGGTGATGAAAGACAAAAAATTGAGATTTATAAACGTATTCGTCAAGTAGATACTCGGAAAAACTATGAGGAATTACAAGATGAGATGATGGACCGTTTTGGAGAATATCCTGATGAGGTTGCTTACCTATTAGAAATTGGTTTATTGAAAACATTTGCAGATAATGCTCTCGTTGAAAAAATTGAAAAAAATAAATTTGATGTCTTACTGACAATGGCAAAATCAGCCAATACTATGTATGATCCACAAGAGTATTTTGAGGCTTTGTCTGAAACGACCTTAAAAGCAAGTGTTGGTGAGAAGCTAGGAAAAATGACATTTCGCTTTAAAATTGAAAATCGAAAAGATGTTGTCCTCCTCCGTGAAATCATGAATTTTACTGAGAAACTTTCAGAATTACGAGATAAGCACGAAAAAGAATAATGTTTCATATGAAACATTATTCTTTTTTAGAGAAGTCTTTTAAATACAGACTTTGGTGACTCTAAAAATAATTTCAAGTGATTTTTCAAAAGTCTTGAAGTGTGTTATAATAACGACTATGAGATTAGATAAATTTTTAAAGGTTTCTCGTCTGATAAAACGTCGTCCAGTCGCTAAAGAAGTTGCAGATAAGGGACGGATTAAAATCAATGGGAAAATAGCGAAATCTTCAAGTGATGTCAAGTTTGATGATGTTATTGAAATTCGTTTTGGAAATAAGATTGTGGAAGTGAGTGTCTTAGAGCTTAAGGAATTCACGCGTAAAGAAGATGCAGAAAAAATGTATAAAATTTTGAGTGAAACACGAATTACTGCAGATACTGAACTTTAATTCAGTATAAATTTTTCGGAGGAAAAATGGACAAACAAATTATTCATTTGAAAAATGATTATACGAATGCTAAAAAAATGGAAAGAATACCAAATCCTCTCCCTCGACGGAAACATTTAGGTATTATTTTGATTGGAGCAATGTTGCTATTTAGCTTAGCAACCATCAGTGTTGTTCAGTCTTATCAAAATTTGCAAAAACAAATTGCAATGGAAGCCCAAGCAGCACAGAAAAATGCAGCATTGGATCATGATTTAGCGCTCAAAAGTTCAGATATTAGTAAACTCAAAGATCCTACTTTCTTAGCAAAATATGCGCGTGCTAAATTAGATGATTCACAGGAAAATGAGAAAGTCTTTAGCATTCCAGAACTTGTCAATGGTGGGATAGAGCCGTGATTGGGAAAATAAAATCAATCAGTAAATTTGGACTTTTTGTCCTTTTTTCTGATTCAAAAACAGGTCTTTTACGGTGGTCGAATATACCTAAAAGACAGATAAAATTTAAAGCAGGCGATCTTATTGGTGTGGAAGTTTTGAAGGAACGTGAAGATGGTAAGGTAGAGCTTTCTTTTATCGACAAAGATTTTAAAGAAACTTTTGGGAGTTTTTTGGAAGAAACTGAAGATCGGCTAAGAGATTTAAAAACAAAAAACGGGAACCTTAGAAGCTTATGACGACAAAAGATGGAAACTTGAATGATGGACGTGCTGTATATTATCAAGGAAAACGTATCGATGATTTTACAGCAGAGCCAGTTTTTGCACGTACTTTAAAATATATTCAACGCTATTACGAGTTGCAAAACGAAAAAGCAGATCATATGTATGATGATAACGGTGTTCAGCGTCCTGTAATGTTTCTTCCAACTAAAAGCATTGATGATTTTGCAAAAAAACGTAAGATTTATGAGGATATTTCGCGTGAAAGCTTCGGTATGCTAGGTCGTACACCTGATTTCATTGACACAGGCATTGCTATTCTTGATTATTATGCTGATATTCTTGGAGCAGATCAACGTGCGAACTATGTAGAAAATGCTAAAAAATGGGGAAAAGGAGTTAAGGATAAGGACTTGTTCGTTTCTCATGCCATTCAAAATCCTCAGGTAGATCGTTCGAAAAGTTTGCATACCTTGCTTGAAGAGGGGCACGAGTTCGTAGCAGTTTGGATCAAAGAAGAGCGCGCAGATGGTGTTCTTGTTCGCGGTGCAAAACAGGTCAATACTTTGGCACCTTTAGCTGATGAATTAATGGTCTTTAATTTGCCAGGACTTTCAGCTGAGGATAAAAAGTTTGCCCTGGCTTTTTCTGTTCCTTTAGCTACTGAAGGTGTAAAGATTGTATGCCGTAAATCAACAATGCGAGAGGATTTTTCTCTTAAAGATTATCCTCTTTCAGGAGCTTTTGATGAAATGGATGCCTTCATTATTTTTGATGATGTTTTTATCCCTAATGAACGACTTTTTGTTTGTGGTGATGTTGAGATGTCAAATGCATTTTTCGAAGGATCTGGATTCTTTGTACATACAGCACATCAAGATGAAGTACGTGGATATGTGAAATTAGAATTTGTAACAGGATTAGCTGTACGCTTAGCTGAAAAATTAGGCTTGACTGAGTTTTTGCGGGTACAAGAGATTTTAGGAACCCTAACAGTAAATTTAGAAATGATCAAATCTAGTATTCTAGCGAGCGAATATACTGCTCATATGGAAAATGGAGTTTTAGCACCAAATATGCAAGTTTTACTTGCCGTTCGTGCAAGCTTAACAAAGTATTATGACGAGGCCCTTCGGGCCATTGCCGAATTTGCTAGTGGCTCAATCGTTGGTGTGCCAGATTTTCGTGCATTTGAAAATTCCGACATTGCTGACCTTTTGAAAGCAAGCATGAGTAGCCCATTGATTCATGCTGAGGAACGTGCACTTCTGCTTAATCTAGCTTGGGATATAACTGGCGAATCTTTTGGACAACGCCAAAGAACTTATGAATTTCTGCACGGTGGTAATCCAATGTGGATTAAGAATATGCACTGGAAAAATGCAGACTTAAGTAAAGCATATGATATGATTGATAAGGTTTTAGAAAATGCAAAAGCTAAAAAATAAAATTAATATAGCTGTTTGGTTGGTGATGATTATAATGCTCATACCAGCCTTTTTTATCTTGCCGCAGAAGAGTCAAGAGGCAAGCCCTGATTCCAAAGTAAAAAGCTTAACAAAAAGTAAGGAAAATTATTATACCAATATACCTTCTCGGGCCGTAACGCTTACCAGTGTTATAGCTTATAAAGATGCAGCTATGACTCAAAAAGTTGGAGAAATTCCTAGGCAGAATCAGCTTGAAATTATAAATTTAAAAGAAAATGTGTTTGAATTATCTAATCATACATTTATCAAGGCAGATCCTACAATGATAGGTTCGGATGTTTTACTGAGCAAAGAGGAGCAAAAGATAGCTGTTTATACAGCAAGTTCAACTGATGTTTATTATAGCCCGTTTACGACATATGACAAGGAAGTTTACACAAAACTTTCTGGAGGTCAAAAGCTTCTTACAAATCAGGTTGCCAAGACCAACTGGGGAACTTATTATGAGGTTAACTTTAACGGTGGACAAACAGGATGGATTAGCAAAGATAACTTGAAGTTTGAAGACCCAAAGATGCTGAAAGCTCAAGAAATGTTGAAGCAAAAATATGACGATTCAAAGTATTCTATTTATGTTAAACAATTAAATGACTCGTTTACAACAGGTGTAAACCAAAATCAAAAGATGTACGCAGCAAGCTTATCAAAACTTCCAATATTATATTGGACGCAAAAACGTTTAAATGAAGGTCAAGCAACTTTAAGCGATAAGCTGCAATATAGTAATGCAATCAATACATTTAAAGGAGCATTTGAAGCGGGTGGAACAGGAACGCTCCCGGTTATGGCTAATAATAAAGTTTATTCTTTATCAGAAGTTATCGATCGGACAGCTAAAAACTCTGATAATGTGGGAAGTAATCTTTTAGCTTACTACGAAACAGGACAATTTTCTCCGGATTTTCTAACTGGGATTACCAAAATTGCAGGCGGAGTCTGGGATCCGGTTGAGCGAGAAGCCTCAGCTGAAATGGCTGGAAGAGTACTCGAAGCTCTTTATAATGAAGGGGGTTACTCTTTCAATGCTCTATTTGATACCCAATTTGACGATATAAAAATTCAGGCGGGACTGCCTAAAAATGTTCGTGTCGCCCATAAAATTGGTGCTGCTGATGCTTACAATCATGATGCAGCAATCGTCTTTACAAATGAACCTTATATTTTAGTTGTGGAAACAAAAGGAGGCAGTGACAAAATCATTTCACAAATTTCCAAAGATGTTTATGAGGTGCTAAAATGAATAGATTTTTAAAACTGGTTCAGCAAAAGGAATTCTTTAAATACCATAAACGAGTTTTAGTTGCCTTATCAGGTGGAAAAGACTCAATGACGCTCTTCAATTGGCTTTATACTTATCGAGAGGAGCTTGAGATTGAACTGTTTGCAGCTCATGTAAACTATGGTTTACGTGATGTGGCAAATTGGGAAGAAGAGCAACTTAAGCAGAAAATGGCAACATTGCATATTGAGTTTGAAGTTGCTCATTATGCAGGTGAGAAATTCAGCGAAGAGGATGGCAGACGTATGCGTTATGATTTTTTTAGAGAAGTCATGACAAACAAAAAGTGTACCGCTTTGGTTACAGCTCATCATAAGGGAGATCAAGTTGAAACAGTTCTTATGCGTGAAATAACAGGTCGGCGTTTACGCCATTTGACAGGAATCCCTGAACGTCAGTCTTTTGGCCCTGGTGAATTAATTCGTCCTCTACTACTTTTTAATAAAGCAGATTTTGATGCCGAAGAATATTTTGAGGATGTGACAAATGCAGGAACGGACTACTTACGTAATCGTGTACGTAATCGATATATACCGGCTCTCACACAGGAAAACCCTAGGTTTTCAGAGGCTATTATAGATATGTCGGAAGAAATTAACTTAGCTTTTTCAGTTATTAAAGATAAGATAGCAGAGTTAGAAATTATTAAGGACGAAATCAGTCTCAAAATCTTCCTCAGGCAATCCAGGGCCTTGCAACATTTTATCCTCCAAGATTATCTAGAAAAATTTCCTGCCCTGCAAGTTTCCAAAGCAAAATTTTCGGAACTTTTATGGATTATTGAGCGTCCGCAGCAATACCGTTCGGAGTTGTCAGGTGACTATTGTTTTGTGAAAAACGATAAGCATTTCATGATTGTTCCAAATAAGCCTATACCTCAAAAAGAACTCGAAATAAAGAAGGAGGATCCGGAAGATGCAAGTTTTATGCGTGTTGATCTTCCGATGGCAGGTGAAATTGAAATAAGGCAGCGACAGCCAGGAGATTATATTTTAATTAATGGACATCATAAGAAATTGCGGAAATTTTTTATTGAGCAACATGTTCCGCTAGAAAAACGGGAAAATCTTTTAATTTTAGTTGAGAAAGATATCTATGCCATCACTGATCTAACTGTTTCAGATTTGAGTAAAGCCCTTAAAAATGATAAAATGAAAAGGACGCTGTGGGTTAAGCCCACTATAAGAGAGGATATTGATAATGCTTGAAAAAGACATAAAAAAAGTACTCATTTCAGAAGAAGAAATCCAGACTAAAACGATTGAACTTGGAAAAATTCTTGCTGATGAATATAAAGACAAAAATCCATTACTTCTGGGTATTTTACGTGGCTCAGTTCCCTTCCTTGCGGAGTTAGTTAAACGTATGGATATCCAATTGGAAATGGATTTCATGACTGTTTCAAGCTATCATGGTGGAACAGAGTCTTCAGGCGAAGTAAAATTGCTTCTTGATGTAGCAACTCCTGTAACAGGACGAGAAATTATTATTGTTGAAGATATCATCGATACTGGTCGTACTTTGAAATATCTGAAAGAGCTTCTTGAACACCGTGGCGCAACAGTTAAAATTGTAACACTTTTGGATAAACCAGAAGGACGTGTTGTTGAAATTGATGCAGATTATACTGGATTTACTATTCCTAATGAATTTGTTGTCGGTTTCGGTCTTGACTTTGATAACCATTATCGTAACCTCCCATACGTTGGTGTATTGAAAGAAGAAGTCTATAACAAATAAGAAAATCATACCAAAGTATGAAAATTGCTCATGATAGGGCTTACTAATAGCAAAAGATACGTAAGTATGCTATAACTAAGAGATAAAAAAATAAAAGGCAAAGAAGAAAATATGAACAATCCAAATCCTAACAACAACAAAAACGGAGGCTTTATTAAAAGCACTCTAGGTTGGGTCTTGCTTGTAATCGTCATTGTTTTCGGTATTAATGCTTTCTTTAGTGGCAATCAATCCAACGTTGATAAAATCAGCTATTCTACATTGATGAGTGACATTAAAGATGGCAATATTAAATCACTGAAAATGCAGCCTAGTGATAGTCTGTTTACAGTTTCTGGCGAATACAAGGATCCTAAACCTGTAGAAGGTAACAATAACCTTCCATTTTTACCAGGCAACAATTCTAAAGTAACAAATTTCCAATCACTTATTATCCCTACAGATAGTGTTATTAAAGGTGTCCAAACAGCAGCAGAGGAAAAAGGAATCCAAGTGAGTGTCGTTCCAGCTTCAACAAGCGGCATGTGGATTCAAATCCTTTCATACATCTTACCAATGCTTCTTATGGTTGGCTTCTTCTGGTTGATGATGGGTGGAATGGGCTCACGTGGCGGCGGTGGTGCCGGCAACCCAATGAGCTTTGGTAAATCACGAGCTAAACAACAAGATGCTAAAACTTCAAAAGTTCGTTTTGCAGACGTTGCAGGATCAGAAGAAGAAAAACAAGAACTTGTCGAAGTTGTTGATTTCCTCAAAAATCCTAAGAAATATCATGATCTAGGTGCACGTATCCCTGCGGGTGTCCTTTTAGAGGGCCCTCCAGGTACAGGTAAAACTTTACTTGCAAAAGCTGTTGCCGGTGAAGCTGGTGTACCATTCTATTCTATTTCAGGTTCCGACTTTGTCGAAATGTTCGTCGGTGTCGGTGCTAGCCGTGTACGTGACCTTTTTGAAAATGCGAAGAAGACAGCACCTTCAATCATCTTTATTGATGAGATTGATGCTGTTGGTCGTCAACGTGGTGCTGGTCTTGGCGGAGGTAATGACGAACGAGAACAAACGCTTAACCAGCTCTTGGTTGAGATGGATGGTTTCCAAGATAATGATAACTCTGTTATTGTTATTGCAGCGACAAACCGTTCAGACGTTCTGGATCCAGCCTTGTTACGTCCAGGACGTTTCGACCGTAAAGTACTTGTTGGCGCTCCTGACGTTAAAGGACGTGAAGCTGTACTCCGCGTTCATGCGAAAAATAAACCGCTTGATTCAAGTGTTGACCTTAAAGTTGTTGCTCAACAAACCCCTGGTTTTGTTGGAGCTGATCTTGAAAATGTCCTCAATGAAGCTGCTCTCGTGGCTGCTCGTCGTGATAAAAAAGTTATCGATGCCTCAGATATTGATGAAGCACAAGACCGTGTTATTGCAGGACCAGCTAAGAAAGATAAGAAAATCTCTGAGCGTGAACGCGAAATGGTGGCTTACCATGAAGCAGGACATACTATTGTTGGTTTAGTGCTTTCAAATGCTAATACTGTCCATAAAGTTACTATTGTTCCTCGTGGCCGCGCTGGTGGATACATGATTGCTCTTCCTAAGGAAGATCAATTCCTCCTTTCAAAAGAAGATATGCAAGAAAACCTTGCAGGTCTTATGGGTGGTCGTGCAGCTGAACAAATCATCTTTAACGCTATCACTACTGGTGCTTCAAATGACTTTGAACAAGCAACACGTATTGCGCGTGGCATGGTTACTCAATATGGTATGTCTGAAAGACTGGGTACTATCAGTTACGAAGGCAGTCAAGCTGTATTTATCGGTCGTGACTACGGACAAACAAAAACTTATTCAGAAGCTACAGCACAAGCTATTGATGAAGAAATTCGTGCAATCACGAAAGAAGCTTACGATAAAGCTGTTGAGATTATCGAAGCTCACCGTGAACAACATAAAGCTATTGCACTTGCCCTTCTTAAATACGAAACATTGGATGCTAAACAAATCATGTCTCTTTATAAGACAGGAAAAATGCCAGATGATGTTATCGAACACGAAAATGAGCCTGTAGAAGCAAAATCTTTCGAGGAAGTCCTTGAAGATGCAAATAAAGCTCAAGAAGAAGCAGCTAATGAGAATAAAGAAGAAAAAACAGTCGAATAAGACTGTTTTTTTCTAAACTCGGATATTTTTAAACTGAATATTCGAGTTTTTCTTTGACAAAAATGAAAAATATGGTATACTAATATAGTTGTCACTTAACAGGTTCTATCTAAACACGAATTTAAAAGAATTTTTTTTGAAAAAACGACAGTTTATTCTTGACATATTTCTAAATTAGTGTATAATAGAAAAGTACTGTTCGAGAGGGCAGCGCAATAATAAGATGGTCCGTTGGTCAAGGGGTTAAGACACCGCCTTTTCACGGCGGTAACACGGGTTCGAATCCCGTACGGACTATTTTTGGAGGATTACCCAAGTCCGGCTGAAGGGAACGGTCTTGAAAACCGTCAGGCGGGTAAAACCGTGCGTGGGTTCGAATCCCACATCCTCCTTTTTATTATCGCGGGATGGAGCAGCTAGGTAGCTCGTCGGGCTCATAACCCGAAGGTCGTAGGTTCAAATCCTGCTCCCGCAATTAATTGTTGAATTACATTTTTGGCTCGGTAGCTCAGTTGGTAGAGCAATGGATTGAAGCTCCATGTGTCGGCGGTTCGATTCCGTCTCGCGCCATTTGCGGGTGTAGTTTAGTGGTAAAACCTCAGCCTTCCAAGCTGATGTTGTGAGTTCGATTCTCATCACCCGCTTTGTTTTTCATAAAGATATGAAAAACATTTTCAAATATGAGGGAGCATAGCTCAGTTGGTTAGAGCACTGTGTTGATAACGCAGGGGTCCGAGGTTCAAATCCTCGTGTTCCCATATTTGGTATTCATTGCATAGGAGATACACCTGTTCCCATGTCGAACACAGAAGTTAAGTCCTATAACGCCGGAAGTAGTTGGGGGTTGCCCCCTGTGAGATAAGGTAGATGCCAAGTATTGCGGATTAGCTCAGTTGGTAGTAGCGCATGACTGTTAATCATGATGTCGTCAGTTCGAGTCTGACATCCGCAGTCCCAAGACAATCTAAGGGTTGTCTTTTTTTATTTTATAGACTAATGATGAAACCGCTAACTCTTTTACTTGAAAAAGAGTTAGGAACATGTTAGTATATGTATATAGAAAAGCACTGGAATGTGCGAGTTTACTCAAATTTTTGACCGACTATATTTGTATTGCATAGGGGTTCAAGAGACATTCGATAGCGTTAAGACTCTGAATAAAGTAAGAGCAGCTGATCTGAAGCGAGAACACCCACCTGGCTTCTTGGCGGGTTCAATACTGGAGTAAGCATACGGCATTCAATCAGTGTTTTTTTGTATTTGTAAATATTTGCTTATAACTAAATTATTTTTGTGGTATTGTTATTTATTGCCTTAAAAGGCTACAAAACGCTGTTTGAGGCTTTTATAAAAGTTTTATGTCCTTTTTTATTATGGTGTAAAAGAAAGGCTAAAATAAGCTTATATGGAGCTTTTAGGATTGGATGAAATAAATACAAAAATTCTTGCATTTTTGCCTGAAAGTGCTATACTAATAAAGTAAGTTATTACATGTGAATAGCCTCCTTAGCTCAGTTGGTAGAGCAGTAGACTCTTAATCTATGGGTCGCAGGTTCGAGCCCTGCAGGGGGCACTATAAAGTAAACAGTTTCATCTTTAGGATGAGACTGTTTTTTATATCGAATTAAGATGATAAAAGATGTTGAAGCCATTTTAATAATAGTAACGTTATTTTGCTTATCTGTGTAACAGCCTTAGCTGTAGGTGCAATAGGATAAGTCTCTTGACAAAGATAGACCTCTGCCTTTACAATATAAGAATGAAGAGTGTTGAAACCCGCGGGCTCGTCCTGTATACTAAAAATTATCGTGAAAAGGATAAGTTGGTCAAGATTTTTACCGAGTCTTTTGGTAAACGCATGTTTTTTGTTAAAAATTTTGCACGCTCTAAATATGCCAGCAGCTTACAAAACTTTACAAGTGCAAGTTTGATGGGAACAATCAATGATGAAGGCTTTTCTTTTCTGGATGATGTGAGTGATACTATCACTTACAAGCATATCAGCGAGGATATCTTTCTCAATGCTCATGCTTCTTATATCATTAGTCTGGCTGATGCAGCTATACCTGATAATCAGTATGATCCTTCTCTCTACGCTTTTCTAATTAAGTGTTTGGATTTGCTTGATGAGGGTTTCGATAAAGAAATTGTTACCAATATTTTTGAATTACAGGTCTTAAGTCGTTTTGGTGTCAGTCTGAATTGTGCTGAGTGTGCGTTTTGCCATAGTAAGCAAGGTCCTTTTGACTATTCCTATAAATTCAATGCCTGTCTTTGTAAGCAACATTTTGATGAAGATTTGCGTCGCTTACATCTGGATCCAAACGTTCTTTATTTGATCAATCTCTTTCAGGAAATATCTTTAGATCAACTCGAAAAAATATCTGTTAAAAGAGAGATGAAAGAAAAGATACGTTTATTTATTGATGGTATCTACGATGAGTATGTCGGTATTCATTTGAAATCAAAGAAGTTTTTAGATGGAATGAAAGATTGGGCCGACATAATGAAAGAATAAAAAAAGCATTCCCATGAATGCTTTTTTTATTCTTTTAAACGTGGATAGGTAATCCATCAGCGATTTCAGCTGTATCCATGATTGCTTCACCAAGTGTTGGGTGAGGCTGGATAGTCAATGAAATATCTTTTGAAGTCAAACCGTTTTCGATTGCAAGAGCAAGGCCTGAAATCAAGTCAGAAGCTCCAGGACCAACGATTTGTGCACCAATAACGGCACCTTCCTTGTTCTCTGTGATCAAACGGATGAAACCTGTTGTATCGTCCATTGAGATAGCACGACCGTTAGCTGCAAATGGGAATTTGCTGATTTTAACTTGATCCATACGATCTTTTACAGATTCAGGTGTTTCACCTACAGTAGCTAACTCTGTTGTTGTATAAGCAACAGCAGGAAGAGCGATATGCAAGTCAACAGCGTCTTCTCCGCCCGCAATGGCAGCAGCAGCAATCTTCGCTTGGAAGGATGCTTTGTGTGCGAGCATTGGTCCAGGAACAACGTCACCGATAGCATAAATGTGTGGTACAGAGGTTTGGAACGAATCGTCGACTTCGATAAGGCCACGATCTGTCAACTTAACGTCAGTATTGTTAAGACCTAACATATCTGTGTTTGGACGACGACCTACTGATACGAGCAAGTAGTTACCAGTAACTGTTTGTTCTTTACCATCTACTTCGAAAGTTAAAGTAACATCTGTATCTGTTTGAGTCGCAGATTTTGCCATAGCAGAAGTGAAGATTTCTGAACCAGCAGTTTTTACACGGTTAGCAATGATATCTGACATTTCTTTGTCGAAACCATTCAAGATGTGGTCTAATCCTTCAACGATAGTGATTTTAGAACCTAACATACGGTAAGCACCACCAAGTTCAGAACCGATAACACCACCACCAACGATGATAAGGTGTTTAGGAATTTCCTTAAGGTTAAGCGCACCTGTGGAGTCAATAATGCGTCCGCCGTAAGGGAAGCTTGGGATTTCAATTGGACGTGAACCTGTCGCAATAATCGCGTTTTGGAAGTTCAAGAGTTGGAAACCGTCTTCTTGTTCTACGTTGATTGTTTCATTATCAAGGAATTCAGCTGTACCTTTGATGAGCTCAATTTTATGCTTTTTAAGAAGCATTGCGATACCGCCAGTAAGTTGTTTAACAACTTTATCATCTTTCCACGCTTGAGCAGCTGTCCAGTCAAGATTTACTTCACCGTTAGAAAGACCAAATGGGCTTTTTCCTGCTTCTTGCTTAAGGGCGTCTTGATAGTGGTGACCCACGTTAATCAAGGCTTTTGAAGGGATACAACCAATATTAAGGCAGACCCCACCGACATTATCTTTTTCGATAACAACAACTTTTTTACCGAGTTCAGCCGCACGGATAGCCGCAACGTAACCGCCAGGGCCTGATCCGATGACAACTGTATCCACTTCAGTGGCTTGTGCACCAACAACCATAATTATTCTTTCCTCTTTTCTTCTTAAACTTCCATGAGCATGTAGGCTGGATCAGCCAAAAGACTCTTAAGATAGTTCAATGAACCTTGTCCGAGCATACCATCGATGAGACGATGGTCATAGCTTACAGAAAGCTTCATGTTTTGACCAACAGCTAATTCGCCTTCAGCGTTAACGATAGGTTCTTTAACGATTGAACCAAGACCGAGAATCATAACGTCAGAACCATTGATGATTGGTGTGAACCAAGTACCGCGGGCAGAACCAATATTTGAGATTGTGATTGTTGAGCCACGCATTTGGTCTGGCTTGATAGATCCTGTACGTACTGCTTCAGCAAGTTCAGAAATTTCTTTAGCAATAGTAAAGATTGATTTCTTATCAGCATTTTTAATCACAGGTACATAAAGTCCGCTTGGCGCATTTACGGCGATACCGATGTTTACATCGTTGTGGTAAACAATATCTGTACCATCGATAGAAGCGTTAATTTCTGGGAATTTCTTAGCTGTAGCAGCCAAGGCTTTAGTCACGTAAGCAAGGTAAGTGAGTTTAACGTCTTGTTTAGCCGCAATTTCTTTGTACTCTTTACGGTGAGCAACAAGTTTAGAGACTTCCACTTGGTCAAAGTTAGTAACCGCAGGGATATTTGCATTTTGTGTACTCATCGCGTTTGAGATAGCTTTACGCGTTGGTGTCATTGGCTCACGACGATCACCTTCAGCTGCTTGTACAGGAGCTGGAGCTGGTTTAGGAGCAGCAGGTTTAGCTGTATCAGCCTTAGGAGCTGGCTTAGCTTCCGCAGGAGCAGCGGCTTTAGGAGCAGCGGCGCCAGAAGCAAAGGCTTTGACATCTGCCAATGTTGTGTGACCGTGACGTCCTGTAGATTGGACTTGAGTCAAATCAATACCGTGTTCACGCGCATAGTGACGTACAGATGGCATCGCAAGAACGCGACCGTCTGCAGTAGTACGTGTTGTAGCACCACCTTCAGTTTTTGGAGCAGCAGGTGCTGCATCGGCAGTTGCTGTTGGAGCTGCTTGAGGAGCTGAAGTAGGGGCGGCTGTAGAACCATTACCGTTATATTCGATAAGCGGAGCGCCAACTTCAACAGTTGTTCCAGCTTCAACAAAGAGTTTTGTAACTTTACCAGAGTAAGGAGACAAGATTTCTTGCATCAATTTGTCGTTTTGCACTTCAGCCACAGGATCGTCTTCTTTGACATCGTCACCAACTTTTACAAGCCAGTTAGCGATGTCACCTTCGTGCATACCTTCACCGATATCAGGCATGGTAAAGATTTGAGCTTCACCTGAAGGAGCTTCAGAAGAAGCAGCGGGTGCCGCTTCAGCAGTGTCAGCTTCGCTTGAGCCATCTCCATCGTATTCGATAAGCGGAGCACCCACCTCAACAGTTGTTCCGGCTTCGACGAAAAGTTTTGTTACAGTACCAGAGTAAGGAGACAAGATTTCTTGCATCAATTTGTCGTTTTGTACTTCGGCTACGGGATCGTCTTCTTTAACGACATCTCCGACTTTTACAAGCCAGTTAGCAATGTCACCTTCGTGCATGCCTTCGCCGATATCAGGCATTTTAAAAATTTCAGTCATAATCTACTACCTCTTTCACTTTTTTCACAATATCGTCTGCTTTAATTGCCCAGTCATTTTCGGCTTGAGCAAATGGGAAGATAGAATCTGGCCCAGCTACACGGCCGATAGGTGCTTTAAGTGACAGAACGAAACGTTCTGAAATTTCTGCCATAACGTTAGCAGCAATACCAGCTGTACGTTGTGCTTCTTGAACAACAACAACACGTCCAGTTTTTTCAACTGTTTCCCCGATTGATTTGATGTCAAGTGGTGAAACGGTACGCAAATCAAGAACTTCAGCGCTAACACCATCTTTTTCGAGTTGTTCAGCTGCCTTGATAGCTAAAGGAACTGTCCCACCGTAAGCGATAATCGAAACGTCTGAACCTTCTTTAGCAACAACGGCTTGGTCCAAAGGCGTTGTGTAGTAACCTTCTGGAACTTCGCCCTTAACAGAACGGTAAAGGTGTAAGTTTTCAAGGTACATTACAGGGTCGTTGTTTTCAATGGCTGCCAAAAGGAGACCTTTAGCATCAGCCGGGTTTGAAGGCATAACAACACGGAGACCTGGAATTTGAGCAAAGAGCCCTTCGATAGAGTCTGCGTGCATTTCAGGTGTTTTTGTACCGATACCATAAGGTGTACGGATAACGATTGGGTTATGACGTGTGTTGTTAAAACGGTAACGTGTACGTGACATTTGTCCAGCAATAGAGTCAAAAACTTCATAAACAAATGTACCAAATTGGATTTCCATAACAGGGCGGAAGCCTTGAGTTGAAAGACCAATTGCTAAACCACCGATACCAGATTCAGCCAAAGGTGTGTTGAAAACGCGGTCTTCCCCATGTTTAGCTTGGAGTCCGTCAGTTGCACGGAATACCCCACCATTTTGTCCAACGTCTTCCCCGAAGATCAATGTGTTTTCGTCACGTTCAAGCGCCAAGTCAAGCGCTTCTGTGATTGCTGCAATATAAGTTTTTACTGCCATGTTTACTTGCCCTCACTTTCAAATTTTGCAATTTGTTCTGCCATTACTTGGCTAGGTACTTCAAGTGTATTTTTCAAGAAGCTTGAGATTTTTTGTTTTTCAACATTATTTGCTTTCTTGATGTCTGCATCGATACGAGCATCAAGTTCAGCGATATAAGCTTCTTCTTGAGCATCATCCCAGATACCTTTTTCAGTCAAGTAAGTACGCATACGGAGCAATGGTTCTTTTGCCCACCAAGCATCAAGTCCTTCTTGGCTACGGTAACGAAGTGGATCATCACCAGCTGTTGAGTGAGGTTCCAAACGGTTAGTAAGAGCTTCAATAACTACAGGTCCATTACCAGCGACAGCCCAAGCACGAGCTTCTTTAGCTGCTAAGTACATAGCGATTGCGTCGTTACCATCGACAACGATAGATGGTGCACCAGCTGCCCAACCTTTAGCTGCTAAGTGAGGTGCTGCTGTTTGGAGTTCACGTGGTGTTGAGATCGCATAACCATTATTTTGAATAAAGGCAACAAGTGGTGCTTTGTAAGCAGAAGCAAAGTTGATACCTTCGTAAGTATCACCTTGAGATGAACCACCATCACCAGTATAAACAAAGGCAACGGCATCTTTTTTGCGTTTTTTAAGACCCAAAGCTACACCAGCTGCTTCAACGTATTGAGCACCAATGATGATTTGTGGGAACCAAGATTTTACTTCCGCACCTTCGTCTGTAGTGTATTCATTACCAAGTTGGTGTCCACGAGACCAGAGGAGACCTTTCCAGATTGGCCAACCTTTAGCGTAAATTTGTGGCAAATCGCGGTAACCTGGGAAGAGCCAGTCTTCATCAGTGAATGCAAAAGCAGAAGCCATTTGAGAAGCTTCTTGGCCTGCAGTTGGTCCAAAGAATCCCATACGGCCTTGTTTAGCAAGCTTCATGCAACGGATGTCGATTTGACGACTAAGAAGCATATTTTTAAAGAGTTCTACTAAATCTTGATCTGAAAGATCGGCACGCTTGAGGCCTTCTTCGTCAACGATTTTTCCGTTTTCGTCTAAGATTTGGAGCGTCGGAAATGCGCTATCTTGTAATTCTAATTGTTCTTTGAAATCGAGGATTTTTGTGCTGTTTGACATAAATATCTCCCTTTCTTCTTCATTCTTGTTTTTTAAACCAATTCATCAGCTCTAAAAAGCTGTGAAAGTTCGCTGTTTTCAATTGTTCCAAAATACTGACCTGCTTTGTTTTTTTCTAAAACATTATAGACAGCATCTGGGTTAAACGGAAGACCGATAAAATCTTGTTTGATATCACGCCAGTCACGGACACCAAGGAAATCCCCCAAGAAATTAATATCAGTAATCAGACCATTATCAACGTCAACTTGGATATCGATTGACCCGCCAGTAAATTTGGCATGATTGTTGAAACTGAATTTAGGACTTTCACCATAATTCCAATCCCAGGTTGAAAATTGTTCATCACGTGCAGCTTTTATACCCGCGAGCTGCTCATCGTTCAGAACATATTTACCATCTTTACCTTGGTCCGTCAAATAGTATTTGAGGGCATCGATAAAAGTATCTAAGTTTAAGTCAGGTGCAAAGTCTTTAATGTTTCCGACACGTGCGCGAACAGATTTAGCAGCTTTAGAGACAAACTTTTCGTCAGAGACATTCAGGGAGCGAATCATCGCCTCCACATCGGTATCCCAAAGTAAAGTACCATGGTGCATAAGATAGCCACCAGCATAACGTTGGGCGTTTCCTGAAACTTTTTTACCCGAAATTTCTAAATCATTTCTTCCAGTAATTTCGGCTTCAATACCAAGGGAACGAAGTGCATCATACATGGGTTTCACGAATTGATGAAAGTTGACCTGGGCTGAACTGGCTACGGGAACAAAAAATGTAAAACAAATATTTCCTTCATCATGATAGACAGCACCACCACCAGATACGCGACGTACAACTTGTACATCATGTTGATCAATATAATCTTGGTTTATCTCAGCAAAAGTATTTTGGTTACGTCCAACGATAACAGCGCGCTTGTTTTGCCAAAGGGAAAAGACAGGCTCGTCTGCTTTCAAATTGTTTAATAACCAAGAATCCATCGCAATGTTAGTATAGGCATCCTGCCCGAGATAATTGATATATTGCATAGATTCTCCTTCCATTAAAAATATATGTCAAATGTCTTTGACATTGAACACATATAGTTTCATTATATCCCTTGTGAAATAGAAAGTAAAGAAAAATGACTCCGCTATCATAACCCAATATTATGCTATTTCTCCCACAAAATTGTGAAATACTAAGCATAGAAAAAAACATGCTGAAGCATGCTTTTATGGTTTTTATAAGTGTTGTCTGATTTTTAATGCTTTTTCAGGAAAATCAGTGAAGATTCCTGCAATATTATGTTGAAAAGCATAACGCATATCTGCTTCTGAATCAATACCCCACAGACGGAGAGGGCGACTATCCGGTGCGAGAAGTTCGGGATACTTTAAAACGTACTTTTTTTTCAAATGAAGACTGGACATGAAGCTTCTTACTTTGTTTAGACTTATCTTTTGTAATTTTTTACCCGCAAGATAGGCAATTTCATCTTTTACACCGAGAGCGTGAAGCTTCTGAAGTGTATTGATATTAAAAGAAGAGTAGATGATTGTGAAAGGAAGGGATTGCTGAGAAACAAGCCCCAATACTCTTTCTTCAATACCAGGATAACTAATAATATCGGTTTTGAGTTCAATATTTAAAAAACCTGTGAAATGCTCACTGATCAGTAGATCTAGAACCTCATGTAATGTAGGAATACGTTCGCCCTGAAAACGCTCATCAAACCAGGATCCGGCGTCTAGCTGCTTGAGCTCTGCTAGTGTCAGGTTACGGACACGCCCTTTCCCAGAAGTTGTTCGATTGACCTTCTCATCATGAATAACGACCAATTGATCATCTTTAGATAGATGGACATCGAGCTCAATACCATCTGTTTTAATACGAAGAGCCTCTTGGAAGGCAGCTAAAGTATTCTCAGGGCGGTTACATTTCGAGCCACGATGAGCAAAAACAAGACATGTATTCCGATTTTCCATAAAAGTATTATTTTTTGCTAAGACCATAACTTTTCCTTCTAAATATTATACTCTTCTTCGATAGCAGTAACAAAATCGTGCATTATTTTATCTCTCTTTGCGGCTATTTTTTTAGCATGCGCTGTATTCAATAAATCTTTGAGTAGAAAGAGCTTTTCGTAAAAATGATTGAGTGTTGTACCTTGATTTTGATGATAAGTATGCTTATTTTCGAACTTTTCAGGTAATATCTGTGAGTCGTAAAAGGTTCGACCTTTGGACCAGCCGTATTCTAAGGTACGTACAATTCCCCAAGCGCCCATCGCATCAATACGATCTGCATCTTGGACGATTTGCCCATTGATATCGAGTTCTTTTTTTTCTAAAAGATTGGCAGAATAACTCATGTTATCAATGATATAAAAGAGTTTATCTTGTTTCCCTTGGGAAAAGTCTAAAGAAGTTAAGAAGTCTGCCACGTTTTGTTTTTGTTTTGTTACATCGCAGCATATCTTTTCATCATAGGTATCGTGCAAGTAAGCCGCAGCAACCACTAAACTTGGATCTGCAAGGGGCTCCGTAGCAAGAATTTGCTTTGCGAGCTTGACAACGCGACTGACGTGGTCAAAGCCATGTCCATCATTGTTATTCTCATGGATTTTCTTAGCAAAGGCGGCAATTTTTTCTTGAGTTGTCATAAGTTCTTGCCTTCTTTTTATTTAGCATCAAAGTAGTTAATACCCATCGCTGATTTTACTTCAGATAAGGTATTTGCAGCAACAGCACGTGCTTTTTCAGAGCCCGCTTGAAGCATATCATAAACAGCGCCCATATCTTTAGCGAACTCGATGCGGCGTTCACGAATTGGAGAGAGTTCACGGTCGAGAATATCTAATAAATAACGTTTTGTTTTTACATCCCCTAAGCCACCAGCCTGATAATGCTCTTTCATTTCGGCGATAGTAGCAGCATCTTCCTCACGTCCAAAGACATCAAGATAATGGAAGACCATATTGCCTTCAATTTTACCTGGATCCTCAACCTTGATGTGGTCAGGATCTGTATACATACTCATCACTTTCTTTTTGAGCGTATCCATATCATCAGCCAGATAGATGCCGTTACCAAGTGATTTAGACATTTTTGCATTCCCATCAAGACCAGGAAGACGTCCTGCTGCTTCATTTTCTGGATAAAGTCCCTCAGGTTCAACTAAAACGTCACAGTTATATGCATTATTGAAAGAACGGGCGATTTCGCGACATTGTTCAATCATTGGCTTCTGGTCATTTCCTACAGGAACCAGATTGGCTTTAAATGCAGTAATATCTGCGGCTTGAGCGATAGGATAAACTAAGAAACCAGCAGGAATAGATTCGCCAAAGGCTTTTTGCGCAATTTCTGTTTTAACGGTAGGGTTTCGTTCAAGTCGCGCTAGAGAAACCAAATTCATGTAATACATTGAAAGTTCAGCTAACTCGGGGATTTGGGACTGGATAAAAATTGTTGATTTTTCTGGATCGAGGCCAGCAGCCAAATAATCTAAGGCGACGTCTCCGACAGATTGGATAATTTTTTCTGGTTCTTTGGCATGGTCGGTAAGTGCTTGTTGGTCGGCAAGGAAAACAAACATGTTATATTTTCCTGTATTTTGTAGAAGCACACGATTTTTTAGTGAGCCAACATAATGTCCGATATGGAGTTTGCCTGTAGGGCGATCGCCAGTTAAAATTGTAGGTTTATTCATGGTAGTTCTCTCCTTCTGGATGTACAAAATTTTATAACAAAAACGCCCGTAAAGCATTGTAAAAATACTTTACGGGCGTTTTCACGCGGTACCACCGTAATTCGAAATTCTTTAAGAATTTCCTCGAGCTTGTCCTAGGAACAAGTGCTTTGTTAACGGGAGCAGCCGTGATTTATATTGCTTAAAATCATTTTTTATTATTATCAGCCCATTCACTTTTCTGAAAACATTGACTTGCACCACCGTCAACTTCCTAAAGAATTCTTTGAAAAGCTACTCTTCTGATAGTACAAATTCTACATTTATTTTCAAATAATGTCAAATAAGTCTGAGCCCAATCTCTTGAAAAGGCCATAATAAAATCCTATACTGAGAATATAGGCAAACTAACTATTTATAACACAAAAAGGAGAAAAATATGGCAAATGTATCCACAGCATCCGCACAATGGCAAGGAGATTTAGAAAATGGTTCAGGTACCATCAGTCTAGATTCTTCACAAGTATTTACTGATACACCTTATAATTTTGAAGCGCGCGCAGAGCATTCGGCATCAATAACAACCCCTGAGGAACTTTTGGGTGCTGCACATGCTGCTTGTTTCAGTATGGCATTCTCATTGCTTCTAAGCGAAAAAGGTTACAAAGTCAATAACATATACACCCAAGCAGATGTTACCTTTGCGGTAACAGCCGATGGTCCTGCGATTACAAAGATTCACTTGAAGAACCAATCGAAAATTGCTGGAATTTCTGATGATGAATTTCAAAAGTTAGCAAAAGAGATCGAAGCAACATGTCCAGTATCCAAGGCTTTAGCATCAGTTCCTATTGAGCTTGATGCCGAACTCGTTCTTTAAATCAAAGTTATTAACATGTGGAAAGGTCCCTCCATATCTTTCCACATGTTTTTTTTGTTGTCTAAAAACCAAAGTTGTAAACATGTGTATAACTTAAGGATAAACGGAAATCGAGTGTCAACTAAGTTTACAAGTGGATAACATAGTCCTGGTTTACAAAAATAACATCAAGAAGTGAAGTATGTTCTTGTATGTAGAATAATTTACTTTATGATTGCGTTTTAGTATCTTTGGAGGACTTTCCTTTAATTTGTAGTAGAATAAAGAGAGGAATTTCGCAAACCACACCATAATAACAGAAAAGTAAATCTTTTAAAGGTTTACGCCCTAGAAACGAGGGAGGTGCAAGTATGCAAAAAATGAAAACAAACAAAAACGATGTGCTCAAAGAGTTGGCACAGTTGAATCGTGACGAGCTTTTTGAACGTTTAAACACGAGCTTTACGGGTTTAAACGCTGAACAGGCTGAGGAACGCTTAGACGAATACGGGCCGAATGTGGTTGCAAGTCAGCAACCCATTCCCTGGTATATTATACTGCTCCATGCATTTAAGAATCCATTTGTTTTTGTTCTAGCTTTTTTGGCAGTTGTTTCGGCATTGACAGGAGATATGGAAGGTGCACTTTACATGTTGCTCATGGTTACCGTATCTGCTGGTGTAAGCTTTGTACAGGAATACAAGTCACAAAAAGCTTCAATCGCTTTACATGAGATGATTGAAAATACCACAAACGTTAAACGTGGGGCGGAAAATTTTGAAATCCCAATGGATGAGGTTGTCCCAGGAGATATCATTCAGCTTCAAACGGGAGATATGATTCCAGCAGATGCTATTCTGCTCTCACACCGTGATCTGTTTATCAACCAAGCCTCTTTAACCGGGGAATCTTTCCCGGTTGAGAAGCGTTTACCGGAAGATTTAGATGAAGATGAGCAAATTGATTGGGAAGTTACATCAGCTCTAGATGCTCCAAATGTTCTCTTTATGGGGACTGATGTTTTATCAGGAAATGGTAAGATTTTAATCGTTAAAACAGGCGCTTCTACTATGTTCGGTGATATTGCAAGCAAAGCTACAGCCACAAAAGTTGAATCTGCTTTTGATAAAGGATTGAGCCGTGTAAGTCGCCTTCTATTGACTTTAGTTGCGATTATGTTCCCAGTTGTTTTAGTTTTGAACTGGGTAACAAAAGGCGATTTCGAAACATCATTCTTCTTTGCCATCGCTGTAGCTGTAGGTCTTACACCTGAAATGCTGCCCATGATTGTCAATGCCAATTTGGCTAAAGGTGCAGTAGCGCTCAGTAAAGAAAAAGTCATAGTAAAAAATCTATCTGCTATCCAGAATCTAGGTTCAATGGATATACTTTGTACAGACAAGACAGGCACAATTACAGAAGACCGTGTCGTGATGGTTGAATATGTAAACTCACGTGGAAACAAGGCAGATGAAGTATTAAATTCCGCTTTTATCAATTCTAACTTCCAAACCGGTTGGAAAAATCTGATGGACGTTGCTGTCATTGACTATTTCAAAAAAATAGGTCGAGAATTACCGGATGAAAATATTACAAAAGTTGATGAAATACCGTTTGATTTCTCACGCCGTCTTTTATCTGTCGTCGTGAAAACTGACAATAAAAACTTGATGGTTACCAAGGGCGCAGTTGAGGAAATGCAAGCTATCTGTACACATGTAATGGAAGACGGGGAACGTGTCGAAATTACGGAAGAACGTTTAGCAGAGATGAAAGAAGTCAACCGTGAAATGAATATGCAAGGCATGCGTGTCCTGACTATTGCGGAGCGAATCATTTCAGATGATGAATTAGAAGAATTTGACTCTGCTAGTGAGCGTGATATGACCCTTGTCGGTTTTATCGGTTTCCTTGATCCAGCCAAAGAATCTGCTGCTAAAGCAATCAATAGTTTACAAAATCACGGTGTAACTGTAAAAGTGTTGACAGGTGATAATGCCATTGTAGCGCAAAAAGTTTGTGAAGATGTTGGAATTCCGGTTGACCGTTATTGTATCGGAAGTGAAATTGATCTTATGGATGATGAAGAACTGTTCAATACAGCTATGGAAGTACATCTTTTTGCAAAATTAAATCCAATGCAAAAGGCACGAATTATTGAACTTATTCGTAAGGTTCACACGGTTGGTTTTATGGGAGATGGAATAAATGACGCCCCAAGTTTACGCGCTGCGGATATTGGAATTTCAGTAGATACTGCAGCCGATATCACTAAAGATGCCTCAAATATTATTCTGCTTGAGAAAAGTTTACAAGTCTTGGAAACTGGTGTAACCGAAGGTCGTAAAGTCTTTACAAACATGATGAAGTATATTCGTATCACTTTGTCTTCAAACTTTGGGAATGTCTTTTCAGTTTTGGTGGCTAGCGCCTTTTTACCTTTCTTGCCAATGCTCAGTTTACAAATTTTAACTTTGAACCTGATTTATGACATGAGTCAACTTTCAATTCCTTGGGATAATGTTGACGAAGAAGACATTGCACGTCCAGTGAAGTGGCAAACTAAAGGCCTTGCTCGTTTTGCATTTATTGTTGGACCCGTGTCTTCTATCTTTGACATCATCACTTTCCTTGTACTGTGGTATGTCTTTGGCTTTAATACAGTTGCCCATGCTAACCTTTTCCAAGCAGGTTGGTTTGCAGTCAGCTTAGGTACACAAGCTTTGGCTTTTCATATCTTGCGTACCAAAAAAGTCCCCTTCTTGCAAAGTCGTCCTTCGTTGCCAGTTATCCTTTCTACAATTGGCGCATTTGTCGTTGGCTTTACATTGATTTTAAGTTCTTATGGATCAATTATTGACTTAGCACACTTGCCTGTTCAATTCTTCTTCTACTGGGGCCTAATTATCCTTGCTTATCTCTTATTGTTACAGTTTGTCAAAAATGTGTACTACAAAAAATACAACTAACAAAAAGCTTTACCATTATGGTAAAGCTTTTTTTATTAGTTTTTGTCTTCGAAATGTTTTACCAGTTGGCCAGTAACATCCGTTTCTAGCATCCGATGGATTTGACGAATCGTTGAAACAATGGCCTCAGGGCTAGAATTACCGTGAGCCTTGATAACAGGTGCTTTGACACCTACTAAAGCTGCACCACCCGCGCTATCGGTACTCATCGTGTCTTTGAGTTTGCTGAGTTCTTTTTTCACAAGAGCTCCACCGATTTTAGTGGTGAAGCCTCCATTCATGATGCCGTTTTTGATTTGACGCATCAGAACACTTGCAGTCCCTTCGATAGCTTTAAGCACAGCGTTTCCCGTGAAACCATCAGCGACAACGACATCAGCTGCTCCAGTCAAGATGTCACGCGATTCAATATTACCAATAAAATTAATATCTTCAATATTTGAGAGTAAAGCATGCGTTTCTTTAATCATCGTTGAACCTTTTGATTCTTCAGAGCCGTTGGAGAGAAGTGCTACACGAGGATTTTTAACACCACGTACATTGGCCGCATAGTAGCTCCCTAAAATAGCGAAGTCAGCCAGATGTTCAGGTTTATTTTCAGCGTTAGCACCTAAATCTAACATATCGAAGCCTGTACCATCTGCAGTAGGAAGTGTACTCATAAGAGCTGGCCGGTCGATCTGTTTGATGCGACCGACAATAAATAAGCCAGCAGCAAGCAGAGCTCCAGTGTTTCCTGCAGAAAGAACAGCATCAGCTTCACCATCTTTGACTGCTTTAACCGCACGGACGAGAGAGCTATCTTTTTTCTTGCGGATAGCTTTTACTGGCTCATCGTGGAAGTCGATAAGCTCAGTTGTTGCGATGATTTTTACGTTTTTTTCATCCTCTAAATGTGCTTTAATTGCTTCAGGTTCCCCGTAGAGCTGAAACTCAATATTTGGAAATTCTTTTTTTGCTAAATTAATTCCTTTAACGATTGACTCGGGTGCAAAGTCGCCACCCATAGCATCAATTGCGATTCTCATAGTGTATCCTCCGATAATTTCTCTGTTCAATTATAACGAAAATCTTTTGTTTTAGCCAATATGATTGAGGCTGAAAACAGTCAAAAAAGTATGAGGCAAGGCTCATACTCTTGATTAATGTGCCAAAATGGCTTCGAGCTCAGTTAAGACAGCTGCGTCGCGATTGTGACCGATAACCTTATCGGAAATTTTCAAAACCTCCGGAATAGCATTCTCAACGGCTACAGCGGTACCTGCTAATTCCAGCATTTCTAAGTCATTGCTTTGATCACCAAAAGCTGTAAGTGACTCTGGACTTGATTGAAGGTGTGTGAGCAAGTGTGAGAGGCCTGTAGCCTTGCTGATTCCAGCTGACATGATGTCAATAGAGCGGAAGCCGGTCGTTGTTGCACGAATATCGGTCATTTGTGCATTTATCCAGTCTTCACATTCACGGATTTTTTCTGGTGGAAACTCCACACAGACTTTTAAGATTTCATCTTCAATATCATGTACTGATTTTACTAATTTTAAATCGGAATAATAAAGATTGGCAAATTCGACAAATTGCGGGTCGGCTGTTTGAAGTGCATAAGCACCGTTGAGTCCTGAAAAGAGGACAACATCACGATGCATATGAGGATTTTGACGTACGAGTTCAACGAGCTTACTCGCCTTATCTTGACCCAAGATACTGCTGTAGAGAATCTCGCCTTGGTATTTAACCAAGGCGCCGTTTTCCGCACAGAAAGCAACTTGGTCTTGGAACTCGTCAAAGAGTTCTTCTAAAGCCAAGAGTTGACGTCCGCTTGCTGCACAAAAAAGATAATTTCTTTTTTTAAATTCTTTTAAAATATCACGTAGACGACTTTTATCGTAGGCGCGGTTTTCGTCGAGAAAAGTGCCATCCATATCTGTCGCAAATATTTTCAATTGATTACTCATCTTGTCCCCTTATTAAAAATACTCCGCTTCAAGATAGTCTTGGCGGAGCAACAATTTATTCTTTTAAAGCTGATCTTAATCTTCAGACCAAAGTTCTTTTACTTTAGCTTGGACCTCGTCATTAGCCAAGAAGTCATCATAAGTTTCTCCAATACGATCAATGACACCGTTCTTAGAAATAACAACGATATGATTTGCTAACGTATTGATAAATTCATGGTCATGTGAAGCAAAGATAATGCTGCCTTTGAATTTTTTCAGTCCATCATTAAGTGCAGAAATTGACTCCAAGTCCAAGTGATTAGTTGGATCATCAAGAACTAAAACATTTGCACGTTGCAACATCATTTTAGAAAGCATAACACGAACTTTTTCTCCCCCTGAAAGGACAGAAACAGACTTAAGAGACTCTTCGCCTTTGAAGAGCATACGTCCCAAGAAACCACGGAGATAAGTATTGTCATCCTCTTCTTTGGTTAAGACAAATTGGCGGAGCCAATCCAAGATAGATTCGTCTGTCGCAAAGTCACGGCTGTTATCTTTTGGAAGATAAGAACGTGATGAAGTAACACCCCATTTAATTTCACCTGTGTATTCGATATCGCCCATCAAGGCACGAATCAAAGCAGTTGTTTGGATATCATTTTGACCGATAAAGGCAGTTTTGTCACCAGGAGCTAAGATAAAGCTGATGTTGTCAAGGACTTTTTCACCATCGATTTCGACGGACAAATTATCTACGCGGAGTAAGTCATTTCCGATTTCACGTTCTTGATCAAAACCGATAAATGGATATTTACGAGAAGAAGGCACAAAGCTTTCCACTTCGATTTTATCCAACATTTTCTTACGTGATGTGGCTTGTTTTGATTTCGAAGCGTTGGCCGAGAAGCGGGCGATGAAATCTTGCAACTCTTTGATTTTTTCTTCAGCCTTGCGGTTGGCATCCCCTTGCAAGCGAAGGGCAAGTTCAGAAGATTCTTTCCAGAAATCGTAGTTACCAGGATAAAGTTTGATTTTACCGTAATCCAGGTCGGCCATATAAGTACAAACGTTATTGAGGAAGTGACGGTCATGGGATACAACGATGACTGTATTTTCAAAGTTGATGAGGAAATCTTCAAGCCAGTTGATTGCTTGAATATCCAACCCATTGGTAGGTTCGTCCAAGAGAAGAACATCTGGTTTACCGAAAAGCGCGCGTGCTAGAAGGACCTTAACGTGTTCGCCAGAGGTCAAATTTGCCATGAGATCATAGTGCTGTTCAGTTTTAATGCCTAAGCTTTGAAGGAGTTGAGCGGCTTCAGCTTCGGCTTCGTAACCACCCATTTCGCCAAACTCTGCTTCGAGTTCAGCTGCACGCATTCCATCTTCATCAGAAAAATCTTCTTTCATGTAGATGGCATTTTTTTCTTGTGCGATGGCGTAGAGCTTTTCATTACCCATCATAACAACATCAAGCGGTGTTTGATCTTCATAGTCATAGTGATTTTGACGAAGGACAGACATACGCTCGTTGGGGCCCATTGAAACGTGACCAGTTGTGGGTTGAACTTCACCGTCCAAGATTTTTAAAAAAGTTGATTTACCGGCACCATTGGCACCGATTAAACCATAGCAGTTTCCTGCCGTAAACTTAATGTTAACGTCATCAAAAAGCTTGCGGTCAGAAAATTGTAATGAAACATCAGAAACTGTAAGCATGGATATATTTTTCTCCTAATTATATTGGTTTATAAAAGTTAACTCTTATAAAGGTTATCGCCTTATTCTATCATATTTTCAGTCTTTTTGAAACAGCGTAATTGTTCAACTCTAACCATTGTGAAAACTAAAAAAATTAGCAATTTTTGTTCTAGAAGAAACTTTGATAAAATTGATTCAAAAAGTATCAAGTAAGTCTTAACGAGTTTTGATAAACTTGCATCATGGAGGAAGTTGTAGATGCTTCAATCTTTTAACAAAGCAATGGATTACATTGAAGATCATTTGACTGAAAGTATAGATAGTCAAAAAATTGCCCAGATCACTTTCGTGTCTGATTATCATTTCAGGCGGATGTTTTCCTATCTTACGGGGATGTCTTTGTCGGAGTATATACGTAAACGTCGCTTATCAGAAGCAGCAGCAGCTTTGCTTGCAGGGATGTCCGTAACGGAAGCAGCCTTTCTTTATGGCTATGACAGTCTAGAAGGGTTTTCCCGGGCTTTTAAAGAATGGTCGGGGCGGACGCCAAAATCAGTGCAAGAAGGTCAGTTTGTACCCACTTTTTCCAAAATCAACTTTCAAATAACCATGACAGGAGGAAAAAACATGGATGTAAAAATCGAAACAAAAGCAGCCTTTCATTTAATCGGTGTAGAAAAACGTGTGAGGCAACAGTACGAAGGTGTTAATCAGGAGATTCTAGACTTGACTCAGTCTATTACGGAAACACAGCGCAAAAATATGCGTGCCTTGGGTAATTTGCCCCCTCAAATGCCACTTAATATTTCTTATGATGCAGATGAGACACATTTGACGCATATGATTGGATTTGCAAGCACAAAAGATAATATATTTGAGGAGCTTAATCAGGTTGAGGTACCTGAAAGTCTTTGGGCAATTTTTTCTAGTAAGGGGACTTTTCCAGAGGCACTTCAAGTAACTTGGACAGAAATTTTTACCCAATGGTTACCAAGTTCAGATTATGAATTAGTGGATTTGCCTCAAATTTCCTTTACAGATTGGTTTAGTGAAGATGAAGAAAAATATTCTGAAATCTGGCTAGCCATTAAGAAAAGATAATTTTTGAATTTTAGTTTTATTTCAGTGTGGCTTTAGCCTAGCTTAAGTCGGGTCCATTATAATATCCTTATTCCAATAAAATTTTTCATAAAACCTACTCCTAAAAGCAGAAAATGTCTGAGCTAACTCAGGCATTTTTTGTATTCAGTGAATTGTTTGAGAAAAGCGAGCTGTGATTATTTCTCGTATTCATTTATGATATAATGATGAAGAAATGGATATAGAACATTATAAAGATTTGGCTCTTCAGAAGAAGAAGGAGCATAAGAAATTTTTGGGCAACTTAAAAAAGAAGGCTCCTAAAAACTTAGATTATATTGTAAAAGAAACACATGATGAAGTTTTTGCTGAAATCGATTGTACGGCTTGTGCTAACTGCTGTAAGAGCTTAGGTCCACTTTTTACAGAAGCTGATATTACCCGTATTTCGAAGTATCTTCGCATGAAGGCGGCCGATTTTGAAGCCCAATATTTACGTGTAGATGAAGATGGTGACAAGGTTTTTCAAACAATGCCTTGCCCCTTTCTTGGTAGTGACAATCTTTGTAGCATTTACGAGGTTCGTCCTAAGGCCTGCCGTGAATTTCCTCACACAGATCGGAAAAAGATTTATCAAATTAACAATCTGACTATGAAAAACACAGTAACTTGCCCAGCGGCCTATCTTTTTGTAGAAAAATTGCGGAAAAAAATAGAGTAAAAAAGCCCTTTGGGCTTTTTATTTGTAGTAATTTTTAATCGCTTCTAAGAAATACTCGGGAAGCTGGGCGTGTTTTTGGTTGTAATTGGTACGGAAGCGAGGATCTTCAACATACATTTGTCCTAAGTTAATATGCGCTTCAGGAGCGATGGTTTCTTCTGGCCAAAAGAGCTCTAAGATTTCTTTATGGAGAGCAATAGCTTGTTTGGCGAGATTATCATCTTTATTTTCATAAGCTTCTTCCAACATTTGTATCATTTTTTCGTGTGAAGTTTGCCAATATTTGATTTTGGCTTGATCTGCTTGAGCATATTTCTGATATGACTTATCGACGCGCTCACTGCCCCATTTTTGACGGATTTCTGCGCCATATTTATCTTCGTTTTCTTTCAGTTGTGTACTCTTGAGAAGTTCAAATTCTTGTTCATTCATGTGGTAATCTCCTATTTCTAATTTGTGTGACAGATGTTCAATCAGTTTTTCAAGGTGCTTGAGTTGATTATTTAAGCGCATCAAATGTTGGCTTAAAGTTTTCTTTTCATCTTCATCTTGTGAGAGGATATTTTTGATTTGATCAAGGGGCAAGTCCAACTTCCTTAAGCTCATGATATAAAAAATTTGAGCAATATCTTGTTCAGAATATAAACGGTAATCGTTTTGGTCTCTCGCGGGGGCCAGAAGTCCTACAGACTCCCAATGCCGTAAAGTTTTGGAGGTTAAACCTGTCATTTTTGTGATAGCTTTAATATTTTGCATAACGCTCCTTTCATTGATACTAATATTATATATCTTGACCTAAGGTCAAGGTCAAGAAAAATATAAAAAAAACTCAAAAAATATGAGTTTTTTTTACTTTTATTAATGGAAAATGTGGCTCTTTTGTGCCATTTCTGAGATTTTTCTAGATGTTTTCTCAAGATGTGGGAAAAATATAAGCCCAGCAACTAAAAAGACGATAGAAACAGCTACGAGGATGATGATGGCAAGCCAAGCGTTAGGCCAATAGATACCCCCTGCAGATTCCCGTAAGAGGTTAACCGCATGGGTAAATGGTAGGTAAGGGTTGATGGCTTGGAAGAATTTACCAGAGACTTGGATAGGGTAGTTCCCCCCACCACCGGAAATAGAGAGGACCAAGATAATAATGGCAATCCCTTTCCCGATATTTCCAAATAATGCTACTAGGACATAGACCATAATCATAAAGGTTATAGCAATCAGTAAGGCAAATAAGACACTATAAACAGGATTACGTACGTCTACTCCAAGGCCGAAATAGTTCCCAAGGGTAACGATAAGTGCTTGTCCGAGTCCCATCACGATGAAAGTAAGCATACGTGCTGAGAATTGTTCACGTTTAGAGTAAAGCAGTTTGTCTTTACCTTCTAAGTGGAAGCCGGTGACAGCGACACTAGAGAAGAGGACAGCGCCGACCCACAAACAGAGTGCAGTGTAGAAAGGCGTACTTGCTGAACCGTTATTTGCGATTGGATAGATAGCATTTTCTTGGACCTCAACAGGTTGTGTTAGGAAGTCACTTTCTTTCGTCGCATCAAGTTTTAGAAGTTTTACAATTTCTCCAAGATCAACTTCTTTCTCACCTTTACGAATAGCATCAGCAGCCTTACGAATCCCTGTTTTGATTCCTGGCCAGTCATTGACGATGAGGTCATTGGCTTGGTTCAAGGCTTTTTCAAGGTCAGGCATTTTTTGGTTGACTGTACCTAAAGTTTCTGTCAAATCTTTACGAATACCGGGGTAATCATTTTTGACAAAATCAGCGGCTTTATCAAGTTTTTGCTCCACAACTGGCAATTCATTTTGATAAAGTGAAGCACCTTTATTAATAGCGTTGACAATAGTGTTCATATTGCCGTTAAGCATAATGTTGGCATCGTGAACTTCTTGCTTAATCGCAGGCATTTCTTTTTGATACTTTTCAAGCAAAATAATCGCATTAGAGACCGTCTTACTTGTTGAGCTGAGCAAGGATTCAAAATCAATAGCTTGGGCTTTTGTTAGGAGACCTTGGGCATTTTTGATGGTATCGATAAGTTGGGTGAGGATTTTATTGATTGTTTGGCTCACTGCATTGATATCGATTTGATCAATTAGATTAGAAACATTATCAGCTAGTGCCTCGATTTCTCCTAAAGCTTTATCAATATCGATAGTATTACCGTTTGCAATATCTGTTTTTAACTTTTCTAATCCTTCGTTGAGTTTTGTGAGACCATCAGAATAGGAATGAAGTTGATTAATTGCTCCATCAAGGTCATGACTTCCAGTGCTTGCCTGAACATTCTCTAGGAATTCGACCAGATTTTGAATGATACTTTGTTGTTCTTTAATATTTTTTTGGAAATTTTGTATTACAGCTACTTTTTGTTCCGGCGTTAATTGATCATTTTTTAGAGCCGCTCTTATAGCTTCAACATAGTTTGAGGTGGACTTGGCAAATGTTTGAAGAGATTGAAGAGTAAGGTCTAAGCTTTTTGTAATACTTGGCAAAGCATTTTGAAGCTGCGTTGCACCGTCCAAAGTAGTAGAAGCCAGGTCATTGGCTTGGTTGCCAAGTTTGCGAATATCTGGCAAGGCAGTTTGGACTTGTTGAATAATGGTTAAGCCTTGTTTGGCTTCTTGGATACCCTCATTCATGGTTTGTTCAACAGAGGCGAAGTCATTGTCAATCATTGCGATTTGCTTACCAGCATTTTGAATTTCAGGTATTTTTTCTTGCAAGGTCATAATAATTGCAAGCTGATTTTTCACAGTTGGCATGCTGTCGTCCAATTGGACCACTTTTTGACCAAGTGCATCAACCTCAGGCAAATAGTCAATAAACTCATTTGCTTTAGCGAGCTTCGTTTTCAAATCAGGCATCTTGCCATGCAAATCCACGACTTGTTGAGTATATTGGTCAATTGTATCTAAATTATCGTTGGTAGATAAGATAGTGTTTTTAATTTTCTGGATGCTGACCATATTTTTATCAATGTCATATCCGATATCGTTAAAGGTTTTAAGCAGTGTGCTACTTGCCGTTTTAATAAATTCTTCGGAAATTTGACTTTGTAATGATGATGCCCCTTTCGAAGTAATTTTTGGGGCAATAGCATTTATTTTTTCATTGATGGAATAAACGATTTTAGGCTTCTGGATATCCCCAGTGGTGAAGCTAAGCAAATTTTTAGAGAAATCCGCTGGCAGATAGATACCTGCGTAGTATTTACCAGACTTGACACCCTTATCCAACTCCTGTTTAGAATCAACAAACTTCCAGCCGAGTTGTTTGTTTTCTTTGAGGTTTTTCAAGACCTCGTCACCGATATTAATCGATTTGTCTTGAAATTTCTCTGTTCGGTCATCACTATAAACCGCTATTGGGAGCTGTGAAGTGTTTGCATAAGGATCCCAAAGGGCTTTAATATTAAACCAAGCATATAAGGATGGAATAAACATCAAAGCAACCACTAAAAAGATTGCTATTGGATTTTTAAAGATACGTTTCCAATCCAGAATAAATAGTTTCCCAGTATTTTTTATATGTTTCACATATTCTCCTCTTTTAATAATTCTAAGGCAGTTTTTATTTTGTTATCAGCTAATCAGAGTCATCAACAATTCAGAAATCTGTTCTGGTGTTTCTTTCCGTTTGCGCCGAATCCAAGCTTGAGTTAAACCGAAAATGGCATTGGCATAATAAGTTGTGGTGTAGATACTTTCCAACTTGTCCAGTTTTTCACGCTTAGGGTTTTGTGGCAGGATTGAACGTGCCAAAATATTTTTCAGTTGAGCCTGCATGAACTGATGGATTTCTTTACTGCCATTTTCTGAAAATAAAGCAGCATAAATCTCATTGTTATCAAGGAACTCATAAGTTTCTAACATGGTTTTATGAAGATCGCCATTATTTTTTTCAAAGACATACTCGATCGTATTAAACAAGGTTTTTTGGTATTGGTCAATCATATCATACTTGTCTTGGTAATGCGTATAAAAGCCGCTTCGGCTGATTTTAGCAACCTTCACAAGCTCAGTTGTTGTGATATGGTCGAACGATTTTTCCTGTAAAAGTTGTGTTATTGCGTCGCGAAGTTTTGATTTCGTACGTTCTTTTCTATTTTCCATAAATCCTCCTCTATTACTAAAATATAAAAGAACAACGTGTCTATAATTAGTATAGATTCTCATTACAACCCTTATTGAGTTTACGATATGCAATTATAGCACAAAATGGACGGAGCGTCTATAATTTTGCGTTCAAATTTTGATTTTTTTAAAGAAAGGGATTTCATTTAAATAATATTATTACTATAGAAGAAAAAGAGCAAAAAACCGCTTGAGGCGGTTTTAATTAATCAGGAAATGGATAACTTATTATAGAAAGAGAATCATAAGTCTGAAAATATAAGGTACGGCTATTTAAATCTACCGCACTGCGATAAACAGTATAAGTATCTGAACGTCCATCAGACTTAGGGACAGTGACAGCATTTAAAATGTGCCAAATTTCACTGATATTCTGCTGTTCATCAGCAGGAAGAATCGCACGTTCTTTAAGAATAGTGGCACGGATGAAGCGCGAGGTTGGGGTAAAACCTCCGGGAAAGACAGGCTTGCCACTGAAGTCCCCAGTTGAAATACGATTAGGCGCGAGAGGTTTCGAAGTTAGCTCCATATAATCTTGTAACTTGACGATTTCACGTTCAAATTTAGGAGCGTTTGTGACCACACCGATTGTATTTTCGATAATCTCAAAACTGCCATTGCGTGGTTCAATATTAATCATACGACCTGTTGGATCGACAGCGGAAAAGTGCAAATCACTCCGGCCAAATTTATAATGCGAAAAGGTGTCGCTCATGAGTTGGACGTTTTCAAGTTGGTTTATCAAATCAGCTACTGAACGACAGTTTCCTAAAGCCCAAGTGACAAATTCAAAAGGCGCGAGCTGTAATTTATCCTCATGAGCATGTTCAGCATACTCCGAGTGGTTAGAAAAAGTCAGCTTTTGGACGGACAGTCCAAAATTATTAACGCCATCTGAGATATCCGCATGCAAATCAGGAATATTTCGACCGACTCCTAATATAGTATAAGCATTGGAGATGATCCTGTTATTATAAGCACTTTTCCATTGGTAATTTTGCGGTAGAACAAGAGCTTCAGGGATAAAGCTATGCCAATCCATTGTTCTTGCGAAGATGATGCTTTTATCAGCAGCATGCATTTTTATACTTGTACACATATTTATATTCTAGCAAAAAAAATTTCCCAACTTCGGATAAGTGTCTTATTGGTGGACAATAAAAGGAGGGTTCTTTATTTTTCTTATAATTTAGATAAATTATAGGAAAAGCCGAACATTTTTCAATTTAGTTTCGTGTAAGGTTGGCTGAGCCTTGAATCACAATTTTTAAAGTGATAAACTGTCTAAAGCAAATAAAGCTAGACAGAGATCTGGCATTTGGAGGAATTGAATATGAGAACACACACATCGGCACAACCCAAGGCTGTGAGCGCCTATCAAGTCAAAGTAGGAACCCTGGTTTCTGCTGGATTTGGTTTAGAAAACATGGATATCATGTTTCTTTCATTCGCACTCTCGTCAATTATTGGCGAATTTGGCCTAACAACGACAGAAGCGGGTGCAATTTCTACCGTAACTAATTTGGGGATGCTGCTGGGCGGAATTCTTTTTGGGATTCTGGCCGATAAATTCGGACGTGTAAAAATGTTGTCCCTTTCGATCCTCATTTTTGGGCTGTCAACGGGCGCGATTTATTTCTCGCACAGTGTTACCTCGCTTTATATCTTACGTTTTATCGCCGGAATTGGTGGCGGTGGCGAATATGGGGTCGGAATGACCATTCTGGCTGAGAATTTCAGTAAGAAAAAACTGGGGCGAACTTCTTCGATTGTTGCCGTTGCGGGACAAGTTGGTGCCATGTGTGCAGCAATTTTGTCAATGAGTATCTTACCTACTTATGGCTGGCGTTTCTTGTTCTTGTTTGGACTTGTGCCAGTAGTTTTGACAGTCTTTATTCAAAAACATCTGAAGGAAAGTGATTCTTTCAAAGCTATAAAAACCCAAAACAAAGGAAAAATTTCTGACTTGTTTAAAACGCGTCAGTTGACACATCAAACACTTGTTCTTATGTGGATGGCGATCGTTCAAATCGCTGGTTACTTTGGTCTGATGAATTGGCTCCCAACAATTATGCAGAAAAAACTGAACTTAACAGTCGCTGGTTCATCATCTTGGATGATTGCGACCATTATCGGTATGTCTTTAGGTATGCTGACTTTTGGGCAAATTTTGGATAAACTTGGTCCAAAAGTAGCTTTCGGCCTCTTCCTTATTGCCTCGTCCTTGGCTGTTTATGTCCTGACTATTCCGACAACACTTGCATCACTGACTTTAGTTGGTGCCGTCGTTGGTTACTTTTCAAATGGTATGTTTACAGGATATGGGGCTGTAGTTTCTCGTTTATACCCACCAGAAGTACGTGCGACAGCAAATAATGTGATTATGAACACAGGGCGTTGTATTGGAGGTTTCTCTTCAATAGTTATTGGCTTTATCTTGGCACATTACTCTATCATGACTGTTATGCTCTTCATCTCTGTACTCTATATTTTAAGTTTCTTGGCTATGCTGACGGTGAAGAATTTACGTGCGAATGTGTACTGGTCGCTTTAATGATAAAATGTAATTTGGAAAGAGCATTAGAAAATAATATTCAAGAACACTTTCCAATAAATAAGTGAATTTTTTCCAAAAAAGCACCTGAAATTTCAGGTGCTTATCTAGTTCTTTGGTAAGCGATGAATGTTAATCTTTGTATTCTGGGAATCTGAGTGTATGATATTTTTCTAAATATGAAATTCTCTCAGAAGTGAGGATTGGCTTATCAATTTTATAGCCTTTTTTTCGGGAAGATGAAATAAAATCCAGTCTAACTTCATTAGAAAAAATAGGAACTCCCTCATTGTCGAATGTCATCTTATACTTGTCAAAGTATTGGTCTTCATCGCCTGGTTTTAATAATAGTGCATTGTTTGGATCATACGCCGCATCAATTTGTCTATTACTTAGAGCTTCAGCGGAAGCATAGATATGTGAAACGACCAATCCTTCTTGTTCCTCCTTAGAGAACCATGAAACTTTTTTACCGTAAACACGATTACTTTCTTCAAAAACAGCCTTTTTCATAAGGGCAAAACGGTAAGTATCACGAGTGGTATCGCCTTTATCAGGCAAGAATTCATTGGAATTTTCAGCGAGACATATCATAAACTGCTTATTCTCTCTTTTTATAACCTCAAATAGGTTTAGATTAGATAAAATAGCTTTGAGGTGACCAACTTGGTTGTATTTTCGTTCAAAAAAGTTTATATGTTTTGCCCAATTTTTATCTTGCAGGATTTTCTTATCAGTAGCATAATTAGCAACAGTTACATTCATTTGCATGACACCAAGCAACTCATCCATTTCTAATTTCTTATCAGATTTATTTAGTAGAGTATTGACAAGAAATTTAATTTGATTCGTTTGACTATCATCAGTTGTCATAGATGAGTTAAAGGATGAGTATTGATATACCGTATCCGAGAATAATCGACTTAATTCTTCTCTAGTTTGATTTGGTTTAATGTACTGTTTTGCAGCCGGCACATATCCATTCAAATATGGTTTGATGAAGCCAAGCTTAACAAAGGTATTTAGCTGTTTTCTTGTGGTCGCCCCACTTTTATCATCATTTGGGAAAAGTATTTTGACAGTATCTTGTAGTTCCTGATAATGAGCTATTGTTGTAAACTGCTTACGACTAGCATTAAGGTTTTTTATTAAGTCGGAAGGTTTTAGACTGTCTAATTGATATTTATCAATATGCTCAATGATAACTTGCAAAGTTCTTATGAATTGCGCCCCGTAAAAGTCTGTAAGTGCGAGTGTGCTTTTCCAATAATCTTCATAATTTTGATTTTGAATAACTTTTTTTCTGGTGTTTAATCTTGTATCCATAGGTTTACCTTACTTATAAAATTTTACTATTGCTATCATTTCAATATTCTTATTTTTAGTCGTCTTACCGCTGACTTGATAATTATGTTTTCTTTCTTTGATTTCAACATCTCCGTAGAACCTAAACATATCAACCAAAATTTCAAAAATATTTTGAGATGCAGAGTTTAAGCTTAAAACGAGATATCCAGAATGTACACTTGCCAATTCAACTATTTTTTCAAAATATGATATGAAGTTTACTTGGCTAGTTATATCTACATAATCAATACTTTTGTTAAAAATTTTATCGAATTTTCCGTAAAAAGAATCATAGTTATTCATGGTTCCAGGGTATGGAGGGTCTAAATAAATAATATCAACTTTCTTTGATTTCTTTATTGCTTGTAAAGCATCTAATTGGAAGACCTTATTTTGTTTCCCATTATCAAAGATGGCATTATTGTAACTGTCTAAATCAGATAAGATGTGATTTATAAAAGGTTCATTATGATATGCTCTACGTCGCCCATATTTCTTATAAGAATATTCCTCATCCCTTAGTTTTAATATGTTATTCCAATCAATGTTCATTCTCGAGTAAGGTAATTTACGAATCATTGCTCTTCTGATTAATGATTGAAGCAAAAATCTTTTATATCCTTTTAGATGATTTGAAAAAAATACAAGCTTTGAAAGTTCGTCAACTTCGTTTGGATAGTATAATGTGTTTTCTAACCAAGATAATTGTTCTCGTAAGTTGAAGTCATCAAAATTGGCATACTTCATTATTTCTTCGTTGGAAAGCAAAACATCTTTATTTTCTATTAAAGCTTTGTTTACAACGAAAGAAGCATAAAGTGAATCATTTGAATAAACTTCGTAACCACGTCTTTTTGCTTCAAAGGAGATTGATGAGCCTCCGGCAAAAAGATCCAATACTCGTCCTTGGGCAACTGGGAAATTATCTAAAATCCAAGAAGAAAGCTTTTCTTTATTTCCAATATAATTTATCTTGGGTAATTTGTTATTAAACATTGTCTCCTTTACATGTTTCCAAAGTTTTCTTAACCTCTTCGGCAACAGCTTTAGCTAATTTTGGTGGAACGGCATTTCCAATTTGTTGTTGGATTGATATGCTATTTCCTTCAAATACAAAATCATCTGGAAAAGTTTGCAATCTTGCTAGTTCTCTTGGCGAAAGAGCACGATTTTGTTCATAATGAAAGATTTTTCTCATATCTCCAGTAACTGTTACCGATGGTTTGTCACTTGCATATCGAATATATTTTCGTACATCTCCTGACTTAGGACGAAGCTCATCTGGGATGTCGTTTCGGTCTCCACCATCTTTAACATAGGACATTTTTTTTAGCATTTGCTCTGAGTGATTCATTGCAAAGTGGTTTGGTATGTCTGAACTCTGACCATTTTTGAGAGGGGGGAGGTCGTCAATTGTGTTTTTAACGGTCGGCGTATTTCCTTGATTCTTTGGGTAATGGAATATACCACTTTTTGTACCGACAACAAAAATACGTTGTCTCTTTTGTGGAACACCATAATTTGCTGCTTGCAAAACTTCGGCTTTCACATCATATCCTAAATTTTCAAACTCTGTCATGATTTCCTTTATGGTGCGGCCTTTATTATGTGTTGCAAGCCTTGCTACATTTTCCATTATAAACATCTTGGGCTGAATTACATCAACAAATCTTACAAACTCTTTGAATAGCTTATTTCTTTCATCATCAACAAAGCGACGGCCAATATTACCAGCAATACTGAACCCCTGGCATGGAGGCCCTCCTACGATAACATCTACAATGTTATTATTTTGGAATTCTCTAATTTTAGTGTCGGAGATTTCTTTGATATCTCCTTCAATTAAGGTATGATGAGGGAAATTTCTTCTATAAGTTTCAGCAGCTTGATGATTAAATTCCACAGAAAATAAATTCTCGAAACCCGCTTGTTCAAATCCTAAAGATAGACCTCCTGAACCAGAAAAAAGGTCAATTATTTTATATTTACTCATGGGACTGTCCTAACCTTACTTCTATTATTATAATGACTACTATTATAGCATATTGATTACATGCTTAGTTAATGTAGTATTCTTGACTGAAATGCAAATCGTCTGCAAAAAAACAGCGAAAAAAATCGCTGAGTCTTATCTAATCTGGTTTATTTTCAGTGTTTTCCTAAAGAGGAAATGTAGTTATCCTATTGATTTTTAATGCAACATATCACATTTTACAAAACCAAAATTGCTTAACTACAATGTTTTGATGTGTACTGAAACCCTTATTTTACTTCTTTAAAAATAACGTGTTTACGAAGTTTTGGAGAGTATTTTTTCAATTCCAAACGGTCTGGGTTGTTACGTTTGTTCTTTTGAGTAAGGTAAAGACGTTTACCAGATTCTTTGTGTTCAAGTGTAATATTTACGCGCATAACTGTTCCTTTCTGACTTTTTTACTGTTTTTATTTAGCGTCTTTTACTTGGCGGCCTTTGTAGTAGCCTTTAAGTGAAACACGGTGTGAGTGACGGTAGTCACCAGTAGTTTCGTCAAAAGTAACAGTTGGAGCTGTCATTTTGTAGTGTGTACGACGTTTGTTTTTCTTAGATTTAGAAGTGTGACGTGCAGGTACTGCCATGGTTTGATTCCTCCGTAGATTTTTTCGTTTTGGATAAGCCCAAAAACGTACTTTACTATAATACACTAATCTTTTTCAAAAAGCAAGCTTTGTAAAGTATTTTTACTTGACGTTTTTTTAAGGTGACTATTGGTTGAAAAAGTTCTAGAGATAAAGTGACAAAGACTTTTGACAGTTGTCTGGTTGGGAATATTCCCTGTTTTTTGCTAATATATAGTTAAGAATGTTGTAACTTATAAAATAAAAGCTCAGTTCTTCGGAATCAAAGTGCGACAAGGATTATTTTTCTATCCCGGGCAAATCAGTGTTCGATGAAAACTATTTTGAGTCAAACAGGGCAAAGTTTCAGGAAATTTATTTTATAAGGAGAAAACATGAAAAACTGGCAAAAACTTGTTTTAGTATTTTTCATAGCAGCTGCGTCTCTTTTGGCTCAGTTTGCTTTTAATGCACCTTTGGTAGCACGTTTTATCATCACTGTTGCAGGTGGTATTTTAGCACTGTCCATGTTTATTGAGATGGTTAAAACACTACGTAAAGGAAATTATGGTGTTGACTTACTCGCAATTACTGCGATCATTGCGACACTACTGGTAGGAGAATATTGGGCCTCATTAATCATTATCTTAATGTTGGTTGGAGGTGAAACGCTTGAGGATTACGCAGCGGGACGGGCCAATCGTGAATTGTCTGCCCTGTTGCAGAAAACACCAGATATTGCCCATGTCATGCAAGAGGGCAAAGTCGTCGACATGGATTTAGATGATGTTGAGATAGGGGCACATCTCTTGATTAAGCCTATGGAAGTTGTACCTATCGATGGGGTTCTCCTTTCAGAAGCAGCTATTCTGGATGAATCCTCTGTCACGGGTGAAACTAAACCGAATGAGTTACAACAGGGGGATGAAATTCTTTCAGGTGCAATTAACGGCAGCTCCAGTATCGAAATCCGCACAAGTGTTGCAGCAAGTGAATCCCAATTTCAAAAAATCGTTGCTCTTGTTCGTGAAGCAGAGGCAACGCCGGCAAATTTTGTACGTTTAGCAGATCGTTACGCTGTGCCATTTACGATTATGGCCTACATCATTGCAGCTGTGGCTTACTTTATCTCTGGTGACCCTGTCCGTATTGCAGAAGTATTGGTGGTCGCAAGTCCTTGTCCTTTGATTTTGGCTGCGCCCATTGCTTTTGTCTCAGGAATGAGTCGTTCCTCAAAAAATGGTTTTTTAATTAAAAATGGAACCATCATTGAAAAACTTGCAACAGCCAAGGCAATTTTCTTTGATAAAACGGGAACAATTACCGATGGTAAAATCGAAGTAGATGCCATTGTTCCAGCAGAAGGAATATCGCAAGAAGAGTTACTCAATATTGTTTACACCATCGAAAAATCTTCCACTCACATCTTGGCCAAGGCTGTTTCAAGCTATGCAGAGTCACATAATGTCCAAAGTCTTGCATTAGAAAGCCTGAGTGAGGTTGCAGGGTTAGGTGTGACCGGGCAAATCAATGGTCAATTGATTAAAATTGGACGTGCAAGTTTTGTGGGCGCACCCGAGGGGTTAGATTTTGAAACAGCTTTTTATGTGTCACGTGATAGCCAATACATCGGTGCAGTAACCTTCTCAGATACTTTACGTGCCAATGCTCCTGCTGTGATTAAAGATTTACGTCAAGCAGGTTTTGAGAGTATTACGATGCTGACGGGAGATAATGCTCGTGTTGCCGATAAAATTGCAGCACAAGTAGGGATTACCGAGGTTTACAGTAGTATGTTACCAGAAGAAAAGCTTGCCAAAATACAAGCTTCAACTATTCATCCAACGATTATGGTTGGTGACGGTGTCAATGATGCCCCAGCTTTAACGCTTGCGGATGTTGGGATTTCTATTGGAACAGGAAACAATACCGTTGCTAGTGAAGCGGCTGATATTGTGCTCTTGAAAAATGATTTGTCCTCTGTGACAAAAGCAGTTCATATTAGTCGTGATACATTAACCATTGCGAAACAATCGGTTTTGATTGGGATTATCATTTGTGTTATCTTGATGTTAATTGCTGCCACAGGACTTATCCCAGCAATTATCGGTGCTCTTTTCCAAGAGGTTATCGATGTTGTTTCGATTCTTTATGCTCTAAGAGCCTTGAAGGGATTTAAGAATAAGTAATAAAAAAATCGTCAGTTTTGACGATTTTTCTTTTGGTTTTCGATCCATTTCTTACGTTCATTTAAGGCCCATTCGTATTTGCCCATCTTATCAGGGTGGAAGTAATCCGCTTTTCGCAGTTTATCGGGAAGATACTCCTGCTTTACCCAATGTTCTGGGAAATTATGGGGGTACTTATAACCCTCGCTTCGCCCAAGATCCTTAGCTCCTGCATAGTGCCCGTCTTGTAAGTGCGAAGGAATGGGGAGATTTCCGTATTTTCCTAAATCTCCTATTGCCGCATCCAGTGCCATATAAGCGGCATTGGACTTGGGGGAGAGGGCAAGGTCAATAACGATATTTGCTAGCGGTATTCTTGCCTCAGGGAATCCTAGTTTTTCTGCAGCTTGTAAACCTAACATTGTATGAACAGCGGCTTCTGGATTTGCAAGACCTATGTCTTCATAAGCCATTACTGTCAATCTTCGTGCCAGACTTTGAAGGTCTCCGCCTTCAATTAGGCGCGCAGCATAGTGTAAACTTGCGTTTACATCAGATCCACGGATTGATTTTTGTAAGGCGCTAAGCAAGTCATAATGAGCATCACCATCTTTATCAAAACTTAGTGCTTTACGTTGAAGTGAGTTTTCCATATCTTCCAGAGTTACATGATGGTTTTCAGAAGATAAGACAGCAAGTTCTAAAGCGTTGTAAACCGCGCGTAAATCACCGTTGGTTGAGTGTGTGAGGAAGTAAAGCGCGTCATCATCAAGAGTAACAGGGAAGTTAAAACCTCGTTCCGTATCTTCAAGCGCAAGGTTTACAGCGTCCTGTAAATCATCACTTTCCAGAGGCTTTAACTCAAAAATCTGTACACGACTACGGATGGCAGGCACAACACTAAAATAAGGATTTTCCGTAGTAGCGCCAATTAAGATAATTTGACCATTTTCTAACAGAGGCAGGAGAAAATCTTGCTTAGGTTTATCCAGACGATGAATCTCATCCAAGAGAAGGACCAGTTGTCCAGAAAATTCCGCCTCAGCGGCAATCTCTTGTAGTTTTTTCTTGCTGTCTGTTGTCGCATTAAAACTACGGAAAGCGGCATTCATCGTACCAGCGATAGCAGAGGCAATGGAAGTTTTACCAATTCCCGGGGGACCGTAAAGAATCATGGAAGTCAAAAGTTTTGTTTCGACCATCCGGCGAATGATTTTTTTAGGGCCAACAAGATGAGATTGCCCAATAATCTCGTCAATATTACGCGGTCGCATGCGGCGAGCTAAATTTTGATGTGTCATATAAAGCGGTTCTCCTTACTACCTAGAGATAATAGGCGTAAATTAAGCTGTCAACATAGGCACCATCAATGAAATACTCTTTTTTAAGTCGCCCTTCAAGTTGAAATCCTAGACGCTCGTAGAGAGCTATTGCTGTAGGGTTGCTTGACATTGCATTGATGGTAATCTTTTCATATTTTTCGGTACGTGCTTCGTGAATAAGATGTTGGATAAGCTGAGTCGCAACACCTTTTCCTCTTGCTTCTTTTACAGTCATTACACCGAAAGTAATTACATGTGCACCAAATTCAGACTTATTGCGGGGACCGTAATCTAAAACACCCAGAATAACACCCTCTTCTTCCGCAAGAAGATAACGTGTTCCCTTCAATATTTTTTCCATTATTTTCTCAGCAGAGCTGTTGATGACAAAGGGTGTGGATTTTAAAGTCCAGTTTTGATTTTCGATTTTAGCCACATAAGCGAAATCATGGGGTTCGATAGGTCTGATTTTCATATATTTCTCTCTAGAGATAATTTTTATTTCTGTTATAATTATAACAGAAAAGTATTACGACGTTTAAACTCCCAATTGCTATTTTAATTCGAAGTATTGGAGAGGAAATTGCTTGTAACAGAAAAAAGAGGTAGAAAATGGCAAAGTACGGTTTTTTGGATATTTTAGATGAAGAATTGAGCAAGAATTTCAGTTATGATTTTGAGATAAATTGGGATAAAAGAAATTTCGCTGTCGAAGTTAGCTTCCTTTTGGAAGCTGCAAATCCAGAAGGCGTTGTTCTTTCGGATGCAGATGGTGTCGAGTCAGAAGAAAATGTACTTTATGAAGATGCTGTGATTTTTTATAATCCGAACAAGTCGAGGTTTTCAGAAGAAGACTATTTAGCAGGTGTGGCGTATTCAGATAAGGGATTATCTCGTGAATATATTGCTTACTTTGTTGAGTTCTTACAAGAAACAGCGGATGAAGGTTTAGATGCTTTGATAGATTTCTTAAATTCCGATGAAGAAGAATTTATGCTTGAATTTGATCAAGAAAAATTTGAAAATGGTTTGGAAAATCTTGAGGAGACAACTTTTTTCAAGTATCCTCGTTATTAATATAAGGAAGAGAATAGCAATAATATGAATAATTGGAACAGTATCACCGTACGCATCATTCGTGCAGCGGAAGAAGCAATCAGTAATATTTTAGTTGAAGCAGGATCAGCAGGGGTTGAAATTAACGACAGTGCAGATTATCTTAATCACAAGGACCTTTTCGGAGAAGTGCTTCCTCAGGTAGAACAGTCAGAAATGGTGGAAGTGACTGCTTATTATCCGGAAAATATGCCAATTACTGAGCTAAAGTCAGATATTGAACAAAAGATAAATGCTTTAGCAGGAAGCTTTGATGTGACCAAGGTTGAAGTACGTACAAATAATCTTGCAGAACAAGATTGGGCAGATGCTTGGAAAAAGTATTTTGAACCAGCTCGCATTACTCATGATTTGACGATTGTCCCAAGTTGGACAGATTATACGCCACAATCTTCAGCGGAGAAGCTGATTCGCCTTGATCCAGGGATGGCTTTTGGTACAGGAACGCACCCAACAACAAAAATGAGTCTTTATGCTCTAGAACAAATCATTCGCGGTGGCGAAACGGTCTTGGATGTAGGCACAGGTTCTGGTGTGCTCTCTGTAGCTAGCGCTTATCTTGGCGCAAGTGAAATTCATGCCTATGATATTGATGAAGTTGCTGTGCGTGTAGCACGTGAAAACATCGAGCTTAATCCAAATACGGATAAAATTTCAATTTCAGCCAATAATTTATTGGAGGGTATCGAGCAACAAGCAGAAGTTATCGTAGCAAATATCTTGGCTGATATTCTTGTACTTATGACTGACGACGCTTTCCGTCTCGTCAAAGATGAAGGTTATTTGATTATGAGTGGTATCATCGCTGATAAGGCAGATAAAGTTATTGCATCCGCAGAAAATGCTGGTTTCTTCCTTGAAACACGTATGACTCAAGGTGAATGGAACTGTGTGATTTTCAAAAAGACAGAGAACCGTGAAGGGGTAATTGGCGGTTAAGTTATGGCGAATCAATATTTTGTGTTCAAAAAGCAACCTGAAGTTGGTGATGTTTTTACCATTGACGATAAGGCAGCTGCTCATCACATTTTTACAGTAATGCGGATGAATGCGGGACAGAAGCTACAGCTGGTTTTTGAAGAGGGGAAAGTGGGCCTTGCCGAAGTTGTTTCTAGCGAGCTATGTACAGTACGTTTATTAGAGGTACTGGATGTGCAAACGGAACTCCCAGTTTACATTACTGTAGCACTTGGTTTCCCTAAAGGCGATAAATTAGAATTTATCAGTGAGAAGGCAACGGAACTTGGGGCAAGTGCAATCTGGGCTGCGCCCTTCAAATGGTCTGTGGCCAAATGGGACAGCAAAAAGCTTGCTAAAAAGAAGGAAAAATTAGATAAAATTGTATTAGGCGCTGCAGAACAATCTCGCCGTCAAATATTGCCAGAAGTCCGTTTTTTTGCAAAGCTAGCTGAACTGGTTGTTACATTTTCTCAATTTGATCAAGTCTTAATTGCTTATGAAGAATCTGCTAAAGCAGGGGAGCAAGCGAAGTTGGCTCAAAGTATGGCGAGTTTAAAACCAGGTCAAAAAGTTTTGGTGCTTTTTGGTCCAGAAGGCGGCATTGCACCAGAAGAAATTACTCTATTTGAGAAGGCGGGCGCAAAGATTGTCGGGCTCGGGCCACGTATTATGCGTGCAGAAACAGCACCACTATATGCCTTATCTGCCTTTTCGACTTATTTTGACTTGTTAAAATAAACCGAACAAAGAGATAAAAAACTCGCGATTTAAGGACAAAAAGGATAAATTAATAGGCAGAAATGTGATAGAATAGTAAAAATATATCAAGGAGGAAAGTGGAGCTACTTCACAGGAAATAAAACATGCCCTCAGAACCAAATCTTACCGGAGATCAAGTGGTTAAACTTGCCTCCGCATACATGAACGAAAAAGATATCTTGCTAGTGCGTAAAGCTTTACAGTGTGCTTCGATAGCTCATGCTGAGCAATATCGTGCAAGTGGAGAACCTTACATTATCCATCCCATCCAAGTGGCAGGGATTTTAGCGAAATTACAGCTTGATGCAGCAACTGTATCAGCAGGTTTTTTGCATGATGTTGTGGAAGACACTAACTTTATACAGTCAGACTTGGTGGAGCTTTTTGGTGAAGAGATTGCGAATATTGTAGACGGAGTAACGAAGCTTGGTAAGGTGGAATACAAATCGCATGAAGAGCAACTTGCGGAAAATCACCGTAAGATGTTAATGGCTATGAGCAAGGATATTCGAGTTATCTTGGTCAAACTTGCCGACCGTCTTCATAATATGCGCACCCTCAAAAACCTCCGACCAGACAAACAAAAACGTATTTCAAGTGAGACTATGGCGATTTATGCGCCACTTGCACATCGTTTGGGTATTGGAAGCATTAAATGGGAACTTGAAGATCTCTCTTTCCGTTATCTTAATGAAACAGAGTTCTATCGTATCCGCGGCTTAATGAACGAAAAACGCGCAGCGCGTGAAAATTTAGTTGAAGAAGTGATTGAGAAGCTAAATGAGCGTATGAAAGATGCACAAGTTGACGCTGAAATCTATGGGCGACCAAAACATATCTATTCTATTTATCGTAAAATGCACGATAAGAAAAAGCGCTTTGATGAAATTTATGACCTTATTGCCATTCGCTGTTTGACAAACTCGACAAGCGACGTTTACACGACACTAGGGTATATCCATGATTTATGGAAGCCGATGCCCGGGCGTTTCAAGGACTATATTGCTAATCCTAAAGCCAATGGTTACCAGTCGGTTCACACCACGGTTTACGGTCCTAAAGGGCCAATGGAATTCCAAATCAGAACCCATGAAATGCATCAGATCGCGGAGTACGGGGTCGCAGCACACTGGGCTTACAAGCAAGGACGTAAAGCGAAAGTTGACGTTCATGAGATTTCGGAAACACTAAACTGGATTAACGAATTGGTGGAACTTCAAGAGCAATCAGGTGACTCCGCAGAAGAATTTGTAAAAGCTGTTCAGGAAGATATTCTTGGCGACAAAATTTATGTATTTACACCAACAGGAGCAGTTCAAGAATTGCCAGCTGGCTCTGGCCCTATTGACTTTGCATATGCTATCCATACGCAAGTTGGGGATCATGCGACAGGTGCGAAAATTAACGAGCGGATGCAACCGCTGAATTATGTTCTGAAAACAGGTGATAAAGTAGAAATCATTACTTCCAAAACTTCATTTGGACCAAGTCGTGATTGGATTAAGCTCGTTAAGACCAATAAAGCCCGCAATAAGATTAAACAATTTTTCAAGAGTCAAGATAAGGAACTCTCTATCCATAAAGGGCGTGAAATGCTGCAAACTGAACTTGCAGAGAATGGTTTCACACCGAACCAATATTTGGATAAAAAGCATCTGGACGAAGTGCTTGAAAAACTAAGTTATCGTGACAGTGAAGCCTTATTTGCTGCAGTTGGTTTTGGTGAAATATCAGCAACTTCTGTATTTAATCGTTTGACAGAAACTGAACGCCGTAAAGTTGAGAAAGAAAAGCTGAAAGCAGAATCTGAGCAACTGATGAAGGGCGAAGTCAAACGCGAGAATAAAAATAAGAATGTCATGAAAATTCGCCATGATGGTGGTGTAAGTGTTTCTGGTGTAGACAGTATGCTGGTGCATATCAGTAAATGTTGTAATCCTGTACCAGGAGATAAGATTGTTGGCTATATCACTAAAGGTCGAGGGGTTTCTATCCATCGTGCAGACTGTAAAAATGTTCGTAGCCAAGAGGATTATGAAAAACGTCTGATTGATGTAGAATGGGATGATTCACAACACCTTACTAAAGAGTATGTAGCGAATATTCATGTGTATGCTTTTAATCGTCCGAATCTTCTTAATGATATTGTTCAGGTGTTATCTAATACAACAAAAAGTTTGATTTCAATAAATGCTCATCCAACGAAGGATAAAAAAATGGCCAATATCCATCTTTCGATTGGAATAAAAAATCTATCTGATTTGACTTTGATTGTTGATAAGATTAAAATGACGCCTGATGTCTATAGTGTTAAACGGACTAATGGTTGAGATAAAAATAACAGAAAAACTATCCAAAAGGATAGTTTTTTTGTTAAAATTAAATTATGAAAATAGTAATCCAAAGAGTTAAAGAAGCTTCAGTAAAAATTGAAAATAAAATCAGAAATCAAATCACATCTGGCCTATTACTTCTCGTTGCAGTAGAAGATGCAGATACAGATTTTGACTTAGATTATGCTGTACGCAAAATCAGTAAAATGCGTATTTTTTCCGATGAAAATGGCAAGATGAACCTATCTGTACAGGATATCTCAAGCGAAGTACTTTCTATTTCTCAGTTTACACTGTATGCCGATATTCGCAAAGGAACACGCCCAAGCTTTTCGCAAGCCGGGAATCCAGCATATGCAGAAGCGATGTATCTTAAATTTAATGAAAAGCTTAACCAGATTGTCCCGACTAAAGCAGGGGAATTTGGTGCTGATATGGAAATTGCTTTAATTAATGATGGACCGGTAACAATAATTGTAGATACAAAAAATGCACGAAAGTAGAAAGCAGAGGAAGGACGATGACAGTAAGAAACATCATTTTCGATCTGGGTGGTGTGATTCTTGATCTGGATTTTGAAAGGATGACGCATCAATTCCACAAACTGGGTATTCCGGATTTTGAAGATTATTTCACCTTGAAAAAACAAGCGGATTTTTTCGAAGATTTGGAGTTGGGACTCATTACACCAGAAGGATTTTGTGACCGTCTTCGTAAAGAAGCAAAAATCGATGTAGAGAATGAGGTGATAGAAAAAGCTTGGAATCTTATTTTGAAAGATTTCAGTTCAGAGCGGATGGAATATCTGGAAAGAATTTCTGAAAAATATAACATTTTTCTCTTTTCAAATACTAACAGTATCCATGCAAAATATTTTGAAAAAAGATGCGTAGAGCAAACAGGAAGAACTTTAGATTCTTACTTTGAACAGGTGTTTTATTCACATGATTTACACCTTAGAAAACCTGATGAAGCAGCTTTTGTTGAGGTTTTGAAGCGCTCTGGTTTACAGGCGGTGGAAACTTTGTTTATAGATGATAATGCAGCCAATATAGCTGGTGCACACAAGGTTGGCCTCCAAACAATCCATCTTCAAAAACCTCAAACTCTTCTTGAGTTAGAAATTTAATAACTTCAAAATAAAACTCCAAAGGGAGTTTTTTTGTTTTTCTGACTAGCCAAATCGAACTAAATAGTATAAAATTTATAAAGCTAAATATTTTTAGGAGTATTCTATCAGTTATGTTTTATATATTTTTACGCGGTTTAGTTCGCTTTTTACTTTTCATATTTAATGGTAAGGCCACATACCACCATACGGAACGAATTCCAGATAAGTCGGAGAACTATATCTTAGTAGCGCCACATCGCATGATTCTTGATCCTGTTTATATGGCTTTTGCGACTCGTCCAAAACAGTTCATCTTTATGGCAAAGAAAGAACTCTTCAAAAACCCTTTCTTTGCTTGGTGGATTAAAAAATGTGGAGCTTTCCCAGTCGATCGTGAAAATCCTGGACGTGAAGTCATTCAGTATCCAGTGAAGATGCTAAAAAAATCAGATAAATCTCTCATCATGTTTCCAACAGGATCACGTCACTCCAACGAACTCAAAGGTGGTGTTACGATTATCGCTAAAATGGCTAAGGTTCGGATTGTTCCTGCTGTTTATCAAGGGCCTTTATCTATGAAAGGTATTTTTAAGCGTGAGAAAGTACAATTGAATTTTGGAGAGCCTATTGATATCTCAGATATAAAAAAAGCAAATGCTGAAGGTATTGAAGAAGTAAATCGTCGTTTGGAAGCGGCATTTACTCAACTTGATAAGGAAATTGACCCAAATTACAAATATGTTGCTAAATAATACAGTTATATTTATATTTTTTGGGGTAACTATTGGAAAAAACCTTTAAAAATGCTAAAATTAAGGTAATATCCCTTAATGGATGATAAACGGAGAATACATGGCAAATATTATTAAAAAATTAGTAGAAAACGACAAAAAAGAGCTAAAAAGATTAGATAAAATGGCTCAAAAAGTCGAAGCATACGAAGAAGAAATGGCTGCTCTAGCAGATGAGCAACTGCAGGCAAAAACGGAAGAATTTAGAGAACGTGCAGCTGCAGGCGAGAGTCTCGATGATATGTTGTACGAAGTTTTTGCTGTCTGCCGTGAAGCAGCAAAACGTGTCCTTGGTCTTTTTCCTTTCCACGTGCAAATTATGGGGGGGATTGTTCTCCACAATGGTGACGTTCCGGAGATGCGTACTGGTGAAGGTAAAACTCTGACAGCTACTATGCCAGTTTATTTAAATGCGATTTCTGGCAAAGGTGTACACGTGGTTACAGTCAATGAGTATTTGACAACACGTGACGCAACAGAAATGGGTGAATTATACAACTGGCTCGGTTTGACTGTTGGACTTAACCTTAACTCTAAATCACCAGAAGAAAAACGTGAAGCTTATAACTGCGACATTACTTATTCAACATCAGCTGAGCTTGGTTTTGATTACTTGCGTGACAACATGGTCACCCGTTATGAAGATATGGTACAGCGTCCGCTTAACTACGCGCTTGTCGATGAGGTTGATTCGATCTTGATTGACGAAGCACGTACACCATTGATTATTTCAGGTCAAGCAGAAGGATCTTCTGCGCTTTATTATCGCGCAGATCAGTTTGCTAAAACTTTGCTTGGTCGTGAAGATTACGAAGAAGGTGATGATTATAAGATTGACTTGCAATCTAAAACTATTTCACTCACAGATGAGGGGATAGATAAAGCAGAACGTTTCTTTGATATTGAAAATCTTTATGACATGGAAAATGTTGCCTTGACTCACTTTGTGGACAATGCACTCCGTGCCAACTATATCATGCTTCATGATATTGATTATATGGTTGATGACCAACAAGAAGTCTTGATTATCGACCAGTTTACAGGTCGGACAATGCCTGGCCGTCGCTATTCGGATGGTTTACACCAAGCGATTGAAGCCAAAGAAGGTGTGCCGATTCAAGACGAATCTAAAACGATGGCTTCAATCACGATTCAAAACTATTTCCGTATGTACAAAAAATTGTCAGGGATGACAGGTACAGCGAAGACGGAAGAAGAAGAATTCCGTGAAATTTATAATATTCAAATTATCCCGATACCAACGAACCGTCCGATTCGCCGTGTGGACCATCCAGACCTGCTTTACCCAACACTTGAAGCAAAACTGAATGCTGTCTTGGACGACGTGAAGAAACGTCATGCTGAGGGACAACCTATCTTGATTGGTACGGTTGCTGTTGAAACTTCTGAGATTATTTCGAAAAAATTGGTCGCAGCTAAAATTCCGCATGAAGTTTTGAATGCGAAAAATCACTTCCGTGAAGCACAGATCATTATGAATGCTGGTCAACAAGGTGCCGTAACCATTGCAACCAACATGGCTGGTCGGGGTACCGACATTAAGCTTGGCCCTGGTGTTAAAGAGCATCCAAATCCAGAATATCAAGGTCTCGCAGTAATTGGTACTGAACGTCATGAAAGCCGTCGTATTGATAATCAGCTCCGTGGACGTTCTGGACGTCAAGGGGATGCTGGTGTTTCTCAATTTTATCTATCGCTTGAAGATGACTTAATGAAACGTTTTGGTTCTGAACGTGTTTCTGCTTTCCTTGATCGTATGCGTATCAGTGGTGATGATGCAGTTATCAAATCTGGTTTGATTACACGTCAGATTGAAGGCTCACAAAAACGTGTCGAAGGAAATAACTACGATTCGCGTAAACAAGTTTTGCAATATGATGATGTCATTCGTGAACAACGTGAAGTTATCTATGCGCAACGTCATGAAGTAATCGTAGCGACAGAAGACATGACCCCTGCTTTGTACGGTATGTTTAAACGTACAATTGATCGCCAAGTTGATGGACATGCAGCAACAGGTGATTTGCAGGAAGAAGCAAATCTACTCAATCTTTATGAAACTGTTGAAAACACTATGCTCTCAGCAGATATCTTTAACGTCGATGATCTTCGTGGTAAAAGCCCACAAGAAATTAAGGATTTTCTTTTTGAAAAAGTTAAAGAACATTATGCAACACAAATGGGACGCTTGGGTAATAAAGAGCGCCAGATTGACTTCCAACGTGCTGTTATCCTTCGTGTGGTAGATAACAATTGGTCAGAACATATTGATCACCTGGATCAAATGCGTCAGTCTGTGGGCTTACGTGGTTATGCACAAAATAATCCGATTGTTGAATATCAAGAAGAATCACATAAGATGTTTAACAACATGATCGGGGCAATTGAGTTTGAAGTAACTCGTTTGATGATGAAAGCTCAAATTCATCCGCAAACTGCTATTCAAGAACAAGCACCGCGTGTAACTGTAACGGCTTCACAAGAAAACTTGACAAATGTGGGACAAGCTTCTGCAGAAGGTATTGATTTCAGTAAAGTTGGTCGTAATGATATGTGTCCATGTGGTTCAGGTAAAAAATATAAGAACTGTCATGGTCGCGTTCACACAGCTTAGATAAAAAAGTGATAAAATAGATGAAACACCCTAACTTAGGGTGTTTCATTTTTCTAAGTTGATAAATACAAAAGATATCAATAAATTGAAAGGAGAGAGATGTCTTTCAAAATAATAAGTCCAGAAATAAATGTTGACGCAGTCAAAATGCTGGGCCACCTTGATAGTAAACAACATCAGCGAAAAGAAGCAAGAGACAGAGAATTAGAAGCAATTATCAAAGGGGAAGATTCCCGACTTTTGTTAATTATTGGTCCTTGCTCCTCGGACAATGAAGCAGCTGTTCTGGAGTATGCACATCGTTTGGCTAAGCTCCAAGAAAAAGTAAAAGACAAGATTTTCATGGTAATGCGTGTCTATACAGCGAAACCACGAACAAACGGAGAAGGTTACAAAGGAATTATTCATCAACCAGATGCATCAGGTGAAGCTGATCTTATCAACGGTATTCGCATGGTACGTGATCTCCACTATAAGGTTATTACAGAAACAGGATTGACTACCGCTGATGAAATGCTTTACCCAGAAAATCTACCCTTAGTCGATGATCTGGTCTCTTACTATGCAGTTGGTGCGCGCTCGGTGGAAAACCAGCAACATCGCTTCGTGGCATCGGGGATTGATGCGCCAACGGGAATGAAAAACCCAACTTCAGGTAATATCAAAGTCATGCTAAATGGTATTTACGCGGCGCAGCAAGAACAAGACTTCCTCTTTGGTCGTGCAGAAGTGCAAACTGCAGGAAATCCTTTGGCACATGCCATTTTACGTGGTGGGCAGGATGAGCATGGTAAAAATCTTCCCAATTACTATACGGATAATTTGCAGGAAGTTATTGAAAATTACGAAAAAATGGGACTGAAGAACCCCTTTATCATTGTGGATACCAATCACGATAACTCGGGTAAAAAATATATGGAGCAAATTCGAATTGTACGACAAACTTTAGTTAATCGTGATTGGGATGAAAAAATTCGACGTTATGTACGTGGCTTTATGATTGAGTCGTATTTAGAAGATGGACGTCAAGACCAACCGGAAGTGTTTGGAAAATCAATCACGGATGCTTGTCTTGGTTGGGAGAAAACAGAGGCCTTGATTCAGGAGATTTATCAAGCGGAAATATAATAATTTCAGAGGATAAATAAAAAAGCCGAAATGATGAAGATAATTTAATGAAAAAATGATTGCAAACCTTTTCACTTTGTAGTATAATGTTAAAGTATAGATATGCTGAATAAAAAGGCATTATCGAATAAAAATTGAAATAAGGAGATTCCAAAAATGGCATCTAAAGAATTCCACATCGTTGCAGAAACTGGTATCCACGCACGTCCAGCTACATTGCTCGTTCAAACAGCTTCTAAATTCACTTCAGAAATTAACCTTGAATACAAAGGTAAATCTGTAAACCTTAAATCAATCATGGGTGTTATGTCACTCGGTGTTGGTCAAGGCGCTGATGTAACTATCACTGCTGAAGGTGCTGATGCTGATGACGCATTGAGCACAATCGCTGAAACAATGGTTAAGGAAGGTCTTGCTGAATAATGACATCTATGCTTAAAGGTATCGCTGCATCATCAGGTGTAGCCGTAGCGAAGGCATACTTGCTTGTTCAACCTGATTTGTCATTTGAGACAGTGACTGTTGAGAATATCGAAAATGAAGAAGCTCGTCTTGATGCAGCTCTCGCTGCCGCTCAAAGCGAGCTTCAAATCATTAAAGATAAAGCAGTAGATAGCCTCGGAGAAGAAGCCGCAGCCGTATTTGACGCACATATGATGGTTCTTGCAGATCCAGATATGACAGCTCAAATCAAAGCTACTATCGAATCTAAAAAAGTTAATGCTGAAGCAGCCCTTAAAGAAATCACTGACATGTTCATTGCTATCTTTGAAGGTATGGAAGACAATGCTTATATGCAAGAACGTGCTGCCGATATTAAAGACGTTACAAAACGTGTAATGGCAAACCTTCTTGGTGTTAAATTGCCAAGCCCAGCTTTGATTAACGAAGAAGTGATCATTGTTGCTGAAGACTTGACACCATCAGATACTGCACAGCTTGATAAGAAATACGTTAAAGCCTTTGTTACAAACATTGGTGGACGTACATCTCACTCAGCAATCATGGCACGTACGCTTGAAATTCCTGCTGTATTGGGTACAAACAATATCACTGAACTTGTTTCTGAAGGTCAACTTATGGCTGTATCAGGTTTAACAGGTGAAGTTGTTCTTGATCCAACTCCAGAGCAGCAAAGCGAATTCCACGCAGCTGGTGAAGCGTATGCGGCACAAAAAGCTGAATGGGCTGCTCTTAAAGATGCTGAAACAGTAACAGCTGATGGTAAACACTTTGAGTTAGCTGCAAACATTGGTACACCTAAAGATGTTGAAGGTGTGAACGACAATGGTGCGGAAGCTGTTGGTCTTTACCGTACAGAGTTCCTCTATATGGATGCTCAAGACTTCCCAACGGAAGAAGATCAATACGAAGCTTACAAAGCAGTACTTGAAGGTATGAATGGTAAACCAGTCGTTGTTCGTACAATGGACATCGGTGGTGACAAAACTTTGCCATACTTTGACTTGCCAGAAGAAATGAATCCATTCTTGGGTTGGCGTGCTTTACGTATCTCACTTTCTAATAGTGGTGATGCCATGTTCCGCACGCAACTTCGTGCACTTCTCCGTGCATCAGTTCACGGTACACTCCGTATCATGTTCCCAATGGTTGCATTGGTTACAGAATTCCGTGCTGCTAAGAAAATCTACGACGAAGAAAAAGCTAAATTGATCGCCGAAGGTGTTCCAGTAGCTGAAGGTATCGAAGTAGGTATCATGATCGAAATCCCAGCAGCAGCAATGTTGGCTGACCAATTTGCGAAGGAAGTTGATTTCTTCTCAATCGGTACAAACGATTTGATTCAATATACAATGGCTGCAGACCGTATGAATGAGCAAGTTTCATACCTTTACCAACCTTACAACCCATCTATCCTTCGCCTTATCAACAATGTTGTTAAAGCTGCGCATGCAGAAGGCAAATGGGCTGGTATGTGTGGTGAAATGGCCGGTGATCAAACTGCTGTTCCACTTCTCATGGGTATCGGACTTGATGAATTCTCAATGTCAGCAACATCTGTACTCCAAACACGTTCATTGATGAAACGTTTGGACTCAACTAAGATGGAAGAACTTTCAAACAAAGCGCTTACTGAATGTGCAACAATGGAAGAAGTTGTCGCACTCGTTGAAGAATATACAAAATAAGAAAAACGCGGAGAAATTCGCGTTTTTTGTGTTTAAAGATGATAAAAATCTTGTTCTTTGATTTTTCAATCTAATTTATAAACAGAAGTAAAATAAAAAAGCCTTTCATGGCTTTTTTATTTAGAAGGGAAGTCCTTTAGAGAACTTGCCAAGTTTTTGCTCGGTTGTTTTTTCGATTTGAGTAAGAGCATCATTTACAGCATCTGCTACTAAATCTTGCAATGTTTCAGGATCTTCAGGATCAATTACATCACTCTTGATAGTTAAATTTGTTAATTTACGATCACCAGAAAATTCAGCAACTACTAAATCTTGTGCTGCTTTACCAAAAAAAGTAGTGTTAGCAATTTCTTCTTGTGAAGCTTGCATTTGTTTTTGTAACTTTTGTGCTTGCTTCATCATGTTTTGCATATTCATCATGTCGTGTATTATCTCCTTATTTCAAGACTTAAGTGCCTTGATTATTGCAAATATATAGTTTCTTGATGTCATTATTATACCATTTTTGTACATAATTTTGAAGCGGATGCGGAAACAAAAAAACGTCTAATTACTAGACGTTTAAATAATATGCGGAAGGCGGGACTTGAACCCGCACAGCCAAGATAGGCCACAGGATCCTTAATCCTGCGCGTCTGCCAATTCCGCCACTTCCGCGAATTGGTACCTTAATATAATACCATTTTAGGAAGAGGAATGCAAGAATAAACTGTAATAGGGTGTTTAGCACTGTAAAATAATCAATCGTTATAGTTTTTCAGAAATTTTTCAACAGATTGACGGTAAAGTTGAGGATTTGTCTCAAAGGCCTTGGCATGTGCAGCACCTTTAATCAAAAGCATTTCCTTTGGTGTTCCTGTCTTGACTGCTTGGTAGTTTTCCTTAAGCATTGACGTAGGCACATAAGTGTCTGAATCGCCGTGGATAAGGAGGATAGGGCGATTGTTTTGAGAGAGTGCTTGTGTCGCACTTGCTTCTTTTAAAAACCAACCTTGGCGCACTTTATTCATAGCGGATAAACTATAGACAAGGGGAAATGGCGGAATATTGTAGGTCGATTTGGCTTGATAGGTAATTTCCGACCAAACATCAGTATAGCCACAATCTTCGATAATACTGTTGACAGAGCTAGGTAATTCTGTCTCACTCGAAGCCATCATAACAGTTGCTGCTCCCATAGAAAGACCAAATAAAGTAATACGGCTTTCAGGATTTTCTTGTGTTATTTTTTTTGACCAAGCAATCACGTCTTTTTTATCGTAGTAACCATAAGTGATGAGCTGGCCTTCAGAGGCTCCAGCAGCGCGATTATCCGGCATAAGAACATTGTAGCCTAGGTCATGGAAGAGTTGGCCATATTGGCGCATCGCTTCTTTATTTTGGCGAAAACCGTGGACGACGATAACAGTTTTATTTGTTTTATGTTCTGCAGGAATGTACCAGGCGTTGAGTTTTAAGCCACCATTTTCTATGGTAAGCGTTTTTTTATTCAACTTATCAAATTGTGTGACGAGAGGATAATTTTTACTTGATGCTTGAACTTGGCCTACGGGATCATCATTTCGGATATAGGCAACGGAATAGAAGTAATATGTGATTCCTAAATCAATGAGCAGGAGGAGGCTTATGATACTGACTGTCCATAGAGCGAAATTTTTCTTTTTACGTTTTTTCATCGCATTATTATACCAAAATTTTTAATAAAAATAGGAATAATATCACTCACATAAGATGTTGTTTAGACCATGGAGGTCATGAGGCATTAAAAAAACCTCCCCACAAGAGCCAACAAATGTGTGAGGAGGAAAAGGTGTAGTCGGGAATCAAAGGGGATTGATTCTTTGAGCCATTATGTTTAGGGAAGCGAAATGAAGCTCACTTTATTGGCTCTTGGCTACATCTATCTTTTGTTTATCTTTATTCTAACATGGTTTTGAGCTTATAAGTAATGATATGCACTATAAAATAAAGCGAACTTAAAAAAGCGCTTTCTTAGAAAAAAGTGACTTTTCCTCTAGTTTGTGTTAAAATAATGGAGATAATTTTTAGTATGGGAGAGAGTGGCTTGGCTATAAAAAAGACCTATCGTGTAAAACGCTCGAAAGACTTTGAACAAATATTTTTAGCGAAAAATAGCTTTGCCAATAAGAAATTTGTTGTATATAAACTCGATACTGAGCAACAGCATTTTCGTACGGGGATTTCAGTAAGTAAAAAGATTGGAAATGCGGTCACACGGAATCGTGTGAAGCGACTCATTAGACATGCAGTAGCAGAGTTTTCTTCTCATTTAGAAGACGAAGATTTTGTGATTATTGCACGTCCAGGAGTCGAAAAACTCAGTTTTGATGAAGTAAGAAAAAATCTCAAGCATGTATTGAAATTGTCTAAAATTTATAAAGATGGAGAAAAGAATTGAAAAAGAAAATAACTTTGCTTTCGATGGCAAGTGCTTCTTTACTCTTATTGGCTGCCTGTGGACGTTCTGAGGTCACACAACATTCAACAAACTTTTGGGAACAGATAGTTTATGGATTTGCTCAGGTTATTCGTTTCTTGTCATTTGGTGGTATGACAGCTGTTGGTATTATTTTATTTACCTTGATTATTCGTGCGGCACTTTTGCCTTTGATGAATATTCAAATCAAGTCTAGCCAAAAAATGCAGGAAATTCAGCCTGAAATTAAAAAAATACAAGCGCAATATCCAGGTAAAGACGTGGATTCGCGTCGTAAAGTTCAAGAAGAAACACAAGAACTTTACGCTAAAAACAAGGTCAATCCTTATGCAGGTTGCTTACCGCTCTTAGTGCAAATGCCAATACTATGGGCATTGTACCAAGCCTTGACACGTGTGGACTTCCTAAAACACGGCACCTTCCTCTGGTTTAATATCGGGGATAAAGATCCAACATTTATCCTTCCAATTTTGGCAGCACTCTTTACATTTGCTAGCTCTTGGTTGACAATGAAATCAGCCCCTGAGAAAAATGCAATGACAAGTACCATGACCTTTGCCATGCCTGTGATGATTTTTGTTTTTGCAATCAATGTCGCAAGTGGTGTTGCTCTTTACTGGGTAGTGTCAAATGGTTTCCAAGTGTTACAAACTTTACTTATTGCCAACCCCTTCAAAATAATCGCAGCGCGTGAAGCCAAAGCTCAAGCAGAAAAGGATAAAGTAAAAGCACGTGAGAAGGCGCTGAAGAAGGCTTTGAAAAATAAAAAGTAAATCAGGAGATAGGAGTTTTAAATCATGACTATTTTTACTGGGAGAACAGTTGAAGAAGCAATAGAACGCGGTTTATACCGTTTAGGTGTAAAGCGTGAAAATGTGCATATTCATGTAAAACAAAAAGAGAAACGTGGCTTTTTAGGATTTGGAAAAAAGCGGGCCCTCGTAGATATAGAAGAAATCAAAGAAGAAACCATTCGCAAAGCAGATCGCTTAGCAGAACGTGGTGTTGAAGATGTTAATCTTGGTGTGCCTAAAGCGCAGTCGGCCATGGAAGCTACTCTTGAGTTAAGTCAAATTGTTAAAGCTGTCCGTGCAGCTGAAAAAGAACAAGAAGGCGAATTAACTCCAGAAGAACGTGAAGTTATAATTGAAGAAGTTAAGGCAGATATCGCTCAAAGCAAAGATCCGATTCCAGCAGTTGAGATTCCTGAGAAGGTGAAAGAAAAAGCTAAGGCTGTACCGATGGAATTAACTGCTGAGGAAACAGCTTTTGCAGATAAAATTTCAACTTACTTAACAAATATTACCTCTGAAATGGGCATTGCAATAACTGTGAATGTTGCAAAAGAAGGTGCCTTGATTGTTTTTAACCTAAATTCTAATCAAGATGCATTACTCATTGGTAAACATGGGAAGATTTTGCAAAGTCTGCAAACTTTGGCTAAAGCTTATGCCAACAGTATTTTAAGTACACGTGTAAATATTGCTGTCAATGTTGGTGATTATCATGAAAAACGTAAAGCATATATTACAAGTTTAGCACATCGTGCAGCAGAGCGCGCACGTTCTGGTGAAACTGTCTATATTAATGATTTACAGTCGAATGAACGTAAGATTGTGCATACAATTATTTCGAAAGAAGAAGGTGTTTCTAGCCATTCTGAAGGTAACGAATACAATCGTTATATCACCGTCACAAAAGAAATTTGACATTTGAGATGATTTGGTGTAGAATATTTTAGTATGCTTTAAGCACAGAAATGAAAGAAAGGAACACCGCAAGAACGGTGGAGCTACTTTCCCAAGTGAAGTAGCCCAGGGATTTAACAAATGAAACGTACTTACCAACCACATAAAAAACCTCGTAAGACTACTCACGGATTCCGTGCACGCATGGCAACTAAAAACGGACGTCGTGTACTTGCAGCTCGTCGTCGTAAAGGACGTGCTTCACTTACAGTTTAATTGTAAAAAAAGATTCTTACCCTCGGGTGGGTTTTTTCTTTTGGAAACATGATTCATAAAAAGGAACAAAAATAACTCTTGGAAAAGTAAAGCGTTTACTTTTATTGTGATATAATGAATTTATTGTAAAAGAAGAGGAGTTTTTGTTAATGAAAAAAATTCAGATTGCCGATATGCAAGCTTCACAAATTATCTTAGGCTGTATGCGTATCATAGAACCTGGAAAGAACCCTGTCAAAGTTATTGAGACAGCTTATGAAAATGGTATTAACTTTTTTGACCACGCGGATATTTATGGTGCTGGACAGTGTGAAACAGTTTTTGCCGAGGCTTTGGCGCAAACCTCTATTCGACGGGAAGACATTTATCTCCAATCGAAATGCGCTATCCGCCCAGGGGTTGCCTTTGATTTTTCAAAAGAACATATTATCAAGTCGGTAGAAGGCTCTTTACAACGGTTACAGACGGACTATCTCGATACTTTGCTCTTGCATCGCCCAGACACATTAATGGAGCCAGAAGAGGTTGCAGAGGCCTTCCACGAGCTCGAGAAATCTGGTAAGGTACGTTATTTTGGCGTTTCAAATCAAAATCCGATGCAGGTGGAGTTGCTTAAAACAGCAGTGAAGCAACCGTTGCTCTTTAATCAGCTTCAATTTGGCTTGAAGCATACCGAAATGATTGATGCAGGTCTCAATGTGAACATTCCCAATCAGGCCAGTCACATGCAAGATGGTTCAGTATTAGAGTACTCCCGTATAAATAAGATGACAATTCAAGCTTGGTCTCCTTTCCAGCATGGTTATTTTGATGGACCTTTTGTTGGCAATGATAAATTCCCAGAATTAAACAAAAAGCTTGAGGAATATGCTGAAAAATATAATCTCACACCTTCAGGGATTGCCATAGCTTGGATTAATCGCCATCCAGCAGGTATGCAAACAATAATTGGTACGATGACGGAGCAACGTATTTTGGAAGTAACGAATGCGAGTGAACTTGTTCTCAGTCGTAATGAATGGTATGACTTGTATATGGCAGCAGGCAATATTCTCCCTTAAATATCGGATGAAAAAACGCTCTAATAGATTAGTTTATGGGACTATTTGCTCGAGCTGCTAGACGAAATAGATTGAATTAGTGCCAGAAATGATGTATAATTAAAGAGCATTATTAGAAAAAATTAATTAAAAGGATTTTTAAGCAGTTGCTTGAACCTACCCAAAGGAGGTACATATTATGAGTTTTACAGATGAAACAGTCCGCTTTGAATTTGATGATTCAAGTAAAAAAGAAATCGGCGAAACACTTGTAAATGTTTATCGTGCACTTGATGCTAAAGGTTACAATCCTATCAACCAAATGGTAGGTTATGTTTTGTCAGGAGATCCAGCTTACATTCCACGTCACGACGATGCGCGTAACAAAATCCGTCGTTTTGACCGTGATGATATTGTTGAAGAATTGATTAAAGAATACTTAAAAGCACACGGTGTACAACTTTAATGTACAGTAGAATTTTAGGTTTGGATGTCGGTACGAAGACTGTTGGTGTAGCTGTAAGTGATTTGTTGGGAATGACCGCTCAGCCTGTCGAAACAATAAAGATTGACAGTGAAGCGGGAGCGCTTGGTTTTGAACGCTTGGCAGAGCTAATTACAGAATATAAACCTTCAAAAATCGTACTTGGTTTACCCAAACATATGAATAATGATGAAGGTATTCGGGCAGAAGCTTCAAGAAACTACGGTGAAAAAATTACCGAAACGTTTGATGTTACTGTAGAATACCAAGATGAACGCTTGACGACGATGCAAGCAGAAAAAGTATTGATTGATGGTGGGGTTCGTCGTAAGGATCGTAAAAAATCAATCGATAAACTCGCTGCTGTCTTGATATTGCAAAATTATCTTGATGCACACAAATTATTTTAGAAGTAGGAAATATTATGTCAGAACATACACATGACCATGAACATGAAGACCGTTTTATCACTCTTATTGATGATAACGGTAATGAAAGCCTTTTTGAAATCTTGATCACTATTGATGGTCAAGAAGAATTTGGTAAAAACTATGTCCTCGTTATGCCTGTTGATGGTGCAGAAGATGATAATGGTGAAGTTGAAATCCAAGCCTATTCATTTACTCAAAATGAAGATGGCACTGAGGGGGATTTACAACCTATCGCTGAAGATTCAGATGCTGAATGGGATATGATTGAAGAAGTTTTTAATAACTTTATGGAAAATCAAGACGACGAAGTTTATTGATAAACCAAGGGGCGTAGCCTCTTTTTTTATTGTATCAATGTAAAAATATTATAAATTATTACATAAGATTTTTAGCAAAAATTGAGTACTTTGAAGAAATTTGTTATAATTTAGTGATTACTCTTTGAAGGAAAATTAAATGAAAAAAAGATATGGTTCACGTTCACTAAGGCATGAACATAAAAAACAATTAGAACAATCAGAAGAAATCGAAGAATCCAAGGAGATTGAGGTTCATGAAGACCATGAATTTCATGAAGGAGATGGCGGTTTTTATTCACGTCGTCATAAAGCAGAAGCGAGTTTTGTGCCGAGCAGAGAAAAAACACCGCGTCTTATGCCTGCCGATTGGTTGTTTATTGCGCTAGTTTCCTTAGTGCTTAGTCTCAGTTTCTATGCTTTCCCTATATTTAATCTTCAACCAGCAGGTGTGCAATCGCAATATCTCTATTCGGGGATGGCAATGCAAGCTGGTCTAGTGCCTTATAATGATTTTTGGGGCTCGGGCGGGATTGTCTTTTATCTGATTAATTGGCTTGGTCATTTTGGTCAAACAACATGGCTACTTTACCTTTTCCAAATTTTAGCTTTGTTTATGAGTGGTGTACAAGTTTATCGTTTGATTTCACAACGCACCCGTAGCCGCTTGGCAGCACGTATTACCACCGGTTTTACATTGGTTTCGATTGCGGGTCTGGCTCAAGGGGGCACAGCACCCACCTTGATTGCTTTACCTTTTGCACTATGGGCATTACAGTTCTTCGACCGTTATCTGCGTCAAGATGCGCGTGATGAAGCTTTTATCATCTTTGGTATGAGCGGGGCTCTTGTTCTTGTTATATCGCCAATTATGACGATTTTGTGGGTTCTTTCATGTCTTGCTTTGCTTATCTTTAATATTCAAAATAAAAGAATTGGTCGTGGTATTTATCAACTTTTAGCAATTTTATTTGGTGTATTGTTAGTGGGCTATACTGTTGCCTTTTATTCCTTAAATGCGCAAGTTCTGTATACATCAATTGAACAATCCATCATTATTCCGCTTACGACATTAGGCTTTACGGATAATTTTTGGATGTCACTCCTGAAAGCTCTCGTATTTCTTTTAGTATTTGGTCTTGCAGCCAACTTTGTGCATGGTATACGCAATATTAAGAAATCGGGCCAAACATTTATCTGGCAACTCTTACTGCTGCTTGGCTCGATTCTTGTTTTGGGATTTGTTATTTTTTCTCAAGTATTTGAAAGCTCAAACTTACTTGCTATCTTGCCATTACTTCTATTATTTGTCAGTGATACCTTGCAAGATGCCGTGGATCAGCGTCAGAATATCTTACAAGATTATATGAAGGCAAAGCTTTTTGCGCCAATTTTGGCCCTCCTCTTTGTGATAGGGGCGCCTATCGTTACGCAAACAATGCATCAACAGATTTTCTCAGAAGAACAACAAGTTTCTCAGTTTGTGAAAGCAGACACTACAAAAGAAGATAAGGTGCTGTCTATAGCAGCAGATAAAAATATTAATCTACGGGCACAGCGCGTAGGTGCTATAGATAGCTTTCCTAGTCATTATCCGGTTAGATTCCATCAGAATTTTGATTTAATCTTTGCTAACGCAGGCAACAAGTATGTCGTAGTGCAAAGTGGACAGGATCTTTCAGATTCAGTAAAAGAAACACTTAAAGATTCTTACAAAAAAGTGGAAGTTGGTAATGTTAGTCAATTTTCTGTATATAAAAAGAAATAAGATATACATAATTGTATATCTTGTTTTATTATAATGAAAAAAGCGAATTTTCTGACTATTCCTGTTGTTTTTTGAATTTTTTTGTGTTATAATTCATTAAGAGTTTATTTAGAAAATAATATAATAGGAGAAAACCGTGGCTACTTTACTAGAAAAAACCCGCAAAATTACATCAGTTCTGCAAGATGGAGTAACTGATTTAAAGCAGGAGTTACCCTATGATAACATGACAGAGCGTTTAGCCAACGTTATTGACTGTAATGCTTGTATCATTGATACAAAAGGGAAACTTTTGGGCTATTCACTGCCATACGAAATTAACAACGATCGTGTTAATGAACTTTTCCATGTACAAAAACAATTGCCAGAAGATTATGCACGTGCGGCTATCCGTATCTATGACACTTTAGCAAATATCACAATTAACGAGCCTTTGTCAGTATTTCCTGCAGAACTTTTAGGTGAGTATCCTAATGGTTTGACAACATGTGCACCAATCTATGGTAGTGGTATGCGTTTGGGAACCTTCATCTTATGGCGCACAGACGGAAAATTCAGTGATGATGATCTTGTGCTTGCAGAGCTTGCAACAACAGTTATCGGTGTTCAACTTTCAAATCTTAAGCTTGAACAAATGGAAGAAAATATCCGTAAAGACACAATGGCTAACATGGCAGTCAATACACTTTCGTATTCAGAAATGAAGGCTGTGAAAGCAATTCTTGAAGAACTTGATGGTGAAGAAGGACATGTTATTGCTTCAGTCATTGCCGACAAGATTGGGATTACACGTTCAGTAATCGTTAATGCACTACGTAAGCTTGAATCTGCTGGTGTTATTGAAAGCCGTTCGTTGGGAATGAAAGGGACTTACCTCAAAGTTCTTAACCAAGGTTTATTTACAAAGCTAGAAGGTCGTAACTTCTAACCTTAAAAGTAATAAAAAAAACTTCTCGTAGTGAGAGGTTTTTTACTTGTGGTAAAGGCAGTAGGCAGTAAAGCCTAGCTGTATCAGTTTTTAAAGATTTTTGCTATAATTGAGAATGAAAATCTTTAATAGTTAGGGAAAATAACATGAGCAAGATTACAAAAGAACAAGTGGAGCATGTGGCAACTTTGTCAAAGCTTAAATTTGAGAAAAATGAACTTGATGCTGTGACGGATAAACTCGATAAAATTATCGAAATGGTGGAGCAGTTAGAGGAAGTCAATACGGAAAATGTAGAATTTACGATGAGCGTTGCGGATAACTTAAACCGCATGCGTGAAGATATTGCTGTACCGGGTGATGACCGTGATGAATTAATGCGTAATGTACCAACGAAGCAAGATGGCTTTATTAAGGTTCCCGCAATGTTGGCTGATGGAGGAGATGCATAATGGCATTGAATAATAAAACAATTAAAGAGTTGCATGACCTCTTGGTGAAAAAGGAAATCTCTGCTGTTGACTTGACACAGGCGACATTGGATGATGTGCATGCACGTGAAGCAGCAATGGGCAGTTTTGTTTCTGTATTAGATGAGGAAGCACTAGCGCAAGCAGCTGCTATTGATGCGCGTGGGATTGATGCAGCAAAACTTACAGACGGTATTCCCTTAGCAGTTAAAGACAATATTGTTACTAAGAATATTGAAACAACTGCAGCAAGTAAAATTCTTTCTGGTTTTATCCCACCTTATGATGCAACTGTCGTTGAAAAGCTTTATGACAATGGCATGGTTATTATTGGTAAAGCCAATATGGACGAATTCGCAATGGGGGGCTCAGGGGAAACTTCTTCTGTTAAGCCAACGTACAATGCGTGGGATCAAACAAAAGTACCTGGTGGATCATCTTCAGGTTCAGCTAGTGCTGTTGCGAGTGGACAAGTACGCTTGTCATTGGGATCCGATACAGGTGGTTCGATTCGCCAACCAGCTTCGTTCAGTGGTATTGTGGGTCTGAAACCAACTTACGGACGTGTTTCTCGTTATGGTTTGATTGCTTTTTCTAGTTCACTTGATCAAATTGGTCCCTTTTCAGCTACTGTTGAAGAAAATGCACAACTTTTAAATGTTATCTCAGGTAGTGATGCTAAAGATGCTACAAGTTCAGAAGTAGCTGTACCAGATTTTGGTTCAAAAATAGGACAAGATATTAAAGGAATGAAGATTGCTTTGCCTAAAGAATACTTTGGTGAAGGCATTGATCCAGCAGTCAAAGAGCAAATTATGGCGGCGGCGAAACACTTAGAATCTTTAGGGGCTATTGTTGAAGAAGTGAGCTTGCCACATAGCAAGTATGGGGTAGCTGTTTACTACATCATCGCTTCTTCAGAAGCGAGCTCAAATCTCCAACGCTTCGATGGTATTCGTTATGGTTATCGTGCACAGGATATCGAAAACCTTGAAGATGTCTATGTGAAATCACGTTCAGAAGGCTTTGGCGATGAGGTCAAACGTCGCATTATGCTAGGTACATTTAGTCTTTCTGCAGGGGCATACGATAAGCACTTTAAAAAGGCCGGTCAAGTGCGTACAATGATTATCGAAGACTTTAATAAAGTATTTGCGGATTATGATTTGATTCTTGGCCCAACGGCTCCAACGGTTGCCTTTGGCTTCGATGAAAAATCAAAAGATCCTGTTCAAATGTATCTCTCAGATATTTTAACTATTCCAGTCAACCTTGCAGGTTTACCAGGGATTTCGATTCCGGCGGGTTATGTCGAAGGTCTACCTGTTGGTATGCAATTGATTGGTAAACGCTACGATGAGGAGACAATTTATCAAGTCGCAGCAGCGTTCGAAGCAACGACAGATCATCATAAGAAAAAACCAATTATCTTTACAGAAGGAGGGGCAAAATAAGATGAACTTTGAAACAGTCATTGGACTTGAAGTCCATGTTGAGTTAAATACAAACTCAAAAATTTACAGCCCAACTCCAGCTGAATTTGGCTCTGAACCAAATGTCAATACGAATGTTATTGACTGGGGAATGCCAGGGGTTTTGCCAACATTGAACAAAGGTGTTGTCGTTGCTGGGATGAAAGCTTCTCTTGCCATGAATATGTCGATTCAAAAGAGTATGCACTTTGATCGTAAAAATTATTTTTACCCTGATAATCCTAAAGCTTACCAAATTTCACAAGCAGATGAACCTATTGGTTACAATGGTTCTATTGAAATTGAACTTGAAGACGGTACTAAATCGACTGTACGTATTGAGCGTGCACATATTGAAGAAGATGCCGGTAAAAATACGCACGGAACCGATGGCTACTCTTATGTTGACTTGAACCGTCAAGGGGTGCCATTGATTGAGATTGTCTCTGAGCCAGATATGCGTAGCGCTGATGAAGCTTATGCTTATCTAACAGCATTACGTGAGTTGATTCTCTACACAGGTATTTCTGATGTGAAGATGGAAGAGGGATCAATGCGTTGTGATGCCAATATTTCATTGCGTCCTTATGGCCAAGAAGAGTTTGGTGTTAAAACAGAAGTGAAAAACATGAACTCTTTCAGTAATGTGAAGAAAGCCTTAGCCTTCGAAATTGAGCGTCAAGCGAAGATTCTTCGTGCTGGTGGTGAAATTCGTCAAGAAACACGCCGTTTTGATGATAAAACAGGTGAAACTATCTTGATGCGTGTTAAAGAAGGGGCTTCGGATTACCGTTATTTCCCTGAGCCAGATTTGCCACGTATTGAAATTTCTGAATCTTGGATTGATGAAGTACGTGCGGAACTTCCTGAGTTCGCAGCAGCGCGTCGTGTGCGTTATGTAGAGGAAATGGGCCTCAGTGAATATGATGCACGCCAGTTGACAACTTCAAAAGATGTCTCTGATTTCTTTGAAGCAGCTGTTAAACTAGGTGGTGATGCCAAATTGGTATCCAACTGGCTTCAAGGTGAAGTTGCTCAGTACTTGAACACAGCACATCTGGAACTTAAAGATATTCACTTAACCCCAGAAAATCTCACAGAAATGTTGCGTTTGATTGCGGATGGGACAATTTCATCTAAAATTGCGAAGAAAGTCTTCCTCGAATTAGCTAAAAACGGCGGATCAGCAGAAGCTTTTGTTAAGAAGGCAGGATTGGTTCAAATCTCTGATCCAGCTGTACTCTTGCCAATTATTCATGAAGTCTTTGCTAAAAATGAACAATCTGTTGCGGATTATCGTGGCGGTAAGGAAAATGCAGCTAAAGCTTTAGTTGGTCAGCTCATGAAAGCTACAAAAGGACAAGCTAATCCGACAGTAGCGCAAAAACTGCTCTATCAAGAATTGGATAAAGACTAATATAAAAAATCGTTCAAGGAAGAACGATTTTTTCTTGTGTGTTTTCTCGGTTAAAGCGACGGACCATCCGAATAGTTGTGGGGATTAAAATAGCGGTTGATCCAATCCAAGCAGCAGGATTAGATGAAATAATCACGGTGTAATTTAAGAGATTAACACCGATGATAGCCACTGCGGCACGCATAACTAGCTCTGCCACACCACAAATCGTCGGAATGCGCGCATTGCCCAAGCCTTGTAGTGTGGAGCGCGTGACAAAGAGAATAGCAAGTAGCCAGTAGAAGCCACCATTTACAATATAATAATGTCTAGCCATATCGATAACAGCAGTTTGGTTTGGTGAGATAAAAGCAGTAGTGAAGTAGTAGTTCAAGCTTACTAAAAGAAGGGCAAAGCCAATCGCCCAAGAAACAGCAATGAGTAGAGCTTGGAAAAGCCCTTGATTTATTCGTCGATATTGTTTTGCACCATAGTTTTGGGCTCCAAAAGTAGCCATGGCAAGCCCAATCGACATCATTGGCAGCATCGCGATTTGATCAATCTTAGAAACAATAGCCTGAGTGGCGACAGCATTTGTTCCCATAGTGTTAAGCGCTACTTGAAGCGTAATAGAGCCAATGGCGATAATACTAGATTGAAATCCCATGGGGATGCTTAAGCGCGCATGTGTACGTATTTCTTGTGCATTGTAAGCAAGGAGTTTGCGATTAAGATGTAACTCAGGCACCTTGAGTTTAATGTGTAAAATCAGATAGAGCACAGAGATACATTGGGCCAAAATCGTAGCTGCACTTGCCCCTGCTAAGCCTAAATGGAGAACGAGGATTGCGAAATACTCAAAGCCTATATTTAAAATACTGGCGACGATAAGTGCATAGAGTGGTGTCTTGGAATCACCTAAGGCACGGAGCGCATTTGAATAATAAGCATATAGTGTGGTCGCTGTAAGTCCACCTAGCATAATACTCAAAAAAGTATGTGCACCTTCGTAAATCTCAGCAGGAGTTTGCATAAGTTGGAGTAATTGCCCCACAAATAGGACCGATAAGACACTGAGCAAGAGCGAGATAGCTATCGTAAAATACAGCCCTGTCACAAAGGACTTTTTGACAGCATGTGCATCTTTGGCACCAAAGCGTTGCGCAGTGATAATCGTGAGTCCAGCGGTCATACCCTGAGCAAAACCAACGATTAAAAAGTTGATGGACCCTGTAGCTCCTACAGAAGCAAGGGCGTTTTTCCCTAAAGTTTGACCAACGATTAGTGTATCTGCGGTATTATAGAGCACTTGAAAAAAGTTTCCCAAGAGCAAGGGGAGGGTGAAGGTAATTAAACCCTTAAGAATGTTTCCTTTTGTTAAATCTTTCATAATATTCCTAAATTCTTTGCTTTATACATTGTAAACTTTTTATATCTATAAAACAATAGCATAGCTGCTTTTATTGTGGTGTTTAAACAAAAAGAAAAAGCACCGTAAAGGTGCTTTAATTACCAATTATTTAGTAACATTGATTGCTTGAGGTCCACGTGGGCCTTCTTCAAGATCAAAGCTAACTTTTTGGCCTTCATCAAGAGTTTTGAAGCCATCAGTTTGAATAGCTGAGAAGTGTACGAATACATCGTTGCCTTCTTCAGTTGTAATGAAGCCAAAACCTTTAGTAGCATTAAACCATTTTACAGTTCCTTGTGCCATTTGAATACATCCTTTCTTTAGTTTGGTAAATCTTATCGTCGGAAAGCGTGTAACAAAAAGCACAAACGTTAACTTGAAAAAAACTTACAGCTTTATGATACCATATAAAGTATGGAAAAGAAAGCGCTAATTCGAAAAGAAATGATAAATTTACTGAAAAGTTTTGATTTTGCTGACAAAAGCCGCCAAAGTCAGAAAATTATTGCAGAGCTGCTTGCTTCAGAACAATGGAAGAGCGCGAAGACTGTTGCGCTCTATATGCCGCAAGAGTTTGAATTTGATTTGGGAGACCTTTTTGAGCAAGAAGATAAACAAATAGTTATACCAAAAACTTTCGCTAATCGTCAGATGATTTTTGTAAAGTACGACAAAAATAACTTAGAACGTACAAAATTTGGTATACTAGAACCTAAGTCTGAAAATGAAATTATCCCTGATTTGATTTTGGTCCCCGGTTTGGCTTGGAATAAGAAAGGCTATCGGATTGGTTTTGGTGCGGGATATTATGACCGTTATCTGGCAAGCTTTTCTGGACAGACAGTTAGTCTATGTTATGATTTCCAACACAAAGACTTTCATCCAGAACCTCATGATATAAGCATAGGAGAAATATTTACTTATGAACATTGATATGATAAAAAAAGACTTTATGAAGCATAAAGCGACTTATATTTTATCACTTTTAACAACGATGGTTTGGCTTTATCAATTTTTACGTTATGGTTTAGCTGCAACCTCGGCTATTAATCTTTTTAACACTGGTGCATTATTTCCACCAGCCATTTTAGCTGATCCAACTCAATTGTGGCGCCTTGTTACACCAATTTTTATTCATATTGGATGGACGCACTTTCTTATGAATACTCTGACGCTCTTTTTTATCGGACGTCAGGTTGAAGCTGTATTTGGTAGCCTTAATTTCAGTTTGATATATATTCTCTCAGGTATTTTTGGTAATGCCGCAACCTTTATTTTTTCGCCCAACTCCTTATCTGCAGGAGCATCCACGTCGATCTTTGGCCTTTTTGCAGCAATTGCGGGAATCGGCTTCTTTACAGGGCATCCGATGCTAAAACAGATTGGCAAGACATTTACCATTTTGATTGTAATCAATCTTTTCTTCAATATGTTTAATCTTAGCTCGGTCAATATTTGGTCACATGTTGGAGGAGCAGTGGGCGGACTTCTTTTAGCTCCTGTTTTTCCACCCAAATATTTCAAGAATTCTATACCAATGCAAAATCGAATTTTATCAGGAGTAACGGTCGTTGTCTTATTTATCGTTTTTCTGGTTTTACCATTTATAAAGTAAACAATAAGGAGTAATTATGAAAACACGTGGATTTGAAATAGTAAGTAAATACAAAAATGAAAACCTAGAATTACCAATGCGTGCGACCAGGCATGCGGCAGGCTATGACTTATCAGTGGCTGAAAACATTTCCATTAAACCTGGTGAAATCAAGCTGGTATCTACAGGGTTGAAAGCATATATGCAAGCAGGAGAAGTTCTGTATCTGTTTGATCGCTCGTCAAATCCGCGTAAAAAAGGTTTGGTGATGATTAACTCGGTAGGTGTCATTGATGGTGACTATTACAATAACCCAGGGAATGAAGGTGAGATCTTTGCTCAGATGAAAAACATTACGGAGTCAGAAGTTATCTTGGAAAAAGGTGAGAGAATTGTTCAAGCAGTCTTTATGCCTTTCTTGGTTGCTGATGGAGACGAAGAAGTGGTCAAATCTACACGAACTGGTGGTTTTGGCTCCACAGGAAAATAGAAATAATGCCCTACTTTCGATTTAAAGATAAAAATATAAAACTACAAAAACTACCGCTTTAGCGGTCTTTTTTGTGCTATAATGGTAAAATGAATTCATTGCGCATTATTCACTTGAACGATCTGCACTCGCATTTGGAACGATTTCCAGTGATTGAGCGTTTTTTTGCGGAAAAATCAGTTGGGCATCCAGATGTCTTGCGATTTGACTTAGGGGATAATGTTGACCGGGTACATCCTTTAACCGAGGCAACAGAAGGGCAGATTAACGTTGTTCTGATGAATAAACTGGATTTGACAGCAGCAACTCTCGGCAACAATGAAGGTTTAGGCTTAACTCATGAAAGGCTAAGTTGTTTATATAATCAAGCAGACTTTGATATATTGCTTTCGAATATCAGTAATATGCCTTTTACTCAAGGTCCTAAAATTATTGAAAGCAGTTGGGGAATGCGTATCGGAATCATTGGTTTGACAGCTCCTTATTCGGCTTATTTACAAGCAGGTTGGGATATTATTGATCCTTTAGCTTGCTTGGATCAGCTTTTGCCACTGGATTGTGATTTTACGATTCTTTTGAGCCATTTGGGAAAAACCGTGGATGCAAAAATTACTGAAAAATACGATATCGATTTAATTATTGGAAGCCATACGCATCATCTTTTTGAAAATGGGGCAGAATTACATGACACCTTACTTGCGGCTGCAGGAAGATACGGGGAGCATATCGGAGAAATCAATCTTACCTTTGACCAAAATAACAAAGTAATTGCTTCAGAAATTTCCACGATTGCTACCAACACGCTAAAAAAAGAAAAAAGTGATGCTTTACACATCAACTTGTGGGAGTTGAAAGGACGTAAAATGTTGCAAGGCAAGACTGTCGGAGAAATTCCTTATAGCCTGACCAATGTTTATCCTGACTATAATGCCAGCCATTTTATTGCAGAGTTACTTGCCCGATATGGCAAGGTAGGAGCCTGTGTTTTGAATACCGGACTCTTAGTTACAGAAGCATTGCCACACCACCTTACTTTAGATGATTTACACCAATTTTTGCCCCATTCCATGCGTTTAGTGCGGCTTACGATGAGCGGGAAGGCATTGAAAGAAGTTTTACTCGAAATGCTTGATGTATCTGCAATGCTGTCGGGGCAAAATATTCGCGGTATGGGTTTTCGAGGTAAACGATTTGGACGACTTATCTTTCAAGGAATAAGTTTCGATAGAGGGAGTTTCTATTATGGAAGTACGCCTGTGCTTGATACTGAATCTTATAGTATAGTCGTTCCTGACCAGTATCTCTTTGCTTGGTATTTTCCTTTGTTGAAAAAGCAAGAGAAAGCAGAAATACTTTTTCCGTATTTTCTACGTGAAATAGTAGCAAATGAATTAAAAAACGAGAAAATGAACAATAAGAGAAGGGGGAGAGGGAAGTGCCAAAAGAAGTTGACGAATCAAAATTAAATTATAATCGTTTCCCTGGAGAGCGGGTTACTGCTACAGATGATATTGTAAAAGTAGGCGGTAAAACTTTTCATCTGGTTTACAATTATCGTGAAGGATTTGATGCTGAAAAGTTGGAGCAGCGATTTAGCGATATTTTCGATAAATATGACTACATTGTGGGAGATTGGGGTTTTGAACAGCTCCGTTTAAAAGGCTTTTTTTCAGTAAGTAGAAAAAAAATGCAATCGGAAAACAAAATTGATCGACTAGAAGATTACATTAATGAATATTGTAATTATGGCTGTGCTTATTTTGTTTTACGACGTGTACGGTCACAAGATGAAGCTTACACATCCGAACGTGTTTTTGAAGACAAGCCACGTCAACCTAAATTTGAAAAGCCACGACGTCGAAATAATCGCAATAAAAATCGAAGTCCTCAAGAAAAGCAAAAGAAAAATGAGAAAAAATCATTTGAAATTCGCGAAAAATCAGGCAAGAAACCAGCTAAGGTAAAACAAAATGAGAAAAATGAGAAATATACAACCTCTAAATCTAATTTTGTAATACGCGAACGTTCAAAAAAATAAAATGGACAAAACTATAAAAAGTGTCTAAAAATGTATTGAATAATATGCAAAAAAATTCTCTAAAAGTTTTTTTGTGAAAAATATCGGAGATATAATGGAAAAACAAACAATTTATGGCTTAACACGTGATCAACTTATTGATTGGGCGATTGAAAATGGTGAAAAAAAATTTCGTGCAACTCAAGTATGGGATTGGCTCTACCGAAAACGTGTTCAAACGTTTGAAGAGATGACAAACTTATCAAAGGATTTTATCGCAAAGTTGAATGCGCATTTTATTATGAATCCTCTGGAGCAAGTCGTTGTGCAGGAGTCGGAAGATGGAACAGTTAAATATCTTTTTATGTTACCAGATAAAATGATGATTGAAACTGTATTGATGCGCCAATCTTATGGCTTATCTGTATGTGTGACTACTCAGGTAGGATGTAACATGGGCTGTACGTTTTGTGCCTCTGGTATTCTAAAAAAAGAGCGTGATGTGACAGCAGGAGAGATAGTCGCTCAGATTATGTTGGTCCAAAAATACTTCGATGAAAAAGGCCAAGATGAGCGTGTTTCTCACGTTGTAGTTATGGGTATCGGTAAACCATTTGACAACTATGTAAACTTAATGAACTTTTTACGCACAATTAATGATGATAACGGCCTTGCTATTGGAGCACGTCATATTACTGTGTCAACGTGTGGTTTCATGCCAGCAAAAATTAAAGAGTTTGCAAATGAAAACTTACAAGTGAACTTGGCTATTTCTTTACATGCACCAAACAATGAATTACGTACAAGTTTGATGCGCATCACACGTAGTGCACCACTAGAAAAACTTTTTGAAGCGATAGATTATTATACTGAAACAACAAATCGTCGTGTAACTTATGAGTATATCATGCTTTCCGGAGAAAATGACACTCCAGAAATTGCTCAAGAATTGGCTGATTTAATAAAACCACGAAATAAACTTTCATATGTCAATCTTATTCCATATAATCCTGTAGCTGAACATATCAAATATGAACGCTCAACACGAAATGATACTGCGAAATTTTATGATGTGCTCAAGAAAAATGGCATCAACTGTGTTGTGCGCCAAGAGCATGGTACAGACATTGATGCTGCTTGTGGCCAACTCAGAAGCAAACAAATTAGAAAAAACAAAGAAAAATAACAAAATGATAAAAGAAACCAGTGCAAAGGCTCAACCTTGCTATTACTGGTTTCTTTTTGTATATTTATTATTTTTAACAAAATGAAAGCGCATTATTATAATAATCTTCAATTTGCATTCAAAAAAAGATTAGACTATAATAAAAGGTGTTGAAAGCGCTTTTACAATTTTAATATATAGTTTTATATAAAAGAAAGGATGCTTATCTCATGGAAAAAGCAATCAATGTCAACTCAGAAATCGGAAAACTTAAATCAGTTCTCCTTCATCGTCCAGGTGCTGAAGTCGAAAACATCACACCAGACACAATGCACCAACTCTTGTTTGATGATATCCCTTACTTGAAAATTGCGCAGAAGGAACACGATTTCTTTGCTCAAACATTACGTGATAATGGGGCAGAAACAGTCTACATAGAAGATCTTGCCACAGATGTTTTTCAAACGGAAAGTGTTAAAAAAGATTTCTTGGCCCGTCTCTTACATGAAGCTGGATATCGTCCAGGGCGTACACTTGAAGGTTTGACTGAGTACTTGTCAAGTATGGACACAAAAGCAATGGTTGACAAGATTTATGCCGGTGTTCGTAAAAATGAATTGGACCTAAAACGTACAGTTCTTAGCGATATGGCTGGATCTGATGCCGAAAACTATTTCTACCTCAATCCATTGCCAAATGCTTACTTCACGCGTGATCCACAAGCATCTATGGGTGTAGGGATGACCATCAACAAAATGACTTTCCCAGCACGTCAACCTGAATCATTGATTACTGAATATGTAATGGCGCATCACCCACGTTTTAAAGATACTCCAATTTGGCGAGATCGTAACCATACAACACGTATCGAAGGTGGTGATGAACTCGTATTAAACAAACACACTGTAGCTATTGGTGTGTCTGAACGTACTTCATCTAAAACAATTCAAGCTTTAGCAAAAGAATTGTTTGCAAACCCATTGTCAACCTTTGACACTGTACTTGCTGTTGAAATTCCGCATAATCACGCAATGATGCACTTGGATACAGTGTTTACAATGATTAATCATGATCAGTTTACAGTCTTCCCGGGAATCTTTGATGGTTCTGGAAATATCAATGCATTCATCTTACGTCCGGGTAAAGATGGAGATGTGGAAATTGAACATTTGACAGATCTTAAAGTTGCTCTTAAGAAAGTGTTGGAACTCTCAGAACTTGACTTGATTGAATGTGGTAATGGTGATCCAATCGTTGCACCACGTGAACAATGGAATGATGGTTCAAACACATTAGCTATCGCTCCTGGTGAAATTGTTACTTATGACCGTAACTATGTCACAATCGAATTACTTAAAGAACATGGTATCAAAGTCCATGAGATTCTTTCAAGTGAGTTGGCACGTGGTCGTGGTGGGGCACGTTGTATGTCTCAACCATTGTGGCGTGAAGATATTTAATCAAATACCCACTCTTTATTTGCTTGGTTTACAGCTCTGTCAACCTTGTTGACACCTTATTGCTTACAACACAAGCAAATGTCCTTATTTTAAAAAATAAAAAAATTATATTTAGGAGAAAATTAAATGCAAACACCAAAAATTAACTCAGTTTTCCAAGGCCGTTCTTTTTTAGCAGAAAAAGATTTTACACCTGCAGAAATTCAATATCTTGTTGACTTCGCTATTCACTTAAAAGCATTGAAGAAAAATAACATTCCTCACCACTATCTTGAAGGAAAAAATATTGCCTTGCTTTTTGCTAAAACTTCTACACGTACACGTGCCGCATTTACAACTGCAGCTATCGACCTCGGGGCTTACCCAGAGTATCTTGGTAAGGATGATATTCAACTTGGTATCAAAGAATCTACTGAAGATACTGCCCGTGTTCTTGGATCAATGTTTGATGCGATTGAACGTCGTGGTTTCTCACAAAAAGAAGTCGAAGACTTGGCAAAATACTCAGGTGTTCCTGTATGGAATGGCTTGACTGATGATTGGCATCCAACTCAAATGATTGCAGACTACATGACAATCAAAGAAGAGTTTGGCTATCTTAAAGGTCTTAAACTTGCTTATGTTGGTGATGGTCGTAATAACATGGCCAACTCTCTTATCGTAACAGGAGCGATGCTTGGAGTGAGCGTAACTATTGTAGCGCCTGAATCACTTCAACCTTCAGAAGAAGTAATGGAAATTGCACGCAAATTTGCAGCTGAGTCAGGTGCAAAACCAGAAACAACTGCAGATATTGAAGCAGGGGTTAAAGGTGCAAACATTATCTACTCAGATGTATGGGTATCAATGGGTGAATCAAACTGGGAAGAACGTGTGGAACTACTCACTCCATACCGTATCACAATGGATATGATGAAATTGACTGGAACTCCAGATGAAGAGCTCATCTTCATGCACTGCTTGCCAGCTTTCCACGACACTGAAACTGAATATGGTAAAGAAATTAAAGAAGAGTATGGCTTGACTGAAATGGAAGTTACTGACGAAGTATTCCGTTCTAAATATGCACGTCAATTTGAAGAAGCTGAAAACCGTATGCACTCAATCAAGGCAATCATGGCAGCAACTTTGGGTAACCTCTTTATTCCAGATGTACCAAGTATCAAATAATAAATTTTGAATTTGATTTTTTCCGGATTTGACAGACTTTCCACTTCCTAATACCGGTGGGAAGTTTGCACAAATCTGGAAAAAATATTTTTGGTTCCCTCTATAACTCTTGTTTTGAAAAGGTCAGACCTCGTATATTTTCATAATTGGAGACTTTTTTAAAGCATATGACTTTATGAAAAAAAATAGGAAGTAATATGGAAGTAGAAAATAAAAAAGGAATAGGGCTCATGGCCCTCGTCGCAATTATCGTATCCGGAGCTATTGGTGGAGGGGTATTTAACCTCTCGAACGACTTGGCAAATGGAGCTACACCAGGTGGTGTGGTCATTTCATGGCTCTTTATTGGTTTTGGTATTCTTATGCTCGTTTTGAGCTTAAATCACCTCGTTGTGAATAAACCAGAACTCTCCGGTGTTTCAGATTACGCCCGCGCAGGATTTGGTGATTTTGCCGGATTCTTATCAGGCTGGGGTTACTGGTTGTCTGCTTGGGCAGGTAACGTGGCTTTCGCTGTTTTGATGATGACATCTGTCAACTATTTCTTTCCTGGTGTTTTTGCTAATGAAGACGGTTCTTTGACCTTTTTATCAGTCATCGTTGTTTCAGTCGTTTCGTGGTCGTTAACTGCACTTGTTATTCGTGGGGTTGAAGGGGCAGCAGTAATCAATGCTATTGTACTTATTGCTAAATTAATTCCAATCGCAATTTTTGCCATTGTTGCCATTGTTATGTTTAAAGCAGGAGTCTTTACAGAACATTTTTGGCAAAATGTCGTCATTAATGCAGATGGATCAGCAGCATTTACTCAGATGACTGCCTCAGGATTAATCGGACAGATTCAAAGTTCCTTGATGGTTATGATTTGGGTCTTCGTTGGTATTGAAGGTGCGGCAATGATGGGCGACCGTGCTAAGAAAAAATCAGATGCTGGTAAAGCTTCAATTATTGGATTGTTTACTTTGCTAGTGATTTATATCTTGCTTTCGCTCTTACCTTATGGGTACTTGGATCAAGCACAGCTTGCAAGTATGCCACAACCAGGTATGGTTGGTATCTTACGTGAAATGGTTGGCCCTTGGGGTGGTAATTTGATGGCTATTGGGCTGATCATCTCGCTTCTCGGAGCTTGGCTATCATGGACCATGCTTCCAGTTGAGTCAACTTCTCAGTTGGCTTCGCAAAAGCTCTTGCCTGCTTGGTTTGGAAAAGAAAATAAAGCTGGTGCACCTGTTAATTCATTACTTCTGACTCAAGGTTTTGTACAGCTTTTTATCATCATCACTTACTTTGCCTCAGATGCTTACAATGTCTTTGTTTACCTCTGTACTGCAGTAATTATGGTCTGCTATGCCCTTGTCGGTGCATATCTGTTAAAAGTTGGTTTAGTTGAAAAATCAACTAAGAATGTGTTGATTGGTTTCTTTGCTATGGCATTCCAAATCATTGCCCTTTACCTGAGTGGTTGGCAGTTCGTTTGGATGGCTTCTATTCTGTATGTTGTTGGTTTTGTCCTCTATATCCGTGCAAAACGTGAAAACAACAGAACTATTTCAACAGGCGAATGGTTTGCTATTATTATCTTTACTCTCGCAGCTTTGCTGGCTCTTTATGGCTTGCTTGCTAATCAGTTTGGTTTGAGAGAGTTACTTGGTATTTAAAAAGAAAATTTAGAGTAAAATTTTTGAGCAATCAAAAGTTTTATTCTTTCAAGCGCAAAGTAAGCGCTTTAATAATATAAAATAGGAGAAAATAATTATGGTTAGACGTATTGTAGTTGCTCTTGGCGGTAACGCTATTTTGACAGATGATCCAACAGCTCAAGCACAACAAGAAGCACTTGAAGTTACAGCGAGTCAATTGATTCCGCTCATTAAGGATAACGATGTAGAAATGGTTGTGACGCATGGTAATGGCCCTCAAGTTGGTAATTTACTTTTGCAACAACTGGGATCAGACAGTGCTAAAAATCCTGCGATGCCTTTAGATACAGCTGTGGCTATGACTCAAGGGCAAATCGGATACTGGATGACTCAAGCCTTTACTAAAGCTTTAATCAAAGAAGGCTTGGAACGAATTCCTGTAGCTTCTGTTGTCACACGTGTCGTGGTGGACAGTAACGATCCTGCGTTTGAAAACCCAACAAAACCGATTGGCCCATTCTATGACGAAGCACAGATGAACAAAATGTTGAAACAATATCCAGATTGGAAATTTGTCGAAGATTCAGGTCGTGGGTATCGTCGTGTTGTTGCCAGTCCAAAACCAGAACGTATTGTAGAAGCAGAAGCCATCAAACCACTGTTAGATGCTGCAGTTTTAACTACTGTATCTGGCGGCGGCGGTATCCCTGTAGTTGAGCATGAAGACGGTACATACACAGGAGTGGAGGCTGTAATAGACAAGGACTTTTCAGCAGCTAAACTGGCAGAGCTTGTGGATGGTGACGAGTTAGTGATTTTGACAGGTGTGGACAATGTTTTTGTTAATTACAACAAACCAGATCAAAAGAAATTAGAAAAAGTTACTTTGTCTGAAATTGGTGCCTACTTGGAAGACGGTCAATTTGCTACAGGCTCTATGAAACCAAAAGTTGAAGCAGCCATGGCTTTTGTGGAACGTACAGGTCGTGCCGCTACAATTACTTCCCTTGAAAATCTTGAAGATTTCTTGGCAAACGGTTCAGGAACAACAATTGTTGCTGATTAAAATTAAAGAGGTCGTGTTTTGCGCGGCCTTTTTCTTATATAAGGAGGCTGAATGAGAGACTTTAAAGAAGTAGAGAAGTTAATGGCTCAGCTCGAAATTCCCTATAAAATTGTCGAGCATCCGGCCAGTCATTCTACAGAAGAATCTGACCATTATATTGAAGGACATGAAGGTTGTAGGTCGAAAACTTTGGTTTTGGCTAATAAAAAATCTACGCAATTCTACATGGTTATTATGGATGACAGTAAGCGAGTTGAAATGAACAAACTGGGAGAGATACTTAAAGTAAATCGTCTCCATTTTGTATCAGAGGAACGGTTGGAAAAGATGCTTGATTTACAGCCGGGGATTGTTTCGATCTTTGGGCTGGTGGACAATAAGCAGGCGAATCTACATGTTTATTTTGACCGTGAAATGTTAGAAGAGCATGAGATTATGACGTTACACCCTAATGACAATACAAAGACAATCTTTTTTCCAATGGAAGATTGCTTTAAAATACTGGACGCACAATGCTATACTTATACTATAATTGATATTTAGGAGGGCACATATGAAGATAGATGGTTTTGGAGTAGAAGAATGGCTCAACGTATGGGAAAAAGAAGCAGTTTATGACATTGCGCAATCAACGATTTCATCCATGACGCTGCAAGAAATATTAAATCTGGAAGAAGACAAGGGCCAAAGCTTTATGTCTCGCTTGATGCAGGAAAAATTTAACTATGGTTGGATTGAAGGCTCTCCTGAATTTAAGCAAGAAGTTTCCAAACTTTATACGAAAGTTCCAGCAGAAAATATTTTGGCGACAAATGGCGCAACGGGTGCTAATCATCTGGTCTTGTATGGCTTGATCGAGCCGGGAGATCATGTGATTGCAGAGTATCCTAGCTACCAGCAGCTCTATGATATTCCACGTTCTTTAGGAGCAGAACTTGAGTTCTGGCAAATTTATGAAGCTGAAAACTGGTATCCACGCTTGGATGAACTTCGTCAGATGATTCGACCAAATACAAAGATGATTTGTTTGAACAATGCCAATAATCCAACAGGTACAACCTTAAACCGCGCCTTTTTGGAAGAGGTTGTTAAGCTAGCTCAAACCGTTGGGGCATATGTCTTGGTTGATGAGGTTTACTTGCCTCTTGATGATTCGGAAGACTATGCGCCAATTGTTGACTTGTATGCAAAAGGTATCTCGACAAACTCACTTTCTAAAACATATTCTGTACCTGGTGTACGTTTAGGTTGGGTAGCGACTCAAGATGAAAAGCTAGCAGATGAGTTTCGTAAATACCGTGATTATACAATGATTTGTTGTGGAGTCTTTGACGACGCCTTAGGAACCTTAGTCTTAAAGCACCGTGATCAAGTGCTGGCGCGCAATAAAGAAATTGTCACTAATAATTTGCAAATACTTCGAGAGTGGGTGGAACATGAGCCACTGGTATCAATGATATATCCTAAAGCAGTATCGACAAGCTTTGTGAAATTTGAAACGCTCGATCCGTCCCAAACAGAAGAATTTTGTGTGGCCTTGCTTAAAAACAAAGGTGTCCTTTTAGTACCGGGAAATAGGTTTGACTTGCCAGGCTATGCACGTTTAGGCTATTGTACGGATGAAAAGACATTACGCGAAGGTTTGTCTGCTTTGTCTCAATTTTTGCGAGAATATAACAAATAGGATAATAGAGGGGATTTACCCCTTTTTTATATACTAAAAATATGCAAATTTGGTACAATAATGAGAGGAGGATATTCATGGATTTTGTAAAAATTAATAAAGAACGCCACGCTGTAAAAACATTTGATGGTAAAAAAATACCAACAGTAGATGTGAAACAGATTATCTCTGCTGCAAGTTTAGCACCTTCTGCACATAACATCCAACCTTGGCATTTTGTTATTGTCGAGAGTGAACAAAAACGTCAAGAACTTCTATCCGTTGTTAATGGAAAAAATGGTCAGCAAGTGAAAGAGGCAGGAGCAGTCATTGCTATTTTTAGTGATACTAATCTTTCCGAACGCTCAAGTGAAATTGCACGTACAGGCGCCGGTGAAATGGACAGTGAACAACTGCAACGTTTCAATAGTCGTTATCCACAAATGTTCGAAAATATGGATGAGATGATGGAAGCAAGCTACTTGTCACTGAATATCGGTTTTGTGACGATGAATCTTATGTATGTCATCAAAAATAGAGGTTATGAAGGCAATATTATCCTTGGTTTTGAACGTACAGAGCGCGTGAACGAAATTCTTGAAGTCGATAAACGTTACCGTCCAGAGCTCTTGGTTGTACTGGGTTCATCAGAAGCAAAAGGTCAAGCAAGTTACCGCTTGCCACAACAAAATATTATTGAAATTCGATAATAAGTAGTAAGAGAAAAAAGTGAGTCGTTTATATCGAAATTTAAGGTGGATTTTGCTAGAATAAGAGAGATATAAAAACGATAGATATAAGGTAGTAAGGGGAAAAAGTGCTAGATTTTTGGCAGGACTATCCTGAAATTAAGGAAAAACTTATCGCAGTACAAACTATGATGACAGAACGTTTAGCGGTAAATAATACAGATATACGTGACGCATTACAAAAGTTTACGACGCGCGGAGGTAAAATGGTTCGGCCAGCGCTTTTTTTTCTATTCTCTGGTTTAGTTGAGGACGAGATAGAAGACGAAGAACGTTTGGTTAAAATAGCAGCCAGTTTGGAGTTGTTACATTCGGCAACGTTGATCCATGATGATGTTATTGATGATTCTCCTTTGCGTCGAGGTCTGCCAAGTGTAGAAGCACAATTTGGCAAGGATGTTGCAGTATACACGGGTGATTTTATTTATACGGTTTACTTCGAGTTGCTTTGTGAAACGATGGCAGCGACGCCATTTTTGCCGCGGAATGCAAGATCGATGAAAAAGATACTTCAAGGTAAACTTACACAGATGCAATCAGCTTTTAATGCCGATAACAGTATTAGACGCTATCTAAAAGCTATCAGTGGTAAAACCGCTGAACTATTGAGCTTGGCTTGCTTGGAGGGTGTGTATTTCTCTGGTGGTGACAAGCAGATGCAACGGTCTGCACGAAAAATTGGCTTAGCGATTGGTCTTGCTTTTCAGATTTATGATGATGTACTTAATTTTACAGTCGGCTTGGAAGAGGCTGACAAGCCCATATTGACGGATTTTCGTCAAGGGATTTATACTTTACCCTTGTTGCTAGCAAAAGAAGAAGCGCCTGAGAAAGTCCTACCTTATCTGGAAGCGCCAGAAGGACTGAGCCGTCAAGAATGTATCGAATTTTCCGAATTGGTAACTGATCTAGGAGGCATTACAGGAAGTCTTTTCTTAGCGAAACATCTGACAGATCAAGCACTACTTGAAATAGAGAAATTCCCAGAATCTCGTAACCGTGAAATTTTGATGGAAGTTACCCAAACCTTATTACAAAGAAATTATTAAAAATGAACTTTAAAATATTTGCTGAGCTTATTGAGCTGAAAGCTAAAACAGCGAGCATTTTTCCTTTTATACTGGGAGTTGCTTATTCACTTTACCATTATCAAATAGCCAATTTTGGCCCATTAATCATCTACTTTGTAGCTATGTTTTGCTTTAACTGTTTTGTAGACATCTGGGACAACTACAATGATTATCATAAGGCTGTAGATACAGAAGATTACAAGAAAAATACCAATATCATCGGACGAGAAAATCTCTCGCTGTCGCTGATAAAGGGCTTATTACTTTTCTTCTTCTCTATTTCCTTGATTTTAGGATTAATTGTGGCAGGACTTGTGGGCTGGCCGGTGTTTTGGCTCGGACTTTTCTGCTACTTTATTGGTATCTTTTACTCAGCTGGACCAAAACCCTTATCAAGTTTACCTGTAGGTGAGCTGGCCAGTGGTTTAACAATGGGCTACTTGATTTTTCTGATATGTGTGTACATCAATACGAGTACGGTTTTTATTTGGAATTTTGGAACTTTGGCTTCAACCTTCCTTGTTGCTTTACCAAGTACCTTGTTAATTGCAAACTTGATGCTGGCAAATAACACTTGTGATTTGGAAGAGGATGAAGGTAATCATCGTTATACTATTGTGCATTATATCGGGAAAAAGAATGCTCTCCGCTGGTGGACATCAGCTATTGTACTGGCATACATTTTTATCGTTGTGGCAGTTGTTCTGGGGTTAATCTCTCCGCTGATGTTGCTTATGTTTATACTCTTGCCTTTCATCATTAAACAAGCACGCCCTTATCTGCAGAGACAAGTAAAAAGTGAAACTTTTATTGCTTCAGTGAAAATATTAATGGTCTTTTCTTTACTACAGGCTATACTGATGGTACTGGCTTTAGTTTTCTGAGAGTAAAATAAAAACTTCCTAAATGGAAGTTTTTTATTATTCACAACAGTCTTTTTTCGATGGGGTTTCTAGGGCAGAAATACCCTTAACAGGACAGGTTGTAGTGGTACAGTCATCGCAAGCCCCTTTGCTCCGTACTGTTTTACGTATTGAAAAGAAAGCTGCGATTAAAATAAGAGATAAAAGAATGATACTAGCTAAGTTCAAGAGAAAGTTCCTCCTTGTTCGATGTAGATTTTGGTCTACGGAAGATAAGATAAAGACCGAAAACCAAGAGCAGTGTTGCAAGCAATGTACTAATGCTAATGGACTGCGTAAAAAAGGCAGAGCCCAACTGATAAATGATGAAACTCATACTGTAAGCCACAGCGGTTTGAAAGCCCACAGCGCGTAAAGTCCATTTAACTTCCCCCATCTCCTTATAAATTGCCGAAATCGCAGCAATACAGGGTGCACATAACAGGTTGAAGACAAGTAAAGAATAAGCGGCCAGTGGTGTATAGCTATTTTGTAGAGCCGTCCAAATGGCTCGTCCGTTATTTTCTACCTCTGCACCTTGGGCGTACAATTGGCTCATAGTTCCGACAATAGTTTCTTTGGCAATTAAACCGGTCAAGGTAGCTACCGTTGCTTTCCACTCTCCAAAGCCTAAAGGAGCAAAAACAATACTCAAGTACCCTCCGAGTGTTGCTAATATTGATTGACCAGGTTCAACTTGGTGTAAAGTGAAGCTATAGTTTGACAAGAACCAGAGCGCAACATTGAGCGCAAAAATAATTGTCCCGGCGCGTTTAATAAAGCTCAATCCTCGATCAAACGCATATTTAAAGACGGTTGGAAAATGAGGCAGATGATAAGTAGGCAATTCCAAGATGAAAGCGGAAGTATCTCCTGCGAACATTCTTGTTTTTTTCAAAATTATCCCTGAGAGAATAATCATGGCCATACCTAAGAAGTAAGCGCTAGGTGCAACCCAGCTGGTAGAGTGAAAAAAGGCCCCCGAAACTAAGGCAATGATTGGCAACTTGGCTGAGCAAGGCATAAAGGTGGTAACCATGATGGTAATTTTTCGGTCTCTTTCTTGTTCAATAGTACGTGTAGCCATAATTCCCGGTACACCACAGCCAGAAGAAATCAACATAGGGATGAAGGATTTACCAGATAAGCCGAACCTTCTAAAAATACGATCCATGACAAATGCGACACGAGCCATATAGCCTGAATCTTCAAGAAAGCCTAACAGGAGGAATAGAACGAAGATTTGTGGAACAAAGCCTAGGATAGCACCGATTCCGGCGAGGACACCATCGAGGAGTAGAGATTGGACCCAAGGAACAATCGCCAAGCTATCCATTGCTTGGTGTAAAACATCTGGCAAAAAACCACCAAAAAAGTTATCGTTAAGCCAATCGCTAGCAGGTGTACCAATGACTTGTATAGCCAAGAAGTAGACCAACCACATGATGAGGATAAAGATAGGGAGTCCCAGCCATTTATGGGTAACGATACGATCGATTTTATCTGTTAGGTTAAGTTGTCCTTTTTTCGTACTTGTAACAACCAAACGAATAATTTGGCTAATTAAATCATAGCGTTCGTTGACGATGATTGACTCACGATCATCGCCCATAATTCTTTCGGTAATCGCTACGATTTCATCTAATTCTTGCCGTTGTGAGGCAGTGAGGGAGGCTAAGGCTAAACTGTCTCCTTCGAAAAGTTTAATTTGGTCAAAATGATTCTTGGCTTGGGGACAAATCGTTTGAATTTCTGCCAAGGCGCTTTCAAGACGATGATCATAATCTAAAGGAGTGATTTCAAGAGGCTGACAAGCTTTCCGAATAGCCTCGTCTAGTCCTTTCTTCTTTAGAGCACTCGTAAGTACGACAGGTAAACCTAAACTATAGGACAATTTTTCGATATCAATCTGTTTACCTTGATGTTCTAGCAAGTCGCTCATATTTAAAGCGACAACGATAGGAATATTAAACTCCATGAGTTGCAATGTGAGATACAGTGAGCGTTCAAGATTTGTTGCATCTATAATATTGAGAAGCACATCTGGGGGTGTTTCACTGAGATAATTTCGTGTAACTTGTTCTTCTAAAGTATAAGGGGAAAGAGAATAAGTTCCAGGTAAATCTTGAATCGCGATATTTTTGTCTTTTTTATAGCGTCCTGTTTTACACTCGACGGTTACACCTGGCCAGTTTCCTACCTGCTGATTACTGCCAGTTATTATATTGAAAATGCTTGTTTTTCCACTGTTGGGATTTCCCAATAAAGCGATTTTAGTCATCTGTATTTCCTTTTAGTCTTGGCTAACAATTTTTATTTTTTCAGCATCTTTCTTTCTTAAAGATAGAGAGTAACCACGAAGATGGAGTTCCATGGGATCTCCTAAAGGTGCAAGCTTATGTACAGAGATACGTGTCCCTCTCGTAATTCCCATATCCATAAGCCGGCGCTTTATTTCTCCTTGGCCATCAAGCATTCGGACAACACCACTTTGTCCGGTATTCAAAGATGAAAGAGGTATAAGTTCTTCATTTGATTGTTCATCTTTAATCAAAATAGTATTAAGATAGAGGTTACTCAATGCTAGACGTGTCTGACCAATCTTTAAAAGCGCATTTTCCCCATCCATGGACATTAGAACAACTTCTTTATCCGGGGTAAAACCAAGCTCTCGAAGTTTTCCAGCATGCTCAGATTTTAATATTTTACTTACATAATATATTTGACCAATACGGGCAGTATTCAGTGTTTTCATGCATGCTCCTTTAGTGAATGTAAAAAGTATTTGACATTACAATAAGTATAACACGAATTACTTGTAATTTCGAGGAAATTTGTGTATGGGAGCGCCTAATAAAAAAAGGAATGTTTCACGTGAAAACAAAACACACAAAAAAACTAGCTTTGAGAGGCTAGTTTTTTGTTTTATTCTACAGAGAAAATGTATGGATAAACGGGTTGCTTACCATCATGAATCTCTACTTCAAGTTCTGGATAACGCTTCTCTAGTTCTTTGGCGATACGTTCTGCATTTGATTTCTTACCATCTGCGCCAATATAAATTGCTGCAATCTCGCTGTCTTCATCAATCATCTTTTCAAAAGCAGCAAAGATAGCGTCGTTCATTTTTTTGGTTGAAGCGACAATTTTATTGTTGACCATGCCAAGGGTATCTTTTTTGTGGATGTCAATACCATCAATATTAGTGTCACGAATAGCTTGTGTCACTGCACCAGATTGTACGTCTGCCAAAGAAGCAGTCATATTTTCTTTGTTTTCTTCAATTGATTTTGTTGGGTCAAAGCTGAGCAAGGCAGTAAAACCTTGAGGGACAGTTGCTGTTTCAATCACTTCAACAGGGATGTCTGAAACTTCAGCGGCAGATTTGGCAGCCATGAAGATATTTTTATTATTTGGAAGAATAATAACTTTTTCGGCATTGACAGCTTCAATAGCTTTGAGAATATCTTCTGTTGATGGGTTCATTGTTTGACCACCAGAAACGACATGCTGTACACCCATTTCACGGAAAATGTCAGCAAGACCATCACCAGCAGCGATGGCAATTAATCCCCAGTCAGATTTAGAAGTAGAAGTGCTGATGTTGTTTGTTTTTTCTTTTTCAGCAACACCTTCGTTTTGGAGGCGCATGTTGTCAACTTTAACCTTAACCAGACGACCATATTTAAGGCCTTCTTGCATAACAAGACCAGGATCTTCAGTATGGACATGGACTTTAACGATTTCTTCGTCATCAACAACTAAAAGTGAATTACCGATACCCGCCAAGTAAGCTTGGAAATTATCGTGATCGTAACTTTCACGTGCTGTTGGACCTTGGCCTAATTCGACCATAATCTCTGTACAGTAGCCGTATTTGATATCGCTTGTGGAAGCACCCGCAACACTTGTTTCAGACTCGTGCTCAAGGTTGATCATGCGGTCCATGGCACCTAAGCCTTGCTCAGGATTTTCAGGGACGAATTCACCGTTGAGAGCCATCAAGAATCCTTCGTAGATATAAACTAAACCTTGACCACCTGAATCGACAACACCGACTTCTTTAAGGACCGGCAACATATCCGGAGTTTTTGCTAAAGCGATTTTAGCTCCTTCAAGAGCAGCTTCCATAATAGCTATTGCATCGTCAGTTTCATTAGTTTTACGATTTGCAAGTTCTGCAGCACCGCGTGAAACAGTTAAGATTGTACCTTCAACAGGTTTCATAACCGCTTTATAAGCGACTTCAACACCATTTTGCAAAGCATTAGCTAAATGAATACCATCAAGTTCATCGTAGTCTTTAGCATATTGTCCAAAACCGCGGAAGATTTGACTAAGGATAACTCCAGAGTTACCACGAGCGCCCATGAGCAAACCTTTGGAAAGGATTTGAGCAACTTGACCAACAGTTTCGGCTGGTTTTTCAGCGACATCTTTGGCACCATTTGTGATTGTCATCCCCATGTTTGTTCCTGTATCTCCATCTGGGACAGGAAAGACATTCAGAGAATTGACATATTCAGCTTGTTCGTTAAGGCGACTTGCTGCCGCCTGAATCATTTCTTGAAATTTACTTGCGTTAATATTTGACACTAGTCTTCGACCACCTTCACATTTTGTACATACACATTGACTTTAGCTGCTACAATGCCAAGTTGATTTTCCAGATTAAAACGGATACGTTCTTGGATGTTTTTGGCAACTTCGCTAATTTTAACACCATAGCTGACAACAACATAAACACCAATGATTGTTTGGTTATCGGTTGTCGTAACGACAACACCTTTAGAATAGTTTTCTTGTCCGAGGATATTACGGAAATTGTCTTTTACAGCATTTTTGCTTGTCATGCCGACAACGCCGAAAATTTCAGTAGTGCTTGCACCTACAACAGTAGCGATAACATCTGTTGCAATGTCAACATTACCATGTTGAGTATTAATAGTAACGGTCATTTTCATATGCGTGCTGTTGAATCATACAGCACTTTCCTCCATAATAATTTATGTATCACTTCATTTTATCATAATTTTGTAAAATAGAACAGTTGTTTTGTTGGTTTTTTGGTCAATTTAGCCGTGTAAGTGCTTTAGGAAAAGCACATGAGCTGAAAGAGTTTTAGAAGATAAAAAACCAAAGATCAATCGTTAGTCATGACCTTTGGCTTCTGAAGTATTGAATAAGGAGAAGAGAATAAAAAAGACCAGTAAATAAAATTCACTAGCTTTCTTTATTTTATCCAATTATACACGCTCAACGCCTGCAGGCAATTTTTTCAATGCTTTAGCTGAAGCCCATACAGTTTTGAGTTTACCGTTTTCAAGAATTTGAACTTTTTGAAGATTAGGTTTAACTACACGTTTAGTTTGGTTCATAGCGTGTGAACGGTTATTACTTGATACAGTCTTACGACCAGTAAAATAACATTCTTTTGACATGGTTTGGTTCCTCCTTAAAAATTTTATGCTTTTTTTAAAGAGCATCTCTAAAAATTCAGATCTGAAACACAATTCTTACAGAAACCCTCAAAATAACATACCAAATTAGTATAACATTTTTTTATTAAAAAAATCAAGTTTTATTTCCAAATTTCACCAAAATTTTTATATAATAGGAGATATGGAAAATCTAATCGAGCAACTCACTGCCAAAAATAGCGAATATGTACATAACGTAACAAAGCAATTGATGCTTTTAGGAAAATCAGACGAGGAAATCAAAACAATACTTGCTGAAATCTTGCCAAAAATCATCGAAGGACAAAAGGAAGGCATTCTAGCCCGCAAATTATTGGGGGCACCAATGGAATTTGCGACACAGTATAAACCTGAAGAAGATAAGGTGAAACGTCAGGAAACAGCGAAAAATGAATCGCCCTTCTTGATGTGGTTAGATAGTGCTTTACTCTTTTTTGGTGTGATTTCAGTGGTTATGGGATTGATGGGTCTCTTCCAACCACAAGCAAGTGTTTACGGTCTTTTGACAACGCTGGCCTCTTCCGCTCTCGCTGGTTTGGTGATGTACTGGATGTACAAATACTTCTATAGTGCACAACGCCCACAGAAAAAAGGTAAAGGTTTTGCGATGTTAGCTGTCGCGATGGTTGCATGGGCAGGTGTTTCTGTCTTAGTAGCCCTCTTACCAAAATCCATCAATATCGTACTTGCGCCTTACCTGACGATTATTCTTGGGGCAGCTGTGATGGGGATTCGCTTCCTTATTCAACGTAAATTCAATGTACAGTCTTCAATGGCACGTCAAACAAAATAAACCAATTCACCTCGTCCTCATTGTGACGGGGTTTTATTTCGAAAATGTAAGGTGTTTGCTTCTCTAATAATGTTAGGATAGAATAAGAGTTAGGAGAGAGCTTATGCTATTTAAATATGAAGGTTTGACACAAAAAGAAGTTGAGAAACGTTTAAATTCAGGTCAGGTCAATATCGCAAAGAATGAGAGCAGTAAAACATACGGCCAAATTTTTGCGAGTAATTTGCTGACTTTTTTTAACTTAATCAATATTTTCCTTTTTATTTTAGTGCTTTCAGTGGGCTCGCATCGAAATGCGCTTTTCATTATTGTTGTTGCGGTAAATGCAGGAATTGGTTTATATCAGGAAATTAAAGCACGTCGCTTGCTCGACAAGCTTTCTTTATTGAATACAAGTAAGGTCAAGACTTTTCGTCAAGGGAAACAGATTGAATTAAAACAAGAAGAGCTTGTGCTTGATGATATTATTCTTCTGGGACTTGGGGATCAAATTCCGTGTGACAGCCAAATCATTGAAGGTCAACTGGAAGTTAATGAAGCTTTGCTTACTGGCGAGGCAGATGCGCTGAGTAAAAAAGAGGGAGCGAAACTTTTTTCTGGAAGTTTTGTCACAAGTGGCACAGCAGTTGCACGGGTTATTCATGTAGGAAAAGACAATTATATTCATCAATTGGCCCATGAAGCTCAAAAAATAAAGAAACAGAAGCGAATGTTGCGTGACAGTTTAGCAAAGGTTGTACGCATCGTGAGTTTTATTATGGTTCCGTTGGGCATTATGCTTTACCTCAAGTTATTTTATGTCATTGATACGGGGCACAAACAGGCTGTTTTGGGAACAGTTGCTGCTTTAGAGGGGATGTTCCCGCAAGGTTTGATTTTATTGACCAGTATGGCTTTAACGCTAGGTGTTATCAATTTAGTGAAGCAAAAAGTATTGGTTCAAGAGCTCCATACGATCGATGCACTTGCACGAGTGGATGTGCTTTGTTTGGATAAAACGGGGACTATTACGACAGGTGAGATGGAGGTAGAACATATCGAGAGTTTGGCTGAATGTTCGGAGCAACACATTGCTCATGTTATGGGGAACCTACTAGAGATTCTTCCAGATCAAAATGTCACTGCCCAAGCCTTAAGGAAGTATTTTGCTTCATTAAAGAATTATAATGTTTCTCAAGTGTTGCCATTTTCTTCTGAGAGAAAATACAGCGCAGTTGAGTTTACAGAAGGGACCTTTTATTTAGGTGCTTGGCAGTTTTTGTTTCCAAAGGGAAATACCGTGTTAGAACAGCACGCACAAAAGTATGCAGAAAAGGGTTATCGTGTGTTAGTGTTGGCCCGCTCAAAACAAGCACTTGATAGAGACCGACTTCCTGAAGACCTAACTGCAGAAGCGCTCATTGTTATTTCTGATGTTTTACGTGACGATGCCAAACAGACATTGGCTTACTTTAAAAAGCAAGGTGTACGCTGTAAGATTATCTCTGGGGATGACCCTGTGACCGTATCGGCAATTGCGAAGGCTGTTTCCTTACCAGATGCTGAGCAATATGTTGATGCCAGTCAAATAAAAACAGATGCAGAACTAGAGTTTGCAGTAGAAAATTTTCAAATTTTTGGTCGTGTCTCCCCACAACAGAAAAAAATGATGGTGCAAATCCTGAAGAAGCAGGGACACACAGTAGCGATGACGGGAGATGGTGTCAACGATATTTTGGCCTTTAAGGAAGCTGATTGTTCAATTGCCATGCGCGAAGGTAGTGAAGCAGCGAAACAAACGGCAAATCTTATTTTAATGGATAATAATTTCTCGGCAATGCCCTATATTGTAAATGAAGGGCGGCGTGTGATTAATAATCTAACACGTACAGGCTCCTTGTTAATGGTGCGGATGATGTTTTCGATAGCTTTGACTGTTTTGACTTTGGCTGTTGGGAATGTCTATCCTTTCGAGCCAATTCAGCTTACTGTTTTGACCGCATTTTTTGTCGGAATTCCTTCTTTTTTCTTGAGTTTTGAGTCAGATTTCTCCAAAGTAGAAGGAAGTTTTTTGCAAACGCTATTTGAGCGCGCCTTTCCCGTTGGTTTCAGTATTGCAGTAGGAGCAATCCTTATTGTTACAATAGGGAAGGCTTTGGGGATTTCACATCCGGAGCTTGCTATGATGACAGTTCTTTTTTCGGCGTGGAACTATGTTTTGATGCAACGCAAGATATTTTGGCCTATTAAGCGCTATCGCTTATGGATTTTCACGCTTACGCAGCTGTCGTTTTTTGTAGCTTTAATTGTGGGTACGGACTTCCTCAATTTGGCATGGCCGAGTCCGCTTCATTTTACATTACTTATCCCATTTGTTATTGCTACACCTCTTATACAATATTTACTTTCTAAGGGATCTGTATTTATATTTAAAAAATTATAAGGGAATACACTAAATAAAAGGTACTAGAGCGTTGCTTCTAGTCCTTTTTGCTCCTGCTTTGGGCAGAATTGGAATGAAATAAAAGTAAAAATATGCTATAATTGTGCTGATTAACTATAATAAAATAGAAGAAATAAAGTGAGGTATCTCATGAAAGGGATTATTTTAGCAGGTGGATCGGGAACGCGTTTGTATCCACTGACTCGTGCAGCAAGTAAACAATTGATGCCCGTCTATGATAAACCAATGATTTATTATCCGCTATCTACATTGATGTTGGCTGGAATCAAAGATATTTTGATTATCTCAACACCAGAAGATACACCGCGTTTCCAAGAACTCTTGCAAGATGGTTCTGAATTTGGTCTTAATTTACAGTACGCTGTTCAACCAAGTCCAGATGGATTGGCTCAAGCTTTCATCATCGGTGAGGACTTTATTGGTGATGATTCGGTTGCTCTTATTTTAGGAGACAATATTTATCATGGCCCAGGAATGTCTAAGCTACTCCAAGCAGCTGCAGCCAAAGAAAAAGGAGCAACTGTGTTCGGATATCAAGTGCCAGACCCAGAGCGCTTTGGCGTTGTCGAGTTTGACAAAGACATGAATGCTGTTTCGATTGAAGAAAAGCCAGAAGTGCCAAAATCTGACTATGCTGTAACAGGGCTTTATTTCTACGATAATGATGTTGTAGAGATTGCGAAAAACATCAAACCTTTACCACGTGGAGAGTTGGAAATCACGGATGTGAATAAGGCCTATCTTGAACGAGGTGATCTCTCTGTCGAACTTATGGGGCGTGGTTTTGCATGGCTCGATACAGGGACACATGAAAGTTTGCTTGAAGCAGCGCAATATATTGAAACAGTTCAACGTATGCAAAACGTTATGGTTGCTAACCTTGAAGAAATTGCGTGGCGTATGGGCTACATTTCGGAAGAAGCTGTACGTGAACTTGCGCAACCGCTTAAGAAAAACGCATACGGTAAATATTTACTTAAATTAGTAGGTGAGAAATAAATGACGGATAACTTTTTTGGAAAAGAACTCGCAGCACGCAAAATCGAAGCTATTCCAGGTATGTTAGAATTTGACATCCCGGTTCATGGTGATAATCGCGGCTGGTTTAAAGAAAACTTTCAAAAAGAAAAAATGCTCCCACTCGGTTTCCCAGAAAAATTCTTCGCAGAAGGAAAGTTACAAAATAACGTTTCTTTCTCACGTAAGAATGTTTTACGAGGGTTGCATGCAGAACCATGGGACAAATACATTTCCGTAGCGGATGGCGGGCGTGTTCTAGGCTCATGGGTAGACCTTCGTGAAGGTGAGAGCTTTGGTCAGGTTTATCAAACAGTGATTGATGCCAGTAAGGGTATTTTCGTACCACGTGGCGTTGCCAATGGCTTCCAAGTTTTAAGTGATACCGTTTCTTACTCTTACTTAGTTAATGACTACTGGGCTTTGGAGCTTAAGCCAAAATACGCCTTCGTCAATTATGCAGACCCAACTTTAGGCATTGAATGGGAAGACCTTGCCAATGCTGAAGTGAGTGAAGCAGATAAAAATCATCCACTGCTTACAGATGTAAAACCCTTGACTGCAGATTTACTCGGTTAACATGAAAGCGAAACATCTACAAAGTAAAAAAGTACTAGAGTTTTGGCAAGTGAATAAAGATAACGAGCAGCCTGTATGGGTAAAGAAGGCCTTTGCTTCAGGTGGATTTTCTTGGTTAAATGATAAAACATTACGTATTGTTAATACTGGTGGACTAATCAAAATTAACGCTGCTCAAGATGAGTTTCTGGTGTTTAATGGCAAATATTTAAAAATTGTGTCAGCACAGAAATTCAGACAAGACTATCGCTTGCAATAAAAATATACTAGAGGAAAAACAATGACTGAATTTAAAAACATCGTAGTCACTGGTGGCGCTGGATTCATCGGTTCAAATTTCGTACACTACGTTTATAATAATCATCCAGATGTACATATCACCGTTTTAGATAAATTAACTTATGCGGGAAATCGTGCCAATATTGACATGATTCTTGGGGATCGTGTAGAGCTTGTGGTTGGTGATATTGCAGACCCAGAGATTGTGGATCAAGTTGCTTCTAAGGCAGATGCGATTGTGCATTACGCGGCAGAAAGCCACAACGATAACTCACTTAAATCACAAGATGAGTTTATCCAAACGAACTTTATCGGGACATATACCTTGATTCAAGCGGCACGTAAATATGATTTACGCTTCCATCATGTATCGACAGATGAAGTTTATGGTGATTTGCCTTACCGCGAAGATTTACCAGGACACGGCGAAGGCGAAGGTGAGAAATTCACTGATAAAACACCTTACAATCCATCAAGTCCTTACTCTTCGACTAAAGCAGCATCAGACTTAATTGTTCGTGCTTGGGTACGTTCATTTGGTTTGAAAGCGACAATTTCAAACTGTTCAAATAACTATGGACCTTACCAACACATCGAAAAATTTATCCCACGTCAAATTACAAACATTTTATCAGGGATTAAACCAAAACTTTATGGCGATGGTAAAAACGTGCGTGACTGGATCCATACAGAAGACCATTCTTCTGGTGTTTGGGCAATTTTGACTAAAGGTCGTATGGGTAAGACTTATCTTATCGGAGCCGATGGTGAAAAAAATAATAAAGAAGTTTTAGAAGAAATCTTAACGGAAATGGGACAAGCAGCTGACGATTATGATCGTGTAACTGACCGTGCTGGCCATGATTTACGTTACGCTATTGACAATACAAAACTTCGTACAGAACTTGGCTGGGAGCCTAAGCACACAGACTTTGAGTCAGGCTTGAAGGCAACGATTGATTGGTATACTGAAAATCAAGACTGGTGGAAGGCAGAAAAAGCTGCTGTTGAGGCAAAATATGCTGAAAGCCAAAAAGTTCTCTAAGATAAAGGAATAAATATGATTTTAATTACTGGTGGAAATGGTCAACTTGGTACCGAGTTACGCCATCTTCTTGATGAACGTGATGTAAAATACTTTGCAGCAGATGTCAATGAACTTGACATTACAGACAAAGCTGCTGTTGATACTTTCTTTGACAAAAATAAGCCAGAATTGGTTTATCACTGTGCTGCATACACTGCTGTAGACAAAGCCGAAGATGAAGGCAAAGCACTCAACGAAAAAATTAATGTTGATGGCACACGTCATGTGGCTGAGGCAGCGGCTCGCGTTGGAGCAACACTTGTTTATATTTCAACAGACTATGTTTTCAATGGCGATTTACCTGTTGGTCAAGAATGGGAAGTTGATGCGCCCAAAGGTCCTGTTTCAGAATATGGACGTACAAAATTACTTGGGGAGCAAGCAGTTGAAGCTTCTGGTGTGAAATTTTATACGATTCGTACCGCATGGGTATTTGGGAGTTACGGACCAAATTTTGTTTTTACAATGCAAAATCTCGCTACACGTTTTCCAGAAATCACGGTTGTTAATGACCAACATGGAAGACCTACTTGGACCCGTACATTAGCAGAGTTTATGGTGTACTTGGTTGATCAACAAGCAGAAGCAGGTTATTATCACCTGACAAACGATGCTGCGCCTGGTGAAGATGTGACGTGGTTTGATTTTGCTAAAGAAATTTTGAAAGATACAGATACAGTTGTAAAACCTGTGGATTCAAGTAGCTTTCCTTCAGCAGCAAAACGACCATTTAACTCAACAATGAGTCTTGCTAAAGCAAAAGCTACAGGGTTTAATATTCCAACATGGCAAGAAGCTCTTGCACAATTGCTGACTATCGGTGACTTAAGAGAAAATAAAGATAAAGTCAAAGGCGAAACAGCAAAATAAATAACGCATCGATAAGTTTTGTAGATGATAAAAAAACAGCGAAATTCTGTCTTTAGGGCAGAATTCTCGCTTTGAGAGGTTAGAAGTTTGCGCTTGCAAACGTATAAAAACATGAAAAAACACATTTTTATTATTGGTAGTCGTGGATTACCAGCAAAGTATGGAGGGTTTGAGACTTTTGTAGAAGAGTTGGTTAAACACCAAAGTAATCAAAATATTAAATATCATGTGGCTTGTCAAAGCGAGAATTCAGATATAGAAGTTGTGGATGGTCATTTTGATTATCTAGGGGCTGATTGCTTTGTCATTAATGTACCGAGCATTGGACCAGCGCGTGTGATTGCTTACGATGTTTTAGCAATTAATGCAGCCCTTAAACAAATTAAAGATGAACAAATTATTGAACCAATCTTCTATATATTAGGAAATACGATAGGTGGTATTATTGGTCACTATGCACATAAAATTCATAAGGTCGGCGGGAAACTTCTTGTCAATCCAGATGGGCTTGAGTGGAAACGTACCAAGTGGCCGAAACCTGTGCGCCGCTATCTTAAACACGCAGAAAAAAAAATGGTTCGTTGTGCGGATATGATTATCAGTGATAATCAAGGCATTCTTGATTATTTACGTGCAGAATATGGACAGGTCACGAGTAAAGTGATTGCCTACGGTACAGAGAAGTTCAATTCAAATTTGACAGAATCAGAAAATCTGATAAAATATAAAACTAGTGATTATTATTTGATTGTGGGACGATTTGTACCTGAAAACAACTATGAATTACTTATTCGTGACTTTATGAAAAGTCAAACGAAAAGGGATTTAGTGATTATTACTAATCACGAAGGGAATTCCTATTATGAAGAACTTCGTGCTAAGACAAATTTTGACAAGGATCCACGTGTCAAATTTGTGGGCACAGTTTATGATCAAAATGAATTGCGTTTTATCCGCGAGAAGGCTTTTGCTTACTTGCACGGTCATGAGGTAGGAGGAACCAATCCAGGTCTCCTTGAAGCCATGTGGTCGACTCCCGTCAATATCGTCCTTGACGTGAATTTTAATCGAATGACTGCGGGAGATTCTGTCATTTATTTTGATAAGAAAAACCTTTCTGACATACTTTCAGAAGTTGAAAAAATAACTACTGTTACACGTCAAGATTTACAAAACAAAGCTAGACAAATTATTGAAGAAAAATACACATGGGAACACATTTGTGCCCAGTATGAAGCCTTATTTACAAAAATAAGCGACTGAAACCGAAAGAGGCCTCTCAACATGCCCAAAGTTAATATTTTAATGTCAACTTACAACGGTGAAAAGTTTGTCGCGGAGCAAATTGAAAGCATTCAGAAACAAACTTTTCAAGATTGGAACCTAATTATTCGAGATGATGGGTCCAAGGACGAAACTGTTAAAATAGTCGAGCATTTTTCCAGTGAAGACCATCGAATTAAAGTAATTAAGGCCAAAAACGTTGGTGTCATTCAATCTTTTTATCAATTGGTAAAAGCTGATATTGCCGATTTTTATTTTTTTGCTGATCAAGATGATTACTGGCTGCCAGAAAAATTGGAAATTATTCTGACAGAAGCAGAAAAACATGATAAGAATATTCCTACCATGTACTACACGGACCTTAAGGTTGTAGATAAACAGCTCAATATCTTATCGGAAAGTATGATTCGCAGTCAGTCCGATCATGCCAATACGGAACTGGTTCAAGAACTCACAGAAAACACCGTTACTGGAGGCGCGAGCATGATTAATCATGCTTTAGCAGAAGAGTGGCAAACCACTGAGGACATCATCATGCATGATTGGTATTTAGCGCTTCTAGCTACGGCAATAGGAGAATTAGTTTATATTGACCAGCCAACGCACCTCTATCGGCAACATGATGCTAATGTTCTTGGAGCAAGGACGTGGACCAAGCGAATGAAAAAGTGGTTACGTCCATATCTTTGGTTCGAAAAATACTGGTGGCTTATTGAATCTAGTCAAAAACAGGCACAAAAACTCCTAGTAGAGAAAACAGACAAGCTATCCTTAGCAAATAAGGAACTTATTCAAACTTATGTTGATTTGCTCGATATGCCAAAGGAAAAGCGCCGTCAAACACTCAATCAGTATAACTTACGAAAGAATAAAAATTATCATACAAAAATCTTCCGTACTCTGATTCTTACAAAATTTGCATATAAAGGAAAAAATAAATGAATTTCTTCAGCCGTAGAAATCGAATTCTACTTAAAGAACTGATTAAAACAGACTTCAAACTTAGATATCAAGGGAGTGCTATTGGGTATTTATGGTCAATCCTCAAGCCCGTAATGCTCTTTTTGATTATGTACTTGGTCTTCGTGCGTTTTATGCGTTTTGGTGAAGCTATTCCTCACTTTGCTGTAGCGCTGCTCTTAGGTGTTACCATCTGGAGTTTCTTTGGTAAAACAACCGGGGTAGGTATGCTTTCTATCGTTACTCGCGGAGACATGTTAAGAAAAGTAAATTTTTCAAAATCAGTCATCGTTTTTTCGGTAGTGATAAATGCTTTCATTAACTTAATGATTTCACTTGCCGTGGTTACTATATTTGCTTTAATTAATGGTGTGCATATCTCATGGACTGTCATTTTTATTGTGCCACTTCTTCTTCAGCTTGTGCTCTTTACGACAGGGGTTGCCTTTATGCTTGCCACTTTCTTTGTCTATTTTAGAGATCTTGGTCCGATTTGGGAAGTCATCATGCAGGCAGGTTTTTATGGTACACCGATTATCTATCCGATCACACAAATCTCAACCAATCATTTGGAGGTAGCAAAGATTCAAATGCTCAACCCAATGGCACAAATCATTCAAGATATGCGTTATGTCTTGACCTTTAGTAACAATACGAATCCAACCTTGTGGCAACTGTGGGATAATCCTGTAGTTATTGCTATTCCCTACGTTCTTTCTGTGCTCGTCTTTGGTTTAGGATTATGGGTATTTAACAAGAATTCCAATAAATTTGCGGAAATCATTTAAGGAGGACGAAATGTCAGAAGTAGCAGTAAAAATAGATCACGTCAGTAAATACTTCCGCCTCCCAACAGAAGCAAGTAACAGTCTGCGTACAACTTTAGTCAACCGTATGCGAGGCATTAAAGGATATAAAGAACAACATGTTCTCAAAGATATTGACTTTACTGTTGAAAAAGGCGATTTTTTTGGAATTGTTGGTCGTAATGGCTCTGGAAAATCAACGCTTTTAAAAATTATCTCTCAAATTTACACGCCAGAGCAAGGTACTGTAACGATTAATGGTAAACTGGTCAGCTTCATAGAGTTAGGTGTTGGTTTTAACCCCGAACTTACAGGTAAGGAGAATGTTTATCTGAACGGGGCTATGCTTGGTTTCTCAACAGAAGAGATTGATCATATGTATGAGGATATCGTTGAGTTTTCAGAACTCCATGAGTTTATGAATCAAAAACTCAAAAACTATTCAAGTGGTATGCAGGTTCGCTTGGCTTTTTCGGTAGCCATAAAAGCTAAGGGGGATGTACTTGTACTTGATGAAGTTCTCGCTGTCGGTGACGAGGCTTTTCAACGTAAATGTAATGACTATTTCTTAGAGCGTAAAGCAGCAGGAAAAACAACAATTTTGGTCACTCATGATATGAATGCTGTACAGAAATACTGTAATAAAGCCGTTTATATTAAAGATGGAATTCTCGAAAAAGGGAATATCCAGGACATTACCAATAAATATTCTGAGGATAATCTTGCAAGAAATAACTTGAAAGGCGGAGAAGCTGAAGCAGTAGCTGCAAAAGTTACCATCGAACCGACCTCTGCACTCTCTCTTTCAAAACCTGATGAGTTTTTCAGTGCAAACCTAAATATTGAATTGTACGATGAAAGTCTTGAGGCGTCCGACTTATTTATTTCTTATAGTTTGCATGACGTGAAACGTGGTGGAGTAATCTATGATAGTGGTGCGGTACCAATCCATACGTTAGATACCATTGAAATTCCGATGAGAAACTTTCATAATACAGAGTTTGGTTTAGTCGCAACCATCCGCTTGAAACATCGTGTGGCAGAGGATGGCTTTATTGAAACAGAACTCCTTACCGCTTCACCAATGCTCAGTTTCGTTTACCGAGACTCTTCAGACAAGCGAACTTATGGACTCCTGAAAGAAATCAAATGATACCAAAAAAGAAAATCAAACTGTATTCATGGAAAGCACCAGGGGGTCAACCTAATTTTGGAGATGAGCTCGGCCCAGAACTCATCCAAAATCTGTTTTCCTATATCGAAGTGGTCTATGAACCAGATATAACAAAAGCTGATATGATTTCCGTCGGCAGTCTGTTACATATTTTGCTGGATTTAGAGCATCATCGTCCAAGAAAAAAAATGCATATTTGGGGCAGTGGTACTATCTACCCGCTCCAAGCAAGTGTGGGTTCGATTAAAGAAACTTACCCGCTTCATGATTTTTCTACGCTCAATTTTTCGAAATTAAAATTTCATGCGGTACGTGGAAAATTAACGCAAAAAGATTTGAAACTCCCGGCCCTTCCTTTAGGGGATCCGGGTATACTTGTTAATAAAGTTTACAAGGAAAGTCCAGTTAAGGAAAATAAAGTAGGGATTATTCCCCATTTCGAGGAAGCAGACCATCCTCTCATTAAACAACTTGCTGCAGATTCACGATTTAAAATCATTGATGTATTACGTACACCGCAAGATGTTATTACTGATATTACCTCTTGTAATCTTGTTTTTTCTTCATCACTTCATGGCTTAATTGTTGCGGATAGTTTTGGTATTCCGAACTTGCATATGAACTTGTCTGATCGACTTGTCGGAGGAGATTTTAAATTTGAAGATTATTACTCAGCTATCGGAAAACAGCATCAATTGGCTGATTTAGACCTGATGTTGACTCAAGATTACCAAGAACAACTGATCCAAGACTATCAACCGATTGAGGCCCTTCAAGAAAAACAAGAAGCTTTATTAAAAGCTTTCCCATACCGAAAAACAAACTACATCTATTCATTATTAGCTAAATTAAAGATAATTTCATAAGGAGAAGGAATGAACACGACGGACAATAAAAAATTAAAACTCCCAGCAGAAAAATTCTTTATCATAGTTGTGCTCATTTTTGGTGTCTTTTCCACCTTCCTCACTACGCCACTGTCGACAGGAGACGAAGGCTACCATCTTAGTTATGCCTATAATCAGTTTTCATCAACGCATCCCGAAGTGATGAGTAAACCTCATCTTCGTATGATGGAAGGTGAAGCCATCGGAGGGGCGACGGGCAGCACAGCAGGTATCAGTATCAAGGATACTATTTTAAAAAAAGTTGACTTAGAAAATGATGGAGTACGTTTTAACTTAATTAATAACGGAAACAGCTTCGCCCCAGTCAATCTGATGCATCTTCCTGCCTCCCTTGGTGTGCTCATCGCACGTTTTATTTACCCAAGTATTGGGGTGATGGACTATGGTGGCAGACTAGCTAACCTGCTCTTCTTTGCTCTTTGTTTCTACTTTATTATTAAGAAAAGCAAGCAAGGGAAGTGGCTTCTGGTCATGCTGTTCACAGTGCCCTACCTCATGAAGGTTGCCAGTCCAAGCTATGATATTTTTAGCTTTATCGTATTTGCGATGTTTGCACTAAACTTTTTAGAACTGACGCAAGTTAAAAGTTTTAAAGAATTAAGCAGAAAGCAGAAACTTTATAGTCTAGTAACGATTTTACTGCTCTTTTTAGCAAAGAAGAATTATGTTTTCTCAATGTTTGCTTTCATTGGCTTGCCGATGTTTTATAGACCTTTAGTTACCTATGTTCAAAAGATGAAGAAAGGGATAAAAATCGCTTTGTCTCTTGTACTTACGCTCTTAATTATTGCGGCTTTGGTTGTTTTCAATGAAAAATTAGGTTTAGTCAATTTTACAAAAGTCTTTTTTCATAACTACCTCAATTTTGCGACAATGGGGCCTAATGCGCGTAGAATGTGGATGATTACCCCGATGAATCTACCAGACTTTTTCAATATCATCTGGGTACTTTTACTCTGTTGGGTAGCTATGGGAGAGCTACCCCAAGTATATTCCAAATGGACAGTTTGGAGCTCGGGTATGACTTATCTCATCAACTGGGTAGGGATATTCGCAGCCATTTATGTTGGAAATAGGGCTCTCCCTGTATTTGATGAACTATCTGGTCGTTATCTACAGCCATTTATTATTTTCTTTCTCCCAGCTCTCCAAAATTTAGGAGCAAAACACAATATCCAACTTTCAGAAAAAACAGTAGCCACCATTGCTAAAGTTTCCACGATTACGATAATGGTACTCTATCTCTTAATCGTCTTCTATCGAGGCTTTGTTCTCAGAATAAAACCGACAGGGGTTGTCTAAAAAAGGAATATAAGAAACTATGAATGATAAGATTTCAGTTGTGGTCACTTGCTATAACCATGAAAAATATATTGAGCATTGTCTAAGAAGTATCTTTGAACAAACCTATCAAAATATTGAGCTCATTATCTTTAATGATGGTTCAACAGATCGTTCAGGAGAAATCATTGCTTCACTACTTCCAGAATCTCCCTTTGTAGAGACCTACTATTTTTCAGATGAAAATCAAGGCGTGGTCAAGATAAGAAATGCTGCTTTAGAAAAAATCACTGGCGACTATCTTTTATTTGTTGATAGTGATAATTTCTTAAACGAAAATCATGTGGAAATCCTACTCAGTGAAGCAAAAAAACAAGGTGATGCAGATATTGCCTACTGCCAATTGTGGGACTTTGAAGTACAACGTAATATTTTACATGAGAATCTTGATTTTCTGCTTGATGAAGAGTTGGTGCAGAATGTTATCGATATGTCTTCTTTAGTCAAGACTCAAGTTATTGGAGATACAAGATTTGATGAAAATTTGAGCAGCTTAGAAGATTATGATTTTTGGCTCAATCTTTTGCTTAACAAAGGTGCAACTGCTTATTTTGTCAGAGAAACGAAACTTAACTATCGTGTACTCGAAACTTCACGAAGTCAAAGAGACGATTTGGGCCGATATTTTGATGATTATCTGTATATTCTGAATAAGTATAGAAATATTCTTGGAGATAGGTACGAGCAGACGATTAAAAGAAATCTCCTATCAAGTGCAAGCCGTTACAGAGACATGGCTGAGGTTGCAGATGAACGACTTGTATTGATAAGAGATTTGGAGCAAGAACTGCAAAATAAAGAAAGAGAGTTGCAGCGTCAAAAGCAAGAAGTCCAAGATATTACTCAATCAAGAAGTTATAGATTAGGAAATATTCTTGTCCACAATATGAAACGCTTGCTTTTTGTTTTAAAGCATCCTAAGCTATTAGTGAAAGCACCTCTAAAAATTTATAAGAAAGTCAGAGCGAATTTTCATCCTGTGCTCAAAATGAAAAAAGAAGTATTAGGATTGGTGCGCAATAGATCACGTCGTATCAATAACTATAACAATCCTAAACGCGTTCTTGTTTATGTCATCTATGCCAATGGTGAAAAGCTCCAGGAGTATAAACTGATTTTTCTTGAAGCCTTGATGAAACTATCACAAGAAACGGTGATTGTAGTCAATGGTTCTCTCACACCAGAAGATAAAACACTCCTGGACTCTTTTGGCACAGTAAGTGTTCGTCCTAATGAAGGTTATGACACAGCAGCTTTTAGGCATGGTATTTTATCTTTGGGTAAAACAAAGCTTGCTCAGTATGATGAGCTTCTGCTTATTAATGATACGAATGTTGGACCATTTACAGACTTAGAAATTACATTCAAAGAAATGGCTGAGCAGAAATTGGACTTCTGGGGTATTTCCTATGGTAAACCCCAAGCAGATTTCACAGGTTATAACAAATATAAAACCATTCCCATTCACCTCCAATCCTACTTCCTTGTTATTGAAAAAAGTATGTTTACCCATGAGAGTTTCCTAAAATACTGGGAAAAAATGGTAGATACTAATTCTAGAAATAAGGCGATTGGGAAACATGAAACGGTATTTACAAAACATTTTGAAAATCTAGGCTTCAAACATGGTGCAGTGAGTCATAATAATGACGACAGTGCGATGTATGTGCACCCACTTGTTATGCTGCGAGATTTCAATGTGCCTCTTGTAAAGTATACAGCATTTTCAAATTACGACAACGACAAGTTTGCTTGGCAAGGTATCACAAGGGAAACAGAGGTTCCTGCCTTAATTGACTACATAAAAACAAACACCTCCTATCCGCCAGCTGTTATTGATAGTATCATGGAGGACGTCAAGAATAAAAAGACGAAAGAACATATATTAATCATTGACGGTGTCGAAAATGCTATTCCACAGTGTACACGATATCGTGTCGAAAATAAAGCTGCACAGTTAAAATCACTTGGCTTTGACGTATGGGTAGTGAATGCTTCAAGCTTTCAGATGGGTTATGCAGAACATGCGAGTCATATTATTATTTATCGTACAGGTTACTCCGAGGAACTCCGAGAACTGTGCCGACTTGCGAAAAAATACCATAAGCCTGTTTATTATGATATTGATGATCTCGTTATTGATACTAAATATACGGACCAGCTGACTTATACGCAAAACCTCTCAGAGGTAGATAAGGCTGCGTATGACGCGGGAGTTCACTCTTATGGTAAAATGATGGCGCTTTGTGATCAAGTCATCACAACAACGCGGGCTCTTAAAGAGGAGCTACAAAATTACAATTCCAATGTATTATTAAACAGAAATCTTGCCAGTGAAGAGCTGGTACACATTAGTCAACAGACACTCAAAGATTATTCAGAAAATAATCAAACAGTTAAAATAGGCTATTTTTCTGGTTCAATCACACACAATGAAAATTTTGAAATGATTAAGCCAGCGATTGTCCAAATTTTAGAAAAATATCCACAAGTAGAACTTCATTTAGTAGGTTATCTTGATCTTCCACAGGACATGAAACAATTTGCAGGACAAATCAAAATGAACCCTTATGTTGATTGGAAAGAACTTCCAAAGCTTATCAGTCAAATGGATATTAACCTCGCCCCGCTGGTAGATAATGTATTTAATCAAGCAAAATCAGAAATCAAATGGTTGGAAGCTGCACTTGTGAAAGTTCCAACTCTAGCTAGTCATCTGGGGTCTTTTGAGGAGATGATTGAAGACGAAAGAACGGGTCTCTTGGCTCAGCCAGAAGAATGGTATCAAAAATTGGAGATGCTGATTGAAAATGCAGAACAAAGAAAAGTGATTGCTGAGAACGCGTATCGTTTTGTGTTGAAGCATTGTACAGTTGAAAAGCATGCCGATGCCTTTACCAAGAGTATAGAGCAATAGCCGAGAGAACAGAAGTGTTTTACCAGTAATTGTTACCTTGAGGAGTTCGTAGGTATCACATTCCAAATAAGAAGGAAAGAACAATGAAAAATATCTTATTCGTTTCTCCGACAGGTACCCTCGATAATGGGGCGGAGGTCTCAATTTTTTATTTAATGACTGCGCTTGTTCAGCGTGGGCATAAAGTTATCAATGTCGCACCAGGTTATCAAGGGGAAGACAAAACAAGTTACAAAAATAAATTTGAGTCTTCAGGAATTTCAACCTATATTCTGCCCGCAGGAAAATGGTGGTGGGAAGATGCACCGGGAGGACTTCCAGAAAATGCCAGTATTCGTGCATTTTATTATCGGGAGAATATTGCACAAATCAGAAAACTGATTCAGGAAAATAAGATAGACTTAGTAGTTACTAACACAGTAAATATGTTTCAGGGAGCTCTTGCAGCCGCCTGTGAGTCCATCCCGCATTTTTGGTTTATCCATGAGTTTCCAGAAAATGAGTTTGCATATTATCTTGATAAGATAGATTTTATAGAAGAGTACGCAACGGAGATTTACAGCGTAACGGGTCTTCTGAACCAAAAATTAAATCTTCTTTTTGAAAATAAGGAGATCAAGTCATTTATCCCTTATAGTGAAGTGGATAGCTTACCGTTAAGAGCAGGAGAAAAAATCCGTTTTGTGTCTGTAGGTCGTTTGACTGAAGGAAAAAATCAGTTGGAACTCTTAAAAGCTTATAAACATTCGGGTAAAACAGATGTCGAACTTCTTTTTGTCGGTGCCCAAGATGAGGAGTATAAAATCAAGTGTATGCAGTATATTAAGCAGCATCATTTGAAAAATGTGACATTGACTGGTTATTTGGAAAATCCGTGGGAGGCACTCACCGATAAGGATATTTTTGTGAGTAGCTCATCCATGGAGACTTTTGGTTTGGTCTATATTGAAGCTTTACTTAAGGGGCTTCCCGTTATCATATCAGACAATCCTGGGTATGAATCGGCTCACAGGATTTTTCAAGAAGGTGAAAAGTATCCTTTAGGAGATATTCAAGCCTTATCTGAAAAACTCAGCCATAGTCTGGAAAATTTTACGGAACAAAAGCAAAACAGTCTTGATAAGATTTCTGAAGTGAGAGAAAAATATTCACTCGAGTTTGTTTACAAAGCCTTTATTGATGATGCTGAAAAAATACAGGGTAGTGAGAAGAAAACTGTGCGGCATATTGAGAGTTTGTTGACTTTGAACTCATCCAACACAAGTTCTCTTAAGTCGGAGCTAAAAAGAGCAATGAAAAAAGTGCTCTTAAAAATGAAGAAACGATAAAAATGAAGATAACAATTTGTTTGGTTGCTTACGCCCAAAAATTCACAGAAACAGAATCTTTTGAAGCACTCGTAAAACTTAATGATGCTATCAAAAATAAGCTCAATGTTGTTGTATTTGATAACGGAGCTGTCGATTATTCAGATTTAGACCTTCTGCTTCCTTTTCATTCATTCACATATCTTTATAACTCAGATCATAAAGAACGAGGCACTCGTATAGCATATGAGACGTCTCGTTCTTTGTCAGAGGACGAGTGGATGATGCTTTTGGATGATGATACATGTCTTACAGAAAACTATCTAATAGCCTTATTTTCCGAGTTAGAAAGTGAAGTAAGGGACAGTGACATCGTTGCTTATTGTGCGACAATATATGATGGTGAGGCACAGATTTCTCCCACAGCAAGTGAAACTTTAGATATGCTGCTCTACCCAAGAGAAGCAGGTACCTACCACCAAGATATTTCTGGAATATCCAGTACACTAACCTTGAACAGGTCTTTTCTTGAAAAGATCGGTGGCTTTACAAAAGAGTTCCCACTGGACTACCTTGACCATTGGCTCTTTTCAAAAATAATTTCGAGTCATAAGAAGGTAAAAGTACTGCAATGTAAACTGAGCCATCAACTTTCTGTTCAAGATTTGACCAGTCTATCGGAGGAAAGATTTTATAGTATTTTTAGTAGCGAGTATAGATTTTATAAAATCTACAAGCCATACTTGCTCTGTCAACTTAAACGAAAATATGGTAAAATGATTATTAAAGGTTTCTTGAAAAAAGATTCTGGAATCAGATGGAGCATTTTGCTTAAATTAATATTAAGCAGATAGTGAATAACCATTAGAAAAGAGTTTGAATAGTGTATGTTCGATAATCCCTACAATTATATTTTATTAATGGTTAACATCGTACATCCTAGGAAAAGAAAATGAAAAAAGTTTTACTTATTATCCCCGCTTATAATGAAGAAGAAAGTATTGAACACACTATTAATTCCATTCGTACATTTATTTCAAATAATGAATTGAACTTTAAAACGGACTACCTTGTAGTTAATGATGGATCAAAAGATCAAACTTATCAGCTTGTACGAAAAATGAATGTTGATGTAATCAATCTCCGTACCAATCTTGGATTGTCAGGTGGTTTTATGGCAGGCATGAAATATGCAGCTCGACATAATTATGATTTCGCTATCCAATTCGATGCGGATGGTCAGCACCTTCCAGATTATATTCCAGCAATGGTAGAAGAAGCAGAGAAAGGCGCTAACGTTGTTATTGGTAGTCGATTTGTGACGGAAAAGCGTCCCAATAGTTTACGTATGATAGGAAATACACTGATTTCTACCGCAATCAAAATAACTACAGGCCAAATAGTCAATGATCCAACAAGTGGTATGCGTTTATTTGATAAACAATCAATTGAATTTTATACTACAAGCGCCAATATGACTCCTGAGCCGGAAACTGTAAGTTATTTTATTAAAAAAGGTTTTTCGGTGGTAGAGGCACAGGTAAAAATGCAGGAGCGATTAGCAGGTAAAAGTTATCTTAACCTTCGCCGTAGTATCCAATATATGATACGAGTGGCGATTTCAATTTTAATTCTTCAACCATTTAGAAAGTGAGCGGACAATGACTCTTACATTACGTATTATTCTAATTATAGGTTCATTCTTAACTACTTATTATGTAGCGAGAAAGGTTCGTAAAGGGCAGATTGAGATTAATCACTCATTGTTTTGGGTGCTTTTTTCGCTATTTTTACTAATTACAAGCATTTTTCCACAATATCTCGGAATAATCACACACTTAGCTGGTGTTTATTCACAAAGTAATATGGTATTTCTTGTTATTATCTTTGTTTTGCTTTTTAAGTTATTCCTGAATTCAATCACTATGAGTAAGCTAGAAGAAAAAATTGAGAATATTGTGCAAGAAATTGCTTTAAAAGAATTAGAGGATGAGAAAAATGATAAAAAATAATAGTATTCTAATCACAGGTGGAGCGGGGTTTATTGGCTCGTCTTTAGCGAATAAACTTCTTCCTGATAACAAAATAGTTGTTATTGATGATCTTTCGATGGGGTCCTTTTCTAACCTGGATGATTCAAAAAGCTTAACAAAAATAGAGGGATCTGTAACGGATAAGTCTTTACTTGAGAGGGTGTTTGAAGAAAATGATTTTGACTATATCTTCCATTTAGCAGCAGTAGCTTCTGTGGCAGATTCGGTTGCGCGTCCATATGAAACACATCAGGTTAATTTTGACAGCACAATGATGATTTTAGAAATTCTTCGAGAAAACAAAAAATCATTGAAACGATTGGTTTTTTCTTCAAGTGCAGCAGTTTATGGTGATGAGCCAACTCTTCCAAAGCAAGAAGAGAGTATCATTCGCCCCTTAACCCCTTATGCGGTTGATAAGTTTGCTTCAGAAAAAATGGCGATGGTTTACAATGATCTTTATAAAGTTCCGGCAAGTGCGACACGATTTTTCAATGTCTATGGTCCAAAACAAAATCCAAACTCCCCTTACTCCGGTTTTATTTCGATTTTAGTTGATCGTTTGAAAAACCAAAAACCTTTAAAAATTTTTGGTGATGGAGAGCAAGCCCGTGATTTTGTTTATATTGATGATGTTCTACAAGCATTGCTTCTTATTGCGACATCGGACCAATCGTTAGGGCAAGTGTATAATGTTGGAACAGGAATAAAAACAACTCTGAACGATTTGATTCACTTGGCTCAAAGAAACTTAAACAAGAAACTAGATATAGAATACGTGGCACCAAGAGAAGGCGATATTAAGCTTTCAATTAGCAGTATTCAAAAATTAAAGAAAATAGGGTATAGTCCAAAGTATAATCTTGAGAGTGGCATGAAAGAGTACTTAGATTATGAATTTCATAAATGAAAAACGATTTTAAATCAGGAATATTTTTCACAGCAATTGCTCAATATAGTACCGTAGTTGTCCAACTTGTCCTTAATATGGTCCTTTCCCGCTTATTGACACCTGAGCAAATAGGGATTGTAACTACAGTACAGGTATTAATTCTGTTTTTTCAACTGTTAACTGGTACAGCTATATCACCTGCAATTGTGCAAAACAAAGAGTTAAAAGATGAAGATTATGGAGTGATTTTTAATTACACAATCTTAATTGGTGTGATTGCATCGCTGTTTTTTGGTATTGTTGGTGGGTTTACACTATCAACAATTTTTAATAATTCTATCTATATTCCTATATGTTGGTCAATGTCACTTATTATTCTGACTTCTGCAATGAATCAGGTTCCAAATGGTATTCTCAGCAAGGAAAAACGATTTAAGGCAATTAGTCTTCGATTAGCTAGTGCAAGTGTGCTTAGTGGAATAATGGGTATTGCTTTAGCATTCCTGCACGCAGGAATATATTCACTGGTAATCACCTTTACGATGATTGAAACAATTATTCTCGTGTTGAATTTACGACTGGTAGACATTAAGTTTACAAGATCAATGCATCTTGAACCAATGAAGAAAATTTTTTCTTTTGTAAAGCATCAAACGAGCTTCCTTTTACTAAACTACTTTTATCGTAACTTCGACAATTTACTTGTCAGTAAGTTTTTTGGTGCAAAACCCTTAGGAAATTATTCAAGAAGTTATCAATTACTTTCACTTCCAATAACTGTATTTCTAAGTGTTGTCAACCCTGTGTTACAACCAATATTGGCAGAACACGAAAAAAATATCCCTTTAATCAGAGATACTTATTTAAAAATTAGCCAAATCCTAGCTTTCATTGCTATTCCTGTGTCTGTTTTCTTTTCACTTAATGCTGAACCAATCATTTACTTATTGTTTGGTAACCAATGGGGTGGAGCAGTCGTTCCTTTGAAATATTTAAGTTTAAGTATTTGGGCACAGATGTTAGCACAGATGATGCCAGCCATATGGCAAGCTAGAAATCTTGTGAGAATCCAATCATTTAATGGATTAGTTTCTTTAGGAACAATTTGTATAAGCATTATAGTTGGAATTTCCTTTGGTTCAATAGATACTGTGGCAATCGCAGTTTCAATTTCCTATATAATAAATTTTGTTATTTCAGGAAGTCTATTGATGACCCGTGCACTAGAGGGGCATCTTAGCTCGATTATTCGCAATCTAATAAAGCCTTTCCTACTTGGAATATTACTTTATGCAGTTTTATATTTCACACAAGATTTTACTAATATTTTAAATTCCTTTGTTACCCTCCTTGTGAGAGGAAGTATTTGGCTAGTTTTAAGCGTAGTTTTCTTATACTTCTCTGGTGATTTGAAAAATATAAAACAATTGGTGAAAAATAATGAATAAAACAGTTGCGATTTTTAATGGATATTACCTGCCTCATTTAGGGGGTGTCGAACGCTATACCTACAATGTAAGTAAAAAGCTGCACGAGCGGGGATATAATGTTATCATAGTAACGACTCAGCATAGTGATGATTTGCTTAACGAAGAGATACAAGATGGAATAAAAATTTATCGTCTTCCTGTAAAAAATATTTGGAAAAACAGATATCCATTTTTGAAAAAAAATGCCTTATATCATTCTTTAATAAAGAAAATTTCAGATGAACCTATTGATTATTATATTGCCAATACGCGCTTTCATCTACCTGCCTTACTGGGTACTGAATTGGCAAAGAAAAAAGGAAAAGAAGCGATTGTTATCGAACATGGTTCTTCTTACCTTACGCTGAACCAATCAGCTTTAGATTTCTTTTTACAGAAAATTGAGCATTGGTTAATTAAAAAAGTAAAGAAAAATACTTCTCTTTTTTATGGTGTATCCAACGAGGCTTCCGAATGGTTAAAAAACTTTAACATATCAGCCAAAGGTACACTGCCGAATGCAGTCTCCATTGATGAATATAATAATCAAAAAATAGAAAAAGTTCAAGATAAAGTTGTTATTTCTTATGCTGGACGATTGATTCCACAGATGAAAGGGGTTGAAATTCTTCTCTCTGCTTTTGAAAAGCTTTCAAAAGAGAGAGAAGATTTGGAACTAATCATTGCTGGTGATGGCCCACTTTTAAAAGATGTTCAGACACAATATCAGCAAGAAAATATCACTTTTTTAGGACGTCTTCCTTATGAAAAAGTATTAGAATTAGACGCAAAATCAGATATTTTTGTACTAATGTCTCGTAGTGAAGGTTTTGCTACAGCGATGTTAGAAGCAGCAATGTTAGAAAACGTTGTAATCGCAACTCCAACTGTTGGTGGGGCACGAGATATTATGCCGGATGAAAGTTATGGTTTCATTATTGAAAACAGTGAAACTGCCTTACTTCAGACACTGAAAAATCTCATCGCAGATAAAGAAAAAATGAGACGCATACAGAAAAAAGTATCTAAGAATGTAGTAGAAAACTTTACATGGGAGCAGTCAACCGATAGTTTCGTAAAAGTTTTCAAAGAATTGGACGAGAAAAAATGAAAGAGATAACTCAAGAAGAACTTCGAGAAATACAGCTTGATCAATTGACTTATATTGATGCTATTTGTCGAGAAAATGGTATTGAATATACTTTAGCTGGTGGTTCTTTGATTGGAGCCATTCGCCATGGAGGTTATATTCCTTGGGATGACGATATTGATATTGAGCTTACAAGATCAAACTATGAACGTCTCATTAAGATTTTGATTGAAAAACTTCCCGATGATAAGTACGCTTTGCTTCATTATAAAGTAAGAGAAACCTACCTTCCTTTTGCAAAGTTATATGATACACGTACAACATTTGAGAGTAAAATCGATAATTTGAATAGAGGCACGGGAGTCTTTTTAGATATTTTTCCGATGGATATCTTGCCAGATGATGCGAAAGAACGGAAGAGTTTTAAAAAAGAGTTTTTGAAAAAAGCTATCCAATTAACAGCTTCTAATCCTCATGGCTTAGACTTTACCAGTGCAAGTAAGAAACTTTATGTTTGGGGAAAGTTAGTTTTATGGATGCCCCAACATCTCAAATATCGTGGACAATACCGCACTTTAGCTGAACAATTAGATATCTTCATGCAGAAATATAATGACACGGATAATAGTTTAATCTCTTATCTTTATACGGGTTATAAAAATGCAATTTTTCCAAAAAGAATATGGGAAGAGTATGAAGATGTAAAATTTGAGCACTTGGTTTCTCGTAAACTGAAGAATCATGATGCTTATCTCTCACGTCAGTATGGTGATTATATGAAGCTACCTCCCGAAAATGAGAGAGTGAATCATGATTATTATAAGTGGTTTTGGAAAAAATAAGTAGATACAAGAAAGAAATCATGAAATTTAGTGTAATAATACCAGTATATAATGCAGCAAACTTTATTCAACGTTGTGTTGATTCTATCTTAACTCAAACCTATAAAAATATAGAAGTATTATTGGTTGATGATGGTTCAACAGATAACTCAAGAGAAATTTGTAACCAAATACAAGAATCTGACATGCGCGTAAAGGTCATTCATCAACAAAATACAGGGGCAGCAGGTGCCAGAAATAATGGGATTACACATGCTATTGGAGATTATCTACTGTTTCCAGACAGTGACGACTATTATCTGATAAGCGAAGGTCTTGAAGAAATAGCTGGTATATTGGAAAAATCTCAAGCGGATATCTTATTTTTTGATCATATCATTTATAAGGGAGGAGATTTTGGTAATCTTTCTTCTGATCTAACAAAAGAAGAAATTGATAAGAGCGATAATGTACTAAACACTTTAATTAAGAAAGATAAGTTAACAAGATCTGCTTGGACTAAAGTTGTGAAAAGGCAGTTAATTATTGATAATCAAATTTCTTTCCCTGATGTACGCCAAACAGAAGATACAGGATTTACTGCGGATCTTTTAAGGGTTGCTGAGACTTTTGACTGGTATGATAAGAAATTTTATGCATATGTTAAACACCCAAATAGCATCACCGCTAAAAGATTAACTAAACAAACTATTGATTACTCTTTCCATGTGTTAACAGAGGCTGTCAAAAAAAGAGAGACTATAGCCGATTCTTCTCGCCAACTCTCTTATGACGCCTATTTAGCCTATCCTTATATAGTATTGTTAGGACAAGTAAAAGAAGCAATGAATCGAGGGGTGTTAATTTCTGACGATATTTTGATAAGGTTAAAAGATTACTCCTTTTTGATTAAAACGGAACTGAACCCGAGTACACGTCCCATCCGTTTAATGTATAAGGTTTTGGGATACCGTATGACAGTTTTGATTCTAGGTTTTATTATGAATCAAACGTATAAAAAACAAGGAGTATAATGTGGAATATAGTTTGACAATTCTTACCCCTACGTATAACCGAGCATATATTTTGCCTAAACTTTATGAAAGCTTAACCAAGCAAACTAATTTGCAATTTACATGGTTAGTAGTTGATGATGGAAGCAGTGATAATACTGAAGAATTAATTAATGATTTTATCAAAGAAAAAAAGATAGAGATTATATACATCAAGCAAGAAAATGGAGGGAAGCATCGCGCTTTAAATACAGGGGCTAAGGCAGTAACAACTGATGCTGTATTTATTGTAGACAGTGATGATTACTTGACTCCTGATGCAGTGGAAACAATTCTTAATTCTTGGCATATTGTAGTAGAAAATAAACTTATTGGTATTACATTTCTAAGAGGATATAGTGATACAGAAGTAATAGGAGAAGAATATCCAGAAAATTATCTCATTAAGAACTTCAATGAGGTTAGGTATAATATGGGAATAAAAGGGGATAAGGCTGAAACCCTAGATGCTCAAATTATGAAGTCAACTCCATTTCCAGATATTCCTGGTAAACGTTTCATGAGTGAGGGAGTTGCTTGGAAAGAAATGGCTAAAAAGGGAGATTCACTTTTCATTAATAAAATTATTTATATTACAGAATACCTTGCAGATGGTTATACAAGTTCTGGCAGAATGTTACTCATCAATAATCCACTTGGAGCAATGTTAAACGCAAAGATGGCGATGACAAATGAATTTACCTTAAAACTTCGTTTAAAAAATACCCTTCTATATACTGCGTACGGATATGTCGCACATAAGAGGAGAAAAGAGATTGTTCAAGAAAGTGATCAAAAGTTTCTTGTGCAATCAATGATTCCATTTGGATGGCTATTTTATCGATACTGGAAGTTTAAATATAAATTTTAAGTAGAAGGATTGAAAGGAAAAATAATGAAAACAGTCTTAGTTGCAGGAACATTTGATATTATACATGAGAGTCACATCAATATGCTTAAGAATGCGCGTAATCTTGGTGATCGCTTGATTGTTATGGTTTCTACGGATGAGTTTAACTGGAATGAAAAGCAAAAACGTGCTTATCAAGAATATGATACAAGAAAATATATTTTGGAAGCTATCCGCTATGTTGACTTAGTTGTACCAGAGCAGTCATGGGATGATAAAGCGCTCTATATTGATATGTTTGACGTTGATATTTTTGCCATGGGAGACGACTGGCGGGGCAAATTTGATGGTCTTAAAGAACAATTCCCAAATTTAAAAACAATGTATTTTCCACGTGGAAAAACATCTTCTTCTAAAATAAAAAAAGACCTTTGGGAAATGTATCAAGAAAAAGAATAAAGATTCATAGGTGCAAATGGAGAACCCATGTTAGAAAAAAATATACTACGATTAAAAAGAAGGATGTCATACATGATTTTGTGTATGATTTTTGGCGTTCTTTCCCTGAACGTGCTATTTGTCCCAGTAAAAGCACAGACTGCACAAGCAGATAAGCTATTTACAAGGATTGAAGTGAGCAATAATGGTACGCCAGTTATAAATACTTCGTTCAATGCCTTGAATGTCGAGGTTGCTATGCAACAAATCAAGATGGGGCAATTCTCGCAAAAATTTCTGGAAGGGGGAGCTTGGAAGACTTTTCTCCAAAATGCACCATCATGGATGAAAGTTCAAGGAAATGAAGTTCTTTTTGATAATGGTTTAAGGTTTGGTCCAGGTATTACACTGAATGACACAGATGCTAGAAAAGTTATGAACAGTATCTTGGTTTCTAATGGGAAGCCGATTATTTCCGAATTAAACTTAGAGACTTCAAATATACCAGAGTCACCTGTTGCTTTTTATCAGCCTGGAAAATATTCAAATAAATTCACCGACCAACAGGGAATTGCAGAAACGAGTATAAGCCCGGGTTTAACAGCTATTTTAAATGCTCAACTGAACTATGTGAAGCTCATTGATGTGCGACAAAGTGGTCAAATGTTTAATATTGATTTGGAAAACACTAGTCCTGACTTAGATTTTAAATTAGAAGGTGTTACCCCGGAAGAAAAAACGAATTTTGGACAGTATGTCATTTCTCTAGACCGTAATTTAGACTACCGTCTTGTGATTAAGAAACACTTATTAGAGATGACAGATGGCTTGACTTTATCTTTGCCTGCAAACTCCCAGATGGTTATTGATTCGATTGAAAGTTCAAATCCTGAAGTAAGTATTGCTCTAAATGAACTTGCATTCGATGAAGCTACAGCAAATGCCCCATCACCTGTTGTGGCTGCAACTGTCGGCTTTGGTAAAAATTTAGATCAAGATGTAGATGTTGTAATAAAGGCACATATGAATAAAGCATTGATTGCATCGACGAATACGCTTAATCTTAATCTAAAATTACAAGCAACAACAAATCAAACAGGGAATGGAGTAGAACTAGCGACGAGCCCTAACCTAGTTACTTCTGGAATTAACTTTGCAATGTTTGATGGTCAAAAATTATCCTTGGAATCGGGTGCAGAGTATGTTCTTGGACGTGTAAGAGGTGATGCTAAAGAAATTTATTTATCTGATGGCTCTTGGAAAACCGTAAATCATTTGAACGATGATCTTGCTTCTATTGGTGAAGTGATTAAAGGAGGACGAAGATATATAATTACTTCTGGTAGTATAGAAATTCCTCTAGCTACGACTCGATTTAACTTTGAAATCAATAATAATCAAGAGATTAACCGCTCTCTTATTCAAATCTATGGACTAAGTAAGGGTGAAAAGTATTTTCTATACCAAACGAAGGCTGCACAAAACTATAAGCAAAATAATAAAATTCATTATTTTGATGTAGACTATTCTAATCGAATTTCGAGAGATGGCACGCTTATGAGTGAAAGTACACTTTCAAAATCAGATACACCTCTTCCGACTCTTAATGGTACTATTCCAGATTTTTCAGCAGGGGAAAATGAATATCATACGCTGCTAATTAGTGATGATGCGGTAGAGGAGAGAGATGTTCTTAAAAAAATAAGTGTTGGTATTATAGTTCTAATTATCTTAAGTGTTGTCAGTGTGTTTGTGGTCATTAAATTTTTGTAAGGAGGGGTGATGAAAATTAAAGAAATTAAAAATACTGAGAAAAATCTTCATAAAATTTATTTCACAGTAGCAGTAGTAATCGGATTCATTCTTTCTGTTGGAATGCCCTTGTTTAGCGAACCAGATGGTCAATGGCATTATTCAGTGAGCTCGAACATTGCACGTCTTAGTAATGACTTGTCTGCCTATGGTGAACCTGTGGGAACAAGTATGAGCGTTCAAAAAGTTGCCTATCAACGAGGCAATTGGTTTGAGAAGTACTTTGAAAATCAAATTGTGAAAATGCCGATAGAAAAAATTCCAAGAACGAATAGCATACCCCCTATTTTAAATTTTAATTTTCTAGGGCATGTTGTACCAGCTCTTGGGGTATGGCTAGGTTACCATATTTATCCATCTGTTGGTGTTATGGTTGTTGTCGGACGATTAGTGTCTAGTTTAATTGCTAGTTTTGCGATTTGCATGATTATTAAGTATGTGAAGCGGGGCAAGTTGCTTTTTATGGCACTTTCTCTGTCACCTGTGATCGCAGCTACAATGGCAAGTTTATCCTATGATACACTTTCTTATATTGCGGCATTATTGGTCTTTATGATTACGATTAATGTTTACGAGGCTAAGCATCTAGATTGGAAGTATGGCCTAGGGATGCTTGCAACTACGGCTTTCGTTATGGTAGGGACCAAAACAAATATAAAGATTTTAGTCGCTCTTTTTCCGCTGGTGATTTTTATACTATTTCTCCAACGCCGAAAAGAGCTTGGGAAGAATACTTTCATTAACTTAAGCAATAAAAAACTTATAATTTTGAGTGTTATGGGTCTAGGGCTGTTTGCTTTATCCTTAGGAGTTGCTTTCGCTCTTAAACCTAGTTTATTATTTTCTGCTTACCGTCTCGTTATTAATTTTACTGTAAATTTAGCACCAGGTCTGTCAACAAACAACATGTTTATCGGTTTACTTGCTTCGCCCTACCCCGCCTATAATCATATGCCTTATTGGGTAGCTGGCGCTTGGTATATTCTTTTGCTACTCGTAATGCTTGCTGAAGAGAAGTTCGTAACGTCAAAACTATTGAGTTTAGGTGCTTTAGGAGTCTTTCTTGCAAACTTTTTAGGCGTTTATCATGGTTTTCTATCGTTTTTAGGTGGTGGGCATAATCCTGCACCTAATAATATCGTGGTGGGCTCAATTTATGGTCAACAAGGGAGATATTTTACCCCCTTTATTCCTTTGCTCCTTTTAGGTATAGCTAATACGTCCATTCCCCTTAAGGTTTCATCTAAACATTCCTTACTCTATTTAACTGTAGGTTTGGCCTTTATTTCTAATTTTATATTAGTTTTTGCCACTTTATTCGGTATCAATTATCTATAAAAAAACTGCGATATTATTCGCAGTTTTTTTTATTTTAAAGTATTGTAGAAGCGATTAAGAAATGCTGCCATCTCTCCGCGAGTGATGCTAGCATCAGGTCTAAAGGTTGTTGGAGTATAACCTGTAGTAATCCCTTTTGATTTCAACCAGTTGATATCATTTTTGAACATATTACCATTTATATCTTGGAAAGAAGAAGTATATGTTCCTGAAGCTGGTGCTTTCCCCATAGCTTTAGCTGTACGATGCAAGAAGGCTGCCATTTGACCACGTGTAACATTTCCATTTGGATTGTAGTGCGGTGCTGTACCATTTGAAATGTTTGCTGCTGTCAACCATAGGATTTGATTTTTATATTGGTTAACATCAGTATAAACGTTAAATGGAGGATTGTAACTTGGTAAGCCTGCTAATCGGTTAATAAAGACAGCCATCTCTCCGCGCGTGACATTTGCATCAGGGTTATAAGTCGTTGGAGTATAACCTGTGGTAATACCGACACTATAATTCCAGTTGATATAATTTTTATAGATAGAGTGAGAGATGTCTTTAAATGGTGAAGTCCCGGGATGTTTTACGGGAAGATTAACAAATTTCACAGGTATTCTAGGAAGTTTACCATTGCTAAAGATATTAGCATAATCAATACTTACATCCAAAGGACTACGTCGACTAAAATTAGTGAAGTACATCTGACTCGTATACTGCCATGAGCCAAATTGTGTGTTTTGGAGATTACCAGAACTTGGTTTACCGTAAAGATATTGTGCAATCCAAAGATTTTTTGCACCTAATTTACTTGGTTCCATCTGTCCAACACCATCTACAGCCCAAGCTTTTGAAGCATAATGACGTGTGATAGCAAAGCCTTGCTTTTTAAGTTGATCCGCAAAGTTTTGTGAGGCAACCGTCCAGTCCCAGTAAGGCATGGTTCCCACGCTATCTTTTGGAACATACTCGGCATCGTTAATCATGACAGTACTTGTTGAAAGGCCGTACTGTTTAGCAACATTTGCAAAGAAATTAGCTTCTGCTCGTGCAGTATTGTTAACAGTCGCTTGAGCCGTTTTTCCTGACTCTGAGAAATGTGAAAAGTGGTAAACAGCAACAGTTAGTCCAGCATTTTTAGCCATCTGAATTTGAGCTTTAGCTGCGGGGTTAACATAGGTTGTGCTCTCTGTCAGTTTAACAATCACTGTCTTAACACCTTGTGCTTTAAGTTGATTGAAATCACTCTGTGTCATCCAATCTTGCCAAGAGGCGATATCGACAGCATCTTTTCGTGGTAGACTTGTATCATTGGACACCAGGTCAGATGGGGCATTTCTTAAACTGGCTTGAGCAGTCTCCTCCTCGTCGGCAATGGAGCGACGCATTCTGCTGGAAACTTTTGGAGTTTCAGGTTCTTCTGGGATTTCGTCCTTTACTGTCTGCCCTTCTTCATCGACGGGTGCTAAGTTTCCTTGAGCATCAATAGGAGCGGTCATTGGATTTTCTTCGGTTTGTACTTCAGCGTAATACCCCATCGGGTGATTGTCCACAGGTACTTCAGCAGTATCTGCTTGTGCTGTATGAGCAGCGAGTGTTATGAAACATAATCCGGTAAATATGGTTGCTTTTTTTAAAGTGAACATTATTTCCTCATTACTATTTTTACTTTTTTTATTAACCATCTTTTATTTTAACAAAAAGCTTAAATCAAAAAAAGTAGTTTACAAAAAATATTGACAAATATGGTAAAAAATCATTGAAATACCTAAAAGATAGTGATAGAATAGTAAAAATATATATTTGGAGGATAAATTTAATGTCAAATTGGGAAACAAAGTTTTTGAAGAAGGGTTACACTTTTGATGATGTGTTATTGATTCCAGCGGAATCGCATGTACTACCAAACGAGGTGGACATGAGTACCAAACTAGCGAAGAACTTGACATTGAATATTCCGATGATATCTGCTGCAATGGATACTGTAACAGATAGTAAAATGGCAATTTCAATGGCACGTCAAGGCGGACTTGGTGTTATTCACAAAAATATGAGTATCGCTGAGCAGGCTGAAGAAGTGCACAAAGTAAAACGTTCAGAGTCTGGCGTTATTACTGATCCATTCTTCTTGACACCTGAGCATAAGATTGAAGAAGCAGAGAATTTGATGGCTACTTACCGTATTTCAGGTGTACCAATTGTTGAAACATTGGAAAATCGTAAACTTGTAGGTATCTTGACAAACCGTGACCTTCGTTTTGTTTCGAACTATAATCAAGAAATCAAAAATGTCATGACTTCTGAAAACTTGATTACAGCGCCTGTTGGTACTTCATTGCGTGAAGCTGAGGAAGCACTTCAAAAACACAAAATTGAAAAATTGCCGTTAGTTGATGAGAGCGGTAAGCTGGCAGGTTTGATCACAATCAAAGATATTGAACGTGTGATTGAATTCCCTAATGCTGCAAAAGATAGCCAAGGTCGTCTTTTGGTTGCGGCAGCCGTTGGTGTAACCTCTGATACTTTTGATCGTGCAGAAGCTCTCTTTGCAGCTGGTGCCGATGCTATTGTCATCGATACTGCGCACGGTCATTCAGCAGGTGTATTACGTAAAATCAAAGAAATTCGTGAACACTTCCCAGAACGTACATTGATTGCAGGGAATATTGCTACTGGTGAAGGTGCACGCGCACTCTTTGAAGCTGGTGTTGATGTTGTTAAAGTCGGAATTGGTCCAGGTTCAATCTGTACTACACGTGTTGTAGCAGGTGTTGGTGTGCCACAAATCACAGCTATTTATGATGCGGCAGCAGTTGCGCGTGAATACGGTAAAACAATCATCGCCGATGGCGGAATCAAATACTCTGGCGATATCGTTAAAGCTTTGGCAGCAGGAGGCGATGCAGTAATGCTTGGCTCAATGCTTGCCGGTACAGACGAATTACCAGGTGAGTTCGAAATCTTCCAAGGACGTAAATTTAAAACATACCGTGGTATGGGTTCACTTGCAGCAATGAAGAAAGGTTCAAGTGACCGTTACTTCCAAGGCTCTGTCAATGAAGCAAATAAATTGGTTCCTGAAGGTATCGAAGGTCGGGTAGCCTATAAAGGTACAGCGACCGATATCGTTTTCCAAATGGTTGGTGGCTTGAAGTCAGGTATGGGCTACACTGGAGCAGCTGATATCCTTGCTTTACATGAGTCAGCACAATTTATCGAAATGTCAGGTGCTGGTCTGAAAGAATCACACCCACATGATGTTCAAATTACAAAAGAAGCTCCAAACTATTCCGTACAATAAGCGAAAAGGCAGAGGTAATCTGCTTTTTTATTTTATATATCCAGTTGACAAACCTACAGCCATTTGATAGAATATTAGGAGTGCTCTTTAAGAGTAAATACGAAAATGAAATGGGGTGAAATCAATGTCAAAAACTATCGTTCGTAAAAATGAATCGCTTGACGACGCTCTCCGCCGTTTCAAACGTTCAGTAACAAAAGCTGGAACTCTTCAAGAGCTCCGCAAACGTGAACACTACGAAAAACCTTCTGTAAAAGCTAAACGTAAATCAGAAGCTGCACGTAAACGTAAAAAATTCTAATTGAAAATTTTGAACCTGCCTTTGGGCAGGTTTTTTTTATTACTCTTGCCTTTATTCGGCATCGAGAAAGGATATTAAGTATTCAACAAAGCTTATTATAAATTTTCTGCTCATTTTTTTGAAAAAATTGTGATAACTTGCTAACTTTATCGTATTAATAAATAAGCTTAGCTAAGGAGGGCAATGATGATACAGGTTTTGGCAAAAACTCTTTTACAAAAAGCAGTAGATCAGATGGTGCATGATCTTTACTTAGTAGCATTAGAAGGGAGGTATTCTCTATATTTTCGTACAGCAACAGAAAGGAGATTTGAAGAAGAAGTATCCCTTGAAGAAGGGCAAGCTCTGATCGCTCATATGAAATTTTTATCTGGTATGAATCTAGGAGAAAGTAGACGGGTACAGTTGGGGGCTTGCACTTATAGCTTAGATAAAGGTAAGCAACGCTTACGTTTATCTACTGTCGGGGATTTTCATGGTCAAGAAAGTATGGTTATTCGATTCTTGCATCATCAACAAAACCAACTTTATTTTTGGAACTCAGAGCTTTTTAGCACTTTTATGGGTGGAAGAGGACTTTATCTGTTTTCAGGACCTGTGGGGTCAGGTAAGACCAGCCTTATGTACAAGTTTGCAAGAGAGTATTTTAAGGATCAACAAGTTATTTGTATAGAAGATCCTGTGGAGTTAGTGGAAGCTGAGTTTTTACAACTTCAAGTCAATAAAGTTATAGGGAATGATTACGATGCCTTGATTAAACTTTCTCTTCGCCATAGACCTGATTTACTCATTGTTGGTGAAATTAGGGACAGTCAGACGGCTAAGGCTGTGCTTCGTGCAAGCTTGACTGGGTATACGGTGTTCTCCACTGTTCATGCACGCTCAATATCGGGTGTAGTTGCACGCCTAAAAGAACTTGGATTAACTGATTGGGAACTACAATCCAGTCTTCAGCGAGTGATTTATCAGCGATTAATTGCAGGAAAGGGATTACTTGTTTGTGAAAAAGAAAAGTTTGAAGAATGGCAACCAGACGAATGGAATGGCCAGATTGATCAGTTGGTTGCAGATGGATTTATCTCAGCTGCTACAGCTGCGCGTGAAAAAATTGAGTTTAGCGAAGCAGATTAAACTTATTCAACTCATGAATAATCTTTTCAAAAGTGGTTTCCACCTCTCTGAAATTATTGATTTTCTTGAACGGTCGGGATTAACGGAGGCATATTTTATTTCCAAAATGCGTGAAGGTTTACTCAATGGACAAAGTTTCTCTGGTATTTTAGCGAAGCTCAAATTTTATGAGGATATTGTGACTCAGCTCTCTTTGGCCGAGTCTCATGGGAATGTTGAGTATACTTTGGGGCTGATTGAAGAAAAACTGATACGCGTTTTGAACATCCGCAGAAAGCTCATCCAAGTCTCCACTTACCCGCTCGTTCTTCTGGCATTTCTAATCTTTATCATGCTAGGCTTGAAAAATTATTTACTGCCTCAACTGGACGAAAACAGAGGATTAGCAACTTATGCTATACAAAATCTTCCGACCATCTTTTTAGGGTGCCTCTTCGGTTTGCTTGTTTTCTTTTACCTGTGCAGATACTATTGGAAGAAAAAAACTGCTTTAGAAGCGATGAGGCTGATGGTTAAAATACCTTTTGTTGGCCGTTTTGTCCAGCTTTATTTGACGGCTTATTTTTCAAGAGAATGGGGAAACTTAATTGCCCAAGCAGTTGACTTACGTCAGATTTGTTTCATTATGCAAGAACAAAAAAGTCGAATCTTCAAAGAATTTGGTGTTGAATTCCTTCAAATATTAGATAGTGGTCAGAAGTTTGAAGATGCTCTTCGATTTTACCCCATATTTACCAAGGAGCTGGCATTAATTGTGGAATATGGTGAACTAAAGGCTAAGCTAGGGCAAGAGTTAATGGTTTTTTCTGAAGAAAGCTGGTCGCTCTTTTTTGAAAGAGTCGAAAGAGCAATGCAACTTATCCAGCCTATTGTTTTCTTGCTGGTGGGTTTGTTGATTATATTAATTTATGCTGCAATGCTACTTCCTATATATAGCAATATGGGAAACTTGATTTGAAAGAATAAGGAGGAAGAAATGGAAAAAAAGAGGTTCAAAGCTTTTACTTTAATTGAAATGCTTGTCGTCTTACTTATTATCAGTGTTTTACTTTTATTGTTTGTTCCAAACTTGGCTAAAGAAAAGAAGAATATCCAAAATACAGGTCAAGCAGCAGTTGTTAAAGTTGTCGAAGGGCAAGCCGAACTTTATCAACTTGATAAACAGGATGGTCCAAGTTTAGGGAAACTTGTCTCCGGTGGGTTAATTACACAGAAGCAAGCCGATAGCTACAATGATTATTATACTAAGAACCCTAATGCAAAACGTAATGTCCCGAATTAAAGCTTTAACTTTACTGGAGAGTTTACTCGTTCTTTTCCTATGCTCTTTTGTTCTTTTTCTATTTTCAAGTTCGGTGAAACAAAGTGTGAGGATAGCACGTTCAGAGATTTTTATTTTACAATTTGAACGTCTGTATAAGGATACCCAGCGCATGGCTGGACTAAAGGGGCAGCGACAGACATTGAGTGCGCGTAATGGCACACTATATAGCCAAGAAGAAATGTTGAAAGTCCCAGAGGAGGCTGAAATAAATGATTTCTCTATTACTTTTGATCAAAAATCAGGCAATTCGAGCCTACAAAAAATCACAATATTTCTTCCCTATCAGAAAAAAACGATCTCTTATCAATTGGAAATTGGAAGTGGAAAATATAAGAAGAGAATCACTTGAGGCTTATCTTTTACTGGAAAGCTTGGTTGCTATGAGTTTGCTTGTCTTTTTTGTCACGGTTGTTTTAGAACAAGTTATTCAGGTTAAGAAACAGACAGAGATGGAAAATAGGGAAATAGAGGCTCTAAATGTTGCATATATGGCAATAAACACGGGGAAAAAACATTTAAACTTAAATGGTGTGCAGATTTCGATTGAGGAAACTACTTCGCAAATGACTGTCCGTGAATCAGGAGAGGTATTAATTGTTCTTGAAAAAAAATAATGTTACGGCTTTTACTCTCATGGAGGCATTACTCGCTTTACTCGTGTTAGCGGGCACTTTTTCCTTATTTCTAGATATGACGAAAATTTTTCATGAAGAAGTGAAACGTGCAACAACAGACTATACCCAAGACTGGCAACTTTTTTGCAGTCTGTTAAGAAGTGAACTCGAGGGAGCAAGCTTAGATAAGGTGGAAAACAACTATCTTTATGTTCGTAAACACGTTCATCTGAGATTTGGCCTTTCATCTCAGGGCGATTTTCGTAAAACCAATGCTAATGGTCGAGGTTATCAACCCTTGATTCATCATTTAAAAAAGGCTAAGATTGATCAAGAGGGGGAGCAGATAACAATTACTTTATCTTTTGAAAAAGGAGGAGACCGCATATTCCTTTACAAGTTTTCAGAAAAAGAAAGCTAAAAGCTAGTATTTTGCTCTATACATTGGTAATCTCCCTTCTTTTCAGTTTACTTTTACAGTATTATTTTCAAGGAGCAATTAATGCTAGGAAACAGCGCTTACTACAACGAGAGCAGCTCCAAATGCAGTTAAGAGAAAAGCTTTTCGAGCGAGAGAAGACACATATCAAATAAAAAATTAGTTAACCGGTAGTTAACCAGTTGACATTATTTTGGATTTATATTATACTAGCTTTATGAAAAAATATACCCTCTTATTGCTTATCCCAGTCTTGCTCTTTTTGACAGCTTGCCAAAAAACAGCAAGTGATAAACCACAAATTGTGACATCTTTTGAGCCAATGTATGAGTTTACAAAAGCTGTTGCTGGTGATAAAGTTGACATTGTTAATATTGTTCCGGCCAATCAAGAAGCGCATGATTTTGAACCAAGTGCAAAAGACATGACCATTTTGACAAATGCGGATGCCATTATTTATAATTCAAAATATCTTGAAAAATGGGCCCCTTCTGTAAAAAATAAAGGTGTTAAAATAGAAGCAAGTACACCCGTAGAAAAAATTGGTGATGACCCGCATACATGGGTAAGCCCTAAAGCAGCTCTACTTGAAGTTCGCTACATTGCAGACGAATTATCAAAAAAATTCCCCGAATATAAAGAAGACTTTACTAAAAACGCTGATGAGTATATTGGGAAGTTGAAAAAAATAGACCAAGATTTTGATCAATTGAAAAATGCTAAGAATAAAACATTTATTACACAGCACGAAGCTTTTGGCTATCTGGGGCGTGATTATGGTTTGACAACCATTGCTATTACAGGCCTCGACCCTGAAGCGGAACCTTCAAGTGCGACATTGATTAAACTAAAAAATGAGATGCAAAAAGCAAATTTAAATACTGTTTATTTTGAAGATAATTCTAGCAGTAAGCTTGCAGAAACTTTAGCCAAGGAAGCAGGAGCTAAATTGTTGGTGATTAACCCTGTTGAGGGCTTGACCGATGAACAAAAAAAATCAGGTGAAAGTTACCTGACAATTATGGAAGAAAATCTAAAATCATTGAAAGAAACAATTAAATAACACTTAAGTTTATTTTAAGAAGCGTCCACTATAATAAAGACCTTCCTAAAAAAATCTTTTCATAAAACTCCTAAGGTCTACTTTATCTAAAGTAGGCTTTTTTTGTCATGATAAAAAGTTTGGCTAGGTGCTATAACTACAATTGATTCTTCCGTAAATGGATGTGTGAAATATATTTTTTCTGCGTGAAGCATCATGCGCTGATTTTTTAACGCTGAATTATAGAGTGGATCACCGATGATAGGATGCCCTTCACTGGAAAGATGAACACGTATTTGGTGTGTACGACCGGTATCTAGAGTACAGCTCACAAGGCTGTTTCGACGTCCTTTTTCGAGTACAGTTACATGCGTAATAGCTCTTTTCCCGTTTTCACTGGTAATGTATTTTTTTCTATTGTGACGATTTCTTCCGATATTTTTATTGAGGATTAAGCTTTTTTCGTTAAAATAACCTTGTATGAGTGCCAAATAAGAGCGATGGATTTTATTTTCCTCAAACATTTTACCTAGAATGGGCAAGATCAATTGATTCTTGGCAAAGAGGACTGCTCCAGAAGTTTCCGTGTCCAAGCGGTAAACGACATGTACGGGGTGCTTCAAACGAGCTGCCACGTGATTTTGTAAGGCGATTTCCTCAGACGTGTTGCCATGAGTTTTCATACCTTCGGGTTTATTGACAATCACAAGATGTTCATCTTCATATAAGATATGAGCAAGTTGGGGATTTCCTTCTGGAACATCAAGTAGCTTGAAATCGCCGACATCAAAAATAAGGGTAATTTCGTCTTGGGGTTCCACATGCTCCTCCCAGTTTACTAAACGACCGTTACGGAAGACATGTTTTTTCGTACGTAGCAGATGCCTTTGTTTACGAGGGATAAGCCAAGTCTGTTCAAGTAAATGCGAAACACTTTGCTTTTTAATATTTTTTGGTAAAATTAAACTAAATTTCATATAGAATATTGTAACACAAAGGTTTTTTTGTTAGAATAGGCAAAATATAGAATGCAAAAGGATTTTTAAAAAATCATGTCAGAAAAAGATCAAAATTTTAGCCGACGTGCTAAAAACAAGAAATTGTCTAAAAAAATCGAAGATAATAATATAGAAGAAAAAGAAATAAAAGAAGCGGAAGTTCCGCTTGAAGACCTTAAGGGTATAAAAAAATATTTGAGATTGATGGCGCCTTATACAGATAAAATAAGGCAATTTTTACGCCCAGTAAAACGTTTCTGGAAGAAGTATAATTTAACTAAAATTACGATTATTGCTATTTTAGTTATGATTCTTGCTGTTGGTTCTTACTTGTTCTATTTGGCAAAAACGGCCAATGTTTCCATTTTACAAAAATCTATTGATGCGCAAACACAAATTGTGGATAAAAATGGCGATGAGGCAGGGTTACTTTATGGAAGTAAAGGGTCTACAGTTAAGTTTGACGAGATAAGCGACAATATTAAAAATGCAGTTGTCGCGACCGAAGACCGCACTTTTTATAAGAACCATGGAGTTAATCTGAGCCGTTTTAGCTTGGCAGTTGTTACCTTGGGACGTTTTGGTGGTGGTTCTACCATCACACAGCAGTTGGCCAAAAATGCATACCTTACTCAGAAACAAACGATTGACCGTAAAGCTCGGGAATTTTTCCTCGCTTTAGAAATTAATAAACACTACAGTAAACAAGATATTCTTACAATGTATCTGAATAACGCTTATTTTGGAAATGGTGTTTGGGGGATTGAAGATGCTAGTCGGAAGTACTTTGGAGTATCAGCAGATGCAGTGACCGTAGATGAGGCCGCTACACTTGCGGGGATGCTGAAAGGCCCAGAAATTTATAACCCGCTTTATCAGGATGGGAAATATGCGACACCGCGACGAGATACGGTACTGCAGAATATGGTCAGTGCAGGCTACCTCACGCAGTCCGAAGCAGACAGTTATGCATCGGTCAATCTGGCCTCTCGGGTAAAAGATACTTATGTTTCTCAGTCAGAAGCTTATAAGTACCCAAGCTATTTCAATGCTGTGATTGCGGAAGCTGAACGTAAATACGGCCTTAGCTTGCAGGACATTATGAATGACGGTTATAAGATTTATACAACTTTGGATCAGAACAAGCAGGCAGGGATGCAGGTTACTTATGACAATGCTGCACTTTTCCCACAAGCTGCGGACGGAACGCATGCACAGTCTGGTTCGGTGGCAATTAATCCGAAAACAGGGGGAGTCGAAGCTCTTGTCGGCAATGTCACTTCGGAAGACCATAACAGCTTCCTTGACTTCAATTATGCCACACAATCAAAACGTTCGACAGGTTCAGTTATCAAGCCGCTAATAGCCTATCTGCCAGCAGTTCAAGCAGGTTGGCCAATTGATAAAGTATTGGAGGATAAACCAACAACCTATCCGAATAACTGGCAACCACAAAATTACAGCGGTGAGTATCTTGGGACTGTACCAATGTATCAAGCTCTGGCAAACTCTTACAATATTCCTGCAATTAATACTTATCGCGACATCACTCCAGAAAAAGGGAATGCTGTTGGTCGCGAGTTTGGTTTAAATCTTACGAAAGATAATGACATTCTTCCAACCGTTCTAGGTTCTGGTATTGAAACCAATCCTTGGGAAATGGCGCAAGCATTTGCAACTTTTGCGAACGAAGGTGTAATGAACAGCGCGCATTTGATTACTAAAATCGAAAATGCGGCTGGGGATACAATCGCAACAGCCAACGTGACACAGAAACGGATCATGACCAAAGAAGTAGCAGAGAAGATGAATTCGATGATGTTGGGAACATTTACCAATGGTTCAGCTTGGAATGCTGCACCGGCAAGTTACGCAATGGCAGGTAAAACAGGAACAAATAATACGACAGACCAATGGGTGGTTGGTTATACACCTGATATTGCGATTGCACTATGGATTGGTTTCCCGAATGAGACAAATGAGCAGCAACAACTACAAGGTTCTTCTGAGGGGCAACCTTCAGTCATCTTCCGGAATATAGCCAGCTATTTGCTCCCTTATACAGATGGAACTGCCTTTACAGCTGAAAATGCCTATGCTATGCATAATATCGCACCGATAACTCCATCTTGGACAGCTCTACGTGATCAACAAGATGCAATTGTTTATCAAGAGCAAAGTGCACAAAACAGTTCAGGAAATATGCCACAAACAGAAGATTCTAGCAATGATTCTTCTGAAAAAGGTAGCGGATTTGATTTCCAAAAAACAGTAGATGATGCTAAAAATGCTACCAAAGATGTTTGGGATAAAATTACTGGTTTTTTTGGTAGGTAAATTGTTCTAAAACAGCATGAAAAGTGATAGAATAAGGGTAGTGCATAGGTGAGAAAAAGAGTCATGCCACGGCTCTTTTTCTTGCAAATATATGTAAAAAATTATTGGAATAAAAATATAAAAAGAGAATAATAAAAGTGAAGCTTACTTTTTAGAAGGAGGACAGTTTTGGAAGCAAAAAAACGCTACGTAACAGGTTTTAATGGCTTACGTACCCTTGGGGTTCTTGCTGTCATTTTGTATCATCTTTATCCACAGAAAATCCAAGGGGGATTTTTAGGCGTTGTTCTCTTCTTTGTGTTGTCCGGCTACTTAGTCACGGATTCACTACTAAGAGAATATACTAAAACTAAAAAGATAAGACCACTTAAGTTTTGGGGGAAGAGAGCCAAACGTATTTATCCCATGCTCTTGGCTGTTTTCTTGATTGTTTCGCCCTATTTGTTTTTCTTCCAACAAAATCAGATGAAGGGTCTCAGATCCAACTTCCTTTCAAGCATTTTTATGGTGCAAAACTGGTGGCAAATTCAGCAGGGATCCTCCTATTTTGCTGATGCCGCAGGAGAATCACCTTTTAAGCATATATATTATCTGGCGATTGAAGGACAATTCTTTATTTTCTGGCCGCTTATCATGATTTTCTTGGTGAAAGTCATTCGAAGTCAGAAGCATAATTTCCTTCTGACAAACTTTTTAGCACTCCTTTCATTGATTCTGATGATTGCCCAGTATAAGGTTGGTCAAGACCCAACGCGTGTATACTATGGAACAGATACGCGTATCTTCAGTCTCTTGATGGGAGCAAGTATGGCTTTCATTTGGCCAATGAATAAAATGCCTGCCAAGCTGAATAAGAAGGGGCAAGTTTTTGGCCGTAATCTTTTATGGGGAGTTCTTGCTCTGACTTTAGTCTTGTATGTTTTTATGCCAGCACAAAGTCCAGTTACCTACTACGGTGGTCTTTGGTTTGTTAGCCTCTTGACAATGTTGTTAATCCTTTTAGTCGTTCATCCACGATTAAAAGCAAATAAAATATTCTCAAATAAACTTTTTGACTATATTGGATCACGCTCCTATGGGATTTATCTCTGGCAATTGCCAGTCTTTGCTTTGGTTGCTGCTAAAGTTGTTAATCCGACAAGTTGGTACAATGTCATTTGGCAGCTGGCCTTGATTCTTGCCCTATCTGAGTTTTCATATCGCTTTATTGAACGCCCGCTTGTTGCTTACGATTACAGTAACTTATGGCCTTGGGTAATGACAAAAGTTGAGCAAGTCAAGAAAGAAAAATGGCGTGCCTTACCCGTCCGTGTAATCCTAGTGTCTGCTTTAGTATTTGCTTCACTCGTTATGATCCTTACTTCTCCAAAATCACCACATGATCAGCAGGTTTTAGAAGCTCGAATTATGGAACAACAAAAAGCGCTTGAAGCTGCAAACTTAAAAGCTGCTAATGCGCGTGTCAGCACGCCACTGAAGACAATTGCTGAAAAATATGGCGTTGATCCAGTGGTTGCCGAAAGAGCAAGTAAGATGCAAATCTTTGCAGTTGGTGATTCCGTGATGGTGGCGGGGTCAACCACTCTACAGGAAGCCTTCCCAAGAATGACGATAAAAGCTGTTGTTGGTGAGCAAGTAGATGGTGGTGCGACTATTTTAGCAGAGAATAAAGAAGCAGTTGAAAAAGCAGATGCTGTCTTAATTGGTCTTGGAACTAATGGCACACTGACCGTTGGCAATACAAATTATGTGGAAAAGATTATGGAAGAAGTTGGCGATAAGCCGGTCTTCTGGATTAATAATCAAATGCCACGTCCGTGGGAAAGCAATAACAATGAACAATTAGAAGCGATGGCGAAGAAGTATCCCAACTTGACGATCATCGATTGGCATGGCTTATCAGCAAATCAAAGTTCATGGTTCTATAGTGATGCTATCCATCCGAAGGACCAAGGGGCAATTAATTATACACGCCTTGTCTTAGAAAATATGACAAAAAAATAGAGAGATTTGTATTTTTCTCTTAGTTCTGCTAAAATAATAGCATGTTAAAAAAAGCAGGATTAGCCTGTACGGTGTGCGGTTCGAGAAACTATTCTCTTCAACTGTCAGGTACAGCAAAAGAAAAACGCATAGAAGTTAAGAAGTTTTGCTCGCGTTGTGGCAAGCATACTTTGCATAAGGAAACGAGATAAGTCAAATGTTTAAATTTATTGGAAGTGTTGTCAAAGAAATGAAGTTAACAACGTGGCCGACACGTAAACAGTCTGTCATTGATTTTTTCATGGTTATTGAGTATACAGTTTTCTTCCTCATCTTTTTGATGATCTTTGACTGGGTAACACAAAATGGTATCACAAGTGCTGTACAACATCTGCTTCCATTTGTACGTAATTAGTGATATAATGAAGAAAGAGGCGAAAGCCTTTTTCTTATACAATCCGTTCAGAACATGAACTCATCAATTTGAAACTAAAAAAATAAAAAACAATAAAGAGGTACTCCAATGGACGAAAGTACATTAACAAGTTTTGACCAAGGCTGGTTTGTTATTCAAACTTATTCTGGTTACGAGAAAAAAGTAAAAGAAGATTTGCTTGAACGTGCAGAACTTTATAACATGGCAGATAAAATTCTTCGTGTTGAAATTCCGACAGAAACAGTTCGCTCAGAAGTGAACGGTAAGATGAAAGATGTTGAAGAAAATCTCTTCCCAGGTTATGTTTTGGTAGAAATGAACATGACAGATGAAGCTTGGTTTATCGTTCGTAATACACCGAACGTTACAGGTTTCGTTGGATCACACGGTAACCGTTCAAAACCAACACCACTTTTTGAAGAAGAAATTCAAGAAATCCTTATCGGTATGGGTAAAGTCGTACGTGAAATTGACTTTGATATCTTTGTGGGTAAACGTGTACGTATCATTGATGGTGCCTTCTCAGGATTTGAAGCACCTATTACTGAAGTTCTAGGCGACGATAAGATTAAAGTTATGGTCGATATGTTTGGTCGTGAAACTCCAGTAGAACTTGACTTACACCAAATTGAAGAAGTTGAAGGATAAAAAATAAGAGCGTATCATTAAGGGTGCGCTCTTATTTATTAAGTATATGAAATCTACAAAAGAAATATTAAAATTCGCCCTGCCGGCAGTTGTTGAGAACTTTCTGCAAATGCTAGTAGGAATTAGTGACACTTTTCTGGTTACCCGAATTGGCCTCACAGCTGTAGCAGGCGTGTCACTAGCCAATAATATTATCACCGTTTATCAGGCCGTTTTCATTGCTTTAGGGACAATTTTATCAAGTTTCTTGGCACGTGCAATGTCCAAAAAAATGGTAAATGCAGGAATAAAACTGACGGTCTTATTGGGAGGGACTATTGGAATCCTCACTGCTCTTTTTGCGCAACCTCTCGTGCATTTTTTTGGCGGGCGTGGAGAAGTAGCGACTTTAGGTCAAGAGTACCTCCTTCTGGTTGGGGGGACAATTATTTTGCTGGCCTTAATGACAAGTTTTGGGGCTATTATCAGAGCAAATGGAGACAGCCGTACACCAATGTATGCAAGTCTTTTAACCAATATTCTAAATATCTTTCTCTCAGCTCTTTTGATATTTGTTTTTCACATGGGAATCATGGGAGCTGCCTTAGGTGCAACCCTTTCAAGAGCAGTAGCGCTTTTATATCTATGGAAGAAACTCAAAGATAAGGATTTACAACCAACGAAAAACTTTTTCTCAGAAAAAATAAGTAGAGAACTGATTTTGTTGACCATTCCTGCTGCTGGTAAACGTTTAGCGATGCGTTTGGGTAATTTGGTGATTATGGTGCTTATTATATCTCTTGGAGATCGTGTCTTTGCGGGAAATGCGATTGGGGAAAGTATTACTCAGTTCAACTATATGCCCGCTTTCGGGTTAGCTACTGTAACAGTTATTTTGGTTGCTCAAGAGTTTGGACAACATAACTATGTAGCTATTCAATCATATATTAAAAGAACTTACTGGTTGGCGACAGGGATGATGTTATGTATTGGTTTGCTTCTTGTATTGGTCTCTACATCTTTAAGCAATCTTTTTACCACAGATACTGTCGCTATAGCTTCAAGTAATACCGTTATTCTTTTTTCTTTTTTGGCAACTTTTTTTGTCACAGGAACGACCACTTATACGGCAGCTTTTCAAGGAATAGGCAATGCAAAGTTTCCTTTATATACGACCATCATTGGTATGCTTATTATACGTGTGGGTCTCGGATATATACTGAGTCAAACCTTTACTCTTGGATTAGAAGGTATCTGGCTTGCTGTACTTGCAGATAATCTTTTCCGCTTCATTTTTTTAAAATTTAATTTTGACAGGAGATTAAAAAGATCTCTTACAAAATAAAAAACCTCTATATATAAATAGAGGTTTTTTATTAAATTTTATTTTGAAAGTTCTTTTTCTTTCAAAAGATCACGAATTTCGCGTAAAGTATCTAGTTCATCAGTAGAAACAATCTCTTCCTCCTCTTCCTTTTTAGGGAAGAGTTTGTTGATGGCTTTTATGAGAATGAAGATGACAAAGGCTGTAATCAGGAAGTTTAAAACATCATTTAAGAAAGCACCATAAGCAAAAGTTGCACCAGCAACCTTAACTGACATTTGTGTTAAAGCACCATCTTGAACAAAAAGACCAATAAGTGGGTTGATAAGGTTATTTACCAAAGAAGTGACAATGGCCGTAAAAGCAGCACCAATGATAACACCAACTGCCAAGTCTAAGACATTACCACGTAAAATAAATTCTTTGAATTCTTTAATCATAAGATCTCCTATATAAATTAATATGTATTTATTACTATTATATAGTATTTCTAAAAACATGTGAATTATTCTGTCGCAAAATATCAGCGTAATAAAGGGGAAGCGTATCAAGAACATATTTTAGTTGAAGCAAAATAAATTAAATAAAAGTGAATTATACTCTTGACAAGCCAAAGCCGCTTTGATAGAATAGATAGGTGCTGTAAAAATTACAGTATTAGCGACGAAGCGAGAGGTTGCGACACACCCGAAAGTATTGCCATACTTCAGTGTCGGTTTTCCCGCTGAGCTAGCCTATTAACAAATAGACGAAGGAGAAAAAATGGCAACTAAAAAAATCCGTATCCGCCTCAAAGCATACGAACACCGTATCCTTGACGCTGCTGCTGAAAAAATTGTAGAAACTGCAAAACGTACAAACGCAGAAGTAAGTGGTCCAATCCCACTTCCAACTGACCGTAGCGTCTACACAGTTATCCGCGCGACTCACAAATACAAAGACTCTCGCGAACAATTTGAAATGCGTACACACAAACGTTTGATCGACATCATCGAACCAACACAAAAAACTGTTGACTCATTGATGAAACTTGATCTTCCAAGTGGCGTAAACATCGAAATTAAATTATAAGAAAGGTAATTCTCATGTCAAAAGGAATCTTAGGGAAAAAAGTGGGAATGACTCAAATCTTCACAGAAAACGGTAAATTGATCCCCGTAACTGTGATCGAAGCAACTCCGAACGTTGTGCTTCAAACAAAAACTGTCGATACAGACGGTTATGAAGCTGTTCAAGTTGGTTTCGATGACAAACGTGAAGTTTTGTCTAACAAACCTGCCAAAGGTCATGTAGCTAAAGCTAACACAGCTCCTAAGCGCTTCATTCGTGAATTCAAAGGAATCGAAGGCTTAGAAGTTGGATCAGAAATTAAAGTTGATACTTTCGAAGCTGGAGATGTCGTTGATGTTACCGGTACTTCTAAAGGTAAAGGTTTCCAAGGACCAATCAAACGTTGGGGTCAATCACGCGGGCCAATGGCTCACGGTTCACGTTACCACCGTCGTCCTGGTTCAATGGGTCCTGTTGCAGCTAACAAAGTTCCTAAAGGTAAACGCCTTGCAGGACGTATGGGTAACAAAAAAGTTACTGTACAAAACCTTGTTATCGCTCAAGTACTTCCAGAACAAAACGTTATCCTTGTAAAAGGTAACGTACCTGGATCTAAAAAATCATTGATCGTTATTAAATCAGCGATCAAATCTAAATAATAAGGAAAGGAGATAGATTATAATGGCAAAAGTATCATTATTTAAACAAGACGGCACACAAGCTGGTGAAGTAACACTTAACGATGCAGTGTTTGGTATCGAACCAAACGAAACTGTAGTATTTGATGTCGTTCTTTCACAACGTGCTAGCCTCCGTCAAGGTACACACGCTCATAAAAACCGTTCACTCGTATCTGGTGGCGGTAAAAAACCATGGCGTCAAAAAGGAACTGGACGTGCCCGTCAAGGTTCAATCCGCTCACCACAATTCCGTGGTGGTGGTACTGTCTTCGGTCCTAACCCACGTAGCTATGCTTACAAACTTCCACAAAAAGTACGTCAGTTGGCTCTTAAATCAGCTTACTCACAAAAAGTTATCGACAACACACTCTTGGCTGTTGACGAGTTGAACTTCTCAGCACCAAAAACTAGCGAATTCGCTAAAGTTCTTGAAGCTCTTTCAATCGAACGTAAAGTGCTTGTTGTTCTTCCTAACGAAGGTAACGAATTTGCAGAACTCTCTGCTCGTAACCTTAAAAACGTGAAAGTATCAACTGCTAGCTCAGTAAGCGTACTTGATCTTGTAAACACTGACAAAGTTCTTGCTACTCAAGCAGCTCTGTCTCAAATTGAGGAGGTTCTTGCATAATGTCTCTTTATGACGTAATCCGTAAACCAATTATTACAGAAGCTTCTATGCAAGCAATGGATCAAAAGAAATACACTTTTGAAGTAGATGCTCGCGCACACAAACTCCTTATCAAACAAGCTGTTGAAGCAGCATTTGAAGGTGTTCAAGTTGCATCTGTAAACACAATCAGCGTTAAGCCTAAAGCTAAACGTGTTGGTCGTTACACAGGTTTCAAACCTGGCTACAAAAAAGCAATTATCACTTTGACTGAAGGTTCAAAATCTATTGATATCTTCGGCGAAGACGCAGAATAATAGAGGAGGAAAATCGTGGGAATTAAAGTTTACAAACCTACCACAAACGGTCGTCGTAACATGACTGGTAGCGATTTTGCAGAAATCACTACAAGTACTCCTGAAAAGAGCTTGCTTGTAAGTCTTAGCAAAAACGCTGGTCGTAACAACCTTGGCCGCATTACAGTACGTCACCATGGTGGCGGACACAAACGTAAATACCGTTTGATCGACTTCAAACGTACAACTGATAACGTAAAAGCTAAAGTTGCTACAATCGAATACGATCCAAACCGTTCAGCGAATATCGCGCTTATCGTATACGAAAATGGTATCAAATCATACATTCTTGCACCTAAAGGTCTTGAAGTTGGTATGACAGTTGTATCTGGTCCTGAATCAGATATCAAAGTTGGTAACGCATTGCCACTTGCTAACATCCCAGTTGGTACTTTGATCCACAACATCGAGATGAAACCTGGTAAAGGTGGACAACTCGTACGTTCAGCTGGTACATCTGCTCAAGTACTTGGTACAGAAGGTAAATACACACTTGTTCGTCTTCAATCAGGCGAAATGCGTATGATTCTTTCAACTTGTCGTGCTACAGTTGGTACAGTTGGTAACGAACAACACAACTTGATCAACTACGGTAAAGCCGGTCGTACACGTTGGCGTGGTATCCGTCCAACAGTTCGTGGTTCTGTAATGAACCCGAATGATCACCCACACGGTGGTGGTGAAGGTAAACAACCTGTTGGTCGTAAATCACCAATGACTCCATGGGGCAAACCAGCTCTTGGTCTCAAAACGCGTAACAAAAACGCACGTTCTAACAAACTTATTGTTAAACGTATCAACGATAAATAATTTTGCAGCATAAGATAAGGATTACTTTTATTTAAAAGATAAACTTATATCTGTGTGTAAGATTTTTATTGAGATGCCTTCTCGGCGTCTTGCTAAAATTGATAAAACTTGTCAACTTTAGTAAGATGTCGAGAAGATGTCTATATAAATCATCCGCCAACCTGGCCCTAGTAGCCAGCGTGGTATCAAATTTAAAGGAGAACTCAAAAACATGAGTCGTAGTCTTAAGAAGGGGCCTTTCGCTGACGAGCATTTGATGAAAAAAGTCGAAGCTCAAGAAAACGCCGAAAAGAAATCAGTGATCAAAACTTGGTCACGTCGTTCTACAATCTACCCTAACTTTGTAGGACTTACAATTGCTGTTTACGATGGTCGCAAACACGTTCCCGTTTATGTTCAAGAAGATATGGTTGGACACAAATTAGGTGAATTTGCACCAACTCGTACATACCGTGGTCACGCTGCTGACGACAAGAAAACTAGACGTTAATAGGAGGAGAACAAAATGGCAGAAATCACTTCAGCTAAAGCAACTGCAAAAACAGTTCGCGTTTCACCTCGTAAAACTCGTCTTGTTACAGACTTGATTCGTGGTAAACGTGTTGCGGATGCAATCGCAATCTTGAAATTCACACCGACTAAAGGTGCTGCAGAAGTTCTTAAAGTAATGAACTCAGCTATCGCTAATGCAGAAAACAACTTTGGTCTTGAAAAAGCTAACTTGGTAGTTAGCGAAACTTTCGTCAACGAAGGACCAACAATGAAACGTTTCCGTCCACGTGCGAAAGGTTCAGCTTCACCAATCAACAAACGTACTAGCCACATTACAGTAGTAGTGGCTGAGAAAGAATAAGGAGGTAAAATCGTGGGTCAAAAAATTCATCCAATTGGTATGCGTGTTGGCGTTATTCGCGACTGGGATGCCAAATGGTATGCTGAGAAAGAATATGCGGATTACCTTCACGAAGATTTGGCAATTCGCCAACTCGTTCAAACAAAACTTGCTGATGCTTCAGTTTCACTTATTGAAACAGAACGTGCTGTAAACAAAGTTATCGTTACTTTGCACACTGCAAAACCAGGTATGGTTATCGGTAAATCTGGTGCTAACGTTGATGCACTCCGTGCAGACCTCAACAAACTCACTGGTAAACAAGTTCACATCAACATCGTTGAGATCAAACGTCCTGACTTGGATGCTCACTTAGTTGGTGAAGGAATTGCTAAACAACTTGAAGCACGTATCGCTTTCCGTCGTGCTCAAAAACAAGCTATCCAACGTGCTATGCGTGCAGGAGCTAAAGGTATCAAAACTCAAGTATCTGGTCGTTTGAACGGTGCGGACATCGCCCGTGCAGAAGGATACTCTGAAGGTACAGTTCCACTCCACACATTGCGTGCGGATATCGACTATGCTTGGGAAGAAGCAGACACTACTTACGGTAAACTCGGTGTTAAAGTTTGGATCTACCGTGGTGAAGTTCTCCCAACTAAAAAATCTGTGAAAGGAGAAAATTAATCCATGTTAGTACCAAAACGTGTAAAACACCGTCGTGAATTCCGCGGTAAAATGCGTGGCGAAGCTAAAGGCGGTAAAGAAATCGCATTCGGTGAATTTGGTCTTCAAGCGACTACTTCTCACTGGATCACTAACCGTCAAATCGAAGCAGCCCGTATTGCTATGACTCGTTACATGAAACGTAACGGTCAAGTTTGGATTAAAATCTTCCCTCATAAATCTTACACAGCCAAAGCTATTGGTGTGCGTATGGGTTCAGGGAAAGGTGCTCCTGAAGGTTGGGTATCACCAGTTAAACGTGGTAAAATCATGTTTGAAATTGCTGGTGTAAGTGAAGAAGTAGCACGTGAAGCTTTGCGTCTTGCATCTCACAAACTTCCAGTCAAGACTAAATTTGTAAAACGAGGTGACGCAGAATGAAATTGAACGAAACAAAATCACTTCTCAAGGATCTCCGCGCTTTGTCAATCGACGAATTGGCTACACGCGAAGCTGAATTGAAAAAAGAATTGTTTGAACTTCGTTTCCAAGCTGCAGCTGGTCGTCTCGAAAACACAGCGAAACTTGACGAAGTGAAGAAAACAATTGCACGTGTTAAAACTGTGCAACGCGAATTGACTAAATAGATCGGGAGAAATACATAAATGGAACGTAATCAACGTAAAGTTTATCAAGGCCGCGTGGTTTCAGACAAAATGGATAAAACTATCACAGTTGTCGTAGAAACTAAACGTAACCACCCAGTCTATGGTAAACGCATTAACTACTCTAAAAAATACAAAGCTCATGACGAAAACAATACTGCCAAAACTGGTGATATCGTACGTATCATGGAAACTCGTCCTCTTTCAAAAGACAAACGTTTCCGCTTGATCGAAATCGTTGAAGAAGCTGTAATTATCTAAGCTAACTAGGAGGAAAAAAGCATGATTCAAACAGAAAGCCGTTTGAAAGTTGCAGATAACTCTGGTGCCAAAGAAATCTTGACTATCCGTGTACTCGGTGGTTCAAGCCGTAAATTCGCTGGTATTGGTGATGTTATCGTAGCTACAGTAAAATCAGCTGCCCCTGGTGGAGCTGTTAAAAAAGGTGAAGTTGTTAAAGCTGTTATCGTTCGTACTAAATCTGGTGCTAAACGTCCTGATGGATCTTACATCAAATTTGACGAAAACGCAGCAGTTATTATCCGTGACGATAAAACACCTAAAGGAACACGTATCTTTGGCCCAGTAGCTCGTGAACTTCGCGAAGCTGGTTACATGAAGATTGTTTCTTTGGCACCTGAGGTTCTCTAATATTTAGAGGATGTCGAAATAGCGGGAGAGTATCCCGCTATTGATGTCAAAATCAACAAAAGGAATTTTATTCCACATTTATAAATCCACTTCTATCATAGATAGAAATAGTCCCCTACATGTAGGGTGCCCAGAGGGCGTAAGAAAGGAATATCAAATGTTTGTAAAAACTGGAGATACTGTAAAAGTTATCGCAGGTAAAGACCGCGGTACAACAGGTAAAGTAATCAAAGCTTTGCCAAAAATGAACAAAGTCATCGTTGAAGGTGTTGCTATCATGAAGAAACACCAAAAACCAGACGCTGTTAATCCAAACGGCGCTATCCTTGAAATCGAAGCACCTATCCACGTTTCTAACGTACAAGTGCTCGACAAAAACGGTGTAGCTGGTCGTGTTGGTTATAAAGAAGTTGACGGCAAAAAAGTTCGTTTCAACAAAAAATCAGGCGAAGTCCTAGACTAAGACGGGAAGGAGAAAGAATATGACTAATCGTTTAAAAGAAAAATACTCTAACGAAGTAGTACCAGCATTGACTGAAAAATTCGGTTACACTTCAATCATGGCAGTGCCAAAAGTTGAAAAAATCGTGCTTAACATGGGTGTTGGGGATGCAGTAAGCAACTCTAAAAACCTTGACAAAGCCGTTGCTGAATTGGCTTTGATCTCTGGTCAAAAACCGTTGATTACTAAAGCTAAAAAATCAATCGCGGCTTTCCGTCTTCGTGAAGGTCAAGCTATCGGTGCGAAAGTAACTCTTCGTGGCGAACGCATGTACGAATTTTTGGATAAACTCGTAACTGTTTCTCTTCCACGTGTACGTGACTTCCACGGTGTATCAAACAAAGCGTTTGATGGACGCGGAAACTACACACTTGGTGTGAAAGAACAATTGATCTTCCCAGAAATCTCATACGATGATGTTGATAAAGTACGTGGTTTGGATGTTGTTATCGTAACAACTGCGAACACTGACGAAGAATCACATGAATTGCTTGCTAAACTTGGCATGCCGTTTGCTAAATAATAGGATAGGAGAATAACTAATGGCTAAGAAATCTATGGTTGTTAAAAACCAACGCCCTGCAAAATTCTCAACGCAAGCCTACACTCGTTGCGAACGCTGCGGACGCCCACATTCAGTTTACCGCAAATTTAAACTTTGCCGTATCTGTCTTCGTGAGTTGGCTTACAAAGGTCAACTTCCAGGCGTTAAGAAAGCATCTTGGTAATTTGAAATTGATATAAAAAGGGCATGTCAGAAGTTTAGCTTATTGCCCATGCAATCTCCACGGGGGATTGTGGTTCTAACATATAAAAATACTTTCTCAAATGAGAAAGTTTTTTTGTTTTATAAAAGAGGTTTTGTTACGATATTATTTCTTTATGAAATTAAAATGAGATATACTTAAATATAAGGAATAACAAATTGAGCATGAATTAAAACTGGAGACTTTGTGATGACCATCTACGACATCTTTTTCTTATTAGGCGGTTTGGGCCTTTTTTTATACGGTATGAGCTTGATGAGTGATGGTTTAAGCTTGATTGCCGGATCTCAATTAAAAAAAATATTGCAACGTCTAACACGGAATAAATGGTTTGGCGCTCTTTTAGGTTTTATTATAACAGCTATCATTCAAAGTTCGACAGCAACAACGGTCATGGTTTTAGGATTTATTGATTCTTCATTAATGAATCTGAGTCAAGCTACAGGAATCATTATGGGGGCCAATGCTGGCACAACCTTAACGGGCATTTTATTTACATTTAATATTCAAGACATTGTTCCCTTTGTTATCTTTATCGGCACGATTGCTACGCTGTTTATGAAGCGCAAAGCTTTCAATCATATGGGGATGATTTTGCTAGGGTTTGGGCTCTTATTTTTAGGGCTAAATTTGATGAGTGTCTCTATGGTACCTTTAAGAGAAGCTCCTCTCATGGCAGAACTCTTTACTCATACGCAAATGCCCCTCGTGGGTTTATTGGTTGGTTTTGCTGTTACCGCTTTGATCCAAAGTTCAACTGCTTCAGTAGGTATTTTATTGGCGATGGTTACTGCGGGGATTGTAGTAGATTTGCATCAAGCTATATTTATCCTATATGGTTTTAATGTGGGGACTGTTGTGACGACTCTCCTAGCTTCACTCCGTGGAAATAAAACAGCCAAGCGAGCTGCAATGGTGCACGTATGGTTCAATATTATTGGAGCGCTTATTTTCACTGTTTTGACTGTTTTGCCTTTTGGGTTTGTGAGTCTTATTCAGAATACTTCCGAGAATATTGCGCTACAGCTGGTTTATGCACATATTGTTTTTAATGTTGCAACACTTTTTATTTTGCTGCCGCTCTCGAGATTTATTATTGCTCTAGCTGAAAAGAGTATTAAAAATACACCAGATGGTACAGCACAGCTCAAACTAAAATTTATTGACCGAAGGTTACTCCATACACCTGAAATTGAAGTCGAGCATATTCTTAAAGAAATTCAAAGAACATTTGAACTTGTACAGGAGGATTTTGTCGAAGGGACGAATGCTCAAAGTGTGAAAAAAGACAACACAATCCTTACGAACGAAACTTTGATTAACTACTTAGTTCAGGAAATAAACCGTACACTTGTCAATCTTAATACAGTTGATTTAAAAGACAGTTATGCTATTTCTGTCGGAAGAGCGTATAAAATAATAAATTATCTGGCTCAGATTGAAGCATGTACAAAAGACATCGCACTGACTCTAAAAGATTATGATTATTCCGAGGAGGAAGTCGACAAGGAAAAAAATGAATTGGCTATTAAGATGGTCATGGAGGCCATCGTACCATTAATAGAAAGAATGCTCAATCGAGTTTTTATGTTCTTTAAAGATAAAAAATATCAGGAAGAAGAAACAATACTTTATGAAATTGAAAAGTTAGAACGAGAAATTTTTAATCTTACTCAAGTCAATAGAGATTTACTACGAGCAGACTTTGAAGATATTCGAATTCTTAATAATTTACGAAAAGTAAGTACGGATATCCTTCATATCGCAGAAGTATTGGATTATAAAGTGTAATAAAAGGAATTTATTCCTTTTTTTTTATAAAAAAAAGCAGTATGGAAGTACTGCTCTAAAATCAAGTTTTTAACAGATTGAAAAGAGAATTGTAATTGTTTTTTATCATAAATTTTTTAGGGTAAAGGGTCTTTTCTAAGGACCAGAAAACTTTTCAAGGTGTCTTTAACATGATTGAGTGATTAACTACGCTTTCAGTATACTACAAAGCCAGAAATAGGTAAAATGAATCTTTTTTATAGTTGTGATTATGTATATTAATTAATAACCGAAACTTTTGATTATATTTATTAATGTTTGAGATTAAATAGATTTATTTTACAAATTAAAAAGAAAACTCTACAATGTTTATAGAAAAAACACAGACATAATAAAGGAGAAAAAATGATTACTATCTACTATCGCAACTCTTGTTTATCCAGTAGAAAGGCGATAAACTGGCTGAATGCCCACCATATTCCTTACCGAAAATGTACGATAGATTGTGTGAGCTGTGAAGACTTGTCGTATATGCTTAGATTAACCGAAAACGGAATTGATGACATCGTGAAGTCTACGAAACGCTGCACCGAGGATTTGCACTGGAAGATTCTCCAGCTCCAACAGATGCATTTCAATGAAGCAATTGTTTATCTTAGTAAAAACGTCGAGATGTTACAGACACCTCTGATTGTTGATCACAATAAATTTTTAGTGGGCTATCATTCCGAAAATATTCGACAGTTTGCCCCACGCTATTATCGAATGAGCAGTATTTTTCTGCACCAGTATAAACGCCAAATTTAATTAAATAAATTAATATCTATTATTAAATTAATTCATTTTACAAATGTTTAATTATGGCTTAATATAGAGATAGAGAAATAATACAGAAGGAAGTGTAAATATGCAAGTAACAAATAGAAAAGTAGTCGTTGTCGGAACAGGATTTGTCGGAACAAGCATTGCTTACTCGATGATTAACCAAGGGATTGTCAATGACCTTGTGCTGATCGATGTAAATCAGGAAAAGGCTGAGGGTGAAGCTTTAGACCTTCTTGATGGAATTGCTTGGGGTCAAGAAAATGTAAATGTCAAATCTGGTGGCTATGAAGAATGCAAAGATGCAAATGTGGTTGTCATTACAGCAGGAATTAATCAAAAACCAGGGCAAACACGTTTAGAACTTGTAGATACAAATGCGAAAATCATGAAATCTATTGTGAAGGAGGTAATGAAGTCTGGTTTTGATGGTGTCTTTGTTATTGCATCTAATCCTGTAGATGTCCTGACTTACTGTGCTTGGAAAGCCTCAGGTCTACCAGCTTCAAGGGTTGTCGGAACAGGAACAACCTTAGATACGACACGTTTTCGTAAAGAACTCGCGACAAAACTTGAGATGGATCCTCGGAGCATCCACGGTTATATCATTGGTGAACATGGGGATTCAGAAGTTGCGGTATGGTCACATACGACGGTTGGTGGTAAACCAATTCTTGAGTTTATCGTGCAAAACAACCGCTTAGAAGTTGCCGATTTACAAACTTTATCAGACAAGGTTAAAAATGCAGCTTATGAAATTATTGACCGTAAAAAGGCGACTTATTACGGTATCGGAATGAGTACAGCTAGAATAGTAAAAGCTATTCTTAATAATGAACAAGCAGTTCTTCCTGTTTCATCATACTTAGAAGGCCAATATGGAGAAGAAGGCATCTTCACTGGTGTGCCGTCTGTTGTAAACCAAACCGGTGTAAGAGAAATTATCGAATTAAACATTGATGCATACGAACGTAAAGCTTTTAAAAACTCCGTTAAACTGTTGCGTGAAGTGATTCAGTCACTAGAAAGTCAAGAATGAATCTGATTATAGGAAAGAATGGTTTATTAGGACGGGAACTTTGTTTACGGTTTGATGCACAAAGAATTCCTTATCTGGCTACGGGATCACACGAGCTAGATATTACCGATAAAGTTGCAGTCGATGCGTATTTTTCTCGTCATAAACCACAAATTATTTATCTTTGTGCAGGCTATACTGCGGTCGAAAAAGCAGAACAAGAAGAGCGACATTTAGCCGAGCAGGTCAATGCTGTTGGTACCGAAAATATCGCGCAAGCCGCCGAGCAGGTGGGGGCATTGTTACTCTATGTTTCCACTGATTATGTCTTCAGCGGCGACTTAGCGCTTGGGAAAGAATGGGAAGTAGACGATCTTCCACAACCGCAAACCCACTATGGCTATACAAAACTATTGGGAGAAAATGCTGTGCGGAGCAACACTACCGAGCATTATATCATCCGTACAAGCTGGCTTTTTGGATGTTACGGTAATAATTTTGTCTCCACTATGAAAAATAAAGCCAAGAATAAAGATGATCAAGTAATTATGGTGGTCGATGATCAATTTGGTTGTCCAACTTGGACCAGAACTTTAGCTGATTTTATGATTTACTTGGTGCAGCATAAACCGGAATATGGCATCTACCATCTGTCTAACGCAAAAGCTGAAACTGAAAATCTTTCTTGGTTTGATTTTGCAAAATATATCTTACACAAAGATGAGGTCAAGCTTTTACCCATTGCTTCAGTAGAGCTTGCATCAAATATAAAACGACCTTATAATTCCGCATTGAGTTTAAAGAAAACAGAAGCTATTGGTTTTTCAGTGCCAACCTGGCAAGAAGCTTTAAATACTATGCAGAGGTTAGAAAATGGAGAATAGATGATGGAAATTCTTATTATTTGTATCTTATTAAGTTTCCTTGTCTTTAAAATATTTTCTTTTTCCAAAACCTCGGTTCTTCAGGAAAAAACGGAAGAGAGAGAAGAATAACTCTTTAGTCGAGATATCTTTATTAATGAGAAAACACAGCGTATATTTTAGAAGCTGTGTTTTTTATCTTTCAAAAATTAAATGGAGGAAGAAACACCCGAGCCTATTGACACGAGAGAAATAATTTGATAAACTATATAAGTTCGGTCTTTTTAAAAAGACCTCATTAATTTGAAAGTGGGATTGAACAAACCCAAACTACAAATAAGGAGAAATTACATTATGGTAATGACAGACCCAATTGCAGACTTCCTCACACGTATCCGTAACGGAAACATGCGTCGTTTCGAAGTTGTTGAAGCACCTGCTTCAAAAATCAAACGTGAAATCGCAGAAATCCTCAAAGCTGAAGGTTATGTGAAAGACGTTGAGTACGTTGAAGATAACAAACAAGGTGTTATCCGTGTATTCTTGAAATACGGAAAAAACAACGAAAAAGTTATCACTAACTTGAAACGTATCTCTAAACCAGGTCTCCGTGTTTACGTTAAATCTGACGAAGTACCACGCGTACTTAATGGACTTGGTACAGCAATCATCTCAACTTCTGAAGGCGTTGTAACTGACAAAGCTGCACGTTCTAAGAACATCGGTGGTGAAGTTCTTGCTTACATCTGGTAATCTTTTACCCGTAAGCTGAAAGTATTATAATTGTGAAAACAGGTAGTAGTAATACTCTTGATAATTTAACAGAAAAGGTAAAAAAACATGTCACGTATTGGTAATAAAGTCGTTGTTTTGCCAGCTGGTGTAACAGTTGAACAAAATGGCACAACAGTAACAGTTAAAGGCCCTAAAGGCGAATTGACTCGTACATTTGCAGAAGCTATCACAATGGAAATCAATGGTTCTGAAGTAACATTCAAACGTCCGGATGATTCTAAAGAAATGAAAACTATCCACGGAACAACTCGTGCAAACTTCAACAACATGGTTGTTGGTGTTAGCGAAGGTTTCCGTAAAGAACTCGAAATGATCGGGGTTGGTTACCGTGCACAACTTCAAGGTTCAAAACTTGTATTGGCTGTTGGTAAATCTTACCCAGACGAAATCGAAGCTCCAGCAGGAATCACTTTCGAAGTTCCAGATGCTACACACATCAACGTTTCAGGTTCAGATAAAGAAGTAGTTGGTCAAACAGCTGCTTACATCCGTAGCCGTCGTTTACCAGAACCTTATAAAGGTAAAGGTATTCGTTACGTTGGCGAATTCGTACGTCGTAAAGAAGGTAAAACTGGTAAATAATCTCTTTGAGATTATGATCCGTCATTTGGTGAATGTAAGTTTGCCAAAATTCTGTACAAACAGAAACTTCCCGCTTGCATTTTTTGCAAGAAAATCGATGGCAAAAACTATCGAAATATAAAATATTTAAAGAGGTAGAATTGTGATTTCTAAACCAGATAAAAACAAACTCCGTCAAAAACGCCACATTCGCGTTCGCGGAAAAATCTCAGGTACTGCTGAGACTCCACGTTTGAACGTTTTCCGTTCAAACACAAACATTTATGCACAAGTTATTGATGACGAAGCAGCTGTAACACTTGCATCTGCATCATCACTCAAATTGACTGGTACTAAAACAGAACAAGCTGCTGAAGTTGGTAAACTTGTTGCTGAAGCTGCTAAAGCTAAAGGCATCGAAGCAGTTGTATTTGACCGCGGTGGTTATCTCTATCACGGACGTATCCAAGCACTTGCAGAAGCTGCACGTGAAGCTGGATTGAAATTCTAAGGAAAGGGGTAATCATTAAAATGGCTAGAAACGAAGAAGTTAAAGAATTCGAAGAACGCGTTGTTGGTATTAACCGCGTTACTAAAGTTGTTAAAGGTGGACGTCGTCTCCGCTTTGCTGCACTTGTTGTAGTTGGTTACCGTAACGGTCGCGTAGGTTTCGGTACTGGTAAAGCTCAAGAAGTTCCAGAAGCAATCCGTAAAGCTATCGAAGCAGCTAAGAAAAACATCGTGACAGTTCCTATGGTAGGAACTACTGTACCTCACGAAGTACTTGGTGTATTCGGCGGTGGTAAAATCCTTATCAAACCAGCTGTAGAAGGTTCTGGAGTTGCCGCAGGTGGTGCCGTTCGTGCCGTCCTCGAACTCGCAGGTGTTGCTGACGTAACATCTAAATCATTAGGTTCAAACACAGCTATCAACGTTGTTCGTGCAACAGTTGAAGGTTTGCAACAATTGAAACGCGCTGAAGAAGTTGCGGAACTCCGCGGCAAATCAGTAAGCGATTTGGCATAAGGAGGATATCATGGCTCAAATCAAAATTACATTGGTAAAATCACCAATCGGCCGTATCCCTGCACAACGTAAAACTGTTGTTGCACTTGGCCTTGGTAAACTTGGTTCATCAGTTGTGAAAGAAGACAATGCAGCGCTTCGCGGCATGGCTAATTCAATTTCACACTTGGTAACAATTGAAGAAGTTAAATAATAATTAAAAAAAGTTCAGATTATCTGGACTTTTTTTCTGAGGAAATTGTAAAAATTTTCAAGATGTCGAATAAAATAAGTAAAAATGTACATTAAATTTTAAGGTATAATTGTTTTTAAATGTGAAAGGAAGAGAAGAATGAACAAACGAATTTTTGCACTTGCGACAGTAGCACTTGCATCAGTAATTGTACTTGCAGGTTGCGGAGGACGCAATACAGAAAGATCGCAAGGAAAAACAGACCTTAATGCAGCCCTCGTTTTAGGTAACGATGGGGTTGATGATCGCTCATTTAACCAATCAGCTTGGGAAGGTCTTCAAGCTTGGGGGAAAGATAACGGGCTTTCAAAAGGAAAAGGAATTAACTACTTCCAATCTAACTCTCCAGCTGAATTCACTTCAAACTTTAATTCGGCCGTTTCAGGTGGTTATGATCTTGTGTTTAGTATTGGTTTTGTCTTACAAGAAGCAACTTCTCAAGCCGCACAAAATAATCCTGATACAAAATTTGCTGTTATTGATTCTGTAATCGAAGGTAAAGACAATGTTGTCTCTGCAACTTTTGCAGATCAACAGTCAGCTTACCTTGCGGGTGTTGCAGCAGCAAAAACAAGTAAAACAAACCATGTTGGTTTCATCGGTGGGATCAAGTCAGACGTGCTTGCTGCTTTTGAAACAGGATTTACAGCGGGTGCCAAATCAGTATCTCCAGACATTAAAGTTGATGTACAATATGCTCAATCTTTCACAGATGCAGGTAAAGGTAAAACAATGGCTTCTGCAATGTATGCAAGTGGTGCAGACGTTATTTATCAAGCAGCAGGTAGCGTTGGAACAGGCTTGTTTACAGAAGCTAAGAATTTAAATGAAACAAGAAAAGAAGAAGACAAAGTCTGGGTTATTGGTGTTGACCAAGACCAAGAATACCTAGGTGGTTATACATCAAAAGACGGTAAAAAATCAAACTTTGTTCTTGTTTCAACAGTCAAAGAAGTGGGAAATGCAGTTAAAGACATTGCTAATAGAACAGAAAAAGGAAAATTCCCTGGTGGCGAAAAACTCAAGTATGATCTTTCTAACGGTGGTGTAACACTTGCTCGAGATAATGCTTCAGATGAAGCTTGGAAAGCAGTTGAAGCAGCAAAAGCTGATATTGTTTCAGGAAAAATTGAAGTTCCAGCAAAATAAAATAAAAAAAGGGTATGAAAGATATACTCTTTTTTCTATCTCTGTCTCTCAAAAGAAAGCTATGGAATGATTTGCTTTTTCAGAGTAAATTTAGTAAAATGGAAAAGGTTTAAAAGCCCAAAATTCGAAAAAAGTACAGGCGAGTTGAACTCCATCCTTCCTTAGAGTGGAGCGAGGCGGCAGCATTGTACAAAATAAGGAGAAAACATGAAACTTCATGAAATGAAAGCTGCTGAAGGCAGCCGTAAAGTTCGCAACCGTGTAGGTCGTGGTACTTCATCTGGTAACGGTAAAACATCTGGTCGTGGACAAAAAGGTCAAAAATCACGTTCAGGTGGTGGCGTACGTCCTGGTTTTGAAGGTGGACAAACAGAATTGTTCCGTCGTCTTCCAAAACGCGGATTTACTAACGTAAACCGTAAAGAATACGCAATCGTAAACCTTGACACTTTGAACCGTCTTGGCGATGGTGCTGAAGTTACAGCTGAAACTCTTGTAGCTGCTAAAATCATCAAAGATGTTAAATCTGGTATCAAAGTTCTTGCTAACGGCGAATTGACAGTGAAAAACCTTAAGGTTAATGTTGCTAAAGCATCTTCTGCTGCGAAAGCTGCTATTGAAGCTGCTGGTGGTTCTGTAGAACTTCTTGAAGCAAAATAATTCAATTGGCGGTTGATTTTCAACCGCTTATTTTATAGGGTTAATTTTTAAGAAAGTTTAGAGGGAAATTATGTTTTTCAAAACTCTAAAGGAAGCTTTCAAAATAAAAGATGTAAGAGCACGGATTATCTTCACCATCTTTATTCTGTTTGTCTTTCGATTAGGTGCGCATATCACAGTACCGGGGATCAATGTTGAAAACTTGAATGCCCTGAGTGATTTACCATTCTTGAACATGATGAACTTGGTGTCTGGTAATGCCATGCAAAACTACTCATTATTTGCTATGGGGGTATCACCTTACATCACAGCATCAATTATCGTTCAACTTTTACAAATGGATATTTTGCCGAAGTTTGTAGAGTGGTCAAAACAAGGGGAAATAGGACGTCGTAAGCTTAATCAAGCCACACGTTATATTACTTTAGTTTTGGCTATGGCTCAATCTATTGGTATTACCGCAGGTTTCCAAGCTATGAGCACGGCAAATATTGTACAAAATCCTAACTGGCAAACTTATTTGATGATTGGGGTCATTTTGACAACAGGATCAATGGTTGTGACATGGATGGGTGAACAAATCAATGAAAAAGGATTTGGTTCTGGTATTTCTGTTATCATCTTTGCGGGTATCGTTTCGGGTATACCAAGTGCCATTCATGAAGTTTATACGGAATGGTTTGTAAATGTTCGCCCGAGTCAAATTCCAATGTCATGGGTAATGGTCGGTATCTTGGTTGTTGCTTCAGCATTGATTATTTACTTTACAACATTTGTACAACAAGCAGAGCGTAAAGTTCCTATTCAATACACAAAGTTAACACAAGGTGCACCTACAAGTTCATACTTGCCACTTCGTGTCAACCCAGCAGGTGTTATTCCGGTAATCTTTGCAGGTTCTATCACAACAGCTCCAGCAACAATTTTGCAGTTCTTGCAGCGTGCTCAAGGTAACAATGTGGGTTGGTTAAACAGTTTACAAGAAGCTCTTTCTTATAACACATGGACAGGGATGCTGCTTTATGGCTTATTGATTGTTCTCTTTACTTTCTTTTACTCTTTTGTACAAGTTAATCCAGAAAAGATGGCAGAAAATCTACAAAAGCAAGGTTCATATATCCCTTCAGTTCGTCCAGGTAAAGGAACGGAGAAATATGTTTCAAGTTTACTTATCCGTTTAGCAACAGTTGGAGCTTTATTCCTTGGTTTTATCTCGATTTTACCAATCGTTGCTCAAAACATTTGGGGCTTACCAAAAATAGTTGCACTTGGAGGGACTTCCCTTCTGATCTTGATTCAGGTGGCTATTCAAGCAGTTAAACAGCTTGAAGGTTATCTTTACAAGAAAAACTACAAAGGATTTATGGATAATCCGATTGAAGGCTAAAAAAATCTTGCTTCGGCAAGGTTTTTCTTTATTTATCGTAAGAAATGCGGTAAAATATTAAGGTATAATTTATATTATGTTGTCTGTAAACTCATAAGCAAGAGTTGCAGCATCTATAGTAAAACTTGTAAGAAGAAAACGGGAGAAAACAATGAACTTGTTAATCATGGGCTTGCCAGGCGCAGGTAAAGGTACACAGGCAGAATTTATCGTCAAAAATTACGGTGTAAATCACATCTCTACAGGAGATATGTTCCGTGCAGCGATGAAAAATGAAACAGAGATGGGCAAACTTGCTAAATCTTATATCGACAAAGGCGCTTTGGTTCCAGATGAAGTAACAAACGGTATCGTCAAAGAACGTTTGGCACAGGATGACATTAAAGCTTCAGGTTTCTTGCTTGATGGATACCCACGTACCTTTGACCAAGCAGAAGCTTTGGACAAAATGTTGGTAGAACTTGGCATTAAACTTGATGCTGTCATCAATATTGAAGTAAATCCAGATATCTTGGTCGAACGTTTAAGCGGACGTTATATCTGTCGCACATGTGGTGCAACATATCACAAACTCTTCAAACCTACAAAAGTTGAAGGCACATGTGATGTATGTGGTGGACATGATCTTTATCAACGTGCCGATGATGTTCCAGAAACAGTTAAAAATCGCCTAGAAGTAAATATCAAAGAATCAGCGCCAATCTTGAAACACTATACAGAACTTGGTTTAGTTAAATCTGTTGATGGTGGACAAGAAATGGAAAAAGTAACAGAAGACATTAAGGCTGTACTTGGCTAAAAATAAAAAACCTAAGCATTAGCTCAGGTTTTTTATTTATCTTCGGAAAAGACGCTTCAATAAGGAAACAATTAAAAAAAGTGCAACGAAGATCAAGGTAATCGCAGAACTTGCAGGTGCATTGAAATAATAAGAAATTATTAATCCACTGTTCATACCAATAAATCCAATGATGACCGACCAGATGAGTACGGTTTTAAAGGATTTTCCAATAAGCATAGAAACACTAGCAGGTAAAACCATGATTGCGGAAACCAGTAGGGCGCCACAGGCTGGGATCATCAAGGCAATTGCCAGCCCAGTCACGATATTAAAAATCATTGACATGGCTCGGACAGGAAGGCCATCTACTAATGCGGTATCTTCATCAAAAGTCATTACATAAAGTGGACGGAGGAAGAAGATAAATCCAGCAAGAACAATCAGAGCGATGATGTAGAGCATTACAACTTGTGGGGTAGCAATAGTTACAATAGAACCAAAAAGGTATTGGTCGATACTAATGCTGGTTTTACTTCCTGCCACATTGATAATAAACATGGCTAAAGCGAGCCCAGCAGACATTAAAATAGCCGTTGCGAGCTCAAGGTAATTTTTATAGACAGTCCGGAGAAATTCCATAAAGATAGCAGCAATAATAACGACAATTAAAGTTGTCCACGTAGGATTTAAACTAAAGAGGACTCCGAAAGCAACACCTGCTAGAGAAACGTGCGAGAGTGTATCAGAGAGTAAGGACTGACGACGAAGGACAAGGAAAACACCGAGAAGTGGTGCAAAGAGTGAGATGGCTGTTGTCGCCAGTAAGGCGTTACGCATAAAGTCATAAGAGAGGATTTCAAGCATTAGCTTTTACCTCCTTTTTCATTTTTCCATTAGGAGTGCCATGGACTTCAAAACATTCAAATTTTCCATTTTTGTCTCGAGCGAGATGGATGTTTCGGTCCATGTATTTTTTAACAGAATCAGGATCGTGTGTAACCATGAGGACGCTTTTACCATGCTCATGTGCAGCATGAGCCATGAGCTCGTAAAAGGCTTCTGTGGTTACATCGTCCATGCCGACAGTTGGTTCATCCAGAACAAATACATCAGGGTCAGAAGCGAACGTACGGGCAATGATGATACGTTGCTTTTGTCCACCGGAAAGTTCTCCGATTTTTTTATGGCGAAAATCCCACATGCCTACAGCATTAAGCGCAGCTTCCACGTGTTCCTCATCATGTGCATTAAGTTTACGGAACCAACCTTTGCGTGGGTAGCGTCCAGAGCGAACAAATTCATGAACAGTTGAGGGAAAGCCTGCATTAAAACTTGAGATTTGTTGTGGGACGTAGGCGATACGTAAACGGCGATTTTGTGTGTCGTGGCGTGCGATGATGATTTTACCTGACTTCGGTTTTAAAATACCGAGCGTTATTTTGATTAGCGTTGACTTTGCAGCGCCGTTTTCTCCGGTCAAAGTTACGAACTCCCCCGGGTTAACGGAGTAACTCACATCTTCTAAAACAGGATTGTTGTCATAATAAAAGCTTACATTTTGAACATCAATATAAGGCATAATTTTTATTTACTTTCTAAACTACTTAAATTTTTCAGCAAGTTGATGAAGAAAGTCTTGGATTACTTTTTGTTCATCTTCTGTATATTTCTGTGTAAGTTGCTGATAACTGTCTAGTGTTGCCTCGTGATGTGCAGCGTGTTCACGTGCAATGGGCAGTGCTTTTTCTGTTAGATTCCATAAAACAACACGTTCATCGGTCTCACTTTTGGTGGGCGATATAAGTTCTAAATCTTGTAACTTTTTTAAAGCTTTGGTGATGGCAGCAGGGGAAACCGAGAGGGTTTCTGCCATCCGAGCATTTGTTGTTGGTTCTCCGTTCAGGAGCATCAGGAGGTGTTCTTGAGTAGAAGTTAATTTAATATCACTCTGACACTTTCCGAGAAGAATTTCGTGCTTGTTTTCAGCAAATTGCATGACTTGAGATAAAAATTGATCAATTTGGGTTTCTAAATTTGTATGCATAATCCCTCTCCTTTCGTTTACTGGTTAATGATAACACGCCTCCTATTAAATGTCAACCGGTTAATATTAAAACAGAAAGAAAAATAAAGGAAAAAAATAAATAGAGGACTTGTTATTTGTCAGTCAGTGTGCTATAATATATCAGTCCGACTTTTTAGATACACTTGTATCTTTCGGGGATTTTTAAGGAGGTACTTTTGCTTGGCAAAAGATGATGTTATCGAAATTGAAGGTAAAGTAGTTGATACTATGCCGAATGCGATGTTCACTGTTGAACTTGAAAATGGTCACAAAGTTTTGGCGACGATTTCTGGAAAAATTCGTAAGAATTATATCCGTATCCTGCCTGGCGACCGCGTGCAAGTGGAAATGTCACCATATGATTTGACACGTGGACGCATTACCTACCGTTTTAAATAACCTGGACATTCATTGAGTGCGAAAGCACAGTAACCATAGAAAGGAAGACACAATGAAAGTAAGACCATCAGTTAAACCAATCTGCGAATACTGTAAAGTAATTCGTCGTAACGGTCGTGTTATGGTAATTTGCCCTGTAAATCCAAAACATAAACAACGTCAGGGATAGAAAGGAACTATTAAATTATGGCTCGTTTTGCTGGAGTTGATATTCCAAACGAAAAACGTATCGTTATTTCATTGACATACGTTTACGGTGTTGGACTTCAAACTGCTAAAAAAGTGCTTGCTGCTGCAGGTGTTTCAGAAGATGTACGTACTAAAGATCTTACATCTGATCAAGAAGACGCAATTCGTCGTGAACTTGACGGCTTGAAACTCGAAGGAGATCTTCGTCGTGAAGTAAACCTCAACATCAAACGCTTAATGGAAATTGGTAGCTACCGTGGTATGCGTCACCGTCGTGGACTTCCTACACGTGGACAAAACACAAAAAACAACGCACGTACTCGTAAGGGTCCTGCTAAAGCTATCGCTGGTAAGAAAAAATAATCTAGAAAGGAGTTAAAATGGCAAAAATTACTCGTAAACGTCGTGTGAAAAAGAATATTGAAACTGGTATCGCCCACATTCAATCAACTTTTAACAACACTATCATTATGATTACTGACGTTCATGGTAACGCTCTTGCTTGGTCATCTGCAGGCTCACTTGGTTTCAAAGGTTCTAAAAAATCTACACCATTCGCTGCACAAATGGCATCTGAAGCTGCTGCTAAAGCTGCTCAAGAGCAAGGGTTGAAAACAGTATCTGTTACAGTTAAAGGTCCTGGTTCAGGTCGTGAATCTGCAATCCGTGCACTCGCGGCTGCTGGTCTTAACGTAACTTCTATTAGTGATGTGACTCCTGTACCTCACAATGGTGCACGTCCTCCAAAACGTCGTCGTGTATAATCGTTAGTGAGTTGCAAAATCACTTTACTTTTCTTTTAGAGGAGACTATACATGATTGAGTTTGAAAAACCAAAAATTATTAAATTTGACGAAACAGAATTTTACGGTAAGTTTGTAGTAGAGCCGCTTGAACGTGGTTATGGTACAACTTTAGGTAATTCTTTGCGTCGCGTTCTCTTGTCTTCATTGCCTGGGTCTGCTGTTACTTCAATCCAAATTGAAGGTGTTCAACACGAATTCGCAACAATCCCTGGTGTACGTGAAGATGTGGTCCAAATCATCCTTGCTATTAAAGGACTTGCGATCAAATCTTACGTTGAAAATGAAAAACAAATTGAGCTTGACGTTACTGGACCTATGACAGTAACTGCAGGTGACATTTTGACAGATAGTGATATCGAAATTGTCAACAAAGACCATTATCTTTTCTCTATCGCAGAAGGTCATTCTATGCGTGCTGTGATGACAGTAAACAAAGGTTACGGATATGTTCCTGCTGACGAAAACAAAGTCGAAGGTGCACCTATCGGTACAATTGCTGTGGACTCAATTTACACACCAGTTAGCAAAGTTAACTATCAAGTAGAACCAGCTCGTGTAGGTGGTGATGCATCTTACGATAAATTGACTTTGGAAATCACTACTAACGGCACAATCGTTGCTGACGATGCTTTGTCTCTCTCTGCGAAGATTTTGACAGATCACTTGAACTTGTTTGTTGACTTGTCAGAAACAGCTTCAGAATCTGAAACTCTCGTGGCTAAAGAAGAAGTTAAAACAGAACGTGTTCTCGATAAAATTATCGAAGAAATGGACTTCTCAGTTCGTGCTTATAATGGTTTGAAACGCGCTGGAATCAATACCGTAGCTGATATTGTGGAAATGAGTGAAGCTGACATGATTAAAGTCAAAAACCTCGGTCACAAATCAGTAGAAGAAGTCAAGGTTAAATTGACTGACTTGGGCTTGGAGCTCAAAAAACGAAAATAATACAGGAGGAAAAAAATGGGTTACCGTAAACTTGGACGCACATCTTCACAACGTAAAGCTATGCTTCGTGATTTGACAACTGATCTTATCATCAACGAAACAATCGTTACAACTGAAGCTCGTGCTAAAGAAATCCGTAAAACAGTTGAAAAGATGATCACTCTTGGTAAACGTGGTGACTTGCACGCTCGTCGTCAAGCAGCAGCTTACGTTCGTAACGAAATCGCTATTAAAGATTTCAACGAAGAAACTGAAACTTTCCCAACTGCACTTCAAAAATTGTTCGACGATATTGCTAAACGCTACGAAGGCCGTAACGGTGGTTACACTCGTATCTTGAAAGTTGAACCACGTCGTGGTGATGCTGCCCCTATGGCAATCATCGAGCTTGTTTAAGAGAGTTCGGATTTAAATATTATATAAGATTACTTATTGAGTGTTATGATGATGGCGCTGTGTTTGAGTTGACGTATAAACGTCGAGTAGCACTGCTTAGTCTAGCTCTGTCTGCCGAAATATTTATTTCGGTAGTTCACTCAATATGTTTTTTTTTTTTGCTTTTTATAAAAAAATTTTTGTCTCTTTTATGTGAAGGGGCTTTTTTTAACTGTGAAATTTAAAATAGTAGAAAATTCTTTCCTTTGATATGGTATAATCAAATTATGGACTACGAACTTAGGAGAGGATATAGTGTCTGTTGTAGTGTGGAATGATTGTAATAAATCACGAGGACGCTTTTTTGTTAAGGACGTATGAATAGGAATTTATGAAAAAAAGGAATATCATTTGTGAAAAAATATAAAAAAATACTCATGCTTAGCGCTCTCTTTTTATCGTCCACACAAGGAACCTTGGTAGGTGCCAGTGAACTTATAGCAACAAATATGGACAGTAGTGCCCCGATATCGAGTAACGGACAAGAAGAGGTAGAAGCTTCTAGTAGTTTAGAAGAAAGTTCTGAAAATAGCTCTACTGCTGATAGCTCTCTTGAAGAAAGTGGTTCTGAAAGTGACCATCAGAGTTCTCACTCTTCAGACAAGGAAACTGAAGAAATAGGGACAACTCCAGGAAACACAACCGAAAAACCAGAGGAGAAAAATAACGAGAAGGAAGTGAGCAAGAAGCCGGTTGCCCAAGAGTATTTCTCACGCAAAAATCTCCCGAGAGTGGGTGTCAGTCTTAAACAATTACCAGTAAAAAATTCGGGGTCTCCTTTTAGAGATATCTCACAGTCAATGTTCAAAAATAACATCAACTGGATTTATGGACGTGGCATTACGACAGGCTATACACCAACCACCTATAACCCTAATGCAAAAGTAACACGCGGAGAGATGGCTGTGTTTCTACACCGCTTGGCAGGAGCTCCAGCATACAAAGCACCTTTCAATGTTTATACAGACGTTAGTCAGTATAAAAACCAAATCCTTTGGTTGACAGCGACAACAGTATCCAATGGGACAGCCCCTCACTATAATCCTAATGGTAAGGTAACTCGTGGACAAATGGCGGCCTTTCTACACAGAATGGCAAAAGAATCAGGAAAAACCCCTGCTTCTGCAAAATATAATCCAAAATTTTGGGATGTCCAAAATCATATGTTTAAAAATGATATAGGCTGGCTAAGTTCAAAGGGGATAACGACAGGATATACAGCAACATCTTTTAAACCTGATGCGGATATTACCCGTGGAGAGATGGCCGCATTTCTCTATCGTTTCTATAGTGTTGTAGTGAATAATCAGAAGCTTCCTGCAGCACCTCAGCCATATGCTAATCAACCAATATATTATTCTCAGTTGGATGCAAGATGGAAGAATAACCGATTGAATGGCTCCAATGTAGGAGTTTCTGGGTGTGTGCCTACGAGTTTGGCTATGATTCTACGTGGAAGCTATGGACAAAATGTTGATCCAGGAATTGTTGCTAAAAAAGCAGATGCGATTAGCCAAGAGAGCTTTGGACTCTCAGGTAAGGATTTGATCAATACGGCGAAAGCTTATGGGCGTGGTGTAGAGGTTATTAGTAATATCAACCGAGCAGAAACTTTGCTCAGAGCAGGATATCCTCTCATCTTTTATATTAATGTGGGTATCGGTCATGCCGTTGTCGTTTCCGACTATGACGCCACTAATGGACGAGTAAATATTAATGATCCTTATGGGAAGCTATTTTATCCTTCAGGAAAAACAACTTTACGTGAATTATGGGGGCGCCCTAGTCAAGATGCTATGGATTGGAATGCAGGTCGTCCTGTATTTGCGATTAAGTAGGAGAAAACCATGAAAAAAATATCAGTAGTAGTTCTACTCGTTGTCAGTATGCTTGGTTTATCTGGATGTGGAAATCATCAAACAAATAATAAACCGCAGACGGATTCCAGTACAGTGGCAGGAAAAAGCAAAGAAAGTACAGAAACATCAAAAAGTGATGTAAGTGCAGACCAGTCTAAGCCAGAAAAAATACAAGAATCAACAAGTAAGGATAGTACCAGTACAGAGGCTTCCAAAGTATCTCCAGATCCCCAAGCTCCAGAAGCAGATCACACGATAAGAACTGAATCAGGCAGTACCACGGACTTAGGTCAAGCACGGATTGCACTTTATGAAGCGGGTATTGATTCCCACAGTATGACGGATAATGAAATTTTAACTGTCTGGGAACGATCAAAAGACAAGGACGAATTTGTAAAAAATGTAAAAGAACTTCTCGGACAATAACGTTGTTTAAAGCTAAAAATAAGCTGTACAGAGTGTCTTAGACTGTACTTCTCTAGTAAATATAATAAAAATGGTAGTTGTGACGACACTACCATTTTTATTATATTGAGTTATCATAAGGAAGATGTTTTAAAGATTTGAAAAATTCTTTGAGAAGAAAGGGAAACAGTCAGTGAACTCCGTCTTTTGATATGTTATAATCAGATAATAGGGAAAATAAAAAAGCCTCAAAAGGCTAAAATTTAGTCATGCCACTGAATGGAATCGAACCATCGACCTCCACCTTACCATGGTGTTGCTCTACCGACTGAGCTACAGCGGCTATATTTGTGTTTTCGCCCACTCGGAGAGCAACAGATGAGGATTTGCTTTGCAAATCTCTATCTACATATTGGAAGAAGTGCTTCCAACTCCACCGACTGAGCTATAGCGGCTTACAGTTAAACCATAATTATTTTAACAAAAATACGAATAAAAGTCTATAAGAATAATAGAAATGAGGACAGAAAAATAGCTAAAAAAAAATCAACATTTCTTTGTCAAGAATGTGGTTATAAATCAGTAAAAAAACTCGGACGTTGTCCCAATTGTGGCGCTTGGGGCTCCTTTGTGGAAGAAGTAGAAGTCCAAGAGGTAAAAAATCAGAGAGTAAGTTTGACAGGTCAGCACTCTAAACCCATGAAGTTAGATCAGGTTGAACTTTTTGATACACCGCGCGTGGAAACCGACCTAGATGAGTTTAACCGAGTCCTTGGAGGCGGTGTTGTTCCAGGAAGTCTTGTCCTTATTGGGGGCGATCCAGGGATTGGTAAATCGACTCTACTGCTTCAAGTATCTACACAACTTGCTTCAAGAGGGCGGGTCCTTTATGTGAGTGGGGAGGAGTCAGCTCAACAAATTAAGCTGCGTGCTGAGCGTTTGGGCGACATTGATACAGATTTTTATCTTTATGCCGAAACCAATATGCAAAGTATCCGAAATGAAGTGGAACGTCTACAGCCAGATTTTCTTATTGTAGATTCGATTCAAACTATCATGACGCCTGAAATTCAGAGTACCCAGGGTTCAGTTAGTCAAGTGCGTGAGGTGACAGGAGAATTAATGCAATTGGCCAAAACTAACGATATTGCGACTTTTATTGTGGGACATGTTACCAAGGAAGGGCAACTTGCAGGCCCACGTATGTTGGAACATATGGTTGATACCGTCTTGTATTTTGAAGGAGAACGCCAAAATACATTCCGAATTTTACGTGCGGTCAAAAACCGCTTTGGTTCAACAAATGAAATTGGAATTTTCGAGATGCAAGGCAGTGGTTTAGTGGAAGTAACCAACCCGAGTGAAGTCTTTCTGGAAGAACGTCTCGAGGGTTCTACCGGATCTGCTATTGTTTGTGCATTAGAAGGTACTCGTCCAATATTAGTTGAAATTCAAGCTTTGACTACACCAACCATGTTTGGGAATGCCAAACGTACAACCTCCGGTTTAGACTTTAACCGTGTGAGTTTAATCATGGCAGTACTTGAAAAGCGGGCCGGATTTCTTTTGCAGCAACAAGACGCTTACTTGAAGTCAGCAGGTGGCGTTAAATTGGATGAGCCTGCAATTGACTTAGCAGTTGCAGTAGCTATTGCTTCTAGCTACAAAGAAGAGCCAACAGATGCACGCGATTGCTTTATTGGTGAAATTGGCTTAACTGGTGAAATCCGTCGTGTCACACGCATGGAGCAACGTCTTAATGAAGCGAGTAAATTAGGTTTCCAAAAAGTTTATGCGCCTAAGAATAGCTTAGCAGGCGTAAATACTCCAGAAAACTTGAAAGTGGTTGGTGTGACAACTTTATCTGAATGTTTGAAAAAAGTATTTGGTTAAAAAAAGAGGCTTTGTGAGTCATTCTGTCATAATTGTAATGAGACAAACAGGTATCTTGTTATGATGTGTGATATAATTGACACAGAGCTTTTTAGTTATAAAAAAATAGAGGCTATGTATGGAAAGGAAGTCTTATGCGTCGTTGGATAATTCATGTTCTCATGGGTATTGTGGGTGCCTCTTTGGGTATCACAACTCTCCCTTGGGTATGGCACCTCTTTAGACAAGAGGGAAATGCTTTTAATCAGGAAATTGTAAATGGGTTAATTGGAGCAATTATTTTTGTTATTTTATCATTCTTTATGTCCAATTTGCTGATGCGAGCTTTGAAAAAACTAGATCAAAAAATCACGAGAGTCAATCTCTCAAAGATGGTGTTTAATTTTATTGGTGCCATTTTGGGTCTGACCGTAGGTGTGCTTTTAACCACTCCTCTCTCTTTACTCGGTATTCCAGTATTGAGTAACATTATTTCTTTTGTGCTTATTATTGGTCTGCTGTATCTAGGCTATACTGTTTTTGATAAGCGAGGGGATGAAATCTTTAAAATCGTTTTTCGTAAACGTAAAGAAGTCGCTGCAGTGGATAAGCCTCTTGTAAAAGAAGAGGTTCAAGTTCAACATGCTATGATTTTGGATACAAGTTCGGTCATTGATGGTCGTATTTTGGATGTTCTAAAAACAGGATTTATCAGTGATAAAGTTATCGTGCCGAATTTTGTATTGCTAGAGCTTCAACTTATTTCAGACAGTGCTGACCCACTGAAACGTGCCAAAGGTCGTCGAGGTTTAGATCTTGTAAACTCCCTGAAAGAGTTTGACAATGTGGAAATTTCAAACAAAGACTATAAGGACATACGTGAGGTTGACACTAAACTGCTTCGCTATGCCAGCGAAATCAGTGCAAAATTAGTTACAAACGACTTTAATTTGAATAAAGTCGCGGAAATCCAAGGCGTTATTGTCTTGAATATTAATGATCTCGCAAATGCTGTTAAGACACAGCTAGTGGTTGGAGAACAGATTGAAGTAACGATTATTCGTGAAGGTTCTGAACGTCAACAAGGTGTGGCTTATTTGCCGGATGGTACGATGATTGTCATTGAAGATACGGCCAAAATGATTGATCAAAAAGTTTTGGTTGAGGTCGCAAAAGTCTTGCAAACAAGTGCAGGACGTATGATTTTTGCTGAACTCGTTAATGCAAAATAGGGAGAAATATGTACTTTAAGCGCTTTTTACAACTTTTTCTGATCTACATACTAGCAGCACTTGTTCTTACTGGTATTGTTTCGACAAATTTTTTACAAAATAAAAGTTTAACTTTCGTTCTGGCTGTACTTGTCTCCTATACAGTATTAACCTTGCCTTTAGTCCTGTTGACTGTGTTGAAAACCAATAAAAAAGCAACTAGCGTTGGTGCGCAAGGTCAAGGGGGAAAGGTCAGACAAGTATTATCCGGCCTTCCTGGTTACCTCATTTTGAGTTGCCAAACAAAAGACGGCATGCAAGAAACGACAATCATGAGCTTTATCCAATCAGTACATGAAGAAAATGTATTTTATATGGTTGCTGATAAGCATGCCAGTAAGGTGCAAAACATCAAGGTCAGACCTCGGGTTTCTTTTACCACATGGTTTGACAGCTTGGAAAAAGGGGAGCGTTTATCCTCTAATCAGGTGGATGCCGAGATTTTAGAAGGTTTATCTGCAAAAGAAGTTGTTAAACATGAGCCAAATCTGCTTAAACTACATGAAAATGCGACAAATATGGCTATTATCAAACTTAAGATTCATTCCTTAGTCCATGAAAGTTTTAGAGATGGAGCTGAGATTATAGAATTTAAATGAAGTCCAAGGACTTCTTTTTATTTATGGAAAATTTTGATGTTTGCATATCTTTTTAGTTATAAAATGTCCTTTGTTATAATATAAGTAATAAAAAACTTATTTTTTTCTAATAAAAAATATAGAAAGGAGAAAAAAATGGAGAGGGACAGAAATAGGCTTTTGATTATCATCGCCTCGATTGCAGGAGTGGTCATCTTGGCTCTTGGAGGTTTGTACATCGCCCTTGACTTTATTGAGGAACAACAAGAGCGCCAACAACTCACGCATCAGCAGCAACCTCCACAACAAGCAGAAGATATGAATGTGATTGACATTGAGCCTCCCTTAGCAGAGCAACCACCGGTACAAGAAGAACCACCGCCACCTGCGCAAGATTTACCAGTAGCAGCCCCAGAACAGCTTCCTGCAGCAGGTCAGCAAGGTCGGCAGATAGGCCTGGACGAAGCACGAGCAATTGCGGAAAGGCACCTACAGTCACGAAATATTCAGGCTACTTTCCGTAATCATTCAGGCATTGATCGTGAGGCAGGAACACGTGTTTGGGAGCTTGAATACCGTGGAACAGATGGTCTTTCCCATGAGTTTTACATTGATGTCTATACGGGAGATATCGTAAAATTTGAGACAGGCGATTGGGATTGACAATTAAAAAGCAAACTTGAAAAAGTTTGCTTTTTTTTTGTTACATTAACAATAAAAATACGTATAAGTTCATAGTTGCAATAAAACTTTAGAAATGTTATTCTAAGTATGAAGGCGGTTACATTCTCGCTTTTATCGTATTATGGTTTTAAATAAAAAGGGGAAAAGCCCCGAACATATATCTATATGGAGGATAAATTTATGAAAATAGGTGTTCCAACAGAGATCAAAAAACACGAATATCGTGTAGGCCTTGCACCAGAATTCGCTGCAGCTTATGTTGCAGCTGGACATGATGTCTATATTCAAAAAGGAGCAGGTGAGGGGTCATCATATTCTGATGAACTTTACACAGCAGTTGGGTGTAATATCCTACCAACTGCCGAAGATATTTATGAAACAGCAGATATGATTATTAAGGTTAAAGAACCACTTGAACCAGAATATTCGTTGATGCGTGAGGGACAAATATTTTATACCTATTTCCACTTAGCAGCAGACAAAGCACTGACAAAAGCTGTTTTAGATAAGAAAATTGTCGCTATTGCTTATGAAACCATACGTGACCGTAATGGTGCTCTCCCAGCACTTAAACCAATGTCAGAAATCGCGGGGCGTCTATCTGTTCAAGAAGGTGCAAAGTATTTAGAACGTCCTTTTGGTGGACGGGGTGTTCTTCTTGGCGGAGTGACTGGCGTTCTTCCAGCAAATGTTCTTGTACTTGGTGGTGCCGGGGTTGTAGGGCGTAATGCTGTTGCAATGGCTGTTGGTATGCATGCAAATGTTACTGCTGTAGATGTAAATTTAGATGCTTTAACAGAACTAGATAAACTTTATGAGGGACGTGTAAATACTGTTTACAGTACAGATCACACAGTCAAAGATCTTATTTCAAAAGCAGACTTAGTGATTGGTGCAGCGCTTATCCCTGGTGCAGCAACACCTCAACTTATTCGTCGTGAACATCTGCCTTTGATGAAAAAAGGCGCAGTTATTGTCGATGTAGCGATTGACCAAGGGGGGACATGTCAAAGTTCTCATGTGACTTATCATGACAATCCTGTTTTTGAAGAAGAAGGTGTTATCCATTACTGTGTTGGTAATATGCCTGGTGCTGTTCCCGTAACTTCTACAGCTGCCTTAAATAATGCAACCCTTGCAAATGGTTTAGCTATAGCAAACAAAGGTTACAAAGAAGCTTTGAGAGCTAACCCAGGGCTTAAAGAAGGTTTAAATGCGGACCATGGTAAATTGACATGTAAACCTGTAGCTGACTTCTATAATATGGTTTACACAGATATTGATGAAGTCATAAGTGAATAAATAAAAAAACGCTGCTTAAGCAGCGTTTTTTCATAGAGGTAGAACCATGTTGTACCATGTTTCTCCTGCAAGTTGTGAGTCGGAAATTCCTTTAGAAACGAAACCATAGCGTTCGTAGTAAGGAATAAGGTTTTCTACACAAGTCAAGCTGATGCCTTGACGACTTTCCTCAGCTGCAGCTTCTTTCATCAAATCAAGCAATGTTGTAGCAATACCCAGTCCTTGGTATTCACTATCGACAGCAAGGCTGACGATAATTTGAAAGCGATCAGTCGGAAGACTTGCTTCTGTTTTTTCAAACATATCGTCTGTCAGGTAACATTTATCAGAAGTTGGGCCCACAAGGATACCGACCACCTTACCTTCTTCATTTCGAGCGACAAAAAAGCGCTCAGGAATGACTTGGATACGTTCTAACATTGAAGCGCGTGAGAGAACTTCATCCGCCGGGAAAGAAGTCTCTTCAATGTGCATCACATCATCAATGTCTGTGATTTTTGCTTTGTCATATGTAATTTTAGTCATATCTCTATTCTAACATGGTCCTCCTTGTCGAGTCAATGAAGCTTGTGTTTCTTTAATTACAGTATGATTTTATAATGACTCACTGTTAGAAACATTGCTCATAATATGGTAGAATAAAAAGGACCGAAACTAACAGGAGAAAAATATGTCTAATAACATTCGTGTGCGCTATGCACCATCACCCACAGGGCTTTTACATATTGGTAATGCCCGTACTGCACTTTTTAACTATCTTTTTGCGCGTCATTACAATGGAGATTTCATCATTCGTATCGAAGATACAGACCGTGAACGTCACGTAGAAGATGGGGAACGCTCTCAACTTGAAAACCTACGTTGGTTGGGGATTGACTGGGATGAAAGCCCAGAAACACATGAAAATTACCGTCAATCAGAACGTTTAGAACTTTATCAAAAATATATTGACCAACTTTTGAATGAAGGTAAAGCTTATTATTCTTATAAAACACCAGAAGAGCTTGAAGCTGATCACGAAGCACAAGAAGCAGCAGGTGTTGCACCTCATTATGTTAATGAATATGCAGGGATGACAGAAGCTGAGAAAGAGGCTTATGTTGCAGAACGTAAAGCTGCAGGGATTACACCAGTTGTTCGTATTTCTGTAAATGAAACAGCCATCTACAAATGGACAGATATGGTTAAAGGCGATATCGAATTTGAAGGTGGGAATATAGGTGGTGATTGGGTTATTCAAAAACGCGATGGTTATCCAACTTACAACTTTGCCGTAGTAGTAGATGATCATGATATGCAAATTTCACACGTTATTCGTGGTGATGATCATATTGCGAATACACCGAAACAGTTGATGGTTTATGAAGCTTTAGGATGGGAAGCACCTGTCTTTGGCCATATGACATTAATTATTAACTCTGAAACAGGTAAAAAGTTGTCGAAACGTGATACTAACACGCTTCAATTTATCGAAGATTACCGTAAAAAAGGTTTCATGGCAGATGCAATCTTCAACTTTATTGCTCTCTTAGGATGGAACCCAGGGGGAGAACAAGAAAAATTCAGCCCAGAAGAACTTGTGAAACTTTTTGATGAAAAACGTTTGAGTAAATCTCCAGCAGCGTTTGACCAAAAGAAACTGGAATGGATGGACAACGAATACATCAAGCATGCAGAGTTTGAATCTGTCTTCGAATTGACAAAACCTTTCCTTGAAGAAGCTGGCCGTTTTGATGCGCGTGCAGAAGAACTGGTTAAACTTTATAAGCCGCAAATGAAGTATGCAGAAGAAATTCTTGAGTTAACAGATCTCTTCTTTGGTGAATTCCCAGAACTCACAGATGAAGCCCGTCAAATGATGGACTTGGAAACTTCACCCGTTGCGGTGGGTGCTTTCCGCGCGAAACTTGAAAACTTAGAAGATTTCACTGCCGAAAACATCTTCCCACTTTTCAAAGAAACGCAAAAAGAAACAGGTGTTAAAGGGAAAAATCTTTGGATGCCGATCCGTATAGCTGCCTCTGGTAGTATGCACGGTCCAGAATTACCTGAAACAATCGCTCTTTTAGGTAAAGAAAAAGTTCTTGAACATATGGCTCAATTCTTATAATAGAATAAAATAAAAAAACGCACGAGTTAAAGCTCGTGCGTTTTTTGTATGAATGAAATCAGGCGTTTGTTTTTTTGTGAATACTCTAAAGCTTCAATAAGTTGGTCATAAGGGATAATGTCCACAGCTTGGTTGAGGATTAAGTGTCCATCAACAACCAAGTTAGCTAAAGTTTGCAGACTTTTTTGCCACTCTTCAGGACTGAGTTTGGTATTCCAATGCCGCAGGTGAAAGATGCTGACGTCGATGGGAAGTTTGGCTAATTTTGCCCAATCTACCTGTTGACCTGAAAGTAGACCAAGCGCTTGAAACCTCCCACCTGATCGGACACAAGCAGCCAAATCAGTTCCTGCTTTTCCACCGACACAATCAATAGCAGCATCTACTTCTAAATTGATTAAGTTTGTGCGTAATTCATGAGCTCCACGCTCCTTTAAAAGTTTGTGTTTCTTATCATCTCGGGTAATAGCGATAAAGTCGAAGCCTAAGATGCGTGAAAGTTGGGCAAAGACTTGCCCAATAGCAGATCCTGCTGCATTAACAGCTAGTTTTTGCCCAGGATGAAGGTTCAGTACTTCTGTACAGAGAAGCCAAGCTGTCAGAGGATTAATATAGAGTTGGCTGGCAGATATTGAGTCTAAGCATTCAGGGATGACAAAAGTATGGGAAGCAGGGCATTTGACATAAGTTTGCCAAGTACCCTCTCCTTCCAAGGGTAAAACGCGTTGTCCGATAAGCTTTCGTGAAAGTGAGCTTCCGACATCGACTACTAGCCCAACTCCTTCATAGCCAGCAACAGCAGGTAAACTTATCCGATGGGCATAAGCGCCTGTCATCGGGATTAAATCCGAAGGATTTACCGGGGCATAGAGCATTTTTACAAGGAGTTCTTGAGGGTGTAAACTTGGTTGACACCTTTCTTTAAGGGTTAATACCTGATGAGGCAGCCCATAGCTTTCGTAAATGAATGACTTGTACATGGCTTTATTATAGCAAACTTCTGGATAGACGGAGTTGTGGCTGATGAAAAATAAAATATACAAAAAGATTACGAATGTGTCTTTATTGTTTGTTTGGGTATTTAAAGAAAAGGATTTGACAAAAAGTAAACTTATGTTAAACTTAAGTTATATAAAATATACAATAGGGTAAAAATGTGTAAAAATACCCTTGAAGTATCGAAACTACAAAGGAGTTCGTTTTATGAAGCGTAAATTACTCTCGAAAGTATTGAACATCGCTGCTATTGCTTTGCTTGTAGCGCAGATTTTTCCAGGTTCATCTCTTCGAGCGATAGCTGATACCTTAGACCTTGGGGGAGAACCGCCAAGAGTCAATCTTACGGTGGCTGAGCTGGATAATGAAGCAGAGCCAGAATTTCTTACCCTCCAAGGCGAGGTGAAAGAAAGTGAAGCATCCGAAAACACAGAGATTACTCTATCTGGGGCAGATTTTATTGCCACAGAACAAGAAGAAGGACTTGGAGAAATACCTGAGGCAACTTATAAAGTGGATGACAATAAAGTTGTTCTAAGCTTGACGAAAGCCAGTACAGGTAACTTCTCACTAAAATTACAAATCGTTAAAGAGAGCATCACAGACGGTGAGATTCAAGTAACTTTAGGAGATCAAGTCTTAACGGTGCCACTAAAGGCAACCGAAAAGGAAAAAGCGGAAGCTGAAACAGAGAAAACGGAGAAAGCAGAGAAAGCAGCAGCTACGCTAGGAGGTACAACGCCAAGAGAACGTGGGCTGGGACTGAGTTCGGTCTTGCCGACGGCTGGTTATCCTTGGTCAGTTATTGCAGGCAGTAAGGTAGCTGATCCTGCAAGCGATGATGTCTCTAATATCTTCTCAAATCTTCCTGCTGTTGATGATGGCCGCGTCTGGACAGATAAGACGGTAAGAACGCTTGGGGGGGCAACTGACTTTGAAGTTACACTATCAGCCTTGTCTCAAAGCGTGCCAACGCGCGAAGGCTATCAGATTCCTGCGGATACGGTCTTTACGATTGACGTTTCTGGCTCTATGACGAAGATTGATCCAGGAGCTGGTCGCTCACGTATTGCATTGCTGGTTGATGCGCTTAATGAAGCTATCGGTATTTTACAGGATGCTAACCCACTTAACCGTGTGTCTGTTGTTGCTTATGGCGGTCGTACAGGTGGTTATGCCCGTGTGCAAAAAGTTTTGGATCTCGGTCGTTATGCGCCAAATGGAGGTGGGAACTTCTTTACCCTCGCTTCATCAGGTGATTCTGTTAACGTGAATGCGACAGCAGCAGGTGAAGGAGCAATAGCTCCCCCAGCCGCTAATATTCCAGTCGTTGGCTCAACACCCACTCAATGGGGCATTCGTGAGTCAGCCCGTATCCTAGAGAATGCAAGCAACAAACAGGTTAATGTACCTGTAACAGATACTGATGGCAACGTGACAGAAGAAGCTAACGTCACACGCCGTCCCAACATGATTTTGTTGACAGATGGTAAGCCGACCATGGGACGTCCTGACTATGCCTTTGACTCGTCTGCTCCTGTTGTACTTGGTCCAAACGGAAATCGTATTGATAATGCTGCCGCACCAGGTCAAGGCCCTTTCTATGGGGATGGGTCTTACGGTAAGCAAGGACTTGCTGTGATGACTGCTTTGACAGCGGCTTATCGTAAAACAACAATTTTAGATGCGTATTTCTCAGCACCGAGTGAGGCTGAAGGTCAGCCAGCTGCAGATGTAGGCTTCTTTACCATCTCGACAGGTGTTCAACCGACAGAGTCACAGAGAAACCTCATCAATGCGACCTTAAATCCCATTCCGACGAATACAGACAAGATTTTGCCAAACATCCGTCATAGTTTCTTACCTGGAAATTCAAGCTATCTTCCGGGACCAACGGTGACAACACCCTCGATGACGACATTGCTCAATAACTTTGCAAGTGGTACAACAGGCAACTTCTTGGCACAATACCGTGAAAGCTTTGGTGGTTACCGCTGGAATCAGCCAGAAAGTACGGTCAATATTGCCAATACCACGCCGAGCCTCACAACACCAACAGACTTGGCCTATGCTGATGACTTTTTCGAAGCGAGCAATATTGAAGACTTGCGCGAAGCGTTCCAACAAATCACCAACAGTATTCAAGAAACAAGTAACAAGCCAATCGTTGATGGCGAAGCCGAAGGAGATTTAGGTTCAGACTCTCTTGACTTCTCTGATGTTCTTGGCGATTATATGAACTTTACTGCGGTGAAGAACATCACCTTTGCAGATAAGGGCACCTTTAGTCCTTCGACATCAGTGCCAACAGACTTTGCTGAAACTTTGGCGGAGTATGTGCGTGGTGAAGGTGGAGCAAACGGTGTTGCTTTGACACCAAGCAGTGTTGAGGTTGCAGCGATTCTTGCTACTTTTGATAACGGTCGTTTTACCTACTATGCAGACAACTATGGTCACTACCGAAATGCTACGGATTCTTCAGGTGCCGTTCTAAGGGTAGAAGTCTATCCTTTCCAGCAGGCAACAGTAAATAGTGAAGTGTCTGGTTCAGCTGAAAGTATCAGTCGTCTCTTCTTTAGTGTAAATACAGCACTCAGTGATACAACTGTTGAGACAGATTACGGTATTGGAGAAACAGGAACACGTGATCTTCAAGAAAATGATCAGTTTGTGCATTGGGGGATTCCGAGTGAGCTCTTACCGATGCGGACAGTAAGTGCAAATAATGGCAGCACAACTGTATCGGGAGACCAAACACCGATCCAAGTTAAGTTTGATGTCGCATTGGACGAGGCACGTCTTTTGACAGACTTTAATGCTGATCGTGCAAGTGTACCTGCAAACTTCTGGTCGAACGATTGGATAATGCCAGCGACGGCTAATGACTCTTTTGCAACTTTTGAGCCAAGTGAGGATAATCCTTTCTATCAAAATGTCGATGGCAATCGCGTGGTTAACAAAACCCAAAACCCAACAGCTTCTGATGGATGGGTCAGCACACAAAGTATTACACCAGATCCAACGCGAGCTACAGGGGATAATATCGTTGTCAATACCCTCGGTAATAACGGAACTTTCCAACTGCAATATCAAGGGCAAGTCCAAATCCAGAAAGAGTTTATCTTCCAAGGTCAAGATGGAACGAAAATCGATATCAACACTCTAGATGCAGTTCTTAGAGATGGCTCTCTTAATCTCGCACCATTACACTTTGAAGTGATAAGTACTGGCTTAGTGCCGACAACGGTTGGTGCGGCTACGATTGATTTGAATGATGGAGCGGTCCTTGACCAAGCAATAGCTAATGATGGTAGAGTCACTCTGACACTCTTGGATACCAATGGACAACCTATGAACTTGCAACCAGGTGTTTACATGGTTACCGAGACAGGGGGAGATATTGAAAGCAACACTACAGGAGATAATTATATCCATGTTCCTGGTGCAACGACCCAGCGAGTAACGGTTCCACCTGGTGGAACAGGTATCGCTAGCTTTGTAAACCTCTATGCTCAAGTCGCAGATACCCAGCTGCTCCGTGTTCAAAAAGTCTTCCATGGCTTGGATGCAGCAGCTTTAGCACAGGCTGAGGCTAGCTTTGCAATGACCATAACAGCTAAGCAGACATTTAGTGGTGCTGATGCAACGACTCTTGAGTCACTCAACTTTAGCCTAAATGCAGAGGGTTATTATGAAAGAAGGCTCTCCTATGCAGTTGCTATAGCTGGTGTGAACTTCGCTCAAATACCTTTAGGTGATTATGAAATCACGGAAACAGGTATGGATGTTGAAGGATACAATCATAGATTGGCTCATTGGCGCTTTATTGATTTAGATAACCCAGCTAACGCGGGTAAGTCTGGCGAAGACAGCAGTACTTCACACACGGTTACGGTAGGTGAGGATAGCCAAATCGTCTTCCGCTTTGACAACTACTATGAGCCTTTAGGCTCGATCGACTTGACGAAGAATTTTGAAGGAGTAACTTTTAATCAAATCCCTGAAGACTTCTACATCAAGATAACGAAGGATGATGATCCTGATTTTGAAGCGATTCGTATAGAACGTGGAGAACTGACAGGGTTAACGACAAATGAAAAAATCTCAGGCCTCCTACCGGGTAAATACACCATCAAGGAATACAATTATGAGATTGAAGGGCGCAACTTTGAAGGTAATGCCCAAGTCGAAAGAGACCCACAAGCAACACCAGAAGGGCAACAACCGACCTACAAAGTAACTATCCCGGGCCTTATCGGTAATAATGATGTGACTGTTAATATTTATAACCGTTACCTTCAAGGTGCAGCCATCTTACCACCTGTGATGGTTTATCCCGTACAGTTGAAAAAAGTTGATCAACATAATCAAGGCGTTGCGGGGGCTATCTTTAGACTAGAAAAACGTAACCCAGAGACCAATCGTTGGGAAACTTACCTTGCTAATCTAACGTCTAATGCAGAAGGTTTCGTCAACACATCGGTCGGTAAGCCTGGAGATTACCGCTTTGTCGAAACAAAAGCACCAGACGGTTTTGACATGGCAGATAACCCAATCAGTAATGTTCAGACGATCGTTGATGGGGGTGTCGGAACAAACGATAATCCGGTCTACTTTGGCGAGATTGAAAATCATATGAGAACCCTTATCCAACTGAAAAAAGTGGATGAGGCAGGCAACCCACTCGCAGGTGCGGTCTTCAAGGTAGAGTTCTATAACAATGGCACTTGGGAAACGATTGAGACAGGCTTGACATCGACTGCGGATGGTCTCGTAAGACTTGACGTAGAAGAAGATGGGCGCTACCGCTTCATTGAAACACAAGCGCCAACAAACTATGTCCTAGATACGACACCAAAAGAAGTTACAGTAGTTGAAGGTCAACAAGCTATCTTTGAAGCTGGAACTTTGGAAAATAGACGTGTAGAAGGACCAAATGTGCAGAGCAACGCCATCCAACTTCTCAAAGTGGATGAGCAAAACCATGCACTCGCAGGTGCAGTCTTCAAGGTCGAAGCTTATAATGCAGAAAGTCAAACTTGGGAACTTTTAGTTGACAACCTCCAATCAGGTGCTGATGGTCTTGTTACTACAAGTGTACCAGGCCCAGGACGCTATCGTTTTATCGAAACGCAAGCACCTAACGGTTATGTTTTAGATGAAACGCCAAAAGAGGTCACGGTAGAAGAAGGTGTGACTGGTGTGATTGATGCAGGAAAACTGATCAACAAATCAAGAGCAAATCTTCCTATCGTCGGGGACAATCTCGGATTGTGGCTTTTGGTTTCAGGAATCGTTACACTTCTAGGTGCAAGTCTTGTACTGATGAAAAAGAAAAAACTTAATTTATAGAAAATAAAAAAGCGCCATCGAGAATGATGGCGCTTTTTTACAGTTATTTAGAGTCAATTGGGAAGATAATCTTAGAAGCACCAAGATCAACTTCATAAGTCAACTCACGGTTATCACGTACAGTATGTTCAAAATCTGTACTGTAAAGCAAGAGACGAAGCTTGTCGCCTTTTTTCAGCTGGTGAAGCGTCGGCTGTAATTTAAGATTTACTGTCATCCATTCGTTTTCCTCGACAGGACTGATTGTAAGCAAATCCTCACGGTTTTGCAGATTGAGGAAACCTTTGGTCATAAGTTGATAAGGACTATCCACCAGAGGGATTTCCATCAGATTTTCTAACATAAAATTACGGCCACGATCCAGAGCTTTCAGATCCAGTGTTTGTGCGTTTTCTGAGAGACGTTTCTTGTTTCCAAAGTCAAGAAGTTGCGCAGAGAGAAGGGCCTTACTGTCGTTGACTTTGATTTTGAGGTCCAGTTCGACTTGACCGTTTACCATCATGTCTGTCGGAACCTCTAAGTCAACTACAGCTGCTTGGGCTTTGCCTTCATACAAATCCTTTTTGAAACTATGGAAATCTTTACTGTAGGCCTCGAAAACTTCTTCGTTATAATGATTTTCAAACGTGAGGATGGAAGCAGCCGTCTTGCCAAGAGGCCATTTGGCGATCTCTGTACTGCCCCAGTCGTCTACGCCTGTCCAACTTTGGGACTTGCCATTTTCTTGCAAAACAAGAGGAGGTAAGCTCAAAGTCAGCTTGCGGTCTAAGAGTTTAGCGGTGAAATAACTGTTGATGGTTTCGCTAAAGTCGATAGACTGCCAATTGTTCATATAAATATGGGCGCCGCGGTGTAAGAAGGCGTGTTTAACCGTTTCTTTTGGCAGAGTTTGCCAAAAATGATAGGCTTGATCTGGTGTAACATTCCAGTCTTGTAAACCATGCACAATCAGAACATCTGCCTTGGTGTTTTTTGCATGAGGTAAATAATTCCTGTCGTGCCAATATTGGTTATAATCGCCCGTTGAACGCTCCAGAGCCTCAAGCATTTGCGAAAGGTGAGCTTCATATTGCGCATTATGCGCGAGGAAGTCAGCGCCCTGAAGATTACGTGAATAAGTCAATGCTGCCAAAACGTCTAAATCTTCGCCGGGATAGCCACCAGGTGAGCGCACCAAACCGTTTTCACGATAATAAGAGTACCAAGAGGTGATGCCTGCTTCGGCTAAAATTACTTCTAGACCATCAATGCCGGTAGTTGCTGCACCATAAGCCATTGTACCCAAGTAGGATTTACCCGTCATCGCAACTTTACCATTGGCCCAATCCGCAGTCACTTCTTGTGTTCTCTTGCGGGAAGAGAAAGCACGCGCTCGACCATTGAGCCAGTCAATCGCAGCGGTCATACTATAAATTTGTTGGTAATCACCTGAAGTTTGGAAACCATCCGAATCCAGAGTCCCGACACCGGCAACATAAAGTGAAGCAAAACCACGTGCTAAGAAATAATCATTAAGTGAATAAGTCCAACCGTGCGTGAACTTTTGAGTCGGCGTTTCAGGAGTAGCTTCTAGGGCAGGTTCTTTTTCGTAGTCTGGAAGATTAGGAAGTTGTGCTGTAACCTTGATTTTTCCAGGCGCTTTTTCTTCTAAAGACACATTCATGTCGTGCAATTGTTTGTCATTAGCGATTTCATTGATACCCAGATGGTAAGGACTTGCAGTCATGACTGCTGGCAATTGCCCCTCGAATACAGGACGAATAATTTGAACTTTTATTAAATCTTTTTTTCCAGTATTGTAAGTATCGACTTGAGATTCAACCCAGACAGTTTCACGAATCAGGTTTGCAGTATCAAAAGTAGCGAGCGATTTATCATTGAAAAAGTGATAGGTATTGCTTAAAGGAAGCAAACCTTCAGATACCCAATGTTCAACCAATGACATTCCGTTTTTGCGACGGCTACAAAGAAGGAGGTAAAGCGCGCTGATGAGGTTTTCACTGTGAAGCGCTTCCTCATCGACCATCGGTAAATTTACAGATTTTGCAAAAGCTTCTGCTTGGTCCACTTGAAACTCAAAATTTGGCACAAAACCTAGTAATTGTAAACTTACCGCCCAAAAGATATTCCATGTGAGTACTTCATCGGAAGTTAGGAATTCTTGGAAAGAGGCTGTAGGTGTTGCTTGAATGCTTTCACTGTCGACAGGCGCAACCATTAAAAAGTTTTTAAGGATTTTCTTTTCTTCCCAAAAAACAGACCAAGTAAAGCCGAGATGATCTAGCTCAATGAGCTGTTCGTCAAAGGTTTTTTCAACGATGGAAAAGTGATTAAATTTCATGCAATATCTTCCTTTCGATACACTATTATAGCCATTATATCAGAAAAGAGTCTTTGCCGCTTTGGCATATATCTTACGTGAAGAAGCAAAAATTGAAAAAGAAAAAGGCTTTGGTTGAGCAGTAGGTAAAAAGAGTGCTATAATGAAGGAGTAAAGAAGAACAAAACAGAGAGGAGAATAATTATGAAATTCAAATTCAGTGGGATTTCTTCATATGAGGAAAAAGCAACACCAAACTTTATGGGGGAAGCAAATTCACACAGTATTATAAAAGAGTTCGACAACATGGATCAAGCCATTCAGCATGTTGTGGATAATAATGGTTTTATGGTTACAGACAATGGCAAATTTGCCTTCCATATCCGTACCATCACTCAAGTTGATGAATAAAATGTTAAAAGCATGCTAAAAAGCATGTTTTTATTATCGTTCTTTTTGCTTTAGCAAATTAGAACGATAATACGCAGGGAGCGAAGCGAGTTGTGAGCAACTTAAAGTTCTTTTTGCTTTAGCAAATTAGAACGATAATACGCAGGGAGCGAAATGCCATAGAAAATATTCTTCTTAAGACGAAGAGTAACAAATGTTAGCGACAAAGTATGTACATTTTTTTAAAATAAGTAAGGAGAGTAGAAAAGCTTTAATATAAAATTGAAGCCATTATTTTAATAAACACGTTTAAATGGTGGTATAATAACTGTTGTATTAAAGGAGTAGATGAATAAAAAAGGAAGATGACAAAAGAATTTATAGAATATTTACTGCGATTACTGGAAGAAAAAGAAGTAAATGTTGTGACTCAAAGACGGCATAGTTATGTGATGTATCAAGGTATTGAGTCAGATTACGTGTATATACTTAAAGAAGGTGTAGCTAAAATCAGCAATATTATGAGAGATGGCCGTGAGTTTAATATTGCTTATGTAACAGAACCAGACTTTGTTTCCTTGCTGGAAGAAAAGCAAGAAAATGGTATCTCAGCGCTTTTCAATGTACGGGTCGAATCAGAAGAAGCGAGTTTTTATCGTGTACAACGTCAAGAGTTTTGGAAATGGGTGATGAGTGACTTAACCTTGTTCCGTATCGTTGATGACTTTTATCAAAGAAGATTAGCCATGAACTTAGAGCTCTTGCAAAAGATGACAATCAATGGGAAAAAAGGTGCAGTTTGTGCCTGCATTAATAGCTTAATTAACGAATTTGGGATAAAGAAAAGAAACGGAATTCTGATTGATTTTCCGGTGACAAATGAGGACATCGCTGGTTTTTGTGGTATATCAACACGCAATAGTGTGAACCGCATCATCCGAGATCTCAAAACGGAAGAAATTATTGATATTATTGATAACAGGATTATGGTCTACAACTCAGAATATTTTGAGGATTATATTAGCTAAAAAGACTGAATTCAGTCTTTTTTCTTTTATAAATAGTGTTGTTTTTTAATTTTAAAGACTATAGCAATCGCTTACATAGAGCCGTTTTCTCTCATTTTTCTTGCTCAATAAATTTTCTGTTCAAGATTTCACATCTTTTTAGCCAAAATAAAAAAAACGTGCTATAATGTCTATGTATAACAAAAGAGTTTAACATTAGTTAATCTCGTTTTTATTTTGTCATTAATTTTTATTACTTGGAGGAATTCATGGACTATTCATGGACAGTGAAATATCTCACTGAATTTATTGGTACTGCCCTTTTGCTTATCTTGGGTAATGGTGCCGTAGCGAACGTTGAACTTAAAGGTACAAAAGCCTTTGGTCAATCTTGGTTGATTATCGCTTGGGGTTACGGACTTGGTGTAATGTTGCCAGCCGTAGCTTTAGGGAATGTCACAGCTCAAATCAACCCAGCCTTTACACTTGGACTTGCAGCATCAGGATTTTTCCCTTGGGCACAAGTGCCATTCTATATTCTTGCTCAACTTCTTGGAGCGATGTTTGGTCAGTTGATCGTTGTAATGGTTTATCGCCCTTACTATCTCAAAACAGAAAATCCAAATGCTATTTTAGGAACTTTCTCAACAATCGATAACGTTGATGATGGCACAATCACTACACATACAGGTGCCTTGGTTAATGGTTTCTTGAACGAGTTTGTTGGATCATTCGTTCTCTTCTTTGGAGCGATGGGCTTAACAAAACTTTATCGTGGTGTTGAGTCAATCAACTGGATGACAAACTACGCATCTCAACAAGGTGCAGATGTAACGAGTGCTGATGTTACTGGACAAATCGCAGCATCAGTATCAGGTGCAGCTTCATCAGCAGCAATCAGCCACGTTGTTCTTGGCTTCCTCGTGCTTGTATTGGTTGCTTCACTTGGAGGACCTACAGGTCCTGGTTTGAACCCAGCACGTGACCTCGGTCCACGTATCTTGCACTCACTTTTACCAAAATCAATTTTAGGTGAAAACAAAGGGGACAGTAAATGGTGGTATTCATGGGTACCTGTTACAGCACCTATCCTTGCAGCACTTGCGGCTGTCGCTTTGTTCAAAATCATGTATCTATAATAAGACGCTTAGGAAAGAGCTTCAGGGACTTTCCATCTAACAATTAGTGGCTTATCCACAAATGTTGGCAGCGCATTAACCCTCATCTTTGGATGAGGGTTTTATTATTTTAAAAGTGGATATTAAAAATTTGTAAAGCTAACCTAAAATTAATTTGATAGAATAAATTCATAGTCAAAAAGCAAAGAAAGCGACTAGGAGAGTAAAAGCGAAAGTTAGCACAGGGAGCTTGCAGCTAGTGAGAGCAAGACTAACGGAAACTTTGAAAATGGCCTAGAAATCGTGTAACAGTGAGTTTACTTTCTAAATAAACTGTTAACGGAGTGGTTCTCGTTATTGAACACATTATTTTTGGGACAGTCTTGCTTGTTCCCAAAGATGATTAGCAAGACGTAAGACATCCTTTTTTGGTATTTTACGTGAAATTAGAATGGTACCACGATAATTCGTTTCTATTTATAGAGGCGGATTATTTTTTTTACTTTTGACTATACTGTTATTATTGTTGTTAATAAAGGGGAGACTTATTATGAAAAAGAAAACAAGAAATAAAATTATTACTGTTGTAGCGCTCGTCGTTGTCGTACTTATCGGTTACTTCTCATTCTTCAAGAAGGATGTTGCTGCGGATAAAACCGTTAAGGTCGGTATTATGTCAGGTTCAAAGGAGAGTACTGAGATCTGGGACTCTGTGGCGAAGACAGCAAAAGATCAATATGGTATTAATCTAAAATTTGTCCGCTTCACGGACTATAACCAACCAAATACAGCCTTAGTTAACGGTGATGTAGATATTAATGCGTTCCAACATTACGCTTTCCTTAAAGAATGGAATGATGCCAATAATGCTGATTTACAACCTATTGGCGATATCTTAATTTCACCAATTCGCCTTTATTCGAAGAAGCATACAGATGTGAAGGATATTCCTAATAAAGGTACTATTGCGGTACCTAATGATACCTCTAACGAAAGTCGTGCCCTTTACGTTTTAGAAAGTGCTGGCTTGATTAAGTTAGATACAAAGGCTGGGGCCTTGGCAACAGTTAAGGATATTACTGAAAATCCAAAAGAATTGACGATCAAAGAATTGGACGGCTCACAAACAGCTTCAGCTTTGTCTTCAGTCGACGCAGCAGTTGTAAATAATGATTTTTCTGTTCCCGCAGGTTTGACAAACAAGGAAGTTATTGCAACAGAACCTTTAGATGAAAATTCGAAACAATGGATTAACATTATTGTGGCACGAAAAGACGATAAAGATAACCAACTTTATAAAGATGTCGTTAAAGCCTATCAAACTAAAGAAACAGAAGAATTATTTGCAAAATTGTACCCTGAAAAAGGAACAATTCCTGCTTGGAATTTGAAATTGAAATAATCATAAATAATGGAGAAGAAGATGGCAATTATTGAACTAAATAATATCAGAGTTTCCTATGAGACCAAGAAAAATAAGGTGGATGCAGTAAAAGATACAACAATCCATATCGAAAAAGGCGATATTTTTGGAATTATCGGCTACTCAGGTGCAGGCAAGTCAACGATTGTCCGTACGATTAATCTTCTGCAAAAACCAAGTGCTGGTGAGGTGAAAATTAACGGTAAAGTTCTTTTTAAAGCGGGATCTGATGGTAAGGATCAAGCTAAAATTAAGCCAGCAGAGCTCCGTAAAGAACGTCAAAAAATAGGAATGATTTTCCAACATTTCAATCTCCTTAATGAAAAAACGGTTTTTGAAAATATTGAATTTGCACTTTTACATAGCCCTTTATCTGATAAACAGAAGGAAGAAAAAATTCGTGACTTGCTTAATCTTGTTAGTTTGTCAGAGTTTGAAGAAAAGTACCCAGCCCAATTATCAGGTGGACAAAAGCAACGTGTAGCTATTGCGCGTGCCTTGGCGAATGATCCCGAAATTTTGATTTCTGATGAAGGAACATCTGCTTTGGATCCAAAAACAACTAATCAAATTTTGGACTTATTGAAGGATCTCCAAAAACGTCTGGGTCTCACTATCGTTTTAATTACTCATGAAATGCATGTGGTAAAAGAAATCGCCAATAAAGTTGCAGTGATGCAAAATGGCGAGGTGATTGAGCAAAATAATCTTTTAGAAATCTTTGCTCATCCTCAAGAGCAACTGACACAACAATTCATTGATACAACCTCCAATGTTTCACGCTTCATTCATTCATTGACTGAAAATGACACATTCAGTGATTTGGCAGACGATGAAGAACTGATCTATTTGTCTTATTATGGCAATCAATCAGGAGAGCCGGCTATGTCAGAAATTACCCGTAAATTTGATGTTTCAACGAACATCTTCTATGGAAATGTTGAGGTTTTACAAAATACACGTTTTGGTTCCTTAGTTGTGTCTCTAAAAGGAACAGAAGAAAATCGTTTGGCTGCTAAAGAATATTTGGCAGGCCAAAATATTGAGTTTACAGTATTGAAAGCGCAGGTGAAATAGATGACAGCATGGTTTACAGAACATTTTCCAAATGTTGTAGCTTTAGGTTTACACGGAGATACAGGTTGGGTCACTTCAATCACAGAAACACTCTTTATGGTTTTTTGGTCAGGGCTTTTTGGGGGGATTCTCGGATTGGTATTTGGTGTCGCTCTTGTTGTGACTAACGAAGGAGGAATTACACCCCATCGTGGGCTTTACTCATTTTTGGATAAGTTTACATCTATTTTCCGCGCTGTACCTTTTATTGTTTTACTTGCTATTATTGCTCCTGTCACTCAAAAAATTGTGGGTACACAGATTGGAACAACAGCAGCTTTGGTCCCATTGACACTTGGTGTCTTTCCTTTTTATGCACGTCAAGTTCAAGTTGCTTTAGAAAGTGTAAATAAAGGGACGGTTGAAGCAGCACAGACTGTAGGCGCTAATTTCTGGGATATTGTCTTTACAGTTTATCTTCGTGAAGAACTTGGTAGTTTGATTCGGGTATCTACCGTTACGATTATTTCCTTGATTGGTTTAACAGCTATGGCGGGTGCGATTGGAGCAGGAGGATTAGGGAACACAGCCATCGCATACGGCTACAATCGCTTTTCTAATGATGTGACCTTCTTGGCAACCTTACTTATCCTGATTTTGGTCCTTTTGGTTCAGGTTATTGGCGATACATGGGCGAAGAGTGTGACACACAAATAATGTAAACTGGGGGACAACGTATGACGATTGATTTTAAAAGTGAAGTAGAAAAACGTAAAGAGGTATTTTTACAAGATCTTATTGCGTTACTAAAAATAAACTCTGAGCGAAATGATGAAGAGGCTAACGAAGAATTTCCTTTTGGTCCAGGACCGAGTCTTGCTATGTTGGAGTTTCTAAAGATTGCCCACAAAGATGGTTTCAAAACAGCAAATTTTGATAATTATGTTGGAGAAGTACATTGTGGTCATGGTCAAGAAACATTGGGGATTTTTGTTCATGCTGATGTTGTTCCAGCAGGTCAAGGCTGGACAAATCCTCCTTATGAACCAACACTTAGAGAAGGACGGTTGTATGCTCGCGGTGTTCTAGATAATAAAGGCCCCGCACTGGCTGCCTATTATGCTCTGAAAATTTTGAAAGAGGTCGGTGTTTCTTTCTATAAAAAGGTAAACTTTATTATTGGAACAGATGAGGAGAGTGGTTGGAAGGATATGGCTTATTACCTTCCCAAAGTACAATTGCCAGATTTCGGCTTCTCGCCAGATGCACGCTTTCCTGTAGTAAATGGTGAAAAAAGCAATCTTACCGAGTATCTGCACTTTGGACATAAAAATGACGGTGACTTTGTTCTTCATGATTTTAGGAGCGGCATACAAGAAAACTGTGTGCCAGAAGAGGCCCAGGCTTTGCTTACGAGTCCTCTCGACTTGAAAGTCGATTTTGAAAAATACCTGAAGAAGAACAGGCTAGAAGGAAGATTTGCGAAAACAGGAGCAAAAACTTCCTTACAAATTAAAGGGAAGTCAGCACACAGTTCCACACCAGAAGTTGGAGAAAATGCTGCAACATATTTAGCCAAGTTCCTTGCTGCATATGATTTTGGAGCAGATGCACAAAAGTTTCTAGAAGTGGCTGGTCAGAAGCTTCACCAAGATTTTGAAGGAAAGAGTATTGGAATTGCTTATGAGGATGAGGACATGGGTAAACTGTCGGTTAATCCTTCTGTCTTTCACTTTGCAGAGGATGGACAGGAAAATAAGATTGCACTCAATATCCGTCACCCGAAAGGTTTGACAGAGCAAGATATCCAAGAACGACTTGGCAAGCATTTGACTGCTTTTGTACAGAAAGTAAGCATTAGTGCGCTTATTAACTACCAACCGCACTATCTTTCACCAGAAGATCCGCTAGTGCAAGTGCTTTTGAGTACTTATCGCGAACACACGGGTGATGATAGTCCACCACAAACAGTAGGTGGTGGAACATATGGGCGATTAATGAAACGCGGTGTAGCTTATGGGGCTCTTTTCCCTGATTCTGCATTTACTATGCACCAAACAGATGAGCATATGAAACTTGAAGAACTTTATAAAGCTATTGAAATCTACACAGATGCCATCTATCGTTTGGTTTGTGTAAAAGACGAGAAAAACGCTTAGGTATCAGTGATTTTTGGGAAAAAAATATTGCAAAAAGCCTCAAAAGATGATTAAATAGTAAAAGTAACACAGATTTAACAAAATCATCAGGAGGAAGCATGGAAAACAGAATTCGTGAATTTAGACAAGCTCAAAAACTTTCTCAGGAAGATTTGGCACGCATCGCTCACGTGAGTCGACAAACCGTCAATGCTATCGAAAATGATAAATACGATCCCGAACTTCTGCTTGCTTTTAAATTGGCTGAAATTCTGGGAACTAAAGTAGATGATCTCTTTATTTTTCAGCTTAGCCATGTGAAGAAAAAAGAAGAAGATGTCTTCTGGTGCGAAAAATACCAATGTGTGCTTTGGAAGCGTGCCGATGTCGAAAAAAGAGCAAACTAAATCATAAAATAAAATAAAAAGCCTAGTCAATAGTGTATAATTGAACTACAGGCTTTTTTTTATGCGGTGGCGGATCTCATCTCTAATATGAAACCAAAAAGGGAGAGTGAGAAGAGTTCCCGTATACAATACTTATTAATTAGTGCTAAAGAAATATCAAGGAGTGCAAAAATGAACATCAAACAGCTTCGTTATGTTGTGGCAATCGCTAACAGTGGAACCTTTCGTGAGGCCAGTGAGCAGCTCTTTGTGAGTCAGCCTTCCATGTCAATTGCGGTGAAGGATTTGGAGCAAGAGCTTAATTTCCAAATTTTTGAACGGACGAATACAGGAGCTAGCTTGACGATTGAAGGCGAGCGTTTTTATGAGCAAGCTCAAGGGATTTTACGAGACTTTGAAGCTTTTGAGTCGAAATACGCTAAGCCAAAAGAAGCAGAGCGTCATTTTTCAGTTGCAAGTCAGCACTATGACTTTCTTGCACCTGTAGGTGTTGAATTTTCAAAGAAAAATCCGGAAATCAAGAATTTCCGCGTCTTTGAATCAACAACTTATAATATTTTACAAGAAGTGGCTCAAGGTCATAGCGAGCTTGGTGTTGTGTACTTGAATAAGCATAATCGTTCTGGTATCTTACGTATGTTGGATAAGCTGGAGCTAGATTATGAAGAGCTTTTTATTTCACAAACGCATATTTATTTGCGCAAAAATCATCCTTTGACACGTAAGGAAAGTATCAAAACAAGTGATTTAAAAGCTTTGGACCGCGTACGTTTTACTCAAGAAAATGAACAATTTCTCTATTACTCAGAAGATCTCGTAGAAACTTTTGAAAATACGTTTATTTATAATGTAACGGACCGCGCAACATTAAATGGTATCTTAGAACGTACAGATGCTTATGCGACAGGTTTAGGATTTATTGATAAGGAAAGTGTACACAATGTTACAGTTATCCCAATGGATGGAGACAATGTAAACAGCTTAATTTTGGTTAAACAAAAAGGGCAACTTTTAACAGATGCAGCTAAGTCTTATAAGCGCAGTTTGGAAGTTTATTTTGAGAATTATAAGTTTTAGTCTCCTCAGAGTCTGGGCTAGAAAAAATACGAAAATTAGTGTAAAATAGAGCAGTATACAAATTTTGTAAAACATTTAACATAGGAGAACTCACATAATGGTAAAATTAGTTTTTGCACGTCACGGTGAATCAGAATGGAACTTGGCTAACCTTTTCACAGGTTGGGCTGATGTAGACCTTTCAGAAAACGGAACACAACAAGCAATTGATGCAGGTAAACTCATCAAAGCTGCAGGTATCGAATTTGATATTGCTTACACTTCTGTATTGAAACGTGCGATTAAAACTACAAACTATGCACTTGAATACTCTGACCAACTTTGGGTACCAGTTGTTAAAACTTGGCGCTTGAACGAACGTCACTACGGTGGTTTGACTGGCTTGAACAAGGCTGATGCTGCTGCAAAACACGGTGATGAGCAAGTTCACATCTGGCGTCGTTCATATGATGTGTTGCCACCAGCAATGCCACGTGACGATGAATACTCAGCACATGCTGACCGTCGTTATGCTAACCTTGAAGACAGCCTTATTCCTGATGCTGAAAACCTCAAAGTTACACTTGAACGTTCATTGCCATTCTGGGAAGATCAAATCGCTCCAGCTTTGAAAGATGGTAAAAACGTATTTGTTGGTGCGCACGGTAACTCAATCCGCGCATTGGTAAAACATATCAAACAACTTTCAGATGATGAAATCATGGATGTTGAAATCCCTAACTTCCCACCACTCGTGTTCGAATTTGATGATAATTTGAACCTTGTTAAGGAATACTACCTTGCACCAAAACAAGCGTAATTAATACGATAAAACCTGCATCAAGCAGGTTTTTTCTTTTCTTTAAAAAATGTAAGGTAAAATACAGCTTAATGTGGTAAAATGTTTAGGTATAAATATGACGAGTTAAAATTAGGATAGGGTTCCATGTCAGAAAAAAGAAAAACACGAAACGAATTAAACGGAAAAAAAGATAAAACACGTAAGTTATTGAAAAACCCAACCATGCTGGCATCTGGGCGCGTTAAGCTTCTCTTTTTTGTCATCACGGTTCTCTTTTTGGTTCTGATTGGTAAGCTGTACCATATGCAAATCATGAATCAAAGCTTTTATGAAAGCAAACAAGCAGGTGGTGCAGGCTCGTTACAAATTGTTCAAGGTGCACCACGTGGGAATATTTATGACGCGAAAGGTGTTCCCTTAGCAACAACAGAACCTGTTGAAGCAATCGAGTACACGCGCGGGCAAAATACGACAGCAGATGATATGCGCAAAATTGCGGATCGACTCGCCAGTGTCTTGACTTTGGATAATGATTTTAGACAAATTACCGAGCGAGATAAAAAAGACTATTTCTTGGCTGATGCCAATAATCTGGAGAAAATTGCTAAAAGTCTAACCAAAGAAGAAAAAACAGATGAAAAGGGCAACTCGCTTTCGGGCTCTGAAATTTATAATGTCCAACTTAGTAAGGTAACGGATGCTGATATCAATTTTAATGAGCAGCAAATGTTTGCGGTTAAGCTCTTTAAAGAGATGAATTCGACTACCATCTTTAATACAACGATTATTACAACAAGTAACCTTACAGCGGAGCAACAAGCCTATATTGGAGAACATGAAGGTGAACTACAGGGTATTTCTGTAGGAACCAGCTGGAACCGCAAATATGCAGATACAGCGCTTAAACCTATATTGGGTACAGTAACGACTCAGAAGCAAGGTGTTCCAGAAGAGCTACTAGAGGAATATCTTAAAGAAGGTTTCCAACGGAATGATCGTGTCGGGACTGCCTTTTTAGAGCAAGGTTATGAAAAGTACTTGCAGGGAACGCATACGATTAGTAATGTGTTGACAGATAAACAAGGAAATGTGACCGGAACGGAAGTGAAGCAAAAAGGAAGTAAGGGAGATAATCTCAAACTTACGGTTGATTTAAAATTCCAAAATGCTGTTGATAAGATTTTAGAAACCGAAATGAACAATATGATTGCCGATGGTTTTGGTACTTATTCTACAGGGGCCTATGCTGTTGTTTTGGATTCTAAGACAGGCGCAGTCCTGGCTTTGTCTGGTATCCACCGTGATGAAGAAACAGGAGCAATGGAGAGTAACGCCAATGGAACATTCCAATCTGCTTTTGTGCCAGGATCGGTTGTTAAGCCAGCAACGCTGACGGCAGGCTGGAACGCCAATGTTATAGCTGGCAATCAAATTCTTAATGATATGCCTATCCAGATAGCAGGATCAAGTTTGATCGAATCCTGGTTTACCAATGGAGCTCTTCCAATCACTGCTGTCCAAGCCTTAGAATATTCTTCTAATACGTACATGGTTCAAATAGCTCTCAAGATGCTTGGGCAGCCTTATGTCCCTAACATGGCTGTCGATGGTACAGACCGTGTAGCTGCTTTCAAAAAGCTGCGTGAGGCCTTTGCTTCTTATGGAATGGGAACCTCAACAGGTTTTGATATTCCTGGAGAAACGCCAGGCTATATTACAGCTGCAGATAAAATAACGGTTTCTGACTTGCTCATGGAATCCTTCGGACAGTTCGATACCTACACGCCGCTGCAACTTGCAACTTATGGTATGACTTTAGCGAATAATGGCGAACGTTTAGCACCACATATTGTAGAGGGTATCTATGAAACTAACTCTGAAGGTGGCATGGGTAAACTCGTTAAAAATATCACCCCTAAAATCATGGACAAAGTGAATATCACACCAGAAAATATGGATGTCCTACATAACGGGATGTATCAAGTTGTTCACGGGAATGATTTTGTAAATGGACAAATCGGTGCTACAGGTTACTATATGCGTCCTTCACAAGGTGCTCAAGTTTCAATTTCCGCTAAAACAGGTACTGCCGAAGTGACCTACAAGGGTGTTCCAGTAACAGTGAATAACGTTGTTGCCTATGCTCCAACAGAAAATCCCCAAATTTCTATCGGTGTCATGGTCCCACAAACAACGATTAAAGAAGGTGGAGTAACCTCAAAAATTAGCCAAAATATCACCCGTGAGATTACTAACCTCTATAACTCAATGTATCACTTTAAATAAAATAAAAAACCAGCTCAATTAGAGTTGGTTTTATTTTAAGCTTTTTTGACTAAAAAATAGCTATAACGAATTAAAACGTAAGTGACTGCTAAGAAGGCAATCACAAGTTCTATCAGGGATAGAGGAGTGAGTAAGGCGCTGAAGCTAGGGTAACTTTGAGCCAGAAGATGAACCGCAGTGGCAGAAATGACCAAAGGGAAGGTAAAGGCAGCATAGCTTGGGTAGAAAGGTAAACGGAGCAGAGGGGTAACAAGGAGTACAGTTGCAAGATAAATCAATTGTGAAAGCAAGAATAAACAGAAGACAAAAAGATTGGACTTGTTTTCTGTCACAGTAAGATAGGCTGCTAAACAGAGAGAACCTGGTGCTGTAAGAATAGTGATGAGGGGGAGAGTCGACTCATGCATTTTTTTGAAAATAAAGATACGATGAGTAATAATCGGAAGCAAAATCAAGTAGAAGAGAAGTGCAGGCCACAGTACGATGCGCCCGATTTCTACGTTAAAGACCGTTGCTGTATTGGGGATAACACCCAAACCTACAAAAGTAATAAACCAGCTCGGGTAGACATGAATCATTCCGACTTTTTGCGGTAGGATGTGAAGAGCGATAAAATAAGCCATCAAGATAAAATGTAAGAAAATCGCAAGTAGCCAAATGAAGTAAACCAGACTTGAGTGGGGAAAAATCCTATTGAGAAAGACACAAATGACCATCCAAGCCATAGTGAAAGTTGGGGAAACTGACCCAATGATAGGGTCCTTAAGAGCTTCCAGCAGATGGTGCATTGTAAAGATAAGTTTCAACATGATTAGAAACATAAAAAAGAGACCAACAAGGTCAAAGAAGTTTCCTAAAAATGCGAATCCTTTGGAATAAAGTAGATTTCCCAAAGATACCATACCTAAAATTAAACCACAAATAGGGATAGGAATTTTTTTCAAAAAATTTAAAAATAGTTGTTTCATCGAGAACTCCTAGTATTTATATAATTATTGAGTATGAGCTGTAGAGGATATAACAGTTCAATCACTGCTTTAAGTATAAAACACTTGATTTAATTTGTAAAATGAATTATTGTAATTATAGTAATAGAAAAAATTAATAAAAAACAAAGGAGATATGATGTTTTCACTGTTTGAAACCTTCATCGCCATATATGAAACGCGGAGTTTTACTAAAGCAGGACAGTACTTGTTTATTTCCCAGCCCACAGTGACAGTTAGAATAAAGAAGTTAGAAGAAGAAGTAGGAAGCTCTCTTTTCATCCGTGGGAAAAACCGTGAAGTTATTCCTACGGAAGCAGCAAAACTATTGTATAAGAAAGCGGTCCAATATGTTCAAGACTGGGAAAATTTGCAATCTGAGCTCAATCAAACCACGCTTGCCAAGAAACCTTTTAGGATTGGGGTATCACAGAGTGCAGCCATTGGAATTGTGCCTTTGTTATACCCTAAACTTGCTCCGTACTTGAATCAGATTGATTTGAAAATATCGATGTATGATTCAGAAAAAGTTTTTAATATGGTGGAAAATCATGATCTACATTTTGGTATTATCGAAAAACCGTTAGCAAGTGAGCAAGTAGAAGCTTTTCCGATGTTTAAAGATGAGTTGGTGCTTGCCGGACACTTGGAGAGCGAAACTTTCTTTACAAGAGAAGTTGGCTCAGGTGTGGGGCATTATATCAAGAAATATCTTCAAGAAGAAAGCTTTAAGCCACGTTACTTGGTAAGGATGAACAATAATGACATGATTATTGCCCACATAAAAGCCGGATTAGGTGTTTCTTTAATTTCAAAACGCTTTATTTCAGAAGGGATGCCGTATCAAAGTTTAGGGAGCAAATATCAGCGGAGCTTTACGAGCATCACTTATGCAGAAGAAAAAGACCCTCTTATGCTAGAAATTGTGCAGCATATCAGAGAATCTATCGTGGGAGATGTCGCATTAACCAGTTACCAATAGTGTGGTAGACTTCTTCATGTTCTGCCTCAAAGAGGATTTCATGGCGTAATTCAGGGAAAAGTTGGAGTTGGAGGTTATTAAACCCTGATTTTTGGAGTTTGTGATATACTTTTTGTGGCCCTTTACCCCAGTCGCCTACTGGATCATCAGCGCCGCTGATAATCAGTATTGGCAGGCTTGTGGGAATATTGCGCATCCAGTTTTTTTGATTAGCTCTATGGACCAGTGAGAAAAGTGTCGCAAAACCATTCCGTGTGAAAGTAAAACCAAGGAGTGGATCATTTTCATAGGTAGAGACATTGTTTTGGTTTTTGGAAAGCCAGTTGAAATTCCCAGCTTCAGGGAATTTTTTGCTATAGCTACCAAAAGCAAGCTTGTCAATCAAAGGAGCGATAGCTTTCGAGTTTTTTTTGCTTATTTTCTTAATGAAGGGCAGGAAGAAGTTCAAATGGAGAGGACTTGTCCCAGTCCCCATAAAGATTGCTCCTTGAATATCAACAGGATAATCTTGGAGAACGTTACGCAAAGCAAACGAGCCCATACTGTGTCCCATCATGAAATAAGGCAGCTTAGGGTGCTTTTCTTTGGTCCAAGTTTTAACCTTATAAATATCAGAGATGACATTTTTGGGACCATCTGCACCAAAGTAACCGTAAAGTGGATCGTTCTGTCGCACGGAATGACCATGTCCTAAGTGATCATGGCCGACAACTGCGAAACCCAAACTGTTGAGATAGAGGGCAAAAGCATGATAACGTTCGATATTTTCTGCCATGCCATGGACGAGCTGGATAATCGCCTTTGGATAATCAATCGGCCAGTAGAGAAGATGTAAATCAGTTTGCTTATCGCTAGATTGCAGAGTGTATTGTTCAACCATTGAGAAGTCCTCTTTCAGTAAATCTTTATCAGGATTGAAATTTATTATAACAAAAAAGCAGTCAAGCTGCTGTTGCTTGGAGAAAATTTAGCGCTCTTAGGAAGCATTTTGGTCTTAAATGTACAGAAATCTAAGTTATGGTATAATACACAATATCTCACATTCACAAGGCAGAACTATTTCCACAGAGTATAAGGGATAATCCTCAGTGTAGAAGGTGTGGTATAATAGTTATGACTTTATCACACTGAAAGAAGAAAGGAACGCATGGTATACTATCCAGAACCAATCGCTAAACTTATAGAAAGCTTTAGCAAACTGCCCGGTATCGGACAAAAAACAGCAACACGTCTAGCCTTTCACACGATTGGGATGGATGATCAGGATGTCAATGAATTTGCCCGAAACCTCATTTCGGCAAAACGTGATTTACGTTTTTGCTCGGTCTGTGGCAATCTGACAGAAAGTGATCCTTGTGCTATCTGTGAAGATCCTCTCCGTGATCGTACAACCATATTGGTTGTTGAAGAAAGTAAAGATGTCTTAGCAATGGAGAAAATCCGCGAATACAGAGGTCTGTATCATGTTTTACATGGGACGATTAGTCCGATGAATGGTATCGGTCCGGACGAGATTAATGTGAAAAGCCTTCTAACTCGTCTCATGGGTGACAGTGAGGTAGAAGAAGTTATCCTCGCGACTAATGCAACATCTGATGGCGAAGCAACGGCGATGTACCTTTCACGAATGATTAAGCCCGCAGGAATCAAAGTGACGCGCTTAGCGCGTGGCCTTGCAGTTGGCTCAGATATTGAATATGCGGATGAAGTTACCTTATCCAAAGCAGTTGAAAATCGTATGGAAATTTAAGTGGAGAAAATTATGTCAAAAGAAACATTGATTTTATTATATGGCGGCCGAAGTGCAGAACGAGAAGTATCCGTTCTTTCAGCTGAAAGCGTAATGCGTGCAGTGAATTATGACAAGTTCAGAGTGAAAACTTACTTCATCAGTCAAACTGGTGATTTTATAAAAACACAAGAATTTACTGAAACACCTGCAGAAAATGAAAAATTAATGACCAATGAAACGGTCAAGCCAGAACAAAAAGTTGCACCATCGGATATTTACGAAAAAGATGCAGTTGTTTTCCCTGTTTTACATGGGCCAATGGGCGAAGATGGTTCAATTCAAGGCTTCTTAGAAATTATGCGCCTCGCTTATGTTGGTCCCAATATTTTATCGGCCAGCAGTACAATGGATAAACTTTTAGCTAAGCATGTGTTTAGCGCTGTAGGTGTACCGCAAGTGCCTTATGTTGCAGCATATGCTGATGAAAATCAAGAAAAAATTCATGCAGAAGTTCACGAAAAACTGACTTTCCCTGTTTTTGTTAAGCCAGCCAATATGGGCTCAAGTGTCGGTATTTCTAAAGTTAACCGATTAGAAGAACTAGAGGCAGGTCTTGCAGAAGCTTACAAATATGATAACCGTGTAGTGATTGAACAAGGCGTTGATGCAAGAGAAATTGAATGTGCTGTTTTAGGCAATGGTGGCAAAGTACGTTCCACACTGCCTGGTGAAGTCGTTAAAGATGTTGACTTCTATGATTACCGTTCAAAATATATTGATAATAAAATCGAAATGGCAATTCCTGCAGATATTCCAGCAGAAGTCGCACATAAAATGCGCAACTATGCAGAGAAAGCTTATCAAGCAATGAATGGTGCTGGTCTTTCACGTTGTGACTTTTTCTATGATCAAAAAGGAGATATCTATCTTAACGAGATCAATGCAATTCCAGGATTTACACAATGGTCAATGTACCCGTTACTCTGGGAAAATATGGGACTTTCTTACAGTGAGTTGATTGAAGAGCTTGTTCATCTCGCTCAAGAAGCCTTCGAAATTCGTGAAAGTCATCTTTTATAAAACTGGAACAACTTCAGGCCACAAACCTGAAGTTTTTATTATCATTCTTTCTGCTTTAGCAGATTAGAATGATAATACGCAAGGAGCGAAGCGAGTTGTGATCCTTCCACTATTCTTTCTGCTTTAGCAGATTAGAATGATAATACGCAGGGAGCGAAGCGAGTGGTATGGGATGAGCTCACTCTTTTTGACAAATTATGAGTAGCTCTATATAATGAGAGGAAAGAGGAGATACATATGGGAACAATTTACGACAGCAAAACTAAAAATAGATTGAAAAGAGCCGATGGCCAGCTGCAAGGCGTGTTGCGTATGCTGGAAGAAGAAAAAGATTGTGATGCAGTAGTGACACAACTTAAAGCAGTACGCTCAAGCTTAGACAGTCTCATCGGCTTGATTGTAGCTGAAAATTTACAAAACTGTCTTCTTTTATTAGAAGATGACGATGAAAAAGAACGTGAGAAGAAAATAAGTCAGGCAATAAAAATGATTATTAAAAAGTAATGGTTTTGAGCAGAAGATTGTAAGATTCCAGTTGGTAACCATGCACTGTATTTTTATGGAGAATTGGTGCGTTATGAAAGGACTTTTGGTATAATAAACTCATCATGAAACTAACACTACACGAAATAGCCCATATTGTCGGTGCAACAAATAACTGGTCAGAATTGGCAGATACAGAAATTCATAACATTGAGTTTGATAGCCGTAAGATCCAAGAAGGCGATCTCTTCTTGCCACTTAAAGGTGCAAGAGATGGTCATGAATTTATTGATACAGCTTTTGCGCAAGGCGCTCTTGCGACATTCGCTGAACAAGAAGTAGCTCAGCCTCACTTACGTGTTGAGGATTGTTTGGAAGCCTTCCAAAAATTAGCTCAGTATTATCTAGAAAAAACAGCAGTAGAAGTTATTGCTGTGACGGGATCAAATGGTAAAACGACGACGAAAGACATGATTCATGCTGTACTTTCGGAGAAATATAAGACCTATAAGACCCAAGGAAATTACAATAACGAAATTGGAATGCCGTACACCGTCCTTCATATGCCTGACGATACTGAAAAAATTGTATTGGAGATGGGCATGGATCGTCTGGGGGATATTGATCTTCTGTCTAAAATAGCCAAGCCAAGAATTGCAATCGTCACGCTTATTGGTGAGTCGCATTTAGAATTTTTTGGTACACGTGATAAGATTGCTGAAGGAAAGCTAGGTATCAAAGCAGGTTTGCGCTCAGGTGGCGAACTAATCGTACCTGCTGATAAAATTATCAATAAGTATTTACCAGCAGACACAAAAATTACCCGTTTTGGACCAGATGAGGATATTTTTGTCACACAGCTTATCGAACACAAGAATCAACTCAGTTTTACAACAAACTTCTTAGACGAAGAAATTACAATTCCGGTGCCGGGTAAATTTAATGCAACTAATGCAATGCTCGCCGCCTATGTTGGGACTTTGCTAGACGTTGAAGAAGACGAGATCAGACATGCTCTATCCCATGTTTCCTTAACCCGTAACCGGACAGAGTGGAAGAAAGCAAGTAATGGTGCAGATATCCTTAGTGATGTGTACAATGCTAATCCAACAGCCATGAAACTTATCTTAGAAACCTTTCAAGCCATTCCGAAAAATGAAGGGGGTCGTAAACTCACAGTTCTTGCCGATATGCTTGAGTTGGGTGATCAAGCTCCAGAACTTCATGCAAGCATTGCCGCAGCAATTGATTTCTCGAAAATGGATCACGTTTACCTCTATGGCGACTTGATGAAGTATCTTCTAGCAGAATTACCAGAAGATAAAGTATCATACTTTGGAAATCTTGAGCAATTGACTGAGGAGCTTCAAAGCACACTTCAGCCTCAAGATCAACTCTTACTTAAAGGCTCTAACAGCATGAAATTAGGGACAATTGTTGAAGAACTACAAAACTAAGCACGTAAGTGCTTTTTTATTATCATTCTTTCTGCTTTAGCAGATTAGAATGATAATACGCAGGGAGCGAAGCGAGTTGTGATCCTCCCACTATTCTTTCTGCTTTAGCAGATTAGAATGATAATACGCAGGGAGCGAAGCGAGTTGTGATCCTCCCACTATTCTTTCTGCTTTAGCAGATTAGAATGATAATACGCAGGGAGCGAAGCGAGTTGTGATCCTCCCACTATTCTTTCTGCTTAGCAGATTAGAATGATAATACACAAAGAGTGCGAGGAGAATTAGCCTTACTTTTTTTCTTTTTCATAATAAATATTGTGCTAAGAGCAAAATTATATTGTGAAATTTTCAGATAACGTTCGGAAATGACGTATAAAAAAATTAAATGGCAAAAATTTAGAAAAAATATGTAGAAAAGTCTTTACAATTCAGATTGAATTAAGTATAATAGAGAACATAATAAATTTTCAGACAATAATAAACAAATGAAAATTGTCGGATAAGTCAAACAGAAAGAGGATGTTACATGGATAATTGGAAAAAAGTATCATTAGGAACACTTGCCCTGGCTTCGGTCGGGCTCTTGGCAGCATGTGGAAATGGCGGAGGTGGCTCTAAGACAGCTAACCCACAACTTTCCGTTCCGACAAATATTGCTACATTGGATTCAGGCTTGGCTACAGACACTTACTCAAACCTCTTCATCGGGAATACCCAAGAAGGATTGACACGTGTAGATGACAAAGGTGTAGCGCAAAACGCGATGGCATCAGATATTAAAGTCTCTGATGATGGCTTAACATATACCATCACTTTGCGTGATGACTTGAAATGGTCAAACGGCGATGAATTGACAGCAAAAGACTTCCTTTATTCATGGCAACGTGCTGTAAACCCTGCAACAGGTTCACAATACGCGTACTTGCTTGGTAACATCAAGAATGCCAATGAAATTAACACAGGTAAGATTAAAGACCTTAACGAGTTGGGTGTAAAAGCTAATGGCGACCACGAGTTGGTGATTACTTTGACACAACCAACGCCATACTTTAAATTCCTCTTGGCAAATAGTGTTTACTATCCTGTAAACAAAGCAGCAGTAGAAGAATTTGGTAAACAATACGGAACTTCATCTGATAAAGTCGTTTACTCTGGACCATTCATCTTCAAAAAAGATGCAGGTTGGACAGGGACAAACAACAGTTATTCCCTTGTTAAAAACCCAGATTACTATGACAAAGACAATGTAAAATCAGACGAAATTGATTACACTGTTCAATCTAACCCTAACACAGCAGTTCAACTCTTCAAACAAGGAAAATTGGACCAAGCCAGCTTAGGTACGATGGACTTGTACAACGCCAATAAAGGCTACAATGATGGTAAAGACCTTGTTGTCTTGAAAGAAGCAACTACAGCTTACCTTCAATATAACCAATCTGGCGGTGGTACAACAAGCCCAGAAGTGGCTAAAGCATTGCAAAATAAAAATATCCGTGACGCTTTGAATCTTGCGACTGACCGTAAGAGTATCGTTGATCAGTTCATTCCAGCGGGTACAGTAGCACAAACATTCACACCAGCAGGTATGTCTGTCACAGCAGATGGTAAAGACTTTGCCGAGTTTGCAAAACAAGATTACAACTTTGATGCTGCAAAAGCTAAAGAACTTTGGGAAAAAGGTCTGAAAGAAATTGGTGTGACATCACTGAACATTCAGTACACAACCGATGCAGATGCGCCAGTTTCAAAATCTGTTGCTGACTTCTTGCAAGCCTCACTTTCTAAAACATTGCCAGGCTTGACACTTACTCAAAAAATCGTACCTTTCCAACAACGTTTGAAAGATTCACAAAACCAAAACTTTGATGTGGTACTCTCTCTCTGGGGTGGTCACTACGCTGAACCATCAACATTCTTGCAACTCTTTGCAGATGGCTCAGGTTATAACGATGGTAAATTTGTAAATCCTGCATATCAAGCAGCATGGACAAAAGCATCAACATTGCCAGTGGTCTTGGATGACAAAGCACGTGATGCAGCATATAAAGATGCTGAAGCAGCACTCTTTAATGAATCAAGCATCAACCCACTGTATTACCGTGCAACACCAGCACTCCGTAACCCACACCTTAAAGGTTTGCAATTCAACTCAACAGGTTTGTCTTACGATCTCAAAGGTGTTTACATCGAAAAATAGTAGGCACTAACATCAAACGAATAAGTAGGGCTTATTAGGCCTACTTTTCGTGTTTTTATTAAGGAATTTTTATATGTTAGCTAAATATCTTGTAAAACGTATCTTATTGATGCTCTTGACATTATTTGTAGTTATTACAGCGACTTTCTTCTTGATGCAGGTAATGCCAGGAACACCCTTTAATAACCCCAAATTAACTCCAGAGCAAATCCAACAATTAAATGTTGCATATGGTTTAGATAAACCTCTTATCGTGCAGTACTTCATTTATCTCCAAAATGCTTTCACGGGTAACTTTGGTACATCATTTACCTTTGCCAACCAACCTGTAAGCACAATGATCGCACAACGTCTTCCGGTTTCAGCTCAACTTGGTTTCCAAGCTTTGATTATCGGTGTCGTTGTCGGAACATTCTTTGGTGTCGTTGCTGCTCGCTTTAAAAACACATGGGTAGATGGACTTTTAAGTATTATCTCTACAGTCTTCTTCTCTGTACCTTCCTTCATCGTGGGTACTTTACTCCTTCTTTACTTTGGTTACACTTGGGAACTTCTTCCAGTATCAGGTTGGGGAACATTTGCGCAAACAATTTTACCGTCACTTGCGCTCTCCTTTGCTCCAATGTCACAGGTCATGAGTTTCGTCCGTGCACAGATGATTGAGTCACTTTCATCAGATTATATCCTTCTGGCACGTGCCAAAGGTCTCTCTGACCGTGAAGTTCTATGGAAACATGCTATTCGTAACTCATTGATTCCAATGTTGACGCTTATTGGCCCAATGAGTGCCGGGCTCTTGACAGGATCTGTTCTTATTGAGTCGATCTTCTCGATTCCTGGTATCGGTCAACAGTTTGTACAGTCGATTCCTTCAAAAGATTTCCCTGTCATCATGGGTACCACAGTTGTTTATGCCGTAATGCTGATGGCGATGATTTTGATCACCGATATTATTACAGCATTTGTTGACCCACGTGTACGTTTGGACTAGAAAGGAGGGGAGAAAATGGAAAATATTAACAGTAAATTTAAACTTGTAACAAATCGTGATTTTGAAGCGAGTGAAATGATCGCAAAACCCGCCCTCACTTTCTGGCAAGATGCATGGCGTCGTTTTAAGAAAAATAAAGTAGCAATGGTAGCGATGGTTGTCGTTATCTTCACCTTGTTGTTTTCAGTGGTTTCAACAGTTTTTGTCCCGCAATCAGCAGCGAATAACTTTGACCCTAATGCGGTTCAAACTTATAAAAACTTACCTCCTAAGCTAGGAAATGTCAATATTCCTGGCTGGAACGGTAATTTTGCAGCACCAGGAAGCACAATCGCAGAAGACTTATACCAAGTGCAAAATGTACCAGAAGGCGAATCTTTTATCTTTGGTACAGACTCTTTAGGACGTTCGATTGCGAAACGTACTATTGTTGGTTTACGTATTTCATTGATTATCGCTTTTGCCTCTATCGTCTTTGACGTACTGATTGGGATTACTTATGGATTAATCTCTGGCTGGATTGGCGGAAAAGTAGATACTGTCATGCAACGTATCATTGAGATTATCAGCTCTATCCCAAGTTTGGTTATTGTAACCATGTTTGGACTCTTACTTGGGCAAGGTATCGTTTCAATCGTCCTTGCTATTGGTCTCTTTATTTGGACAGGAATTGCCCGGCAGGTAAGGAATATGACCTTGTCACTCAAGGAACGTGAATTTGTTCTTGCCGCGAAGACATTAGGTGCTAGCCCATTCAAAATCATGGTTAAACACCTTATTCCAAACATGTTAGGTGTTATTATCGTACAAATTATGTTTGATATTCCATCGGTAATTTTCTTTGAAGCTGTTCTTTCAGCGATTAATTTGGGGGTTAAACCACCAACAGCATCGCTAGGTTCATTGATATCAGATGGTATTCAAAGCTTGCAATTCTATCCATTCCAAGTTGCAGTACCTGCAGTAGTCTTGTCTCTCTTGTCACTCGCCTTCTTCCTCTTTGGTTACGGCTTACGTGACGCTTTCGATCCAAAATCAGGACAAGATTAAGAAATGAGGAAGTAAAATGACTGAAAAAGAAGAAAAAGTACTTGAAGTAAAAAATCTGCATGTTCATTTCAAAACATATGCTGGGAAGGTTAAAGCCATCCGTGACGTTTCGTTTGATTTGAAAAAAGGGGAAACCTTAGCTATCGTTGGTGAATCAGGTTCGGGAAAATCTGTAACCACAAAAACGCTTATGGGCCTCAATGCTGCAAATGCCGAAATCCCTAAAGGAGAGATTCTCTTTAAAGGACGTAATCTCCTCGACATCAAAGAAGAAGATTGGCAAAAGATTCGGGGTAACGAAATCTCGATGATTTTCCAAGATCCGATGACTTCCCTTGATCCAACCATGCGTATCGGTAACCAAATTGCTGAACCATTGATTAAGCACAGAGGGATGAAGAAGAAAGAAGCTTTGGTGAAAGCTTTGGAATTGATGAAGGCTGTAGGAATCCCTCAAAGTGAGCAGCACATCAACGACTACCCGCACCAATGGTCGGGTGGGATGCGCCAACGTGCAGTTATTGCCATCGCGCTTGCAGCTGATCCAGAAATTCTTATCGCAGACGAACCAACGACAGCTTTGGATGTTACTATCCAAGCACAAATCATGCAAATGATGTCAGAGCTCCAACAGCGTATCGAATCATCGATTATCTTTATTACCCATGATTTGGGGGTCGTTGCTGGTTTTGCTGATCGTGTTGCCGTGATGTATGCAGGAGAGATTGTGGAGTATGGGACAGTAGAAGAAATCTTCTACAACCCACAACACCCTTATACATGGGGGCTTCTCGATTCTATGCCAACGGTGGATACTGATGTTGAACGTTTGGTTTCCATTCCAGGAACACCTCCAGACTTGCTCAATCCACCAAAAGGAGATGCTTTTGCCTTGCGTAACCAACACGCTCTCGAAATTGACTTTGAAGAAGAGCCACCTTATTTTGAAGTGTCACCAACACATCAAGTAAAATCATGGCTCTTAGATGAACGCTTACCAAAAGTTCTGCCATCTGAAAATATCCAACAACGCTGGACACGTTGGGAAAAAATGAAAATGAAGGGAAATGCTGAATAATGACTGAAGAAAGAAAAAAACTTGTCGAATTCAAAGGTGTTGACCTGGTTTTCAACAAAGGAAAAAAGAATGTTAACAAAGCCATTAATGACGTTTCCTTTCATATCTATGAGGGAGAAACCTTTGGTCTTGTAGGTGAATCTGGTTCAGGTAAAACAACAATCGGCCGTGCGATCATGAAGCTTTACGACATCAATAAAGGAGAAATCCACTTTAATGGCAATGATGTCAGCAAGATTAAAGGTGCTGAGCTGAAAAAATTCCGTGAAAAAGTACAAATGATTTTCCAAGACCCCCAAGCCTCATTGAATGGCAGAATGCGGGTCAAAGACATTATTGCTGAAGGTATTGATGTCAATGGGTTGGCTAAGAATAACGAAGACCGTACAGAAAAGGTCAAAGAGCTTCTCAAACTCGTTGGTCTTAACCAAGACCACATGACACGTTATCCTCATGAGTTTTCAGGTGGTCAACGTCAACGTATCGGTATTGCCCGTGCCTTGGCGGTAAATCCTAAATTCATCGTGGCTGATGAGCCCATCTCAGCTTTGGATGTCTCTATTCAGGCACAGGTTGTTAACTTGATGCGTGATATTCAGGAAAAAGAAGGCTTGACTTATCTGTTCATCGCCCATGATTTATCGATGGTAAAATATATCTCTGACCGTATTGGAGTGATGCACTGGGGTAAAATTCTTGAGATCGGAACATCTGATCAGGTTTACAATAATGCTTTACATCCTTACACGCAATCTTTGTTGAGTGCCATTCCTGCACCGGATCCAATTTCAGAGCGTAGTCGTATTCCACAAGCTTACGATCCAACAACAGAGTTGGATGGACAGCCACGTGAACTGCGTGAAATCACACCGGGACACTTTGTGCTTTCAACTGAAGAAGAAGCCGAAAAATACAGAAAAATTGCAATGGCATAAAAAACAGCTGCACCTTGGAAGGTGTAGTTTTTTTATAAATCATAAAAGTATCTAAGGACTATTTTATTACTGAATTTATCTTAAATGGTATAAAATGAAGTTAAGGTGAGACACATTATTTTTATAAACGAAAGAGGAGAGAGGAAGGATAATGAACTTTTTTACTGAAATTATAAGTAACCAAATTTTAATCACGGCCATCGTGGGATGGTTTGCTGCACAAATTATCAAAATTATTGTTGATATGTTTCGGTACCGTAAACTGGATTGGCGATTGCTTTTTGCTACAGGCGGTATGCCGAGCTCGCACAGTGCTTTAGTGGTTTCTATGACCACAGCGACAGGTCTTTCGCAAGGTTTTGACTCTGCGGTATTTGCTGTTGCCACTGTTTTTGCATTTGTCGTGATGTATGATGCGCAAGGAATAAGGCGTCAAGCAGGGACACATGCTTATATTTTAAATATCATTATCAAAACAATCGAAAACCCCAAGATAAATGCAGAAAAAGCCTTGAAAGAACTTCTAGGTCATACACCTTTTCAAGTCTTGGGGGGAGCAATTTTAGGAATTATTGTGGCCCTTTTAATGAATTAAAGAGATAACAAACCTCCTAAAAGCCATATAGCAATTGATAAAGAACAGTTTCCTTGTTTTTTTGCTATAATAATAAGGCATATATTTTGATAAGAATAGGTTAAAAAATGAATAGAGCAGAAGAAATAAAAAAACGTCGTACCTTTGCCATCATCAGTTACCCGGATGCTGGTAAAACAACAATAACAGAACAACTCCTTAAATTTGGTGGAGCAATCCGTGAGGCCGGAACGGTCAAAGCACGTAAAACAGGAAATTTTGCAAAATCGGACTGGATGGACATTGAAAAAGAACGGGGAATTTCCGTGACTTCATCTGTTATGCAATTTGACTATGCGGGCAAGCGTGTGAATATCTTGGATACACCAGGGCACGAGGACTTCTCTGAGGACACTTACCGTACCTTGATGGCCGTTGATGCTGCTGTTATGGTTATTGACAGCGCCAAAGGTATCGAGGCCCAAACCAAAAAACTTTTTCAAGTTGTAAAACGTCGGGGCATTCCTGTGTTTACCTTCATTAATAAATTGGACCGTGATGGTCGTGAACCTCTTGATTTACTGAGTGAATTGGAAGATATCTTGGGTATCGCTTCTGTGCCTATGAACTGGCCAATCGGGATGGGGAAAAATTTTCAAGGTCTCTATGATTTCTATAATAAACGTATCGAAGTTTATCAACCTGAAAATGGCGAGCGTTTCATTGAGTTTGAGGAAAATGGAGAAATCGATGCCAGCCATCCGCTGACAAGCAACCCTTTCTATGCACAAGCTATGGAAGATGCGGAGCTCTTACTTGATGCAGGGAATGAATTTAACGAGGAAGAAGTGCTTGCTGGTAAGTTAACACCTGTCTTCTTTGGCTCGGCCTTGACGGACTTTGGTGTTGAAACTTTCTTGGATACCTTCTTAACTTATGCGCCAGAGCCAAATGGACATAAGACTGTCGAAGATGAAATCATTGATCCATTACGTGAAGAGTTTTCAGGTTTTGTCTTTAAGATTCAAGCCAACATGGATATTCGTCATCGTGACCGAATTGCCTTTGTACGCATTGTATCGGGAGAATTTGAACGAGGAATGGGCGTAAAACTCCTTCGTACAGGGAAACAAGTCAAACTTTCAAATGTGACTCAGTTCATGGCAGAATCTCGTGAAAATGTCGAAAATGCGGTAGCAGGTGATATCATTGGGGTTTACGATACAGGAACTTATCAGGTCGGTGATACGCTGACTACAGGTAAACTCAAAACGGCTTTTGAGCCCTTACCAACGTTCACACCAGAACTCTTTATGCGCGTGACTGCTAAAAACGTCATGAAGCAAAAATCATTCCAAAAAGGTATTGAGCAGCTGGTGCAAGAAGGAGCAATTCAGCTCTATAAAACCTATACGACAGGTGAAATCATGCTTGGCGCGGTTGGTCAACTGCAATTTGAAGTTTTCAAACACCGTATGGAGAATGAGTACAATTCAGAAATCATCATGACACCGATGGGCAGCAAAACAGTCCGTTGGATTAAACCCGAAGATTTAGATGAAAAAATGTCGTCAAGCCGTAATATCTTAGCACGAGATCGCTTTGACCATCCTCTCTTCCTTTTTGAAAACGACTTTGCTATGCGTTGGTTTAAAGACAAATACCCCGATGTTGAGTTGATGGAGCAATTTTCTGTTTAAGAGATAATCAAAAAAAAAAGCCCCCGGTGGGTTTTTTTTATGTTGACGAGAGAGTGCCGGGCTTTTATAGACCTTTATTGTATTTTATTGTATTATGCAAGGCTTTAAATATCTTGCATATTCAAGGTATATTTTTCAAAAGTATAGTATAATGATATATGTTTGATAAACAAAGGAAAAACAAAGGAAATAAAATGAAATGAAGAATAATATTTTGAAAGTAGTAGGGCTTATAGCTTTATTTTTTTCTCTTTCCAGTTTAAGTATTACCAAGATTATCCCAGAAGTAATAAACATTTCCCAGCCCGTGGATATTGCGCTCCGTGCTTACAGTTTATTGGGAAGTGTTAGTCTGTTCTATCTTTTACTTATATTGTTTAAAAATAATGGGTTATGGTTTAACCAGTTAAACAATAGAAAATTTGTGGAATGGAATAAACTTTTACTTTTCCCGATAATTTTCATTGTCTATTTTGTCTTTCATGTCTTCATGATTTTAACAGAGAATATTAGTAATGGTAATTTTGAGTGGACTTACATTTCTTTAAATTTAAACCTGTTGGTAGAACGTTATGTACCATTGACGTTACTTATAATAGTAGGGATCCTTTTGCTGGAAAAAATCGCGGATAAGAAAGGAAAAAAATCTTGGAGAATTTTAGAGTGGGTACCTACACTAAAACGTGAAGATATTTTTGTCTCTCTCTTAAGTTTTTTAGCCTTTAGTGATTATTTGCTGCGAGATTTGATTTGGAAGACAAGCTTTGGACCTCATAATTCTCGAGGAGTTTATCAACTGCAGTATGCTTCTGAAAAAATATTGGCACGTCAAGATTTCATGAGGTTAGTCGGCGCTTATCTGTTTATCTTTATTGTTGTTTTTACGTTGAGTTATTTGGTTTTTAAAGGCGTATCTGCTTTTTACAAAAAACAAAAGAACTTTGCCTTGGTTTTTGTAAGTAGCTTGTTTTTAGCCATCATTTTTAATTATTTTATCCAAGTTTCGATAAAGTCAGATACTTTTGTTACCTTCCATGGGACGATAGCTACGGGAGCGACAGCATTTCAAGTATTCGTTTTAACTTTACTTTTTATACTTGCATATCTGCTTATTAATCGATACTTGGCAGCGACAGCACTAAACATTGTTGCAGCCTCGCTTTTTAGTTTTGCCAATGGGATTAAGTTTTCTGAGCGCCAAGAACCTATTTATGTTTCTGAACTCTCTTGGCTGTCTAACCCTCAAACCTTACTTTCTTTTGTTGATGTGAAAAGTATTGTACTTGTGATTGGCTTAGGAGTCGTTGTGACCCTAGCTGTTATTTTTCTAAGTAGAAAGTTCTTTCCGGGTAAATTACTGACTTGGAAAACACGTGGTTTAACTCTTATGGCTTTGGTTTTGGTTTATCTTCCGATATCTCAAAATTTTAAAACTTTTACAAAACCTGCGAATCAAGTGAAGGTTCCTATACTGACACGCTATATGAATGTATCAAATGGAGATATTTTATGGAAAGGCTCTACTCATACAGCAAGGACGAAATCTTTATCCTATCTTTGGTTGAGACAAATTTATGGAGCAGCTATGGAGGAGCCTTTAGGTTATAGTGAAGAAAAAGTTAAGGAAATAGCAGAAAAATACAGCAAACTAGCTGTGGATATTAACACTTCACGTGAACAAGAGATTAATGAGCAAACAGTTATCTATATTTTGAGCGAGTCTTTAGCTAATCCAAATCGTGTCAATGGTATTACACTTTCCGAAAATCCTCTTCAAAATATTGATCAACTCAAAAACTCTGCGTCTGGGGGACTCATGTATGCTGATGGCTATGGCGGCGGTACAGCAAATATGGAAGCACAAACACTGACGGGATTGCCTAAGGTTAATTATTCAAGCGATGTGTCGATTATTAATTCCGATGTTTTACCCAATATGCCTTTTATTCCATCAATTTCTGATCATTTTACGAATAAGATAGCACTTCATCCAGAAAATGCTGCTAATTATAACCGAAATAAGGTTTACAAAAAGTTGGATTTCGACCACTTCTATGCACTTTCTAACACCAAGGATGGGGATATATTGAAAAATCAAAAAAGACTTGATGGTGTTGTTTCTGATGCACAAGTGTATGAAGATGTTTTATCAAAAATAAATCCAGAAGAATCACAGTTTTTCAGCGTTTTAACGATGCAAAATCATATGCCTTATACACGCTATGGAGGAACTTCACAAATCACAGCTACAGGTGCAGGTTATAGTCCTACAAGCAATAACCTGTTGCAAAATTATGTAAGAAAAATCAATGAGAGCGATTTAGCGACACAGGAGTTTATCCAGAAGTTAGAGAAAATAGATAAAAAAATCACAGTTGTCTTTTATGGAGATCACTTGCCTAATATCTACCCTAATCCTTCTGAAAACTTCGCAGATGATGTGCGCAAGCAGTATCAAACGGATTATTTTATCTGGAGCAATAGAGGAAACAAAAATGATAAACAAGAAGACTTGAATTCAGCAGAATTTATTCCTGCTTTGTTTGAGGCAACTGGTTCAAAAGTATCGCCTTACTATGCTCTCTTGTCAGAAGTGATGTGGAGCTTGCCAGCAGAATATAATTCTTCGCTTTCAACTCAAGTTGACTTAAATGAGGAACAGAAAAAACTTGCAGAAGATTTAAAAATTATCCAGTATGATTTAACTTCTGGTAAACATTATTTGGAAGAAAGTTTACCGTTTTTCCAAATCCAATAATAAAAAAGTAAAAAATCGTTTGTGAATGACTATAAGAGGAGTTCCAAATGATTTTTTTTAGTTTTACCTCTTTAAAAAAATATTTTAAAAAGAAAAAAATAGTAAGCATTTACATATTTAAAAGTATGATATAATAGTAAAGTTATATATTCAGGCGAGTTAAGACAAAGATTTTTTCGCCTGTAACTGAGCTTTCGAGCTTGGTCGTCATATTTGCCAGTGGCAAATTTAGAAAATTATAGGTGAAACAATTGAAATTCAACGAACTCGGCCTTTCAGAAGGCATTGTCGAGACGCTTACAGCTATCGGTTATGAGCAACCAACTCCAATCCAAGAGCAAACGATTCAACTTGCGCTCTCAGGACGCGACGTCCTTGGACAAGCTCAAACAGGTACTGGTAAAACAGCCGCTTTTGGCCTTCCAACAATCGAAAAAATTAATCCAGAAAATAAAGCAATTCAAGCTCTTGTAATTGCTCCAACCCGTGAACTCGCTGTTCAAGGTCAAGAAGAACTCTTCCGCTTTGGTAAATCTAAAGGACTTAAAGTTCGCACTGTTTTTGGTGGTTCAAGCATCGAAAAACAAATCAAAGCTTTGCGTTCAGGTGCCCATATCGTTGTCGGCACACCAGGACGTATGGTTGACTTGCTTAAACGTAAAGCACTTGACCTTTCACACCTTGAAACATTGATTCTTGATGAAGCAGATGAAATGCTTAATATGGGCTTCCTTGATGATATTGAATTCATCATTGGTAAAACACCAGCAGAACGTCAAACTTTACTCTTCTCAGCAACAATGCCAAATGACATCAAAAAAATCGGTGTCAAATTCATGAAAGATCCTGAGCATATCAAAGTTGCAGCTAAAGAAATGACAGCTGACCGTATTGATCAATACTTTATCAAAACAAAAGAATTTGAAAAATTCGATGTTTTGACACGCTTGCTTGATGTGGAACGTCCAGAACTTGCTATCGTCTTTGGGCGTACAAAACGTCGTGTTGACGAAATCACACGAGGCTTGAAATTACGTGGTTACCGTGCCGAAGGCATTCACGGCGACTTGGATCAAAACAAACGTTTACGCGTTTTACGCGATTTTAAAGGCGGTCACTTGGATATCTTGGTTGCTACTGACGTTGCAGCCCGTGGACTTGACATCTCAGGTGTAACTCACGTTTACAACTATGACATTACACAAGACCAAGAAAGCTACGTTTACCGTATCGGACGTACAGGCCGTGCTGGTAAGTCAGGTCGCTCTGTAACCTTCGTAAGCTACAATGAAATGGGCTATCTCCGTGCCATTGAAAAATTGACCAAGAAAGAAATGAAAGGTATGCGTCCACCAACAAAAGAAGATGCTTACCAAGCCAGTCTTTCTGTTGCTATGGATGAAATTAAACGTGATCTCCAAGATGGCAACCTCAAAGGTAAATTAGCAAAATTTGATGCAGATGCAGAGCAACTCATGGCAGAATACGATGTCAAAGAATTAGTTGCAATGCTTATTCAAAGCCGTGTGAAAGATCCTGACACAATGCCAGAAGTACAAATTACAGCTGAACGTCCATTACCGTTTAATGGTGAGGGCAAAGGCTTTAAGGGCAAAGGTAAAGGCGGAAAAGGTGGCGGCCGTTATGGACGTGACCGTAACAACAATCGCGGCGGCCGTGGCGGCGATCGTGATGGTAAGGGCGGTTACCGTGGTAAAGGCGGCGATCGCGATGACAAAAAGCGCAATTGGCGTGACCGTGACGATAAAAAACGTGATTACTACAAAAAAGACCGCAAACCAAAAACACAAGGCAGTGAAAAACAAGCTGGCTTTGTAATGCGTAACCGCGGCGATAAATAAAATATCCCAAGAGAAAACTTGTGTTTATCTAATGATGATAAAAACCTCAGCTTAATGCTGAGGTTTTTTGTTTTAAATGAAGTGGACTTTATTATGCAACAATGTAATTAGTTTGCGCTCCATGAGATATAGGATTCTGAGAAGTGCTCAATCGTAGATAAGATGAACATATTAGATATTAAGTAGTACTTAAGAATCCTTCTTTTAAATTCCTCATATCTTTTTTATTTTTAAAATAATTTTTATATAATTGTTGTGTAACTAAAATGTAATTATAGAAATAATAGAAACCTGAAAAGAATTTTAATGTAATTTTAGATATGCTTTGAGTGGTAATTTCACTTAGAAAGGGGGGAAGCCAATGGGCAAGGCTCAGTCTCAGTTAGATAATATAAAAGATTGGGATCTTAGTGGTGGCGGCGGTTTTACCTTATCCGCTCTTGAATTTTCACAAGATATTCAAGCGCAACTCAATGAAGTAAAAAGAATCCTCGCAGCAAGCGAAGCAAAGCGAGAGGATACACCATTAGTAGATACACCATTAGTAGATACACCATTAGTAGATACACCATTAGTAGATACACCATTAGTAGATACACCATTAGTAGATGCTTTAAGAAATGAAGTGATCATAGAGAAGGAAGTAAACGTTACTTCAAAAATAAATCATAGAGAAGAAAAGGAGCTCGTCTCAGAAACTCCTAATCAGAGAATGGAAGGTAAGGAAGAAGTATCAGATACCTCTTCCTACCATTATTATAATGCTTTCCCACAAGAAGCGAAACAGTATCCAACTTTGATCGTCAGTAAGCTGACAGCAACACCCGCAGTACGTTCGGATTTCTACCATCCGGGCAGTCCAGAGTTGTATTTCGATAATTATCAGGACAAACGGCCGGCTAAGTCAAAATCAAAGGGAGCAAGTCTCCTGAGTAATGCCTTCTTTTACCTCATCGTTATTGTGCTCTTAATTTTTGTAGAATCGCGTTTGATTTTGCAGGATGAAGCAAGTAAACCAATCAATATAGGTGGCTTCTCCCCAATGACGGTTCTTTCTAATTCAATGAGGAGCGTTTATCCGAGAAATAGCTTTCTATTAACACGTCAGGTTGATGCCAATACTCTGGATATTGGTGATGATATTACCTTTATCACGGAGTCAGACCGTGTGGTTACACACCGCATCACTGGAATTGAGGAAAATCATCTTCGGACACGTGAGAGAGGCTTTACAACTAAGGGAGTGGATAACCAAAGAGAGGATAGTGATATGGTACATGCAAGCAATATCATTGGTCAGGTAATTTTTTCAAGTTACCCTCTAGGTAGAGCCATTCACTTTATTCGAAATAATCTTATTGTGTCTGTCATCGTGATGTTGATTACAATGCTCTTGCTTCATGAGGTTATGAACTTCATCGTTATGGCGATTAAACATAAACAGTTCAAATCGGGAAATAAAAGAAAGCGAACACGTCGTGATGTGACAGAAGGGAAGGATCTGTCTCATGAAGCGGTATAACTTTTTCTCTAAATGGAGTATAAAAAAGCGATATATAATTCCCGCTCTGTTACTGGTGGTTCTGAGTTTGAGTACAACAGGGACTTTTACTTGGACATCCCTGGACCAGCGAGTTATTAATGAAACACGGCATGGGGGTGCTCCTGGGGGACGCCTTCATGATGATTTTGAGGGTTTAGATCATATTAGTCATGGTCGTGGCAGAGTGAATAAGGATATTTTTGTGGAAAACTATTCTTCTAGAAATATCTTAGCTCGAGTTCGGCTTAGTGAATATCTCGAGATGGGGCAGGGAGCTGGTGAAGATGTTGCGGCAAATCAAGCAAGTCCGCCCAGTGGAGCAGGGCAAGAGCAAGCAAGTCTAACAGATAGAAACTCGTGGGCTATCGTCAGACCCGATGGATACCTCTCAGATGGAGCGACAGTCTCCACTTTACGCAACTATGTCGGTCTTTATCTTGGTGATGATAATAGCCGTCCTAAAATATTCATGCCTACCTTCAACCGAAATAATCAGAACAGTGAATCTAACACAACAGGACGAGGTCTGGAGCTGCTGACTGGTACCTATAATACTAACTTAGGTATCATGATGCCAGGTACGCATGATCAGTGGACATTGGGGCAAACACATACTTCAACCTTACGTACTTGGGACGACACGAGTAATGTAGAAGTTCAGACACCTGAGGTGACACATACAGCGCAAGAGACGGTGGAGTCCGAGCATGGAGGTTATATGACCATGAGTCAGTGGATCGCTATGGGACGTCCGACAGGAAACTTTTGGGTACATGATACGGATGGATGGCTCTATTGGGCAAACTGGCTTCCTAAGAATGGTGCAACGAGCCTTTTACTGGATGCTTTAGAGATCAAGTTTGAAACACAAGACGCGTATTATGCTATGCATGCTGAGTCAGACTTGGCGACTGCAGAAGATGCAGAGAGTTGGACGGGTGTGACAACATCAGCTCAAGACTTACTTCATCGCATTACACACTAGAGTGAATAAATATTTTTACTATAAAAGAATAAAAAATGAAGGGGGGTGGTTAATTGAAATAAATTACAGCCGCTCAACAAAAAGAACGCATTTACCTATGGTAAGTCAAAAAATAAAAAAGGAAAACAAGGAAATTATGAAAAAGAGAACAAAAAATCTTATCAAAATCGGCGTACTCGCTTCAGCTTTAGCTCTTATCGGAGGGACTTTCGCTTTTACGAGCTTCGGTCAACGGGTCCTCAATATAACAGAGGGAACTAATCGTCCTGAACATGGAGGTCGTGTCCATGACTATTTTGATGATGAATCAGGAAACAAAGATGTTTTCGCCGAAAACTTTGGGACGGATGAAATCCTAACACGTGTGAAGTTTACAGAACTCTTTACTAAAAATGGCGTATCTATCGTTGATGATGCAGATATTGATATTAATGACCCAGAGACTTGGCCGACTTGGATTCCAGGACCTGCTGGTAGTCCAACGGGTAGTGCAGCGGAAACGCGTATCGGGGCTAATGAGCCGATTAATACGTATTTCCATCTGGCTCTAGGACAAGCAACGCATGGTGACGACCGTCCGTGGTTCATGCCTACCTTTAACTTAGACCCAGTTTCAATGATGACTGCTGCTGCAGGTACAGCCTTTGATATGGAGCATGAAGGCGTGACTTACCCAGGTGAGGGTACAGACGGCTATTGGGGATCAGGGGACCTCTCCTTCGCACTTCCGGTAACAGGAGACTCGCCAGAAGAGCATGCAACACGTCAAGTACTTGACCAAGACCGCGCGCCAGTAACATATCTGCAATGGCTAGCGCTTAATGCTGACGACCGTGTTGGTAACTTCTGGGTTATCGACCAAGAGACAGGTTGGGCTTACTGGGCAGACTTCTTAGCCGGTGGCGCAGCAACAAGCTTCCTCTTGGACAGTAAACTCCCACAAACTACAGCGCTGGAAGGCTTTGAGGGTAACTGGTCTTATCAACTCCATGTCATTGGACAGTTTGCCTCTGAAGGAGATGTTGCAGATTTTTGGGAAGATGACAACGAGGGAGACCTTGATACAACAAATGGTGAAGCAATCATTGACGCAATTCTAGCTGTACATACTCCTGCGCCATAATAGTCAAGCATTCAAAGATTAGAGCTTTATAATTCTTAAAAAAATTAAAGAAAGGAGGACAGGTGTTGAACAGATTCAAGTACATTTTCAGTAAGTTGAATGTGAGGCATCGTGTCCTCCTTTCTGCTCTTTTAGTGACACTTCTAGCCACAGGAATTACAGGAACCTTGGCTTGGAACAGTGGCAGACAAAGTGCACTGAATCAAGGGCAAACAAGTACAGAAGCACGTCCCGTTCATTTGTTGAAGCTAGAGAGAGATACGGAAGGAAACCAAACAACAGTACCTGTTCCAGGCGCAGATTTTGTCCTTTATAATGCCCAAGATCCTGAAAATCCTGTGCAGGTACAAAGTACTTTTACAACGGACCAAGAGGGACGGATTACAGTCTCCCTTCCACCGGGACGTTATTTCTTCCAAGAAATTCGTCTGCCTTATGGTTTTGCACCAGATTTGGATGCGGAAAATCAACCCATTCGTCGTTATGACTTTACCGTCACAACGGCTACGACAAATGACAGTCCCATAGTGACTGCTTATAACCGTCGCTTATCGGGCGATTTGATAATCGAGAAGACCTTGGTAAATGATGATGGCACAGAGCTGTCAGAGGAACAACTCGCTCAGCTCTTTGAGTTTCGGGTAACTTTTTCTGACGGTGGGACTTATGCGTATCAAATCGATGGCAATGGCGACAGTCATGAGCTAGCTTCAGGAGAAACCTTGAAGCTTCGCCACGGGCAACGTGCAGTCTTTACGAATATTCCTGTGGGAGTACACTACATCGTTGAAGAGGTAGGGATGGAACACGGCCAAGCCAATAACTCATCGGGAAATATTAGTTCAGACCCATCGATAGTAGACTTTACCAACCGTGACATGACACGTTTAGGTAATCTCATCTTAGAGAAAGAAGTTGTTAATTCAGACGGTTCTGCCGTGACCAATGAACAAAAAGAGATTGATTTTGAATTTGAAGTACAACTGTCAGATGTACCTGACGGTGCTTCTTTCCGCTTTACAACTAACCGCTATCAAATCGATGATGATCCTGATAACGATGACGATACCCGCGAGGGCACTGTTGCTGATGGTGATACTTTGACTCTCCGTCATGGCGAAATTTTAACCATTCATGACCTCCCTGTCGGCACGTCTTATCAGATTCGGGAAGTGGAGATGCCTAACTTTGTTTCTGGCACGCGTGATGTAGAGGGGAACATTGTTCAAGATGCGAATAATCGACATCTGTTTATCAACAGTTATCAAGTCGATGGTGGAGAGCCTGTTCTGACTTTTCTTTCCTTTGAAAAGCAGGTGATTTCAGATGACGAAGCTGCACTTAAAGAATACTTTGACTTTGAAGTCACTTTTGAACCTGATGAAGGGCAAACTTTCCAGTACCGAATCATTGAGAATGGCATTGAAGGAGAGTTACAAGACTTTGTGTCTGGTGATATCATCCGTCTGCGGCATGGTCAGAAAGTACTTTTTGCAGACTTGCCACCGGGCTTGACTTACCGTATTCGTGAAATAGAAATCGACCGATTCCTTGAAGCGTTAACCACTGTTGGAGGACAAACCGTAAGTAGCACTTCGAATGGCGATGAAACGGGAAATAGAAATGGTTCCCATCATACCTTTGTCAACCGAGAAATCCCTAATGGTTCAGCTCAGCTGATTATTGAAAAGCGTGTAGAAGGTGTAGGTTATGATGCGGAACATGAGTTCCTGTTTGACCTCTATATCAACGATATCAAGCAAGATGGAGTGATTCGCCTGAGAAGTGGTAAGACCTCCCTCCCCATCGTACTTAAACTTGGCGATCGCTGGCGTGTTGTCGAACATGACAGTTATGACAATGGCTTTAGTCAAGAAGGTATCAGTAACGGGACAGGAACCATTGAACTGGAGCATATCGGACGTAATGTCTATGTGCGCCAGACCAACCGTTATGTTCGCGACACGATTAGCTTGTCAGGGACAAAGACTTGGGAAATGCCAGAAGGTGTCCAAACGCCTCGACATATCACGGTTCAGCTGATGCAAGGAGACATTGCGGTTCGTCAAGTCAATGTTGAAGGACCAAACTGGACCTACAGTTTTGATAACTTACCAAAGTTTGATAACGAAGGCAATGAAATCCACTATACTATCCGAGAAATTCCCGTCTCAGGTTGGCGTGCAGAGACGAATCCAGAGAATATCAACCTGCATAATGTATGGGTAGATCCAGTGACAGCTAGCCTTGAGATTGAGAAACTGATTACTGGAGATGCGGCACCGAATGCCGAGCAATTTGAGTTTGTTATGAATCCTGGTGGTCATGTTGTGAATATCACGAACAGTGGGCAAGTACACTTCCCTGAAATTTCCTTTGATCGACCAGGAACCTTCGAATTTACGGTTCATGAAACACGAGGCAACACTTTAGGCTGGATTTACGACAATGCTGAGTACAGATGGTTTGTTAAGGTTGAGCAAGGCACAGATGGCTTACTCTCTTTAACAGACCAATGGCTTACCAAAAATGGAGAACGGATTGATGACTTAATCCCTGTCTTTACCAACCGTTTTGATGACTCTGCTTTACTTGAAGAAACACTGGACATCCCCGTGAACAAAGTTTGGGACCATAAAGAATTGACGGCAGACTTACAGCCGGAAAGTATTATCGTACAATTAATGGCTGATAATAAGGAAGTAAGCCGTCGGGAGCTGACGGCAGATATGGAATGGCAAACACTGTTTCAGAAAATGCCACGGTATGATTCCGAAGGACGAGAAATTAAGTATCGGGTCAAAGAGAGTGAAGTCAATGGCTATAGTGCAAAAATAAGCGGCAATGCACAAAAGGGCTTCATAATTCACAATACTTACGTTGGAATGGAAGATCCACCGAGCCAAACACCAGATAAGCCAAGTACTACGGGACGCTTGCCGGATGTTGGGGATGGCTTAACACTGACAGCCGTTATTTTAGGGCTGGTGTGTATCCGTATCGCTTACTTGCTCTATAGGGAAACAAAAAGTAAAGGACGTTAAGCACTGACTCGAAAGAAGTTTGAGAATGGATGAAGCACAAAGCTCATCCATTTTCATTTCCTTAATTACTTTTCAAGGTGGTTTGTAGGAAAAAGGTTAGGAGGATTTTATTAAGTAAAAGATAAGAAGGAGAGAATATCCATCTGAAATATGATAGAATAGCACTATGACAAATAATACATTTAAATCAGGATTTGTAGCCATTTTAGGCCGTCCCAATGTTGGAAAATCAACATTTCTAAATCATGTGATGGGCCAAAAGATAGCGATCATGAGCGACAAGCCCCAAACAACCCGCAATAAAATTCAAGGGATTTATACGACCGATAAGGAACAGATTATCTTCATCGATACGCCGGGTATTCATAAACCGCATAATGCCTTGGGCGATTTTATGGTGCAATCTGCCTACTCCACGCTTCGTGAGTGTGACATGGTCCTTTTCATGGTTGCTGCTGATGAGCCCCGCTCCACTGGGGAAAACATGATTATTGAACGTTTGAAAACTGCAGATGTCCCTGTTATTTTGGTTGTTAACAAGATTGATAAAGTTTACCCAGATGCACTTTTTGAAACTGTTTCAGACTATACTTCACAGATGGATTTTGCGGAAGTTGTGCCAATTTCGGCGCTACAAGGCAATAATACAGAACGTTTACTCGGAACATTGAGCAACAAGCTCGAAGAAGGCCCACAATACTTCCCAGAAGATATGGTGACAGACCATCCAGAACGCTTTTTAGTTAGTGAAATGATTCGTGAAAAAATCTTACTTTTGACACGTGAAGAAGTGCCGCATAGCATTGCAGTAACAACAGATTCGATGAAACGTGACGAAGAAACAGGTAAAATTCATATCATGGCAACTATCATTGTTGAACGTAAGAGCCAAAAAGGCATAATTCTTGGTAAAGGTGGCGATATGATTCGTAAGATTGGGAAAATGGCCCGCCGTGATATTGAACTAATGCTGGGTGATAAAGTTTATCTTGAAACATGGGTCAAAATTAAAAATGACTGGCGTGACCGAAAAATGGATCTCTCGGACTTTGGCTATAAAAAAGAAGATTATATGTAAAATCAAGCTCTGAGGAGCTTTTTTTTATGAGAAATATTTGGACTCTTTATCGGGTCTATTCTTGTTTTCTTCTGTAATATAAGCCATGTCTTGAGACTTCATAAAAGGGATATAGATGAGGATACAAAGAACAAGCTGTAGTAGTTGGGCGATGAGCCCTTGCCAACCATTTGTGATTAAACCACCGAAAATAATGGGAAAGCCAGAAGGCAGATTAACACCGTTTTGATAAGGAAGAAAGCCAATGATGGTCAACAGCCACGCAGAGAGGACAGAAACTGCTGGAGTCAGCATGAGAGGGATAAGCATACGCACATTCATGATTTGTGGAAGCCCAAATTTTACTGGTTCAGATATCCCAAATAATGAAGGTATGACAGCCAGTTTTCCAACAGATCGGAGTTGTTGCGATTTACACTTGAAAATTGCGAGTAAGGCGACAGCAAAGCTTCTAGCCCCACGATTATTAAGGATAAAACCAGTTGTGAATAAGTAAGGGAGAGTTTGGCCTGCGCCATAAGCTTCAAGGTTAGCCATCTGAGGTTGCTGGTAAATCATCATCAAGACAGGGTATACAGCCAGAACTCCATGAATACCGAAAAACCAAATTAATTCAATAAAGGCAACAATAAACATAGCTGCAAAAATATTTGAACCCAGAGAGAGGAGAGGTTTTTGCAAAAGTGTGTTGATGAGTGTAATCATATTTCCTTGAGAAGTAAGTGAGACAAGGGAAAATATAATACCTATAAATAAAGCTACTAAAACGCCGGGGATAATAGATTCAAAAGTTTTTTGAACTACTAGAGGGACGGATTCAGGCATTTTTATGGTTAACTTTTTCTCGATGAAGAAGATGTAGAGGCGTGTGCCAAGGAGTCCACCAATCATTGCAACAAATATCCCAGCAGAGCCCAAATCAATAATACTTAAAAACTGCGTCTTGCCCTCAATGGATAAATTTGTCAAGAGAAAGAAAGACATCAAGCCTACGATAGTAGCATTGAGAGGTTCATGTTTGAGATTTATTGCGAGTTTATAAGAAGTCAAGACAGCAACGTAAATTGCCACAATACTAATTGTCATCGCATTGATCTGTTCAAATAATTTAGTTAAACCGATATTTTGGAAGAAGAGTTTGATGCCCCAAAAGTCAATTGCATTAAGTAAAGAAGTGACAGAGCTAATCATCATGATAGGCATCATACCCATCATCGCCTCGGAAATAGTCCGCATATATAAATTATGAGATATTTTCCCTGCGCTTAGAGCAAGAATCTGTTTGATCTTATCAAATTTTTGCTGCTTCATTTTTTTTACAATATTACTCATACTTAAAATTTCTCCTTGTTTTCTAAATATCTTTCCTTAAGATACTGAATTTGTTCTTCTGTAATTGAGAGATTTTCTTTTACATAGTTTTCAATAGTCTGATAATGCTCCTCAATATAACTTAATGCTGTGTCAAGAAAACGTGTGTCTGCCATTTTGAAGTAACGTATCGCTTTAACAAGTGAAGGGTTTTCTGTCTCTTCCTTAATCTTTTCAAGGCTTTGTTGGTTTCTTTCTTTTTTATAGAGATTTGTCAAGAGGTAGTCTCGAATAATATCTTTTTTCTCTACACCAAGCAACCCCTGCAAAAGGGCTACACCATAACCTGTACGGTCTTTCCCACCACGACAGTGCTGAACGATGATACCACTATCAGGTGTTAAATAAATTTCTAGCATCTTTTTATAAACTTTTTTGCAGTGAGAATCCGTTACAAAAGTATGGTTTTGTTCAATCATTAAAAACTCAGCCAACTCAGGTGTTAATTTACTTTGATTTGCCATGTCGATGTCACCATATTCTGCAGAAGCTAAGGCTGCTATATCAGCAACGGGAGTGAGGTAAAAAGTTTTTTTCTGACCAAAGTTTTTATTTTCATTCTCTAGACGCTCTGCTTCATTACGATAGTCGATGACTGTCTTTATGTTTAAGTTTTTTAGCACTTGTTTATCTTTTTGTGTTAAGTGGCTGAGTTCATCAGAACGATATAAAAGTCCTCTTTTTAGTTTTCTCCCATCTATGGTTTGGTAACCTCCAAAGTCTCGAAAATTATAAAGCTGCTCAAAGTGAAAATCTTTCATTTTTCCCCCTTTCTTTTAACATCCAGTATAAAAAAAATTGGGCACATAGTATATAGGATATGCTAAGGTTGAGAGTTTTTCCCAAATTTAGGGGATTTTTCTTAAATATTTTATGGGCGATTTTGGCTTAGAATATGAGATGACAGTAAAGTAACACTAAGCTAGGAGGTTACGGTCTTTGTAGGACAATTTATTAGCCTTAAAAAATAAAATATTGTACATAAAATTTTCCTAATAGAGAGAGCGTAGAACGAGAACGTGGAAAATTTTGTTAAGCTAGAAGAAAATGTGAAGCAATAAAAGTAGAAAACCCAGTAATATCTGGATGAGGAGGATGAAGATATTGACAACCCTAGAAGAAGTTATAGGACCATATTTGAATCAGCTATCTGATAACGAGAAACAAACTTACCAAGCTTTACTTGAACATCGACGGGATATTCCTAACCTTAGTTTAACTCAAATGGCAGAACGTATTTACACTTCTAAGTCGACCCTTTTACGCTTTATTCAGAAACTGGGATTTAAAGGTGTAGCCGATTTTAAGTATTCTCTAGATTGGGCTTTACCATATAAGGAAATATCACAAATTGAACTTGACTTGAGACAGGCTACACAAAGTTTAGATGCGGCGCTAACGAGAAGTTTATTGACAAAATTTAAAGCTTTGGTGCACAGCTCGTCATCTATTTATCTTTGTGCTACTTCGGAGAGTCAGTATATTTTAATGGAACTTTTCTCATACTTGCTCCTAAAAAAGGGATTTCCTACCTCTAGGATTCGGATTACCTTAGCCTCTGAACTTACTACAATGGTTTTTGAACGTCTTTCTAGACAATCACTCGTGATTTTTTTCTCAGCAAATGCTAAATCTACAGTAGTTCGTAGTGCCATATTGAATTTAAATAAAAGAGAAATTTCCACAATATTAATTACCCAACATTCGAACGATGCTTTAGAAAAAGAGGTCAAACTCCTTCTGGCAATGAACTTTCCTTCGCACCTTCCCTCGCTTTCTCGTTATAGATTAGGTTTGAGTAGTTTATTCATTAATTATCTTGTTGAAAAAGCGTTATAGCAAGCTGCTTTCATAGCCAAACAAACTAGTTGTATATCGAAAAAACCAATATAATCTGTTGATTTTAACAATGAAATAGGCTATAATATTGATAGGTTCAATATTTGGTGTGTGAAAAAAGCACAAGACAACTTGTTAGGTGCTCCCCACTAATCAGCCCCAATAATAGGATAGGATACTAAAGCAGATGCCTGAATTACCAGAAGTTGAAAATGTTCGCCAAAGCTTGGAAAAGCTGGTGAGAAATAAAAAAATATTGGAGATTGAAAGTTCATATCCACGAATGGTTTTAACAGGATTCGAGGAGTTAAAAAAAGAACTTGAAGGTCAAGTCATCAAAGATATCCAGCGTCGTGGCAAGTACTTGCTTTTTGATTTTGGTGAGTGGACATTGATTTCGCATCTCCGCATGGAAGGAAAGTATCGTGTGGAACCGCTGGTCTTCGACAAGCAAAAGCACGATCATATTTTTGTGAGATTTTCAGATGCGACCCTTGTTTATGCCGATGTCCGTAAGTTTGGGACTTGGGAATTATTGCAAAGTCAAGATGTCGAACGTTATTTTCTTTCGAAAAAGATTGGTCCAGAACCGAGCGTTGAAACTTTTGATGAGGCAATTTTTGCTGAAAAACTGAGAAAATCGAAAAAAAAGATAAAGCCTTATCTTTTGGACCAAACCTTGGTTGCAGGCTTAGGAAATATTTATGTTGATGAAGTACTTTGGCGTTCACAAGTGCACCCTGAAATGTTGGCTTCAGACTTGAGCGAAGCACAAATTCATCGTATTCATGATTATACGATTGAGGTCCTTCAAACGGCAGTTGAACGCGGAGGTTCAAGTATTCGGACTTATAAAAATGCAATGGGTAAAGAAGGAAGTATGCAAGAGTTGCTCATGGTTTATGGCAAACAAGGACAGCTTTGTCCGCATTGCCAGCAAGTGGCGATTGAAAAAATAAAAGTTGCAGGACGTGGATCACATTTTTGTCCATATTGTCAAAAAATAGAGTGAAAACTTAATTTTTTTACGTACTAAAATATGCGGTGCAATCAGTTTCAAACAAAATTAAAAATGCTATAATATAAAGAGCAAGAGATTAACGGAGAAAATAATGGCTACAAAGAAAAAGAAAAAATTAGAAGATATCACAAAAAAATATGGTGCAGAACGTGAAAAAGCATTAAAAGATGCACTTGACCTCATCGAAAAAGATTTTGGTAAAGGTTCTTTGATGCGTTTAGGGGAAGCTGCGAGTCAAAAAGTTCAAGTGACAAGTTCAGGTAGTTTGGCCTTGGATATTGCGCTTGGTGCAGGAGGTTACCCTAAAGGTCGTATCATCGAGATTTATGGTCCGGAAAGTTCTGGTAAGACAACAGTTGCGCTGCATGCGGTTGCTCAAGTGCAAGCCGAAGGTGGTATTGCTGCCTTTATCGATGCAGAGCATGCTTTGGACCCCGTCTATGCAGCAGCGATCGGCGTAGATATTGACCAGCTTCTTTTGTCACAACCAGACTATGGTGAGCAAGGCTTGCAAATTGCTGAGAAATTGATTGAATCTGGTGCAGTGGACCTTGTTGTTGTCGACTCTGTTGCTGCTTTGACACCACGTGCCGAAATTGACGGTGAAATCGGAGATTCGACAGTTGGTTTGCAAGCACGTATGATGAGTCAAGCCATGCGTAAGCTTGCTGCAGGCATCAACAAAACAAAAACAACAGCGATCTTTATCAACCAATTGCGCGAAAAAGTCGGTGTTATGTTTGGTAGCCCAGAAACAACGCCTGGTGGTCGTGCTTTGAAATTCTATGCTTCTGTACGTTTAGACGTTCGTGGTAGCACAAAAATCGAAGAAGGCTCTGGTGACAACAAAACAGCCATCGGTAAGTTGACGAAGATTAAAGTTGTTAAAAACAAAGTTGCGCCACCATTTAAAGTTGCTTTAGTAGATATCATGTTTGGTGAAGGTATTTCTAAAACAGGTAAACTCTTAACAATTGCCGTTGAAGAAGGCATTGTGAAGAAAGCAGGTGCTTGGTTCTCTTATAATGACGAAAAAATTGGTCAGGGTGCGGAGAAAGCAAAAGCTTTCCTTAAAGATAATCCTGAAATTTTCAATGAAATCGACCGTAAAGTACGTCAAAATCACGGTTTGATTGAAAGTGATGAAGAAAATGAAAAAGAAGATGCTAAACCAGCAAAAGCAGATGAAAAAGTAAAGGTTGAAGCTGCTGGAGTAGAAGAAATCGAGCTTGAATTAGAATAAATAAAAAAACTTCTGTACTCAGAAGTTTTTTTATTTATAAGTCAACTGTTTTTTCTTTACGAAGATAAGAAATAATCCCGAAAACAACAATCCAGATTGCTGAACCAATGGCTGGTATACGTGTATCTTTAAAGAAGAAGAGTGAGATGAAGATTAAACCAAATGCGACGATTGTTATTGGAACTAAGACGTTTGGCATTGGAACCTTGAAGCCATCTTCAAGATACTCGCTTGATTTTCTATATTTTGTATAAGCAATCAAAGTCATGATATAGACAATCAAGAAAAGATTAGTCGCAACACTTGTGATAAAGACAAAACCGTTAGACACACCTGGAATAAGTGAGATAAATGGAGCTAAGAAGATTAGTGCTGCTGTGAAGAAAAGAGCATTTGTAGGAATCCCGTTCTTTGAAAGTTTCGTGAAGGGCTGCAATGCTTTATCTCCATGTAGTTTTGAGAGAGAGAAAAGATTGCGTGTTGTTGAGAAGAGTGCTGAATTAAGTGCTGAAGCTGCGGAAGTCAAAACGACAAAGTTAATCACTGCTGCTGCCCATTTGAAGCCGATAAGATCAAAGACCATAACAAATGGGGATTGGTCTGCAGGGATATCCGTCCAATGGTAGATGGACATAATCGCAGTAAGTGCTCCGATATAGAAGATTAAAATACGAATCGGAATTTGATTAATCGCTTTTTTTAGTGTTGGACGTGGATCCAATGTTTCAGCAGCGGTCATTCCGATAAATTCCATCGCAACAAAGGCAAACATCACCATTTGGAAGCTTCCGATAAAGTTTGTGATGCCATTAGGGAAGAAGGAGAAGTCCTTAGTCACATTGCTTAAGCTAACAGTTGTACCGTCTGCTTGGAAGCCACTGAAGGCCATGATGATTGCAGTAACAATCAAACCAACGATAGCAACGATTTTTATCATCCCAAACCAAAATTCTGTTTCACCAAAGAATTTGGCATTGAGTGTGTTTAAAGCAGTTAAGGCCAAGAGGATAACGGTTTCAGTAAGCCAGACAGGAACACTTGGTAACCAAAACTGGATGTAGACCCCGACAGCGGTTAACTCAGCCATAGCCATAAAGATAACAACAAGCCAATAGGACCATTGAATAAAATATCCCGCCTTATTACCAAGGTAGTGGCTGACGAAGTTAAGGAAAGAGTGTTGCTCAGGGTCCATATAGAGCATTTCACCGATTGCACGGAGCAAGATGAACATCAAGGCACCAATAATGATATAAATCAAAAGAATGGATGGGCCAGTCATGCTGATAGATTGACCTGCCCCTAAGAAAAGACCTGTTCCGATAGTTCCTGCTATTGCAATAAGCTGGATGTGACGATTTTTCAGACCTCTTTGGGTCTGATTGTTTTCATTATTCATAAAAACCTTTCTGTAATTTTATGTACAATTATAGACATTATCAGTTAATTATATCTTTTTTGAATTAATTTAGCAAGATGATGTGCTACATGTTTAGAACAGACATAGAAAAAATGTCATTTATGGTACATGAAAAAACAGAGAAAGTTTACTGAAGAAGGTTGAGAAAAAGCGGTCAAGTTGCTTTTCTGGTATAATAAGATTATGTTAATCATAAATGAACAATTATTTGAAATTGATGATTTAATTGATGAGGTAATTAAGGATTTTTTGAACTTACCAGAAGTTAATGCTTATCGCGCCTTGAAAAAGGCTTTTGAAGAAGATGAAGACTTGCAGTCTAAGCTTCAGCTTCTTACGGACAATCAAGATTATATCGCCTTTAGACCAGAACTGGTCCAGCTCAGAAAAGAGCTCTTACTCAATGAAAAGGTCTACCAGCTTCGTGTGGCTGAAAATGACTTACAGGAACTTCTATCTGAGTTAACGAAAGATATCACATCAGCAATTTCAGAACACATTTTTGTAGATGAAAATTTACCCTTGAAAGGAGGAAGCCGTCATGGACGCCATCATTGATAAAGAAATAGTGAGGCCAAAGATAGAAGATAAGACAGTTCGCCCGCTCGAAAAGCAAGGAAGGATTGCACTGTTTGTCTATTGCAACTCCTACAAAGGGAATAGACAGCTTAGTCACTATGGAGATCTTGGATATACAAGTCGTAAGGCACATTATAGCTTGCTTTATGTGAATGAAGAAGAAGTTTCGGAGACAATCAAGAAACTTAAAGCACTTAAATTTGTGAAACGAGTACGCCCAAGTCATCTGAAAGATCTCAACCAGAATTTCTCTGAAGCTTTTGCGGAGACAAATGAAGTAATTAAAGGACAACTGGAAGCTGCTTTAGATAAATTGTAATGGAGATGCGACATTATAGACACAGCTTTAAAAATTCTGCTCTACAAAAAAACTGCCTTCAGGCAGTTTTTTCAATATGACGAAGATAATTTTGAATAAGGACTTGCGAGCAATTTTCGATGTGTAAACATTCAGTGTCAGTATAAATTAAAGTAGAAGGTACTTGGGTAAACTCATTTTTATAAAATTCCTGAGCATTCTTAATCATTTGTTTTTTAGCGAACTGACGATGAGTAATAAAGTCAGCAGTTGTGAGCTTTATTTCGCAGAGAATTTCGTGGCGCATTTGATTGTTATAATCCAGTATGCTGAGGTTGTCCAGTCTCTCCTGTAAAGCTAAGATGAATTTTCGCCCATACTTTCGCCCGTGTAGATTTATCGTCAAGAAATCGGAAGAAATTTTTTGGAGGCGATCAAAGCTCGCGTTAAGATTTTCGATGTTTTTGGGAAGTTCACTGTTGTCACGTAACTCTTTAGCTGCAGCAAGTGTAGCTATTGGGTAGAGGTACCAGCTGTGCGCATCAAATTCGGAAAATTGATTGAGAATTGGCGTGAAAAAATGATGAATATCATACATGAGAGTTATTGTTTTCCTTGTTAAAATCTTTAATATTATTGTTTATCAGTTGTGTATCCACGTTGTATAGTGTATCAAATTTTATATAGGAGACCAAATTATATGCAAAAAGTGCTGAAACAGCACTTTTTATTGTTTTTTCAGGTGACGCAAACAATCTAAGAAGCGTACAACTTTTGATTTTGAAAAACGAAATTCGATATGATTTTTTTTCAAGAAAGCAAGGAAATCTTTTTTGCCTTGTTCGCTATCAGTAACCTCTAATTCTAACTCATAATCAGTATGGCCAAGGTAGTCGTTTTTATCTAGGGCAGCAAGGCCGATAGGGAGATGTTGTTCGTAACGGATTGTGGTTAAACTTCCAATCAGAGTAATGCTCTCCAGATCTACCCCACGCTCAACTAAAATATCGCAGATTTCACTGAGGTCAGTTTTACCACAAGTGATACTTTTTTGCGCGAGCAAATATTGTGCTTCTTCAAGTGTAAGGTCAATATTATGTTCGATGTTTCCGACCTGTTGAGGAACTTTGAGGGTCATTTCTGCTGAACGATCAAAGGTACGGATACGCAGAGCTAGCTTTTTCTTACGCAGTGTATAATCTTGAGAATCAAGATAGTGGTTAGTCTGTCGGACAGGAGTGACGTGTGAAAATAGAGTTTTCAATCGGTCATACTCCGGCATAGAGAGCATCGTCTTATGCTCAATTTCTAAATTTGTTGACATTTTTATGTATAAAAAGATGCTCTGTTTAGATTACTCTTTACAAGATCTCCAAGAGAGGCATCCTCCCTTCTTATTGAAATGATGATTGATCTATTATCTAAAAGTATATCAAAAGCCTGTATCTAAGTAAAGCCAGAAAAGAAGAAGAGGCTCCTTTCTTACGGTCTACAGTGCTATTAAAACAGCATTTCGCTTCTTTTTCATAGTCGTAATTTAGTCAAGCTGTCTAGTGAATAGGGGGGATATATGGTATAATTGAGAAAGACCTGTAATAAAATACAAAGGAGAATTGACGAGCGTCAATTTGGATAAGCATATGACTGAAAGTACAGCAACTGAATTTAACTGGGAAGAATTTCTTGATCCTTATGTCCAAACGGTTGGGGAACTAAAAATCAAACTTCGTGGTGTGCGCAAGCAATTTTTAAAGAAAAAACTTTACTTACCGATTGAGTTTGTCACGGGGCGCGTGAAGCGACGTGATTCGATTCGGAAGAAGGCAGTCATGCGAGGATATACGCAAGAAACGATTCGAGAAATGGAAGACATTGCTGGTGTTCGTGTCATGGTGCAGTTTGTTGATGACGTCTGGGATGTTTTAGAGCTTTTACGAAAACGTAAAGATTTAAAAATTATTGAAGAGCGGGATTATATCCATAACCAAAAAGCGAGCGGTTACCGCTCTTATCACGTAGTCATTGAGTATCCAATTGATATGATTGAGGGGGCCCAAGTCGTGCTTGCCGAAATTCAAATCCGAACCTTGGCGATGAATTTTTGGGCAACAATAGAACACTCCTTAAGTTATAAGTACGGTGGTGTTATACCAGATGAAGTTCGAGAACGTCTAACGACTGCGGCGCATATGGCTGCGCAATTGGATATGGAAATGGGTGCGATTCGAGAAGATATCCAAGAAGCCCAATTACTTTTCGATGATCCGCAGGCAAGACTGGACTATAAGAAAGAAAACGGAGAAGACAATGAGCTCTGGTAAAAAGATCTGGTTGGTAGGGAATTCAAGTGAAAAATCGCAAAAAACGCTGTTAGAACTAACAGCGCTTTTGAGGTCTAAAAAATTCAAGTTTGAAAAAGAAAATCCAGAAATTGTTATTTCGGTTGGGGGAGATGGGACACTTCTCAAAGCCATGCACCTCTATGAAAATAAGCTGGATAAAATTCGCTTTGTAGGTGTTCATACGGGACATCTGGGCTTTTATACCGACTTTATGAATACAGATCTCGATAAGGTGGCGCTTGCTTTAGAGTCTGAAACAGCCGAGCATGCAGTACATTATCCACTTTTGCGGATACGTGTGAAATTTCAGGATGGTTCAGAAATGCTACATTATGCACTTAACGAGTCAACGATTCGCCGAACTTCTAAGACCTTAGTTGCGGATATCAAAATTTCCGATTTTCTTTTTGAAAAATTTCGAGGAGATGGTTTATCTGTGTCTACACCAACGGGGTCAACAGCTTATAATAAATCTATTGGGGGCGCTGTTTTACACCCTCGTGTCGAAGCTATGCAGATGGCCGAGATAGCCAGTCTAAATAATATTGTGTATCGTACCTTAGGGGCACCGATGGTTGTGGCTAAGAAAGACAGTATTATTATTTGTCCAGAAGATGTTGAGGATTACAGTGTTACTGTTGACCAGCTGACATTCAACTACGAAAAAATCGAAGCCATCGAGTACAGCATGGATGGTAAAACAATCGCTTTTGCAAATTGCGCCCATACAAGCTTTTGGGAACGTGTCAAAAACGCATTTATCGGCGAAGTTGAATAATGCTGCAAACACTTTTCGTTTGGGTGTAGAGTCTTTCTTGGCATAATTATATTTACAGAGCGAGCAAATATGGTATAATAAAGTTCTGTTCTAGGCAAACTCCGACATATGTTGGAGTTTTTAGATGGAAAAAATTCAGTTTATGAAGTGGAAGAACCCTTCAGAAGTAAGGTAATCAATGTCAAGAGCAGACTTAAAAGGAGAAGTTAAACAGTGGAATTTTCATTTACAAATACAATTGATGGAAGTACGGTAAAAGCCTTACTTAAACGTCATGGCGTTTCCAAACGCTTCCTTTCACATATCAAATTTGATGGTGGTAAGATTTTAGTGAACGGTATGGAGCGCAATGTTCTTTTTCCTTTGCAAGTCGATGATGTTGTCACGATCATCACGCCTATCGAGCAAGGTACAGATTTGTTGATTCCTGAAGACATTGATCCAGAAGTCGTCTTTGAAGACGATCATTATTTGATTGTGAACAAACCCGCAGGACGAACTTCGATTACTGGACGTCTACATCCAACAGGAGCAATGTCTAATATCGTAAAGGGTTATATTGTGCGAAAGAAATATGAAGACCAAACCGTACACATTATTACACGATTGGACCGTGATACGAGTGGCTTGATGATTTTTGCTAAACACAGTTTGGCTCACTCTCTTATCGTGCATCCTAAATATAAGGATAGCGTTACCAAACGTTATTATGCTATTATTCATGCAGATGAAAAAATGCCCAAAACAGGGGAAATTAATTTGCCAATTGGTCGAGTGGAAACGTCAATCATTGAGCGTCGTGTGCATCCTGAAGGAAAAGAAGCCAAAACAAGTTATGAAGTTGTGGCAGAGAAAAATGGCTTGATGCAGTTAGATGTCGTTTTACATACCGGACGTACACACCAAATTCGTGTTCATTTTTCACATCTAGGGCATATTCTTGTCGGCGACGAACTTTATGGAGGTAATCATGACCTTATTGATCGCCAAGCGCTCCACTGTCATCATTTACAATTTGTCCATCCCTTTACAGACGAATTGATTGATATTGAATTAGAAATGCCTGAAGACATGCAAAAATTGATGCGTGAGTAAAAGCTATGTGCCATTATTGGCCGCACAACAATTTCAAGCTAAAAAGTACGCTATAGAGCCATTTTTCCTAAAAAAACAATAAAATAAAGCTGAATCTTGTAGGGACACAGCTTTTTCTTTTAGATTCATTTTGAGTTTGGACATGTTATAATAACGGAGTAGAAGTTAAAGGACGGTAGCCTAACTGTGAGGTGATGCTTATGACGTTTCGTAGGCTATAACCTCAAAATACAGAAAGGCGACATTTTTTGTCGGTTTATGAAGCTTTGTCACTCATGCTTGCTTTTGCAATGCTGGTGTTGACATTGAATAATAGCAACAATAAAAAATAACTGTCCAACTTTAGCTGAGTAACGACAGTTATCTATCAAATATTTGGCTACCGTTCTTCATACGGCTACAAAGGGCTTGTTTGTGCAAGCCTTTTTACTTATTTTCATTATATCATCAACATCAGAGGATAGCAAGGCAGATGAAATTGGGACTAGCGCTAAAAAACTTTCTGCCTACACAGAAGATTTTTTTATTTTTTAAAGTCCCAACCTTTGATAATTTTAACGCCGGTAATTTTTTCTGGATTTACAGGTGAAGATTCTTCTTGTGGGTTATTTGGGTTAGCTTCCACTTTTCCTGCAGCAATTTTATCAACAACATCCATGCCAGAAATCACTTGTCCAAAAACAGTATATTGGCCATCAAGGAAAGGCGATCCCCCTTCTTTGTAGGCATCAATAATCTTTTGGGGATATTTACTTGTGCTCAAACCTTGCTCAGATGCTTGTGGGTTTTGAACAATAAAGAATTGCGAACTGCTTGTTTCTCCGGGGCCACTGTTTGCTAGTGATACTGCTCCACGAATATGATAAAGCTGATTAGAAATCTCAGTCGCAAATGGCTTGTTGTCGTTTACGACGGATTTGCTTCCAGTTCCTTTATTGCTTGGGTTACCCGTTTGAATCATGAAATCATTAATCACACGGAAGAATTCATTGTTTTTATAGTAACCTTGTTTAGCCAAAGTCAAGAAGTTTTCAACAGCCATTGGTGCAAGTTTAGGGAAGAGCTTGATGTTAATGTTCCCAGCTGTTGTTTGAATTTGAACTTCAGCTTCATCCTTGCCAACTTCTTTCGATAACTGAGGGAGTTCAACATTTTGTAAGTCATTTTTTGCGTCTGTCTTGCTGTCAGAACTGTTCGCAAAGTAAAGAAGACCACCAACGATAACAACGATGAGGACTAACAATCCTCCAAAGATAATATTCGTATTTTTTTTCTTTTCCATTCCTATATTTTAACATAAAAGTTTCGAAGACTAAACGACGATAAGAAGTTTATACTTGCAAATTTAAAAATAAAGGACTATACTAAATAAAAAATATCAGGAAGGAGAATCACATATGTTTAAGTTTGACCTACAATCTCAACATCATCATGCGCATAGATAAGAGTTGTGTCATACTTTGGTATAGATGCAACTTTAGAGTACGCTCGAAAGACATCTATGCCGGTGATTCTCAGAAAGACCGGATGGCTAGGCTATACGGTCTTTTCTTTTGGGCAAAATTATGCTGTAAATGAACGAAGAAGTATTAGAGAAAGAAAAAATATGAAAAATGAAAATCAGGTAAAACGCAATTTAAAACAAAGACACATCACGATGATTGCGCTCGGTGGAACGATAGGAACAGGATTGTTCCTGACCTCAGGAGCGACCATTAGTCAGGCTGGACCTTTTGGGGCGGTACTGGCTTATGTCTTTGTCGGAATCATGGTTTATTTTGTAATGACCTCTTTAGGAGAGATGGCCACTTATTTACCCACGTCGGGTTCTTTTACAGATTATGGGGCACGCTTTGTGGATCCAGCTTTTGGTTTTGCTTTGGGCTGGAACTATTGGATAAACGGTGCAATTACTATTGCGGTCGATTTGACAACGGCAGGATTAATCACTCAATTTTGGTTTCCTCAGGTTCCCTCTTGGATATTCTCGGGTGTGGCCACAGTCCTTATTTTTGCAATTAACATCATGGCAGTACGCGCTTTTGGGGAAACAGAATATTGGCTCTCCATTATCAAATTGATTACGATTATTGTCTTTTTGGCTGTTGGTGTGTTAACGATTATCGGAATTTTTGGAAATAATATTGATGTTGTTGGTAATCTCACAGCAGGCAATCACGGCTTTACTGGTGGCGTTACAGGATTTGTCGGTGTTTTACTCATCGCTGGCTTTTCTTTTCAAGGTACAGAACTTCTGGGAGTTACAGCGGGAGAGTCGGAAAATCCGGAGAAAAGTATTCCTAAAGCAATGAACTCTATTTTTTGGCGTATTCTACTTTTCTACATCTTTACGATTATTGTTATTGCAGCTATTATCAATTACCAAGACCCACGCTTACTTAATCCTGATTCGACAGCGGTTATGAGCCCTTTTACTATTGTTTTTAAGAATATTGGTTTAGCCGTAGCAGCGAGTCTAATGAATGCCGTGATTTTAACCTCAGTTATCTCCTCAGCAAACTCTGTCATGTATGCTTCAACTCGTATTCTTTATTCTTTAGGTAAAAAAGAAGGCGCGCCCCGTCAGTTTTCAAAGATAGCCAAAAATGGCATCCCTATCAATGCTTTATTGGCAACGACAGCGGTATGTGTGGTCGCATTTTTAACAGGAATTTTCGGCACACAAATTTACCTTTTGCTTGTGGATCTGTCAAGTTTGACGGGGTTTATTGCATGGCTTGGGATATCGATCAGTCACATTCGTTTCCGTCGCGCCTTCTTGGCTCAAGGCGGTGATTTGAGCAGTTTGCCTTATCAAGCAAAATGGTTCCCCTTTGGACCAATTTTGTCTCTAATCATGACGGCAATGATTGTTGTTAATTTAGATCCAGCGCTGCTTTTCAGCAGTCACTGGGGCGAAGGCTTGGCTATGTATGCCGCGATACCACTTTTCTTAGCCCTATATTTTGGATATAAATGGAAGTACAATACAAAATTAGTGCCACTCAAAGCGGTAGATTTGAGCCGAGAGAAATGATAGAATGAAAACATGAAGAAAATCAAATTCTACCTGTTTCCCTTCCTCCTGTTATTTATTTTTATGAGCTTGACCGCTTGTGAAGTGAACACGAAGAAAAATACATGGCAAAAGATTGAAGAAGACAAGACGATCACTATCGGTTATGAGGCAGACTTTGCGCCACTAACTTCAATGCAAGAGAGTGGAAAACCTGATGGTTTTAATGTAGCTTTAGCAGAGTCAATCTTTGCTTCTTATAATATAAAGATTGACTGGAAAGCATTGGATTGGTCATCCAAAGAAAAAGCCTTGAAAGAAGGAGAAGTCGACCTGATTTGGGGACCCTATACAGCAAATAAGACAAGGGAAAAGACCATTTTATTTAGTCAACCTTATCATACTGGAAGTTTAGTATTGCTTGTTCCTAAAGAGGCAGAGCTTTACAATATTGGCGATATGCATAATCAAGCAGTTGGCGGGCAAAAAGCTTCAGCAGCTTATGATTTGTTTAGCGATTATCCGCAGATTTTAAAAAATATTGCCAAAGAAAATTTGATGTTTCTCTATAACCAACCGAGCGATGCAATCGCAGCCTTGCAAGCAGGGGAAATTCAAGCTGTTCTTTTAGATAAGGATTATACTAAAGCGTATCTCCGTAGTCATCAGCTTGAAGGCTTATATAGTATGCTAGATACGCCCTATCCACAAGTTGAATATGCTGTAGCAGCACGAAAGAGTGATACTGAATTAATGAATAAAGTCAACCAAGGTTTGCAGGCCCTTCAGCAGTCTGGCAAATTTAGCAAGCTCTCTAAGCAGTGGTTTCTACACTAAGGTGTTAAAATAAAAAGAGCGAAAGCTCTTTTTATTTATAGTGAAGAGGAATAAAGATGAAATTTATTGCAATAGTAGGAACCAATGCCAGCTTTTCTTATAATAGAAAGTTGCTTTGGTATATGAAAAAACATTTTATTGACGAGGCTGAGATTGAAGTCATCGAGATTACAGGCTTACCTTTGTTTTCGGAAGACAGTATGGACTTGCCTGAGAGAGTCCGCGAAATCGCTGAAGCCATTGAAGCCGCAGATGGTTTGATTATCTCCACTCCTGAGTACGATCATGCCATCACTGCAGCCTTGAAGTCTTTGCTCGAATGGCTCTCTTGGGGGGCTTTGCAACCCATTATTAATACGCCAGTTATGATTGTTGGCGCTTCTCTAGGGAAGCAAGGCTCCGTTTTTGCACAGGAAAATCTCAGACAAATCCTTCAGTTACCAGGGTTGGAAGCTTTTGTCTTACCGGCTAACCAATTTTTACTGAGTCATGCTGCGGATGCGTTCGACGTTTCAGGCAATCTAATAGATAGACAAACGATTTCTTGGCTGGAACATTGCTTCAGAAACTTTTGCCGCTACAGTGCACATTTGCAGCCTTTACGCGCGCTGATAGAAACAGATGCAGATACTGGGGCATCGGAGTATGAATGATTTTTTATCTCAAAAATATCGAGGCTTGGGTACAGTTATTGAGCTGAGCTTACTTGATGTGGAGAATTCAGAAACTACAGTAAGACTTGATCAGGCATATAGAAAAATTGTTCATTATGAAGATTTATTCACAGTCAACAGAGCGTTATCGGAGTTAATGACAGTCAACCAAGCTGCAGGAGTAAAAGCCGTTGCCTTGTCGGAAGAAGTCTATGATTTAACGAAAAAAGCTGTACAGGTCAGTCAGGAACACTTTGGCTTCAATGCAAGCATCGGTCCTTTGGTAAGCCTTTGGCATATCGGTTTTACTGATGCCCGTGTTCCTTCTGAGCAAGAAATTCAAAAAATGATTGGTATGGTAAGTCCTGATGATATTGTTCTGGATGATCAGCAAAAGACTGTTTTTCTCCCTCAAAAAGGAATGTCCTTAGACTTAGGGGGTATAGCCAAAGGATACATTGCTGATAAAGTTGTAGAATTTTGGAAAGAAACTGGTCTTTCCACAGGCATTGTTAATCTTGGGGGGAATATTCGGTTTTTGGGCCGGCCCCTAAAAGGGTATTGGCGTGTCGGAATTCGTAATCCACTTACTCATGGGTCATCTTTGGTACTTCAAGTGCTTACCGCGTCCACATCTGTCGTGACTTCTGGAATTGATCAGCGTTATTTAGAGCGAGACGGAAAGAGCTATCATCACATTCTCAATCCTGAAACAGGTTATCCTCATGTGAACAACTTAGCCAGCGTGACAATATTTTCTGAAAAGTCATTAGATGGGGAGATTGAGGCGAAGAGGTTGTTCTTTTCGAAAGAACCTGAAAAAGTCTTTGCGAAAAGACAACACGTGATCCAAGCGGCAGTGCTTATTACCAAAGATAAGGAAATAAAAATCCTTGGACTTAAGCCCAAGGATGTACGTTTGATTGATAAACATTTTAAGATTATAAACTGAGCATTGCTCAGTTTTTTTCTTTATTCAGGTCGTGCAAAAGAGGCAATCATTTGCTCGGCGCATTTAAGGCCATCAATGGCTGCAGAAACAATCCCACCAGCAAATCCTGCTCCTTCACCAGATGGATAAATACCTTTTGTGGAGATAGATTGGAAACTTTCTTCATCACGATTGATTCGAACAGGAGAAGAGGAGCGTGACTCAACACCAGTCATAACTGCGTCGTTCATGGCAAAACCTTGAATCTTTTTGTCAAAGCCAAGGAGAGCTTCCTTCATAGAAGATGTAATATATTCAGGGAAGAGTTGCCTTAAGTCTGTTGGAGTGACACCTAAAGCATAAGAAGGTGTAACTTCACCAATATCAGTAGACGGACGATCTGCAAGAAAATCTCCAACTAATTGCGCAGGGGCTTGATAAGTTTCACCACCAAGAACAAATGCTTTTTCTTCAAGTTTTCGTTGGAATTCAACACCAGCAAGAGGATGATCTTGACCGAAATCTTCCGGAAAGACTTGGACCAATAAACCACTATTGGCATTTTCTTCAGACCTGGCGTGTTCGCTCATACCATTGGTTACCAAACGGCCTTCTTCCGACGCGGCAGGCACGACAAGACCTCCAGGGCACATACAGAATGTATAAACACCACGCCCAGAACTGGCCTTGTGTGTCAAACGATATTCTGCTGCGCCAAGACGAGGATGTTCTGCAAATTCTTTGTACTGTGCTTGATTAATCAAGCTCTGAGGATGTTCAATGCGAACACCGACAGCAAAAGGCTTAGCTGTCATATTAATTCCCTTATCATACAGCTCAGCAAAGGTATCGCGTGCGCTGTGTCCAATGGCTAAAATGGCATGATTGGAGAGGATTTCTTGCCCGTTTTTGAGAACAATACCTTGAAGTTCATTTTTGTCAATTATAAAGGAAGCGACTTGACTGTCAAATAGAACTTCTCCACCTAAGGCAATAATCTGCTCACGAATATTCTTGACAATATCACGAAGTAAATCTGTTCCTACGTGCGGATGCGCTTTGTAGAGGATGTCTTCCGGTGCGCCCGCTTTTACAAATTCTTCTAAAACTTTGCGCCCGCGCAAGTCACGTACACGGGAAGTAAGTTTTCCATCGGAGAAGGTACCTGCACCGCCTTCACCAAACTGGACGTTTGAAGCAGGATTAAGTTTTCCTTTTTTCCAGAAATCATCGATGGATTTCACACGTTCTTCAACTTTTTGACCACGTTCTAAAACGATAGGTCGGTAACCCATTTGCGCTAAGAGTAAAGCAGAAAACATACCAGCAGGACCAAAACCGATGACTAAAGGACGATGTTTCATGGCTTCTGTTCCGCTTTGTGGTTCTTTATATTTCAAGTCTGGTGAGAGGGAAACATTTTTTATTTTTTTCTTGAGGAGTTTGGCTTCATTTTTGATTTGGACATCAACCGTGTAGATAAAGTTGATTTCTCCCCGGTGTCGCGCGTCGATTGATTCCTTATAAATACGATAGTCAATCAAGTCGGACTCTTGAATTTTTAATTTTTTCAAAAGTAAGCTTTTAACTTTTTCCACAGGCTCATCAATTGAAGTTTTTATTTGAGATATTCTTAACATAGTTTGTTCTCTTATCTAGATAAAGTGTTGCAGATAAAAGATATCGCACACTTCTTGATTGTAAAAACCCAGCCCTGAGAACTGGATTTTTGTTTTTATTTCATTGTTGGGAAGAGCAAGACGTCACGGATAGAAGTTGTACCAGTGAAGAGCATGACTAAGCGGTCGATACCGATACCCAGACCACCAGTTGGTGGCATACCGTGTTCCAATGCTTCAACGTAATCGTAATCTACACCAGTAGCTTCATCATCACCGAGTTCTTTCGCTTTAGCTTGGGCTTCGAAACGTTCAAGCTGATCGATTGGGTCATTTAATTCTGAGAAGGCATTGGCATATTCTTTACCATTGATGAAGAGTTCGAAACGATCAGTAAAACGTGGATCTTCAGCATTCATCTTCGCAAGAGGAGAGATTTCTTTTGGATGTCCAAAAACAAATGTTGGTTGGATCAATGTATCTTCTACGTATTTCTCGAAGAATTCATTGATGATGTGGCCAACGCTTGTGAAGTGGTTTTCCACATAAATATCATGTTCTTTCGCCAAAGCAGCAGCTTCTTCAAAATCCATTTCTTTCCAGAAATCCACGCCTGTTTGCTCTTTAATCGCATCAACCATGTGGATGCGAGCGAACTTACCGCCCACATTGATTTCTTTACCATCGTATTCAACAACATCTTTGCCAAGGACAGAGTGTGCCACGTGTTGGAAAATTCCTTCAGTCAAATCCATGATATCTTCAAAGTCAGCATAAGCTTCATAAGATTCCATGGTTGTAAACTCAGGATTGTGTGTCATATCCATGCCCTCGTTACGGAAGACGCGCCCAAGTTCGTAAACTTTTTCCATACCACCGACGATCAAGCGTTTCAAGTGCAATTCTGTTGCAATACGGAGCGCCATGTCGATGTCTAATGAGTTATGGTGTGTATAGAAGGGACGTGCTGCTGCACCACCGGCTTCGTTGTTCAAAACAGGAGTTTCAACTTCAAGATATCCGCGACCATCCATATAACGACGGATCTCGCTAATAATTTTAGAACGTGTCACGAAACGATTGAAGCTTTCTTTGTTTGAAATCAAGTCCAAATAACGTTTACGGTAACGTGTTTCAGTATCTGTCAAGCCGTGGAATTTTTCTGGCAATGGACGAAGTGCTTTAGACAAGAAAGTCAACTTGCTTGCTTTAATAGAAAGCTCGCCCATATCTGTCTTCATGATTTGTCCTTCAACACCAAGGAAATCACCGAGGTCAGCCTGTTTGAAAATTTGATAGTTTTCTTCGCCAACTTCGTCTTTACGCACGTAAATCTGAATTTGTCCTTCGCGGTCTTGGATGTGAGCAAAACCAACTTTACCTTTACCACGTTTTGTCATCAGACGTCCCGCGATTGTTGCATGCAAGTCTTTTTCGTGTAATTCTTCTTTAGTATTTTCATCGTATTCCGCATGTAATTCTGCAGAGTTGTGTGTACGAGTAAATTTATGTCCGAATGGATCAATGCCTGATTCACGCAGTGTTTCCATTTTTTCACGACGGACTTTCATTTGGTCATTAAGTTCTTCGATAATTTCAGCCAAAATGTTTTCTCCTATAAAAAAGTTTATATCAACCATATTTTAGCATAATTTTACGGCTTTTGACAGCTTATAATCATGTTTTTGAAAAATCTTATGAAAGAAAAGTTGAACTTTATTTTTAGAAAAGTGAAATGACGTCATTTACTCTCTTGAAATATTACATTTAACACAAAAACGGAGAAATATTGGCGAAATATGGAGCTCATGAAAGCTTATTTTAAAAGACTTTCAAGCACTTTGTCTTTCTATTGCATTTGTTACTGAAACCAAACATAAAAATACTACTAAAATTAATAAAAAAATGCTACAATAGTTGAGTTATCTTGGAGAGGCCTCTTTATGCTAGGAAAGTCAAGCCTAGACTGAATTAAGCCGGATAAATCCAACTTAAAGATTTTATGATACAGGAGTTACGTTTTGAAAAAAGTCAAAGAGCTTTTAATTGGTAAATCTTTAAAGTCAACAGTAGGAGATTCACACCTGCTGACTAAATTACAGGCCTTAGCCATGTTATCGTCAGATGCCTTGTCATCAATTGCTTATGGACCTGAACAAATTCTTTTGGTATTGGTTGCAGTAGGTGCAGGCGCTTCATGGTATTCGATACCTATTGCCTTAATTATTTTAGTTTTACTGTTTGCGCTGATTGGAAGTTATACACAGGTTATTCATGCCTATCCATCAGGAGGTGGAGCTTATCTGGTCTCAACAGAAAACCTTGGTACAATTCCAGGATTAATATCCGGGGGCTCGCTTTTAGTTGACTACATGTTGACAGTTGCTGTATCTACGGCTTCGGGAGCAGACGCCATAACTTCGGCCTTACCTGAACTTCATCAGTACAATTTGGAAATTGCAGTGGCGCTTGCTTTACTGCTCATGCTGATGAATCTTCGAGGGTTGCGAGAATCGGCGGCCTTTCTCATGATTCCTGTTTATACTTTTATTGTAACGACCGTTGCCCTCCTAGGTGTTGGAGTTTTCCGTATTTTATCTGGAAGTTTACCCTACCAAGCACCGGCTCATATTGGTACAACAGTAGGAGGCGTGTCACTTATCCTCTTGCTTAAAGCCTTCTCAACAGGTTCTTCATCGCTGACAGGGGTAGAAGCAATTTCAAATGCTGTGCCGTTCTTTAAGCAACCAAAAGAAAAAAATGCCGCTAAGACTTTGGTGATGATGGGAATTATTTTGGCAGTGTTCTTTAGTGGTGTTATCTTCTTTGCTTATTGGCTTGGATTAACACCACGTGGTGATGTGACCATTATCGCCCAAATGGCGCAACAGATTTTTGGAGACAGTGTTTTCGGACACGCATTCTTCTTTATCTTCCAAATTGCTACAGCTCTCATTTTGGCAGTAGCAGCAAATACAGGTTATTCCGCCTTTCCAATGCTTGCCTTTAATATGGCAAAGAAAAAATACATGCCTCACTTATTTACTGCGCGTGGAACACGTTTGAGTTATTCGAACGGAATTATCAGCCTGGCTATCGGTGCGGTCATTCTCTTGTTTATCTTTGATGGACAAACAGATCGCCTTATTCCACTCTATGCTATTGGGGTCTTTACACCATTTACGTTGGCTCAAATCGGTATGGTTGTCCATTGGCGCAAGAAGCTGGGCAGTAAGTTTCTGCTCCGTTCTATCCCTAACATTATTGGGGCAATCATTTCTTTTGTCGTGGTAATGATTTTGCTTATTTTCCGTACGGCTGAAATTTGGCCATTCTTTATTGTTTTACCGATTTTGATTTTCTGCTTTATCCGTATCCACAGTCATTATATGAATGTGGCGGAACAATTGCGCTTGCGCAAAGAAACTGCGGAGCACAAGTTTGATGGTAACACAGTTATCGTCTTGGTCGGAAATGTAACAAATGTCGATGTTGGGGCGATTAACTATGCCCGGTCTGTGGGAGACTATCTGATTGCACTTCACGTGTCTACAAAAGAAGATACGGAAAAAGAAGCAGAAATCGAACGTGATTTCAATGAAACCTTCCCAGATATTAAGTTGACCGTTGTTCATACCAGCTATCGTAGCATCATCACGCCAGCTGTTCGCTTTATTAATCTCGCTGCAAAACAAGCAAAAGCGCACAACTATACAACAACTGTTTTGATTCCGACTTTCATTCCGTCGAAGCCATGGCAAAATATCTTCCACAATCAGACCGGTTTACGCCTCCGTTACTACCTGAATGCTCATGAAGATATCATACTATCAAGCTACAACTATCATTTGAAAAAATAAATAAGATAAAGTGTTCACCCTAGTAACTTTTGGCTAGTCGGAACACTTTTTTCTTTGGAGTCAAGAGAATACTTAAAGAAACAGAGCAAGAAGAGAAGACCAAGGCAGACTGATGCTATATAACCGTAATCATAGAAAAGCCAGAAAAATTCAGCAAATCCTCGAAGTTGATGGGGCTGAACATGATTGTCAATGGCCATAACTAGAGGGAGGTATATAATGAAATAACAAGCATATAAGATGAGACAAGCTAGAACTATGAAATGTGTCCCTCTTTCTTTTTTAAAGGAGAGAAAGAAAGCGAGGAATAGAAGTAGAAGGAGGGCAAGACCTACAGCCATTTCTTGATGAAAGAGCAGGTAAAAGAAATTTTCATATACTTGTTCCAAGCTTAAAGTTTCAGAAAACTTTACTCTGTTGAGTGTGCTTGGTAAAAACATGGAAGCAAACCAAGCGAGGAACAAGAAGATGAGGTGTCCAGACTTTATTTTAATATTATTCATGGTTTATTCTCACTTTTTGGATTAATAGGCGCTGTTGATTGTAGAAAAGCTCCATGTTGAGTTTCCACGCCGTAAAGTTGCACTGTAAGTTGCTCGGATTTGAGTGGAGCTAGATAAAATTTTCACATAAGAATAGTTTCGATTGACAGCCCAGAACGGCTTGAACCAAGATTAGTCGTATTTATCTGTTGTATGAATCCACCTGTAGCTGCTCCTCTCGGCCCATTATTTGCAGTCATGACGCTAGAACGAGTGACTAAGGTTCTATTATCATAATTTGTATAACCACCTGTAACTCGTGTAAGGCGAACATTCCCCCCTGAAACTACCCAAGTTATTGTCACATGAAATCTTACAGCCGCAGTTCGATCCCACATCACTCTATTTTGACTAGCGGCAGAGACTTTTTTGCCAAAAATATTTGGTAAAGTAGAGGTAAGGGAGAAGTTGTCTATTGACTGGCTTGTATCTTGTTCAGCTTGATTTAACTCTGAGGTATAAGTAGTGGTTCCTTCTGTGACCTCCTCACCATCATTAGTAATTTCAGATTCAACAACAACAGGTACAGTAAAAGTCTCTGCTTGATTTGTCTCTGCGCTTAGAGTAGCCCCTTTTTCAACTTCATATTTAACTTTATCACTTTCATTGGTAAATACTTTATCTGCATCCTTTGGAACAAAAAGATGAACATCACCATCTTTATCTAACTTTATATCTGGGGCGACAGTATTCTCTGCTTTAGTCCTCACGCCACAGCCAAGCAAGACTGCAAAGAATAAAATTATAATCATAAATTTAATGTTTTTCATTAGCAAAGCCTCTTTTCTCTATTTGTTTACTGATAATATTGGCTACTTTCTATGCAAGCCAATATTTAAAAGTGTGAAGGGAAACTATATAACTCCTTTCTTGTATATTTATAACTCTCTTAATTATAAAAGCCATAAGACGTTTAAGTCAAAATTTGTGCTACACTATGTGTACTTTTCTTAAGGTTGAAACCATAATTAGAAAAATGTAGAAAGCTAATTTTTCCTTGTATAGACTACATAGGTGGCTATTTTAAAATTAGATTATAAGTGTGCCAAATTTGCCCAGCTCTCTTTTAGATGCAAATGAATACACAAATTAATTTTTGTTTTTTGTTATAATAGTTGTCATGTTAAATAAGAAGATTATGCCAGGTTTAGGGCTCAGTTTTGTGGTTGCCTTAGTCAGTTACTTTTTAAATCTCTATGTTTTTAAAGGGATGGGTGCAGCCACGATTGCTATTTTGTTGGGAATTATTTTGGGGAATGTTTACTTTAAACAACCAGTCCTCTTTGCTGGTACAGCTTGGTCAGAAAAGAAACTTCTTGAATTTTCAGTGATGTTTTTAGGAGCGACTGTCACTTTTCAAACGATACAAAAGCTAGGCTGGAATGGTATAAGTTTTATTCTTCTACAAATGGTGCTTACAATTGTTTTTGTCATGTTTATTGGAAAGAAACTTGGATTTTCATCGAAAGTAAATGCATTGATGGCCTCTGGTAATGCCGTTTGTGGTTCTTCCGCCATCGCAGCAGTTGAACCAGTCATTGGAGCAGAAGACAAAGACAAGCGGACAGCGATAACAATGGTTAACCTGATGGGGACTGTGTTAATGCTTCTATTACCTGTTTTAGGTACGTGGTTCTTTGGAGCAAATGATTTCCTACGTGGAGCTTTGATCGGGGGGACCATTCAATCTGTGGGACAGGTTGTCGCTTCAGCAACTATGGTAAATGCCGAAACAACAACAATGGCTACCTTGTTTAAAATCATGCGTATCATTATGCTCGTCTTTGTTGTGCTCTATTTTTCTTTTCAAACGCGTCGCATAGAGAAAGCACCGGCAGGGCAGGAAGGTCAGCTCAAAATCAAGCGTCAATCCTTTCTTCCTTGGTATGTATTAGGATTTATTATTCTGTGTAGTCTGGATACAGTCTTCCAATTTCCAAAAGTGATTACGGAAATGGCACGTTTTATCAGTAGTTGGTGCGAAATTATTGCTTTAGCAGCTATTGGTTTACGTCTTAATCTAGTAGAATTTGTCCGCGCGGGAAGAAAGTTAGCAATCTATGGCTTAGCTGTGCTCGTTTTCCAAGTGGGGATTGCATTGGCTTTGATTCGTCTATTATTAACCTAGAAAAATAGCTAATGTGGTATAATAACCTGTACTGAAATTCTATCAAGAATAAAAAGATAACCTTATATTAAGTAACAAAGGAAAATAAAATGACTATCGTATACGATGAAATTATGGTTCGCTATGGTAAACTTTCAACAAAAGGAAAAAATCGTGGCTTTTTTATCAATCGTCTAGCCAACAATATCAAAGAAGTTCTTGCTGATTTGACAGACTTGAAGATTACAGCGCAACGAGATCGCGCCCATATCGAGTTAAATGGCACGGATTACGAAGAAGTTTCGCGACGTCTAACTAAAGTTTTTGGAATTCAAAATTTTTCAGCATCCATCAAAGTTGAAAAATCAATTGAAGGTCTCAAAGCAGCAGTTGTTGATTTGATGAAAGAAATTTACCATGAGGGTATGACTTTCAAAATTGCAACACGTCGTGCGGATCATAGTTTTGAACAAGATTCAACAGAGCTAAATATGACTTTAGGTGATGTTGTCTTTGATAATTTTGACTATGCCAAAGTACAAATGAAAAATCCAGATATCACTCTCCGTGTCGAAATTCGTCTTGAAGGTGCTTATCTTAGTTTCGAAACACTTAAAGGTGCAGGAGGAATGCCTGTAGGAACAGCCGGCCGCGGTCACTTGATGCTTTCAGGTGGGATTGATTCTCCAGTTGCAGGTTACTTGGCTCTTAAACGAGGTGTAGAAATTGAGGCTGTTCACTTTGCTTCTCCACCCTATACAAGTCCAGGTGCTTTGAAAAAAGCTAAAGATTTAACAGCAAAATTAACAGCTTTTGGTGGAACGATTACTTTTATTGAAGTTCCTTTTACTGAGATTCAAGAAGAAATTAAAGCTAAAGCACCACAAGCTTATTTGATGACTTTGACTCGCCGCTTTATGATGCGTGTAGTAGACCGCATTCGTGAAGACCGTGGAGGAAAGGTTATTATTAATGGCGAAAGTTTAGGACAAGTAGCTTCGCAAACTTTAGGTTCAATGTCTGTGATTAATGAAGTTACAAACACTCCTGTTATTCGACCTGTGGTCACAATGGATAAGATCGAAATTATTGATATTGCTGAAAAAATTGATACTTTTAATCTTTCAATTTTGCCATTTGAAGATTGTTGTACTGTATTTGCCCCACCCTCACCAAAAACAAATCCCAAATTGGATAATGTTTTAGCCTATGAAAAACGTTTGGACGTTGAAGGTATGGTTGATCGTGCAGTTGAAGGTATCATGATTAGCCGTATTACAGGCGAAAACTGGGACAAAGCAGAAACCAATGAATTTGACGATTTACTTTGATTTTTGAAAACTGTATCATTAGATGCAGTTTTTAGTCTCTTTGTAGGTAAATAGAAAGGAAATAAATGAAAAATAGAACGAAAGTGCTGCTCACCATTGGTTTATTTACACTCATGTCAACTTTAGACGGCTCGATTGTAAATATTGCCTTACCAACAATGGCGCGTGAGCTAAATGTGTCAACTTCACAGATTACGTGGGTGGTCACAATTTATTTGATCGTTATCAGTGCAATCATCCTTATTTTTGGACGACTTGCAGACTTGATTGGGAAAACAACCGTAACAAGATGGGGCTGGACGATTTTTATTGTCGGCTCGTTATTGGCTGGCCTAAACATCGGCTTAGGCTTGCCATTCCTACTTTTTGCACGTGTAGTCCAAGCTATCGGAGCTTCCATGTTTATGGCAACAAGCTTCGGTATTGTGGCGCAGGTTTTTCCAGTGGAGAGTCGAGCGCGTGCGATGTCTATCACTTCCATGTTTGTATCTGTCGGCTCGATTGCAGGACCAGCTTTGGGGGGGCTAATTTTACAGATTGCCTCTTGGAATTATATTTTTTGGATTAATGTTCCGATAGGGATATTGGCTTGGATTTTTGGAAGTCGGGCTTTACCAGAAGATGAAGGTCAAGGCTCTATAAAAGAAGTTGACTTATCAGGTGGTTTACAAATGACTGCTGTAATCGTTCTTTTATTCATGGCTTTGAATTTTGGCCAAACTTTAGGATGGAATAATCCGCTCTTACTTCTCGGCGTGGCTCTTGGCTTTATACTTTTTGTTAGCTTTATTTTTACGGAGCGCCGAAAGGAAAAACCATTACTTGACTTGGGGATTTTTAAAAATAGACTCTTTTCTTTGAGTCTGCTGATGTCACTTTTAAACTTCACTGTTGCGATGTTTGCTAGCATCTTGCTTCCGTTCTATTTACAAGATTATCGGGATTATGCACCTGGTGCAGCTGGCTTTATCATGATGGCTTATCCAGCTGCCATGCTTATTGTGAGTCCAATAGCGGGTGCACTTGCAGATAAAATAGATAAGGAAGTAATTACTTTTGTGGGGATATCAGGGATTGTTCTTTCTCAGGTTGGTTATCTTCTGATTCGAGCAGACTCGCCACAATGGTGGGTAGTTGCAGTTCTCTTACTCCAAGGTGCCTCGATGGGTGCTTTCCAAAGTCCTAATAATGCTCTGATTATGGAGACAGTAGAGCGTAAGTATCTAGGGATAGCAGGATCTGTAAATTCCTTGATTCGAAATATGGCTTTTGTTCTAGGAACCTCTGTAGCAACCATTATCCTGTTCCTCTCTATGTCTAGTCAACTTGGCTATAATGTAAGGACTTATCTTCCTGAACATCCAGATACTTTTCTGCAGGGAATGCATATGGCTTTCGTATGTTCGCTTGTTCTAACAAGTATTTCTTGGGCTTTAGCGGGAATTCGTCTTTTAGGCCGTAAAAAAATAAAAGAACACCTGAGCAAAGTTTAAAGCTCGGTGTTTTTTTATTTTCATTTATTTGCTGAAAGTTCATTATTTGTTTTTCTTTGAACTTTTTTACGCCTCTTTTCAATAAAGTCGTAGAGTAATGTATGATGGTTGCTTGCAAGGGAATAATCCTCTAGGGTATTCACATTTTGACGTAAGACCTTTGCTTCACCAATTGTTAACTCTCCACGGGATTCATACTCAAAGATTGCTTTACGTTCTAGGTAGTAAGCGCGCATCATTTCTTTTAGATTATTGGGCTGCGCACGATGCAAAATACCAGTAATATAGCCACCACGGGCAACAAATTCTGCGGAACGTAAACGTTCTGCTTGCAAGTAATGAATCAAACGGTCATCGTAAACAGATTCAAGATTATCTAAAGCTTGAAGGACCAACTCTGTATTAGAAAAGTAAAGTTCGGTAATTTCACGATGTGCTGTAGCATTATCTGGCCGTGTTTTACGGAAACTGAAGTCTAAACGAATGATTCTTGAGAAGAGAAAATGAAGCACACGAATGGAAATAGCCGAAGCAAACTGGATACTTGAAACCAAATTATGCGCTACAGACTGTTCCATCGAATGAAGGTAGCGCTGATAGGTACGGTAGGTGTACATGGAGATTTCATTTTGTCTCAAAGCATTTTCCAATCCCTCAGCTTCAAGTCGGACGATAAGCAGTTGTAATTCATTAAAGTCAATTGAAGTATTCGAGCTTTCTTGCTCGATGATGAGTTTTTGGATGCGATCTTGATAACTGTCGATGGCGATATTATAACCAAGACGGGCTTTTTCTTTCGTGACTTGCTTTAAGTCATTTTCTAACTCACGAATAACATCGGCTAAGATAGAAATTTTTACTAGATTGTCAACTTTGACAACCTTCTTGGCAGCAATTAAAGGTAAAACAAATAGTCCGGTTAAGAAACTGAGTGCCGTAACTGCCGCACAGAGGAAGATAATCAAGCTATGAGGAATATCCACTGTCCGTGGCAATAGAAGGACAGTAGCGATGCTGACGGTACCTTTGGAACCAGCAAAAGTAAGTAACAAGATATCATTCCAGTAAGCAGTAAAGCTTTGATTACGGCGTAGAGAAACATAACGATAGTAGATAGCCAAGATCAAAAAGCGCAGGGTAAAGAGACCGATTGTTAAAAGTAGTACCATGAACAAAAGGGATGTCGTAGAGTAAAGCGGATCCGCAATGAGCGGAAAGACAAGTTGATGTAACTCTATCCCAAGGAAAAGGAAGACCGTTGAATTTAAAACGAAGGTCAGCAAATTCCAGATTGTATTTTTCACTTTTGTGACTTGGGCATCGAAAAGCGTTGTCCTTTTAAGACCGTTGGCTTGCATGACTCCGGCGACGACGACAGCAATAATCCCAGAAACCTCAAGCATATCAGCAATTAAAAATGCAGATAAAGGAAGCATAAGCTCCAAAATAAGGTAACCTGTAACATCTCGAGCATCGACATCTTCAAGAATTCTGAGAATAAAGGACTTCATCCAAACCAGAATGAAACCGACCAGTGCACCACCGATTGCAGAGACTACAAGGTCAGCAGAAGCGTGTGTCAGGGAAAATTCTCCAGTGACCAGTGCAAGAACGGCAATCTGGAAGGAGATGATACCAGAAGCATCATTAAGAAGACCTTCACCTGTAAGAATACTCATGACCCGCTTGGGGAAACTGAATCTTTCGGATAGAGCAGCAACAGCGATTGCATCTGTCGGTGCTAAAGAAGCCCCTAAGGCAAAACAAGCAGCCAAAGGTACAGATAAGTAAAAGAAATGCGTTAGATAGCCCAAACCAATAGTTGTGATGAAAACTAAGGGGAAGATAAGCATTAATATTGTTCGAGTATGTTTAAAGATATGTTTGACATCTGCCTCTTCACTTTCACGGAAAAGCAAAGGAGCAATGATGAAGCCCAAGAAGAATTCTGGGTCAACCTGCAAAAGTTTTGATGCACCTAAAAAGCCCAAACATAGCCCAATCACAACTTGAATCAGCGGAAGAGCCAACTTTGGGAAAACTTTATTGATGATATTTGAAATAACTAGAGCAAGAAGAAAAATGATGACATAAAAAATAGTATGGAGCACAAATTTTCCTTTCTTTCGTCTATTTTAGAGCAAGAAGCTGCATTAAAAGTACAGCATATTGGTTATAAGGTTAAAAGGTTACTTTATCTTTTTGAAAAGGTCCTTTTTTTGATTAATCTTCTGATCGATTTTGGCACAGCTCTTTTTACTTAAGAGCGCGCGACAGCGTTTGAGCTCAAGTTCTGTTAATTGACGTTTAAGCTTCTCTTTTTTAGTGAAGTCTGATTCACCGCTGTCGATATATTCAAGCCTTTGCTGCAGAAGAGATTGTTTATACTTGAGAGCCTCAATTTGATGTTTCAGCTTTGAAATTTGTTCATAACTAGCATCTTGCTGATGGAAATCCTTAAGTTTTTGAGACAAGAAAAGTTTCTTCTCTTCGAGAAGATGAAGTGATTCAAGTATTTTGTGTCTTTTTTCCTCTTGTGAAACTGGAGTATAAATCTCACTTTTTTCAGAATCAGAGGGTTCTTCTGTCATTTCTTCTTTTTCTAAATACTGTTCACGTAAATCTCTCAGCATTTGTTCAAAATCTTTATCAGACATCCTATTATCCTTATAATCTTGTTCTTAAACTCTATTATATCATGATTTAATTAGAAAAATAATGCGTTTGGATTAAAAAAGCAACAGAGAATTCCCTGTTGCTACTTAAATATTATACATTAACTTAATAAGTTAAGATGAAATTTTTCTTTTTACCACGGCGAACAACAGTAAGTTGATTGTCAATTTTATCTGCATCGGAGAAGCTGTAGTCCAAATCTTGAACGCGTTCTCCATTGATATAAATCGCACCGTTTGTTACATCTTCACGTGCTTGCCGTTTTGAGTTTTCGATTCCTGCAGAAATCAAGAGTTCAACGATATTGAGGTTATCATCTGCCTTGACTTGATATGTTGGTACATCTTTGAGGCCAGAAAGAATTGATTTAGCATCAAGAGCTTTCAAATCACCGCCGCCAAATAAAGTTTCCGTGATTTTTACAGCTTGCTCGTAAGCGACTTTCCCATGGACAAGAGTCACAACTTCGCGTGCCAAGACTTTTTGAGCTAAACGCTCGTGACGTGCAGCCTCAAATTTCTTACCAATTTCAGCGATTTCTTCAAGAGATAAGAAAGTGAAAATTTTGAGCATTTTTACAGCATCATCATCGTTGACATTCAACCAAAACTGGTACATTTCGAAAGGAGATGTTTTATCTGCATCAAGCCAGATGGCATTTCCTTCTGATTTACCAAATTTTTTACCTGTTGAGTCTGTAATCAATGGAATAGTGATGACATGTCCAGTTTTTCCAGCCTTACGACGGAGCAGTTCAGTTCCTGCAGTCATATTGCCCCATTGGTCAGAACCACCGAGTTGTAATGTAATACCATGACGTTGGTTAAGCTCGTAAAAGTCGTAACCCTGCATGATTTGGTAAGCAAACTCGGTGTAAGAGATACCTGATTCGATACGACTCTTCACTGAATCCTTACTCATCATGTAGTTAATTGTGTAATATTTACCGACATCACGAAGGAAATCAATAAAGGATAAATTTTCGAACCAATTATAGTTGTTTTCCATTTGAGCTTTATTTTCGCCATTTTCAAAGTCAAGGAAACGTTCCAACTGAGCACGAATTTTATCCGCCCAAGCCACAACGGTATCTTTAGTTTGTAAACCGCGCTCGGCATCTTTGAAAGATGGATCGCCAACAAGTCCAGTAGCACCGCCAACCAGTGGATAAGGTTTGTGCCCAGCCATTTGTAGACGCTTCATTGTAAGAATTAAGACCAGATTACCAAGGTGTAAACTGTCAGCAGTAGGATCGTAACCAACATAATAACTTACCATGCCCTCAGTTAAAGCTTCACGAAGAGCTTTTTCATCAGTGGTTTGGAAAATCAGACCACGTTCTTTTAGTTCGTCAAAAATATTCATGTTACCTCCTAAATTTAGTTAATACTGACAGTTTTATTATAGTTTCTCTCAGTAATTAGATTAACGTTCTCATTATATCAAAAAAAAAGGAAAAATAGGGGCGAAAAAAGAGCCTAAGTTTGGTATAATATGTATTATGAAAAAAGATCAAGAACAGTCGAAGGAACGTGCACAGGCACGTTTGCAGGCTAAAATGGAGAAAAAGCGTGCCAGCAAAACGCAGGAAAGTCGTAAAAATTCTCCGAAAAAGCCTCAAAAACCTAAAAAAGTTCAAGCAGATGTAGAAGAAGGGAAAACAACACTTCAGACTATTTTTTCAGTCGTGCGTGGAGTAGTTGTCATTTTTGGTGTGCTTTTACTTTTAGTTGGTGTATTTGGAGCTGCAGCAGGCGTGGGGTATTTTGCTCGTCTTGTTGAAAATACGAAGGTCCCAGATAAGGAGCAACTTCTCGAACAGATCAATAATATCCATGGTGTCTCCGTCATGAAGTATAGCAATGGTGAAAATATCTCTGACATTTCCAGTGATTTAGTAAGGGTAAATGTGCCGAGCAACCAAATTTCCGAAAATGTGAAAAAAGCCTTGATTGCAACAGAAGATGAAACATTTATGGATAACAGAGGAGTTGTACCAAAAGCAGTAATTCGTGGTGTTCTGGGTGCCGTAGGTGGAGGGACAAGTTCTGGAGGATCAACAATTACGCAACAGCTGGTAAAACAGCAGTCTCTTGGAGACAGTGTCACTTTTCAACGTAAGGCAAGTGAGATTGTGTATGCGCTCCAACTCAACCAATATTTGAGTAAAGATGAGATTTTAACGGATTACCTTAATGTTTCACCTTTTGGACGTAATAACCAAGGGAAAAATATTGCAGGTGTTCAAGCCGCAGCGAAAGGTATTTTTGGCAAGTCTGCTAAAGATTTATCGGTGCCAGAAGCAGCATTCATCGCTGGGTTGCCACAAAGTCCTATTGTTTATTCTCCTTATAATGTGGACGGTTCGCTCAAATCAAAAGAACTACTCTCTTATGGCTTAGCACGTCAACAAAATGTCCTGTTTAACATGTATCGTGCAGGATATTTGACTCAAAAAGATTACGAAAAATATAGTGCTGTGGATATCTCGCAAGCATTTCTGCCTTCACAGCCACAAGATTCTGTAGCACATGGTTATCTTTATAATGTTGTGTACAGTGAAGCCCTTAATCACGTCTATGATTATCTGATTAAGAGGGACAAGGTTTCGGCAACAGAACAAGGAAATGATAGCACCAAGCAAAAATATCGTGAATTAGCCGCGCAAGCCTTACAAACTGGTGGATACACCATCACAACCACGATTAATCATAGTGTGTACGATGCTATGCAAAATGCAGTAGCGCAGTATGGCGGTATTTTACAAGATGGTACAGGTGAAGTGCAGACCGGGAATGTCCTCATGGACAATAAAACAGGGGCGGTACTTGGCTTTATTGGTGGCCTAGACTATGCAACCAATCAAAATAATCATGCTTTTGATACGAAGCGTAGTCCAGGTTCTTCGATTAAACCAATCTTAGCTTATGCACCAGCAATTGATTTGGGATTGATTGGGTCAGCAAGTATGCTGAGTAACTATCCAACAAGTTTCTCTGACGGTACTCCAATCTTGCACGTTGGCGAAACAGGAACCGGAATGGTAAGCCTTAATGAAGCTTTAGGCGTATCATGGAATATCCCTGCGCATTGGACCTATCAAGCCATTCTTGACTCTGGCAATAGCGTGGAACCTTACATGAAGAAAATGGGCTATTCTGTGCCAGATTACAGTGTCGAATCTCTTCCACTCGGTGGTGGTATTGAGCCAACCGTGGTGCAACATACCAATGGATATCAAGCCTTGGCTAATGGTGGTGTTTATGAGCCACATTATGTTGTCCAAAGTATCAAAGATGACTCGGGTAAAGATATCTACGAGCATAAGAGTCAAGCAGAAAGAGTCTTCTCACAAGCAACTTCAACCATTACTGAGGATCTTTTACGTAATGTTTTAACCTATGATGTGAGTCGCCGAACAACAAACTTTTTACAGGACTTACAGGCCATTAATCCAACGCTTGCAAGTAGCGTAGACTGGACAGGTAAGACAGGTACTTCCAATGATTATGTAGACGGGTGGCTCATGCTTTCAACGCCTAGAGTATCCCTTGGGGGGTGGATCGGTCATGATGATAACACGTCGATGGGCAGCAAGACCGCTGCGGTCAATAATGGTACATATATGGCAAACTTAGTCAATGCTATTGCAGCAGCTGATCCAAATGTCTTTGGTCCTGGTGAAAAATTCCCAGAACCAAGTAAAGATCCAGATGTGATTAAGAGCACTGTTCTTAAGTCTACTGGTCAAAAACCAGGTACTGTAACTGGCGGCAATCTTAAAAATGTTAAAGTTTCGGGCGAAACAACCACAAGTTATTGGGCTAAAAATGGAGCCCCTGTGACACAATTTAAGTTCGGAATTGGTGGTACAGAGGCGAATTATAATGACGCCTGGAATAGAATTTTAGGAACTAAAAAATAGTAAAAAGAGAGCGATATTTGCTCTCTTTTTTGGGTACTGGGGATAGCTTATGTGTTTGAGGTACTATGCTATAATAATGTTATGAAGAAGATTCTTTATAAAAGCTATATTGACACACCTATTGGTCAAATGTTGAGTATTAGTGATGCACAGTTTCTTTATCGCTTAGACTTTATAGAGACTGAGGCCTTCAAGAGGAAGCTTGAAAAGCTAGATGTTTCTTTATTAGAACATCCCACCGCGGTTTCATGTCAGGTTGAGGAAGAACTGCAAGAGTATTTTGATAAGAAAAGAAAAAGTTTTAAACTCCCTTTAGCTACACAAGGTACAGAATTTCAGCAAAAAGTATGGAGAGAGGTTGAAAAGATTCCGTTTGGGCAAACAAGAACTTATAAAGAAATTGCACAAGACCTTGTACAGCCGCAAGCCAGTATTGCGGTAGGCGCAGCAAATGCAGCCAACCGTTTTGCGATCGTGATTCCTTGCCATCGTTTGAAAAAAAGTTCGGGGCAATTAGCTGGGTATGCTTGGGGATTATGGCGTAAAGAATGGTTGTTGAACTTTGAGGAGGAAAATACATATGATGAATGAGAGTATCCCACTTTCTGTATCACGCAATGCTAAGGGGCAGATTATCCAGGTTTTTTTTGATGACCAACACGAAAAGATGACTTATGAAGCCCTTAATAAGAGCCAAAACTTTGTCTTGACCACAGGGACAGCATTTCAACAAGCTGTTTGGTTGGAACTTCCCAAAATTCCTGCGGGAACGACGATAAGCTATCAGGAAATGGCTGCGCGTGTGGGGAGCCCTAAAGCACAACAAGCTGTAGGTCAGGCTTTAGCACGTAATCCTTTGCCTGTCATTTTACCATGTCATCGCGTCACACGTAAAGATGGCAGTTTGGGCGGTTTTATGGGCCAGGAAGCAGCAGTAGATATTAAGCAAAAGATACTCAACTATGAAAAAAGCCTTGACCTATAGTCAAAGCTTTTTAGGTTTAAACAGCTTTTCTCATGCTTTTTGGCAGGTAACGCTGCGGTTTTTCTGATTTTTTATAATGAAGATAAGTCGGATAGGTGAGGCAGATGACTGAAAGTCCCCAAAGTAAGCCGCCCAAAGTATCTGAAGGATAATGAACTCCAAGAAGTACACGTGAAAACATCGTTAAAAAAGTTAATCCCATAGCGAAAAGACCGATCAGGGTCTTACTCCATACAGAAGTAAGAGAATGTAAAAGGATAAAGAAGAGACAGCCAAAGAGCACTACTGCAAAGGTTGTATGTCCACTGGCAAAGCTTTTTCCTGGTTCATCTGTAAAAGCAGCAATACGGTGAATATCAGGACGGTCACGGCCAATAACTAACTTAATTAGAGTATTTCCTCCCACAGCAATTGCGGCTACAAGAGCTAACCATATTGCTGAAACCTTGTCTTTGATAAAGATGATACCGGCAATAACAAGACCTATTACAGCGCCCATAGTGTCGCCAAGAAATTTAGCAATGATACTTGATATTTGAACAAGAAATTCATTATTTTGAAGGTGCCAAGCAACGGTTTGCAAATGTGAATCAATACTTGGAATGGGCGCGTGTGTATAAGAAAGTTTTACAATGGCAGTCAGAGTTATAAAACTCACCAGAGTAAGTAAACCAGTAGTATAGTAAAGTTTTTTATTCATAAATTTCCCTAAATTCGTATTTGGTGCTTTTTGATTTTACTTTTTCTTTCTGAAATAAAACTGAATAATTAATTTAAAGAAAATAAAAAAGAGGACATGTCCTCTTTTTATTAATAGTTTTTGATGTCCGCAATTTTTTCTTGATTAAGAGTTGTAACGATAGCCCGGATAAAGTTTTGCGCTTCTGTGAAATCATCCATGTTGAAGATGGTTTGATGGCTATGGATATAACGAGCACAAACACCAATAGTTGTTGAAGGCACGCCTTCGTTTTGCAAGTGAGCTGCACCAGCATCGGTGCCACCTTTTGAGATATAAGCTTGTGTCTTGATACCATTAACTTCTGCTGTATTAAGAAGGAAGTCCTTCATGCCAGGAAGCATGATATGACCTGGATCGTAATAACGAAGAAGTGAACCTTCGCCCAGACGGCCATTATCATTTCCAAAAGTATCGGTTGCAGGAGAGCAGTCAACAGCAAAGAAAACTTCAGGTTTAAATTGAGTTGTTGAAACATGGGCACCACGAAGGCCAACTTCTTCTTGGACGTTTGCACCGATAATCAAGGTTACTGGCAGTTCTTTATCTTTAAGATAGTCTAAAAGTTCTAAGACCATAAGACAACCGTAGCGATTATCCCAAGCCTTACTGATGACATTTTTACCATTGGCAGTTAAAATTGCTTCAGATTCAGGAACGATAACATCACCTTGGCGAATCCCAAATTCTAGGGCTTCTTCTTTACTCATGAAACCACCGTCAAAGATAATATCTTCCACTTGTGGCATAGCTGGTGCGCCAGCTGCTCCTCGTAAAAGGTGTGGTGGCAGGCCACCAGTCACAACAGGTATTTTTTTACCTTCACGTGTGAATAAAGTAAAGCGTTGTGCACTAACGACCAAGGGATTCCAACCACCAAGTGTAACCACACGTAATGTACCATCTGCTTTAATTGAAGATACCATGAAGCCGACTTCATCCATGTGGGCCGCAACCATGACACGAGGTGCATTTTCTGTTTTACTTTCTTTAGTGACAAAGATACCGCCCAGACCATCAGTTTCAGGTGTGTATCCAAGTTCCACCATACGTGCACGAAGATAGTCACGCATTGGCGCTTCATAGCCACTTGTTGCTTGAATTTCAGTTATTTCTTTAATTTTGTTAAATAGAGTCATATCGTCTCCTTTGATTTTTTGTACTCTCTTATTGTAGCATTTAAAAGCAGCATATAGTAGTATTGATATAGTAACATTTAATAAATATAATTTTTAAAGATAGATAAGTTTTAGGTTTTTTTAGAAAATGAGAACTTATCTTGAAGAGAACAGTAATTATAAGTACTAATATAGTAGAATTTATGTTAAAATTTTTTATATGAAAAAATATTTGAAAGTTGGTTTAGGGCTGCTGGCTGGTGTAGCTAGTGCGCGTGTGCTCTATCAGAGCTACAAACACGTTGAAGAAAATTTGCGGGCAGAGGTTATTCAAGCAGTACGTGAAGCTTTTGCTGACCGAGATATTCAAACAGTATGGATCTTTGAGGATGCTGATCGCGGAGCTATTTATAAAGGTGGCGTGATTTTTGGAGAAAACCACAACATCAATTTTGAAATTGATGGAGAAACCTTAGAAATTACAGAATTAGGAGAGGAGTATTTATGATTATTCCAAAAAATTATGAGGAACTGGCTGAAATTGTAAAATCAGAAGGTAAACATGTCCTGTTTTTCACTGCAGGTTGGTGCCCAGACTGTACTTTTATCAAGCCAAAAATGCCAGAATTAGAAGTTGAATTTTCAGATTTTGATTTTGTAGAAGTTGATCGTGATGAATTCATGGACTTAGCTATTGAATGGGGAATCATGGGAATTCCTAGCTTTGTAACACTTGAGAATGGTAAAGAAACAGGACGCTTAGTCAATAAACTGCGTAAAACTAAAGAAGAAGTTAGTGAATTTTTGAAGGGTGTAGATAAATAAAATGATTGCAACGTATAATAAAAATGTTGGTGATGTTCTCATGATAATTGTAGCAAATAATGAGGGTGCAGAAGTAACTTACGAACGTAAGGCAGATGTTGCGCGTATTTTCCGTGAAGATACAGGGCAAACAGTGGGCTGGAACATTTTTGATATCAAAAAAGACTGGTCAGATTTGACACAAGGACAAAATAATTTATCTGAGCGTCAAGTAGCGGAACTTAATGTAAAACTTAAAGCTGCTGGTTTTGACGAACAGCTTACATATGATGGTCAACCTAAATTTGTAGTTGCTGAGATTCTGACAATGGAAGATCACGCAGACAGCGATCATTTGCATGTGTGCCAAGTAGAAGTAGGGTTAGATGCGCCTGTTCAAATCGTTTGTGGTGCGCCTAATGCTGTTGTTGGCATGAAAACAGTAGCAGCATTGCCAGGTGCAATGATGCCTTCAGGAACTTTAATATGGCCAGGTGCATTGCGTGGAGTCCCTTCTTACGGTATGCTCTGTTCAGCACGTGAACTTGACTTGCCAAATGCACCGCAAGTCCGTGGAATTATTGAGTTGAATGCAAATTTAGAAGCTGGATTAGCTTTTGATGCAGCAAGTATGTGGCAAGATTAAATATAAAATAACAAAGATCTTAGTGAAAATTGAGGTCTTTTTTCGTACAAAAAATAAGGAGGTGCTAAAATGAATAAAATGTTACTTGTTGGTCGACTCGTTGCGGACCCAGAGCTCAATAAAACATCCAGTGGAAAAAGTCTCTTGAGGATAAATCTTGCTGTCAAAAGACGTTATAAAAATGCTTCCGGGGAAAAAGATACAGACTTTATCTCTTTGGTCTTTTGGGAGAAGCTAGCGGAACACTGTACATCGTATGCTAAAAAAGGAGCCTTACTTGCCGTGGAAGGGGAGATACGTACCAGAAGTTATGTAGATAAACATGAACAAAAACGTTATGTGACAGAGGTACTGGTGAAAAATTTTGATCTTTTAGAGAGTCGTGCAACCATTGCCATGCGACAAGATTCTATAGAAAACAATGACATTGACTTAAAAGAGGACGAATTACCATTTTAAATTGAAAAAAGCGTTTTCTTTTGATAGGATGAAAACAGAACATCGTGGAGGAGTAAAATGGCAAAGGCAAAAACAAAAGAAGAGCTAGTCTCATTTTCAGAAGAAAACTGGCGTAAGATGTTTCATTTAATCGACACATTGCCTTTAGAAGCACAAATGGCATCTTTTGCGTTTGGACAAGAGAAGGGGAAAGAGGCGCATTGGGGGCGAGATAAGAATATCCGTGATGTGTTTGCCCATCTTTATGAGTGGCAAGTACTTTTACAAAATTTTGTAAAAAGTAATGTTGCAGGAAACACACAAAGCTTTTTACCTGCGCCTTATACTTGGAAAAACTATGCGACAATGAATCAAGAAATCTGGAAGAAACATCAATCAACTTCTTATGAAGAAATTAGAGAAAAGCTTGAGGCAAGCCACGTAAGAACTATTCAGTTGTTGCAGCAATTTTCAGATAAAGAGCTTTATACGAAAGAATTTTACTCTTGGACTGGGACAACATCCTTGTCTCAGTATTTTCAGTCCTCTTTAGCTTCACATTACGACTGGGCCTTGAAGAAGCTTAGGTTACATAAGAGAACGATTTAAAAATAAAAAAATAAGTTTTTTTCTTGACTAATCTTGACCTTCGCGGTAAAATAAGATATATAAATTAGCACTCCTACTTAAAGAGTGCTAAAATAACATAAAATGGAGGAATAACATGTTGAAACCCTTAGCGGATCGCGTTGTATTGCGTATAAAAGAGGAAGAAGAAAAATCTTTAGGTGGGATCGTCTTGGCCTCAGCAGCACAAGAGAAACCACAAGTTGCAGAAGTTGTGGCAGTAGGCCCAGGTAAAACAACTCCTCACGGTACAGTTATTGCGCCAACAGTACAAGTTGGTGATGCAGTTCTCTTTGAAAAGTTTGCTGGTACAAATGTGAAATTTGAAGGCGAAGATTTCTTGATTATCAAAGAATCTGATATTCTTGCGATTGTTTAAGGAAAATAAAGATAGGAGATAATAAAAAATGGCAAAAGATATTAAATTTTCATCAGATGCTCGTTCAGCAATGGTTCGTGGTATTGATATTTTAGCAGATACAGTAAAGACAACACTTGGCCCTAAAGGTCGCAATGTTGTTCTGGAAAAATCTTACGGTAGCCCACTTATCACGAATGATGGTGTAACTATCGCAAAAGAAATTGAATTAGAAGATCACTTTGAAAACATGGGTGCAAAATTAGTCAGTGAAGTTGCTTCAAAAACTAATGATGTCGCGGGTGATGGAACTACAACAGCTACAGTTTTAACCCAAGCGATTGTTCGTGAAGGATTGAAGAACGTAACTGCCGGAGCTAATCCAGTAGGCATTCGCCGTGGTATTGAGTTGGCAACTGAAACTGCAGTTAAAGCGCTCAAGGAATTGTCTATTCCAGTATCTGGTAAAGAAGCGATTGCACAAGTTGCCTCTGTATCTTCTCGTTCAGAAAAGGTCGGAGAGTATATCTCAAATGCCATGGAAAAAGTTGGTAACGATGGTGTTATTACTATTGAAGAATCAAAAGGTATGCAAACTGAACTTGAAGTCGTAGAAGGTATGCAGTTTGACCGTGGCTACTTATCACAATATATGGTAACAGATAATGAAAAAATGGTTGCCAACCTTGATAACCCATACATCTTGATCACAGATAAGAAGATTTCAAATATCCAAGAAATTTTACCATTACTTGAACAAATCTTGAAAACAAATCGTCCATTGCTTATTGTGGCGGATGACGTTGATGGTGAAGCATTGCCTACCCTTGTGTTGAACAAAATCCGTGGTACTTTCAATGTCGTAGCTGTTAAGGCTCCAGGATTTGGCGATCGCCGTAAGGCACAACTTGAAGACTTAGCAATCCTCACAGGCGGAACAGTTATTACTGAAGAACTTGGTTTAGAGCTTAAAGATGCAAGCCTAGATGCGCTTGGTCAAGCCAATAAAGTAACTGTTGATAAAGAACATACAACAATCGTTGAAGGTGCTGGTTCAGCAGATGCCATTGCTACACGTGTAGCAACAATCAAAGCTCAAGTTGAACAAACCACTTCAGAATTTGATCGTGAAAAACTTCAAGAACGTTTAGCTAAACTTTCTGGTGGAGTCGCTGTAATTAAAGTCGGTGCCGCTACAGAAACTGAACTTAAAGCTCAAAAACTTTTGATTGAAGACGCACTTAATGCAACACGTGCCGCCGTTGAGGAAGGTATTGTTGCTGGTGGTGGTACAGCACTTGTTACAGTTATCTCTGCCCTTGACAGTCTTGAAGAAGAAGGCGATGTGCAAACAGGTATCACAATTGTACGACGTGCACTTGAAGAACCAGTACGCCAGATTGCTGCAAATGCAGGTTACGAAGGTTCAATCATTATTGATAAACTCAAATCAGCAGAAAAAGGTATTGGCTTCAATGCTGCAACTGGTGAGTGGGTTGAAATGATTGAAACAGGTATTGTAGATCCAGCTAAAGTAACACGTTCAGCTCTCCAAAATGCGGCCTCAGTAGCGGGACTCATCTTAACGACTGAAGCAGTAGTTGCTGATAAACCAGAACCAGCTGCACCAGCAGCTCCAGCAATGGATCCATCAATGATGGGTGGCATGATGTAATAATAAAAAAAGACACGAGTTTGTGTCTTTTTTTTGCTGTAAATACGGTCTAAATATCATAGAGTTTACTTGCATGCTCATGGCTAGTATCAATGATGTGGACGTCGCGTTTAGTATCAACGTCATGTTGAGCTAAGAATCCATCCATTGTCATATGTGCAAGTTCTTGAATATTGTTATTCAGACTAAGGTAACCGAGGAAGATGCGCTTTGTTTTATTTCCTAAAACATTAAAAGCAGCTTCGGCACCATCTTCGTTAGATAAATGACCTTGATCACTAAGAATACGTTGTTTTGTTTTCCAAGGGTACCCCCCCATGCGGAGAATCTCAATATCATGATTGCTTTCCATAAGATAGCCGTCAGCATTTTCGATTGTGCCGCGCATGCGATCACTTACATACCCTGTATCGGTAAGTAATACGAAGGATTTATTATCCTTCATAAAGCGATAAAATTGGGGCGCGATAGCATCATGGCTCACACCAAAACTTTCGACATCGATATCGCCAAAAGTCTTGGTTTTACCCATCTCAAAGATATGCTTTTGGTCATTCGCAATTTTTCCTAGTGAGTTTTTGCTATCTAGTTCTTGCCATGTTAATTCATTGGCGTAAAGTTGAATGCCATGTTTACGGGCAAGAACACCTATTCCTTTGATATGGTCGCTGTGTTCATGTGTGATTAAAAGTGCATCGATATCTTTAATATCCCGGTCAATCTCTGCTAATAGACTCTCGATTTTCTTTCCAGAGAGCCCAGCATCCACAAGAATTTTCTTTTCTGGCGTTTCTAAGTAAAAAGAATTTCCGGTACTTCCTGATGCTAAAATTGAATATTTAAATGCTGATTCAGTGCTCATTCAGCAAAATCCTCCCAGTCGTTATTTTCTTGATTAATTTCATCACTGTAAGGGAAAGACAGGGTAAAAGTTGAACCAGTTTTACCATCAGAAGTGACTTGTATGTCGCCTTTGTGGAGTTTCATAATATCATAAGCAATAGATAAACCTAAGCCCGTACCACCGATTTGACTATTTCTAGAGGCATTATCAACACGATAAAAACGATCGAAAACTTTGGCTAAAGCAGGTTTTGGAATACCCATGCCTTGATCCGCAATAGAAGTAAATACTTTGTTGTTTTCACACCAAACGCTTACGGTGATTATGCCTCCTTTTGGGGAATACTTAAAAGCATTATTGATGATGTTGTCAATGACTTGTGAAAGCTTATCAGTATCTATTTCAAGCCAAATTTCTTGTGGAGGCATTTGTCGAATAATTTTAAAGTTAGTGTAATTTTTTTCGATAATTTGATCAAAACGATCAAGGACATAGTTTATAAAGTCAACGTAGTTAATAATTTCAGTATGAAGCTTAACTTTATCTTGGTCCATACGAGAGAGTTCCAAAAGTTCCCCAATCATCCGAATCATTCGATCTGTTTCGTTAAGTGAAACATCTACAAAATTACTGGCAATTTCGGGATCAGCGAGTGCCCCATCATTTAGAGCTTCTAAATAGGCCTTGACAGAAGTTAGTGGTGTGCGTAACTCATGCGAGACATTGGAAACAAAAAGGCGGCGATCTCTTTCTGTTTTTTCTTGTTCTGTTGTATCATGTAGAACAGCAATAATCCCAGAAATATAACCTGACTCGCTACGGAAGAGCATAAAGTTTACGCGGAGGGTAACAGCTGCACCTTCACAATTGACAGTATTAATTGTTAATTCAGGCTCTTTTTGCAGTAACTCATGAAAAGAATATTTATCGGAGATTTTTAAAATATCAACTAAGTCTTCACCAATAATTACCTCACTTGATTGATCAAGAAGGGCCAGGGCAGCGTGATTAGCGAGATTAATTTTCCCGTGTCGGTCTGTAGTGATCACACCATCTGCAAGATAGGTTAAAATACTCTCCAGTTGGTTACGCTGATTTTCTAAATGTTCTTGTCGATCCTCAATTTCTTGCCCCAGTAATAACAATTTATTATAAGCCACAGAGAGTTCATTAGTTTCCTTAGAAACTTGGCGGTTTTCATAATTATCATGCAAAAAATTATCTACCTGATGAGATATCTTATCTGCGGATTGAGCCAAACGACTGAGATACCAGATAAGAAGACTTAAAGTGACCAGATAAAAAATGAAAAACTGCAAGAGTGCAGTAGTATGAGTTAAAAAATACGTACTATTTGCTAACTCAAAAATGCCAAAAAGAAGTAGATGAATCACTACTCCTTTAAGTACTATTGAATTAAAAAAATTATTCATGAGGTTCGCTCATATAATATCCAACGCCACGACGTGTAGATACGTATTGAGGGCGGCTTGGAGTATCTTCAACTTTTTCGCGAAGACGTCGAACAGTTACGTCAACAGTACGAACATCACCAAAGTAATCGTAGCCCCAAACTGTTTCAAGTAATGTTTCGCGTGTGATAACTTCACCGAGATGTTGTGCAAGATAGTAGAGTAATTCAAATTCGCGATGTGTTAAGTCAAGTTGTGTTTCATTTTTGTATGCAGCATAATGTGTTGGGTTGATACGTAAATTACCAATCACCAATTCTTTTTTAGAATCTTTTGGTTGTTCAACAGGAACATTTGTCATGCGGCGTAGGTTTGATTTAATACGAGCAAGTAGTTCACGGTTTGAAAATGGTTTTGTGATGTAATCATCTGCACCAAGTTCGAGGCCGATAACTTTATCAAACTCTGTGTCTTTGGCAGAAACCATCAAAATAGGGACTTCGGAAGTTTTACGGATTTGACGTGTAACTTCAAGACCATCAATTTTTGGTAACATCAAATCAAGATAGATAAGATCGGGTTTTTCTGATTCAAAGAGTTCAAGAGCTTCTTCACCATCAAAAGCAGTGACTACTTCATACCCTTCTTTGACGAGATTAAATTTTACAATATCTGAAATTGGTTTTTCGTCGTCAACAACAAGAATTTTTTTCATGATAATCCTTTCGCTTAGATGTATATAATATTAATTGCTTTTCTCATTATACAATTATTACAGTAGTATAGCAAGGTAAAGCCTTCCATAATATAGAATTTTTACAAAAGTGAAATCATTTGTAAAATAAGAAACTTATATAGTAAACAATATTTATAAAAGAACATTTTTCCCATATTTTTTCTTTTTATTTTTGCTATAATATAAGATATGAATGGAATATTAATTAGTTTGGAAGGGCCAGATGGGGCCGGTAAAACAACCGTTTTACAAAATATTCTTCCCGAACTAGAAAAATCGTCTTATAAAGTCCTTCCGACACGTGAACCTGGAGGTGTACGTGTGGCAGAAGAGATTCGAAATATAATTTTAAGTACAGAAAATACAGAAATTGACAGTAAGACAGAGCTGATGCTGTTTGCTGCGGCACGCCGCCTACACATGCAAACAAAAATGCTTCCAGCACTGGCTGCAGGCAAAATGGTAATTGTTGATCGTTTTATTGATTCATCGGTTGCTTATCAAGGTTACGGACGTGAACTTGGTGTTGAACCTGTAAACTGGCTTAATGAATTTGCAACAGATGGTCTTAAACCGGATTTGACATTATATTTCGATATTGATACAGATGTTGCACTTGAACGAATTATGAAAAATAGAGCAGATGAAGTCAATAGACTTGATCTCGAACGTGCTGAGATGCATCGTAAAGTCAGACAAGGTTACTTAGAAATTGTTAAGAATGAGCCTGAGCGCTTTGTCACGATTGATGCCAGTCAAGAACTTGACAAAGTTGTTGCAGAAACGTTAACAGTCATCAAAAAGAAATTTTGTTTGTAATAAAATTTCAAACTTAAGGAGTTTTCATGAAAATTGCAGATATTCAACCAGCACTTTTTGAACGCTTTAAGCATATTTTACGTGTGAATAAACTGAGCCATGCTTATCTCTTTAGTGGGGGATTTGGTAGTTTGGATATGGCTATTTGGCTAAGTCAGGCTATTTTTTGTGAAAATTTACAGGACAATTTACCTTGTGAGAACTGTCGTCACTGTCGTTTAGTTGCTAGGGATGAATTTAGCGATTTACACATTATTCGTCCGGAAGGTCAAACTATAAAAACAGGACAAATTCGGGATTTGTCGGAAGTTTTTAGTCAGTCTGGATTTGAAGGCGCTCAGAAGGTGGTCATTATCACGGAAGCTGAAAAAATGCACAGCAATGCGGCAAATGCTCTACTTAAATCCATTGAAGAACCTGATAATGCAACACATGTTTTTTTACTCACAGAAAATGAAAGTTTAATGTTGCCCACAATCAAATCACGGACACAAGTTTTTAGTTTTCCGAAAAATAGCGCCTATATGCAAGAAATATTGGAAAAAAATGGCATTTTAAAAACACAAGCAGAATTACTGAGTCGGGTTTGCAGCTCGGCAGAAGAAGCCCAAGAGTTAGGTGGGTCAACTTGGTTTAATGACACATTAAAGAAACTGCAACAATTACTGAAATTAGTTAAGACGGATCGACGAGAAGCTTTTCTTTATCTGACAAGTGTGAGTGAAAATATTGAGGATAAGGAGAAACAAAGTTTGGTCTTTTCCCTGCTCTTGGAACTTTTTAATCAAGAAAAGATGCCGGATTGGGTTCAAAAAACCTTTTGGGCAGAAAAAATGTGGAAAAGTAATGTGCGCTTTGGATCTTGTTTGGAATATATAGTGCTGAAATAGGAAGAAGATAATATGATTTACGAAGTAGAGTTTACACATGGAGAACAAAATACCTTTGTAAGTGGTCATGAAGCATTTGCACCCAGAACTCCAGTCATTATTCAAAATGAAAAGGGCAAGACTTATGGCCGGGTAATGAAACAGCTCCCACAAGATAAAAATATCGATACATCTGGAGAGATTGTTCGTGCAGTAACAGAAGTAGATGAAGAGTTGATTCATACGACAGAACAACTTTCGCAACAAGCCTGCACGAAGATTCGCCAGATTGTTGCAGATTGTGGAATCGATATGAAGGTTACAAATGCAGCATATAATTTAAACCAGAGTCAACTTTTTGTGTCCTTTACGTCGGAAAATAGAGTGGATTTTCGAGCTTTACTTAAAGAATTAGCAGCGACTTTCCGTACGCGTATTGAGCTTCGTCAGATCGGGGCGCGTGATGCTGCAAAAATGTATGGTGGTGTTGGTCCTTGTGGACGTCCGCTTTGTTGTTCAGAATTTATTTACGAATTTCCTAACGTTTCTATTAAGATGGCAAAAAATCAGTCGCTCTCTCTGAAGCAGAGCAAATTGAATGGACTCTGCGGGCGTTTAATGTGTTGCTTGTCCTATGAAGATGAATTTTACCGAGAAGCGCGTAAAAATTTTCCTGATTTTGGTGAATACATTACGACTTCAGAGGGTGAGGGGAAAGTCATTGGGCTTAATATTTTGAATAACAAAGTTAAACTTCGCTTAGATCATACTATAAAAGAGTTCGATGTTTCAGAGGTAAATCTTTGAGAAGGATTGACGTAGAGGTAAGTTATGGGGGAAATGATGATTGATAAAAATGAGATTTATGTGCAACTTGGGCTGTTGGAGGAAAGTTTGGCTTATACATTAGGCCAAATTTCCACAGTACGCGATGCATTGGATGAATCTTTAAAGGAAAATGCGACAATTCGTATGGAAAATGAAAAATTACGAGAACGCTTGGCGCATATTGAGAAAAAAGAAGAAAAAGCCAGCTCAAAATCAAAGGATGAGCCTAATCCAAACCTGATTCAAATTTTTAATGAGGGTTTTCATGTGTGCCATTTGCACTATGCAGAACGATTGCAAGATGGTGAAAACTGCTTAGACTGTTTGGAGCTTTTGTACAGATGATAAATATACAACGAAGTTTTAAAGGTGAAAAAAGTGCAGGCAAGCTTTACCTAGTGCCAACGCCCATTGGTAATATGCAAGATATGACTTTACGGGCTTTGGAAACGTTGCAGAATGTGGATTTGGTAGCAAGTGAGGATACACGCAACACTCAAAAATTACTTAATCATTTTGAAATTAAGGTGGCGCAGGAGTCTTTTCATGAGCACAACTCCTTTGATAAAATTCCGAAGCTTTTAGATTTTTTGATGTCAGGGAAATCGCTAGCACAGGTCTCTGATGCGGGTATGCCTTCAATCTCTGATCCAGGTCATGATTTAGTTGTGGAAGCTATTAAGCGAAATATCGATGTGATTGCTCTGCCAGGGGCTTCAGCTGGAATAACAGCTCTTATCGCTTCCGGTTTAGTCCCACAACCTCATATTTTTTATGGCTTTTTACCCCGTAAAAAAGGAGAACAGAAGAAGTTTTTGGAAACCAAAATGGCTTATCCTGAAACGCAAATTTTTTATGAATCACCTTATCGCGTTGCAGATACTTTAGAGAATATGGCACAGGTATATGGGGACCGAGAGGTTACCTTAGTACGTGAATTAACAAAAATTTATGAAGAATATCGTCGAGGTAAAATTTCTGAAATTTTACTTTCGTTAAAAGAGCAACCGATTAAGGGAGAATGTTTGATTATCGTTGCTGGCTTCAATGGAGAAGTTGAGGATAATGCAGAGGATGAGACTACAGCATTAGAAGCAGTTCAACTTCTGGTTGCATCGGGAATAAAGCCTAACGTAGCCATCAAGCAAGTGGCGAAAGAGCGTGAGCTGGTGCGTCAGGATCTTTATGCACAGTATCATGATTTATAAAATAGAAAGAGCAACTTTAGGTTGTTTTTTTTTATATTATCAATATAGCACTTATTTATAAGCGTAGAAAAAAGGAAATTGTTTAGTTTATGTTAAAATCAAAACGTAAGTAAAAAGGAAGCGGAGATATAATGAAAAGAAATAAAGTTATAACCTTATTGGCTTTGAGTGCAGCTGGTGTTACTCTACTAGCAGCGTGCTCGAATTCGAATAAAAGTACAACCGCCGGTCAAGAAAAAACGACCACAGTCAATGTGGCAATCTCTGGCTCATCAAATCCTTACGAGTATACGAAGGATGGGCAGCTGACAGGTTATGAATATGATATTCTCAAAAAAGCAGATGAAAATTTGCCCCAATATAAATTTGACTTTAAAACATATGATGACAGTGCTATTCTTGCAGCCTTAGATGCAGGACGCGCAGATATTGGTGTGAATATCTACGGTAAAACGAAGGCGCGTGAAGAAAAGTATCTCTTTAGTTTCCCAACAACGCAAGGAATTAATGCAATTTTCTCTAATGATAAAGATAAGATTACAACCATTGAAGGACTTGTAGGGAAGAAAACAGAAATTCCAACAGGAACCAACTACGGGGATATTATGGATCAGTGGAACACTACACATCCAGATAAAAAAATTACTGTAGATTACTCCAAACGTGGACTTGCGGAGCGCTTACAAGCACTTTCTGATGGTCAAATGGATTTTATCTTTGCTTCAAAATCAGCAGCGGAAAATCTGGTCAAAGAACATGCTGTAACAGGTGTATCAGACACAGTACCTACCGATCTTGAAAAATATCCTGAATTCAAGACATATACTTACTATGTCCTTGATAATAGTCAAACTCAACTTCAAAAAGATCTTAACCAAGAGATTAAAAAGATGGCTGAAGAGGGTTACTTGAAAGAACTTTCTCAAAAATATTTTGGGGGAGATCAGGTACCCGGAATGGAGCAATACAAATAAAAAGTGCTAGAAGCACTTTTTATTTGTATTTAACAATGTCCATCAACATTTTCATTAACCCAATGTTGCTCTTGTTCATCAAAGATTCTTAGATGAGGATTTTCATGGATAAAATCAAGTATCACTTTTCTGCTTAACCCACTATATTTAACTGCAGCATCGACAGTGACAATATCCATTTTTTCAATTGCTTTGCGTAGATTGTCCATGTTTTTATTATAACTTTTTTGACACAATACCAGAAGAGAAAGGACAGATTTATCCTATTTATCTAGATATTATGGGCAAAAAAAGAATTGCTACTTGATTTTCACTCTCAAATTTTATAAAATTGTCAAGTACCTTTGCGTACTTTAATGGAGAATTTATAGTTATGACTACAAATAAAATGGGCACAGGAACCGCTCATTCCAAATTAATTTTGATTGGAGAGCATTCGGTTGTTTATGGGCAGCCTGCAATTGCGTTACCTGTTACTATTCTGAAGACAACCGTTACAATTTCTTCTATCAAATACGGACAATATATTGAAAATAATGAATCGCGGCGCAGATTGGATGTGTTAGGAGACGAATTTGAGGGGGTACGCCAACTCATCCTACGTCTTTTAGAAAAATTCCATTCCGTCAAACTTCCATTTTCTCTGGAAATTGATTCGAATATTCCTTTAGGACGAGGACTTGGAGCATCAGCAGCTCTAGCAACAGCAATCACACGTGCATTTTATGATTTTTTTGATGCGGAGCTCACAGATGAGATGCTCTTATCTTTTGCTAATTTCTCGGAAAATATTACACATGGCCGCTCGTCAGGAATTGATGTCGCAACAGTTAACTCGGAGTTGCCTCTTTGGTTTATTAAAGGCCAAACAGCAGAATCTTTTGACCTTAATCTATCAGGTTATCTGGTTATTGGAGATTCTGGCGTGCACGGATTTACCAGCCAAGCAATCAGCATAGTCAGAGAGAAATTATCAGAGAATAAAGTCAAAGCCCAAGGACATATTGAAAAGCTAGGCCAGCTATCGAAAGCCTCAAAAGATTTTCTCATGACGAATAAATTAAAAGAGCTGGGTCAAGTGATGAACCAAGCGCATGAAAATCTCTCTTCACTCGGTGTTTCACACCCGCGCCTAGATATCTTAGTGAATACAGCACTGAGAAACGGTGCTCTGGGAGCAAAACTTACAGGCTCAGGTCTAGGCGGCGTAATGGTTGCTCTAGCAGCTAATGAAAAAGATGCGATTCGTATCAGCCAAAAGCTCTTGAAAAATGGTGCCAAGAACACATGGATTTACTCTGTTTAAAATAAAAAAATAACGAAACCTTAAGTGTATACATGATTCTTAAGGTTTTTCTTTTTCATGAAGCTAGCATGAATACTCGTTTATAATGCATGCTACTTTTAATTATGCTTAGAAAGCATTATAATATAGGCAAAGTAAGGAAGGAGAAACTTGATGAATTACAAAAATATTTTGGTTCCCATTGACGGTTCAGACAACTCATATAAAGCGCTCCGAGAGGCGATGGAAATTGCGCGGTTAAACGACGTGGAACTCTCAGTCCTAACGGTGCAAGATGACGGGAAGTTATATGGACATGCCCTGCCTATTCTTAAGCACAATTATACAAAAGCTTCCGAGATGATTTTGCAAGAAGCAGTGGCTATTGTAAAAGACAATGTCAGAGTTCAAACCTTTGTTGTAGTGGGTATCCCTAAGAAGCAAATTGTTGAATTTGCAACGGAGCAGAAGTGTGATCTCATCGTTATGGGGGCTACAGGTTCTAATTACTTTGAGCGTATGACCTTGGGTTCTACAACAGCTTATGTTGTTAACCATGCACCTTGTAATGTTACAGTTGTGAAGTAAGTATTACATCAAAGATTCTCTTTTCTTCTTTCGAGAGGTATGTATAAAAGTAGCCACCCTATCAGGTGGTTTTTTGTGAGAACTTTATGTAGTAGAGAAATAACTTTTAAAAACGACAAATGGCTAAATTACGCCACCTTTGTTATAATAGGAGAGATTAACCTACAAGAGGAAAAATATAAATGAATGAATTTACTGTTAGAGCACATACGAATATTGCCTTGATTAAATATTGGGGGAAAGCAGATGTAGCGCTGAATATTCCTACAACAAGTTCTTTATCAATGACTTTGGATCAATTTTATACGACGACATCTGTGACTTTTGCTGAACAGGATCAACTGATTTTAAATGGTGTGAACACAGATGCTACTCGTGTACATCAATTTTTAGAAATGCTTCGTGCAAAACATGGCACTTTTCCAGGCGTTTTAGTCACTTCTGAAAATCATGTACCAACCGCTGCAGGGCTGGCTTCCTCAGCTTCAAGCTTTGCCGCGTTGACAGGTGCAATGTTTGGACTCCTCGAATTACCAGCTGATTTGACCGAAATGTCACGTATCGCACGTCGGGGTTCAGGTTCAGCTTCGCGTTCGGTTTTTGGTAATTTTGCGGTTTGGAACAAAGGAGAAGACGATGCTTCCTCTTATGCAGAAAGCTTTTATGATGAAGATATTCACTTGTCCATGATTGTTGCCGAAATATCAAGCGCTCAAAAGAAAATGTCTTCGACACGTGGGATGCAGCTTGCTCAAACTGCTCCGACTTACAGCGCTTGGGTGGAAAAATCGGCACGTCAACTTGAAGAAATGAAGAATGCTATTCGTCAGGCAGATATTGAAAAGATTGGTCTGATCGCACAAGATAATGCCTTTGGTATGCATGAACAAAACCGTCTATGTGTTGAACCTTTTGATTACTTTACAGAAGATACTCAACGTATTATTTCCTTTACGCAAGAATGCTATAAAGCAGGACTCTTAGCTTTTGTCACTATTGATGCTGGGCCAAACGTTAAAATCATCACAGACAGAGCGACAGAAAAAGTCCTTTTAGCAAAACTACGGGAAAATTTCCCAGATATTACTTTTGACATTGCACATGCGGGGGGCGGACTTGAGTACTTATAAAATAGCAGTGCCTGGAAAACTCTTTATTGCAGGAGAATATGCGGTTACTCGTCCAGGAGGGCTAGCTCTGGTAACAAGTCTTGAAAGTGACTTTCAAGTGGTTATTTCAGAAGCAGAGGAAAAGAGTCTTCTGGAGACAAATGTAGCAATGCCCGCTCACATCTTCTCAGTAAAGGAATTTAAACCTGAACGCAGCGGACCGTGGAATTTTGTTATGACGGCAATCGAATATGTGAGTAAAGAAGTTGAATTGTCTCGAGAATTTCACTTGGAAATCAAAAGTGGTCTGGGTTTTGGTGAAAGCAAGAAGGGCTATGGTTCATCGGCCTGTGTCGTTGTCGGTGTGGTCAATGCGCTCAATCTTTTTTTTCAGCTTAATCTCCCTTTGAAAAAACGCTTTGAGATTGCCGCTCAAGCACATTATGATGTGCAAGGAAGCGGATCACGTGGTGATGTGGCTGCGATTATGTATGGAGGCAGTATTTTCTATGAAAATCATGAGCGAGTTCTTCCTATGAGTATCCCTTGGCAACCTTATGTTGTCCAAACCAATCAGGCTGCTAAGACTGTTGAAAAACTTAAGCACAAACTTTCTGATGCATTTTATGCTAAAAGTGATGAGCTTGTTATTGAAATAAGTACAGCCATTGATATGCAGGATTTCGCTCTTTTTAAAGAAAAACTCCTTGAAAATCAACTTTTACTTATCGAGAACCAAGCAAAAGGCTATATGACTGATCAACTGGCTTTGGCTCTAAATATTGTGAATAGCCACCCCGAATTTGCTGGAAAAATTTCAGGAGCAGGCTTTGGCGAAAATATTATTCTTTTTGCTGAACATGAAGAGAAAATAGCAGATTTGAGGGACGCTCTTGAAGCAGAAGGCATGAAGCTCGAGAAAATAAGAATAGGAAAACAAAATGAGTAAAGAAATTCACGGACACCGGAAAGATGAACATTTGTCACTTGGCTTAAAGTACTGGCGCGAAGGTCGAAATCGCTCAGAGTTTTCTGCTGCATTACGGATTGTTCCTAATGGTTTACCAGAAATTTCTACGCAAGAAGTTGACTTGTCTGTTACTCTTTTGGAACATAAGTTTGAATTTCCCTTTTATATAGAAGCGATGACAGGAGGATCCAAAAAAGGCGATAAGATTAACTTAGAGCTTGCGGAACTTGCGGCTCATCATCATATTGCAATGGCAGTTGGTTCTCAATCTATTGCTTTGAAGTATCCCGAATTGGAGGAAGGTTTCCGTCAAGTGCGTCAGCATAACCCAAAGGGGTTCATTTTTGCAAATATCGGTGCAGGTCATTCTTTAGAAAATGCGCAAAAAGCTGTCGAAATGCTTTCTGCCGATGCTTTAGAAATTCATATCAACACTGGACAAGAGTTAGTTATGAAGGACAGCGAAGGGGATCGTTCTTTTTACTGGCTTGAAAACATTAATCGTATTGCTGAAAAATTAGATGTTCCTGTTGTGGTCAAAGAAGTTGGCTTTGGGATGAGTCAAAAAATGTTTAAGCAGCTTAGCCAAACAGCGGTCGCAGGGATTAACGTTGGTGGTAAAGGTGGGACTAACTTTGCTTGGATTGAGAGTGGACGAGGGCACAGCACCTTAGATTTAGACGATTTTGGCTTTACAGGTCCTGAGAGTCTTATTGAAGCTCAATTTGCACAAAACATTAAACCACTGATTGCTACTGGAGGAATTGCATCAGCCAGAGATATCTTACATGCTCAACTTTTGGGTGCGCCTTTAGCCAGCTCTGCTGGGCATATTTTATCCATTCTAAACGCACAAGGTTCTCAAGCGGTCGATGAAATGTTTAGACAATGGAAAGATGATTTGATAAAGCTCTATACTTTGGTCGGAGCACGGGAGTATAATGATTTAACGGATGTTGAATTTATCTATACCCGCGACTTGAAGTATTTTCGGGACGAGCGAAAAGATAAGCAGATAATTTTGTAAACGGTTCTTATTTCTTTATAATAATAGTATATTAAAATTTAAGGAGAATACTATGGCTTATACACTTCCAGAATTACCTTACGCATATGACGCTTTGGAACCTTTCTTTGATGAAGAAACAATGCATTTGCATCATGACAAACATCACCAAACTTACGTTAATAATCTTAATGCAGCGATTGAAAAACACCCAGAATTCTTTGATAAAACTGTTGAGGAATTAGTGGCTTATTTGGACCGTTTGCCAGAAGATATTCGCGTTGCGGTACGTAACAACGGTGGAGGTTACCTGAACCACACAATGTTCTGGGAATGGCTTGCTCCAAACGCAGGTGGTGCACCAACAGGTGATATCGCTGCAGCAATCGATGAAGCTTTTGGTTCATTTGACGACTTTAAAGCTGAATTTAAAGCAGCTGCTACTGGACGTTTCGGTTCAGGTTGGGCTTGGTTAGTTCTTGATTACGGTAAACTTAAGGTTGTTTCTACAGCAAACCAAGATAACCCAATTTCTGATGGTCAAATTCCAGTACTTGGTCTTGACGTTTGGGAACATGCTTATTACTTGAAATACCGCAATGTTCGTCCAGATTATATCGAAGCTTTCTTTAGCTTAATTAACTGGGATAAAGTAAACGAACTTTACGCTAAAGCTAAATAATATGAAAAGAGCACCTCGGAGGTGCTTTTTTTGCTTTTCTGCTTTTTTCAATAAGAATTGGAATTAAAAAGGCGAACCCTGTTTTATAAATGCACTATTCATGCTATAATAGGAGCTATGAAATTTACAGAATTTAACTTTAAAGATTATATCAATGAAACGCTTGAGGCAATTAAGTTTGTTTCGCCGACTCCTGTACAGGAAAAACTTATCCCTGTGGTAATGTCAGGCCGTGATTTGGTAGGGGAATCAAAAACAGGTTCAGGAAAGACACATACTTTCTTGCTCCCTATTTTCCAACAATTGAACACGGATCTTGATGAAGTCCAAGCTGTCATTACTGCACCATCACGTGAGCTTGCCACACAGATTTATCATGCTGCTCAGGAATTTGTCAAATTTAACGATGCGATTCGCGTGGTTAACTATGTTGGTGGGACAGATAAGGCGCGTCAAATCAAGAAACTTGAATCTTCTCAACCGCATATCGTTATTGGTACGCCAGGTCGTATTCAAGATTTGCTTAAATCTGGGGCTTTGATTATTCATACGGCGTCTATTTTTGTTGTAGATGAAGCGGACATGACTTTGGATATGGGCTTCTTGACAGATGTGGATAAAATTGCAGCCAGCTTCGGTAAAAAAGTACAGATGCTGGTCTTTTCTGCAACTATTCCACAAAAGTTACAGCCTTTCCTTAAAAAATATTTGAATAATCCTGTGATGGAAAAAATTGCGAATAAAACTGTAATTTCAGACACGATTGAAAACTGGTTGATTTCGACTAAAGGCGCATCACATAACCAAATTTTATTACAGCTTTCAAAGGCGACAAATCCTTATATGGCAATGATTTTTGCCAATACAAAGGGACGTGTTGATGATATCCATCATTTCTTGGTCAACAATGGCGTCAAAGCAGCGAAAATTCATGGTGATATTCCGCCACGTGAACGTAAACGTATCATGGCAAGCATCAAAAACTTAGATTATCAGTTTGTTGTAGCAACAGATATTGCAGCACGGGGGATTGATATTGAGGGTGTAAGTCACGTCATTAATGATGAACTGCCACGTGACCTTTCTTTCTTTGTTCACCGTGTCGGCCGTTCAGGTCGTAATGGTTTATCTGGAACGGCAATCACACTTTATAGCCCTTCAGATGATACAGCTATTCGTGAGATTGAAAAAATGGGCGTAACGTTCCAACCAAAAGCTGTGAAAAATGGAGAAATCGTTGATTCTTATGATCGTGATCGCCGTGAAAAACGTACAGCCAAGACTGGAGAGTTGTCTAACAAAATGCGTGGTCAGTTGGCTAAGAGTAAGAAAAAAGTCAAACCAGGCTATAAACGTGCCTTGAAATGGGCGATTGAAGAAGAAAATACGAAAAAACGTCGTGCAGAGCACAATAAAAATGCACGTAAGCAACGTGAAGCCCGCAAACAAAAATTCTAATGAAAAAATTCTTTCGAGTTTTAGGGTTAATCTTTGCTTTGGGGATAGCCTATGGCCTTTTCTGCTTCTTTTTGATACGGAGTGATGCAGGTCAACGAGGAGAGCAAGCACAAGATTTCAAGACAATATTAGTTTTAGGCAATAAGATTGAGCCAGATGGTCAGCCTGCTCCTACCACGAAAGACCGTCTTGATACTGCTTTGACACTTGCTAAGAAAAATCCTCAAGCCCAAGTCATCGTCACAGGTTATCGAAGTTCAGCTTCCCCTGTATCTGAGGCTGAGGGAATGGCAACATATCTTAAGGCACACGGTATAAACTCTGACCGAATCATTGAAGAAAAGAAAGCGCGAAATACTGTTGAGAATTTCGCGCTTTCTCAAAAGTATGTGCATGGGAAGACACTGATCGTGACAAGCGACTTTCATCTTTATCGGAGCCTTTACTTAGCTTCGAAAGAAGGATATAAAGATGTTCAAGGTTATGCTGCGGTGAGTGAGACCCCAGTTTTACAGACTGTGGGCAATTATGCTAGAGAGTGTTTAGCTCTGGGTTACTATTTGATCAAATATACATTATTTTAAGCTATATAAAGGAGTTTTTATGTTTCAACCTGAACAAATAAGCAAGCTTAATGAGCTCGAAACCTTGGTCCTTGATTTTATTATTAAATCTCCTGACAAGGTTCAAAAAGCAACGATTCGGAGCTTGGCTACTCAGTTGCACGTTTCTACTACAACAATTGTAAGAATGAGTACGAAGCTGGGTTTCAATGGTTGGTCTGAGCTAAAATTCTTTTTGAAAAATCAAAGCAAACCTAAAACGGCAGAAGAGCAACATTATGACAACATGCTCGAATTTGATATGTTTTTACGTCGTATGAATTCTGAAAGCTATCAAAAGCGCCTGACTGAAGCAGCCAAGATGATTGCTAAAGCAGATTACACCGTTTTTATGGGGATTGGGAATTCTGGATCTTTGGCTGATTATGCGTGTAAATATTTTGTGAATGCAGGCTTGCGTGCCTTTGTGATTAACGATCCTTTCCAAGCTATCCAAATCAATGGCACAGGCAATGTTATTGCTTTAATTTTATCCGCATCTGGCGAAACGATTCAAATTATCAATAAAGAGTTAGAATTTAAGCAGGAAGGTGCGCAAATTATTTCATTGACAAATAATGAAGACAGTACAGTTGGGCGACTGGCTGACTTGCAACTCTTTTACAATCTCACGCCGGAATGGTCTAAACTTTATCCTCTAGGAAACTTAACGACCCAGCTTCCTGTTGTTGCGGTTCTCGAAGTTTTGGCCCATAAAACGCTTCATTTTTTAGAGGATTAGCGCTCGATTTGTTCCAAAATGTGAAACATGTTTTAAAAAACTTGCAATTTTTGCAAGTTTTTTTATATTTATTTCGAAAATTATAGTCATAAACCCTTGATTTAAGCCATTTTTATCTTGTTTCAATCCAGAAAAAGTGTTTCATAAATTCATTTGAAAGCCTTTTCAGAAAACGCTATAATATTCTTGAGCTCAAAAGAATAAGGAGAAAAAAATGGCAGATAAAGTTATTGCACTGGCGTGTGCAGCAGGTATGTCAACATCATTGTTGGTAACAAAAATGCAGCAGGCAGCAAAAGAAGCTGGAAAAGATTATGAAATTTTTGCTAAATCAGTAGCAGAGATTGATAACATGTTAGCAGGTTCTGGTTCGAACAAACCAGATGTCCTCTTACTAGGTCCTCAAGTTGCTTATATGAAAGCAGAAGTCACAAAAAAAGCAAATGCTGCAGGTGTTCCTTGTGATGTGATTAAGATGCAAGACTATGGCATGATGAATGGCAAAAATGTAGTTGCGGCTGCGGATGCCTTAATGAATTAAAAATATAATTTTTGGAGTAAGAATATGAATAAATTTATCAATGAGAAATTAATGCCTCCGATGATGAAATTTTTGAACACAAAAGCCGTTACAGCAATTAAAAACGGTATGTTGTATCCAATACCTTTCATTATTATTGGAGCAATCTTCCTCATCTTAGCAAACTTCCCTCAACAAAATGTTGCGGACTGGATTGCACAAATTGGTTGGGCCCCTATTTTTAATCAAGCCTATGCTGCTTCATTTGGTATTATGGCCCTCTTTGCAGCTTTTGGTATTGCTTATTCTTGGGTGAAGAGTGAAGGATACGAAGGGGCATCTGCTGGTTTGACTTCTATTATTGTCATGGTGATGCTTCAACCAAGTACTATTTCAACAGTGACTAAAATTGCTGACGGTTCTGCTGTTGTGGGAGAATATCAAGTAAATGGTGTTATTGATGCAGCTTGGCTTGGTGGTAAAGGAATGATCCTCGCCATGCTTGCTGGTTTATTGGTTGGTTGGTCTTACTCATGGTTCATGAAAAAAGATATCCGTATCAAACTTCCTGAACAAGTGCCTGCAAATGTATCTGATTCATTTGGAGCTCTAGTGCCAGCTTTCGTTATTACTTTTGTAGCAATGCTTATCTATGCTCTATCTGTATTGACAACAGATCAAACACCGATTGAATGGATTTATACTTTAATTCAAACACCTTTACAACATGCTACAGATGGACCACTTGGCGTTTTCTTAATTGCATTCTTACCTGTATTTATCTGGTGGTTTGGGGTGCATGGTGCCACAGTTATTGGCGGTATCATGACACCGTTGCTCTTGGCTAACAATGCCGATAACCTCAAATTGTTCCAAGAGGGTAACTTATCACTTGATCATGGGGCACATATTGTTACGCAAGCCTTTATGGATCAGTTTATTACGGTTACAGGTTCAGGAATGACTTTCGGTTTCGTTATCTTTATGATTTATCGTGCACGTTCTGTTCAAATGAAAACCATTGGTAAGTTAACATTGGCACCAGCCTTCTTTAATATCAATGAGCCTGTCCTCTTTGGTATGCCGATTGTCTTAAACCCAATCTTAGCTTTCCCATTCTTAATTGCACCACTCGTTTCAGGATTTGGAACTTATGCGGCTATTGCGCTGGGAATTATCCCACCGTTTAATGGCATCTTTGTTCCTTGGACAACGCCACCGATCCTTTCTGGTTTGATTGTTGGTGGTTGGCAAGGTGCAGCATGGCAAGCCTTGATGATTTTCATAACAGGTGCGATATATTGGCCATTTGCTAAAAAATACGATGCGATTCTTGTACAACAAGAAAAAGAAGCATACGAAGCAGAGCGAGCTGAACAAGCATAGCAGTGAGGTGAGATTAAGCATTGACTTAATCTCTCTTCTATAATCGTAAGCTCATCAAGAGTTATATGAGCTCACGATTATAGAGGAGAACTGAGCGTTTATAAAAGGGGAGGATTTTAAAAATTAACGAACACGCTAGTTCAAACCTTGTAAAAGATTTAAAATTAAATCAATATAATTTGAGGAAAGAGAGAAGAAAAATGACTTTAAGAAAAGATTTCCTATGGGGCGGTGCTGTTGCTGCTCATCAACTTGAAGGCGGCTGGAATGCAGGAGGCAAAGGGGTTTCTGTTGCCGATGTTATGACTGCTGGAGCAAACGGTGTTGAGCGTCGAATTACTGATGGTGCCTTGCCCGGCGAAAATTATCCTAATCATGAAGCCATTGACTTCTATCATCGTTATAAAGATGATGTCAAACTTTTTGCAGAGTTGGGTGTGAATTGTTTCAGGACATCTATTGCATGGACCCGTATTTTTCCAAATGGAGATGAAAGTGAGCCTAATGAAGAAGGACTACAATTTTACGATGATTTGTTTGACGAATGTTTGAAAAACGGTATTGAGCCAGTTATCACGCTTTCGCATTTTGAAATGCCTTATCACTTAGTTACCGAGTATGGCGGCTGGCGTAATCGTCGGTTGATTGATTTTTTCGTAAGATTTGCTGAAGTAGTAATGACCCGCTACAAAGATAAAGTTAAATACTGGATGACGTTTAACGAGATAAATAATCAAGCAAATTTTGATCTGGATTTTGCACCCTTCACTAACTCTGGTTTGAAGTTCGTGGCAGGCGAGAACCGTGAAAAGATTATGTATCAAGCAGCCCACTATGAATTAGTTGCTTCTGCTAAAGTTGTAGATCTAGGACATAAAATTAACCCTGATTTCCAAATTGGTTGCATGATTGCGATGTGTCCGATTTACCCTGCAACATGCAAACCCGAAGATATGATGGCAGCACAGGTTGCCATGCAACGCCGTTTATGGTTTACTGATGTACATGCGCGTGGACATTATCCAAGCTATATGCTCAAATATTTTGAACGTAAAACCTTTGATTTGGACATTACCTCAGAAGATATTGAAGATTTATCCAAAGGAGAAGTAGATTATATCGGCTTTAGTTATTATATGAGTTTTGCCATTAAAGATCAGGCAGAAAAGATTGATCCAAGTCTTAAGTTAAATTACATTCCAAGCACAGCTGAAAAAACGGAAAATCAAGAGAATCTGGGAGCGCCGACTTTTGATTATATTGAAAACCGAGATTTGGTAAAAAATCAATATGTTGAAGCATCAGAATGGGGCTGGCAAATTGATCCCTTAGGTCTACGTTATAGCATGAACTGGTTCAATGAACGCTATGAAAAACCACTCTTTATTGTCGAAAATGGTTTTGGTGCTGTGGATAAAGTAGAAGAAGATGGTAACATTCACGACCCATACCGTGTGGAATATCTAAAAGCACATATTGAGGCAATGAAAGATGCTGTGGAATACGACGGTGTAGACCTAATGGGCTATACACCTTGGGGCTTTATTGACCTTGTCTCTGCAGGGACGGGAGAGATGAAAAAGCGCTACGGCTTTATCTATGTAGACAAAGACAATGAGGGAAATGGTAGCTTGGAACGCTCGAAGAAAGATTCTTTTGAGTGGTACAGTCAAGTCATTGCCACAAACGGAGAGAAATTATAATGGAACACAGAAAACTTAAAGCTTTCCCTGATAACTTTTTATGGGGCTCGGCCTCAGCAGCTTACCAGGTTGAAGGTGCGCATGACGAAGATGGAAAAGGTCCATCAGTTTGGGATAACTTTGTCCGAATTCCGGGCAAAACTTTTAAGGAGACAACAGGAGACATTGCTGTTGATCACTATCATCGTTACAAAGAAGATGTAGCACTTATGGCTAAAATGGGATTAAAATCTTATCGTTTTTCAATTGCTTGGACCCGTATTTTTCCTGAAGGTCGGGGCGAAATTAATCAGCAAGGTTTACAATTCTATATGGATTTGGTTGATGAATTGATTGCCAATCATATCGAACCGGTAGTTACTCTCTATCATTGGGATTTACCGCAAGCTCTTGAAGAAGAATATCAAGGTTGGGAAAGTCGCCAGATTATTGAGGATTTTGTGCATTATGCGCAAACGCTATTTACAGCCTTTAAAGGAAAAGTGAAATATTGGGTGTCTTTGAATGAACAAAACATCTTTACACAACATGGGTGGATCCTGGCTACGCACCCACCTGGAAAGGTAGATATGAAGCTGTTTTATCAAGTCAATCACCATGCAAATTTGGCTAATGCAGCTGTAATCAATGCTTTTCATGAAATGGATATGTTAGGCCAAATCGGTCCTTCCTTTGCTTACACACCAAACTACGCGATTGATGCTAATCCACTTAATGTTTTAGCAGCTGAAAACGCAGAGGAAATGTTTGCGAATTTTTGGATGGATGTGTATTGCTATGGCGAATATCCTATTGTGGCTTTGAATTATCTTAAAGAAAATGGTCTGATGTTTGAAACTGAAGAGGGAGATTTTGAACTTCTAAAGTCAGCCCGCCCTGACTTTTTAGGGATTAATTATTATCAAACAGCTGCCAATGCCTGGAATCCGCACGAAGGTGGAGTCACACTTGGCAAAATGAATACTACTGGAGTCAAAGGATCTGGTGGTAAACAAGGTATTCCAGGTCTCTACAAGCGTGTCACTAATCCTGCCGTTGAACGTACCAACTGGGATTGGGAAATTGACCCCATAGGACTGCGTATCGCCTTACGCCGTATCACTAGCCGTTATCGTATACCTGTAATGATTACAGAAAATGGTCTAGGTGAATACGACAAGCTTGAAGATGGAAAAATTCATGATGATTACCGCATCAAATATCTGGAAAGTCACGTTAAAGCTATAAGAGAAGCTCTAACGGATGGGGCTCAAGTAATTGGGTATCACACATGGTCTTATACTGATTTACTCAGTTGGCTGAACGGTTATCAGAAGCGCTATGGTTTTGTCTATGTGGATCAGGACGAAAGTATGCAAGGCAGTCTCAAAAGAATTCCTAAAGATTCTTACTATTGGTATCAAGCACTCATCAAGGAGAATGGGAACAGTATCTAAAGTTGTTCTCTGCCTTTATGAAAACACTTGCAAAAAATCGATGAAAGCGGTATACTTAAGACTATAAAAAGAAAAAGAAGGAAAAATAATTATGGCTGATAAAATAATCGCTTTAGCTTGCGCAGCAGGCATGTCAACATCTCTTTTGGTTTCTAAAATGCAAAAAGCAGCAGCAGACAAAGGATTAGACTACGAAATTTTCGCAAAATCAACAGCAGACATTGATAATATGCTTGCTGGAACTCCTAAACCAGATGTCCTTCTCTTAGGACCACAAGTAGGCTTCATGAAGGCAGAAGTACAAAAGAAAGCACAAGCTGTGGATGTACCAATGGATGTGATCAAAATGCAAGACTACGGTATGATGCGTGGCGATAAAGTTCTTGAAGCAGCAGAAGCCTTGATGAAGTAAAGGAATTTAAAGATAACGAAATAAAAGGGGATGTAATGAACGAAGAAAGAATGGAAATTGTGATGGGAATCATCATGCATGGTGGAAATGCCAAAGGCTTAGCCTTTCAAGCAATCCAACAAGCAAAAGAAGGAGATTTTGAAGCAGCAGAAAAATCACTTCAGGAGTCGAACCAAGAGTTGCTCCAAGCGCATGATGTTCAAACAGATATGCTAACAAAAGAAGCACAAGGTATTCATACAGAGATTGATCTCTATATGGTACACGCACAAGACCATTTGATGAACGCAATTACTTTCAAAGATTTGGCTACAGAAGTTATTAGCCAGGAAAAACGTATTCAAGCTTTAGAAAAAGCTGCAAATTAATATCGATAACACTTTGAGAAAAAAGAAAAGCTCTAAGAGAAATTGCTTAGGGCTTTTCCTTTAGTTTTGAGTGGAGAAATTTGAAAAGCTGCAAAAGTTCTTGCTTTTATCCTTAAATTTCGGTATAATGATTAATGTTGTGGCGGCATAGCCAAGTGGTAAGGCATGGCTCTGCAAAAGCTTGATCGTCGGTTCAAATCCGTCTGCCGCCTTTTGCAATAGATTGTATAATACAAAAAACTGCTGGATTCGGCAGTTTTTTTTTGCTTTAAAATCGTTGGGCATTTATTACGATTTTTCACTTTAAAGAACCGCGCTAAGTATATAAAAATATGAGTGCATTTAAAAAATAATGAGTTACCGATTGGAAGTGAACTTAGCTATTAAAGCTATTCCAAGTCTAAAGGCTATTTTTTAAAAAAAATAATTAGTTTTTTTATTGACAAAACTAATTAAAAGTTTTATAATCATTTTTGTTAGTTTTTATAACGAGTAAACTAAATAATAAAAGGAGATACCAATGGAAAGAGAAATAAAAGCCAATAAAATAAAAAGTAAGGATTTTTTGAAGCTTATTGCTAAGAGTAAACCAAAATATTCCTACTTTGCGATAGGTATGTTGTCAGGTATTCTAGGAGCTATATTACAACTTATTGTGCCCCAAATGATACAGCCACTTATTTCAGGATTTGCACAAGGAATTGATTATGGTCTTTTAGGGAACGTCGTTCTGGTCTATATCCTTTCTGCTTTACTGGGCGCGGTGGGTGCTTCAGTTCTTGGTTTTTTTGGAGAAAATGTAGTAAAAAGATTGCGTTTAACAGTGTGGAATAAGATGGTTCATCTTCCTGTGAAGTACTTTGATGAAGTCAAAACAGGAGAAATTGGGAGTCGCTTGGTCAACGATACAACACAAGTGAAAGATCTTTTAGCGAATACTGTACCTCAAACTTTAACAAGCCTTTTGCTTCTTGTCGGCTCAATTTTTATGATGTTTCGTATGGATTGGCAGATGACTGTAGCAATGGTGATAGCCGTACCTATTGCGACATTGATTATTATGCCCTTGGCCACTTTTGGCCGAAAATTTGGAATCCAGCGTCAAGATGCTCTTGCAGGATTTTCTGGCACAGCAAGTGAAGTGCTTAGCGAAATTCGTTTGGTCAAATCTTCTAATGCAGAAGTTCAAGCGACAAATTCGGCGGAGAAGAATATCAATAAACTTTATAAAATTGGTCTCCGTGAAGCAATTTTTGATGGTTCCATGCAACCAATTATGATGTTGTTAATGATGTCAACAATCTTTGGCTTACTGCTTTATGGGATTCATCGGGTTGCCATCGGTGCAATGACAATGGCAACTTTGATGAGTTTCTTGATGTACCTTATGAACATGATTGGGTCTGTCCCAACTCTAGCGCTTTTCTTTACCGCAAGTTCTAAAGCATCGGGAGCCACAGCTCGTCTGAATGAAGTTTTAGAAGAAGAACAAGAGCAGTTAAGTCTTGGAGAAAACCTAGATATTGAAGGCCAAGTTTTACGTGCAGAAAATATTAGTTTTTCATATGATGACTCTGAAGAAATATTGAAAAATATTACTTTCGAAGCGAAACCAAATACTATCGTTGCCTTTGCAGGGCCTTCGGGAGGTGGAAAATCAACTATTTTCTCTATTTTAGAGCGTTTCTATAAACCAACAGGAGGAAAGTTGACAATGGGTAATTATGATATTGAAAACTTAGCCCTCAAAGATTGGCGTAGCCAAATTGGGTTTGTTTCACAAGATTCAGCGATTATGGCAGGAACTATTCGTGACAACTTGACTTACGGTTTAGACGGTACATACAGTGATGCACAACTATGGGAAGTGCTAGACTTAGCTTTTGCACGAAGTTTTGTCGAAAATATGCCTGACCAATTGGATACACAAGTGGGCGAGCGTGGGGTAAAAATATCCGGCGGACAACGTCAACGTTTGGCTATTGCACGTGCTTTCTTACGTAACCCAAAAATTCTTATGCTCGATGAAGCTACAGCTAGTCTGGATTCAGAATCTGAAGCAATGGTCCAAAAGGCATTGGACAGCCTGATGAAGGGAAGAACAACTTTAGTCATCGCCCACCGGTTATCGACAATTGTTGATGCAGATAATATTTATTTTATTGAGAAAGGAGCAATTACGGGAGCAGGTAAACACAGTAATCTTGTAAAAACACACCCACTTTATGCACAGTATGTTCAAGAACAATTGACCGTTGCATCATAAATAAAAAAGCTGCTCAGAAGCAGCTTTTTTATATGTAGATTAATCTTTGGCACCATAAACGGATCTTGCATCTAAGAGTTTGTCTTGACGATGAACTTGATAAAATTCTTCTAAACCAGGAGTAACACTTGGAGTAACAGCGTTAAAGTCTCTGACTTGTTGGATAGCTTGGGGCGTTGGTGCCGCAGTAATCTGAGGTAACTTTGGCAGCAGTGGTTCGTGGGACATCGCTGTACCTGAATAACTAAATGGAGGAATGTTCCTTCCTTGATTCATATATCTGATTGTGTTGTTCAAGAGATAGACACGCATATTGTTTTCTTGTTCAATGGGCGCAGCTGGAACATAGTATTTCCCACTCATATCGGGGCTTCCGACCCAAACGGCGGTTGAAACACCTGTAGAAGTAGCTGCCATCCAAGCATCAGGAGCACCTTGACTACGTGCAGGTTCTGTTGCAGTATCGGGAAAATTGGAGAGCCCAGATTTTGTGGCGAAAGCATTTGGCCATTGAGGTTGTGCAGCCAAAGGCTCAGATCCATTGGGCTGTGTAACATTTTGCATGAGATTAACGAGCGACCGAGCGGTTGCAGAACTCATCGCACGTTGTGACTCAGGTTGAGAAAGAGGTAACTCTTGGCCATTTACAGTGACAGAAGCAACAGCTGTAGGTGTAACGCGCACACCATCATTACCAATCGCAGAATACGCCGAAGCGGACTGCAAAGGAGAAAAATTATAGTCAATAGACATTGATTCTTGGTCATATTTGAGGGAAGCAATACCTAATGGCTGCATAATACTATTCTTTTGGTCGTCGTTCGTCATGTTAAAAGTTTGTAAAGCTGCCGAGTTTAACGAGTTACCAAGGGCAAAGCCAACAGGAACAGGACCATAATTATTACCACCGTAATTCATTAAGGGAGTGCCGTCAGCGTAAGTTGTAGCATTACCATTTAAAGTACTGTTTTCGCTGATATAGCCATATTCAAGGGCGGGTGCATAGTCGAGCAAAGGTTTTATCGTTGAACCCGAAGAACGACCAGAGGAAATCGGCAATTGTGGATTGTCCGAGTTTGTATTTAGAGCTAAAATATGACCTGTTTGGGTATCAACAACAGATATTGCTGTCAAAGTCCCTTCTGGTAAATCATTACGTGGGATATTTGAGACATCCGGCGCGGTATGGTTAGCCACGCTCTCCAGATAATCCAGATGTGCTTTAGTTGCATAGGTTTTAACGACTACTTTGGCATTCCTTGGTAAAGCAATTTGGCCGAGTTCTTTTTGCACTTGTGCAATATAGGATTGATACGCATGTGGAATACCTTGGGTATAGCTTGGTTTGAGTACGAGTTCTTTTTTTACAGCCTCTACGCTGTCTTTGTACTCTTGATCAGAGATGATTTTGTTGGACTTCATGACAGAAAGCACAGTCAATGCGCGTTGTTTCCCAGCACCTTCAAAGTCTTGTACGTAAGTTGAAGGGGCTTGGCCGAGACCTGCTAAATAAGCAATCTGAGCAATATAAAGAGGTGTTTTCTCTGAGGCAATCATTGGTGTCGAAAAAAGATTATTCCAAGCTGCACCAGGACCGATAGTTTCTGGTGTCAGGCGCAAAGTGTCGAGATAACTTGTGAGAATCTCTTCACGGGAATAGCGTTCAGCAAGACTGTGGGCATCAATTAATTCCACGATTTTCCGAGACAGTGATTTATCAGCAGTAAAACCACCATGCGCAAGATTTTTTGCTAATTGTTGATCAAGGGTTGAGCCTCCACGGGCACCGTTCGCGAGATGTAATTTCGTAAGTACTTCTGATAAGACTGCATTAGTCACCCCTTTGATGGAATAACCCTTGGTTTTCCGAGAATAGAAGTCGCTATCTTCAACGGCAACTAAAGCTTTTGTGTAAAGTTCAGGGATGTTTTTATCCTTACCTGAGAGTTGTGCGGGAATATATTTATAGATATTTGAAGAATCCTGAAGCGCTTCTCCATTAATATCCGTAATTGTAAAGGATTGGGAGATGGCTTGAGGGGAAGGTTTGAGCTCAATCGTATGTGCATGATGTGATTCTTTATCGAGAAGATAAACCGCCCCAACCGCTCCGACAGCTCCTACAAATAATAAAAGTAGAAAAAGAACGGCAAGTGTGCGGAGAATTATTTTCTTAGCCATTAGTTGTCTCCTTTGTTTTTAACTTTTGATTTGCTTTCACCTTTTTTGTCTGTTTTATCTTCATCCTTTTTGTTGGTATTGGACGAAGGTTTCTTTTCTTCAGCTTTTTTCTTTGTTTGAACAGTAATCGTTTCACCTTTTAGAATACGATCAAAGTCAGAAGGATCAGGAACTTGGCGGGTTACAATAGAAGTGTCTTTGTTCTCATCAGTAGGCTCCACTTCAATTTTGTAATTCGACCCGGCTTTTTTTCTTATATCTGCAAGTGTTTGACCTTTAAGATTAGGCAGTTCTATGCTGGAATTTCTCAATTGTTCTGACTTTTCGACTTTTTGTTGGAAGTCCGTTAACTCTTTGATACGAGCTTCAACAGTTTCCTTCTGGCTAAGATAAGCATTTACCTTGTTAAATACGGGAAGAAAGTCTTCCATGAGTGAGTTATTGGTAGAAATTTTATCAAATTGAAGCTTTGTAATAGTCGAATAATTATTTGTGTAGTTTACAAACTGTGTGAAATTATTGAGGAGGGAGTTTGCATCATGGAGCGTTTGAACAGAAGCAGAAATAGTCGACTTAGAAACAGCATTGTTATCTTCGATATAGGACTGAATGCTCTTTTCAGTTTGTTTCGTTAACTGATTTGCATCTTTAATAAACTGAGGCAACTGCTCAGCTTTTAAAGTTTTAGCCTCTGATTGGAGCTGATCAATGGCGCGATTAAGGCGTGCATTCTCATAAGTTTGTGAGAGTTGAGTCATCTGCTCATCACTTGCCCCCAGCGCTTGTTGTAATTCTTCTTGATTTTGTGAGAACTGATTTTCAGGAAGTTCGCCATTGACAATACTATTAACACGTTTTTCATTCTCTCCAAGCTTTTCTGCCAGTTCACTGGAAGCATTACTCAGGTAGATGTCAAGTGCATTATTTTTTAATTTTTTGACATAGTCGTTATCCTCAGGTAGGATATTGGTTGTTTCGATAATCTCTTTCTGGGACATTGACTGGAAAACAGGATAATCACGAAAAAGTATCTGTCGACCCAGAATACCAGCTGTTATGATGATGATACTGAGCAAGACTGCCAGTACAATCACAACCTTATTAAAAATCTTTTTCTTCATTAAAAACCTCATAAAAATTAAGCTTAACATAAGCTATTGAACTTCTCCATTATAACAACTTTCTTACTCAGAGGAAACCGAAAAATATGATAAAATTACTAGTATGAATATCGAGTCAAAGATCAAAGAGTTAACGGAGTTATTAAACAAGTACGCTCACGAATATTATACCTTGGATACACCCTCGGTTGAAGATGCGGAGTATGATCGCCTTTATCGTGAGTTAGAAACACTAGAACACGATAATCCACACTTAGTCCGTGCCGATTCGCCGACCCATCGTACAGGGGATGTCGTGCTATCAGGCTTTGAAAAATATAATCATGAATATAATCTCTACAGCCTAGCAGATGCTTTTTCGCGTGAAGAACTGGAAGATTTTGATGAACGTGTCCGTAAAGTTATTCCGAAGCCTGAATATATCTGTGAGTTAAAAATTGACGGTCTTTCACTTTCTCTTAAATATACAGCAGGTAAGCTTGTCGTAGCTGCGACACGTGGAGATGGAAGTGTAGGAGAAAACATTACGGAAAATGTTAAACGCATCAAAGATGTCCCATTGGTATTAAAAGAACCCATCGATATTGTGGTGCGAGGTGAAGCTTATTTACCACGTAAGAATTTCGTCAAACTCAATAAGGAACGTGAACTCGAAGGCAAACCTTCGTTTGCGAATCCACGTAATGCAGCAGCCGGAACTTTACGGCAGTTAGATACGAAAGAGGTGACCAAGCGTGGCTTGGCAACCTTCCTTTATCAAGAAGCGAGTCCTGCGACAAATGACACTCAAGAAGAAGTTTTGGAGTACTTAGAAAAGCTTGGACTTGTCGTCAACAAAGAACGTGTTTTTGCGCGAAATATTGATGAAGTCTGGGCCTTCATTGAGCGTGTGGCTTCTCTTCGAGATGACTTGGACTATGATATTGATGGCGTCGTTATTAAAGTGAATAACCTAGCAGAGCAAGAAGAGCTAGGTTTTACAGTCAAGGCTCCTCGTTGGGCAATTGCTTATAAATTTCCAGCCGAACTGGCAGAAACGGAAATACTCTCGGTAGATTGGACAGTTGGACGCACAGGAGTTGTCACACCAACAGCAAATATGGTTCCTGTGACCTTGGCGCAGACTACAGTATCGCGTGCTACATTGCATAATGTTGACTATATTAAGGAAAAAGATATCCGTCTTAAGGACAAAGTCATGATTTATAAGGCGGGGGATATCATTCCAGCAGTGCAACGTGTTCTGTTTGAGAAACGACCAGAGGATTCTGTAGAAATGGAAATCCCTCAGTATTGTCCAGAATGCTCATCTGAGCTTTTGCATTTTGAAGATGAAGTAGCCCTGCGTTGTATCAATCCACTTTGTCCAGCGCAAAATCGTGAAAAACTTATTCACTTTGCTAGTCGTGGTGCGATGAATATTTCTGGTCTAGGACAATCAATAGTTACGCAACTTTTTAAAAATAACTTAATCAAAGATGTGGCAGATATCTATAAGCTGCAGTTTAATGAATTAGTAGCACTAGATAAAATCCAAGAAAAATCGGCAACCAAGTTATTAAATGCTATTGAAGCTTCAAAAGAAAACTCAGCAGAAAAGCTTCTTTTCGGTTTAGGCATCCGTCATGTGGGCTCAAAAGCTGCCAAATTATTAATGGAGCGTTTTGGTAGTCTTCATACTCTGTCGGAAGCGAGCTTAGAAGAAATAGCCGAAATTCCAAGCCTTGGTTCAGTGATTGCTAAGGCTGTAACCAGTTATTTTGCAACAGAAGGTGCGCAAGTTTTGCTTCAAGAATTAGCAGAAGCGGGAGTGAACTTCGAATATCTTGGTCTTAAACCAAAGACAGATAGTGTTTTATCAGGAAAAACAGTTGTTTTAACAGGCAAATTAACGGCTATGACACGAACAGAGGCTAAAGAGAAGTTGGAAGCTTTAGGCGCAAATGTCTCCGGTTCCGTTTCTAAAAAGACAGATTTAGTTGTAGCTGGAGCAGATGCAGGATCAAAACTGACTAAAGCACAAGATTTGGGTATAGAAGTTTGGTCAGAAGAGGAGTTGCTGAAATTATGAAAGCAAGATTGATTTACAATCCAAGCAGTGGGCAAGAAATCATTAAAAAAAATGTCGCAGATATTTTGGATAAGTTAGAAAGTTTTGGCTATGAAGCCTCTGCTTTTCAGACGACGCCAGCCCCACAGTCAGCTCAAAAAGAGGCAGCCCGTGCTACTGAGTCAGGATTTGATCTCATCGTAGCAGCTGGTGGTGATGGAACTATCAATGAAATTGTCAGTGGTATGTCTCCGTTTGATAAAAGACCTAAGCTAGCTATTATCCCCACTGGAACAACCAATGATTTTGCGCGTGCGCTTAAAATTCCTCGCAATAGACCCTTGGCAGCTGTTGAAATGATTGGTAAAAATCAGACCTTGAATATTGACGTGGGACAAGTTAACGATGCTGAGTATTTCATTAATATTGCGGCTGGCGGAAGTTTAACAGAGCTAACTTATAGTGTACCCAGTCGTTTGAAAACAGCTTTTGGTTATTTGGCTTATCTTGCTAAAGGAGTTGATTTATTACCACAAATTCGGAAGCAAAAAGTAAAAGTCACGCATGATGATGGCGTGTTTGAAGGTGAAATTTCAATGTTCTTTGCAGCGTTGACCAACTCTGTTGGAGGATTTGAAAAAATCGCACCAGATGCCAAACTAGATGATGGTCTTTTTACCCTTATTTTGGTGAAGACCGATAATTTGTTCGAATTACTTGCTTTGATTTCCATGGTGATTAAAGGTAGTCACGTGGATGATGTCAATATTGAATACCTGAAATCAAGTCAAATCAAAGTCGAGCCTCTCACAGATAAGAAAATGATGATCAATGTGGATGGAGAATATGGAGGAGATGCCCCAGTGACTTTTAGAAACCTCCATGGGCACATCGAAATTTTTGTTAACCTTGATGAAATCAACAACGACCACTATCTAGGAGATGAGGAAGCCGATCTTGAAGTGGTTGCTCAGAAATTTGCTGAGGAAGCCGAACAGCTCAAAGAAGAAGTAAAATAAAGTGGAAACTGTACATTTTGTACAGTTTTTTTGTGCAATTTGTACATTGTTCAACGGAAGCGTTTGCATTAAAATAAAGATAGCTTAAATACAGCAAGGTAAAGGAGAAGCAATGACAACACTTAAATTAGACAAGGTCTATAAAAAATATCCGAATGCTACACAATATTCAGTGGAAGATTTTAATTTAGATGTTAAAGACAAAGAATTCATCGTCTTTGTTGGACCATCAGGCTGTGGGAAGTCAACAACTTTACGCATGATTGCAGGCCTTGAAGATATCACAGAAGGTGAATTTACCATTGATGGTAAACTGATGAATGATGTTGCACCAAAAGATCGTGATATTGCTATGGTTTTCCAAAACTATGCCCTTTATCCTCATATGACTGTTTTTGACAATATGGCTTTTGGACTTAAGCTGCGAAAACATAAAAAAGAGGATATTAAACAACGTGTAGAAAATGCAGCAAAAATTCTTGGGCTGACCGATTTACTCGATCGTAAACCTGCAGATATGTCTGGTGGACAGCGTCAACGTGTGGCTATGGGCCGTGCCATTGTTCGCGATGCTAAGGTTTTCCTTATGGACGAGCCTTTGTCGAACTTGGATGCCAAGCTCCGTGTTTCTATGCGTACAGAAATTGCTAAAATTTACCGTCGTATAGGAGCCACAACTATTTATGTCACACATGACCAGACTGAAGCGATGACCCTTGCAGATCGTATCGTCATTATGAGTTCAACACCGAACGCTGACAAATCAGGGACTGTCGGACGTATCGAGCAGATCGGAACGCCGCAAGAACTTTACAATGAACCAGCGACAAAATTCGTTGCTGGCTTCATCGGTAGCCCAGCGATGAACTTCTTAAATCTCAAGATTGAAGGTAATAAACTCATCGGGAAAGGCATTAGCTTAACACTTCCAGAAGGCCAACACAAGCTTCTTAAAGAAAAAGGTTATTCTTCAAAAGAAGTCATTATGGGGATAAGACCAGAAGATATCTCAGCTTCAATTCTTGCTGAGGAGGCTTATCCTGAAGCACAAATTGAAACTGAAGTCACTGTCTCAGAACTTTTGGGTGCTGAAACAATACTTTATCTTAAGGCAGGAGATACAGAGCTTGTGTCACGTGTAGAAGCAAGGGACTTCCGCCAGCCTGGCGAAAAAATCACTGTTACACTTAACCTTAATAAAGCGCACTTCTTTGATAAAGAGACCGAAATACGTATTACGGAAGGTTAATAGAGTTCTGATAATTTTTTATCCACAAAAGCAGATTCTTATTACGGGTATCTGCTTTTTCTAGCTCTTTTTGTCAAAAGTGTTTGACACTCATCACTCATGGAGCCTATAGTTAAAAGTGCTAAAATAGAAGTAGTCAAAAATTTAAGCGTAAGAGCTCTTGGATTTTCAGGAATATTTCCACAGAAAAAACAAATGACACCGTTTCTTCTGATGAAAAACCAAATAAATGCTTTTACATAAGGACTTTATCATGAAAAAAACTATGGATGGGAATATGGCAGCCGCACATGTTGCGTATGCTTTCTCTGAAATTGCAATGATTTACCCCATTACGCCGAGTTTACCAATGGCTGATTATACAGATGCTTGGTCGATATCGGGCCGCAAAAACATTTGGGGACAACCTGTTAAACTGAGCGAGATGCAATCAGAAGCAGGTGCTGCTGGAGCTTTGCATGGTGCCATAAAAGCGGGCGCTCTAGCAACAACTTTTACCTCATCTCAGGGACTTTTGCTGATGTTGCCCAATATGTACAAGATGGCAGGTGAACTTCTTCCGGGGGTTATTCACGTGGCAGCGCGTGCTGTCGCTACAGGTGCACTAAATATTTCAGGCGATCATTCGGATGTTATGGCAGCGCGATCGACAGGCTTTGCCATGTTAGCAGCATCTAGTGTCCAAGAAGTTATGGACTTGTCAGCTGTATCTCATTTGACAACGCTTGAAGCATCTGTGCCCTTTTTAAATTTCTTTGATGGTTTTCGCACTTCACACGAAATCCAAAAAATTGAGGTTCTAAATTACGAAGACCTAGCACAACTTATTAACCAAGAGAAGTTAAATGCTTTCCGTCAACGTGCGATGAATCCAGATCATCCCACAGTTTCGGGAACCAATCAGAACGCTGATATCTACTTCCAACAGCGTGAAACGGTCAATCCTTATTATGAAGAACTTCCTGCACGTGTGCAAAAATATATGCGTGCAATAAACCATTTACGTGGGACGGACTATGATTTGGTAGATTACTATGGAGCACCAGACGCCGAAGAAGTTATTGTAAGTATGGGATCTGTTGCAGGAACAGTTAAACAAACTGTTGATTACCTGAATCATCAGGGGCGTAAAGTAGGGTTTTTGAATATCCATCTTTACCGTCCATTTCCATCAGAAAATTTTCTTGAAAAATTACCTAAAACTGTAACTTCACTTGCTGTACTTGACCGGACAAAAGAAGCAGGAAGTAATGCTGAGCCTCTTTTACTTGATGTTAAAGATTTGCTATTTGAGCAAAATATTTCTGTTATTGGCGGACGTTACGGCATAGGTGGTAAAGATACGCGACCAGAGCACATCATGGCGGTTTTCGAGCAGCTGAAAAATAAATCTGTGAAGAAAAGTTTTACTATCGGCATAGATGATGATCAGACACATCTTTCCTTACCACTTGCAGGGGACTTGGACCTCACTTCAGCAGATACTTATCAAGCAAAATTCTGGGGCTTTGGTTCAGATGGGACTGTAGGTGCGAATAAAGCTGCTATTAAAATCATCGGTGACCATACGGATAAATATGTTCAAGGCGCCTTTGAGTACGATTCGAAAAAATCGGGTGGCCTGACCGTAAGTCACTTGCGTTTTGGTGACAGTCCTATTCAGTCGGAATATATGATTTCGCATCCTGACTTTGTAGCTTGCCATAATACAACCTATGTGCGTCAATACGATTTAACAAAAGGCTTACGTCCTGGAGGGATTTTCCTCCTCAATACAAGCTGGACAGATGAACAACTTGATCGAAATTTACCTGCTCAGCTTAAAAAGTATATTGCGGAAAAAGCAATTCGTTTCTATACAATTGATGCTGCGAAAATAGCACAATCGACTGGCTTAGGACGTCGCATTAATACCATCATGCAAGTGGCTTTCTTTAAGCTGACCGATATTATGCCATTTGATAAGGTTTATGAGATTCTTAAGGAGGATGCGCAGAAGTATGCCCGTAAATCTCCTAAGATTGTAGAGCAAAACTTACAAGCGATGGATGCAGCTCTGCATCATTTACATGAAGTAAAAGTACCTACCTCATGGGCGGATACAGAAGAAAAAATTATTAAAGCTGCTCCAGCAGATACAGCGCGTAAACGCTATGTCTTTAACTTTTTAGACAAGGTCAATGCTTTTGAAGGTGATCAATTAACTGTTCAGGATGTGGCTACAAATGTAACGGCAGGAAACAGTCCGCTAGGGATATCTGCTTTTGAAAAACGTGGCATAGCTTTGGAAGTTCCTGAATGGAATGGTGCTGCATGTACTCAATGTAATGAATGTTCATTTGTCTGTCCTCATGCTGCCATTCGTCCTTTCCTCGCAGATGAAGATGAATGGAATGTGGCGCCAGAGGGCTTCAGTGTGATGGATTACCGTGGTAAAGACGGCTTGAAGTACCGGATTCAGGTCTCTATCGAGGACTGTACAGGATGCGGCCTTTGCGTGGAAGCTTGTCCGAAAAAAGGTCAAGCACTTAAAATGGTACCCTATGAGAGTCAAAAATCTCAGGCTATCAACTGGGCTTTTGGGATGACACTGAAGCAAAAGGAAAATCCAGCACGCTCTGGTACTGTCGCTGCTACACAGTTTAACCAACCGCTCTTTGAGTTTTCTGGTGCGTGTTCTGGATGTGGTGAAACACCTTATATCAAGCTTCTCACACAGATGTTTGGTGATCGTATGATGATTTCTAATGCTACAGGATGTTCATCTATTTATGGTGGAACACAAGCTGCCCCTTACACTACTAATAATGCAGGTCAAGGACCAGCATGGTCAAATTCACTCTTTGAGGATAATGCTGAATACGGTTATGGTATGTGGTTTGCAAGTCAAACAAGACGACAAAAACTTGCAGCGCAAGTTAAGGTAGCACTACCTGAGATGTCGGATACCTTAGCACAATTAGCTGAAGATTGGGTGGCGCATCTGGAGGATTCTGAAGGCACACGCGCACGCGCCGAAAAGTTCAAAGCTTTGCTCAAAGAAGAAAAAGAAAATTCAGCTCTCCTGCAAGAAATATATAAAGAAAAAGACCAATTTGTAAAACCTACACAATGGATTTTTGGTGGGGATGGTTGGGCCTATGATATTGGATTTGGTGGTTTGGATCACGTTATTGCCAGCGGCGCAGATGTAAATATCCTCGTTATGGATAATGAAGTTTATGCCAATACTGGTGGTCAAGTTTCCAAAGGGACACCAGCAAGTGCGATTGCACAGTTTGCTTCAGGGGGTAAAGTTGCTGCGAAGAAAGATCTTGGCTTTATGGCCATGACTTATGGTAACGTTTATGTGGCACAAATCGCAAGTGGTGCAAACATGATGCAAACAATCAAAGCCTTTGATGAGGCGGAAAAACATAATGGTCCTTCTCTAATTATTGCCTACACACCATGTATAACCCATGGGAACTATGAGGGCATGAGCAAGGTTCTTGATGAAGCAAAAGCCGCAGTAAACAGTGGATATTGGCAACTTTACCGATATAATCCAGCACTTGAAGAAGTAGAAAAAAATCCTCTTACTTTGGATTTTAAACGTCCAGATTTTAGTCAAGTCAGAGAATTATTGGTAAAACAATCTCGTTTTGCCAATCTTATGAAGGTCAATGCGGAGCAAGCAGAGTTGCTTTATGCAAAGGCTGCAGCAGATGCGAAGAAAAAATTCCTACGATATGCACGAATGTCGGGAGATTACGAGAAATTTATTGCCCGTGAAGCAAAGAATTCTAATAAAAATGAAGAAAAACCGGTTCGCGAAAAAAGAGAACGAAAAGAACGCTCGGTAGATCCTGAACGTGAAGCAAGACGAGCAGCACGAAAAGCAGCACGTCAAGCAAAATCATAAAGTCTAAAAGTGGCAATGCTAAAATTGTCACTTTTTCTTTGAATGTAGAAGATAACATAAAGAAAAGGATTTTTGTTATAATGAAAAAGAGTAAGTCAGTGAGGAGGGCAGTATGTGAGTGATTTTAGTCAAATTTTTAATCTTGACTTCTGGCAAAAGATATTAGAACTAAACCAATCGCCTTGGCGTGTGTTCATTTCAATCATTGACATCGCTATAGTCAGTTTTTTTCTTTATTTAGCTATGCGTTTTGTACAAGGTACAAAGTTGGTAAGCCTAGTACGCGGTGTCATTATTTTTGTTCTCATTAGGATAGTTGCTGGTTTGATAGGTTTGACCACGTTGGAGTGGCTACTTAACCAAGTGATTACCTATGGTGCAATTGCTGGTGTTATTATCTTCCAGCCAGAAATACGTAGAGCTTTGGAAGGCTTAGGTCGGACGACCAATAGGTTATCCGGAGGACGCAATCGCTCTATCAATAGCTATATAGATGCATATGAAAAATCTTTTGCCTACATGTCTGAGCGGAAAATTGGAGCACTTATTGCTATTGAGCGAACACAAACACTAAGTGAGTATGCTTCAACAGGGATAAGGTTAGATGCAGATATCTCCAGTGAGTTGATCATCAACATCTTTATTCCTAATACTCCTTTACATGATGGTGCTGTGATTATTCAAGACGATAAAATTGCTGTGACCAGCGCTTATCTTCCCTTAACTGAGAAGACTGGGATATCTAAAGAGTTTGGAACCCGACATCGTGCGGCTATTGGTTTATCAGAAGCTTCAGATGCTTTAGTTCTTGTTGTTTCGGAAGAAACAGGAGGGATATCTATCGCTTATAATGGCGAGTTGTACGCAGATATTTCAAAAGAAGTGTTCCATGAAAAACTTATTGCTATTTTGGGACCAGAACAAACAGGAGGCAAAAAATAATGAAAAATAGTTTTTTCGCTTCAAAACTTTTTACAATCTTAGCTTCCATCTTCTTTGCAGTGATTTTATTCTTTAATGCTAGCTCTGCTGCATTGAGAAATCAAGGAAATTCAACAACTGGAGAGGTTTATACAACAACGATTTCCAATGTACCTATTGAAATCAAGTATAATTCAGATGAATATTTTGCCAGTGGTTATAATAATACTGCAAATGTCTACCTGACGAGTTACAATCGTGTTCAAATTAATACAGAAGAAAACCCTGACTCACGGAACTTCTATCTTGTGGTGGATTTGTCTAATGCAAAAGAAGGAACAGTTACGATGCCTGTGCGTATTCAACAACTTCCTAATGGTATAAACGCACAAATTGAACCGACAACCTTGACTGTTCGTCTAGAAAAGAAAGCCAGTGCTGAATTTAATGTTACGCCGTTGATTGAACAAGCGCAGCTTCCAGATGGTTTCAAAGTTAATGACATCAAGCTAAGTCAAGAAAAAGTCAAGGTGACAGCAGGTGAAACAAGTATCAAACAAATTCATGCCATTCAAGCAGCCTTGCCAAGTGATGCATACTTGAATGATGATTACTCTGGTACAGTTACCTTACATGCAGTTGATGCTGATGGGAAATTACTCCCCGCACAAATCAGTCCAGCGACAGTGCAAATGAAAGTGAGTGTGGAGAAGCCCTCTAAAACAGTCCCAGTTAATGTGAAGAAAACGGGCACGCTTGATCAAAGTCTCTCAGATATGAAGACTACGCTCTCGCAGAAAACAGTAACAATTTCAGGTGAACAGAGTGCTCTCGATAAGATTGACAGTGTTGATGCGACTGTAGACATATCTGACATTAAAGAAAAAGAAACAGTGAATGTCGATATCCAAGCAGATGGGGCAAGTGTAAAACCTAGTCAAGTAGAAGTCACATTGACTCCAGTAAAAAAATAAAAAAATAAATAAGTAAAAAAGAAAAGAGAAGAATAAAATGGGTAAATATTTTGGAACAGATGGTGTTCGCGGAGAAGCTAATGTAGAGTTAACACCAGAAATGGCCTTTAAACTTGGGCGATTTGGTGGCTATGTCCTTAGCCAACACGAAATTGGAACACCAAAAGTATATGTAGCGCGTGACCCACGTATTTCTGGGCAAATGCTTTCAACTAGCCTTATTTCAGGTCTCTTATCAGTAGGGATTGAAGTTTATGACTTGGGTGTTATCGCTACACCAGGTGTTGCTTATTTGGTACGTAAAGAAGACGCTTCTGCGGGTGTCATGATTTCTGCCAGTCACAATCCAGCCTTAGATAACGGAATTAAATTCTTCGGAGCAGATGGTTTTAAACTTGATGATGATAAAGAGTTAGAAATCGAAGCATTGATTGATGCTGAAGAAGATAAATTACCGCGTCCTTCTGCTGAAGGCTTAGGGATTTTACACGATTATAATGAAGCTGTACGTAAATATCAAGCCTTCTTGAAAACAACAGCTGAAGGAGATTTTGAAGGTTACAAAATTGTACTCGATACGGCTAATGGTGCATCATATACATCTGCCCGTGCTGTATTTGCTGATTTAAATGCCGAACTCACAGTCATCGGTGAAAATCCAAATGGCCTTAACATTAATGACGGTGTTGGCTCAACACATCCAGAGAAAACAGCAGACACAGTCGTTGAAACAGGTAGTGACATCGGTTTGGCTTTTGATGGTGATGCAGACCGTCTTATTGCAGTAGATGAAAATGGTAACATCGTAGATGGTGACAAAATTATGTTCATCGTTGGTAAGTATCTCCTCGAACAAGGAAAATTGGCAAAAGATACTGTAGTTACGACTGTTATGTCTAATCTTGGTTTCCACTTGGCGCTGGAAGATGCTGGTATGAACTCGGTTGTAACGGCAGTAGGTGACCGCTACGTCGTTGAAGAAATGCGTAAAAACAACTATAACTTTGGTGGCGAACAGTCAGGTCATATGGTTTTCTTGGACTACAATACAACTGGGGATGGCCAACTTTCAGCGATTCAACTTGTAAAAGTCATGCGTGAAACAGGTAAAAAATTATCAGAATTAGCGGCTGAAGTTACAATTTATCCCCAAAAACTTGTAAATGTTCGTGTAGCAAATAACGCTGCTAAAGAAGGTGCAATGGATATTCCAGCTATTCGTGAAGTTATTACAGCCATGGAAGAAAAAATGAATGGTAAGGGGCGTATTCTCGTACGTCCAAGCGGAACAGAACCACTTCTCCGTGTTATGGCGGAAGCACCAACAGACGAAGAAGTAAATGAAGTAGTTGATACTATTGTAGAAGTAGTCAAAGAAGAGATTGGTGTAAAACTATAAAAGAAAAAGATTCGTAAGGAATCTTTTTTTGGTGCAATATTCACCGCTCAAAACAGGACAGGCGTGATTACTGAATTTCACGCTGTGAGTTGTGCTATAATAAAGCTATGAGATTAAAAGTTAATGAAGAAAAAATGCTCACATTTGCTGAGCGTTTAGGTGGCCTTCTTCAGGCACAAGATATTATTGTTTTGACAGGTGAACTTGGCGCAGGTAAAACAACCTTTGTAAAGGGTTTAGCTTTAGGTTTAGAAATTTCACAGATGATTAAGAGCCCCACTTACACCATTGTGCGGGAATATGACGAAGGAAAGCTACCTTTATATCATATGGATGTTTACCGTGCAGGAGATGATCCTGATAGCTTTGACCTTGACGATTATCTTTTTGGCGAAGGAGTTTCTGTTATTGAATGGGGCGAGTTGCTAGGTGAAAATTTACCTGATGCGTATTTAGAAGTAAAGCTTGATAAATACGCAGAGGGCTTTGCAACAGATGCTGAACGTGTCTTGGAGCTCTTTCCACACGGGCAACGCTATGAAGCATTACTAGGAGAATTATGAGTACAGAGTTACTGATACGCGAAGCAACTCCTGAAGATAGTATAGCACTCATTGCTTTTCTTAATCATGTAGGGAAAGAAAGTCATTTTTTGACTTTAGATGAAGCTGGGATTCTTATGTCTCCCACTCAAATGCAAGATTACTTGGCGCAGATTCTTACGAAAGACAATAATGCTTATTTTCTGGCCTTTGTTGGTCAAGAAATTGCTGGTGTGCTGCATATCACAGCAGATTTTCATTATCGCATACGCCATATTGGGGATATTTTTATTGCTGTGAGTTCACAATTTCAAGGTTATGGTATTGGTTCTTTTCTATTTGAAGATGCTCTTGAATGGATTGAGGAAATGGATGTGATAAAGCGACTTGAATTAACTGTTCAAAAGCGTAATAAAGCAGCAATTCATTTATATAAAAAGTTTGGTTTTGATCTTGAAACAATTCAAAAATACGGTGCACGTGATGAGGATGGACAGCTGATAGATGTGTATCAAATGGTCAAGTTTTTTTAAGCTAAACAAAGCGGTCAAATAGGAAAAAAATGTCTATTTAGTCGCTTTTTTCATTTCTTGTTGTTTATTTGTTGAAATTTGATATAATTTTACTATGAAACTTTGGAAAAAATCGCTGTTGATGATCGTTGGGATCATCGCCTTAACGGCTGGAGCAGCCACTGTCTATGTTTCGACAGTTTTAGATAGCACAACAAAAGCATTCTCGAAAACCTATGCTGAAGTTGGAAGTACAGATGCGGGGAAAATTATTAAGGCAACTGAGCCATTAACAATTTTACTCATGGGTGTCGATACTGGCGGAGCTGGTCGCGGAGGATCAACAAGCTGGGATGGAAATTCAGACTCACAGATTGTGATGACGCTTAATCCCAAAACGAATACAACAACGATGGTATCTCTTGAACGAGATGTTATGTCTAACATTTTGGATGATAAGGGTAATACTATTTCGACACAGAAGATGAACGCCGCTTATCCAATGGGGTATAATGCAGGAGGACTGGAAACAGGTGTGCAATATGCCATGAAGACGATTGGAGAACAAGCTGGAATCAATGTTGATAATTTCCTCATGATTAATTTTGATGGTCTTGTCAACTTGGTTAATGATGTGGGTGGTATTGATATTGACAATACCACTGGACAGACACTTTATATCTCTGATACAGAGCCGGAGTACACTGCGAAAGTTCCACCAGGCAAACAACATATTAATGGTGATCAAGCGCTTGTTTATTCGCGTGATCGTCATCATTTACCTAATGGAGACTACGGCCGTGCAGCGCACCAACGTGAAGTTATTTCAGCAGTAGTGACAAAGCTCTTAGCGTTGAATAACATTACTCAATATCAAAAATTCTTGGATGATATTAGTGAAGACATCAAAACAAATATTCCAATCAACGGTTCAACATTAACTTCTTTACTAGGTTATAAGGATTGTTTTAATAAAATCGTTTCGATTCAATATCAAGGGATTGATTATATGAATCCAGGAGATGGTGGATCTTATCAGCTTTTGTCTACAAATACGACATTAGCAGTTCAAAATGCTTTACGTAACTCACTGAAAAAAGAGACTAGCAATAGTTTGAGTAATAATTTGATCACTTATGAAACATTAACAGGTAATATACCTGACGCTTATTTCATGCCTTCAGCAACAGTGACAGAAAATGGCAAATCAACGGTTTATGGTATTGATGTCAATGGTTCTTTTGTGAATCTTGATAGCAGCAATTCTGCTACCTATGTTGCGACAGATGGTAGTGCAGCGACAAGTGATAAACCAAGCTCATCTGATAAAACGAATTCCTCTGAGGAAAGTCAGACTGGTGCAACCACCCCAGACCCTTACGGGGCTTCAGTAGACGATAGTACAGCATATGGAACTACTGACCCAGGAATGGGAGGTGCTAACGCAGATGATACAACTGCCTATGTTGATCCTTATACAGGACAATAATTGCTTCAATTAGAAAAATATGATAGACTAGACAAGTAGTGAAAAATTCTACTTGTCTATTTTGGTCCGATAGCTCAGCTGGATAGAGCATTCGCCTTCTAAGCGAACGGTCGAGGGTTCGAATCCCCCTCGGATCATGGTGCCAAACCTCGCTCCGCCTTCGTGGCGGGGCATTTTTTATACTCATTTTTGTGTTTTGAGCCAAATTTGTGCCAAATCTATATTGTTTTATTCTATGCAAGATTCCGACAGTAGTAATCTAACTGTCGTACGGTTATTATCAGTACAGTGAGTAAAAATCTCGTGGGCGTTTTTAACACGTTATATAGACACATGGCGTACATTTGTGAAATAGGCTCTAACCTCATCAATGTAAGCTCTAAGACACTAAAGGGCTTTCAAAATAGAGTGAGGATTATGTAGAATGGTGAGGAAACTCTAAATTATGTTAGACAAATATATTCTTGATTTTGCTATAATATAAGCATGACTAGATATATGGCAACGATTGCTTATGATGGCACAAATTTTGCAGGTTTTCAAACTCAAAATAATCAACGGACTGTCCAAGAAGAAATTGAAAAAGTCTTGACAAAGCTAAATTCTCATCAGCCTGTAATATTGCATGGTTCAGGGCGTACTGATTCAGGTGTTCATGCACATGCTCAACGGATTCACTTCGACTTACAAGGGCAGCGAGATGAAGAACGTTTACGTTTTGCTTTGGACACGCAAACCCCATCAGATATTGCCTTTCATGAAGTCACACAAGTTGAAGAGGACTTTCATGTTCGCTTTAACAAGCATGAAAAAATTTATGAATATTTTCTGGAAAATAGTAAAGTTCGAAGCCCCTTTCATCGCCTTTATCGTGCACATTTTCGTTATAAACTTGATGAAGATTTGATGCGACAAGCTCTAGCGGATTTGGTTGGTACGCACGATTTTACTGGCTTTACAGCAGCTGGTGCTACAGTTGAAGATAAGGTCCGAACGATTACTCAAGCTGAAATCGTGAAACTCGACAATGAAAATTATAAATTTATTTTTCGTGGTAACGGTTTTCTTTATAAACAAGTGCGTAATATGATGGGAACTGTTATCAAGATAGGGAATGGGCGGATGCCTGTTTCCCAGATTAAAAAGATTTTAGAAAGTAAAAATCGTGACCTAGCAGGTCCGACTGCTGCCCCAGAAGGGCTCTATCTCAAGGAGGTAATTTATCTTGACTAAAAATATTGTTGCTGTACATGACATTTCTTGCGTGGGTCGTTGTTCCTTAACCGTGGCACTCCCGATTATTAGTGCGTATGGTATTGAGTGTCGATTATTGCCAACAGCGCTTTTATCAACACATACAGGTGGCTTTACAAACTTTACTTATCTTGATCTTACAGATGAAATGCGCAACATTATTCAAGCATGGCAAGAACTAAATCTTCAGATGGATGGAATATACAGTGGCTTTATGGCCTCTGCTGAACAAATTGACGTGCTCAAAGGCTTAATTGATATATATAAAGATGAAAATAATTTGACCATTATTGATCCGGTTATGGCAGACCACGGGGAGCTTTATAGTGTGTTTGACATGCACTTTGTAGAAAAAATGGGTAAGCTTTTGCCTTATGCAGATGTCCTTTTGCCCAATATCACAGAAGCGTGTCTCCTCACAGGAACTCCTTATCAAGAAGGGGTTCAGACAGAGGGCTTCATTGAAATGCTCATTGAAAAATTGCAAGCACGTGGGGCAAAAAATATTGTTCTGACAGGTGTTATGCTTGATGAAAAATACATTGGAGCTGCTGCAGCAAGAAGCACCGGGCAGATCGACTATGTTTTGGCAGAAAAATTGCCAGGGGCTTATCATGGCACTGGAGACATCTTCGGTTCTGTTTTATCTGCAGAATTAACTAATGGTAAAACTTTAACCGCAGCAACACGAGAAGCTGTTGACTTTGTAGTTAAATCAATAAAAAATACACCGAAGTCTGCTGATAAGCGTTACGGCGTAGAATTTGAACAGACGTTAAAAAGTAAAAGAAAGCAGGATCAATGAAGTACTCAACTAAAAAATTAACCCTGTTAGCTCTGTTAGCTGCTTTGACATTTGTCTTGGGTTATTTCACAAAAATACCTATTCCTGGTGGTTATTTTACCTTACTCGATGCGGGTATTTTCACGACAGCGATGCTTCTTGGAAAACGTGAAGGTCTAATTGTTGGTGCACTAGCAGGATTTCTCAATGATTTTATTGCGGGATATGCGGCATACATGTTCTTTACTTTAGTCATTCATGGACTCCAAGGTTATTTAGGTGTCATAACAAAAAGCAAAGTACTTAATTACGTGTTGGCTACTGTGGTTATGGTCGGCGGTTATTTTATAGCAGATATGTTTATTGTTGGAAGTTTGGCCGTGGCAGTACCAGATATGGCAATTAATGCTGTGCAAACCAGTGCTGGCTTTGTCCTTGCTTTACTTCTCACAGAAATTCTTAAGAAATCAGGTGCTCTTCATGGACTTAAAACAAATTAAAGAAGAAACAAAAATAATTATTGAAGACGTTATTGCAAAAACAGAGATAAAAGCTGGACAGATTTTTGTCTTAGGCCTATCTAGTTCCGAAGTCAATGGCGGCACAATTGGCAAAAACTCCTCAGCTGAGATTGGCGAAGTAATTGTTGGAACGATTTACGAAGCACTCAAGGTACGTGGAATTTATTTAGCTGTCCAGGCTTGTGAACACCTTAACCGTGCTTTACTTGTAGAGCAAGAATTGGCGGATAAAAAAGACTTGGAAATTGTTTCTGTTGTGCCACAGCTTCATGCAGGAGGAAGTGGGCAAGTGGCAGCTTATAAGCTGTTTAAGGCACCAGTAGAAGTTGAGCATATCACAGCATATGCTGGCCTTGATATTGGTAACACATCTATTGGCATGCATGTGAAGCATGTCCAAATCCCTGTGCGACCTGTCTTGAAAGAACTTGGCGGAGCGCATGTCACAGCTCTTAAATCGCGTCCTAAGCTTATTGGTGGGGAACGTGCAAGTTATGAGTAAGTAAAAGTCTGGATAAGTGCCTTACTGGAAATTTTGCATATCAGTTGGTAATAAGGACAAAGTGTGAGAAAATGAATTTAACATTAAAGAGGGAGGTGCAGATGACATTTAAAGTCGAAGTAGTTGACCTCAGAGAGAAACCAGTTGCTCGCGAGTTCGACTGATATTCACTAATTTCTAAAAGGAGGATAGGAGTTCTTATCCTCTTTTTTACTCCAGATAAAATCTAGGACCTTGACAAAAAAATCAAAATCATATAGAATAATATTCGGGCACCGCTTTTTGCGGTAAAGTCAGAAGCTCCCTTACAAAAGGGAGCTTATTTTTTTGTTTCGCTACCACCATTTGTGGATAAAACCACTAAATGATGGACGGCAAGCTCTATGGAGCTTTGCCTAAGCGCCTCATTAGGAAAAATAAAAAGCAACTATTTTTCCATCATATTTTCCCAGGCTTAATATAGAAAACAGAGGAGATTTCGCATTGGCAACTAAGTATATTTTCGTCACAGGTGGTGGTACATCATCAATGGGTAAGGGTATTGTTGCAGCGTCTTTGGGACGTTTGCTCAAAAACCGTGGCCTTAAAGTAACTGTACAAAAATTTGACCCATATCTTAATATTGATCCAGGGACAATGAGCCCTTATCAACACGGTGAGGTTTTTGTTACAGACGATGGCGCTGAAACAGACCTTGACCTAGGACACTATGAGCGTTTTATTGATATCAATCTTAATAAATACTCAAATGTAACTTCAGGTAAAGTTTACTCTGAAATTTTACGTAAAGAGCGTAAAGGGGAGTATCTTGGAGCCACAGTTCAAATGGTACCTCACGTTACAGATACATTAAAAGAAAAAATTAAGCGTGCAGCAACAATGACTGATGCAGATGTTATCATCACTGAGGTTGGTGGTACAGTAGGTGATATGGAATCTTTGCCATTCATTGAAGCTTTACGTCAAATGAAGGCAGAAGTGGGTTCAGATAATGTGATGTATATTCACACTGTACCAATTCTTCACTTGCGTGCAGCTGGTGAGTTAAAAACAAAAATTGCACAAAATGCGACAAAAACATTGCGTGAATATGGTATCCAGGCCAATATGTTGGTGCTTCGTACAGAAGTTCCAATCACACGCGAAATGCGCGACAAAGTAGCCATGTATTGTGATGTTGATCCTGAAGCAGTTATCCAGTCTCTTGATGTGGAACATCTCTACCAAATTCCATTAAACTTGCAAGAGCAAAACATGGATCAAATCGTTTGTGATCATTTGAAACTTGACGCCCCTGCAGCTGATATGACCGAATGGGCAGCAATGGTTGACCATGTGATGAACCTTAAGAAAAAAGTCAAAATCGCTTTGGTTGGTAAATACGTAGAGTTACCAGATGCCTATATCTCAGTGACAGAAGCCTTGAAACATGCGGGATATCCAGCAGATAGTGACATTGAATTGGACTGGGTGAATGCAAATGACTTAGACGATAGTAATGCTGCTGCACGTTTGAAAGATGCACATGGTATTATCGTCCCTGGTGGATTTGGTGAACGTGGTTCAGAAGGTAAGATTTCGGCTATCCGTTATGCCCGTGAAAATGATGTGCCAATGTTGGGTATTTGTCTTGGTATGCAAATGACTTGCGTGGAGTTTGCACGCAATGTTTTAGGCATGAAAGGGGCGCATTCTTACGAATTAAACCCAGAAACACCATATCCAATTATCGATATCATGCGTGATCAAGTCGATGTTGAAGACATGGGAGGGACTTTACGCTTAGGTCTTTACCCATCAAAACTTAAAGCAAATACTAAAGCACGTGCGGCTTATAACGATGCGGATGTTGTTCAACGTCGTCACCGCCACCGCTATGAATTTAACAATAAATACCGTGAACAATTTGAAGCGGCGGGCTTCACATTCTCTGGTGTTTCTCCTGACAATCGTTTGGTTGAAATCGTTGAGTTGACAGACAAGAAATTCTTCGTGGCTTGTCAATATCATCCAGAATTACAATCACGTCCAAACCGTCCAGAAGAACTTTATCAAGCCTTTGTTAAAGCTGCAGTGGAAAACATGTAAAAATAAAAATCCCTACTGAAATTGGGGATTTTTATTTTTACTTTTTAATATTTTTTCCTATCACAATTTGATATACTTGTTGCAATACTGAGAGGAGAAACAATGTCAGAATATCAACGTATGATTTCAGGGCAACTTTACAGTGCATCCAAGATTGAAAAAGAGTATGATCCACAACCAGGAAGAGTACTTGCCCAAAAGATAAATCAAACCAGCCTAATGGATCAAAAAGAAATTATTGCTTTAGAGAAACAATTGTTTGGGAGTACAGGAAAATCTATTTATGTGAATCCGCCACTTCAAGTCGATTATGGTTTTAACACACACATTGGTGAAAATTTTTATGCCAATGTGGATTGTACCTTTTTGGATGTTGCGCCCATCACTATTGGAGACGATGTAATGTTTGGACCTCGCGTAAGCCTGATTACACCATTGCATCCTATCGATGCAGCTGTTCGGGTTCGAGGGCTTGAATATGCAAAACCAATCACTATTGGCGATCGTGTATGGCTCGGTGCAGGTGTTATTGTGAATCCAGGTGTTAGTATTGGCGAAGGAACGATTGTAGGGTCAGGAGCAGTAGTTACTAAAGATCTGCCCGCACATGTCATCGCTGTGGGAAATCCGGCACGTATTTTAAGAGAAATTAGTGAGACAGATCAAGAGTATTGGGAGCTACAAGAAAAGGATTATTATGACACAAAAAAAGCAGATTAAAAACCTGCTTTTTTTGATCGGTCTTTGAAAGAGAGATTAATGCTTTGGTTCCACAACTCCGACTTTACTAATGAGTAAAACAAAAAGTCCGAATACCAGTGAGACAACCAAAGTGCTAAACGGCTTGTCAGCTACCCCAGCGAGTGCGGTCATGATGTAACCTACAACTTCGCCGATAACGGCTGACCAGAAAAGAGTTACAAGTACTTTCATAATAATTCTTCTTTCGATTTTTCTTCAAAATAAAGTATAATACTATTAGAGCTAAAATTCAAGAATTATGCGAAAAAAGTATAAAAACAAGGGAGAAAGGGGTCATATGTTTGCACAACTCAACACCAAAACAGAGTACAGTTTTTTAGACAGTGTTGTCCGAGTGGATGATTATCTGAATATGGCAGAAAAAATGGGCTATAAACAACTCGGCATTTGCGATGTTGGAAATCTACATGGTGCTTATCGCTTTGCTATTAAAGCGCAAAAGAAAAACATACAGCCCATTATTGGAATTGAGCTTGTTTTTGAGCTAGAAACCTTACCTGTTTCCTTTAGTTTTATTGCAAAAAATACTGAGGGTTATAAAAACCTTTTAAAAATATCCTCCAGCTATAATTACGGACGCCACCGTTTTTCTGATATTGAGAGCTTTTTAAAAGATGTGGCTTTGGTGGTACCCGAGTCTTATGCAAATCTCTCTGCCCTTTCACAGATTCAGGCAGAAGTATATGTGGGAGTCTTGCCTACTAGCACCGAGCAAATATCACTTCAGTTTCCCCCCCTTCCATTCAACCCTGTACGCTACTTGTCACAGGCCGATAATGAAAGCCTTGAAGTTCTGCATGCGATACGTGACTTAATACCTTACAATCAAGAGTTGACGTTATCAAATGCTGAACTTTTACAGAGGCCAGAAGTCTATGAAAAATTATATGCTAAGAATTATCCTCAAGCTTTAGATAATCTTGAAAATTTAGTGGAAAATATTTCATATGACTTTAGTGAAAAGTTAGGATTACCTCAGTTTGATAAACAAAGAGATGCTGCGGAACTCTTACGCGAAAGAGCAGAAGCCCATCTGCCTATAGGAGAAGTTTATCGCACACGTCTTGAACATGAACTTTCGGTCATTCATCAGATGGGTTTTGATGATTATTTCCTTATCGTTGCGGACTTATTACGCTATGCAAGTGAAAATGCTATCTACTGTGGGATGGGGCGCGGCTCTGCTGCTGGTTCATTAGTAGCTTACACATTGGGGATTACTCATGTTGATCCTGTGGCAAATAATCTCTTCTTTGAGCGTTTCCTAAATCCAGAGCGTGTCGCGATGCCCGATATCGATATTGACATGCCCGATACCAAACGTTCCGAGTTACTTGCTTATATGAAGCGACGATATGGAAGTGACCACGTGGCACAGATTGTAACTTTCTCGACCTTGGGTAAACGTCAAGCTTTACGTGATGTAGGAAAAGCTTTTGGAATGAATGAGGCTGAGCTCTCTTCTCTTACACGGATGCTTGGACAACGTTTTGGTTCCCTTCGTGATGAATACGAGGAAAACCCTAGGCTTAAGGCTGAAGTTTTGCGCGATAGCCGTTTGCAAAAAGTATATGAGATTGCTACTCGGATTGAGGGATTACCCCGTCAAACCTCAACACATGCTTCAGGCGTAGTGTTAAGCCAAGAATCTTTGGTCAATTACGTCCCTCTAAAACCATCCGATGATTTGGCACTCACACAGTATGAGGCACTGGATGTCGAAGCAATCGGGCTTTTAAAAATCGACTTTTTGGGTTTACGTAATTTAACGATAATTGAGCGTTTGTGCGAATTAGTACAACAACGTAAAAACGTGCGTATTGATCCCTTGCACATTGATTTAGAAGATGAAAAAACATTAGCACTTTTTCGCGCTGGAAATACTCTAGGTATTTTTCAATTTGAAAATCCACAGATGAGACGTTTCTTGCGTAATCTAGCCCCAACAAAGTTTGAGGATATTGTTGATGCGACATCTATTTTTCGTCCAGGCCCTTCACAGTTTATTCCACAATTTGTTGCTCGACGTCACGGACAGGAAAAAGTAGAAGTCGTTGACGAGACTCTGACAGAAATATTAGCCCCGACTTATGGCATTATGATTTATCAGGAACAAATCATGCAAGTTGCACAACGCTTTGCTGGCTTCTCTTTGGGTAAGGCTGACTTGCTCCGCCGTGCAATCTCAAAGAAGAAAGGAAAAGAATTTGAAGAGCTCCAAGCTGAATTTTTAGCAGGTAGTCTGAAGCTTGGGCATACTGAAGCACAAGCTATGGAGATATACCGTCTGATTGAACGTTTTGCTAACTATGGTTTTAACCGTTCCCATGCCTATGCTTATGCTGCTTTAGCTTTTCAAATTGCCTACTTCAAGGCGAATTATCCCGATGAATTTTATGAGGTCCAACTGCGAGATCGCAAAAGAGAGAGTATGATTCAAGACGCTTTGGATAATGATTTCCAAATGGAGCAACCTTTCATTAATCGGATGCCCTATCATGACAGAGTAGAAAATGGAAAAATTGCCTTAGGCTTAGCAAATGTACGGACCATTCCACGAGATATGGCATTCTGGATTGTTGAACATAGACCCTTTAATGATTTAGCCAATCTTGTAAAAAGTTTACCGCAAAATTTCCAGAAAGAAGATTATTTACTTCCTCTTGTGCAAATTGGAGCCTTTGATGAGCAAGATAGGAACAGAGGGAAGCTTGCCCAGAACTTACCGACTTTGATTGATTATAACCAAAATATCCAACTGGATCTTTTTCGAGATTCTGCCTTAAAATTCTCTTTTCAAGATGCAGAGGATTATCTACAATCAGAGAAATATGAGTTTGAAAAGCAATTTTTAGGCGTTGGGATTACGCCTCATCCTTTGCAATCTTTAGCGCTTAAACTGAAAACAAATTTTACAGCACTGACCGAGTTGCAAAAAAATAAGCGAGCGACTGTACTAGTCGAACTGCTTGCCGTGCGTACCCACCGTACAAAGACTGGGGAGACAATGGCTTTCCTATCGACAACTGACAGTAAGGAAAATTTTGATATTACTCTTTTTCCAGAAAATTATCGGCGGTTTATGGCAAATCTTGAAAAAGGAAAATTTTATTTAGTCTCTGGGAAAGTTTCTGAAAGAAATGATGCTTTGCAAATGCTTGCTGATCGTGTTATTGAAGTAGAAGACACACAGCGTAAACTGTGGCTAAATCTTGAAGATGCAAGTCATAATTCACGCGTTTCTCAAATTTTACGTGAATTTCCTGGGGGGATACAAGTTATTCTGCATTTTGCTGATACAAAAAAAACCACACAGACTCAGGTCTATGTGGAAGAAAATGATTTACTTTTGAATAAGTTGAAAACCTATGTCTTAAACGCTGTTTATAAATAGCGTTTTTCTTATGAGCCAACATAACCATAGATGGAGAACCACATCAGCATTGCGGCACCCAGAACAAAAAGATGCCAAACCACGTGAGCGAAGGGGAATTTGTAACGATAAATAATAGCGCCGACAGAGTAGATCACCCCTCCTCCAACTAAAAACCAGAAGCCATAGGCAGGAAGAAGTTGCCAGAGAGGGTAAATAGCAAAAAGAATAACCCATCCCATAACGATATAAAGAACAGTTGAGCCACGAGGTACTGTGTTCCATCGTGGAAGATAGATAGCTGTAACGACGATTCCTAAGATTGCACAGAGCCAAACAAGTGCTAACATCCCCCAGCCTAACCAATTTCCTAAAGTAACGAGGCAGTAAGGTGTATAAGTCCCAGCGATGAGTAAAAAGATACCGCTATGATCAAAAACTTGAAAAACTTTTTGGGCGCGTGTAAAGTGAAGACTATGTGCCAAAGTTGAAAAGAGAAAAAGCAGTACAAGAGAGGCACCATAGATTGAAAAGGCAACAATCTGTATCGGTAAGTGATTGGCTACTCCCTTAAGGATGAGTAAAACAAGTCCTGTAATAGCAAGACCAGTTCCTATCCCGTGTGTGATGGCATTAAAGACCTGGTCGACAATTTGATAAGCACGAGAAGCTGGCTTTTCCATTGATCTCCTTCTTTCCACAATAATTTCGCTTTCCAAAATCAAAATATTTATAAATTTGAAAAAGAGCATTAGCGAAATTGCAGTTCATTTGGTATAATATTAATATATATTAACATAGATTGTTTAGAAAAGAAATCGAAGTCTTTTTATTTTGATTTGGAGAAAATATGACAATTAAAATTGTGACAGATTCATCAATAACGATTGAACCAGAATTAGTAGAAGAACTTGATATTACTGTAGTTCCATTATCGGTAACTATTGACGGTACAACTTACCTTGATTCAGACTTACCCTTGGACTCATTTATGGAAAAAATGAAGGCTTCAAAGGCGTTGCCTAAAACAAGCCAACCTCCTGTAGGGGTCTTTGCAGAAAAATATGAAGAAATTGCCAGCGAAGAAGATGCGATTATTTCCATCCATATCACTGAAAGTTTAAGCGGTACAGTACAAGCAGCGCGTCAAGGAGCAATGCTTTCTGGTCGTGATGTAACAGTTCTTGATAGTGATTTCACGGACCAAGGTTTAAAATTCCAAGTAGTGGAAGCTGCACGATTAGCTAAAGAAGGTCTCGGAAAAGAAGAAATCTTAGAGAGAATAAATCATGTACGTGAAAATACAGAACTTTTTATTGGGATTTCGACGCTAGAAAACCTGGTTAAAGGAGGACGTATCAGTCGTACAACAGGGATCGTAGGAAGTCTTTTGCATGTACGTATCGTGATGGAGCTTAAAAACCGTGAGTTGGGGGTAATGACACGAGGACGTGGAAATAAGACCTTTACAAAATGGTTAGATGAAACAGTAGAACATATCGCAAGCTCTGGGCGTAAGATTCGTGAGATTGGTATTTCACATGTAGAGGGTCTTGATTTTTCTAATAAAGCGAAGGAAGCTTTGCAAAAATTTGTAGAAAAACCTATTTCTATCTTAGATACGAACTCTACCATTGCTACTCATACAGGACCGGGTGCTTGGGCTGTTATGATTGATTATGAATAAAAAACTGAAAATTATTCTTGAACTTGCTGGCTTTTTGCTAGCAAGTTTACTTGTATTCTGTTTGCTTTCTTTGCTGAGTGCTCCAGCTGGCAACCGTTTAAAAGAAGAAGTACAGAATCAAAATAATACCTTGAATTACGTGGCGTTGGGAGACTCATTAACAGAAGGTATTGGTGATGCAACAGGCCAGGGTGGTTTCGTCCCTCTTTTAGCAAAAGAGGTAGAAAACCAAACCACAGAAAAAGTAGAGTTACAAAACTTTGGTCATGCGGGTGATACCAGTACACAAATCTACGATAAAATACAGAGCCGAGATATTCAAGCAGCTATAAAAGATGCGGATTTTATCACTTTAACTGTTGGTGGCAATGACGTCATGAAAGTCATCCGAGATAATGCTGCTCATCTTTCAAAACTTAAAGAAAAAGATTTTGAGCAACCTGCGCGCAATTATCAAACGGAACTGAAAAAAATATTTGATACTATTCGGCTAAATAATCCTAAGGCTCATGTCTATGTTTTAGGTATTTATAATCCTTTCTATATGAATTTTCCTAATATAACGGCCTTGCAAACAATCATTAATAATTGGAATATCGCGACGGAAGAAACTGTAAAAGAAGAGAAAAGTACAAGCTTTATTGCCATTAATGATTTGCTTTACAAAGGAATTGGAGGGGAGAAAGGTATTTCTGAAAATCAATCCCAAATCAATGACCTCCTTTATACAGCAGATAGTTTCCACCCCAACAACATTGGCTATCAAATCATGGCTGATGCAGTGTTCAAAGAATATCAGGTGATCAATGAAAAATAAAAAAACAATCTGGAAATGGCTCTTTCTTGCCCTATTAGCAATTAATCTAGGAACTTTTGCTTTCATTTCGAGTCGCGTATTTAATGTACGAGATCAACAATCTTTAGGACAAGGAAGTAAGCCTACAGAGACGACAGAAGTTGCCAAAATAACGACGGATCGTAACCAGTTAAACCAGCTTATTAATACTTATTTACAAGATTTTCAGACATCAGAGATGAGCTACAAATTCTATTTATCGAACAGTCAAGCTGTATTAGAAGCCTCGTACCAACTTTTTGGTCAAAAAATTCCGCTCTATATCTATTTCGAACCTCTGGCTTTAAATGATGGTTCTGTTGCGCTTCAAGTGAAGAACGTCTCGGCAGGGACATTGAACTTACCTACAAGCGCTGTTCTCGCTTATGTGAAGTCAAGTATTAAACTTCCAAACTTTGTCGAAGTTTTGCCGACGAAGGACCAAGTCATATTACATTTACCACAACTTGCCTTAGCAGATAACTTATACTTAAAAGCAAATCAGCTAGATTTAGTCAGTGGAAACTTTACTTTTAATTTGATGATTCAACCTTAAAATCAGCTAAAAACCGCAGAAAAACGCTGTTTAGGCTTGCAAAGGGACACAACATTTGATAAAATGAAAAGTGCCTAATAAGAACAGGTAAAACAAAATATGGAGGACATTTTTAAAATGGCTAACAAACAAGATCTTATTGCTGAAGTTGCAGCAAAAGCTGGATTGACTAAAAAAGATGCTGAAAAAGCAGTTAACGCTTTCGGTGAATCAGTAACTGAATTCCTCGCAAAAGGAGAAAAAGTTCAACTTATCGGTTTCGGTACTTTCGAAACTCGTGAACGTGCAGCTCGCGAAGGACGCAACCCACAAACTGGTGCAGCTATCCAAATCGCAGCAACTACAGTTCCTGCATTTAAAGCTGGTAAAGCTTTGAAAGACGCTGTTAAATAATCTAGCGTAGAAATACTGATACCGTGGTTAACCATGGTATTTTTTTATTGTTGATGTTATTCTAAAAGTTTTCCATCCCGTATCGATATTTATAGGAAAACTAAATGATGGTAAACAGTTGTGCTCCTAACGATTTTCAAGCTGTAAAAAGCGCGAAAAAAGTGATAGAATGTAAGGATGAAAAAAGCTTTCTTTTATTTAAGCTAAGGGAGCTGCTAAATGTTATTCAGAAATGGGGAAACTAAAATCATTTACTTTGATAATTCAGCTACTACAGCTATAAATCCAGAAGTTTTACGTACATATACAGATGTAGCCACTAAAATTATGGGAAATCCCTCGAGCTTGCACAGTTTAGGAACGACTGCAACACGTCTTTTGGACGCTTCACGCCGCCAGATTGCGGATTTACTTCATGTTAAATCCGAGGAAATTTTCTTCACCAGCGGTGGAACAGAAGGCGATAACTGGGTATTAAAAGGTGTGGCATATGAAAAGGAAAGATTCGGTAAGCACATTATTATCTCAGCTATCGAACATCCCGCAGTTAAAAATACTGCAGCATGGTTGGCTACGCAAGGCTTTGAGATTGATGAAGCACCTGTTGATGAACGAGGCTTTGTTCAAGTATCAGAACTTGAGGCATTAATACGGGAAGATACAATTTTGGTGTCTGTCATGGCTGTAAATAACGAGATAGGTTCTATTCAACCGATTAAAGAAATTGCTAAGCTTTTAGAAAATCGCCCTACCATTTCCTTTCACATAGATGCTGTACAGGCCATTGGTAAAATTGCACTTGAGGACTTTATGGTGGAACGTGTGGACTTTGCAACATTTTCAGCACATAAATTCCATGGTCCACGAGGAGTAGGTTTCCTTTACATCAAATCAGGAAAACGCCTAGCCCCTCTTTTACATGGTGGTGGTCAAGAAATTAACAAGCGCTCGACAACTGAAAATGTAGCAGGAATCGCTGCTACAGCTAAGGCGCTTCGTCTTGCATTGTCAGATTTTGATCATAAAGTTGAAAAAATTCGGCAAATGAAAGCGGTCATCTTCGAAGAACTCTCTAATCAAGAAAAAATTATCCTCTTTTCGGAAATGGATGACTTCGCACCAAATATATTGACCTTTGGAATTCGCGGAGTGAGAGGAGAAGTTGTTGTTCATGCTTTTGAAAAACATGAGATTTTCATCTCAACAACATCTGCCTGTTCTTCTAAGAAAAATGCTGCTGCCGGTACGCTCATGGCGATGCATGTCAAACCTGATCTTGCAACCAGCGCTGTACGTGTCAGTCTGGACCATACAAATAATATGTTAGAGATTGAAGCCTTTCTTACAATCTTCCGCAACATTTATCAAGAAATGCTTAAAGTGGCGAATTGATAAAAGAATAAAAGCCCCGATTAAGTGTCGGAGCTTTTTTATCTGTTGTTTAAGCAAAGAGTTGGCTAAAATACAACTATTGATTTTTCTCTTAAGTTAAGAGTTTAAGAATTAAAAATCATACAGTTCGGTAGAGAGATAGCGTTCGCCATTGTCTGCAGACAAGGTCAAGACTTTTTTGCCTTTTCCTAACTCCTTAGCTACTTCAAGGGCAGCCCAAATCGCTGCACCACTTGAGATCCCTACAAGGAAACCTTGACTAAAACCAATTTTGCGAGCAGTAGCAAAAGCTTCTTCCACCGGGACATCAATTACTTCATCATAAGAAGAAGTATCCAATGCTTTCGGGATAAATGGAACACCAATCCCTTGAAGTTTATGTGGCTGTGGTTGACCGCCTGTTAAGACAGGAGAGCTTGCAGGTTCTACGGCATAACTTTTGAGCTTAGGATTAGCTTTTTTCAGCACATGTGAGACACCAGAAATAGTACCCCCGGTACCAGCACCGGCCACGAAAGCGTCTAACCCGGTTTCGCCGAAAGCTTCTAGTATCTCTACAGCTGTTGTGGTTTCGTGGGCAGCTGGATTAGCCGGATTGTCAAATTGAAGGGGGAGGAACCAGCCTTTTTCTTCTGCAAGACGTTCTGCTGTGGCAATGGCTTCATTCATCCCTCCAGCAGCAGGAGTTAAAATAAGTTCGGCACCATAAGCCTGAATCAATTTGCGGCGTTCGAGTGAGAAGGTTTCTGGCATGACAATTACAACCTTGTAGCCTAAAGCAGCGCCAACAAAGGCAAGCCCAATACCTGTATTACCAGAAGTCGGCTCAATAATGGTTCCCCCCGCTTTTAGAAGGCCATCACGCTCTGCTTGACGAATCATATTGAGTGCAATGCGATCTTTTACAGAGCCTCCAGGATTAAATGCCTCGAGTTTAACATAAACTTCCGCACTGTCTTCAGGAAGATTTCGAAGTTTAATAATGGGTGTTTGACCAATAAGTTCAGTAATGTTTTCATAAATTTTAGACATAAAGTTCTCCTTTTATCTTTGATGATCCTGCTTCTTATTATAAAACCTACTTTATCAGTTTTACATAAAAAAAGCGAATGAACGCTATAAAAATATAATATCAAGGGTTATATAGTTTTACATTAGATAATAAATAGTATATACTTAAGAATAATGAATATTTTATTTATGGAGTTTTTAAAATGAATACAAAACACAAATTTTTATTTGGCGCAGCAGCTGTAGCTCTTACAAGCCTTGGGGCTGTAAAAGCTCAAGCAATGTCAGTACAAGAATTGGCTGAAGCAGCAACTCCAGTCGCAAATGAGTATGGTCTTTATCCATCAGTTATGATCGCCCAAGGTATTTTGGAAAGTAGTGCGGGACAAAGTGCATTGGCTGTGAACTATAACAATATTTTTGGAGTGAAATATACTTCAGGAAATCCAGTTTATTTGCCTACCCAAGAATTTCTTGACGGGCAAATGCATAATGTCGTGGAACCTTTCCAAGCTTATGCTTCAGTTGCAGAGGCTTGTGCAGCACAAGCACGTTTATTACGTGGCTCTTTCTTGTATTCAGGTGTTTGGCGTGAAAATACAAGCTCTTATCAAGATGCAACGGCTTGGTTGCAAGGACGCTATGCCACAGATCCAAATTATGCCTCAAAATTAAATGCTGTTATTGCGCAATATGGTTTAACAGCTTATGATGGCGGAGAAGTAGCTACAACTTCAACAACAAGCTATGTGACAACTACAACTTCTACAGATACAAGTTCATACGGTACACAAACTTATACTGTTCAAGAGGGCGATACAGTCTATGATATTGCAGCGCACTATGGTGTATCAATGGATGCAATTCTTTCCCAAAATGGTCTCTCAGCTACAGATCATATCATGCAAGGCCAAGTCCTCCAAATTCCATCAGCTGGAACTACTGCAACGACCACATCAACTACAAGTGCTACAACGATGGCTACAAGTACCGTTTCTAGCTCTTACACTGTCCAATCAGGCGATACATTAACATCAATTGCTTCTGCTTATGGAAGAACAGCAGATGATCTTGCTGCAATAAACGGTATCACAGGGAATATCTATCCTGGACAAACATTATCTGTATAATAAAAAAATAGCTCTCTCAAGTAGAGCTATTTTTTTATTGAGTAAAATTTCTAGAAGTTTATTAAACCTAATAAAAAGCCCGTATGGGCTTTTTATATTAGAAAAATGGATTATAAAGCTTTTCTTTTCCGATTGTCGTTCTTGGACCGTGCCCAGGATAAACTGTATAGTCTTCGGGAAGTGTAAAAAGTTTCTCCTCAATAGATTGCAGTAGTTGACTGTGATTTCCAGTGGGGAGGTCTGTTCTTCCAATTGCATCGGCAAAAAGTGCGTCACCAGAAAAAACAAGTTTTTCTTCTTCAAAAACTAGACTAATCCCTCCGGTAGAATGCCCAGGAGTATGACGCACGTGGAAACTCAGCCCAGAGAGATTATAAGGGGTATCACAGTCATAATATTCATCTGCATCACTCTTACAAATGACAGGCGAAGGCATCATTAAGGCTGAAGCATTGAGCTCGGGTTTTTTTAGCCACTCTTTTTCATTTGCATGCAGATAGACTTTAGCTTTGGGATATGCTTCCTTGAGAGCATCGAGTCCCATAATGTGGTCAAAATGTGCATGCGTGAGGAGAATAGCAGTTAAAGGTTTGTCAATTTCGTGGAGTTTTTCAATAATTTTTTCTGGTTGACTTCCAGGATCAATAAGTATACTCAAAGCAGAATTGCTCAGGATATAAGCATTTTCCTGAGCAATTTCACTAACGATTTTCTCGATTTTCATAAATTAATTTCCTGTTACACTAAGGTCAGAACCTTGTTTTACGACATCACTTGGCATTTGCCAGTCTGCAACTGATGTTGGATCAGGATATAAATCCGTCATCATTGCTTTGAAAACCTTAGCAGCGACGTACATATTTTCACCATAGACAGGCTGTAGTCTATTTTTATATCCTGTCCATACAGCCATAGAATATTGTGGTGTGTAACCAACAAAGTTTTCGTCTGGTGCCATTGAACCACCTTGAAGCTGAGCTTGAGTGATTCCAGCTGTTTCAAGTGCTTTTGGATACTCAGCATCATCGTAGTTGGAAGTTCCGGTCTTCCCTGCTTCAGGAAGGCCAGGAGTTTGCGCATAAAGACCTGTAGAAAGAGCAGGTATTGTTCCGTCATTTCCTTTGATAACATCTTTGAGAATATCGGTAATGAGGTAAGCAGTTGAGGACTTCATCGCACGTGTGCGCTCTGGCTCATAAGTCTTTGTCGAGCCGTCAGGCATCACAATTTTTGAAACATAGTAAGGTTTTGTGTAGATACCATCGTTCGAAAAAGCAGCATAGGCAGCAGCCATACGTTCAGAACTTGCACCATATTGAGAGTCCTTGCTGATTGAATTACTAGAAATCCCATTTGAGAAGACCATATTTCCAGGCTCATAAATGGCTTTTCCTTCGCTATCCGTACCAGTTTGTACAGGATACTTAAAGCCAAGTTTATTGGCAAAAGCGGTCGCATTATCTAGTCCTACAGCAGCTAAAGTTTTAATGGCTGGGATATTACGTGAAAGTGCTAAAGCTTGTCGTACGGAGATATTTCCCAGATACTGATTGTCCCAGTTATTCAATTGAATATTTTGAGCATCGGGATAGAAATAGGGACCAGAGTCAGAAATGGTTTGGGCAGTGCTTGTATAAATGCCATTTTCAAAGGCAGGTGCGTAGTCGATGAGTGGTTTCATCGTTGAACCCCAGTCACGAGTAGGTTCTGTAGCTTGATTTGAGCCAAAAGGAACGATTTCTTGCTTACGTCCACCGATTTGGGCAGCAACGCCACCTGTCTGTGTATCAATCAAAGTTGAAGCAACTTGAAGTTCGTCATCAGTGAATGGTACAGAATCATTGGTATTGACAATGTTGAATAGATTTTCCTGCGCTTTGCTGTCAAGTGTGGTATAAATCTTTAACCCAGCATTCGGTGCGTCTGTCCCTGTTTCTCGATTGGCTTGTTTAATGGCCTCATTGATGAAGTCATTGGCATAGTCAGGGATATTTACACCACTCTTCAAATCTTGCAAACCATCATCGATCGGTGTATTGATGGCTTCATCTCTTTGCTTCTCCGTAATTTTACCATTACGGTACATCGAATTGATAACCAAATCACGACGATATTTTGCTGCTTCTGGATTTTTATAAGGATTATAAGTATTTGGCGCTTGTGGCATACCCGCGAGTAGGGCTAATTGTGCGATAGACAACTCGGTTAAGGGTTTGTTGTAGTAAGCTTGAGAAGCTGTGCCCATACCGTAATAACCATTTGCCATATTGACTTTATTAACATAAGCGGTAAATATTTGCTCTTTCGACCATTTTTGGTCCAGCTGTAAGGCAAGCCAAGCTTCTTGAATTTTGACTTTCATGTTTTGGTCTGCGGAGTCTGTGGAGAAGAAAGACAGCTTAATTAACTGCATATCTAAGGTAGAACCACCTTGGATATGTCCGCCACGCAAGTTATTAACTAAAGAACCAGCAATACGTATTGGGTCAACACCACGTGTATTGAAAAAGCGACGGTCTTCAATCGAGGTTACAGCATTAACGAGCATGACAGGGATATTATCAGTCTGTACCAAATCGCGCTGTTCAGCTCCAAGGGTGGCAATTACTTTCTCGTCCTTGTCATAGACTACAGTTGATGGTGGTGACTGTAATTTACTCATGTCTAATTTTGGGGCATCTTTAGCGTAATAGATAAAGAGTGCACCAGCAGCAACAAAAGTCAGGATGATTGTTGAAAAAATAAGAATTAAAGCCCATTTCAATGTCGAAATGAGGGACCTTTTGACTGTTGTGTTTGTATTTCGATTCATTTTTGATTTTTTTCGTTTATTAGTAGGAATTTTAATTCACCTCGCAAAGTTGATTAACGATATCCAAGTATGGAATCCTAGGAATCTGATTTGATGAAATTTGGTAAGCATGTTGCTTAATGTAATCAAGAGGGATAGATTTCAAACCTTTTTTCTCTTGATAAAAACGAATCAAATTCTCAGAAGGCAAGTAGTAAGTTTCGCCCAAAGACGCAAAGTGTAAAAGAACAAAGGCAATCCCTTTTTGTTCAAGAACTTTAGACATATGGACGATTTGATGCTCATGAAAATTTTTCAGAGGAAAACTTGTCTTCTGATGGGTTTCTTTGGCTTCAAAATCAATATATCTTCCTTGGTAGACGCCAGAATAATCTGTCGTTGAAGCCTGTCTAAAGTAGGCTTCGGTAATTTTAGCACGGCTACGTTGGGGATAATCCACCTTTACAATTTGTATAGGCGTTGGTTTTTTATGGATCACAGCGATATCATGTGCGAGATAATAATCATTCGTCGCATTAATCTCTGCTTCAAAGTTCATTCCACGTTTACCAAATTTTACTGCCGATTTAGATTTTACCATATTCGGAGCACTTTTCGCAGTGTTATGCACCACTTTTTTCTCCGTTTGTTTTTCTGAAAATATTTTTCTTTGTTTATTTAATCCTTGAGGATATTTTAGCATGTGTGTGTTTCCATATATTAAATTGTTACTTCTATTGTATAATGTAATTATAGCAAATTATTTGCCTTTTGGACTGTAATAGTTAAAAGAACATATTATTGTAGAGATTCTTTTTAGTTTTATTGCTTGAAATTTTAGTGCGAGCACTAAGGACAGCTGCTTTATTTTATTGCATAAATTGATAGAAAATAGACTTTGGATAATCTGGGCAATAAAAATAAAGTACGAATATATATATTTAACAAGGAAGTTTTGGTTATGAAGACGCTGCTTATTACAGGTTATACAGCCTTTGACCTGGGGATTTTTGATGAAAAAGATATAAAAATATCGATTATCAAGAGAGCTTTTAAAAGAAGGTTGGAAGCTTACTTGGATCAAGGACTAAAATGGGTGATTTTTACGGGGAGTCTTGGCTTTGAATATTGGGCATTGCAAGTTTCTAAAGAATTACAAACAGAATACAATTTTCACATTGCTAGTATATTTCCCTTTGAAACGCAAGGACAGAACTGGAATGAGGCGAATCAAGACAAATTACGTGAATTTAAAGATGTAGATTATGTTAAATATGCTTACGAAGATTACGAAAGTCCAAGTCAATTTCGTCAGTATAACGATTTTTTGCTTGAAAATTCGGATGGTTCTTTAGTTTTATATGACGAAGAAAACGAAACCAAGCTCCATTTTATTACGGATAGGATGCAAAAGACATCAAATTATAATATGGAATTGATTAGATTTGAAGATTTACAAGAAATTTGTGACGATATGAACAATATGTAACATAGACATAAAATCTTACACAATAGTAAAAAAACGCACTTTTTTTAATCTATAATTTTTGGTATAATAAGTAACAAATAATAGCGCTGCTCAAGTTTAATAATTGGTTACAGCCTAGATAGAATGGGGAAAGAAAGTGGTTGATTTATACTTATCGCCTTCATGCACAAGCTGCCGTAAGGCGCGCGCATGGTTGGACAAACACAGTGTCCCTTATACGGAGCACAACATTTTGACACAGCCGATGACAAATGATGACTTACGTAAAATTTTGTCAAAAACAGAAAACGGAACGGAAGATATTATTTCAATTCGGTCAAAAATATTTCAAAAACTTGCTTTGGATCTTGATGAGTTGACAATTAATGAGTTGATTAATCTTGTGACAGAGTATCCGAACCTTTTGCGCCGGCCGATTATCACAGATGATCGTTTGTTACAAATTGGTTTTAATGAAGACGAGATTCGTGCTTTCTTACCTCGTCATTATCGTCGCGCGGAAATGAAACGTGCGGTAAACGACTTCTAACTGCATATGGGAGAGTGGAAATAATGAAAGCTAATTATCAATATCCACTTGATTTAAGTTGGAGTACTGCTGAAATGACTGCAGTACTCTCTTTTTTCAATCAAGTCGAAAATTTTTATGAGAGTAAAGTGAACAAGGAAGAGTTTTTGGAAGCTTATAAGGCATTCAAGAAGATTGTTCCTTCTAAGATGCAAGAAAAACAGCTGGGACGAGAATTCGAAGAAAACAGTGGTTATTCGCTTTATCGTGCCGTCAAGGAGGTACAAGCGAGTGAAAGACAATTTGTTCGCTCTGAAAAAGCTTAAACAAGCAAAAACTTGGGTGAGAGAAGCTGGTGCTTTTCTTCGTGATAATATTCATCAAACTTTGGAAGTTTCGCAAAAAAGTAATTTTAGTGATTTGGTGACAAATTTTGATCATCAGGTTCAAGAAATCATCATTGAAGAAATTAGTAGGTCTTATCCTGAGGATAAAATTTTAGCAGAAGAAGCAGGACGAAATACTGCGGATTTTGATCGCAGTCAAGCAAATTTTTGGGTATTGGATCCGATTGATGGCACGATAAATTTTGTTGTACAGCAAGACAACTTTGCTGTGATGCTGGCTTATTATGAAAAAGGGCAGCCACAATTTGGATTAATCCTTGATGTAATGGCGGACAAACTTTATTGGAATAATGCGCAAGAAGTTTTTTGTAATGATCGGTTACTTTCTTACAAACCTCAAGTTTTTGAAAAAAGTCTGCTTTCAATCAATTCAATGATTTATCGTAAAAATTTATATAACCTAACAAACTTTAGTTTGAATACTTTAGGAGTAAGGATGTTAGGCAGTGCTGGGATAGCTTATGCGGACCTTCTTGAGGGAAAAACAGTTGCTTATTTTAGCCGTTTGCAACCTTGGGATTATGCCGCGGGAGGTATTCTGACCGAAAAACTCGGTTTTGTGACTAAAACCTTTGAAGGGGAAAAACCCAATCTTACAGACCGCCAGTACGTTTATAGCCTACCTGCACATTTAGTTGAACAATTAATACAAGGGACAGACATAATCCTGTAAAGTTGACGAAAAGATTCATTGTGCTATAATTTAGGGTGTCTTTCAGAATAAAGAAATTATAGGAATGTATAAATGGATAAAATAATTGTCAAGGGTGGAAATACCCGCCTTAAAGGAACTGTAGAAATTGAAGGAGCAAAAAATGCTGTTCTGCCTTTACTTGCAGCGACACTTTTGCCAAGCGAGGGAGAAATTATTCTTCGTAATGTTCCTATCTTGAGCGACGTCTACATGATGAATAATTTAGTGGATCATCTTGGAGTGGATTTAGAGTTTTCAGAAGAAAGTAAGACCGTTCATGCACAAGCAGCTGCTAAAATAAAAACAAAAGCGCCTTACGAGTTCGTGAGTAAAATGCGTGCCTCTATCGTTGTAATGGGTCCAATTTTAGCTCGAAACGGGCATGCTCGTGTCTCAATGCCCGGCGGTTGCTCAATTGGTTCGCGTCCTATCGATCTCCACTTGCGTGGCTTTGAATTGATGGGGGCGGAAATTACTCAAGAAGCGGGTTACATTGAAGCTAAGGCTGAAAAGCTACGTGGTGCACATATCTATTTGGACTTCCCATCTGTTGGTGCGACACAAAACTTGATGATGGCTGCAACTCTAGCAGAAGGAACAACAACTTTAGAAAATGCAGCTCGTGAGCCTGAAATTGTCGACCTTGCAAATTGGCTTAATAAAATGGGAGCAAATGTCAAAGGGGCTGGCACAGATACAATTATTATCAAGGGTGTTGAAAAAATGCATGGTGCGAACCATGCGGTTGTACAAGACCGTATTGAAGCTGGAACCTTCATGGTAGCAGCTGCGATGACACATGGGGATGTGTTAATCAAAGATGCGGTTCGTGAGCACAACCGTCCCTTAATTTCTAAATTGATTGAGATGGGTGTGGAGTTTGTCCAAGAAGATGAAGGACTTCGTGTTCTTGGACCTGAAGTTTTGAAAGCTACAAATGTTAAAACTCTACCACATCCTGGTTTCCCAACAGACATGCAATCGCAAATGACTGCGGCTCAAGCTATCGCTAAGGGTAAATCAACAATGATTGAAACGGTTTTTGAAAATCGTTTCCAACATTTAGAAGAAATGCGTCGTATGGGCTTAACTATCGATATTACACGGAACACAGCCATCATCCAAGGCACACGAAAATTACAAGGTGCACAAGTTAAATCAACAGATTTACGTGCAAGTGCAGCATTAATTTTGCTTGGTATGGTTGCGCAAGGTCAAACTACAGTACGTAAATTAAGTCACCTTGATCGTGGTTATTACCGCTTCCATGAAAAATTAAAATCACTTGGAGCAGATATTGAACGTGTTCCAGAACTTGAGGAAATTGATGATTAAAAAAACGATTAAAGTATTAGGCGTTCGCCTTTCATTGGTCTTTTTAGTTCTTGTACTTGTCCTTATAGCAGGTGCAGCGGGCTTGATGTTAGGCTATGGTGTACTAGGCGGCGGACAAGCGTCCCGTGTTTTTAGTGGCGACCTATGGCAAGAAGTCATGCAACGTTTAAATCCATAAAAAGTTTGCTTTTGCAAGCTTTTTTTATCATTTAAATTCAAAGGAAAGAGAGAAAAATAATCGTTCAAAAAGTTGAATTCACTTAGTTTTTATGCTATTCTAGAAAGGTATGAAATTTCTGAGCTCAAGGCTCATAAATAAGGAGAAATAATTAATGACTGCAAGTTTTGAAAAAACTGGTGTTAACACTGGTACACTCTCATTTTCAATCGACCAAGAAACAATCAAAAACGGTCTTGACAAAGCTTTCAATAAAGTAAAAGGTAATATCTCAGTGCCTGGTTTCCGTAAAGGTAAAATCAGCCGTCAAATGTTTAACCGTATGTATGGTGAAGAAGCTCTTTATGAAGAAGCTTTGAATGCTGTATTGCCAACTGCTTATGATGCAGCTGTAAAAGAAGCAGGTATCGAACCTGTTGCTCAACCAAAAATTGATGTCACTAAAATGGAAAAAGGTTCTGACTGGGAGTTGACAGCTGAAGTAACTGTTAAACCTGAAGTAGAACTTGGTGACTACAAAAACTTGGAAGTTTCAGTAGAAGCAACTAAAGATGTTGCTGATGATGAAGTTGAAGCACGTTTGTCACAAGAACAAAACAATCTTGCTGAATTAACTGTTAAAGAAGGTAAAGCTGAAAACGGAGATACAGTAGTTATCGACTTCGTTGGTTCTATCGATGGCGTTGAATTTGAAGGCGGAAAAGGTGCGAACCACAGTTTAGAACTTGGTTCAGGTCAATTTATTCCTGGCTTTGAAGAACAACTTGTTGGCACTTCAGCTGGTGAAGAAATCGATGTGAAAGTGACTTTCCCAGAAGACTACCAAGCTACAGATCTTGCAGGAAAAGAAGCAGTATTTGCAACTAAAGTTAATGAAGTTAAAGCAAAAGAAGTTCCAGAACTTGACGACGAATTGGCGAAAGATATCGACGAAGAAGTTGAAACATTGGATGAACTCAAAGCTAAATTCCGTAAAGAACTTGAAGATGCTAAAGCAGAAGCTTACAACGATGCTGTTGAAACTGCAGCTATCGAAACAGCTGTAGCAAATGCTGAAATCAAAGAAATTCCTGAAGAAATGATTCACGAAGAAGTTCACCGCGCAATGAACGAATTCCTTGGAGGCATGCAACAACAAGGTATCTCACCAGAAATGTACTTCCAAATCACAGGTACTACTGAAGAACAATTGCACGAACAATACCAAGCAGATGCAGCTAAACGTGTACGTACAAACCTTGTAATCGAAGCTATTGCAGCAGCTGAAAACTTTGAAACTACAGATGAAGAAGTTAAAGCTGAAATTGCTGACTTGGCTGCACAATACAACATGCCTGTTGAACAAGTTGAAAAACTTCTTCCAGTTGATATGCTCCAACACGATATCGCAATGAAGAAAGCTGTTGAAACAATCACAGATTCAGTTAAAGTTAAATAATCGTTTTATACAAAAATGAAAACTCAGAGCACATGATGCTGTGAGTTTTTTTATTTTCTTTAAATAACGGATGAGCATTTTATAAATCAAATTTTTTGACTTCTAAGAGAGGGTATGGTTTAATGGTTTAAAAATATAAACGAAAGAATAGATAAGAATGAAATTTGAACATTTAAAACATGAATTGAGTGAAGTCGGTGACTTTTTAATTGCCTTGGGTGATGAAAAACGACAAGCAATCATTATTAAATTGCTCGAAGAGAGTGATTGTAAAGGGATACAAGTAGGCGATTTAATCGAGGCAACAGGTTTATCTCGCCCAGCGATTTCTCATCACTTAAAGATTCTACGTCAAGTAAAAATAGTAAACTATCGGTCAGAAGGAACAAAAAATTTTTATTATCTTGAACACGACACATCAGAAATTATAAAATTGCAACACTTTCTAGATGAAGTGACAAGGATAATGAAAGGAAAGCAAGAAAAATGAAGAAAGTTTTGATTGTCGAAACAAATGTTAATCGTTATAAAAATACCAATGAAGCGACAGGGCTTTGGCTGGGAGAGAGCGCAGAGTTTGTTGATGAACTACAAAAAGAAGGTATTGCTTATGATTTTGTGAGTCCAAATGGAGGTTATGTTCCGCTTGATCCGCGAAGCATGAAGTATATGGATGAAGCCATCTGGAACACTTATGATGATTATGACTTTGTCGAAAGAGCATTAAAAAACACCTTAAAACCTGAACAGATAGCTCCACAAGACTATAGTGCCATATATTTTACAGGTGGTCATGGTGTGATGTGGGATTTTCCAGATAATCCAGAAATACAAAAAATTGCGCAAGATATCTATACACATGATGGATACCTCACTTCCGTATGTCATGGTATTGCCGGTTTACTTCATCTCAAGGATCAAGAAGGTCATTATATTATCTCAGGGAAAAAAATAACGGGATTTACAACAGCTGAAGAAGTCATTGCAGGCAAGAAGAGCGTTGTTCCCTTCCTCAATGAAGAACTTGCTAAAAGCCATGGTGCAATCTGGTGTAAAAAAAGGTTCTATAAAGATTTTGCCGTCCAAGATGGGCAACTTATAACGGGACAAAATCCGTTTTCTGTACGGTCAGTTGCTAAAATGCTTATAAAGGAGATTAAATAATGCAAACAATACTAGGAAGTAATGGACAGATTGGTCAAGAACTGGCTAAGGAACTTTTTAAAAAATATACAAAAGAAATTAGACTTGTGAGTAGAAAACCTCGTAAAGTAAACTCAACAGATCACTTATTTCCAGCAGATTTATTGAAGTTTGAAGAAGCCAGTGCAGCGATTGCTGGTAGTGAAATTGTTTATTTTACAGCAGGTTTACCTATGAATTCAGAACTTTGGGAAGAGCAATTTCCTCTTATGATGAAAAATGTTATCGAAGCTTGTAAACTACACCAAAGCAAACTGGTTTTCTTTGATAATACTTACATGTATCCTAAAAATTCAGAAGTGCAATATGAAGACACTAAATTTGTACCACAGGGAAGAAAATCAGCAGTACGTGCACACTTAGCAGAGATGGTCATTAAGGAAATGGAAAACCAAGCGCTCGAAGCTGTGATCTGCCGTGCGCCGGAGTTTTATGGTCCAAATCATACGCAGAGTATCACAAATACAATGGTCTTCAACGCTATTAAAGAGAATAAAAAAATAAAAATCCCCTTGAGTGCTACTCGTTTGAGAACATTGATTTGGACCCCCGATGCTAGCCGTGCAATGGCTCTTATAGGGAATGATGTCGATGCTTATGGTCAAACTTGGCATTTGCCATGCGCACCAAGTTTGACTTATCAGGAAATCATTACACTTTCGGAAAAAATCACAGGCCAAAAACTTCGATATACAACAATTAAGATGTGGCAATTTAAATTAGCCAGCCTTTTCAGTCAAAAAGCGAAAGAATTACAAGAACTTCTTCCACGTTATGCAGAAGATAATGTATTTAATTCAGACAAGTTTAAAAAACGTTTTCCAAAATTTGAAATTACAAGCTTTGAAGCAGGAATCAAAGCGGTTCTTTCAGAGAAATAGAAGTTTAAAACTTACTAAGGACTCGCCCTAATTCATTTGATATACAAGGGGCAAAATGATAAACTTTTAAAGGAAGTGGAAAGGGGGGGACATGGAAGAGATAAAAAACATTATTTTTGACTGGGATAACACACTCTTTCCTTTTAAAAAATATTGGGAAATAGCGCATCGTAAAGTTTTTTTAGATTTGATTGACTTCCAAGATGGATTTTCTATAGATGATTTTATGGCAAAATACCGTGAATTGGATGAGCAACTCTGGCCCTTGGTTCATGAAGGGAAAATGACGATTGCGCAGTTGCGCGAAGAGCGTGTGCGCCAGGTTTTAGATTACTATGCGATTCACTATAAAGAAAACTTTGTGCGTTTATTCTTTGATATCTTTTTGACAGCCTTGCTTGAAGAAATAGAAGTTGATCACGATTTACTGACTAAAATAAAAGAGCTCTCCCAGAATTACAATATAGCTATTTTAAGTAATGGTGAGAGTTGGGAACAAAGAGAAAAGATTAAGCGTTTTGGTTTTGAAAACCTCTTTCCTGTTTATATTTCAGCTGAAACGGGCTTTGCTAAACCTGATCAAGCAGCCTTTCGGAATATTTTGGAAAAGGAAAACTTTGAACGTAAAGCAACGCTCATGGTCGGGGATTTGGTTGAACACGATATCCTTCCTGCACAAGAGCTTGGCTTAGCTACTGCTTATATAGGATATAACGACAGTAAAATTGCAGATGAAAACTATAAGAGTATTCAATCCTTTCTTGAGGACTTTTTGAAATAAAGAAACTTGAAATTTCCTCTGTTTTCCTGTAAAATGATAGAGTTATCAGTGCCGTCTGTAGTGTAATGGATATCACGCAAGATTCCGGTTCTTGCGATGGGGGTTCGATTCCCTCCAGACGGATAATTTTTTATTTTGAGCGCTGTAAGACATTGTGAGAAGCACAATGTCTTTTACATTTTGATATTCTCATTTCTTGCTTAATCAATAAGTGAGAAACATGGGAAATGGGCACCAAAGTAGAAAATGTTTTTTATTTGACTCCACCAATGGATAGAAAAGAACGTAATTAGAATATTGAGGAAGATATGGATATTCAATTTTTAGGGACGGGCGCAGGTCAGCCGTCACGAACGCGAAAAACACAAGCTATTGCTTTGAAGTTACTCGATGAACGTAACGAAATATGGCTATTTGATTGTGGTGAAGCGACTCAACATCAAATTTTGGAAACATCAATTAAGCCAAGAAAAATCACCAAAATTTTTATTACACATTTGCATGGCGATCATATTTTTGGTCTACCAGGATTTCTATCAAGCCGTTCATTCCAAGGTTCAAGTAAAGATGAGGACCATACGGACTTGGAATTATATGGACCAAAAGGTCTGAAAGACTTTGTGATGACAGCTTTACGCATGTCGGGGTCGCGCCTTGGGTATAAGGTTCATTTTCATGAACTTGAAATGCCTGGGAAAATCTTTGAAGATGACAGTTTTGAAGTATATGCTGATACCTTGGATCATACAATTTTTTGTTTGGGCTATCGTGTAGTCGAAAAAGAGCGTCCTGGAGAACTCGATGCAGCGGCCTTGAAAGCAGATGGTCTACCTTTTGGCCCACTCTTTGGAAAAATTAAGAGTGGCGAAACAGTAGAGTATGAGGGAAAGGTATTTCATCCAGAAGACTATATCGGTGCAGATAAACTTGGCAAAGTGGTAACGATCCTTGGAGATACACGCCGGACACCAAGTGCTGTTCGTTTAGCTGTTGGTGCAGATCTTTTAGTTCATGAAGCAACTTATGAAGCAAAAGAGTCAAAAATGGCCCGTCGACATGGACATTCGACTTCAAAACAAGCAGCAGATGTTGCACAAGAAGCTGGTGTAAAACGCTTGCTGCTCACACATATCAGTGCACGATATGTCGGCCCACTCGTGGCTCAGCTCGCACAAGAAGCACGAGCTGTCCATCCTAACTCCTATGTGGCGAAAGATTTTTATGAAGAAAAAGTTGAGTAAAAAGAATATAGTAATTACAGGTGCTAGCGGCGATATTGCACAGGCGCTTATTCAGCGTTTAGAGGGGCATAATCTTATCTTGATCAGTCGTTCCCTTCCCCAGCCAGTCATTCCTGATAAGGTGGATATTCTTATTAACAATGCAGGATTTGGGGAGTTTTCGGCGTTGACCAACTTATCAGATGAACAGATTGACGAAATGTTCAAGGTGAATACGTTAGATTTGATTAAGCGCACACGTGATTTACAACCGCAGCTGCAAGTCATTAATATTGCATCTATCGCAGGAAAATTACCTACAGCTAAGTCAACAGTGTATGCAGCGTCCAAAGCTGCTGTTCTTGCTTTTTCAGATGCTTTACGTTTAGAAATACCGGGTCTTATCGTGACAACAGTCAATACAGGACCGGTCCTTACAAAATTTCATAAAGGCAATGCTGACTATCTTGAAAAAGTAGGTAAAAATGCGGTTAGTGCAGACTACGTTGCGGGTAAAATCGAGCAGGTTTTAGGTAAAAATAAAAGAGAAATGAACTTACCCCCTCAGCTGGCTTTTGTTGCGAAAGTTCGTGCTCTTTTTCCAGCTCTAGTAGACAATATAGGAAATAAGTTTTTTAATTATAAATAAATCTTCAAACAGGCAGTCGAAGTGGAGGAAACTTGATTAAATCAAAATATATATGGAATTTAACTGAGTCAGACTTACCAGATGAGTTTCTCAAGTTAAGTAAAAAATATAAATTAGACACACTGGCAGCGCAAATTTTGTGGCAACGCGGTATTAGGACAGAAGAGAAAATGCAAACCTTCTTAAAACCTGATTTGCAGCAGTTGCATGATCCGTTTTTACTGCATGATATGGAAAAAGCCGTTCAAAGAATTTTGACTGCAATTGAAAATGGGCAAAATATCTTAATATATGGTGACTATGATGCTGATGGCATGACGGCAAGTTCAGTGATGAAATCGGCACTGGATGAATTAGGAGCGGAGGTACAAGTCTATCTTCCTAACCGCTTTACCGATGGGTATGGACCAAATCCTGATGTTTATAAATATTTCATTCAAAATGAAGACATTGATTTGATTATTACCGTGGATAATGGGGTGGCTGGTCATGAAGCTATAGCTTACGCACAAAGCCAAGACGTTGATGTTATCGTTACTGATCATCATAGTATGCCAGAAGAGCTACCCGAAGCTTTTGCTATTGTGCATCCTGAACACCCTGGAGCAGACTATCCATTTAAGTACTTGGCTGGAGTCGGAGTGGCTTTTAAAGTCGCAACAGCACTTTTGGACTACATTCCTTCAGATATGCTTGACTTGGTAGCAATCGGGACAATTGCGGATATGGTTAGTCTCACAGATGAAAATCGCATCTTGGTAAGTCATGGGCTAAAAGTGCTAGCAAATACTGAGCGTGCAGGCCTGATGGAACTCATGCGTCTCTCAGGAACTGATTTTGAAAAGGTAAACGAGGAGACCGTTGGATTTCAAATTGCACCTCGTTTGAATGCTCTAGGACGCTTAGATGATCCAAATCCAGCAATTGAACTATTAACGGGCTGGGATGAAGAAGTGGTCTCTGAAATCGCGCAAATGATTGATGAAAAAAATAGCGAACGTAAAGTAATCGTCGAGAATATCTTCAATCAAGCCCTCACAATGATGACAGATGAACCTGTACAAATTCTTTATCATAAGGATTGGCATAAAGGTGTTCTAGGGATCGTTGCAGGGCGTTTGCTTGAGCAATTTCACAAACCTATAATAATGTTGGCAGAAGAAGAGGGAATTCTCCGAGGATCAGCCCGTTCGATTGAAAACTTTAATATATTTGAAGCACTCAATGGACATCGAGAGCTCTTTATCGCTTTTGGTGGTCATAAACAAGCTGCTGGAATGACTTTTGCCTTGGAGAATGTGGAAGCAATTAAGCAAGTGATGCTTGATTTTATTCAAGACAACGACATTGATATGTCAGGGAAGAGCACACTAGAAGTTCAGGGAAGTCTGCAGTTTGACCAGATAAGCTTAGAGACGATTAGAAGTTTAGAAAAATTGTCTCCGTATGGCATGGATAATCCGAAACCTCATTTTCTTATTACGGATTACCAGGTTGAGCAAGCTCGGAGCATGGGAAAAGATAACAGTCATCTCAAACTTAAGTTAGTACAAAAGGGGCAACCTTTAGATGCGGTTTACTTTGGTCATGGGACAGAAAGTCTGGAATTTGAACAAAGTGATACTGAGCTTGTTGGCACCTTGTCTAGCAATACCTGGAATGGTACAACAACCGTTCAGCTTATGGTGGCTGATGCCAGAGTAAATGGTGTTGAACTTCTGGATATTCGAAGTCGACAAGTCGAATTGCCCAAAAATACAATACGTTTTGTCCATAATGAAGTGAAAAATGGTACAATAGAAGAAGTGCTTATTATTGAGGAAGCCCCAACCGATAAGGGTGCCTTATCGACTTTAACGGAATTAATACATGAGCAAGATTTTGAATTGATTTATTTCAAGAATACAATCAAACAAAATTATTATTTGACGGGATCAGGGACACGTGAGCAGTTTGCGCGTTTCTATAAAGCAATCTATCAATATCCTGAATTTGATATACGCTTTAAATTGAAAGATTTAGCAAATTATCTGAAGATACCAGATATCTTACTGATAAAGATGATTCAAATATTTGAAGAACTGAATTTTGTAACAATTGATAATGGCATGATGAGTGTGAATAAAGCAGCAGAAAAACGTGATATTGCTGAAAGTAACATTTACCAAGAGCTTCGAGAAATTGTTGCATTTCAAGAACTTTTCGCCTTATCCCCTGTCAAAGAAATTTATAAAAAATTAAAAGAGGAAGATGCACATGCAACTTAAAGATTACATTGCAACGATTGAAAATTACCCAACAGAAGGTATCGTTTTCCGCGATATCTCACCACTTATGGCGGATGGAAATGCCTACAACTATGCCGTTACAGAAATTGTGCAATATGCACGTGATAAAGAAATCGATGTAATCGTTGGCCCAGAAGCGCGTGGATTCATCGTTGGATGTCCGGTTGCTTTTGCGCTTGGTGTAGGTTTCGCACCAGTGCGTAAACCAGGAAAATTACCACGTGAAGTCATTTCAGCAGACTATGAAAAAGAGTATGGTACAGACACATTGACAATGCATGCTGACTCGATAAAACCAGGACAACGTGTTCTGATTGTAGATGATCTCCTGGCAACAGGTGGAACAGTAAAAGCTACGATTGAGATGATTGAACGTTTGGGTGGTATCGTTGTAGGTTGTGCCTTCTTTATTGAGCTTGACGAGCTTAAAGGACGCGAAAAACTCGGTAACTATGATTACAAAGTCTTGATGCATTATTAATTTAAGCCTCACCAAACAAGACTGAAAACGACATATAATGAAACAGCTTAAATCCGTTTACATATTGACAATGAAGCGAATTTAATATAATATAGAAAAAGAAAATCTGAAAGAGAGCAAAAAAGTTTGAAAATTGAAGCATTAGAAGGACAAAATATCGAAGAACTTTCAATGATTGAAGTTGCTCATGCAATTTTGGAACAAAATGGTAAGGAAATGGCTTTTGCGGAAATCTTGAATGCCGTTCAAGACTACTTGAAAAAGTCTGATAACGAAATCAAAGCCACAATTGCACGTTTTTATACAGAAATGAATACAGATGGAAGCTTTATTCCATTGGGAAATAATGTTTGGGCATTACGCTCATGGTACGCTATTGACGAAATCGATGAGGAAGTCATTGCCCTCGATGAAATTGATGACGAAGAAGAGAAAACAACGAAAAAACGTACAAAAGTTAATGCATTTGGTATCGAAGACGAAGTGGATCCTGAAGATGAACACATCGATAAAGGTAATGATGCAGATGACATGACTTATGATGATGAGAATCCAGATGACGAAAAAGATGAAGTTCAAGCTTATGATGCTGAACTTGCTGAAGTTGAACTGGATAACGTGGATGAAGACGTTGAACTCGATGAAGAGGACGACGATGATGACGACAACGACTCAGAAGAGAATTAAAATCTAAAAGAGTGAGGTCCATGGCCTCGCTTTTGTGAATATTACCCAACAAACTTACGCTTCGCTTTTCAAAAGGGAGAGAAGCGTGATAAGGAGGATTAACCTTGGTAGAAAAAGATACGGAGAAGTTTTCGAGAGAAAGTTTCAAAGATAAAATCTTGCGTGAACTTGAAGAAGGAAATCGAGCAAACACGGATGGGACTTTTGAAAACTATGCCCGTGAATCCAACAAAGAGCTTTCTTCAACCCCGAGTAGACATACTCGGCGAGAACGTGCTGATTTTTCGGATATTCAACGTCCAACACCGTTTAAGTTGACAGAAGAACTCGAAAAACCTGAAGCAGAGGAACAACCTAATATCTCAGAAGATGTAGAACTTCCTGAAAAAACTGTTTCGGATCAAGCGAAAACAAAAGGACCAGCACAAGAAGAACGTCCAGACTTTGCAAGTGTTCGCGAGCAAATGCTCCAAGCGAGCCAAGGGCAAAGTTATTCACGACTTAGACGTAACTCAAAAAATTCTGATGAAGTTGCTGATGAATATGAAGCACCTGAAGATGAAGGGACAGATACAGCAGAAGCTATTGTCGAAGAGACGGAGCATAGACAAAGAAGTCGACGCTCAGCGGTAAAAGCTGAAGTTGAATCTGAAGAAATCCAACCTAAGCCGAAAGCGAAAAAACCGAAGAAGAAAGTCTCTTCTGGGAAGATTATTGCTGTTATCGTAGCCGTTCTAATTTTGGCAGCAGCTGGAACTGGCTTTTATGGCTACAGTTTCATCAAAGAAGGGGTACAACCGCTCAATACTGCAAATACAACCAAGCGCGCCATTAATATCCCAGCTGGAGCAAGCAGTAAACAAATCGGAGATATCTTACAAAGAGAAGGTATTATCAAAAATGGTATGGTTTTCCAATACTATACTAAATTTAAAAATTTCAGCGGCTTTAAGAGTGGCTACTACAACCTTGCACCAAGCATGAGCTTATCAGATATTGCGAGTCTTTTGGAGCAAGGAGGAACTGAGCATCCTGTTGAACCAACTCTAGGTAAAATTTTAATTCCAGAAGGTTACACATTGGAACAAATCGCTCAAGCTGTTACAGTGAACTCGGCTGATAAAAATGAAAAAACACCTTTTACAAAAGATGAGTTTATGAAGACAGTTCAGGATCAAGCCTTCATTGAAAAAATGAAGCAAGAGTTTCCAAAACTTCTTGGTAGCTTACCAAGTAAAGACAGTGGTGTGAAATATCAACTTGAAGGATATCTCTTCCCAGCCACTTACGAGTATACGAAAAAAACTACCGTTGAAAGCTTAATTGAGACAATGCTTTCAACAACAAATACACAATTGGAACCTTTGTATGAACAAATCGAAGCCTCCCAACTTACGGTCAACGAAACTCTGAGTCTAGCTGCTATTGTCGAAAAAGAAGCCAACAGTGATGATGACCGTCGCAACGTTGCACAGGTCTTCTTTAACCGTTTGAACTTGGGGATGACAATGGATTCCAACACAGGTATCTTTTATGCTGAAGGTAAGCTTGGAAAAGATACATCGCTTGATCAACAAGCTGCAATTAATACAAAATTAGACTCACCTTTCAATACATACCTGTATCAAGGTTTTGGTCCTGGCCCAATCGTCAGCCCAAGTTTATCGTCAATCAAAGCAGTGCTTAACCCAACTGCAAATGATTATCTGTATTTTGTAGCAGACGTTGAAGGTAAGATTTACTTTGCGCAAACACTTGAAGAACAAAATATCAATGTTCAAAAGTATGTTAATGATGCGATTGCGTCGGGTAATTAATTTAGAAATTTAAAAAGGATAAAAAATGGTAGAAAAAACTTTCCCCATGACCAAAGAAGGTCTGGAAAAACTAGAACAAGAATTAGATAACCTTAAATTGGTTAAACGCCCTGAAGTTATTGAGCGCATCAAGATTGCACGTAGCTATGGTAACCTTTCAGAAAACTCAGAATACGAAGCAGCAAAAGATGAACAAGCCTTTATCGAAGGACGTATCTCAACAGTTGAAACAATGATTCGTTACGCTGAGATCGTCGACAATGCTAACATCGATAAAAATGAAGTTGCGCTTGGTAAAGCCGTTGTTTTCCAAGAAATTGGCGATGATGAAGAGGAAGAGTACGAAATCGTTGGTACTGCTGAAGCTGATCCATTTTCAGGTAAGATTTCAAATGAGTCTCCAATTGCCCAAGCTTTGATTGGTCGTAAAGTTGGTGATGTGGTAAAAATTCCATTGCCTATGGGTGAAATCGAAGTTAAGATTGTTGATGTGAAATAAAATAAAAAATCTGCTTTTTAGCGGATTTTTTATTTTAGAGGTGTTTCAGCCACTATTTTTGGTAAAAAATAAAAATTTTCGTTATAATAGTCAATAAAGGTCAAAGATTGGAGGTTCTATGTCTGCCCAAAATACTTCAGATATTATCGAAGCTTATTTGCGAAAACTGCTAGAAGAGGCACGTGAGATTGAGATTAAACGTGCAGATTTAGCCAGTCAATTTGACGTGGTTCCTTCGCAAATTAACTATGTGATTAAAACCCGTTTCACCCCATCAAAAGGTTTTGATGTTGAGTCAAAGCGTGGTGGTGGTGGCTACATCAAAATATTCAAATACCATTATTCAGCAAAGCACGAGTTCTTGCTTGATTTAGCGCAGAAGTTGCCTGCTAACTTGACTGAAAGTATGGCTCAAGATGTCTTGCAACTTTTATTTGATGAACACATTTTGACTGAACGAGAAGGCAATCTTCTCCTTTTGCTTTTGGCTGATAGTGATATTTCTAACAGTTGTCGAGCACAAATGATGATAAAAATACTACAGAGATTGGATCGTGATGATGAAATTTAATGAAAAGGACTATACACCACAAGTCATAAGAGTGCTTGAGAAGTCTGTTGACTATGCGCATAAGTTTAACTACGCTTGGGTTGAAAGCTCGCACTTATTGGCTGCCTTAGCTGAGGTCCCGGCTTCATTGGCATTTACGCTACTTAATTCAGAAAAAATTGATTTGGAAGAAATGTTAATCGACATTGAAGATTTTTCAAGTCAAGTGAAAACGAAGAAATCAGAAATAAAGCTTAGCCCAAGAGTTGAGACAATTATTGAACAAGCACGTGCATTGGCTCAAAACAACGATAAAAACCGCATAGGGACAGAGCATCTCTTGTATATGCTTTTAGCAAATGATGCTGGCTTTGCAGGACAACTTTTACGTGAGCAAAACATCAATATCGTTAACCTCCGTAAAAAGCTAGAGCAAAAAGCATATCTACGTGTACCAGAACGCCGTAAAGCGGTGACACCAGCTTCGAAAAGAAACTTGTCAGGGAAAGTTTCCGAAACCACGACAACGCCTACTTTAGACACGGTATCGACAGATTTGACAAAAGCAGCCCGTGAAGGCAAGCTTGATCCAATGATTGGAAGAGAGCGAGAAGTCGAACGCCTCATCCACATTTTGAGTCGTCGGACAAAGAATAATCCTGTTCTTGTTGGTGAACCTGGTGTTGGTAAGTCAGCGATTATTGAAGGCTTTGCGACGCGTGTGGCTGCAGGGGATGTTCCTGTAGGTTTACGTGGCAGTCGTATCATGGCCTTGAATATGGCGATGGTTGTTGCGGGGACAAAATTCCGTGGTGAATTTGAAGATCGTTTGACAGCTATCGTTGATGAAGTGACACATGATAAAGATGTGATTGTCTTTATCGATGAACTTCATACCATTATCGGTGCTGGTGGAGGAATGGATTCTGTTAATGATGCTTCCAACATCTTAAAACCGGCATTAGCACGTGGTGAGTTTCAACTTATTGGGGCAACAACTTATCAAGAATATCAAAAATATATTGAAAAAGATGAGGCCCTAGAACGTCGTTTTGCCCGTGTTAATGTTGAAGAACCATCAGAAGATGAAACAGTTGCAATCTTACAAGGGTTAAAAGAAAAATTTGAAGCTTACCATGCGGTCAAATTTGAAGAGGGAACTTTGGAACGTGCCGTCAGCCTGAGCAATCGTTATATGCCAAGTCGTCGTCTGCCAGATAAAGCAATTGATCTCCTTGATGAAGCCGCAGCCAAAGTTAAAATTACGAGTAAAACAAATTACACCAAGCTTGACGAATTAAAAGCAGAGTTAAAAGCAGAAGAGCTGAGATTACAAAAAGCAGTTGTAGCACTTGATATTGTTGAAGCACAGGAGATTGAAAAAGATATTGAAAAGTTAACGCATAAAATTGATAACTTTACAGTATCGGAAAATGATAATCCTTTGGTTGAGGAAAGCGATGTTTATGCTGTCGTTTCCAACCTTACAGGAATCCCGCTCCAACAGATGACGAAAACTGAAAGTGAACGTCTGATTAATCTAGAAAAAGAGTTACATAAGCGTGTAGTTGGTCAGGAAGAAGCGATATCGGCTGTTTCTCGTGCCATAAGACGTGCACGCTCAGGTATCGCCGATACGAGACGTCCTTTGGGTTCATTTATGTTCCTTGGTCCGACAGGGGTTGGGAAGACAGAGCTTGCTAAGGCTTTAGCGGAAAGTGTTTTTGGAAGTGAAGAAAACATGATTCGCGTAGACATGAGTGAATTTATGGAAAAATTCTCGACATCTCGCCTGATTGGAGCGCCTCCAGGCTACGTAGGTTATGATGAAGGGGGACAACTAACAGAGCAAGTCCGTAATAAGCCTTATTCTGTTATCCTTCTTGATGAAGTCGAAAAGGCCCATCCTGATATTTTCAATATCATGTTACAAATTCTAGATGATGGTTTCGTTACAGACACGAAGGGTCGTAAAGTTGATTTCAGAAATACGATTATCATTATGACATCTAACCTTGGTGCAACAGCTATTCGTGATGATAAAACAGTTGGTTTTGGTGCCAAATCAATCTCAACAGACTATGCAGCTATGAAAGCGAGAATCATGGAAGAACTGAAGAAACAGTACCGTCCAGAATTTCTCAATCGTATCGATGAAACTATCGTTTTCCATTCACTGACAGAAAAAGAGATTGAACAAGTCGTGAAAATTATGAGTAAATCTCTCGTATCACGCTTGAAAGATCAAAATATCAAAGTGAAATTTACACCTGCTGCTTTGAAAGTTATTGCTGATAAAGGATTTGATCCTGAATATGGTGCCCGTCCGTTACGTAAAGCTCTGCAACGTGAGGTTGAAGACACGCTTAGTGAGCAATTGCTTGCCGGCGAAATTCATCCGGGGGATACGATTTCTATTGGTTCTTCTAATAAAAAGATTAGAATAAGTGTTATTGATTGACTTGTAAGCGATTATATATTATAATTAAATTAGAAATAAAGAAAGGACGGTTCTTAAAACTTGACTGTCCAGCGCCTTGCAAAACAGTGAAGGTTCAACACAAGAGCCGTTAAGGTAGACTCTATGATCAAATATAATATCCGTGGTGAAAATTTTGAGTTAACAGATTCAATCCGCTCATATGTTGAAGATAAGGTTGGAAAACTTGAAAAATACTTTAACGATGGTCATGAAGTAACAGCCTATGTAAATCTTAAAGTTTACTCCGACAAACGTTACAAAGCAGAAGTTACCGTTCCTGCTAAAAATGTAACTTTGCGTGCAGAAGATACAGCAGCTGACATGTACGCAGCTATTGACTTTGTTGAAGAAAAACTAGAACGTCAAATTCGCAAGTATAAGACTCGTGTAAACCGTAAATCTAAGATTAATGTTCCTACTGGACAAGCTTTCGGAGACGAGTTTGCACCACTTGATGAAGCTGAAGAAGTAAATGAAGATCAAGTAAAGATCGTCCGTACAAAGCATGTTTCCTTGAAACCGATGGACGCTGAAGAAGCAGTCCTTCAGATGGACATGTTAGGACATGATTTCTATATCTTTACAGATGCAGATACAGATAGTACTAATGTCGTTTACCGTCGTGAAGATGGCAACATTGGTTTAATCGAAACCAAATAAGATTTAAGTACAGAAACTGTATCAAGAAAAAAGTCAAGCAAAAAAGCTTGGCTTTTTTTGTTATCTCTGTACTTCTGTGACATTTTACATCTGTAATCGTTTACCATAAATATAACAGTTTAACTTAAAATTCAAACTGTACTAGTAAAGAAAGTGCAAACATTCCCATATATCCCTTGAAATTAGTAAACTGTATGATATAATAAAAGCGTAATCTGAAACAGAAAGACCAAAGGAGATTTTCTACATGAAAACAGAAACTAAAGAAATCTTTGAGCAAGCCTGGGAAGGTTTCAAAGGATCAGACTGGCAAGATAAAGCAAGCGTTACGCGCTTTGTTCAAGCCAACTACAAACCTTATGATGGAGACGAAAGTTTCCTCGAAGGACCAACAGAACGTACGCTTAAAGTAAAAGATATCATCGAAACAACAAAAGCGCACTATGAAGAGGTAGGATTCCCATTCGATACAGATCGTGTGACTTCTATTCACAAAATTCCTGCTGGTTATATCGATCCTGAAAACAAAGATCTTGAATTAATCTACGGTATGCAAAACAGCGAACTTTTCCGTTTGAACTTCATGCCAAAAGGTGGTCTTCGTGTAGCAGAAAAAATCTTGACAGAACACGGACTCAGCGTTGATCCTGAATTGCACGAAGTGTTGGATACAACAATGACTTCTGTAAATGATGGTATCTTCCGTGCTTATACATCAGCTATCCGTAAAGCACGTCACGCACACACAGTAACTGGTTTGCCAGATGCTTATTCACGTGGACGTATCATCGGTGTTTACGCACGTCTTGCGCTTTATGGTGCAGACTACTTGATGAAAGAAAAAGCACGCGAATGGGATGCAATCACTGAAATCACAGAAGAAACTATCCGTCTTAAAGAAGAAATCAATATGCAATACCAAGCACTTGATCAAGTTGCTAAATTTGGTGATCTTTATGGACTTGACGTTCGTCGTCCAGCCTTGAACACTAAAGAAGCTATCCAATGGATCAATATTGCTTACATGGCTGTATGTCGTGTTATCAACGGTGCGGCAACTTCACTTGGACGTGTGCCAATCGTTCTTGATATCTTTGCTGAACGTGACCTCGAACGTGGTACATTCACTGAACAAGAAATTCAAGAATTCGTTGATGATTTCGTACTGAAACTCCGTACAATGAAATTCGCGCGTGCTGCTGCTTATGATGAACTTTACTCTGGTAACCCAACTTTCATCACAACATCTATGGCTGGTATGGGTAATGACGGTCGTCACCGTGTTACAAAAATGGACTACCGTTTCCTTAACACATTGGATACAATCGGTAACGCTCCAGAACCAAACTTGACAGTACTTTGGTCTGACAAATTGCCACATGCCTTCAAACGCTATGCAATGTCAATGTCTCATAAACACTCTTCTATCCAATACGAAGGTGTAGAAACAATGGCTAAAGAAGGCTACGGCGAAATGTCTTGTATCTCATGTTGTGTATCACCACTTGATCCAGAAAATGAAAACGAACGTCACAACCTCCAATACTTCGGAGCGCGTGTTAACGTTCTGAAAGCAATGCTTACTGGTTTGAACGGTGGATATGACGATGTTCATAAAGACTACAAAGTGTTCGACATCGAACCTGTAACTGACGAAGTTCTTGACTATGATACAGTTATGGAAAACTTTGACAAATCATTGACTTGGTTGACTGATACTTATGTGGATGCAATGAACATCATCCACTATATGACTGATAAATACAACTATGAAGCTGTACAAATGGCCTTCTTGCCAACACGTGTTCGTGCGAACATGGGCTTCGGTATCTGTGGTTTTGCCAATACAGTTGACTCACTTTCAGCAATCAAATATGCAAAAGTTAAAACAATTCGTGATGAAAATGGTTACATCTATGACTACGAAGTTGAAGGCGACTTCCCACGTTACGGTGAAGATGATGACCGTGTAGACGATATCGCTAAACTTTTGATGAAGATGTACTACGAAAAACTCGCTTCACACAAACTTTACAAAAATGCTGAAGCTACAGTTTCACTCTTGACAATCACTTCAAACGTGGCTTACTCTAAACAAACAGGTAACTCACCAGTTCATAAAGGTGTATTCCTCAATGAAGATGGTTCAGTGAACAAATCTAAAGTAGAATTCTTCTCACCAGGTGCTAACCCATCAAACAAAGCGCGCGGTGGATGGCTCCAAAACTTGAATTCTTTGGCGAAACTTGAATTTGCTCATGCAAATGATGGTATTTCATTGACAACTCAAGTTTCACCACGTGCACTTGGTAAAACACGTGACGAACAAGTAGATAACTTGGTTCAAATCCTTGACGGCTACTTCGGACAAGGTGGACAACACGTTAACCTTAACGTTATGGACCTTAAAGACGTTTACAGCAAAATTATGGCTGGCGAAGACGTTATCGTACGTATCTCTGGTTACTGTGTAAACACTAAATACCTCACACCAGAACAAAAACAAGAATTGACTGAACGTGTGTTCCACGAAGTTCTTTCACAAGATGATGATGAAGTAATGCACACATCTAATATCTAATGAAATGCAGAAACAATCTATCCTTAGGATGGGTTGTTTTTTTCTTGCTCTTATATTAAAAGCCGTATTTTTGATTTTTGTCATAAAGTGAACTGTATGTATCGTCTAAACCGTAAGTCAAATTGTTACGAATTGTTTCCCAATTTACCTTCCTATTTGACTTTTGTTATAATCACTCTATACAGAACAACACGAAAAAATTGACCGCTCTAACGGCCAGCGTGTCTTAGTTCTCTGTAGATGGTTTAATTGGAGACAATGGACGCTCTAAGCTTGTAAAAACTATCGAAGAGGAATTTGAGAATCTGCTTTAGCTGGCAGAATGATAGGGTAAAAACGTATGAATTGATGTGCTTTACATCTAATATCATGCGTTTTTTTGCTAGGAAGAAAAATCGTGTTCGTTTTGCAAGGTCGTAATTACTGAATATTGTGTCACGAGTTGTGCTATAATAAAGCTATGAAGAAAGTAATCGGTTTGACAGGTGGAATAGCTTCTGGGAAATCAACGGCGGTTGATTTTTTGCGTTCTCAGGGCTATCCGATCATTGATGCGGACCAAGTGGTTCGTGAATTACAAGCCCCAGGCGGCTCCTTATATCAGGCAATTCTACAAGAATTTGGCCCTGCGTACTTTGATGATAAAGGACTTTTGATTCGGCGGAAATTGGGCGACTTGATTTTCTCAGATGATGAAGCGCGAGAAAAACTAGCATCACTCCAAAATCATATTATTCGCCAAGAACTCTATAAGAGACGTGAAGCACTTTTGGAGGATGATAGGGTTCAAAAGGCGATAATTATGGATATTCCTTTACTCATCGAGCAAGCTTATGATGGCTTTGATGAGATATGGCTCGTCGCTGCTCCAGAAAGTATCCAAATTGAGCGTATCATGAGCAGAGATAACATGACCAGAGAAGAGGCGGAAGCGCGTATCAAAGCGCAGATGCCTTTGTCAGAAAAGAAGAAGTATGCAACACGTATTATTGACAGTTCAGGAACAATTCTTGAAACGTATGAAAAAATCAAAGAATTGTTAAAAGCAGTAGAAAAGAGGGATTAAAACGAGTAAATCAACAAAAGAAAGAAAAGTTAATTGGAAACAAAATTTGTGGATCACATGGATTGGCTGTTTTATTGTAGGCTCATCTTTTTCACTTGTAATGCCATTTTTGCCCCTTTATATTCAAAGTCTAGGGGTGACGGGCTCAAATGTAGAGCTGTTTTCTGGTATTGCTTTTGCTTCAACAGCTTTAGTCTCAGGATTAGTTGCTCCTATGTGGGGAAAATTGGCGGATAAATACGGCCGAAAACCAATGATGGTGAGGGCTTCTTTTGCCATGACCTTTACCATGTCTGCAATTGCTTTTTCACACCAAATGGGTGGCTATTGGTGGCTTTTACTTATGCGAAGTCTCATGGGCTTCTTTTCAGGATTTATCCCTAACTCGACAGCAATGATTGCTTCTCAAGCGCCTAAAGAACGCTCGGGTTATGCTCTAGGTGTCCTATCCACCGCGATGATTACAGGGACTTTGATTGGACCTTCTATCGGTGGTTTATTGGCGCAGTGGTTCGGGATGGCAAACGTCTTCCTTATCGTTGGAAGCTTACTTGCTCTGGCAACGATTTTGACAGTCTTTTTTGTTCATGAAAACTTTGAACCGGTGGCAAAAGATAAAATGTTGTCTACAAAAGAAATTGTCAACCGCGTAAGTAATAAGCAAATTCTTTTTGGCTTATTGGTGACTAGCTTTATTATCCAAGTAACGACACAATCAATAGAACCTTTTGTTACGCTCTATATCAAAACATTAACAACAAGTACTAATAATTTAATGTTTATCTCAGGGCTTATTGTCTCTGCTGTTGGTTTGTCTGCCATGATGTCTTCAAGTACGTTAGGGAAATTGGGAGATAAATACGGCGCTCATCGGTTGATTTTAATCGGTTTAGCCTTTAGTTTCGCTATGTATTTACCGATGGCTTTTGTAAAAACACCTCTCCAATTAGGACTCTTAAGATTTATGCTGGGATTCGGTACAGGAGCTTTGATGCCATCAGTTAATTCTCTTTTAGCAAAAATTACGCCTAAAGAAGGTGTGTCACGGATTTTCGCCTATAACCAAATGTTTTCTAACTTTGGCGTTGTCGTAGGTCCGATAGTTGGCTCAGCAATTGCAGGTTGGATTTCTTATCGCATGGCGTTTATTGTGACAAGTCTTTTCGTGGTTGTTAATTTCTTCTGGTCCCTAGTCAATTTCCGAAAATATCTAAGAAAACGGAGCATCGTAGAATGAGAGTGAAAATAACTTTAGCTTGCACAAGTTGTAAGAGCAAAAACTATATTAGTAGTAAAAATAAAAGCAGCAATCCTGATAAAGTTGAAACAATGAAATTTTGTCCTAAAGAGCGTAGGGTTACATTACACCGAGAAGTTTAAGTGTTAGAACGAATTTTTCATTTGAGAATAACCATTTATTTTTAAAATAATTGCACATCTGTAAAAATGAATCTGAAAAAATGGTATAATAAAAAATGTTAAAAAATAATAGAAATGAAATGATAACTTAAAATGAAAGACGGATTGAAGAAAGCAAACTTCCTGAACTATTCCATTTTGATCCCCTACCTGATAATGTCAGCCGTAGGTATCGTTATGGTTTTTTCAGCAACGGTCCCATATCAGCTGGCAAAGGGACTCTCACCTTATAAAATGGCAATCAACCAAGGCGCATTCATGTTGCTCAGTTTTGTTGCGATTGCTGTGATTTACCGAATGAAGCTCCGTGCATTTAAGAGTAAAAAAATGATTGGTTGGGTTCTGGGTCTTTTGGTTTTAGCCATGCTTTATTCACGCTTTGGACCAAACACTTCAGCCAATGGTGCTCACGGTTGGATTCCTATCCCAGGTGTAGGTACAATTCAACCTGCTGAATACGCAAAGTTTTTCGTTGTATGGTATCTGGCTTCTGTCTTTTCTGAAAAACAGGATGAAATATATGAAAAAGATATCGCAGCAATTTTCAAAGGTAAAACCCTTGGGCAAAAACTATTTGGTGGATGGCGCTTTTCGATTTTATTGATGTTAGGTATTCTGGTCATTATGCCAGATTTGGGTAATGCATCGATTATGGCGATGATTACAGGAGTGATGATTGCTTCTAGTGGAATCTCATGGCGTTGGTTTAGTGGGTACGGTAAGATGATTTTGGGAGCAATGATTGCTTTTATCGTCTATCTTTATGCTGTAGATGGGGATGTTATCCCTGGACACTATGTCAACGCACGTTTTAAAGCAATGGTTAATCCTTTCGAAGGCTTGTCAACATATGGCCACCAAATGGCAAACTCATATTACGCTGTCAGTAACGGTGGATGGTTCGGGCGTGGTCTTGGGAATTCTATTGAGAAAAATGGCTTTCTGCCCGAAGCGCATACGGACTTTATCTTCTCGATTGTTATAGAGGAGCTGGGACTAATTGGAGGAATTATCGTTCTGGGCGTATTGTTCTTTATGATTGTGCGTATCTTAATGGTCGGTATCCGTGCAAAAAATGCATTTAATTCGATGATCTGTATCGGGATTGGTTCAACCCTCCTGATTTCAGTATTTATTAATATTGGTGGGGCATTTGGAATTATTCCTGAAACAGGGGTAACATTCCCGTTCCTATCACAAGGAGGGTCATCTTTCCTTGTGTTATCACTGGGAATTGCTTTTGTACTCAACATTTCCGCAGATGAGAAGCGTAGAGAAGTCAGAGAGCTTTCAAGTACGTATGCTAGAAATGTTTAATATTAAATGCTAAAGTTAAGAAAAAGCTAATCAAATTAGCTTTTTTTATAAAGTTTGTATGTTGTGAAAATTCGTAATTTGGTTGCTGATGCTTTCTAATACTCAATGTCTCTATTTGGCTGAAGCGAAAAGAGCATTGAATTATAAGGTATCGTCAACCATATTACACAACATATTAGGGAATAAAGATAGGGGATTGTATGAAAAAACTGCTCGTTGCCAACCGTGGTGAAATTGCCATTCGTGTTTTTCGTGCCTGTAATGAACTTGGTTTGTCCACTGTGGCCATCTATGCAAAAGAAGATGAGTACTCTGTACACCGTTTCAAAGCAGATGAGGCATATTTAGTCGGACAAGGTAAAAAACCGATAGATGCTTATCTTGATGTGGATGATATTATTCGCATTGCTCTAGATGCGGGAGCAGATGCAATTTACCCAGGATATGGTTTACTTTCTGAAAACTTAGAATTTGCGACTAAGGTCCGTGAAGCTGGCTTAGTTTTTGTAGGGCCAGATTTAGAACATTTGGATATTTTTGGCGACAAGATTAAAGCCAAGAAAGCAGCGGATTTAGCGCAAATTCAGGGTATACCAGGAACTGATGGCGCTGTTGATTTAGAGGGGGCTCTTGCCTTTGCTGAAACATACGGTTATCCTGTCATGATAAAAGCAGCACTCGGTGGCGGTGGACGTGGAATGCGTGTTGCACGTAATGACGAAGAAATGCGTGATGGCTATGCACGTGCGAAATCAGAAGCACAAACAGCATTTGGATCAGCAGAAATTTATGTTGAAAAATATATTGAAAACCCCAAGCATATCGAAGTGCAGATTTTAGGGGATACACACGGCAATATTGTCCATCTCCATGAACGCGATTGTTCTGTGCAACGCCGCAATCAAAAAGTTATTGAAATTGCACCAGCTGTAGGCTTAGATCCAGAATTTAGAAATGAAATCTGTCAAGCAGCTGTCCAACTCTGCCAAGCTGTGGGTTATGTTAATGCAGGGACAGTTGAGTTCTTAGTTAAAGATCATCAATTTTACTTTATCGAGGTTAACCCACGGGTTCAAGTAGAACATACGATTACAGAAATGGTTACCGGTGTCGATATTGTTACAGCACAAATTCTTATTGCGCAAGGTAAGGACTTGCACCAAGATATCAAAATCCCTGCACAGGATGAAATTCCATGTTTAGGTGCGGCAATTCAGTGCCGTATCACCACTGAAGATCCCGAAAATAATTTCCTTCCAGATACAGGAAAAATTAACACCTACCGCTCTCCAGGTGGATTTGGAGTACGTCTCGATGTAGGTAATGCTTATGCAGGGTACGAAGTGACACCTTACTTTGACAGCCTTTTAGTTAAGGTTTGTACACATGCGACAGATTTTGAAGAGGCAGTTCATAAGATGCAGCGTGTCTTGCGTGAATTCCGTATTCGTGGGGTTAAAACCAATATCCCATTTTTGGAAAATGTTATCGATGATGAGCAGTTTACCAGTGGTCAAGCAACGACAACATTTATTGACAATACGCCGCAACTCTTCAAATTTTCTCGTAAACGTAATCGCGGTACAAAGATGTTGAAATACATTTCGAATATTACCGTAAATGGTTTCCCAGGTATTGATAAAACAGAGAAGCGTTACTTTGAGCCTGCTCGTCAACCTGAAATTGAGATCACTCAGAAAAAAACAACAAAGAATATCCTTGATCAAGAAGGTGCTGCAGCTGTAGTAGACTTTGTTAAGGAATCACATGAAGTCCTACTCACAGATACAACTTTCCGTGATGCACACCAAAGTCTGTTAGCTACACGTTTACGCCTACAAGACATGAAGGGGATTGCAACATCTGTAGACCAAGGACTTTCAGACCTGTTCTCTGTGGAGATGTGGGGTGGTGCAACTTTCGATGTTGCCTATCGTTTCCTAAATGAATCACCTTGGTATCGTTTAAGAAAATTACGTGAACAGATGCCAAATACACTTTTCCAAATGCTATTCCGTGGTTCAAATGCAGTGGGTTATCAAAATTATCCTGATAATGTCATTCAAGAGTTTATTCAAAAAGCAGCAGCTGAAGGTATTGATGTTTTCCGTATTTTTGATAGTCTTAACTGGCTGCCACAAATGGAAAAGTCTATCCAAACTGTGCGTGACACAGGGAAAATTGCTGAAGCAACCATTTGTTATACTGGCGATATCTTAGATAAAACGCGTCAAAAATATGACCTGGAGTATTATAAAAATCTTGCTAAGGAACTAGAAGCTAGCGGCGCTCATATTCTTGCGATTAAGGATATGGCTGGTCTTTTGAAACCCCAAGCGGCCTATGTACTGATAACCGCACTGAAAGAGACTGTTGATTTACCGATTCATTTGCATACACATGATACGGCCGGTAACGGTATTATCACTTATTCGGGTGCGATCAAGGCAGGTGTAGATATCGTTGATGTGGCGACAGCGTCACTTGCTGGTGGAACTTCGCAACCTTCTATGCAGTCCCTCTATTATGCTCTGGAACATGGCGGACGTCATGCAGCCTTGAACATTACTAATGCAGAACAAATTGACCATTATTGGGAAGATACACGTCGATATTATGCACCTTTTGAAGCTGGGATTACAAGCCCGCAAACAGAAGTTTACAGACATGAGATGCCAGGTGGACAATATACCAATCTTAAAGCACAATCTGCTGCAGTTGGCTTAGATGCTCGTTTTGATGAAGTCAAAGCCATGTATAGCAAAGTGAACATGATGTTTGGTGACATTATTAAAGTGACACCAAGTTCGAAAGTTGTGGGTGATATGGCACTCTTTATGGTGCAAAATGATCTCACAGAAGAAGATGTTTATGCAAAAGGTTCAGAATTAAACTTCCCTGAGTCAGTTGTTTCTTTCTTCCAAGGAGATTTGGGGCAACCTGTAGGTGGTTTTCCTGAGAAACTCCAAGAGCTAGTTCTCAAAGGTAAACAAGCTTTAACGGACCGTCCAGGGCTTCACGCGCCAGCCGTTGACTTTGCACAAGTGGAAAAGGAACTTTCAGATATATTAGGTTACCCAGCTGAAGAACATGAAGTTTTAAGTTATATTATGTACCCGCAAGTTTTCTTGGATTATCAAAAAATGCAAGATGCTTTTGGCTCAGTGACTTTGCTAGATACGGAAACGTTTCTCCACGGTATGCGAATGGGTAAGCAAATCGAGGTGCAGATTGAAAAAGGTAAAACTTTGATCATTCGTCTTGATGAGATTGGTGAGCCAGATGTTTTAGGAAATCGTGTTCTCTTCTTTAACCTAAATGGTCAAAGACGTGAAATTAGTGTAAAAGATCAGTCGATAAAAACGCAAGTTGTTGCGAAACGCAAAGCTGATAGCACAGATCCTCAACAAATCGGTGCAACCATGCCAGGTTCTATTTTAGATATCCTAGTGAAAAAAGGAGATCAGGTTAAAAAAGGACAGGCTCTAATGGTTACAGAAGCGATGAAGATGGAGACAACGATTGAAGCACCGTTTGATGCAAGGATTGAAGATATCCATGTGGTAGCAGGAGAAGCTATTCAGACGAAAGACCTCCTTATCGAGATACGTGAGCAATAAAAGAAAAACGTTCAACTCTTAGGTTGGACGCTTTTTTAGATAGAACGAAAAAAACACCCAGAGAGCAGTTCTGCTCACAATCAGGTGTTTTTTTTTATTTTTATTTCAAGCTGTTGGCTTCCATGATTTCATCAATGAAACCATAGTCTAATGTTTCTTGTGCAGTCATCCAGTTATCACGTTCTGCATCGGCATGTACTTTTTCCATAGATTGACCAGAGTTTTCTGCCAAAATCTTTTCTAAAGTACGACGTGTTTTAAGCAAATGTTCCGCAGCAATAGCCATATCTGTTTGCTGTGTGCCGCCACCAGTACCTCCCATAGGTTGGTAAATCATGTATTCTGCATGTGGCAACATGAAACGTTTACCTTTTGTACCACTAGAAGCAATGATTGTACCCATAGATGCAGCGATACCCATAACGATTGTTTGAACATCAGACTTGATGAAGTTCATGGTATCTACAATCGCAAGTCCAGCAGATACAGAACCACCAGGTGTATTAATATAGAGGTAAATGTCCTTTGTGCTGTCTTGGGCATCCAAGAAGAGGAGTTGTGCGATGATTGAGTTGGCCATACCATCCTCAACTTGGCCTGTCAACATGATGATACGGTCTTTCAGTAGACGGCTGTAAATGTCATATGCGCGTTCACCACGGCTTGATTGCTCGATGACAGTAGGTACTAAATATCCCATAGATAAGTCTCCTTTTTCAATGTTTTATTCTATTATAAATCAAAGGTCAAAAAAGGTCAAAAAATAAGTACGATTAAAAAGGAGGAAATAGAGATATCTTTTAAAAGTAAAATGTTTCAAAGAAAGGAACACCTTTATCTGTCGGAGTATACTATAATAAAGGTAAGGAGATAAACAGATGAAAGTTGAACATATCGGAATTTGGGTAAGCGACCTAGAGAAGATGAAAAGATTTTATGAAACATTTTTTTCAGCAAAAGCTGGTCAAAAATATCACAACGCGAAAACAGGCTTCACCTCTTATTTTTTGCGTTTTGAAGAAGGGGCACGTATCGAGCTCATGCACCGTGCAGATATTGAAAAAGTCCTGCCAGAAGGTCTGGGACTTGCCCATCTTGCATTACAGGTGGGAGATGAGTCTGAAGTAGACAAACGTACTCAAGATTTCTTAGACCAAGGCTTCCAAGTTTTATCTGGACCGCGGAGGACTGGGGATGGTTATTATGAAGCAGTTATTCTCGATCCCGAGGGGAACAAGATTGAAATAACCGCTTAGAGATAAAAATTTTGGAGAAATGAGTTTTAAAATATTAGTCATTTTGTTATAATAATGGTATGAATTCAGAACTTATTATTTCTATGATTATTGCTATGATTGCAGGTGCTTGGCTTTTTATCGCCGGCATGTATATTTACAAACGCTATGACGAAAATCGCTATAAGAAACGCTTAGCTGTTGAGAAACTGTTACGGGAAATTGAAGTCCGAAATACTTTAAATCAAAAAATTATCGAAATCTTGAACCGCCCGATTATTGGAGATGATGAAGAAATCGTTAATCCTCGGAGTGATGTAAAAGTGCCGTTTTATGACTATAACTTTTTGAAAAATTACACTTCCATGTATAATTTGTACATCCCAGCTTATTTCTTAAGTACTTTCTTCAAAAATCTTTCTCACCACTTGGCTGTTTTCGAAGACGAGCAGGATTTGAAAAATGGAGGATATATTTTCAAGGAAGCACGTCCTATTTTTGAGAATTTTTCCGTTGAAATTACGGAAGATATTGAGAACAAGAAAAAAGAGTTGGAAGAAGCAAAGAACATTTATCCATCTATGCTAAAACGCCAGTATTACAACATTTAAATACTTTTTTTTATTCTGTCCAAGAGGACAGAATTTTTTAGAATAAAAGGAGAAAGGGTCTTTTTTTTGTCTGTCAATTGTGCTATAATAGCAAATGCTAATACCGCTAGGTATTATAAATAAGATCATGGATTGTTCCATAAATATAAAGGAGAGAGGGATGCTTACTATTTATACGGCCCCATCTTGTACGAGTTGTAAAAAAGCTAAAACTTGGCTTACTTATCACAATATTCCATTTCAAGAACGTAATCTCATTGGCGACCCACTTTCAGCAGAAGAAATAAGTCGCATTCTCGAAAAGTGCGATGATGGAGTGGAAGGGCTTATTTCTAGCCGTAATCGCTTTGTGAAAACATTGGGCGTTGATTTTGAAGACTTATCGCTTTCAGCAGCTATCAAAATCATTTCAGAAAATCCGCAAATCATGCGCCGTCCAATCATCATGGATGAGAAACGTCTACATGTGGGATACAACGAAGAAGAAATCCGTGCTTTCTTACCACGTACAGTACGTATTTTAGAAAATGGCGGCGCTCGTTTGCGTAATGCCATCTAAAATCAAATGCAATTATTATAAACACCCCGAGTGGGTGTTTTTTGCTATCTAGCTTTAGCAAAGAAAATTTTTCTTTTTAAAATAGAGCGGTTTTTCTAAGAGAAGATTTACTTTGTTTTGGGTTATAATAGAAGAATGGATATTTTTGACACGCATACACACCTCAATTCAGATGAATTCATAGGTAGAGAAAAGGAAATTATCACTCAGGCACATGAGCAAGGTGTTCACCGCATGAATATTGTCGGAGTGGATCGTAAGACAAATGATTGGGCAATGAAAATCGCTGCAGAATTTACAGAATGCTATGCCACGATTGGTTGGCATCCTGATGAATGTGGAAGCTTTGATCAAGCTGCAGAGCAGTATCTTTTAGAAAATTTGCATAAGGATAAGGTGTTAGCAGTCGGTGAGATTGGTTTAGACTACCATTGGATGGTCGAATCAAAAGAATTGCAAGAGCAAAGTTTTCGTCGTCAGATTCAAATTTCGAAAGAAGCAAATGTTCCGTTTGTGGTACACACGCGTGATGCTTTAGCTGATACTTATAAGATTATAAAGTCAGAAGGTGTCGGCCCTCGTGGAGGAATCATGCATAGCTTTTCTGGGACTTATGCAGAAGCACAACAGTTTATGGAGCTTGGTCTGATGCTTTCTTTCTCGGGTGTTGTGACATTCAAAAAGGCTCTCGATGTTCAAGAAGCAGCTGCTAAGTTACCTTTAGACCGTATTCTTGTTGAAACTGATGCCCCTTATCTTTCGCCAGTGCCTTATCGAGGTAAGGAGAATCAGCCAGGTTATACACGTTACACAGCAGAAAAAATCGCGGAACTCCGTGGAATTAGCTTGGAAGAAGTTGCTGAGCAAACCTATGCGAATGCACTGAAAGTGTTTGGTCTGTCCTCATGAAAGAAAAAATCGAAAAAGTCATCGTCGTTGAAGGACGAGATGATACAAGAAACCTGAAACATTTTTATGATTTGGACACCTACGAAACTGGAGGAAGCAGTATAGACGAGACCGATATCGAGCGGTTAAAGGTCCTTCAAGAGAAACGTGGACTTGTTGTTTTTACGGACCCAGATTTTCAAGGGGAGCGCATCCGTAAGATTATTATGCAAGCTATTCCCGAGGCGCAGCATGCTTTTTTGAAGCGAGAAGAAGCACGTCCTAAAGGGAAAGGTTCTCTCGGAGTAGAGCATGCAAAATATGAAGACTTGAAAAAAGCTTTAGGGCATTTGACAGGAGGTAAAAATATCGAGCCGACTGTCACGCAAGCAGATCTTATCGCTTTTGGTCTTATTCTTTGCTCAGACAGCCGCCAACGTCGTGAATATCTCTGTGAAGAACTTCGGATAGGTTATGCTAATGGCAAACAAATCCTCAAAAGACTCAATATGTTTGGAATTGAGCTCCAACAAATAGAAGAAATAATGAAGGGCTATAAATGAAAAAAGCACTTGAAATAAAAAATTTAAGAAAAGTCTATGATTCTGGCACAGAAGCCTTAAAAGGTATTGATTTAGCGGTTGAAGAAGGGGATTTTTATGCTTTACTTGGTCCTAATGGAGCAGGGAAATCAACAACTATTGGTATCATTACTTCGTTAGTGAATAAAACGTCTGGAACAGTTAAAGTTTTTGACTACGATATTGATAAAAATCTGGTACAGGCCAAACAACAACTCGGACTTGTGCCGCAAGAGTTTAACTTCAATCAGTTTGAAACAGTTCAACAAATCTTAGTCAATCAGGCAGGATACTATGGTGTGCCTCGTAAGGAAGCACTCAAGCGTTCTGAAAAATATCTCACGCAGTTGGAGCTTTGGGAAAAGCGTAATGACCGTGCCGGACGTCTTTCTGGTGGGATGAAACGTCGCTTGATGATTGCGCGTGCTTTGATGCACGAACCTAAGCTCTTGATTTTGGATGAGCCGACAGCGGGTGTTGATATTGATGTGCGCCGCTCAATGTGGGAATTTCTCGCACAGCTCAATGCCTCAGGCACAACGATTATTCTGACAACGCACTACTTGGAAGAAGCTGAAATGCTTTGCCGAAATATTGGAATTATCCAGTCTGGACAAGTGATTGAAGATACAAGTATGAAAAACCTATTATCAAAATTACAATCGGAAACATTTATTCTTGATATTAAAGCTGAAGGACAAACGCCAGAACTTGCTGGATACGAGATGAACTTGGTGGACCCACAGACCTTGGAGCTTAAGATTGAACGCAATCAGGGCATCAATGCTGCTTTTGAGCAACTGACTGCCCAAGGCATTCAAGTTCTTTCCATGCGCAATAAATCAAATCGTCTAGAAGAGCTTTTTGTTAAGCTTACTCATGAGGAGGAAAAAAATGTTTAAACTCTACTGGACCGCAGGAAAATCTCTTGCTATTAAGGAAGTCACACGTTTTATGCGTATTTGGGTGCAAACTCTTGTTCCACCAGTGATTACGACAACACTTTATTTTATTATCTTTGGTAAAATGATTGGTTCACGAATTGGTGATATGCACGGATTTTCTTATATGCAATTTATCGTGCCTGGTCTCATCATGATGTCTGTTATCACCAGCTCTTACGCCAATGTTTCTTCAAGTTTCTTTTCGCAAAAATTCCAAAAAAATATTGAAGAACTGCTTGTTGCCCCAGTACCAACGCATGTGATTATTTTAGGGTTTGTAGCTGGCGGAAGTCTTCGAGGTATTTTTGTCGGAACATTGGTGACGATCATTTCGCTACTCTTTGTTCCTTTAGTCGTGAAATCTTGGCTCGTGATTATTGTAACTTTATTGTTGACAGCATTTCTCTTTTCATTGGCTGGGCTTCTTAACGGTGTCTTTGCGCGTTCTTTTGATGATGTCTCAATCGTGCCAACATTTGTTTTGCAGCCTTTGACTTATCTTGGTGGCGTCTTCTACGCTATCTCTATGTTGCCACCGATCTGGCAGGATATCTCTAAAGTCAATCCTATCGTCTATATGATTTCGGGCTTTCGTTATGGTTTTTTAGGCGTCCAAGATGTGGCACTTTGGATTAGCTTACTTGTGCTACTTGGTTTTGTCATTGTGCTCTATGCAATTTGTTATTACTTTATCGAGCGTGGCCGTGGTTTGAGGTCTTGAAAATTAAAAAGAAGCTAGTTCTTGAAAGCTAGCTTCTTTTTAGTTAAGAAGTTTTGTTAATATCATAAAAGTTCAGCAGAATACAGAGGGAGGAGTTAAAGGAGAGAAATTGTCCTGTCAACATATATTTTCAGTAGATAAGGTTAACCTAGAGTTGCTCCAGTAATTCTGCTATAATAAAGCTATGACAACTTCAAATATAGATCGTATATCAAACGTCATCCGCACGCAGGATATTCTACGTCGGCATGACTTTAACTTTAAGAAAAAATTTGGTCAAAACTTTTTGACAGACCATAATATTTTGACAAAGATTACAGCTACTGCAGAACTTTCAGATCAAGTCAATGTGATCGAGATTGGACCAGGTATCGGTTCGCTCACGCAGTATTTGCTTGAAGAGGCAGCAGAAGTAATGGCTTTTGAAATTGACAAAACCTTGATTCCGATTTTGGAAGAGACTTTGGCACCTTATGATAATTTTCAACTTGTGAATGCTGATGTTTTGAAAGTTGATATGCGTGAGCATATCAAGAACTTCAAAAATCCTAACTTACCTATAAAAGTTGTAGCGAACCTTCCTTATTACATTACTACGCCTATCCTCATGCACTTGATTGAATCCAAGATTCCTTTTACAGAGTTTGTAGTGATGATGCAAAAAGAAGTCGCTGATCGTATAGCAGCTAAACCAAGCACAAAGGCTTATGGCTCGCTTTCGATAGCGGTGCAATATTATATGGAAGCACAGGTCGCTTTCACTGTACCTCGCACAGTGTTCGTGCCAGCGCCTAATGTAGACTCTGCTATCTTGAAGATGACACGCCGTGATCAGCCGTTGGTTACTGTGAAAGATGAAGATTTCTTCTTTAAAACCATGCACTCAACTTTTGTTTACCGCCGTAAAACTTTGATGAACAACTTACAATCTGCCTTTGGTAAGGATAAAAAACCACAAATTACTGAACTTTTGGCTCGAGCTGAGATTTCGCCAACCATACGTGCAGAAGCACTCTCAATCCCAGAATTTGCACGCTTAGCAGATGCTTTACTTCCTCTCAAAGAAGGAGAATAAATAAAATGGATAAGCTGTCAAAAATTTTTCAAGCGATAAAAGAAGATCCGCAAAATACTCTATATACGGCACAAGGTATTGACCCACTTTACGCCGTACATCAAGAAGCAAAAATACTTATTGTAGGTCAAGCACCAGGAATTCGGGCACAGGAGACTCGCCTTTTTTGGAATGACCCTTCTGGGGATCGTCTCCGTGAGTGGCTTGGGATTTCTTATGAAGAATTTTACAGCTCATCCAAGCTTGCCATCTTACCTATGGACTTTTACTTTCCAGGAAAAGGAAAGTCTGGTGATTTACCGCCAAGAAAAGGCTTTGCGGAAAAATGGCATCCTTTATTGATTGCAGAGATGCCTCAGCTAGAGCTGATTATCCTCATTGGTTCTTACGCTATTCCTTACTACCTTAATGTCCCGAAACAGACGCGAATTACTGATGTTGTTCGTAATTTCGAGCAGTATCTACCGGAATATTTTCCTCTGGTACATCCTTCACCACGAAATAATATTTGGTTGCGTAAAAATCCATGGTTTGAAACGGAAGTATTGCCAGAGTTGAAAATAAGAGTGAACAACCTCCTTGATTGAAGCAAGGAGTTTAGTTTTGTTTAAGGAATTGTTAATATAATGCATATAAATAAAGGAAAGCGCTCTCCGACGGTGAATAGGTGAGCGCTTATTTTTTTATTTAATTTCAAAAGACATGGTGACATGATCGATTCCAGCTTCTGTGAAGGTATCGCCTTGTGCTTGAAAGCCGAATTTTTCATAGAGACCTTTGGCACTGAGTTGCGCATGCAAAGTTAAAAGTGTAAACCCAGCTTGATTACAAAAGTCAAGAAGACTTTGTAAGAGGACATTTGCATAGCCTTTGCCACGTTCCTCTTTTAGAATGGCCATTCGTTGGACAACAGCGTGTTTCTTATCCTCGCTATCTACCAAAAGACGAACAGTTGCTAAGGCTTTACTATCCTCGTAACCTACAAAGTGCACGGAATGTGCCTCATCAATAGGACTGCCGACTTCTAAATCAAAAGGAACACCTTGCTCCTTCACAAAAACAGTATTACGAATACGTAATGCATCACAGTATATTTCCGACATGGTGTCGCGGGTTTGCTTGACTTGCATAAATTTCCTCCCGAAATCTTGAATTTGCGTAAAAATCTTATTTCAATTATAATATAAATAGCTTTAAAAAAAAAGAAAGGGCGCCTTTTGCCCTTATTAGTAGGATATTATGTTTAAAAACAGTAAATTATTTTTTTGGACAGTAGAAATTTTAGCAGCGACCCTGCTTATTTTTATGCTCATGCAACTGGAATTTCTCTTCCAACCGGTCAAAACTCTTTTGGCCCTGCTCTTTATTCCCTTCATCATCGCGGGTTTTCTTTACTACATCTTCAAACCCGTAGTGACTTATATGGAAACCCGTTGGAAAATTAAACGTTTCTTTGCGATTTTGATTGTCCTATTTACCTTGTTCGGGCTGGTGGTTTGGAGTATTGCGTCCATTATTCCTAATGTCGTTTCTCAGTTAAGCAGCTTGATTGATGCCAGCACAAAAGCTTTTCCTGAGTTTCGCCATTGGATTGAATCGTTGCAAAACGATCCACGATTTGCTCACATTTACCACCAGTTGGATATTAATAGTATGATTAGCAATATTAATGTATCTTATACCGATATCCTGAACAACTTGCTTAAAAATTTGACGGACAGTGTTGGAAGTATCGTAGGTATCATTTCCTCGGTAGTTATGGTTGCTATCTTAGTTCCTATCCTACTTTACTATATGCTAAAAGATGGTGAAAAGTTACTTCCTTCTTTGAAACGCACGATTTTTCGTGAAGATCCACTTGGATTCGTTGAACTTCTTGAGAAGATGAATGCGACAATTTCTCGTTATATTTCGGGCGTTGCTTTGGACTCACTTTTGGTCTTCATCTTTGTCTTTGTAGGTTATATGCTGTTCGGTATTCCTTATGCCTTCTTATTTGCTAGCTTTTCAGCTATTACCAACTTGATTCCTTATGCGGGACCTTATATTGGCGTTTTACCAGTAATTTTCACTCTGGCGTTTACACAACCTTGGACAGCTGTACTTGCTGTCGCTTATGTTTTGATTCTACAACAGATTGATGGCAATCTAGTTTATCCTAAGATTGTAGGGAATGCTGTTCGCGTCCATCCTGTGACAGTCATGGTTTTAATGCTGGTTTCAGGAAGTTTGTATGGGATTCTAGGTATGATTATTGCCGTACCTGTCTACTCATTGGTTAAAGAAATTGTGAAGTTCCTTGCTGGGCTATGGCACAATCATCGTGAGCAAGAAAAGAAAAAAATATTTCAAAACGATTAAACTATGATATAATAGTTTTCATATTACTAAAAAATAGGAGTAAAAATGGCACACCCTGACCCCGAGAGCACCTCGATAATTTTACAGATTTTATTACTTGTTTTTCTTACTGCTTTGAACGCATTCTTCTCAGCAAGTGAGATGGCACTCGTTTCTCTATCGCGATCGCGTGTAGAGCAAAAAGCGAGTGAAGGCGATGAGCAGTATCAATACTTGCTAAGTGTAATCGATAATCCGACACACTTCCTGTCAACTGTTCAAGTTGGTATTACCTTCTTGAATATCGTGGCGGGTGCAAGTCTGGCTGATACTTTAGCTGTTCAGCTTGCACCGCTATTTGGTAACACAAGCTTTGCTCAAACCTTAAGTAAAATCATTATCTTGGTTATTTTGACTTTCTTTACTATTGTATTTGGTAAGCTTTTTCCTAAACGTATCGCACAGGCACTTAAAGAAAAAGCGGCCTTGAAAATGGTTCGTCCTCTGATGGCGATTGGTGTGGTTTTAAAACCGTTCATTTGGTTGTTGACCATTACAATAAATGGGCTTGCAAGAATCTTCCCAATCAAGTTTGACAGCAGTGATGATGACATGACACGTGATGAGATTGAGTATCTCGTGCATACCGATGAAACTGCCTTGGATGATTCTGAACGTGAAATGATTACAGGTGTTTTCAGTCTTGATGAACTTGTAGCACGGGAAATTATGGTTCCACGTACGGATGCCTTCATGATTGATATCAATGATGATCCACGAGAAAATATTGAGAAAATGCTCAGCGAGTCTTACTCTCGTGTTCCTGTTTATGACGACGACAAAGACAATATTTTAGGGATTATTCACACCAAACGTATCTTAGCTCGAGGCTTTGCTGACGGTTTCGATAATATTGATTTCCGTGAGATGTTGCAAGAACCTCTCTTTGTTCCAGAAACCGTCTTCGTCGATGACTTGATGCTTCAGATGCGTAATACCCAAAATCAAATGGCTATTTTGTTGAACGAATATGGGGGCGTTGAAGGTATCGTCACACTTGAAGACTTGATTGAAGAAATCGTTGGAGAGATTGAAGACGAAACTGATATCGCAGAAGCAGAAGTTCATAAGATTGGTGAGAACATGTATGTGGTTCAAGGTAAAATGACCATCAATGACTTTAATGATGAATTTGGCACACATTTGGTCAACAAAGATGTAGACACAATGGCTGGTTTCTTCCTTTCAGAAACAGGGCAAATACCAGAAAAAGGTCAACAAGTGATGTGTAAGATTGATAACTTAGAAGATCATTTCTCGCTCACAAGTTTAGAAGTAGATGGAAATCGTATATTAAAACTTCGTGTGGAGTTCGATGTAGAGCTTCCTGAATAAAAAACAAAGATAGATTAGCTTTAATCTATCTTTTTGTTTTTACTGTCCTGACTTTCTCAAAAAAACTATGATAAAATGTAAAAGAAATAAAGATATAGAACAGAGGAGGAGATATGAAAAGAAAAGAACATCTGGCTATTGTTATAGCTATTTTTATTGCAACATTTATGACATCTGTTGAGGTTACAATTGTGACCACAGCCATGCCAACGATTATTTCACAGTTGAAAGGTCTAGAATTACAAAGTTGGGTTTTTGCTATTTATTTACTGATTTCAGCTATTGCCACACCAATCTATGGAAAGTTGGCGGATAATCTGGGGCGGAAAAATATTTTTATCTTTGGACTTGTTTCTTTTGTGATCGGTTCGGTACTTTGTGGTATCGCACCCAATATGCTATTCCTTATTATTTTTCGAGCGCTTCAAGGTGTGGGGGCCGGAGCGGTTATGCCTCTGACATTCACAATTATAGCTGATTTATTTGATTTTGAAGAGCGTGCAAAAATTATGGCGTTGAATAATACAGCTTGGGCGATTTCAGCTTTAGTAGGCCCGTTACTTGGCGGATGGATTGTTGATACGTTGGGTTGGCACTGGGTTTTCTTCATCAATGTGCCCTTGGGATTGATCACACTTTTGCTTACAATTTTTGGTTATAAGGATGTACACGAAAAAACAGCAAAACAACCGATGGACTGGGCAGGTATTGTCTCTCTATCTGTACTTTTAGTTTCATTATTACTGATGTTTCAAGAAATGTCAGCTTCCACAATCAATTGGCTATTAGAGCTTGTGCTCCTCCTTTTGATTGTTGCGGCCAGCATCATTTTTATTCGCACAGAGAAAAAAGCAGTCGATCCTTTATTTAATTTAGAAATGTTTAAAACAAGGACTTTCAGTATTCAGATTATTATTTCAATGCTTTTAAGTGGTTGCTTGATTGCTTTCAATATTTATTTTCCTATTTGGCTACAAGCCATTTACCGCGTTCCAGCCTTTGTTGCAGGTCTTGCATTAACACCTACATCATTGTTTTGGATGGTAACCAGTTTCTTTGTTGGTTTTCTTTTACGACGTTTTGCGCCGAAGAGACTTTATACAGTTTTAGTAGGTATTCTTATCCTTGTCTACATTCCCCTAGTTCTTTCAAGTGTTGCTTTCCCAATCGAAGGTTTTTACATTATTTCAGCTTTCACAGGAAGTGTCATGGGTGTTATACTCTCAACAACAACACTTTTGGCGCAAAAAATGGTGCCTGCTGAAATGGTTGGTCAAGCAAGTTCTCTCGTTGTGTTAGGACGAACTTTAGGTCAGGCAATGATGACCGGGATATTGGGGCTAGCATTTTCCTTAGGCATTAATGCAGGACTAAGTAAATTTCCTGAAGTAAGTTTTAAAAATGTTAACGAGTTTATCAGTACAGCTTCGAATGCAGTTGTTCCAGATAAAATTCATGGGCAATTAGAACAAATCGTTCTGGGGGCTCTACACAATGTTTTCTTCTTAGCTTTACTTCTTTGCATAATCACTTTTGTGGTAAATCTGTTTGATGATGGAAAATTAAGAGCTTAGAAAAGAAGTTGATAATAAGTAAGATTTGAGGTATGATAAAAGCATACTGAAGAAGAGGAAAAGCTTATGACTGATACAAATATTGAAGAAGCCAAAAAAGTAACCGGCCTAATTCATTCCACAGAATCCTTTGGTTCTGTAGATGGTCCAGGCGTACGTTTTATTGTTTTTATGCAAGGTTGTCAAATGCGTTGCAAATACTGTCATAACCCAGACACGTGGGCGTTGAAAAACGAAAAAGCAACGACACGTACGGTAGAAGATGTGATGGACGAAGCACTTCGTTTCCGGGGGTTTTGGGGTGAAAAAGGTGGAATTACTGTATCGGGTGGTGAAGCCATGTTGCAAATTGACTTCGTCATCGCTCTTTTCCAATATGCTAAAAGTTTAGGTATTCATACTACTTTAGATACTTCGGCTCGTCCATTTAGAACAGACGAATATATTACTTCTCGTATTGATGAGCTTCTTGATGTTACAGATCTTGTCTTGCTGGATTTGAAAGAAATTGATTCAAAACGTCATAAGGTTTTGACGGGACATCCTAATGAAAATATTTTAGAATTTGCCCGCTACCTTTCTGATAAAGGACAAGCCATGTGGATCCGTCACGTGCTTGTACCAGGTGAAACGGATATTGACGAAGATTTAGAAAAGTTAGGGGAATTTGTTAAGACCTTGGATAATGTATTGAAATTTGAAATCTTACCTTATCATACGATGGGGGAATTCAAATGGCGCGAACTAGGCTGGAAATATCCACTTGCTGGTGTTAAACCACCGACAAAAGAACGTGTGTCCAATGCAAAATCAATCATGGGTACAGAAACTTATCAAGAATATTTAGAGAGAATTAGATAAAACTTGAAGGCCACATTTGGCTTTCAAGTTTTTTCAGTGCCAAGATTAAGGCAAGAACACTTCCAGTAATAGATTGAAAGCGTGCGTAAATCCTCTTTTTTTGATATAATGAAGCGAATATAAATATATAAATGAGGTAAAAGAAATGTCAGATAAAATTTTTGTCTTTGGTCATCAAAAACCAGATACAGATGCAATCGCATCATCTTATGGTTTCTCATATTTGAGCAACCATCGTCCAGTTGGCGCTTTGAATACAGAGTGTGTTGCATTAGGTACACCTAATGAAGAAACACAATTTGCTTTGGACTATTTTGGTGTGGAAGCACCACGTGTCGTAACATCAGCAGCAGCTGAAGGCGTGGATACAGTTATCTTGACGGATCACAATGAATTCCAACAATCAATCGCAGATATCGCTTCATTAAATATCTTTGGCGTTGTGGATCACCACCGTGTGGCAAACTTCAACACTGCTTCTCCTTTGTTTATGACAATTGAACCTGTTGGATCAGCTTCATCAATTGTTTACCGCAAATTCCTTGAAGCAGGTGTTGAGATTCCACGTGAAGTGGCTGGACTCTTACTTTCAGGTTTGATTTCAGATACATTGCTTTTGAAATCACCAACAACACATGCAACTGACCACAAAGTTGCAGAAGAATTGGCAAAAATTGCTGGTGTTGACCTCCAAGAATATGGTATGGCTATGCTTAAAGCTGGTACAAACTTGGACAACAAGTCAGCAGATGAACTCATTGATATTGATGCAAAAACATTTGAACTTAATGGCAGCCGTATCCGTATCGCTCAAGTAAACACAGTTGAAATTCAAGATGTACTTTCTCGCTTACATGATGTCAAAGTTGCCATCAAGAAAGCAATGGAAGTTGAACATTATGATGACTTTGTCTTCATGATTACAGATATCGTAAATTCTAACTCAGAAATTGTCGAAATCGGGAGTCACAAAGATAAAGTTGAAGCAGCTTTCCACTTTACGTTGGAAGACGACCATGCTTTCTTAGCTGGTGCCGTTTCACGTAAAAAGCAAGTTGTACCACAACTTACTGAAGAGTTTAACAAATAATGCCTATTCGCGTTTTTAATGAAAATAGGCTGACCTGTCAGCCTTTTTTCTTAAAACTGATTAATTATCTGCAAGTACATGAAGATGTAACGTTGCGTCAAATTCATAAGGTATTTGAGCAAGAGAGAAACTTAGATCGCCAGCTTGACAGCTTCATAGCTGCTGGCTTTATCTGGCGTAAAGATAAACGTTATGGCAATAATTTTAAGGTTTTTACTGATGCTGACTTTGATCTTTCTTCAAAAATAATGCCTATATCTGTTAATATCTATGAAGCGCCATTTTTTGTGGCAGCTGGAAGTCAAGTGGAGCAGAGGCTTGAACAGTCAATTGTCCAGCAAAAGCTGAAAAATAAAACCAACGCTATTACGTTACATTTTTCAAGTCGGTATGATTTGTCCACAGATAGCTTATTTAATTATTTTTACAAGGTAGCGCATCATTTGCCTCTCACAATGCTTGAACAGGAAGTCTATCAGCTTATGGGCGATGTTGATCCGGAGTATGCTCTGAAATACATGACTAGCTTTTTGCTCAAGTTTACACGTAAAGATGTTGTTAAAGCGCGACCAGATATTTTTATCAGGGCTTTAGAAAAATACGGCTATATCTCCGCAGTAGGTAAACGAGAGTTTGCGTCAAATCTTGCGTTTGACGACACACTCCAACTAGAAGAAATTTATTTTGATTTCCCTCAAGACTTCATCACTGCTCAAATCCAACAAACAAAGGTATTAAATAACTTCATTTCCATAGGAGGATAAAAATGAAATACGAAAAATTGTTACCCCGTTTCCTTGATTACGTCAAAGTAAACACACGTTCAGATGAAAATTCAACAACAGTTCCATCTGTCCCTGCTCTTGTCGATTTTGCTCATAAAATGGCGGATGAGATGCGCGAAATTGGTATCCAAGATGTACACTATCTTGAATCAAACGGTTATGTTGTAGGAACTATCCCAGCAACAACAGATAAAAATGTCCGTAAAATTGGTTTGATTTCTCACATGGATACAGCAGACTTTAATGCAGAAGGTATCAATCCTCAAATCCTTGAAAACTATGATGGAGAGTCTGTTATTAAACTTGGTGATTCTGGTTTCAGTCTTGATCCAGCAGAATTCCCAAACTTGAAAAATTACAAAGGTCAAACATTAATCCATACAGACGGCACAACACTTTTGGGTGCTGATGACAAGTCTGGTATCGCTGAAATCATGACTTTGGCTGATTATTTAATCAATATTAATCCTGAGTTTGAACATGGAGAAATCCGGATTGGTTTTGGTCCTGATGAAGAAATCGGTACAGGGGCTGATCGTTTCGATGTTGAAGACTTCAATGTTGACTTTGCTTATACTGTTGATGGTGGACCACTTGGCGAATTGGAATATGAAACATTCTCAGCTGCTGGTGCTGTTTTGGAATTCCAAGGTAAAAATGTTTACCCAGGTACAGCCAAAAATACAATGGTTAACGCTTTGCAATTAGCAATGGATTATCATGCACAATTACCAGAATTTGATCGTCCAGAAAAAACAGAGGGACGTGAAGGTTTCTTCCACCTTTTGAAATTAGACGGTACTGTCGAAGAAGCGCGTGCGCAATACATCATTCGTGACCATGCAGAAGACAAGTTTAATGAACGTAAAGCATTGATGCAAGAAATCGCTGATAAAATGAATGCTGAACTTGGTTCTGAACGCGTAAAAGCGACAATCAAAGATCAATATTACAACATGGCTCAAGTTATCGAGAAAGACATGTCCATCATTGATCTTGCCGAAGAAGCAATGAAAAACTTGGATATTGAACCAAAAATTGAACCTGTTCGTGGTGGTACAGATGGTTCTAAAATTTCCTTCATGGGCTTGCCAACACCAAACATCTTTGCGGGTGGTGAAAACATGCATGGCCGTTTTGAGTTTGTAAGCTTACAAACTATGGAAAAAGCAGTTGACGTACTTCTCGAAATGCTCAAACTCAATAATAAAGTTGAAAAATAAGGCATAATAAGCTAAAATAGTTCTTAAGGTTGGAAGGGTTATCTTTCCACAAGTTAATTTTTGAGCACTACAGTTTTCTAATAAATAAATCTATGAACAAGTCGCCTTCTGGCGGCCTGTTTTAGGTTTTTCTTAAAATTGTCGCACAATTATAACGAATTCTAGTTATGATTGTTCTATTCTATCTTTTATAAAAGACAGTATAATTCACTGTTGAGATTTATGGTAGAATGACTAGCTCGCCTTTACTTATGGTAATTATACAAGTGCTTTAAGCTACTTGATTTACAAATATTTTCAATCAGTCAATCTGATTATAAAAAAAGGAGGACATTTGATGTCTGATAAAGCAAAAGGGAAACTTTCTCTTGTCGGCTTATGCCTGATGATCTTCACGTCAGTATATGGATTTAACAACATCCCACGTGCATTCTACATGATGGGTTATGCTGCGATTCCATGGTATATCGTAGGAGGATTATTCTTCTTCCTGCCCTTTGCCTTCATGGTAACTGAACTTGGTTCAGCGTTCAAAGAAGAAAAAGGTGGGATCTATTCTTGGATGGAGAAAGCAGTTGGTCCAACTTTCGCCTTCGTCGGAACATTTATGTGGTACGCTTCATATTTGGTGTGGATGGTCAACGTTTCAAATGGTATCATGGTACCCATCACAAACATGATTTTTGGTAACTCGCTTCATGTACCAGATCCATGGATTCTCTCAATCATTGCTATGATTTGGGTTGCTGCAATCACTTTCTTTGCACTTCGTGGTTTGGATGCGGTTAAAAAATTCGCTACCCTTGGTGGTATAGCTGTTCTTTCATTGAATGCGATCCTCCTGATTTGTGCTCTGTTAGTTCTTGTTCTTAATGGACATCCAACAACACCAATTACTGCTGAAGCTTTTGTAACCAGCCTTAACCCTAACTTCAATAACAGTTCAGCGATTGGCTTTATTGCCTTCATGGTATTTGCCATCTTTGCTTATGGTGGTGTTGAAGCTGTTGGTGGTTTGGTTGATGAAACAGACCAACCTGAGAAAAACTTCCCTCGTGGTGTTGTAACATCAGCACTTATCATTGCCATTGGTTATTCTGTAATGATTCTCTGTGTTGGTTTCTTCATGAACTACCAAACAGGCGGCGCATTCTATGAAGGCGTAAAAGCTGGAACAATCAACCTTGGTAATGCGGGTTATGTAACAATGCAATATCTTGGTGAAGCGCTTGGAGCTGCCTTTGGTATGAGCCATTCAGGTGCGGTAGTTATCGGTTCAATCCTTGCCCGTTACATGGGTCTTGCAATGTTGCTTTCATTGATGGGTGCTTTCTTTACATTGATCTACAGCCCTGTTAAACAAATTATTTCTGGTACACCAGATAAACTTTGGCCAGGTCGTTATGGACAACTTGATAAAGAATCAGGTATGCCTAAATTTGCGATGGTTATCCAATTTGTCATCGTCTTTGTCATCATCTTATTGAATATGCTTATTAACCTTGGTGGTGGTGCAGAAGCAGCAGCGAAATTCTTTGCAATCTTGACAAACATGGCCAATGTTGCAATGACATTACCTTACCTCTTTATCGTCATTGCCTATGCAAAATTCAAACTCAATGACAACATCGAAAAACCATTCACACTTTACAAATCTAAAGGTGTAGCGATGGCGGCTGTAACGGTAACATTTCTAGTTGTTGCTTTTGCAAATGCCTTCACAGTAATCCAACCAATCACAGATTACTTTGCTTTGCCAGTTGCTGAACGTTCAGCAGTTCTTGGCGATACAATCCAAACAGTGGTATCAATGATTGCTGGTCCAGTTATCTTTGGTTTGGTAGCCTTCTTCATGATGAACCGCTACAAAAAACGTTACCCTGCAGAATATGCTTCATTAACAGATCTTTCTGAAGATGAATTACATAATGCCAAATAAAAAAGAGCAGCTTAAGCTGCTTTTTTTATTGGAAAACATAAAAATGCCGATGAGGCATTTTTTTAAAGAAATTGTTCAGCTACGGCTCTATCACCAGGATAAGGTACTCGCTTATCATTGACTAACTGGAACTTGTCCGCACCCTTTCCGGCAATAATAACAGCATCATCTTTATCTGTTACACGTTGAATAGCCTGTTTTATAGCTTCTGCTCGGTCTCTTTCGAAATCACAAGAACGAGAAACATAACTTGCGATTTCATCAGCAATAGCTTTAGGATCTTCGTGGTTAGAATCATCCTGCGTGAGGATCACTTCTAAACGTTCATGTGCTTCGATAACTTGGCCAAAATCTTTACGGCGACTTTCACCTTTATTACCTGTAGCTCCTAAAACCAAGACGATTTTACCGCTATGATGTGGTTCAACAACAGATACTAAGTTTTTCAAACTAATGCCATTGTGAGCATAATCGACATAAATTCTTGCACCGCTTTTTGTAGTTAACATCTCCATGCGTCCAGGTACAACGGCTTTCGCTAAGCCGTTTTTAATTTGTTCGATTGTTGCTCCTAGATGTTGGGTTGCTAAAGCTGTAGCTAAGGCGTTTTCTTGGTTAAATTTTCCAAGCAAACGAATGTCAAAATGGTCAGCTATTTTACCACTTGTTGTAAAATCGTGTGCATGAGAAGCGATGATTTGATTGTCAGACATTTCGCCGTAAAAATCATGCGGGATTTCGAGTTCTTCTAATTCTTGTTTAATCACATTGAAGTGGGTCATTTCACTGTTGGCCACAAAGTAATCCGAATGATGTAAAAGTTGTCGCTTGCAGTAAAAATAATCTTCGAGTGTAGGATGTTCCACGGGGCCAATATGGTCGGGAGAGATATTAAGGAAGACGCCAACATCGAAGTTAATAGCATAGACACGTTCGGTTTTATAAGCTTGTGAACTTACTTCCATCACAAGATGTGTCATTCCATTATCCACAGCTTGGCGCATCATTTTGAGTAAATCAAGACTTTCGGGTGTAGTCAACTCAGATTTGAAGAAATTTTTCCCATCAAGAGTTGTTTCTGCTGTAGAAAGCAAAGCTGTTTTTTGCCCGTTCATTTCATCTAAGATTGATTTAGCGAAGTAAGCAGAAGTTGTTTTTCCTTTCGTACCAGTTAAAGCTAAAATTTTGAGTTCATTTTGTGGATAATCATAAAAGGATTGGGCGAGGAGACTCATTGCGCGTTTGACATTGGAAACAATGATTGCAGGAATCTCCACTTCATAGTCTGTTTCTGAAATGTAGAACGGTGCCGCTAAGTTTTCTAAATATTCCGCTTTAAAATTTAACCCTTTTGCAAAAAACAGGGTTGATGCAGAAGTATTTCGGCTATCATAGCTTAGTTGATCGAAGGTTAATTCTTCCTCCCAGTTATAGTAATATTCTTTTTCGAAGACGATTTCGTGAAAGTTATCATCTTTTTTCAGAATTTCTAAAACATCATGTATTTTGATCATGGACTTTTCTGCCTCCTTTATTTACACCATTTAACTCTGGAGAGAGCTAAATTTTAAGGTACTTCACTTAAGTGTGGTTAGGTGCTTTTTCTTATACGTAGGCTTAATTATACCATTTTCACTTGTGTTTTTCTCACTTGGTAGACGTTTTAGTATTTTCTATTACAGGGGACTATACCCTAACAGGAGGTATTTATCTTGGCTTTCTTGATTTTATTAAAGTCTCTAAGCTTTTAATTTCTTGTTCTAGCTTCTGAGCAATTTGATAGGATCCGCACAGTTCAAAAAAATATTGACATTTTTTCATTGTTTTTACAGCGCTTGTATCTCCAAAACTTACTTCAAAAAACGCTTTTTGATATATGAAATTTACTCTATCAAAAAGATCATCTTCTGGAATATTTAAAGTGCTAATAAAATACAGTAGTTCTTCCGCTAAGTATTTCTGCCTCTTTTTTATAAAAATCTCGAGGACGTTTATTACGGACCTTAATTGTGCTTTTTGAGTGAGAGGGTAAATGTTTCTGCATCGCGCTGTTTTAAGTATTTTATGGCTAAACTTTGATAAGGTACCTAAGTCAAGAAATACAGCTATGTCACTCAACAAATCAAATTCATATTCGCCCCATATTTTGATGTTCTTTAAGTAGTGTTTAATAACAGTAAGACTTTTAGGAGAGAGGTGGTAATGGGAATCTAGCTGCTTCATGGTCGCCTCTAATCGGAATTTATCAAATTCTAATCTTTGAGTGGAAGGCGAGCTTTGTATAAGTGATTTTTCATATCTTTGGATAATTTTTTGAAGATGGAGCATATTACTGTTTAGGTGAGCCATATGACGTTCTTCAAACCAGTCCCAGGGATTGAGTTGGACATTGAGATGATGGAAAAATTCATGAGGAGAAACGTTTATGTTATTCAAGAGATAGAGCAAAACAAGACAGGAAACATGGCTCCGTCCGTTTTCAAAATTAGAAAGTTGAGAAATGGAGATGCAGTCCTTCGCCGCTTCCTTAAGTGCGAAATTTTTAGAAGTACGAAAATAGCGATATGTTTCTCCTATGGGTAATGTTTTTTTCATAAATGACTCCTAGAATTTTAATATTTTTATGCTTTAAAACTGAGGTAAATTAACAATAAAACGCTTGGTTATGGCAATTTCTCCATTAACTAAGTTAACAAAGAACTGTCAATATATAGTAATTTAAGCCTAAGTTATAACTGTCTTTAGCTGTAATGTTGTTATAGACTAACTATAAGCGATATAAATGGATAGGATTGATTAAGTGCTTCAACTATTATTCGTATCTTTGCTGAAAAATTCACACATAAAATATCATAGCCACAGAAAGGAAAATTTAATGAAAAGACAAACTAAAAAAGCGATAGTTGGTATGATTGCGCTCACTCTCTTATTTTCGACAGTTGGACCGTCTGTGACAGGGCTAGTACAAGCGAATGATATTCAAGTAAGTCAACAACAAAGTGAAATTTGGGATTCGCTTGAACAGATTACCTTTGACGAATCTGACTTGGCTTTTTTACAACAAAAAGAAAAAGAATTGATGGCAAGTCAAAACGTGCCATTATTGGCACCGCGTGCTTTTTCTATCCGAATGGTTGGAAGGAATTTGGAAGGCTTGTGGCATCGTTCATCAGGGATGCGCAGGGCTTTAACGGCGGTAGGGTTTGGTTGGACACAGATTAAGGCTCTCGCGCGTGGTGTTTATGTCTATAGTTATGGCGCAATTGCGTCTAAAATAGCGACTGTTGCAGCATGGAATTGGGCACTTGGTGCTGTGATAGGTGTTTCAGCAGGTGCAGCTATCTATACAATGGGGAATTTCCGGCTTTTTTATTAATCATCCTTATGAATAAAAATAACCAAACTTATATTTTTAGCGCTCTAATTTTCCTTGGTGCTAGTTTTCTTATCATTGTTTCAGAGGAAAGTGTATTCACGAATTTGGATTCGCTTTTAGGGCTTCTTTTGATAATTCAGAGCAGTTTCATTCTGAATTACATTGGTATCTTCATCTTCCAAAACGTGGCATTCATGGAAAGAACAGCGGAGTTAAGCTATTACAAAAAACAACTGCCAAAAATTCAGACTCTTTCTTACCTGATGGCTTTATCTTTTTTTACTGTAGCTTTGTCCATGGATTTAACTGTAGCTTTGTCCATGGATTTAACTGTAGTCCTGACAACGGTCTTCTTGATAGTGACGAATGCTGTAATCCGGGCTTATTTTGCCAGTGCTCGCATATTAAAGTTAATGGAGGTCGAACGACAGATAAAGGATTATCTTTTTGAAGGAATTTTGGGTTTTGCCTTCATTCTTCTGACAACTTGCTTTAATCGTTATACTGTGGCATTTTTTTCAATGCTTCTTTTGAGTCGAACATTCTGGAATTTTAAACGAATTGTAGATCACGATTCAAGTAAATAAACGTACACAACTACTCTATCTGAAATTTTCCCGTGGTATAGAGCTTGTCTATCCTAGATATGTTATAAACTTTTATTGTCAAAAAAGCCTACTTCATGGTAAAATAGAAAAATGAATAGTACAGAAATGACTGATAATCTCAGCATGGAAGAAAAGCTCCAGCAAATGGATGCAGAAACCAAGCGTAAAGAGATTCGAGACAATAAAGCAGCACAGCAAGATACAATGATGCGTGGGACCTTATGGTTTACACTAGCAGATATTTTATCTCGTCTTTTAGGTGCAATTTACATCATTCCGTGGTTTGCATGGATGGGAGAACATAATAATGAAGCGAATGCCCTTTTCTCAATGGGGTATAATATTTATGCACTTTTTCTTTTGATTTCAACTGCTGGTTTGCCTGTAGCTATTGCGCGTGAAGTAGCTCACTATAACGCGATGGGAGATGAAAATCTGAGTAACCGCTTAGTTCGTCAAATCTTTATTTTCATGGTTGGGCTTGGTGTTGTAGCAGCTGGTGTGATGTATATTGGTGCGCCCGCATTAGCAGTCATGTCTGGTGGGGGAGAAAACCTGACAGAGGTGATGCGCTCACTTTCTCTAGCCATTCTTATTTTCCCGGCTATGTCGGTCATTCGGGGATACTTCCAAGGTTTAAACGACATGAAGCCGATAGCATTGAGTCAGATTTATGAGCAAGTCGTCCGTGTAATCTGGATGTTGGTATTTACCTTTATGATTATGAAGCTTGGCTTTTCAGGTGGAGATTGGACACAAGCAGTTGTCCAGTCTACAACAGCGGCCTTTATCGGTATGCTCGGTTCTTGTGCTGTCTTGCTTTGGTATTTGATCAAAAACAATATGATCGGTAAGATCATTAATCCGGGCCCAAGTATTACAAAGATTAGTGCTTGGCGCCTGCTTTCACAAACAATCTATCAAGCTATTCCGTTTGTTGTTATTGGCTCAGCCATTCAAATCTTTAAAATTATTGACCAAGCGACCTTTGTTACGGTAATGCGTTGGGTATCAGACTATAGTGATACACAGCTTTTGGTTTTCTTCTCATACTTTTCTGCTAATACCGATAAGTTGACAATGATTCTCATTGGTGAAGCGATGACTTTAGGCGCTGTGGCCTTACCACTTATTGCTTCTAACTTTGTAAAGAAAAACTACAAAGAAACAGCGCATTTGATTTCTTATGATTTTCAACTGTTTGTGGCCTTTATGTTGCCTGCGGTCTTAGGGATGACGATTTTGGCTGCCCCAATCTATACACTTTTCTATGGTTCGGTAAACAGTTTACAGCTTGCACTCTTTATCTGGGCCGTCCTCCAAAGTTTCTTATTGGCCCTGTACACGATGGTTGCCCCAATCTTGCAAGCTTTGCATTATTCTAAGGTAGCGATGCGTTATTTCATTATCACATTGGTAATTAAATTGATTTTGCAAATACCATCAATTATGATTTTCCACTCTTATGGTCCACTTGTGGCAACAACGATTGCTTTTGGTTATGGAACATGGATTATCATTCGTAAGATTCATGAAGTTACAGGTTTCCGTGTGAAAAGTACATTAAAAGGAATCATTGGAATCTCGATTATTACAGCAATCATGGCTGTTGTTACATTCGTCCTTTATGGATTGATGTCGTTAATCTTACTTCCTCTTGCTCCTGGGCATTTCAAAGCTTTACTTGTAGTAGCTATAGCTGGAGGCGGTGGTTTCTTCACCTACATTTATATTGCAGCCAAGGCAGGTTTACTTGAAAAGTTAATGGGGAGCCGAGGTACAAGACTTCGTCAAAAACTTCATATTTAATAAAAATCTAAATAAAGCAAATTTCAGAATGCAGAGCTGTTCGGAAGTTTGCTTTTTCTTTTATGTTATAATATAAAAAACGTTTTCAGGAGGTTATAATGACACGAATACAAGATGATTTATTTGCAACAGTAAATGCCGAATGGCTTGAAAAGGCGCAGATACCAACTGATAAACCACGTATCTCTGCTTTTGATGAATTGGTATTAGAAAATGAAAAAAACTTAACAGCTGATTTGCAGCACATGTCTGTAGATCTTCCAGAAGATAATCCTGAACTGTTAGAAGCTATAAAGTTTTACAATAAAGCGGGGGATTGGGAAAGTCGTAATAAAAATGATTTCTCTGCCGTTATTAGAGAAATGGATAAGATAACAAGTCTTGATTCGTTCGAGGATTTTCGCACACATTTACTTGATTTAATCTTCCATTCACAAGCCCCTTTGCCTTTCTCAATCAGCGTTGATGCAGATATGAAGGATGCAGTGCATCACTCTTTGGGCTTCACTGGTCCTGGGCTTATTTTGCCTGATACTACTTACTATGAAGAAAATCATCCTCGTAAAGCAGAACTGTTGAACTTTTGGCAAGAGAACTCCAAAGAAATACTAGAGCATTTTGGGCAAAAAAATGCACAAGAAATCGCAGCTAAAGCTGTAGCTTTTGATAGTCTTTTGGTGGAATCAGCAAATACAGCAGAAGAATGGGCTAAATATGCGGAGCTATACAATCCAATTCCTTTTAAAGAATTTGTAAAGCATTTAAAAAATATAGATTTTTATTCATTTATCAAAGGTTTAGTCAACACAGAACCTGATAAAATAGTTGTCTTTGAAAATCGTTTTTATGATTCTTTTGACGAGATTATTAACGAAGAAAATTGGCCCCTGATTAAAGCTTGGATGCTGGTGAAAATCGCGCGTAAGGCAACCGGCTTACTTTCAGATGAATTACGACTTTTAGGGTCTGCATATGGACGTTTTTTATCGAATGTATCAGAGGCAAGGAGTCAAGAAAAACATCAACTCGATATAACGGAGAATTATTTCAGTCAAGTGATTGGCCTTTATTACGGTCTAAAATATTTTGGAGAAGAAGCTAAGTCAGACGTTAAGCACATGACTTCTGAGATGATTAAAGTTTACCAAGAACGCTTAGATAAAAATGAATGGCTTAGTCGTGCAACGATTGATAAGGCTATTGAAAAATTGAGTGCAATTACTGTGTTCATAGGCTACCCGGACAAACTTCCAGAAATATATAGTCGTTTTAAAGTTGGAAATGGGAGTCTCTACGAAGACGCCTGTCATTTTGATGAATTACTCACTGCGCGTCACTATGAAAAATTTAGCGAAGAAGTTGATAAGAGCTTGTGGCATATGCCGGCTCATATGGTTAATGCTTATTATAGTCCCGACAGCAATACGATTGTTTTTCCAGCAGCTATCTTACAGGCACCCTTCTATAGTCTTGAACAATCATCCAGTCAAAACTATGGCGGTATTGGTGCAGTAATTGCACATGAAATTTCGCATGCTTTTGATAATAACGGGGCGCAGTTTGACAAGTATGGTAACCTCAACAAATGGTGGACAGACAAAGATTATGAGGCTTTTGAAAAGAAACAAGAAGAAATGATTGCAGCTTTTGATGGCGTGGCGACCGAAGCTGGCCCAGCAAACGGTAAGTTGATTGTTTCAGAAAATATTGCCGACCAAGGAGGAATCACGGCAGCGATGACTGCTGCGCAAAAAGAAGAAGATGTTAATCTTACAGATTTCTTTAGCCAATGGGGTAAGATATGGCGTATGAAAGCCAGTATAGAATTTCAACAAATGCTTCTTTCAATGGATGTCCATGCTCCAGCGAAATTGCGTGCAAATATTCCACCGACAAACTTAGAAGAATTTTATCAGACATTTGATGTGCAAGAAAGTGATGGGATGTACCGCGCACCTGACCAACGTGTGAAAATATGGTAAAAGAATTTGCAGATCTTAAGCCAGAAACCCAGCGGATACTTCGGGAAATCAAAGCAGTTCCCTACGGGCAAGTGAGCTCCTACAGAGATATCGCACTGCGGGCAGGCCTTATAAATGGTGCGCGGCAAGTTGCAAGAGTGCTTCATGGTTTATCAGAGAGACATCGTTTACCCTGGTGGCGAATCATCAGATCGGATGGCACTATAGGCTTGCACGGTGAGGGACGTCTAGAACAAATTCGTTTGTTAAAATTAGAAGGTGTTGAAGTGTCGGACAAAGGCAAAGTTAGACCGAAAGAAAAGTATTTCAAAGGTGTTTAGACCTTGTAAATACAGTCGATAAATGATATAATATAGGGTAATGGTTTGTCGACAAATTCTGTGGGAAATATTGTCCCCACGGGTTTTGTAAGCAACGAAACGTCAAGTTTTCGTTGCTTTTTTGCCGTTTCTGAACTGTAAAAAATCTAAAAAGTAATGAAAAAGACAAACTACTGACTTTTCAGAATTTTTCATAAGAAACTTAAAAACGACAAATCTTGTATAACACATCCAGAAAAACTGGAAAAATAGAATGAGGAGAATCAACTTGGCAGGACATGACGTAAAATACGGTAAACACCGTACAAGACGCAGTTTTTCACGAATCAAAGAAGTAATTGGTTTGCCGAACTTGATCGAAGTTCAAACAGCAAGTTATCAAAACTTCCTTGACGAAGGTTTGGCTAACGTCTTCAAAGAAATGTTTCCAATTGACAACTTTGCGGGCACAATGGAGCTTGAATTTGTTGGATATGAAATGAAAGCCCCTAAATACACTGTGGATGAAGCCCGTGCTCACGATGCAAACTATTCTGCACCAATCCATGTGACTTTCCGCCTTGTAAATAAAGAAACAGGCGAATTGAAAACACAAGAAGTTTTCTTCGGTGATTTCCCACTTATGACTGAAATGGGTACATTCATCAACAACGGTTCTGAACGTTTGATCGTCAGCCAGTTGGTACGTAGCCCAGGTTCATACTTCCACCTTAAAACAGATAAAAATGGTTTGGAATCTTATGGTCATACAACTATTCCTAACCGTGGTGCGTGGTTTGAATTAGATACAGACGCTAAAGGTGTTGGTTATGTACGTATTGACCGTACACGTAAGTTGACATTTACAACAATGTTGCGTGCACTTGGTTTTGGTAGTGACGATGAAATCCTTGAACTTATGGGACCAAGTGAACTCCTCAATACAACATTGGGTAAAGATGTTCACAAAAACCCATCAGACACTCGTGTTGAAGAAGCGCTTAAAGACATCTATGATCGCCTCCGTCCTGGTGAACCTAAAACAGCGGACAGCTCTCGTGGACTTTTAATTGCACGTTTCTTCGACCCACGTCGTTACGACTTTGCACCTGTAGGTCGTTATAAATTTAATAAAAAACTTGCCCTTAAAAACCGTATCCTTGGTTTGACATTGGCAGAACCAATCGTTGATCCTGAAACAGGCGAAATTCTTGTTGAATCTGATACTCTCGTAACACGTGATGTATTGGATTCTATCGAAAATCTTTTGGATAATGGTCTCAATACAACAGTTTATCAACCATCTGACGATGCTGTTATCCCTGAACCAATTGAACTTCAAACATTGAAAGTTTACTCTCCAAAAGATCCAGAACGTGTCGTGACATTGATTTCTAACGGTCAAATTCCTGCTGAAAACCGTGTGTTGATGCCAGCAGATGTGATTGCTAATATCAACTACTGGTTAGGTCTTTCTGAAGGTATTGGTAAGGTTGACGATATTGACCACTTAGGAAACCGTCGTATCCGTTCAGTTGGTGAATTGCTTCAAAACCAAGTACGTATCGGTCTTTCACGTATGGAACGTGTTATCCGTGAACGTATGTCATCTTCTGAAAATGAAAATATGACACCTCAAGGATTGATTAACATTCGTCCTGTAACAGCTGCAATTAAAGAATTCTTTGGTTCTTCACAGTTGTCACAATTTATGGACCAACACAATCCTTTGTCAGAGCTTTCACACAAACGTCGTTTCTCTGCCTTAGGTCCTGGTGGTATCTCACGTGACCGTGCTTCATATGAAGTACGTGACGTTCACTACACTCACTATGGCCGTATGTGTCCGATTGAAACACCTGAGGGACCAAATATCGGGTTGATCAATAACCTGTCTTCTTATGCCAAAATCAATGAATATGGTTTCATCATGTTACCATACCGTCGTATTGATCGCGCAACAGGGACTGTTACAGATGAAGTTGAATACTTAACAGCTGACGAAGAAGACAACTATACAGTTGCCCAAGCTAACTCACCATTGACTGATGACAATAAATTTGTCAACGAAACAGTAATGGCCCGTCACGTTGGTAACAATATCGAAGTTGATGCTTCAACTGCAGATTACATGGACGTTTCACCTAAGCAAGTTATTGCCGTAGCTGCAGCTTGTATTCCTTTCTTGGAAAACGATGACTCCAACCGTGCCCTCATGGGTGCCAACATGCAACGTCAAGCCGTTCCATTGATTGATCCGCATGCACCTTGGATTGGTACAGGTATGGAACATCAAACAGCCCGTGACTCTGGTGCTGCTGTGATTGCTAAACATGATGGTACTGTTGAATATGTAGATGCTGACGAGATCCGTGTACGTCGTACATCAGGTGAGCTTGATATCTATAACATCATGAAATACCGTCGTTCAAACTCAGGGACTTCATATAACCAACGTCCACTTGCTGAACTTGGGGATAAGGTTGAAGCTGGCGATATCATTGGTGATGGCCCATCAATGGAAAATGGAGAAATGGCGCTCGGTCAAAACCCACTTGTGGCGTATATGACTTGGGAAGGTTATAACTTCGAGGATGCCATCATCATGTCTGAACGTTTGATCAAAGATGACGTTTATACATCTATTGCGATTGAAGAGTACGAGTCAGAAACACGCGATACAAAGCTTGGCCCTGAAGAAATCACACGCGAAATTCCAAATATTGGTGATGAAGCCCTTAAAAACTTGGACGAAGACGGTATTATCCGCATCGGTGCTGAGGTTGAAGATGGGGACTTGCTCGTCGGTAAAGTAACACCAAAAGGTGAAACTGATCCAACTCCTGAAGAACGCCTTCTTCGTGCTATCTTTGGTGAAAAAGCACGTGAAGTTCGTGATACATCACTCCGTGTGCCTCACGGTGGTGGCGGTATCGTTCACGATGTACGTGTATTCACACGTGAAAATGGTGATGAATTGCCATCAGGTGTGAACAAGTTGGTTCGTGTCTTCATCTCACAAAAACGTAAAATCCACGTTGGGGATAAGATGGCCGGTCGTCACGGTAACAAAGGTGTCGTTTCAAATATCGTTCCTATGGAAGATATGCCTTACTTACCAGATGGTACACCAATCGACATCATGTTGAATCCACTTGGTGTCCCTTCTCGTATGAATATCGGACAAGTTATGGAGCTCCACTTGGGTATGGCTGCCCGTACATTAGGTATACACATTGCATCACCAGTCTTCGACGGTGCGAGTGATGAAGATATCTGGGATACAGTTAAAGAAGCTGGAATGGCTGATGATGCCAAAACAGTCCTTTACGATGGCCGTACGGGTGAAGCCTTTGATAACCGTATTTCTGTCGGTGTCATGTACATGATCAAACTTTACCACATGGTTGATGATAAACTTCACGCACGTAGCGTTGGTCCTTACTCACTTGTTACACAACAACCGCTCGGTGGTAAAGCACAGTTCGGTGGACAACGTTTCGGGGAAATGGAAGTTTGGGCCCTTGAAGCTTATGGTGCGGCAAATGTCCTCCAAGAAATCTTGACATACAAGTCAGATGATGTTATTGGACGTACACGTGCTTATGAAGCTATTGTTAAGGGTGAACGTATTCCCAAACCAGGTCTTCCTGAATCATTCCGTGTCCTTGTAAAAGAATTACAAGCGCTTGGTATGGATCTTAAAGTCCTTGATGGTGAGAAAAATGTCCTTGATCTTCGTGAACTTGATGATGAAATTGAAGTTCGTCAAGAAAATATTGACATTACGCCAGAAATGCTTGAAGCTCAGGAGCAAATTGTTACTGAAGCAGTGGAAACTGAACAAGCATTGATTAGCGAAGCAAAAGAAGAAAAATAATTGTTCTTTTCTGTGAATACGAAGTTTATTTGGAATAAGAAATAGCTTTTCAGAATAAATTTAAGATAAAAGCCTTTTAAGGTAAACCGCTGTGCAAGTGTGCTAGGCGGTAATGTAGAACTGTATTTTGATGGATAACTTCTATTTTAAAAATAAGTTCTACATTGCTGCCTAATGCACGAGTTTCTGTCTGCTAATTCAAGATTTGCGGGCAAAGTTGTGTTGAAAAAGACACAGCTAGCGGTCTTCACAGGAATGTTATGTCAACGGACAAACATTCAACAGAAAAGAAATAAATACAAAGAAAGTGGAGAAAACATTGGTCGATGTAAATAAATTTGAGAGCATGCGAATTGGTATCGCATCTCCACAAAAAATTCGTTACTGGTCATTTGGTGAAGTCAAAAAACCAGAAACCATCAACTATCGTACGCAAAAACCTGAACGCGAAGGTCTCTTCGATGAGCGTATCTTTGGTCCACAAAAGGACTGGGAATGTGCTTGTGGTAAGCTTAAAGGCGTTTTCTACAAAAACCAAGTCTGTGAACTCTGTGGTGTTCAAGTAACGACAGCTAAATCACGTCGTGAACGTATGGGACACATCGAGTTGGCAGCACCAACTTCACACATCTGGTATTTCAAAGGGATTCCATCACGTATGGGGCTAGCACTTGATATGAGTCCACGTGCTCTTGAAGAAGTTATTTACTTCGCAAGCTATGTCGTTATTGATCCTAAAGAAACAGATCTTGAAAAGAAACAACTTTTGACAGAACGTGAATATCGTGAACAACTTTTGAAAAATGGTTTTGGTTCATTTGTTGCAAAAATGGGTGCAGAAGCTATTCAAGATTTGCTTAACGATGTTGATATTGACGCAGAAGTTGCTGAACTTAAAGAAGAATTGAAAAATGTTAGCGGACAACGACGTGTGAAAATCATCCGTCGCTTGGATGTTTTAACAGCCTTCAAAAAATCTGGTAACAAATTAGCATGGATGGTGCTCAATGTCCTTCCAGTTATTCCACCAGATCTTCGTCCAATGGTTCAATTGGATGGTGGACGTTTTGCCACATCTGATTTGAATGATCTTTACCGTCGTGTTATCAACCGTAACAATCGTTTGAAACGTTTGATGGAGCTTAATGCCCCTAATATTATCGTCCAAAATGAAAAACGTATGTTGCAAGAAGCTGTTGATACATTGATTGACAATGGTCGTCGTGGTCGTCCAATCACAGGTGCCGGTAACCGTCCACTTAAATCTCTCAGCCATATGCTGAAAGGTAAACAAGGACGTTTCCGTCAAAACTTGTTGGGTAAACGTGTCGACTACTCTGGTCGTTCAGTTATTGCAGTTGGTCCAACACTTAAAATGTACCAATGTGGTGTCCCACGTGAAATGGCGATCGAACTCTTCAAACCATTCGTAATGTCTGAACTGGTTAAACGTGAAATGGCTGCCAACATCCGTGCGGCTAAACGTAAAGTTGAACGCCAAGATGCTGAAGTTTGGGATGTCCTTGAAGAAGTTGTTAAAGAACACCCTGTTCTCCTTAACCGCGCACCTACGCTTTACCGTTTAGGTATTCAAGCCTTTGAGCCAGTACTTATTGATGGTCGTGCAATGCGTTTGCACCCGCTGGCTTGTGAAGCCTACAATGCCGACTTTGACGGTGACCAAATGGCGATTCACGTGCCATTGTCAGAAGAAGCGCAAGCTGAAGCACGTTTGCTGATGCTTGCTGCTGAACACATCCTTAACCCTAAAGATGGTAAACCAGTCGTTACACCTTCTCAAGATATGGTCTTGGGTAACTACTACTTGACAATGGAAGCAAAAGGACGTGAAGGAGAAGGTATGATCTTCTCTAATCCTGAAGAAGTTGAAATTGCAATGCGTAATGGTTATGTTCACTTACATACACGTATCGGTATTGCAACTCAATCAATGAATAAACCTTGGACAGAGTTCCAAAAAGGTAAAATCTTGATTACAACGGTTGGTAAAGTAATGTTTAACGCAATCATGCCAGAAGGGAATGAAATTTATCCAGAGGGTATGCCTTACTTGAACGAAAATACCGACGAGAATATCACTACTCAAACGGATGACCGTTTCTTTATGGAACCTGGTGAAGATATTCACAAACGTTTAGCTGAGATTGACACAGTATTGCCATTCAAGAAAAAACACTTGGGTAATATTATCGCTGAAGTCTTCAAACGTTATCGTACAACAACAACATCTGAGTTCCTTGACTTGCTCAAGAACTTAGGTTACCACCAATCAACATTGGCTGGTTTAACAGTTGGTATTGCGGATATCCCAGTGGTTCCTGAAAAAGCAGAAATCATTGGTGCAGCACACAAACGTGTAGAACAAATTACTAAACAATTCCGTCGTGGTTTGATTACTGATGATGAGCGCTACAATGCGGTTACTGATGTTTGGCGTGGTGCAAAAGATACACTTGAAAAACGCTTGATTGAAGAACAAGATTTGACTAACCCAATCGTTATGATGATGGACTCTGGTGCCCGTGGTAACATTTCCAACTTCTCACAATTGGCCGGTATGCGTGGTTTGATGGCTGCTCCTAACGGACGTATCATGGAATTGCCTATCATTTCTAACTTCCGCGAAGGTCTTTCTGTCTTGGAAATGTTCTTCTCAACTCACGGTGCGCGTAAAGGTATGACCGATACAGCCCTTAAGACTGCCGACTCTGGTTACCTTACACGTCGTTTGGTTGACGTCGCTCAAGACGTTATCATCCGTGAAGTCGACTGTGGTACAGACCGTGGACTCTTGATTTCTGATATTGCTACTGGTAAAGAAATGGTAGAACCATTGGTTGAACGTCTTGAAGGACGTTACACACGTAAAACAGTTGTACATCCAGAAACTGGTGAAGTAATTATTGGCGATGATCAATTGATTACAGAAGATATCGCGAAGCAAATCGTTGCTGCGGGTATCAAAGAAGTTACAATCCGTTCAGTATTTACATGTAAAACACCACATGGTGTATGTAAACACTGTTACGGTAAAAACTTGGCAACAGGTGAAGCCGTTGAAGTTGGTGAAGCTGTTGGTACAATCGCCGCTCAATCAATCGGTGAACCTGGTACACAGTTGACAATGCGTACATTCCACACGGGTGGTGTTGCGTCAAGCTCAGATATCACTCAAGGTTTGCCTCGTGTACAAGAAATCTTTGAAGCACGTAATCCTAAAGGGGAAGCAATCATTACCGAAGTTACTGGTACGGTTGAATCTATTGTGGAAGACGCTGCGACACGTACACGTGAAATTACAGTTAAAGGTAAAACAGATACACGTTCATACACAGTATCAATGGCCGATGTACTTATGGTTGAAGAAGGTGAATTTATCCATCGTGGTCACCAATTGATCCAAGGTTCAATTGAACCTAAGCACTTGCTCCAAGTACGTGATGCTTTATCTGTTGAAACTTACTTGCTCGGTGAAGTTCAAAAAACTTACCGTTCACAAGGGGTTGAAATCGGGGATAAACACATCGAAGTTATGGTTCGCCAAATGCTTCGTAAAGTCCGCGTAATGGATACTGGTGATGTTGATATCTTACCTGGTGGACTTATGGATATTTCTGACTTTGAAAAAATCAATGAAGAAGCTCTCCTTTCAGGTAAAACACCAGCTACAGCGCGTCCTGTACTTATGGGTATTACTAAAGCATCATTGGAAACAAATTCATTCTTGTCTGCCGCATCTTTCCAAGAAACTACACGTGTCTTGACTGATGCTGCAATCCATGGTAAAGAAGATCACTTACTCGGTCTTAAGGAAAATGTTATTATCGGTAAGATTATTCCTGCTGGTACAGGTATGTTCCGTTACCGTAATCTTGAACCGTTGTCAGATTTGTCAAATGCTCCTGAAGTAACTGTCTCAGAAACTGAAATTGAAGAAGTAAAATAAAATAAAAAATAGCGATGATGATATCGCTATTTTTTTTGTAAAGAAAAACGGAAGAGAAACTCTTTTAAAGAGGGAATTTTCCGTTTCATTATTAACAAATAATCTTGCGTTTTTCAGAAGTTAGAGTCAAAGTGTCGTTGGCTTGAATCGTGAAGGACTCTCCGTCAATTTGAACAGGCTGAACGGACTGTGAGGTTACTGCGGCTACTGTGGAAACACTATGGTGAAAAAGATTATTCTCTAAGTGTTTGCCTTTAAGCACACTAGGGATTAGCGTAAATATTTTGGGAATACTGTATCTGTCCAACTCGACCAAATGAATTTCTTGACTAAGATTAGTTGCTTCTGGTGCAATTTGAATACCGCCACCAAAATAAGGGTGCTTAGTAAAAGTCAGGAGAAAAGCATTATCAAATTTAAAAGCATTTTTCATGTTATAAACACTAATTTCAAAGGGTTTCTTGGTAAACAAAACATGAAGGGCAGTCAGAAAGTAAGAAAGTCTACCGAGCTTAAGGGAGTTCAAGATGGTTTTCATACGTCCCTCGTTAGTCGCCTTGACAATGGCTGCATCTAAACCGATTCCTACATTATTAAGCGCATAACCGGAGAATGATTGAGACTTATAGTGCATAACGTAAAAGTCTCTAGTCTTGTTATGGCGAATATTCTTGAAGGCTTGAATAGGATCAAAAGAAAGCCCTAAGCTTCTGGCAAAGTCATTACCTGAACCTGAAGGGATATAGCCAAAGGAGAGGTCATCAGGTAAAGCATTGAGAGCCAAAGAAATGGTACCATCACCCCCTAAGATGATAAGTTGGTCATCTGTTGTTTTCTCTTCCAGGATTTTTTGGATAAAAGCTGCTTCTTGCCCAGTATGTTCGGTCGCAAAGAGTTTGTAAGAGAGGCCCTCTTTTTCGAGAAAGGGCAATAAAAGTTTCAATGAACGCTCCCCTTTGCGTGAGCCGGCATTGGGATTGGCAAGAATGTAATAAATCATATCACTATTTTATCAAAAAAATATATTTTAGAGGTAAATAACATAATAATTTCCAATGATACAAAAAGTTTCGTAAGAGTAACAAAGGGGAAGAAAAAATTTTCTGATGAAATGGCAAAAAACGCGAACAGCCTTTTATATGTTATAATTAGAAGAAACAGTTAAATATAAGTAAAAATAATTCTGCAATGAAAATTAAAGGTTATGGTTTTCATTGGGAAGAATTAAGAATAATAGGTTAAAAAATATGCAATACGAAGAAATAAACGAAAAAACAATAAAGATTAGCCTAACCTTCCAAGATTTGGTTGATCATGATGTCAAACTCTCTGATTTTTTTACGAACCAATCAATGGTGGAAAATCTTTTTTATGAGTTGGTAGAAGAGCTAGGACTTGAGGAACGGTTCTCGTCAGGACTTTTAACCTTCCAAATTCAACCTTTCCCTAAAGGGGTGAATATTATTGTTACTGAAGAAAACATCGATATTGATCCCAATAATCTTCCAGATGATCCTGAAGAATTTGAGCAGCTCATGACGGATTTCTTTGGACGTGTGGAAGATTTAAAACAAAATGGCGGAGCAATGGCAGATACAAGTACAACTGAAACTAAAGAAACACAAGTAGAAAACAAACCAGACCCAGATTTTGTCTTCTATTCCCTAGAATTTGAAAATATGTCTCAACTATTGATGGCAGTAAAAAATGTTAAAATCGATGCAGAAGAGTCTGAACTTTATAGCTATCAAGACAAGTTTTACTTGATTATTTTAGATAATCAAAAATCAAAAGGAAAGACAGCTGTAAGTTCCATGCGTGCCCGAATGTTAGAGTACGGACAGGAAACGGCCAACAGTCGCGAAACACTACAAGAATATGGCGAGATATTGATCAACACTCGTGCTTTGGAAGTTCTCTCAAAAATTTAAGATATGATAGATACCATAAAAGAAATCCCGATTAAGGGAATTCCCTTCACAGTTGAGTTCTTCATTGTGCTCTTCGTGACATTCGGAATGTCCCTGGTTTTTACCCCATTAATGACCTTTGTTTCACGCCGGATAGGAGCAGTAGATAAGCCCAATAAGCGACGTGTCAATACGAAAATAATGCCCTCAGCAGGTGGCTTAGCTATTTTTGCATCCTTTGCAATTGCGACTCTTTTTATCCTTCCGATGATTGTTTACCCGCAGCTTCCGCTAATGAGTCCCAAACAGGTGACAGAAGGAATCAAGCCCCATTTAGTGACCTATATTAGCTACATTGCACCTTTTATTGTAGCTGGCGGGATTGTCGTCTTAACAGGACTCATTGATGACATCAAAGAAATTTCTCCTAAGATGAAGATGGCTGGGTTGCTTCTCGCTGCGTCAATCACATGGTTTTTTACCCATGCACGCTTTGATAATCTTAAAATCCCTTTTGGAGGGCCCTTTCTTGAGTTTCCTACTTGGCTATCCTTTATTTTTACGGTTTTCTGGATTGTTTCGATTACAAATGCGGTTAATTTGATTGATGGACTAGATGGCTTAGCCAGTGGTGTCTCCGTGATTTCACTGTTTACCATGGGTATTGTGTCTTACTTCTTTTTACCAGGATCAAGCATCTTCTTACCCATTACCATTTTTACCTTAGTAGCCGCCATTATGGGATTCTTTCCCTATAACTATCATCCAGCGATTATCTATCTGGGAGATACTGGAGCTTTATTTCTTGGTTTCATGATATCGGTTGTGTCGCTGCAAGGTTTAAAAAATGCGACAGCTGTAGCTATCTTGACCCCACTTTTGATTTTAGGAGTACCATTAACAGACACTATCGTGGCAATGGTTCGTCGAAAATTGAACAATCAAAGAATTTCCAGTGCTGATAAAATGCACCTGCATCATCGCTTGATGTACATTGGCTTTACGCACCGTGGTGCCGTATTAGTCATTTATGGCATAGCTGGGATTTTCGCCTTTATTTCATTGATTCTACAAGTTTCAAGTCGGATTGGTGGAATATTCTTAATTATTGCATTACTGCTTGGATTAGGCCTCTTTATTGACTTGGTTGGTATACTTGGTAAAGACCGGCAACCTTTTCTTAATGTTTTGAGGTTTATTGGGAGTTCGGAGTATCGAGAGCAAGTTATAAGCAAGAAACGTAAAAGAAAATATAAACATGACAAAACAGAACGGAAATGAGCTTTTCGTCTGTTTTTTTTGTTATAATGGAGGGTGAAGTGTAAAAGATATTTTACTTATGAATTGAAGGAGTTAGAATGGCAACTTTAGAAATTAAAAATCTTCATGTAAGTATTGAAGACAAAGAAATCCTTAAAGGTGTAAACCTTACAATTAACACTAATGAAGTACATGCAATCATGGGCCCAAATGGTACAGGTAAGTCAACCTTATCGGCTGCAATTATGGGAAATCCAAGTTACACGGTTACTGAAGGAGAAATTCTCTTTGATGGCGAAAATGTCCTTGAACTAGAAGTCGATGAACGAGCACGTCTCGGGTTATTTCTTGCGATGCAATACCCGTCAGAAATCCCAGGTATTACAAACGCTGAATTTATGCGTGCAGCCATCAATGCTAAACGTGCAGAAGATGACAAGATTTCTGTAATGGATTTCATTAAAAAATTGGATAAAAATATGGAATTACTTAACATGAAAGAAGAGATGGCGGAGCGTTACCTCAATGAAGGCTTCTCTGGTGGAGAGAAAAAACGAAATGAGATTCTCCAACTCTTGATGTTAGAACCAACTTTTGCTATTTTGGATGAAATTGACTCTGGGCTTGATATTGATGCCCTTAAAGTAGTCTCAAAAGGTGTGAATGCTATGCGTGGTGATAGCTTTGGTGCTCTTATCATCACCCACTATCAACGTTTACTCGACTATATTACTCCAGATGTTGTCCACATCATGATGGAAGGCCGTGTCGTTATGACAGGTGGAGCCGAACTTGCGAAACGTCTTGAAAAAGAAGGTTATGCTAAAATCTCTGAAGAATTAGGGATTGAATATAAGGAAGAAGCATAAGTTGAGGTCGTGTAAGTCATTAGGACAGAAAGTCTTAAATGACCAAACACATCATGGAGATACAATTAAATGAATGAAAAAATAAAAAATTTCTCGCTCATGCATGCTGAACCAAATTGGTTATCAGAACTCCGTCAAACAGCTTTTGAAGCTATGACAGAGTTAGAGATGCCTAATATTGAGCGCGTGAAATTCAATCGTTGGGGCTTGGATAATACAGAGATAGGGGATTCTGAGCCAAGTGGAAACGTACCAAGCTTTACAGAATTGCCTAACCATCCACTTTTGGTACAAGTGGGAAGCCAAAATGTTATGGAACAAATGCGCCCAGATTTGGCTGAAAAAGGTGTTATTTTCACTGATTTTGCTTCAGCAATGGAAGAAATTCCTGAGATAGTCGAAACTTATTTCGGCAAGGCTGTGAGTTATAAAGAAGATCGCTTAGCAGCAAGTAATGTTGCCAGTTTTAATTCTGGTGCAGTCTTGTATATTCCGGATAATGTCGAAATTGATGTCCCTGTAGAAGCAAAATTCTATCAAGATTCTGAGTCAGATTTGCCTTTCAATAAGCATATCTTAATTATTGCTGGTCGCAACAGTAAGCTTGATTATTTGGAACGTTTAGAGAGTATCGGTGACGGGAACGTTAAGGTTACAGGAAATATTTCTATCGAAGTCATTGCCCTTGAAGGTGCACAAGTAAAATTTGCTGCAATTGATCGTTTAGGGGAACATGTGACAGCTTATATCAGTCGCCGCGGTCATTTAGCAAATAATGCCACAATCGATTGGTCTATCGGAACAATGAATGATGGCAACGTTATTTGTGACTTTGATAGTGATCTTAAAGGTGATGGCAGTCATTCACAAATCAAAGTTGTTGGATTATCTATGGGAAAACAAATCCAAGGGATTGATACTCGTGTGACAAACTTTGGCCGTAATTCAGTAGGACATATCTTGCAACATGGTGTTATTCTTGATCGAGGCACATTGACTTTTAACGGAATAGGTCAAATCATGCGCGGGGCTAAAGGGGCGGATGCGCAACAAGAAAGCCGAGTATTAATGCTTTCAGACCGTGCTCGTAGTGATGCCAATCCTATTTTGCTGATTGAGGAAAATGACGTAACTGCAGGACACGCAGCTTCTATCGGTCAGGTCGATCCTGAGGATATGTACTATCTTATGAGTCGAGGCTTAGATGAAACAACAGCCAAACGTCTTGTTATTCGAGGTTTCCTCGGTGCAGTTGTGACTGAGATTCCAATTAAAGCTGTTCGTGATGAATTCATCTCTATTATTGAGAGAAAGTTGGCAATCTAATGATTGACTTGAAAAAAGACTTTAAAATTCTTAATCAAAAAGTTAATGATGAACCATTAGTCTACTTGGACAATGCAGCCACCACCCAAAAGCCACAGCAGGTGTTGGATGTTTTGATAAACTATTATGAGCATGATAATGCCAATGTTCATCGCGGGGTTCATACCCTTGCAGAGCGTGCAACTGCAGATTATGAGGCGGCACGTGAGAAGGTTCGAAAGTTTATTCATGCTGCGTCTACGAAAGAAGTATTGTTCACTCGTGGAACAACAACGAGCTTAAACTGGGTTACAAAGTTTGCAGAGCAAGTCTTAATAGCAGGTGATGAGATTATTATTTCTGTTGCGGAGCACCATTCAAACTTTGTCCCTTGGCAACAAGTCGCTGAAAAAACAGGGGCTCTTTTGAAGATTGTTTATCTGAAAAACGGTGCTTTGGACATTGATGACTTAAAGGAAAAACTGACTGCCAAAACAAAGTTTGTAAGTTTAACCCACGCCTCAAATGTTTTAGGGTCGATTACTCCGATTAAGGAAGTTGCTGAGTTGGTCCATCACTACGGTGCTTACTTTGTTGTCGATGGCGCCCAATCTGTCCCGCATATGAAAATTGATGTCCAAGACTTGGATGTGGATTTCTTTGCTTTTTCGGGTCATAAAATGTGTGGTCCAACAGGAATTGGTGTTCTCTATGGAAAAGAGGCTTTACTGGATCAAATGAACCCTATCGAGTTTGGTGGGGAAATGATTGATTTTGTCTATGAAAGTCATTCGACATGGACAGAGTTACCGTGGAAATTTGAGGCAGGCACGCCAAATATTGCTGGTGCTATTGCGCTCGGTGCAGCCATTGATTACCTTGAAACAATAGGAATGGACGTTATTCATCGCTATGAGCAAGAGCTTGTGGCCTATGTTATGCCTAAACTAAAAGCGATTGACGGTTTAGAAATTTATGGACCAGAAGCAGTAGAAGAGCGAAGTGGTGTGATTGCTTTTAATATTCAAGGTCTTCATCCTCACGATTTAGCAACGGCCTTGGATATGGAGGGTGTTGCTGTACGCGCTGGTCATCATTGCGCACAGCCTTTGTTGAATTACCTTGGCCAATCATCAACAGCACGCGCAAGTTTTTATATTTATAATACGAAAGAAGACTGCGATAAACTTGTGGATGCTCTTTTGAAGACAAAAGAATTTTTCGGCTTATAGTATTAAGAAAAACGGAGAAAAAGAATGGCACTTTCAAAATTAGATAATTTATACCGTGCAGTAATTCTTGATCACTCTTCTGCTCCGCGCCATGCAGGTGAACTCCAGCAGGCTTGTGTTGTTGACTTGAACAATCCAACCTGCGGTGATGTCATTCGCTTGACTGTTGCGTTTACAGAAGATAAGATTAGCGATATTGCCTTTAGTGGGCACGGTTGTACAATTTCAACAGCATCTGCTTCAATGATGACGGAAGCTGTGATTGGCAAGACAAAAGCAGAAGCTTTGGAATTGGCACGGATTTTTTCAGAAATGGTGACGGGTCACGAAGATCCTGTGCAAGAGCGCCTTGGAGACGCTCAATTCCTTGCAGGAGTTTCTAAATTTCCGCAACGGGTAAAATGTTCAACTCTGGCGTGGAATGCCCTGAAAAAAGCGATTGAGACAGATGGTACTGCTACTGTATCTGAAACTCACTAGAATGCATATAAAGAGAGGAAAATAATGACAGAAGAAGTTCCAGTATTAGAAGAATATAAATTTGGTTTTCATGATAATGCTGAGTTAGTTATGTCTACAGGAACAGGTCTGACAGAAGATGTGATTCGTAAAATGTCGGCCGCAAAAGAAGAACCAGAATGGATGCTGGATTTCCGCCTCAAGTCCTTCGAAGCTTTCAAAAAATTAGAGCTTCCAGAATGGGGACCTGATTTATCAGACATTGATTTTGATGATGTAGTGTATTACCAAAAACCCACCGATAAACCAGCACGTACTTGGGAAGAAGTTCCCGATGAAATTAAGGAAACCTTTGAAAAAATTGGTATCCCAGAAGCAGAGCGTGCTTACTTGGCAGGAGCTTCGGCACAGTATGAATCAGAAGTTGTTTATCACAACATGAAAGAAGAATTTGAAAAGCTCGGTATCGTCTTCACCGATACGGATTCTGCTCTGAAGGAATATCCAGAACTTTTCAAAAAATACTTTGCAAAACTTGTCCCTCCAACAGACAATAAATTAGCCGCCTTGAATTCAGCAGTTTGGTCAGGAGGAAGCTTCGTTTACGTGCCTAAAGGGGTAAAATGTGAAATTCCTATCCAAGCCTATTTCCGTATCAATAACGAAAAATCAGGACAGTTTGAACGTACTTTAATCATTGTTGATGAAGGAGCTTCTATTCAATATGTGGAAGGCTGTACTGCACCAACATATTCATCAGCCAGCTTACACGCTGCTGTTGTGGAAATCTTCTGTGAAGAGGGTGGATATATGCGTTATTCAACCATTCAAAACTGGTCAGATAATGTCTATAACTTGGTAACAAAACGTGCCAAAGCAGAGGCAAATGCGACCGTGGAATGGATTGATGGTAACTTAGGCTCACGTGTCTCTATGAAGTATCCAGCTGTCTATTTAGACGGTCCTGGCGCACGTGGTACAATGCTTTCAATCGCCTTTGCTAACGCAAATCAAGAGCAAGATACAGGTGCCAAAATGATTCATAATGCACCAAATACAAGCTCATCAATTATTTCTAAATCCATTTCTAAATCTGGTGGAGCCGTAAACTATCGTGGACAAGTAACCTTCAATAAAAACTCTGCACATTCTAAATCACATATTGAATGTGACACGATTATTATGGATGATATTTCAAAATCAGATACAATTCCATTTAATGAAATTCATAACTCACAAGTTGCCTTGGAACACGAAGCTAAAGTATCTAAAATCTCAGAAGAACAGTTATACTATCTGATGAGCCGTGGTTTAACAGAAAAAGAAGCCACTGATATGATTGTGATGGGCTTTATTGAACCCTTCACAAAAGAGCTTCCAATGGAGTACGCAGTAGAACTTAACAGATTGATTTCTTATAGCATGGAGGGTTCAATCGGTTAAAGAAAAAGCAAGGCTTTTTCCCGATTGAATCAGTAAATAGGGATTTTCGTAAGAAAATCTTCGCTTGTATCGGGTAATAAATATGGCACAGGTTTTCCGATGAAAAAATATTATAAGTGTAAATATGCCCTTTGTGATTTATGAGGGGCATATTTATTTTATACTTTTTAAATTACAAGGGGCTATTCTAACCAGAAACTCAGATATGTATCAGATTTCCTGAACAAATAACACAACTTCCTACTTTTAACTTTTTGTGTTAAACTATTAAACAGTATGTAAAAGAAAGAGCAGTAATATGAGTATTATCAATGTAAAAAATTTATCCCATGGCTTTGGTGAGCGCGTGATTTTTGAAAATGTATCTTTCCGCCTCCTTAAAGGAGAACACGTTGGACTTGTCGGCGCGAATGGTGAAGGAAAATCAACCTTTATGAATATCGTGACAGGAGCCTTGCAACCTGATGAAGGAAAAGTGGAATGGTCTAAAAAAGTTCGTGTTGGTTATCTGGATCAACATGCAGTCTTACAAAAAGGACAAACGATTCGTGACGTTCTCTCAAGTGCCTTTCAGTATCTTTTTGATATTGAAGCGGAAATTAATGATCTGTATTTGAAAATGGGAGATGTGACTCCAGAAGAAATGGATCAACTTTTGGAAGAAGTCGGCGAACTGCAAGATATTTTGGAACAAAGTGACTTTTATCAAATTAACTCTAAAGTGGAAGAAATCGGACGTGGGCTTGGTCTTCATGAAATCGGTTTTGAGCGAGATGTTGAAGACCTTTCGGGCGGTCAACGTACGAAGGTCCTCTTAGCAAAACTCTTGCTGACAAAACCCGAAATCCTGATGCTGGATGAACCAACAAACTATTTGGATGAAGAACATATTGCATGGCTTAAGCAGTATCTCTTAGACTATGAAAATGCCTTTATCTTGATTTCGCATGACATACCTTTCTTAAGCTCGGTTATCAACATCATTTATCATATGGAAAATGGCTCTTTAGATCGCTATGTTGGGAATTATGAGGCCTTTCAATCTGTCTATGAGATGAAGAAAAAACAAGAGTTGGCTGCTTACAAGCGTCAGCAATCAGAAATTGCAGACCTTAAAGATTTTGTGGCACGAAATAAAGCACGTGTAGCTACACGTAACATGGCAATGTCTCGTCAGAAAAAGCTAGATAAAATGGATATGATTGAGTTAAGTGCAGAACGACCAAAACCGCAATTTGACTTTAAAAAAGGTCCAACTTCAAGCAAACTTATTTTTGAGACGAAGGATTTAGTTATTGGTTATACTGAACCTTTATCTCGCCCGCTTAACTTGCGAGCTGAACGTGGACAGAAGATTGTTTTCACTGGTGCAAACGGAATCGGTAAAACAACACTATTGCGGAGTATCCTAGGCGAAATACAAGCACTTGATGGTGAGGTTCAAAAAGGTGAAAAGTTAGAGATTGGCTACTTTGAGCAAGAAGTCAAAAGCGATAATGGAAAAACCTGTTTGGAAGAGATATGGGATACTTTTCCAGCAATGAACCAAGCGGAAGTTCGTGCTGCGTTGGCACGTTGTGGCTTAACTAAAAAACACATCGAAAGTAAGGTTGCTGTGCTAAGTGGTGGCGAAAAGGCCAAGGTCCGTTTGTGCAAATTAATGAATGCTGAAAGCAATGTTCTTGTCCTTGATGAACCAACCAACCATTTGGATGTGGATGCCAAGGATGAACTCAAACGTGCCTTGCAAGAATACAAGGGAACGATTCTTTTAATTTCCCATGAACCAGAATTCTACCAAGATGTTGCAACTGAGACTTGGAATTGTGAATCTTGGACTACAAAAGTACTGTAAACAGTACTTTTTATTTGTTTAAAGTAAGTTTTTAGAACCGATATTCCTTGCTGTATTTATACTTCCAAAAAAAAATCGTTTTTTTTATAATCTTTTTCGTAATTTCATGGAAAAAAGTTGTATAATTGTAGGAGTGCAATTAATCAGTTTTTTAAGGAGAAAACATGGAACAGCAAATCACAAGAAAGCCAGACAATGCTTTCAAAAAGTTGACCCAGTTTTTTATTGTTGATAAGGTCTTTCTTGTATCGTTTATTATCGCCGTTATTTCAGTGAGCATGGGCGGCATACAAACTGAATTTTTTGATAACAAAGTCATAGTGACCGTTTTTGGTTTAATGTTAGTTATTGCTGGTTTTCGATCTACTGGTATTTTGTCCTATATGGGTCAAACATTAGTTAAAAGAAGTAAGACAACGCGTCAGCTTGTACGATTTACCACAATGCTGGCCTTCTTTTTTGCCGTATTTTTTACCAATGACCTCACCATATTGACGATTTTACCTCTCTACTTGACGATTACTCGAGAAATAAAAAATCGTAAGTCTGTTTATATTGGAGCGGCGATGATTGTACCTGCCTGCCATACAGGTTCGAGTCTTTTGCCTCAAGGAAATCCACACAATCTTTATTTGTATTCTTTTTATCAAAATCCAGTGCATCATTTGGGTCAATCATTGACAAATTTGGAATTCTTTAAAGGAACAGGATTACTCTGGCTTGCAGGCTTTCTACTCTTAAACTTGGCTTGCCAATTTATTGACAATGAACCTTTGGTAATTGAAACAAAGGTGAATAAGTTTAATCGATTAGAAACCTCAATTTTTATTGCCTTGATGATTTTAATGGCAGCAGCTGTTTTTGGTTATGTTAATTTTTATCTTGCTGTGGCTATCGTAGCTGTAATTGTTCTTTTCTATCGTCCAGAACTCTTTAAAGGTGTAGATTACCATTTGCTTCTTACCTTTGTTTTCTTCTTCTTGATTGTAGGAAATATCGCAAATATTCAAGTACTTACGGACTTTATTAGCAATACCTTTGTTGGCCCACAGATGTCCTTCTTAGGAACGGTATTTATGAGTCAAATTATTTCTAATATCGCAGCACCAATTCTTATATCACCTTTTACACCCCATGCTGTTTCTGTTGTTATAGGTGCAGATATTGGTGGTATAGGCACAATGGTTGCTTCAATGGCAACATTGATTGCCTATAAAATCATTCGCGTTCAAGCACGTGGTGAAACGGCAGGATTTGTAAAATACTTTGCTCTCGTAAATGCAGGTTTCCTAGCTGTTTTAGTAGTTGTGGGCTTAATCATTGTGAGTTTTGGAATTTAAAAATAGTTTTGTAAAAACATGTAGTGAAAAACTGCATGTTTTTTCGTACTTAGAATTATGAAAAAACTAACAGAATATATAAATGAAAATTTAAAAACTATTGTTGGAGTTGTTTTAGCATTGACTATTTTAGGTATATTTTACTGGAATAAAAAAGTTCCTGATCTGCCTAAGAAAGAAGAAGATTTACCTGAGTGGGTAGAGGGAAGCAAGGAAAAAGACGGTTCAGAGAAGAAAAATACTGAAAAGGTAGATGAGGATGAAATCATTGTTGATGTTAAAGGCGCTGTTAAAAAACCTGGTATCTACAAATTGTCTTCAAAAAACCGTGTATCCGATGCAGTAGCAAGTGCTGGTGGTTTTACGGAAGAAGCGGAGAGAAAAGGAATAAATCTGGCAAAAAAGTTGCAAGATGAAGCTGAAGTTTATGTTCCTTTGCGAGGGGAAGCAGATACAAATCACTTGTTAGAAAACACAGAAAATACCAACAAAACCGCCAAAAAAGCAAAAATTAATATTAATACAGCAGATTTAACTGAATTGCAGCAACTTAGTGGTGTGGGAGCAAAAAAAGCACAAGATATACTGGATTACCGTTCTGAAAATGGTTCCTTTCAGACAGTGGAAGAATTGACTAAGGTGAGTGGATTTGGCCCTAAAACATTAGAAAAATTGAAAGAAGCAATCACAGTAGATTAGGAGAGGGACAGTTAGTCAGATGAAACAAAAATTTTCGCTTATCTATTTAGTTTATCTCTTGGTTTTGGTTTATTTTCTTATTTTTAGTTTTTCATGGCCTATCATTGTTTTTAGCCTTTTCAGTATTATTGTTGCTTTATATCGTCAATATTATGGTTTGTTAGCTCTTTTACTATGCTTTAGCTTGTTCTTACACATGGTTAAAAAAGAAGATGAATTGCAAGAAAATAAACAACCAGCAAAGATTTCTAAAATCACACCCTACATGGATACTCTTCAAGTGAATGGAAGTAGGCTCAGTTTTAGAGGTGAAGTAGATGGAAGAGATTATCAAGCTTTTTACACGTTGTCTTCTGAAAAAGAGAAAGAATACTTTAAAAATCTTGCCGTAAAGGGGACATTATATCTTGAAGGTACTTTGGAGATTCCAGAGGGACAGAGAAACTTTTCTGGCTTTGATTATAGAAAGTATTTAAGAACTCAAGGTATTTATCGCCTTCTCGAAATAGAAAAAATTCATGGCTTTGAACAAACATATGAATTTGATTTACGTCTTATACGTAGAAGAGCTATCCTTTGGACACAGGAACATTTTCCAGCACCGATGTCCTCCTATATGACAGGACTTCTGTTTGGTTGTCTAGATAAAGACTTTGAAGAAATGGAGGAGCTCTACACTAGTCTCGGTATTATCCATTTATTTGCTTTGTCAGGTATGCAAGTGAATTTTTTTATTGAACTCCTTCGAAATGTTTTACTAAGACTAGGCTTATCACGAAAGTTAGTCTTTTTTATCCAGATTCCCTTTTCGATATTTTATGCATTTCTTACAGGCTTATCTCTTTCAATCTTACGTGCGCTCCTACAAAAAAATATCCCTTTTAAAAATCCAAGCGATAGATTTTCTATCACTTTTCTCCTTTTAATAGTGTTCAGTCCATATTTTCTACTGACTACAGGGGGACAATTGACGATGCTCTATTCTTTCTTAATCACGTTCATATCGCGAAAATTCAAAGAAGTGAAAGGATTAAAAAAGTCTTTACTTGATTCTACTGTTTTAGCTGTAGGAGTCCTTCCGCTTTTGATTTTTCATTTCCATAGTTTTCAGCCATTATCGATCATATTGACTTTACTATTCAGTATGATCTTTGATTTTTTACTCTTACCTGGTTTGCTTTTTGTTTTTCTCCTTTCTTTACTTGGTACTAATCTGACATTACTTAATCCTTTTTTTGTTGTTTTAGAATCAGTAGTAAAGCTGGTTGGGAATTTATTCGACAAACCAATTGTGTTTGGAAAACCAGATGTTATATTTTTACTTTTACTTTTTATTCTGAGTGGACTTATACTGGATTTTTATAAAAAAAGAAATTGGAATTTAGTCATAATACTTGTTCTTTTCTGTATTTTTTTTCTGGTTAAGAATCCTAAACACCCAAGTATTACAATGGTGGATGTGGGACAAGGAGACAGTATTCTCTTGCAGGACAGCTGGAACAGTAAAAATATCCTAATAGATACTGGCGGTAGATTAAAGATAAGAACTGATGAGCACTGGAGGGAAGGAAGCTATAAAAGTAATGCGGAGCGTACACTTCTCCCTTATCTGAGAGCGCGTGGAGTGAGTAAGATAGATGCCCTGATAGTGACACATCCAGATGAGGATCATATTGGAGACTTGAAGAGTGTAGCTCAGAAAGTACCAATAAAAAATATTTATGTCTCAGCTAGTGCATTAGAGAAGCAAATTTTTGTGAAAAAACTAAGCAGCTTAAAAAGTCAGATTCACATTGTGCAAGAGGGAGACAAGATTCCCATATTTAACAGCTATCTCCGATTTTTAACGACAGGAGGTGAAGGAAAAAGCGATAATGATAATTCTTTAGTGACATTTGGTGAATTTTATGGGAAGAAATTTCTTTTTACAGGTGACTTAGAAGAAGACGGAGAGGCTAAACTCCAGAAAGGATATCCACATTTAGAGGTTGATATCCTAAAAGTTGGACATCACGGCAGTAAGACTTCTACAAAGGAAGGTTTTTTAGAAGCGATTAAGCCTAAGATTGCTCTTATTTCTGCTGGAAAAAATAATCGATATAAACATCCGAGTCAAGAGACGCTTCACCAATTAACTGCACGAGGAATAAAAATTTATCGGACAGACCAGCAAGGAGCGATCCGTCTCCTATATAAAAAAGGCAGCTGGCACATTCAAACAGTAAAGTAAGTTTGGGGTACAAAAATGTTACATACTATATGACAAAACAGGCTGGCTTTTTGATTGAATAGCAATGAGAATAAGGCGATATGTAATAATTCTTATGTTATAATAGTAGGAAACGTTTACTTGAATCATAAAAGTAAACGGGATGGGAGGAAAGATGGCTATTATAAATATTGAATATTACTCCGAAGTACTGGGGATGAATCGTAAGTTTAACGTGATTTACCCAGAAGCCAGCAAGACGGGAGTAAAAGATGGAAATGACATTCCAGTGCTTTATTTGTTGCATGGGATGTCTGGAAATGAAGATTCATGGCTTATAAGAACAGGGATTGATCGTTTAATTCGTCATACCCAACTTGCGATTGTTATGCCCTCAACTGACTTGGGATTCTATACGAATACCAATTATGGGATGAGATATTTTGATGCGATTGCCAAGGAATTGCCACAGGTGGTTCATAATTTCTTTCCTAACTTAAGTACTAAGAGGGAAAAGAATTTCATCGCAGGCTTATCTATGGGAGGTTATGGCGCATTTAAGCTAGCCTTGGCGACTGAAAAATTTAGTTATGCAGCAAGCTTATCAGGAGCATTGGATATGACTGATCTAAAAGAACAGAGCGCTGAGAACGAAGCCTATTGGACAGGAATTTTTGGCGATCTTGATCACTTTAACGACAGCGAAAACAGTATCCTCTATCTTGCAGAACACCATACAGGTGAAAAGCCAAAGCTCTACAGCTGGTGTGGTGAACAGGATTATCTTATTTCCGGAAATAATAGAGCGGCTCAATTTCTTGAGGAAAAAGGCTTTGAGCTGCGCTATGAGAATGCACCAGGTACACATGAGTGGTACTATTGGACAAAACAAATCGAGACCGTTTTAAAATGGCTTCCTATTGATTATAAGGAAGAAGAACGCCTAAGTTAAACAGCTTAAAATTAAAATATAAAACCTTGAAACTTAAACAAATCCTAAAGAAAACGTTTGCTTTAAAAAGGCCGAACGATTTAGAGAAAAATGTTTGATAATCTTAGGTTAAGTTTTGACAAACGGATTGAATAGGACTATAATTTCATAGTAATAAAAATTTGCGAAAAATCGCACATAGAAAGAGGTCATTAAATGACAACAATCTCAATTGAAGCTCTTAAAGCAGTAGCTATTGGTATTAGTGCACTTGGTGCCGCTATCGGTGATGGACTTATTGTTTCAGCATTTATTAATGCTGTTGCACGCCAACCAGAAATGGAAGGAAAACTTCGCGGAAGTATGTTCCTTGGTGTTGCCTTTGCCGAAGGTACATTCTTCATCGCCTTAGCTATGGCTTTCTTGTTCTAAAAATCGTTGATTTAACTTTTATACTCAACAATTATTTAGAAAGGAAGACTAGCTATGGAATCAACATGGACTTTTAATGTTGGACCAGTGACTTTTGACGGTGTCATCCTATATATGACAGCATTGACCGTTTTAATTGTCTTTGGTTTGATTTATTGGGCAAGTCGCAATATGCAGCTTAAGCCTACAGGTAAGCAAAACGTCCTTGAGTGGGTAGTTGACTTTATTAACGGCATCGGACGTGAAAATCTAGGTGCTAAAGAGTTACCAAAGTATGCCCTCATGAGTTTTACACTCTTTTCTTTCCTTTTGATTTCGAATATTATTGGGCTAGTTACTAAAATCACTGCACCGGGTAACATCAGCTTATGGCGTTCTCCAACAGCAAACTCAACAGTTGACTTGACTTTAGCAGTCTTGGTCATTGTACTCGCCAATACTCTTGGTGTGAAACAGTTTGGCTTTAAAGGCTATCTTAAAAATGCCTTTTGGAAAGAACCTAAAGCAATGCTTCCGATGACTATTATGGAAGAATTTACAAATGCCCTTTCTATGGGACTTCGTCTTTATGGTAATATCTTTGCTGGTGAAGTTCTTCTGGGAATTATTGCTGGAATGATTGATTCTGGCTGGTTTATTCTTCCTGTGACATGGATTTTAGCAATGGCTTGGATAGCATTCTCAATCTTTATTTCATCTCTTCAGGCTTATGTTTTTGTTCTTTTGACAAATCTTTACATTAGCCACAAAATTTTAGCAGAACACTAGGAAAGGAGTAGAAATGCTTACTACATTATTAGAAACTGCTCCGAATACAGTTCTTGGTAACATTATCGTTGTCAGCGGTGCATTCATCATCTTGCTGATCTTGGTTCGTAAATTTGCGTGGGGTGCCATTACAGGTATCTTTGAAGAACGTGCAAATAAAATCAATAACGATATTACAACTGCAGAACTGTCAAAAAAAGAAGCAGAAACATTATTAGCGCAACGTGAAAATGAACTTGCAGGTTCTAAGGAAGAAGCTGCAAGCATTATCCAAACAGCCAATGACACAGCTAAACAAAATCGTGCAAACATCTTGGCCACAGCCAACGAAGAAGCAGCGAATGTTAAAAAACGCGCCCAAGAAGATATTGAACAAGAACGCAAAGAAGCGCTTAGTTCAGTTAAAGGGGACGTTGCTGATATTTCAGTACAAATTGCTGAAAAACTCATCGGTCAATCTTTGGATTCACAAGCACAATCAGAACTTATTGACAGCTATATTGCTAAGCTTGGCGAATAGGAGGTTGGTTGTAAATGACAACAGTCAATTCTCAAAAATACAGTAAAGCCTTGCTTGAAGTTGCAGAAGAACAATCTCAATTGGAAGTTATTCTTTCTGAGGTTAACGAACTGACACAACTTTTTAAAGAAGATGATCTTGCTTCTTTCTTCGGAACAGAAGTATACTCTACAGCAGCAAAATCTGAAGTTATTGACAGTATCAAAGAAAATTCATCACCACTGATGAAAAATTTCCTTGATACTGTTCGTGCAAACGGACGATTAGCTGATTTATCAGAAATTCTTGCTGAAGTTAAAAATACGGCAGACGATATGTTTAGGATTGCTGACGTAGAGGTCATTTCAAGCGTGAAATTAACCGAAACACAAATCGAAAAATTTGTTGCTCTCGCTAAATCAAAATTTGATTTGAACGAAGTAACAATCGTGAACACAGTAGATGAAAAGATTGTCGGTGGATTTATTGTAAATTCACGTGGAAAAATCATTGATGCTTCTGTCAAATCACAATTGGCAAAAATTGCCAAAGAGATTCTCTAAGAATCTCCTTTGAGAAATAATTCTCAGCCATTTAACATGAAAACTCAGAAAGGAGCAAAATACATTTGGCAATCAAAGCGAATGAAATCAGCTCACTGATTAAACAACAAATTGAAAATTTTACACCAGATTTTGAAGTTGCTGAAACTGGTGTCGTCACTTATGTTGGTGACGGTATCGCCCGTGCTTACGGCCTTGAAAATGCGATGAGCGGTGAGCTTGTCGAGTTTGATAACGGCGTATATGGTATGGCGCAAAACTTAGACAGTACAGACGTTGGTATTATCGTACTTGGTGATTTCCTTAGCATCCGCGAAGGAGACACAGTAAAACGTACAGGTAAAATCATGGAAATCCAAGTCGGTGAAGAACTCATCGGCCGTGTTGTAAATGCACTCGGACAACCCGTTGATGGCTTAGGCGACATCAATACAGGTAAAACGCGTCCTGTAGAGGCTCCAGCTTCAGGTGTTATGCAACGTAAATCAGTTTCAGAACCTCTTCAAACTGGACTAAAAGCCATTGATGCACTTGTACCAATCGGTCGTGGTCAACGTGAGTTGATTATCGGTGACCGTCAAACAGGTAAAACATCTGTAGCTATCGATGCAATTCTTAACCAAAAAGGTAAAGACATCATCTGTATCTATGTTGCAATTGGTCAAAAAGAATCTACAGTTCGTACACAAGTTGAAGCACTCCGTAAACTTGGAGCTATGGATTATACAATCGTTGTAACAGCTTCAGCATCACAACCATCACCTTTGCTTTATATTGCACCTTATGCGGGTGCAGCTATGGGTGAAGAGTTTATGTACAACGGAAAACACGTTCTTGTTGTTTACGATGATTTATCTAAACAAGCCGTGGCTTACCGTGAACTTTCACTCTTGCTCCGTCGTCCACCAGGTCGTGAAGCTTACCCAGGGGATGTCTTCTATCTCCACTCACGTCTTTTGGAACGTGCAGCGCAATTGAGCGATGACCTAGGTGGTGGTTCAATGACAGCTTTGCCTTTCATTGAAACACAAGCCGGAGATATCTCTGCCTATATCGCGACAAACGTTATCTCAATCACAGATGGACAAATCTTCCTCGAAAACGATCTTTTCTATTCAGGTATTCGTCCAGCCATTGATGCCGGATCTTCTGTATCCCGTGTTGGTGGTGCAGCGCAAATCAAGGCAATGAAAAAAGTTGCTGGTACTCTTCGTTTGGACTTGGCTTCATTCCGTGAACTTGAAGCATTTACACAATTTGGTTCTGACCTTGACGAAGCAACACAAGCTAAACTGAACCGTGGACGTCGTACAGTTGAAGTTTTGAAACAGCCATTACATAAACCATTGGCAGTTGAAAAACAAGTTCTTATTCTTTATGCATTGACACATGGTCACCTTGATGATGTTCCTGTAGAAGATATTCTTGATTTTGAAGAAAAAATGTTTGATTTCTTCGATGTCAACTATGCTGAACTTTTACAAGTCATCACAGATACTAAAGATTTGCCAGATGAAGCAAAACTTGACGATGCAATCAAAGCCTTCAAGAAAACTACAAATTACGTTAAATAAGGAGGTTCATTATGGGCGCTTCACTTAGCGAAATTAAATCAAAAATTGCTTCAACAGAAAAAACAAGTCATATCACTGGTGCCATGCAAATGGTATCCGCAGCGAAATTGCAAAAATCAGAAAAGATTGCGAAAACTTATCAGGTTTATGCAGATAAGGTGCGTCAAGTGACAACCGACTTGGTTGCTGCAGACCGTGGCCCCTCTAAAAATCCAATGATGACAAAACGTCCAGTTAAGAAAACAGGATATTTAGTTATCACTTCGGATCGTGGCCTTGTGGGAGGTTACAACTCCAATATCTTGAAGTCAGTCATGAATAAATTACGTGAAAAACACCAAGGGCCAGATGAATATTGTATTCTTGCCCTAGGTGGAACAGGAGCTGATTTTTTCCGCTCACGTAATGTAGAATTATCTTATGAATTACGTGGTTTGACTGACCAACCAAGTTTTGAAGAAGTTCGTGAAATTGTACGTCAGGCTGTATCTCGCTATCAAAATGAAGAATTTGATCAGCTCTATGTTTGCTACAATCACCATATCAATTCATTGACAAGTGAAGCTCGCATGCAAAAAATGCTTCCGATTACTTTTGATGAATCAGAGGAACCAGAAGAAGAAACACCAGTATCATTGGTGAGTTTCGAACTGGAACCAAGCCGTGAAGCTATTTTAGATCAGCTTTTACCTCAGTATGCCGAAAGCATGATTTACGGTGCGATTGTTGACGCTAAAACAGCTGAACATGCTGCAGGTATGTCGGCAATGCGTACAGCTACAGATAATGCTAAGACAGTGATTAACGATCTGACAATACAATATAACCGTGCGCGTCAAGCAGCAATTACACAAGAAATTACAGAAATTGTTGCAGGAGCTTCAGCGCTTTAAACACACGGTAACCTTTCTTAAAGAATTAAAGACAGAAAAATAAACTAGGAGGAAAAACATTGAGTTCTGGTAAAATTACTCAGGTCATTGGGCCCGTTGTCGACGTTGAATTTGCGTCAGGCGCGACTCTTCCTGAGATTAATAACGCACTTATCGTTTACAAAGATGTAGACGGCGTTAAAACTAAAATCGTCCTTGAAGTTGCTTTGGAACTTGGTGATGGTGCTGTACGTACTATCGCTATGGAATCAACTGATGGCTTGACACGTGGACTTGAAGTTCTCGATACAGGTAAAGCTATCAGCGTTCCTGTAGGTCAAGAAACACTTGGACGTGTCTTCAATGTACTTGGAGATGCTATTGATGGAGGCGAAGCATTTGCTGAAAATGCAGAACGTAGCCCGATCCATAAAAAAGCCCCATCTTTTGATGAACTTTCAACAGCAAATGAAATCCTCGTTACAGGGATTAAAGTCATTGACTTGCTTGCTCCATACCTTAAAGGTGGTAAGATTGGATTGTTCGGTGGTGCCGGAGTTGGTAAAACCGTCCTTATCCAAGAATTGATTCACAACATTGCCCAAGAACACGGTGGTATTTCAGTATTTACTGGTGTTGGGGAACGTACACGTGAAGGTAATGACCTTTATTGGGAAATGAAAGAATCAGGCGTTATTGAAAAAACAGCCATGGTCTTTGGTCAAATGAATGAACCACCTGGAGCACGTATGCGTGTTGCTCTTACTGGTTTGACAATTGCTGAATACTTCCGTGATGTGGAAAAACAAGACGTTTTGCTTTTCATTGATAATATCTTCCGTTTCACCCAAGCTGGTTCAGAAGTATCTGCCCTCTTAGGACGTATGCCATCAGCTGTTGGTTACCAACCTACATTGGCAACTGAAATGGGTCAACTTCAAGAACGTATCACTTCTACAAAACAAGGTTCTGTAACATCTATCCAAGCGATTTATGTCCCAGCCGATGACTATACTGACCCTGCGCCAGCAACAGCCTTCGCTCACTTGGATGCAACAACAAACTTGGAACGTCGTTTGACACAAATGGGTATCTATCCAGCCGTTGACCCATTGGCTTCTTCATCTCGTGCTCTTACACCTGAAATTGTTGGTGAAGAACACTATGCAGTAGCTATGGAGGTACAACGTGTGCTCCAACGTTATAAAGAATTACAAGATATCATTGCTATCCTTGGTATGGATGAATTATCTGATGATGAAAAAGTATTGGTTAATCGCGCACGTCGTATCCAATTCTTCCTCTCACAAAACTTTAACGTTGCTGAAACATTTACTGGTGTACCTGGATCATATGTACCAATCGAAAAAACTGTTGAAGATTTCAAAGCGATTCTTGATGGTAAATACGATTCAATCCCAGAAGATGCTTTCCGTGGTGTAGGGCCAATCGAAGACGTTCTCGAAAAAGCTAAAAAAATGGGTTACTAAGATAGGAGGTTGCTGAAATGAGTGAAAATGTCATGGCTATTCAAGTCATCACTCCCGCGGGTGTTATTTATGATCACCATGCAACCTACATTCTTGCGCATACGATTGGTGGGGACATGGGGATTTTACCCAACATGATTTCTACAATTGCTGGTTTACAAATTAGTGAACTTAAAGTGCGCCGTCCTGATGATGTGAAGCACGTTGATTATATTGCTGTCAATGGCGGTATCATCGAAGTAAAAGATAGCATGATTACAGTGATTGCAGATTCTGCTGAGCGTAATCGTGATATCGATGTTCCACGTGCGGAACGTGCAAAACTTCGAGCTGAAAAAGAGCTTGAAGAAGCTAAAGCAGCCCATAGGACTGATGAAGCTAAACGTGCAGAAGTTGCGCTTCATCGTGCGATTAACCGATTGAATGTATCGAAACATAATTAATAAATCAAAAAACATCCTTTGGATGTTTTTTTTGTTTATTTAACATAAATGTAACAAAAAACAGCAAATTAAAATGTTAAAATGTAAACAATAAGTCTTTTTTTACTTTTTGGTGTACAAAAGGTTACACGAGATAGAAAATTGGAATGTTTTGGAAATCTAATGACAGAGAGAAAGGGAACTATGGGAAAGGAGGAGAGTGTGGCGCTGGATCATTGTCAAGAATTGATGGAAACAATCGAAACAATCGAAGAAAAGCTCCATCAGCTTGAAGTTATAAACATTGAATTTCATCAAGAAATTCAGAACAAAATTAATCATCGCTCGGCATTATTGTCTTTTAGCTTCCCTGTCCTTATCTTGGCTTTTTATATTATAAATGATTTCTCATTTGTACAGGGGCATGAACAGTTAGGACGTTCGGTTTTAGAGACGTTTTTAATCACATTCATGCTAAGCTTTGCATTGTGTGCACTTGGGATTTTCTTAAATGATATTTTTAAAAAAATATTCGGAAGTAATACTCTTCCTATCGGTCGAAAAGCTTTAGTTAAGCAACTTTTCCCTAAATACAATGAAAAAAGGCAATTATTGATTGAAAGCTTAAAAGAGGCGTTAGCATGTGAGACATTAACAAGTACTGATGTTCCTGAAAAGTATCTGAACGCCAAGAGCTTGGGGTATATTATTGAAGCTTTAAGTGTAGAGGATGCTCGAACTTTATATGAAGCAGTTAAGCTGTTGGAGTTAGAGATAAAAAATGCTCGTGTGGAGCAGAGCTTGCTTGCTGAACCAAGCACCCTTCGAGCGCAAAAAGCGATTGCAAATCAGCAGGAGTTTGAAAAGGGTGTTTAACAAAAATAATGAGAGAGGAGGAAAAGATAATGAGAAAGAAAAGATATTGCATGCTCTTAGCAACCATGATATTATTAGGGCAAATCATCATTCCTAATCCGAGTAAAGTATATTCTGCTTCAGTGGCACGTGTGCAATCTCAGATGCTGCAGGATAATAATATTGGGAGTTCTATAACTGAAGGATCAAATACAGATGTAGTACCAACAACGCCTGAAAATCCACAGCCCATTACGCCAACGATGCCTCCGCTTGTGCCAGAAAAACCAGATATCACGCTTCCGCCAGTAACGATAGGCGAGCCTGTTGCTATTACGCCGACAGTGCCAATTAAGCCAGACAATACTCTTCCCTTGGTAACTGTGGGCGAACCCGTTCCTATTATCCCTACAGCACCACCAATAATACCAGAGCAGCCGGATATTAGCCTTCCTACAGTGTCACTCCCAACACCAGAAACAGAAGAGACTTCAGCAAAATCTCAGGATACAAATAATCGGAAAACAAATAGCCATGATAAAAAGGTGGAAACAGAAACTGCCACGACAGAGGCTAGAGATACAGTAGTTAAAACTTCTGCTCAAGAGGAAGTTCTTCGCCTTCCGCACACAGGGATAGAAACTAATGTTTCATGGACACCACAGTATTTTTCTACTAATTCAGCAGCAAATGCTGATAAAGAGGCCGAAGAGCGTAAACATACTATAGCTGTGCATGCAGCTGGGACGGGAGGTGTAGTAACAGGAGTTGCAACATCTGTATTACTTTTAGGAATCTTAAAAAAAGCAAGTTGGCTAAAACAGTTCTTGGGTAAGTAAAAGAAAAAATCTCTGAAAAAAGGGATTTTTTTTGATACAATGAAACAAACAATGAGGAGAACCCTCTATAATTTAAAGGAGATTCAGATGCGTAAAGTAGGTATAATTGGGTTAGGGAATGTCGGAGCAATGATCGCTCAAATGATTGTTCAAGCAGGCTATGTTGATGAATTAGTCCTTATTGATAAAAATACTGCCAAGTCTAAAGCTGAAGCTTTTGATATGCTTGATGCAGCTAGTCTACTCAACAGTCATACTAAGATTACAGTCGGTGATTATCCAGATCTTTCTGATGCAGAAGTCGTTATTTCTGCCTTGGGTCACATCAAAGCTCTCGATGCTCAAGATCGTTTCCAAGAGTTGAAAATTAATACACCCATGGTTAAAGCAGTTGCAGATGAAATCAATGCTTCAGGCTTTAATGGTGTTTTCTTAATCGTAACCAACCCTAACGACGTGATTGCACAGCTTTATTCACAAGCTCTTAACTTACCAAAAAACCAAGTTTTTGGAACAGGAACATATCTGGATTCTGCACGTTTGCACCGCTATATTGCTGAAGAAGCTGGCGTAGATGCGAGAAGTGTGAATGGTTATATGCTCGGTCAGCATGGGGATTCACAGTTTGCAGCATGGTCAACAGTAAACATTGGCGGTGTACCCTTTGAAAAAACTGCAGCAACAAACAATTTTGACCTTGAAAAAATTGAAAATTCAGCACGTCATGGCGGCTTCATTGTTTATGAAGGAAAAGGCTATACGAACTTCGCTATTGCTGCAGCTTCAGTGAGTCTGATGAATCTCATTTTATCTGATGCTAAAGCAGCTGTAGTCTGCTCACACTACGATGCTGAATTGGATGCGTATTTGTCAACGCCAGCACTTGTTGGGCGTGATGGAGCACAAGCTTACCCAGGATTTATCGAGAGTATCAGCAAAGAAGAAGCTGATAAGCTGAAAGACTCAGCACGTGAGATTCAAGAGAAGATTAAAAAATTTAGCTAAGGATACTACATAGATAGAAAATCTCTTCCGTAGGAAGAGGTTTTTTTCTCTGTTCAATTGCTTTGAAATAAAGTATAATTAAGGATATATATAATAGAAGACAAGGTGAGTTCATGGTTGAGATTTATTTGGTAAGACACGGAAAAACAATGTTTAATACAATCGGTAGAGCCCAAGGTTGGTCGGATACGCCCCTCACTGCAGAAGGTGAGCGCGGCGCTATGGAGTTGGGACTGGGTTTCAAATCCAAAGGTTTGAAGTTTGATCGTGCATATTCTTCTGACTCTGGGAGAACGATACAAACGATGGGCTTTATCTTGGAATACTCTGAGAATAAGGATATTCCTTATAAGATGGATAAACGTATTCGGGAATGGTGCTTTGGTTCTTTTGATGGGGGCTATGATGGAGAACTTTTTGATGGCGTTCTTCCTATTATATTTGCTGAAAAAGGTATGCAAGAGTCAGGGAAATTTCCTTCAGATGAAGAACTGGCGCGTGCAATCTATGAAGTAGATACAGCTGGATGGGCAGAGACATGGGAAGAGCTCTCTGGCCGCATCATGAATGGCTTTTCTGATATGGCCACTGAAGCAGAAGCTGCAGGAGCTAAGAATATCGTCATAGTCAGTCATGGTATGACTATCGCAAGCTATATCAAGATGCTTCAACCAGATAAAGAACGCCCCCATAATTTGGATAATGGTTCCGTGACACATCTTACTTTTGAAAATGGCAATTTTGAAGTGGGAGATATCGGGTCAATGGAGTATCGTAAACTTGGAGCAGAGATTGTAGAACATGCAAAGAAGAACTAAAAAAAGAAAACTAAAAAAAGGAAGAGTCATTGGAAGTTTTATCATTCTCATGGCTCTCATTGGACTATGTGTACTTGCTGTGAGTAAGCTTAAACCACAAGGGACGAAGCAAACAGCTGAATCAAGCCAGACTTCATCTTCAAGTTCGACAGCTGAAAGTAAAACCACCGATTTACCTAAAGCTCATCGTTCTGACTGGAATTTGGTTCTAGTAAATAGGGAAAATCCAAAAGAGGAACTCTCCCCAGAACTTACGACTGTTGGCAGTGTACAGGTTGATCAACGTATTGCAGATGCTCTTGTTAAATTTTTGGCAGTAGCGCAAGCTATTGATCCCTCAGAACACTTGATTTCAGCGTATCGCTCTGTAGCTTATCAAGAGCAACTTTTTAACACTTATGTGGAAAATGAAATGATTGGAGCTGCAGGATCAGTGAATAACACTGGGCAACCCATATCTCGTGAAGAAGCTGAAACTAATGTTAAAACTTATTCACAGCCCGCGGGTAGCTCAGAACACCAAACAGGGTTAGCTGTGGATATGTCGACAGTGGACGCTTTAAACCAAAGTCCTGAAGACATAGTTGCACAAGTGAAGAAAATCGCGCCCGAATATGGTTTTGTACTTCGTTTCCCAGAAGGTGGAAAATCATCCACCGGTGTCGATTATGAGGATTGGCATTTTCGCTATGTAGGTGTGGATAATGCCAAGTATATGGCGAAACATAACCTTACCCTCGAAGAATACTTGAAGTTATTACCCCAGTAAAAAATAAAGGGACTTAAAAGGAGTCACACACAAATGTTGAATAAAGCTTACTTGATTTTATATGCTAATATTGCCTTGTTTCTCTACACTTTGATGATTACTACACAGCGACTTTTAGCATCACCCAATACTTTTACGACTGTTTTTCAAAATACAAGCCGTACAGTAACAGGTTTTATCAATAAAACTCTGGCTCCCGTAGCCCAATGGCAGAATATAATAGAAATACTCTTAGTGTTCCTCCTTATCTTACTCATACTTCGCTTTTTCAATGTGGGGTTGTGGGTTTTAGAGATAGCAGCTGTCCTGGTATTCATTGATTGGGGTTATCAATATCTCATACATCAGCAAAATTTAACACTATTATTTCCCCTAGCGGTCATGCTTGTTAGCCTCTTTAGCATTCGTTTCATTGCAAAAGAAGTGGGATTTATTTAAAAGGATCAAAAATTAGCACTCTATAAAAAAGAGTGCTAATTTTTGGTTTTTTTGCTTGACAAGATAGGAGATAAGGGTTATAATAATATTGTTAGCACTTGAGGGTGTTGAGTGCTAAAGGTGGAGAAAGGAGACAAAATGATTACAGAACGGCAACAGCAGATTTTGGATTTGATTGTCTCACTTTACGCGAAAGAGCATACACCTGTAGGTTCTAAAGCTTTATTAGAACAGATTAAAGCTTCGAGTGCGACAATCAGAAATGATATGAAAGCATTGGAAAATCTTGGACTCATTCAAAAAGAACATACATCAAGTGGACGTGTTCCTAGTATTTCAGGTTACAAATACTTTGTAGAAAATGTATTACGCCTGGAAGAATTTACACAAAATGATCTTTTTCAGATTATGAAATCTTTTGACGGTGAGTTTTATCGTTTATCTGATTTATTTGAAAGAGCAAGCGAGGTTCTCTCAAGATTGACGGGCTTAACTTCCTTCGTGCTTAATGTTCCCCAGAAAGAGCAAGTCTTGCAGTCCTTTGAACTTGTCACTTTAGATAATCATTCGATGTTGACAGTGATGACCTTAGCGACAGGTAAACTTAGGACAAATCAGTTTGTACTTCCAAAAAGCATGAGTGAACATGACCTGCAAGTCTTTACAAAGTTGATTAAAGAACGCCTAGTAGGTAAGAAAGTTCTCGATGTACATTATGCATTGAGAACGGACATCCCGCAGATAGTACAGCGTTACTTTAAAACAACAGGCGATGTCTTGGAACTCTTTGAATCCGTCTTTGCAGACTTATTCACAGAGCATTTGACAAGTAGCGGACGTGAGTATGTCTTTGACTTTGCAACAGACAATCTTTCTGAGCTTTATAAAATTTTAAGCGACGACACACGTATGGCTCAAGAAATACGAGAATTAACAAGTACAGATGAGATGCGTTCGGTTGTCATTGATAATATGTCTTATTTTGCCAACCTGACGTTGATAAGTCAAAAGTTTGTTATTCCATATCGTGGTTTAGGAACGCTGACAGTCATTGGTCCTGTAGAACAAGATTATCAAAAAACCTTGAGTACACTAGACTTACTTGCAAAAGTCCTAAGTATGAAACTCATGGACTACTACCGTTACCTTGATGGTAACCATTACGAGATAAGTTAATATATGAAATTATTTAAAAGAAAAGGAAACAATATGGCTGAAGAAAATAAAGAAGAATTGAAGAAAAAAGATCAGGAAGAAGAAGTTGTCGAAGAGCTTACTGAAGAAGCACTTGAAGATATCGTCGAAGAAGAAGTTTCTGAGCTTGATGCAGCTGTAGCAAAGGCTGAAGAATGGGAAAATAAATTTCTCCGCATTAGTGCAGAAATCCAAAATATTCAACGCCGTGCCAACGAAGAACGTACAAGCATCCTGAAATACCGTTCACAAGATTTGGCGAAAAAGATTTTGCCAAGCTTGGATAACTTGGAGCGTGCTCTTGCAGTTGAAGGGTTGACAGAAGATGTTAAAAAAGGTTTGGAGATGACACGCGAGAGCTTGATTAACGCACTTAAAGAAGAAGGCGTTACAGAAGTCAAAGCAGACGGTGCCTTTGATCCAAACTTCCATATGGCTGTACAAACAGTTCCAGCTGATGATGAACATCCCGCAGATCATGTCGTTCAAGTCTTCCAAAAAGGCTACCAGATCCATGATCGTATCCTTCGTCCAGCAATGGTCGTTGTTGCACAATAAGAAACAAGAAGTGACCGAAATGTCCTTAAACTATAAGAATAGATAAAAACAATAAAATAAAAAAAGAGGTAAAGCATATGTCTAAAATTATTGGTATTGACCTTGGTACAACAAACTCAGCAGTAGCAGTCCTTGAAGGAACTGAAGCAAAAATTATTCCAAATCCAGAAGGAAACCGTACAACACCATCTGTTGTCGCTTTTAAAAATGGTGAAATTCAAGTCGGTGATGCCGCAAAACGTCAAGCAGTAACAAACCCAGATACAATCATCTCTATCAAATCTAAAATGGGTACAAGTGAAAAAGTTTCTGCCGGTGGGAAAGAATACACACCTCAAGAAATTTCAGCAATGATTCTTCAAAACTTGAAAGCAACAGCAGAAGCATACTTGGGTGAAAAAGTTGACAAAGCAGTTATCACTGTTCCAGCTTACTTCAACGACGCACAACGACAAGCCACAAAAGATGCTGGTAAAATCGCTGGTCTTGAAGTAGAACGTATCGTTAACGAACCAACAGCAGCAGCTCTTGCTTACGGTATGGACAAACAAGATAAAGATGAAAAAATCCTTGTCTTTGACCTTGGTGGTGGTACATTTGACGTATCAATCCTTGAATTAGGTGATGGTGTCTTTGATGTATTATCAACAGCTGGTAACAACAAACTTGGTGGTGATGACTTTGACCAAGCTATCATTGATTACATGGTTGCAGAATTCAAGAAAGAAAACGGTATTGATCTAGCCCAAGATAAAATGGCCCTTCAACGTTTGAAAGATGCAGCTGAAAAAGCGAAAAAAGACCTTTCAGGTGTAACTTCTACACAAATCTCATTGCCTTTCATCACAGCAGGAGCTGCAGGTCCACTTCACTTGGAAATGACACTTACACGTGCAAAATTTGACGAATTGACTGCTTCATTAGTTGAAGCAACACGCGAACCTGTACGTCAAGCACTTTCTGATGCTGGCCTTTCAACTTCTGATATTGACGAAGTTCTTCTTGTTGGTGGTTCAACTCGTATCCCAGCAGTTGTTGATCTTGTTCAAAAAGAAACAGGTAAAACTCCAAATAAATCTGTTAACCCAGACGAAGTTGTTGCTATGGGTGCCGCAATCCAAGGTGGTGTCATCACTGGTGACGTTAAAGACGTTGTCCTTCTCGACGTAACTCCACTTTCACTTGGTATTGAAACAATGGGTTCTGTCTTTACAAAACTTATCGAACGTAATACAACAATTCCAACATCTAAATCACAAGTCTTCTCAACTGCAGCAGATAACCAACCAGCAGTAGATATCCATGTCCTTCAAGGTAAACGTCCAATGGCAGCAGATAACAAATCATTGGGTCGCTTCCAATTGACAGATATTCCTGCAGCACCACGTGGTGTGCCACAAATCGAAGTAACATTCGACATCGACAAAAACGGTATCGTGTCTGTTAAAGCAAAAGATTTGGGTACACAAAAAGAACAAACAATCGTTATCAAATCTAACTCAGGTCTTTCTGACGAAGAAATCGATAAAATGATGAAAGATGCAGAAGCAAACGCTGATGCTGACGCAAAACGTAAAGAAGAAGTTGATACACGTAACGAAGCGGATGCTCTTGTTTTCCAAACTGAAAAAACAATCAAAGAGCTTGAAGGTAAAGTTGACGAAGCAGAAGTGAAAAAAGCCGAAGATGCTAAAGAAGAGTTGAAGAAAGCTCTTGAAGGTGAAGATATCGCAGATATCAAAGCTAAATCAGAAGCACTTAGCGAAATCGCTCAAAACCTTGCAGTAAAACTTTACGAACAAGCAAGTGCTGAACAAGCAGCAGCAGAAGGTCAAGAAGCTGGATCAGAAGAAGGTCCTAAAGATGACAATACTGTTGATGGTGACTTTGAAGAAGTTAAATAAAAAGTGAGTTCATAAAATTAAAAAGTTCGAGACTTTGTTTCTCGGCTTTTTTTGTTTTTGTGAAAACCATTTTATTTGTTTTCAATATTATAAAATAGGATAATGAAAATAGGAAAGAGAACCTGGACGTGATAGAAAGGAGGCTGGCATGCTTAAGATTTATACCATCTCCTCTAATCAGGAGACGAAAGAAGCGGAGCACTGGCTCTATGCTCATAAAGTCAAGTTTGTCGAGGTCGATGTTCTCAAAGAGCGAGTTTCGACTGAGGAGATTCTCCGGATTGTTTCTCTAACTGAACATGGAGTTGAAGAGATTATCGCGACAGAGACACGGGCTTACACCCGTTTGAACCTTAACTTCAATGATTTGAAGCTAGAAGACTTTATGGAGCTGTTAGAAGAAAATGCTACCCTGTTGAAAGTTCCACTTATGCTGGATGAAAAACAACTCCAGATAGGTTTTGATGAAGACAAGATGAAAAGATTTTTAGAAAAGCCTAGTAAAAAAATTACTGACTTGGAAAAACAAGAAATGCAAACAGGCTAGGTTCTCAAAAGAGCAAAGGAAAAATAACTCCTGGCTCTTTTTTTATTTAAAAAATAGAACGAGAAGAAAATATATTTAGAATTTCTTTTTTGTAGTTTTTGAAAGTTTTTGATTGACTTTGAACGAAAATGGTGTATAATATAAATGTAAACGAATTCAGGAGGAGGGACACATGCTCGCGACAGAACGTAAAGAAAAAATAATGAGCTTGCTCAAAGAGCAAAGAACAGCGACGTTAGAAGAACTTTCGACAATAACAGATGCCTCTGTTTCGACTTTAAGAAGAGATCTTAATGATCTGGAAGAAGAAAATCTCTTGCGCCGTGTTCATGGAGGCGCAGAACTCCAACAAGACCTTTCAGAAGAGTTATCTATCTTTGAGAAATCTTCCAAAAACGTTCAAGAAAAAGAAAAAATTGCTGCTTTAGCCTTTGAAAAGATAAAAGAAGGCGATATTATCTACTTGGACGCAGGAACAACCGTTGCGCCGCTCTGTCATTTGCTTAATCAGTCGGGCAAGCGTGTCACTATCGTGACCAACTCGATCAGCCACTTACCAAAATTAACCAGTGAAAACCTCATCGTTTATTTACTTGGTGGTCGAGTAAAGCGTCAAACAGATGCCATCATTGGCAGTTCAGCCATCGCTCAACTTAGCACTTATCGTTTTAATCTTGCCTTTATCGGAGCCAATGCTTTTGATGAGGAGCTGGGAGCGATGACACCTGACAGTGAAGAAGCAGCGATTAAGACACAAGCTATCCGTCAAAGCCGAACAAGCTATCTCCTCCTGGACAGTAGTAAAATCGGTCAAACAAGCTTTGTTAAGTTTGCAGAAAGTGACCAAATAAAACTTATAACGGAGAAATTATGATATACACAGTAACACTAAATCCAGCCTTAGATTATTTCATGGATTTTGATCAGGCTGAACTTGGGCAAGTCAACCGAGCGTCAGAAACGCGTATGCTTCCTGGGGGAAAAGGGATTGTCGAAAGTCGTATGATGTCCCTTTTAAAAGTTGAAAATACTGCCCTTGGTTTTCTTGGTGGTTTCCCCGGGAAATTTATCCAAGATTATCTTGAAAATATCGGGAGTCAGTCTGATTTCACTTCAATTGCAGGAACGACACGTATCAACACAAAAATCAAAGTCAATGCGCAAGAGGAAACGTCCTTTGATGCCGCTGGACCTGACTTATCTGATGATGAAATTGAAGCCTTCCTAAGTAAATTTGACGACCTGCAAAGTGATGATATCGTCGTATTTGCGGGGACAATTCCTAAAACTTTAGGTGAGGACTTTTACGAGGTCTTGATCCAGAAAGTGAAAGCTAGAGGCGCACAGTTTGCTATTGATGTGGACGGTCAAAAGTTACTGAAAACATTGAAACATGAACCACTCGTCATCAAACCTAACCGTGAAGAATTGGAAGAAATTTATTCTGTTAAGTTTGAAACTAAAGAAGATATTATCCCTTATGGTCAAAAACTTTTAGCAGAGGGTGCACAAAATGTCATGATTTCTATGGCAGGTGATGGTGCCTTACTCTTCACAGGAGATGATACCTACTTTGCAGCTCCAATCAAAGGGGAGTTGAAAAACTCTATCGGTGCAGGAGATTCAACAGTTGCAGGTTTTCTTGCCGAGTGGAGTCGAAGTCAGGATGCTTTAGCTGCCTTTAAACAAGGTGTTGCCTGTGGTACAGCTAAGGTTTTCTCAGAAGACATGCCGAGTGAAAGCTTCTTAAAAGAATGCTTTGAAAAAGTTATTATAGAAAAACTATAGAAAAATAAGCGAAGATTAGAAAAGAGGAAGATTATGGAAATCAAAGATTTACTCAAAACAGAAGTCATGATTTTGGACCTTCAAGCAACGACAAAAGAAGCTGCTGTTGATGAGATGGTAAACAAGTTAGTCGCAGAAGGTTACGTTAGTGATTTTGATACCTTTAAAGCTGGAATCATGGCCCGTGAAGCGCAAACTTCAACTGGTTTGGGCGATGGTATTGCTATGCCACACAGCAAGAACAAAGCAGTTAATGAAGCTGTTGTTCTGTTTGCAAAATCAAACGCAGGTGTTGATTATGCAGCCCTAGACGGAAAACCTGTCAATCTTTTCTTCATGATTGCAGCACCAGAAGGTGCAAATGACACACACTTGGAAGCTTTAGCACAACTTTCTAAGTTCCTCTTGCAAGCTGGATTTACAGACAAAGTAAAAGAAGCAAAATATCCACGTCAAGTGTTAGAGCTTTTCTCTGAAGAGACAGAAGAAATTGAGCAAGTCACTGATAGCGAGCATTATGTTTTAGCCGTGACAGCATGTACGACAGGTATTGCACATACTTATATGGCTGAAGAAGCACTTAAAAAACAAGCTGCTGAGATGGGCATTGCCATCAAAGTTGAAACAAACGGGGCGCGTGGGATTGACCACAAGCTGACTGCTGAAGATATCCAAAAAGCTGACGGTATCATCGTTGCAGCGGATAAGAAAGTGGAAATGAACCGTTTTGCAGGAAAACCGATGGTGCAAGTTCCTGTTGCTGCCGCTATTCGCCAACCCGAAGAACTCATTAATAAGGCAGTTTCTGGTAATGCACCTAAATTTGAAGCTGATGCTGCTGATGAGGCAAAAGAAGAAAGCTCTGGCGGTATTGGTAAAGCCTTCTACAAGCACCTTATGGGTGGGGTATCCGCAATGTTACCATTCGTCGTTGGTGGCGGTATCTTGATTGCTCTTGCCTTCTTGATTGACCAATCGATGGGTGTTCCAAAAGATCAATTGGCCAACCTTGGCTCTTATCATCCAATCGCAGCTTACTTTAAAAATATCGGGGGCGCAGCCTTTGCCTTCATGCTTCCAGTCCTAGCTGGTTTTATCGCCAACTCGATTGCAGATAAGCCTGGTTTAGTTGCAGGTTTCGTCGCTGGTTCAATGGCTGCCTCTGGTCTTGCTTTTGGCAAACTTGATCCAGCTGCAATGATTCCTTCAGGTTTCCTTGGCGCATTAGTTGGTGGTTTCATTGCTGGTGGTGTTATCCTCCTCTTGCGTAAGCTCTTGACTGTCTTGCCTAAGTCGTTAGACGGGATTAAAGCCATCTTGATTTTCCCACTTTTAGGAACATTTATCACAGGATTGCTCATGCTTTTCATCAATATTCCGATGGCAGCAATCAATACAGGCCTTTCAAACTTCTTGAACAGCCTTAATGGAGCATCAGCTTTAGTGCTTGGTATTATCGTTGGTGGTATGATGGCGGTTGACCTTGGTGGTCCAATCAATAAAGCTGCTTATATCTTCGGTACAGGAACATTGGCCGCAAGTGTTGCCACTGGTGGTTCAGTTGTAATGGCAGCAGTTATGGCTGGTGGTATGGTTCCACCTCTTGCAACGACAGTTGCCGTTCTCTTCTTCAAAAATAAATTTACAAAAGAAGAACGTCAATCAGGTTTAACAAATATTGTTATGGGACTTTCATTTATTACAGAAGGATCAATTCCTTTCGGTGCTGCTGACCCAGCGCGTGCTATTCCTTCATTTGTTGTTGGTTCAGCCTTAGCAGGTGGACTGGTTGGTGCAGCAGGTCTTAAATTGATGGCGCCACATGGAGGTATCTTCGTTTTAGCTCTAACAAATGGACCACTTTTATACCTTCTCTTTGTTTTGATTGGTGCTCTTGTTTCTGGTTTGATGTTTGGTTATTTGAAAAAAGAAAAATAATATTTTAAATAACAAAAAAGCTTGAATTTCAGCAACAAATCTGTTAGAATATTAAGGTCTAACAAACTTTGGTCTGGCAAACAGTCCAAGGCAGAAAGGAAATTTTGCAAAATGAAAAAAGACATCCATCCTAATTACCAACCTGTTGTATTCTTAGATACAACAACTGGTTTTAAATTCTTGAGCGGTTCAACTAAAGGTTCGAAAGAAACTGTTGAATGGGAAGACGGAAACACTTATCCATTGATTCGTGTGGAAATCTCTTCTGACTCACACCCATTCTACACTGGCCGTCAAAAATTCCAAGCAGCAGACGGACGTATCGCTCGTTTCAACAAGAAATATGGAAAATAAAAAAAGTGCTTCGGCGCTTTTTTATTATCGTTTTAATTTTCTAAATTCAATCAAGGAGAATAAGGAGTAAATTCTAAATGTCTTTTAGTTCATTGGGCTATAAAAATTAAAAAAAATATCATATAATAGAAACAGATAGTACACACATATAAAATTAAAGGCATGCTTGAATATGCCTTATTTTAAACTTACTATAAAGATAAAGGAAAAATGAAATATGAAATGGTCTATTTTAGAAGTATCAAAAAAGAAAACAATTAAATTTGAGGAAGAACTTGATTTAACACAAGAGCTTAAGCAACGCTCAGAAGAGATTCTTGATGCAAAGCCTGTAAAGGTTCAAGGGCAAATCGCCTATGATGACGGTATCTATTACTTGGATTATACACTGGAAGTGGATTTGACTTTGCCCTCATCACGCAGTTTAAAGCCCGTAGAGTACCTCATGTCAATCGCCGTTAATGAAGCTTTCACAACTGAAGAATTTCTTAAAAAGAATGAAGATTTACTGGATAGTGACATGATATTTACATTGGAAGCAGATTGGATTAGTCTGTCAGAATCAGTTGCTGATAATATTCTTTTAGAAATTCCGCTACAGATTTTAGCAGAAGATGAGAAAGTTGGTGCAGCAAGTTTGCCTTCTGGTAAGAACTGGGCTGTCTTGTCTGAAGCAGACTATCAGAAGCAAAAAGAAGAAGAAGCAGACAAAGAAAATAAATCCCCTTTTGCAGGGTTGGCAGATCTCTTTTCTGAAGAAAAGAATTAATAAAAATCTCATAAAACACTTGCAACAAAATTACAATTATATTATAATTTCATTATAGAGAAAATAAAATTAAAAGAAAAGATATTAATGAGGCTAAACTATGAATTCATCTAAACGTATTTTAATTATCGAGGACGATAAAAACATTGCGAGATTTGTTTCACTTGAGCTTGAACACGAAGGGTATCAAACTGCGGTTCAAGACAATGGTCGTAAAGGTCTTGAAGAAGCGATGTCAAAAGATTATGATTTGATTTTGCTTGACTTGATGCTCCCAGAGCTGGATGGCTTTGAAGTTGCACGACGCTTACGCCGTGAAAAAGATACACACATTATCATGATGACTGCACGTGATTCAACAATGGACCGTGTTGCTGGTCTTGATATTGGAGCGGATGATTATATTACAAAACCATTCGCAATTGAAGAGTTGTTAGCACGTGTGCGTTCACTCTTCCGTCGTGAAGATCATATCCATACTGTTGAAAAGTCAGACAACACTTCATTCCGTGACTTGGTAATTGATAAAACAAACCGCACAGTACACCGTGGTAAAAAAGTCATTGACCTTACACGTCGTGAGTACGACTTACTCTTGACTTTGATGCAAAATGTGGGGGACGTCGTAACACGCGAATACTTGGTTTCTGAAGTATGGGGTTACGAAGAAGGTACAGAAACAAACGTTGTTGACGTTTATATCCGTTACCTACGTAACAAGATTGATGTCGAAGGCCGTGAAAGTTATATCCAAACTGTTCGTGGCATGGGATATGTCATGCGTGACCGCAAATAACATAGAGAATACATAAGAAGATTTCTAGTGGTTTTGCCACTAGATTTATTCCTTTTATGGCGCTGAAAAGAAATAGAAAAGTGCGACATGGTAAAATTTTTTGATTCTAAGAAGAAAAAAACAGAAAGTCTTCCCGAGCGTAAGCGGAGCATCATGCTACGTTGGGCATTTGCAAATACGATTTTTTGTTTTATTACTTTCACTATTTTTACAGTATTGGTTTATCAACTAACGATAACTACTTTCATCAATTCTGAAAAAGAGGATATGATGAGGGCTTTAAATAATGTTGAACAAAGTCTGTCCCAATCGGTAAACAAACTGTCAGAAGAAAATCTTGCGAATTATTTGGCTTATGCCAAAGACTACACAGCCTCCAGTCAGGGAAGAGAAAATGAACTTGAAACACTAGGAAGTATGATTGGTTCAAGAAAGTCCTTTTATGTCTTCGATGTAGGTGAGAACCTGATTTACTCGACCAATTCGTATGGTTTTCCTCTAAGGAAAGATGTGGGTAATTCATCGCAAGCTGTACGTACATTTGGCGAATATTCTGGTTATTTGGTGGAGCGACCTGTGCACTCCAAAAAAACGGGTGAACTGATCGGCTATGTACAGGCTTTTTATGATATGAGCTATTATTATAGTGTGCGTACAAAGCTACTTGTTGCCTTGATTATCTTAGAAATTATAGCTCTCTTTATAGCTCAGTTTGTTGGTTACTTTATGGCGAGTCGCTATATCAAGCCTTTGGAACATTTGCACGATGCAATCACTACACGTGCCAATAATTTGAAGGCAGATTTCAAACCTGTCGTTATTCAGACGGGGGATGAAATTGAGGAACTTGCAACAGTTTATAATGATATGATGATCAAGCTTAATGATTACGTTGATCAGCAGAAACGTTTTGTTTCCGATGTCAGTCATGAGTTACGGACGCCACTTGCAGTTTTGGATGGGCATTTGAATCTCTTGAATCGTTGGGGGAAAAATGATCCTGAAGTGCTTGAGGAGTCTTTACAGGCCAGTATAGAAGAAGTTAGTACGATGAGAACGATGTTGGAAGAGATGCTCGCATTGGCGCGTCTTGAAAGCATTGATTTTCAAGATGAAGACCTAATCTGTGATCCAACAGAAGTTTCGAATTTTCTTAAGAAAAATTTTCTACTCATCCATCCTGATTTAAAGTTAACTGTTGAAAATGACTTGCCATCAGGAAGATTAGCACATATATATCCCAACCATTATGAGCAAGGTTTGAAAATATTGATTGATAATGCGATAAAATACTCGCCTGAAGATCGTCAAGAAGTCCAGATACATCTTGAAGAAGATGATGAATATATCATTACAACTGTGGAGGACCGTGGTTATGGTATTAGCCAAGAAGATTTAAAACATGTATTTGAACGTTTCTTCCGTGCGGATAAAGCACGAAATCGAGATATAGGAGGAACTGGGCTTGGGCTATCTATTATTCAACGTATAGTGGAGAACTATGAGGGAGATGTTAGCGTGACTTCCGTTGTAGGAGAGGGTTCAAAATTTACTTTAAAAATTCCTAAGATTAAATAAACTTAAAAAGTCTAGTGAGTATCTAAAAGTACTTGTTAGGCTTTTAATCTTGCTCTTATTTTTCGAGTTTTTTGATAATTAGAGAAAATTGTTGACATTCATTTAAAAAAAGGTTAAGATTTAAATTACAATATACAAATAAAATGATAGAGGTCGCAATGAATAGGAAGTTTTACTGAGCTGGACAAGCGTTGAAGTAAAACGGAGGAGACATTGCCGAAATGAATTCACTCGTCCAGGTGAGTTCGTTGGGGCAGCAAGGGATACTTGCTGAACTGTCGCAGTTTTGCGGAGTGCTATTCGTTACTTACTGATAATATGAATCACGTACAACGTTTAGCAACCTCTCTGTGTAAAGGTTGCTTTTTATTTGGAAAAATGAAAGAGAGAGTATTATGAGAAGAAAAAACTTATTCTTACTTGTCGCGACGTTGTTTACGGCATTATTTATCGGGAGTTCAAAAGTGAGTGCAGATCAGTTCCGTGTCGGAATGGAGGCTGCGTATGCCCCTTTTAACTGGACACAATATGATGATAGCAACGGTGCTGTCCCTATTGATGGTGTGGATGGTCAATGGGCAAATGGTTACGATGTACAAGTAGCAAAAAAACTTGCAGACAAGTTAAATAAAGAATTGGTGATTGTAAAATCAAGCTGGGATGGTTTGCTTCCTGCACTGAAATCTGGGAAGATTGATGGCATTATCGCAGGGATGTCACCAACTGCTGAACGCAGAGAACAAATTGCCTTTTCAGAGCCGTATTATACATCTAACCTTGTAATGATGGTCAAAAGTGGCGGCCCCTTTGCTCAAGCATCGAGCTTAGCAGACTTCTCTGGTGCAAAAATTACTGCCCAGCTGGGGACTTTCCACTATAACATGATTGACCAGATTGAAAGTGTTAATAAGCAAACAGCAATGAAAGATTTTTCAAGCATGCGAGTGGCTTTACAGAGTGGAGCTATCGATGGTTATGTGGCTGAACGTCCAGAAGGAGTGACAGCAGAAAAAGCAAACCCAGACTTCAAAATGATTGAATTTAGCGAAGGAAAAGGTTTTGTTACAAACTCTGATGATACAACAGTCGCAGTAGGTTTACGTAAAAATGACCCCAACTTGCCTGTGATTAACAGCTTTTTGACAAGTTTTACGCCTCAAGATCAAAAAGATCTGATGGATGAAATGATTGCTGCCCAGCCAGAAGCCAAAACACAAGGCGCTTGGTATGATCAAATTATCAGTATTGTAAGAGATAACGGTAAACAGTTTCTTAATGGTACAGGGATGACTTTATTCATCTCTCTGATTGGTACGATTATTGGTACGATATTAGGTCTTCTTATTGGTGTTTATCGTACTATTCCAGAAATCAGTAATAAATTTTTAGCCTTTTTACATAAAGTATTTGGCTGGTTCATTTCAGCTTATATTGAAATTTTCCGTGGAACACCAATGATTGTTCAAGCAATGGTGCTTTACTACGGAACCGCTCTAGCTTTCGGATTGAGCTTAGATCGGACTTTAGCTGCACTCATTATTGTGTCCATCAATACGGGTGCTTATATGTCTGAGATTGTACGGGGCGGAATTTTCTCTGTTGATCAAGGGCAATTCGAAGCTGCACAAGCTATTGGTATGACTCATGGACAAACTATGCGTAAAGTTGTTCTGCCACAAGTCTTACGAAATATTCTTCCCGCAACAGGAAATGAATTTGTCATTAATATTAAAGATACATCAGTCTTGTCTGTAATTTCAGTAACAGAGCTCTTTTTCCAAGGGACAACAGTGGCGCAACAAAACTTTATGTATTTCCAAACCTTTGCTGTAATCTGTGCAATTTACTTTGTCTTAACATTTACAGTGACACGTATTCTACGCTTCGTAGAAAGAAAAATGGATGGACCAGATGCATATGTCCCAATCCAAAATCAAATGCAAGTACAAGAACCGGGGGACGCTTAAATGACAGCAATCTTAGAAATCAATCATTTAAAAAAATCATTTGGTAGTAATGAAGTGTTGAAAGATATTCACTTGACGGTAAATCAGGGCGAAGTTATTTCGATTATTGGCTCATCTGGAAGTGGTAAATCAACATTACTTCGTTCGATTAATTTATTGGAGAAACCTTCTGGTGGAGAAATAATTTATAAAGGTGAAAATGTTTTAGAAAAAGGCTTTGATATTCCAAAGTATCGCACGCATCTTGGTATGGTGTTCCAAAGTTTCAACTTGTTTAACAATATGAATGTTATCGAAAATGTTATGGCTGGGCAAGTTACAGTATTGAAAAAAAGCCAGGAAGAAGCTCGATCTGTTGCACTCGACAATCTAGAAAAAGTGGGGATGGCAAGCTTTGCTAATGCCAAACCTGCACAACTCTCCGGCGGACAAAAACAACGTGTGGCAATTGCTCGTGCGATTTCCATGAATCCAGACGTGATTTTATTTGACGAGCCGACTTCAGCACTTGATCCTGAAATGGTAGGCGAAGTCTTACAGACAATGAAAGGACTGGCTGAAACAGGCTTAACAATGGTTATCGTCACTCATGAAATGGAATTCGCGCGTGATGTAAGTGATCGTGTAATTTTCATGGATAAAGGGGTTATCGCTGAAGAAGGACGACCAGCAGAAATCTTCGGAGCTCCGAAAGAAGAACGGACGCGTGCATTTCTTTCACGCTTCTTGAAAGCTTAAATAAAGAGAGCATAAACTTGCTCTTTTTTCTTTGCAAAAGATATCTTATTTTCATAGTAAAACTTTCAAATACAAACTCTATATTGAAAAAATAGGTAAATAGCGGTAAAATAGAGGGAAGTAGAAAGAATAGGAACAATGAAAAAAATCAAAACTTTTGAAGAAAAAAAAGTACTCATCCTTGGATTAGCAAAATCAGGAGAAGCTGCAGCCCGCTTGCTTCATACTCTAGGTGCACACGTAACTGTAAATGACGGAAAGGCTTTTGAAGAAAACCCTGCCGCACAAGCCCTTTTGGAAGAAGGCATTGAAGTTATCTGTGGTAGCCATCCCCTTGAACTTTTAGACGAAGATTTTGATTTTATGGTAAAAAATCCAGGTATTCGTTATGATAACCCAATGATAAAGAAAGCATTGGATAAAAAGATTCCAGTTATTACGGAAGTAGAACTTGCTTATCTTGTTTCGGAAGCCCCAATTATTGGGATTACTGGAACCAATGGTAAAACAACAACAACAACGCTGATAGCAGATATTTTAAATGCAGACGGGCAATCTGCAAAATTAGCAGGAAATATTGGTTTTCCTGCCTCTGAAGTAGCTGCCCATGCGACTGCTCAAGATACTTTGGTGATGGAACTCTCAAGTTTTCAACTGATGGGAATTGTAGACTTCAAGCCTCAAATCGCTCTCATTACTAATATCTTTTCATCGCATTTAGATTACCATGGATCACAGGAAGCTTATGAAGCTGCAAAATGGCGGATTCAAGAAAACTTAACTTCTGAGCAATACCTTATTCTCAACTTTAATCAGGATAAATGTCGTACTCTAGCAGAGCATACAGCAGCTCAAGTTGTGCCATTTGCGACGGAAAATAAAGTTAATGGCGCTTATTCGCTGGAAGGTAAACTTTATTTCCGTGATGAATTCATCATGGAAGCAGTAGACTTGGCTTTACCTGGAGAGCATAATCTTGAAAATGCATTGGCTGCAATAGCAGTTGCTAAGCTTTCAGGTGCTAAAAATGAGGCAATTATTGAAGTATTAACCAGTTTTTCAGGTGTGAAGCACCGTTTGCAGTATCTCGGTAAACTTGCAGGACGTAAAGTTTACAATGACAGTAAAGCCACGAATATACTGGCTACAGAAAAAGCATTGTCAGGTTTTGAAAACAGTCGCTTATGGCTCTTAGCTGGCGGATTAGACCGCGGAAATGGCTTTGAAGAACTCGCGGATTCTGTAACAGGAATTAAAGGTATGGTTCTCTTTGGGGAAACTGCACCGAAGCTGCAAGAGCTTGCTGACCAATTACAAATTCCAACGCTCCACAGTGAAAATGTTGCAACTGCACTGAAAGAAATTTTTGAAAAAACAGCGGATGGAGATACGATTTTACTTAGTCCTGCTTGTGCCAGCTGGGATCAGTATAAGACCTTTGAAGAACGAGGAGACATGTTTATCAAAGCTTTCGAAGAATTGAAAGGTGAATGGAAATAGTATGAGAATTATTGTAACAGGAGGCGGAACGGGAGGTCATATCTATCCTGCACTAGCCTTTATAAATCATCTGAAGACTATAGAGCCGAATTCAGAGATCCTTTATGTAGGTACCGAACGTGGCTTGGAGAGCAAGATTGTACCTGCAGCAGGTGTGCCTTTTAAAACCGTAGATGTACAAGGTTTTCGTCGTAGCCTTTCTTTAAATAACTTTAAGACAATCTACAAGTTCCTGAAATCTACATCAGATGCGAAGAAAATTGTTAAGGATTTTAAACCTGATGTGGTTATTGGAACAGGAGGCTATGTGGCTGGACCGGTACTTTACGCAGCAGCTAAGCTCAATGTTCCAACTATTGTTCATGAACAAAACTCAATTCCAGGGATAACAAATAAGTTCTTGAGTAAATATGTGGATAAAGTTGCGGTTGCTTTTGAAGCAGCCAAGCCTTTCTTCCCAGAAGCCAAAACAGTTTTTGCTGGTAACCCACGCGCTCAGGAAGTTGCAACTTTAAAAGCTACCGATATTTTGGAAACAGAATATCAGCTCCAAAAAGATAAGAAAACGGTAGTTATTTTTGGTGGGTCACGCGGTGCCCAAACAATTAATGAGGCAGTAAAAGCTGCTCTACCAAAGTTTGCGGGAGCAGATTATCAAATTGTCTATGCTTCAGGACAAATCTATTTTGATGAAGACCATGAAGAGTTTACAAAATATGCCGATGCTACAAATATTGCGATTCGTCCTTATATTTCGAATATGCTCGAAGTTCTTGCATCATCAGATTTAATATTGTGTCGTGCAGGTGCGACGACAATTGCTGAAATTACTGCACTTGGCTTGCCGACGATTTTTGTACCTAGTCCAAACGTTACAGCAGACCATCAAACAAAGAATGCCCAAGCCCTTGTGGACATTGGTGCTGCTAAGATGATTAAAGATGCGGAACTTACAGCAGATACAATGCTTGCGAGTATTTCTGAAATCTTTTCTGACGAAGAGCTTTATCAAGCTATGTCTATAGCCAGCAAAAAAGCAGGTGTACCTGATGCTAGTGACCGACTCTATCAACTTGTGAAAGAAATAAAAAAATAATGAGTGAAGAAAACCTTACGCCTTGGCAAAAGAAAAATCTTGAATACCAGCGCCGTAAAGCAGCTGAAAATCAAGAAAAGTCTGAAGAACCCAAAAAACGGAAGTTTTTAAAGAAAAAAGAAGATAATGAAGATGATTCTACCGAAGCTCAGGAAAAAATTGAGCATCAAGAATCTTTTATAGAAGCAGAAGAATTTGAGCAAGGATACTCAAATGATTTTGTGGAGGATTTTGGTGAAGAGCAAGAACCGGAGCCTTCTTTTTTTGAAGGGAGTTTCGAAGTTTTTAAGAAGATGTGGCCCGTCTTACTCTTGGCAATCGTATTGTTTTTAACTTCGATCTATGCGGTATCTCCGATAAGTAAAATTGGAACATTTTCGGTATCAGGTAACAAAAATGAGTCTTTTGAATCTATCGTACAGGCTTCACGTTTGAAGCCAACAGATAGGATTTATGGAGTACTTAGAAATAGACGAGCTATTGAAAATAGTATTGTTCAGCAATTTCCTCGTGTCAAAGCCGTTAATTTACACGTAAGCTTCCCCAACAATATCGAAGCAAAGGTCACAGAGTTCGAAAAAGTTGCTTATGTGGAACAAAAAGGTAAAACTTATCAAGTACTAGAAAGTGGTTATATCCTCAAAGACCAAGAAGTAGCTAAGGATAAAATTTCTAGCCTTCCGGTGCTCAAAAACTTTTCCGATGAAGAGGTAGAGAAGTTTATTACAGCCTATATGAAACTGAAGCCTGAGATACGTCGATTGATTACGACAGTTACAAAGACGCCGACTAAAGTAACCAAAGACTTCATTGCTTTGGATATGTCAGATGGAAATCAGGTACGGGTTTCTCTCAGTCAAATTACAGAAAAGGTTCCTTACTATCCAAGCATTGCGAAGCAACTTCAAGCGCCACAAGTGATTGATATGGAAGCAGGAATTTATGCAAAGCCAAAAGAAGATTATCTGGCTGATCTAAAAAATCCTGAAGGAAATAAAAAATCCTCAGAAAATACAACTGAAATTACAGCAACCCAATAACAAAACTGAAAGGATAGCCTTTCAGTTTTGTTATATTATCTTACTAAAAAAACGTTTGTTTCTTTCAAAGAGACAAACGTTTTCTTTTTACGCATTCAATACTTTAGACAAGAAGTCTTGCAGACGTGGATGTTGAGGGTTTTCAAAGATGTCTTCTGGTTTGCCATCCTCAAGGATAACACCTGCATCTGTAAACATGACACGGTTGGCAACTTTACGTGCAAAGCCCATCTCGTGTGTGACAATAAGCATGGTCATACCATCATCCGCGATACGGCGCATAAGGTCAAGGACATCCCCAACCATCTCAGGGTCAAGTGCTGAAGTTGGCTCATCGAAGAGCATAACATCAGGATCCATAGCTAAGGCACGGGCAATAGCTACACGTTGTTTTTGTCCACCTGAAAGCATCTCAGGCATTGTATCTTTTTTCTCTTCTAGCCCCACAGCTTCAAGCAGACGCAATGCTTTTTCTTTTGCTTCTGTTTTTGTAAGCTTTTTAAGCTCAACAGGAGCATACATGATGTTTTCTAAAACAGTCATATTAGGGAAAAGGTTGAAGTGCTGGAAAACCATGCCGACATGTTGGCGAACTAAATTGATATCAGTGTTTTTATCTGTAAGGTTGTACCCGTTGATAATGACATCACCACTTGTTGCGTCTTCTAAACCGTTTAATGTACGAAGGAATGTTGATTTACCAGAACCTGAGGGGCCGATAATACAAACAACATCTCCTTTGTTGAATTTTGCAGAGATACCTTTGAGGACCTCATTTTTACCATATGTTTTGTGAAGATCAGTAACTTCGATTTGTACAGACATATCTTTAATCTCCTTATTTCATTTTTTGTTCGATGCGACGTCCTGCCCACATCAAGAGAAGCAAAACAACCATGTAAATCAGACCAATCAAACCGTAGACACGGAAGGCTTGGAAGTTACGTGCAACGATGATTTGACCTGCTTGTAAGAGTTCAACCAATCCGATAACAGATACCAAGGTTGTATCTTTAAGAGTAATGATAAATTGGTTAATCAAGCTAGGAATGGTGATCTTAACAGCTTGTGGCAAGATTACTTTCCGCATTGTTTTCACATAAGGGATACCAAGAGAGCGGCTGGCCTCCATTTGGCCAGTTGGAACAGCAGCAATACCACCGCGAACGATTTCAGCGATATAGGCTGATTCGTTAAGAGTTAAGGCAATAACACCGGCTGTAAACTCATTCAAAGGACTTTGATGACCTGTGAGGAGTTGCAACATATTTGGGATACCATAAAAAATGAAAATTGTTAATACCAAAAGTGGAATTGAACGGTTAAGGTCGACGTAAATACGTGAAATTGTACGTAGAGCTGGCGATGGGCTAGCTGAGAAGAGACCGAAGATGACACCAACAATCATTGCTAAAACAAAGGAAACTAAAGCGAGTTGGATAGTGATCCAAAGTCCTTTACCTAATTGTTTCCAGTTGTTTTTCAAGATACCAAGCATTGTGCTTTCTGTCTCTGATTCCGTTGAGGATTCAGTTTTTGAAGCTAAATATTTATCAATAATTTCTTGATATTGACCGCTGGCACGTAGTGAAGAAAGGCCGTTGTTGAACATTTCGATAAGCTCAGGATTAGTTCCTTTTTTCACTGCGAACCCGTATTGACCAGTTGGGATACCTTCAAAAGGTGTCTTAAATTCTTGCCCTTGTTTAATGGCATATTTTACTACAGGCTCATCGTCCATAAAGGCTTGAATTGAACCATTGTTCAATGAAGAATACATTGAAGTAGCGTCGGTAAAGGTTTTTAAAGTGTAACCGTATTTGCTTTCGTTTTTTGTTAAGTAATCATAAGAAGCTGTCCCATTTTTGGCACCTACTTGCTTACCTTTTAAATCTTCCCATTTCTTGATGTCGTCATTTGACTTAGAAACAGCAAGTGTTAGATTGGAATCGTAATAAGCATCACCAAAGTCAAAGACTTTTTTACGTGCGTCAGTGATTGACATACCCGCCATCATAGCGTCAGCATGTCCTGCTTGAACTGCATCTACCGCAGGTTGGAAACCAACGTGGTTCCATTTGATTTTGAAGCCTTGTTGCTTAGCGATAGCATTAAGCAAGTCTACATCAATACCTGTGAATTTTTTATCTGTGTTTTGGAATTCAAATGGGGCGAAGCTATTATCTGAGGCAATAGTGTAAACATCTTTTTTAGGAGTTGCTTTCTTACCACCAGTGTATTTTTGTACGATTTTGTCGTATTCGCCATTGGCTTTCATTTGAGTCAAAGCTTTGTTGAAGCCATCGATGAGTTTAGAGTTCTCACCTTTCATTACAGCAAAACCATAACCTCCAGGAAGTGAGAATGAAGGAAGGTTGATTGCCAAGTCTTGCCCCTGATTGATGGCATAAGAAATGACAGGAGCTTCATCCATTGCACCTACAATGTTTCCAGCTGCCAATGATGCAAACATATGTACACCGTCAGAGTAAGTTTTGATTGTGTAGCCGTATTTATCTTGGTTTTTTTGCAACCAGTCATAAGAAGCTGTCCCTTTTTTAGCACCAACAGCTTTACCTTTAAGTTCATCATAGCTCTTAAGTGTAGAAGACTTGGTTGTAGCTAAAGTGATAGCTGAAGTATAATAAGGATCTGAAACATCAAAAACTTGTTTACGTTCGTCTGTGATTGTCATCCCCGCGATGACTGCATCAGCTTTTCCAGCTTTTAAGTTTTGAAGAGCAGCATCAAATCCAGGGAAAGTCATTTCAAGTTTCCAGTCATTGATTTTAGCGACTTCCTTCATGATATCGACATCGATACCTACCCAATTTTTATCTGAATCTTGGAATTCAAAAGGGGCATAAGCATTATCACTCGCGATACGTACGGTTTCCTGAGCGCTAACATTATGAGCAGTCGCAAAGGACATTCCAGTAATCGTGGCGAATATTAAAGATAATGTAAGGAATAATTTCTTCATTTCATTATTTCTCCTAAGTTTCATTAATTATATAAACAATTATATACTTGTCAGTATACCATAAAACGGGGATGAAAAAAATAAATTGTGTTATAAAATGTGACATGGAAAACGACTCCAATAAATAAAAATAATAGTTTTGTCTAAAAAAATAGGCTAATGAGAATTTGATAAAGACAAGTTTTTAGTGTAAAATGAAAAATGCAGTATTAGCATAGCAAAAGGAAAATATAAAAATATGTTTACAACACTTTCGATGTTTGGCTTCTTCAATGACTGGATTTCTGGTTTCTTGAATGCGCCAGGCGCACATGTTTGGGTCTATGTCCTCTTAGGAGCCATCATCTTCATTGAAACAGGGCTGGTTATTTTTCCGTTCTTACCAGGGGATTCAATTCTCTTTTTTGTAGGATCAATGGCCGCCATGTATCCAGATAAATTATCAATGCCTCTTCTTATTTTGATTATGGGAAGTTTAGCTTTTCTGGCCAATCTTCTCAATTATGAAATTGGTCGTAAATTTGGAGATGTTATTCCAAAACATAAAACGCTGTCTAAATTTTTAAAGCCAGAGTACATTGAAGAAGCAGAGCAATTCTTTGCTAAATGGGGCTCTTGGGCAATCTTCCTTGGACGTTTTATGCCAATCATTCGTACGGTTGTTCCTTTTACAGCAGGGACAAGTCGTATGCCACATAAAAAATTTGTTCTTTATAATTTCTTAGGTGGTTTTGCTTGGGTCATCGTAGCTTTAGGTGCAGGTTTCCTTTTTGGACAAGTGCCTTTCATCAAGAAAAACTTTGAGCTAGTTATGCTTGCAATCGTTGCCGTATCTCTACTTCCAGCAGTAATCGGCGTTGCTAAGCGGTATTTCGCAGGGCGCAAAGCAGCTTAAAATAAGTTATAATAGTATTAGAAAACTAATACTATTTTTTTATATAAAAAAACGAAGACAGGTAAACGATGGAAATAAATGGATACACTCGGATGGCTGCTGTGTTAGCAACTCCCATTAAGCATAGTCTTTCTCCTTTTATTCATAATAGGGCTTTTGAGCTGACCAATGAAAATGCTGTTTATCTAGCTTGGGATTTGGGGGATGAAAACAAACTCGGACAAACGATTAACAATGTCAGAACCTTGAACATGTTTGGGCTCAACATCTCAATGCCCTATAAGCAAAAAGCGGTGGCATTTATTGATGAATTATCCGAGGAGGCACAGTTAATTGGAGCAATCAATACGATTGTCAATAAAAACGGAAAGTTATTAGGTTACAATACGGATGGTCAAGGCTTCTTCAACGCCTTAAATTTTAAACCACACCATAAAAAAATAACGCTCATCGGTGGCGGAGGCGCTGCGATTTCGATAATTGTTCAGGCTGCTTTGCTTGAAATGAGCGAAATCACGATTTTTGCTAGACAATCACCCTCTTATGCACGTTTAGAGCAACGTTTGGAGAAGTTATCACATCAAACAAAAGCTAGAATAAAACTTTACGATTTAGCTGATATTTCACGATTGCAAAAAGAAATCACGGCCTCAGACTTACTGGTTAATGCGACACCTGTAGGAATGTCTGGCGAAGCAATGCCCCTCCCTTCTTCGATTCTTTTACCTTCAGGAATTCTGGTGGTAGACACGATTTACAAAGTGCGAGAGACACCGCTGATGAAATGGGCAAAAAAACAGGGGATAACAACGATGAATGGTGTTGGTATGCTTATACATCAAGCCGCAGCTTCTTTTGAGTTGTGGACAGGAAAGAAGATGCCTATTGAACAGATAAGTCAGGAATTGGAGGGAAAAGATGAGGTTAAATGTTAATCTTCCAGAGCACCCTTATGATATCATTATCAAGAAGGGGAGCTTGTCGCAAGTGGGACAATGGATTTCACAACTCTGGCACCAACAAAAAGTTGTGCTCGTTACCGATGACAACGTTGACTCTCTTTATGGGCGAGAGGTAGCTTCCCAGTTAAGAAATGTAGGATTTGAAGTTTCTACTTTTACTTTTCCAGCAGGAGAGGCAAGTAAAAACTTATCTACCGTAGAGAGACTATGGGATTTTTGTGCTCAAGAGGGTTTGACGCGCTCCGATGGGATTATTGCTCTAGGTGGAGGCGTTGTTGGCGACTTAGCAGCTTTTGCTGCCAGCACATACATGAGAGGTATTCACTTCCTTCAAATACCAACAAGTTTAACGGCGCAAGTCGACAGTTCTATCGGTGGAAAAACTGGAGTGAACAGTCATTATGCTAAAAATATGATTGGGACTTTTGCCCAGCCAGATGGCGTTCTAATCGATCCGGAGGTACTGAAAACCCTAGAGAAACGAGATTTCCGTGAGGGCATTGGTGAAATCGTCAAGTGTGCCTTGATTGCCGATAAACAGCTCTGGATCCGTTTGAATGAAATCAAGGACGCCGATGAACTTCTACAAGAAGCGGAGTATTTTATTCGGGCGGCTTGTGATGTCAAACGTAAACTTGTTGTGGAAGATCAGTTTGATCAGGGGACTCGCCTTTATTTGAATTTTGGTCATACAATTGGACATGCTGTCGAAGCTTATGCTGGCTATGGGCAGGTCATGCATGGAGAGGCTGTAGCAATTGGAATGGTCCAAATAAGTAAAGTGGCTGAAAGTAAAGGCTTGATGCCTAAAGGACTAGTCACTCAAATCAAAGCAGTACTCCAAAAGTTTCAACTTCCACAAACTTATGAGCCATGGGACGAGACAGCCTTGTTTGAAATTCTAACCCATGATAAAAAAGCGCGTGGCAAGAGGATTAAGACCGTGCTTGTTCCCGAAATTGGACAGGCCAAAATTCATGAGATAAGCCTTCAAGAAATGAAGGAGTATTTGAAATGAGATACTGTGCCTTTCTTCGCGGAATAAATGTGAGTGGAATTAAAATCAAAATGGCAGACTTAAAAAAAGAGTTTGAAACAGCTGGTTTTACAGACGTTGTCACTGTTTTAGCAACAGGAAATGTCATTTTTAGTAGCGAAACCTTGCCTGATTTATCTTTTTTGCCTGTGCAAAGTTTTATAAAAACTGAGCAACAAGTAAGAGAAATTATTAAAAATAATCCTTTTCAACCAGATGAAAATTATCATCTTTATGTCTTTGTTGCAGAAAAAGCTTTTGCGCAAATTGCTCAAAGCGAGTTTAATTCAGTGAAAACAGGTGGAGAAGAGGGGCTCGTTAGAGCGGATAGCTTTTATTGGAAGGTACCAAAGGAAGCGACTCTAACAACAGCTTTTGGTAGAATTTTAGGAAAAAAAGCCTATAAGGATCTTTTTACAAGTCGTAATATTAATACAATGGAGAGAATAATTAAAAAATTATAATGTTTGTCTATCTTGGAATAGCACTTTTTGCGGGTTTTTTACTAGCAAACCAAAACCCGATTAATGCCGATCTTCGCAAAAATGTTAATTCCCCTTTTTGGGCGTCAACAATTTCTCAAATTATTGGGGTTGTTTTCTTAGGTACGATCTCTTTACTTTTAAGCGGGGATTTATTCCCATCTGCTGAATTTGTCCAGTCTCATCCGGCCTGGATATGGATTGGTGGTTTACTGGGCCCTGTCTATGTCACATCTAATGTCTTTCTATTTCCAAGGTTGGGTGCTGTGCAGACTGTTATCTTACCCATTCTGGGACAAATTTTGACCGGAGTTGTAATTGACAGTTGTGGTTGGTTTTATGCGGTCCAAATACCGATGAGTCCTATTCGTGTATTGGGAATTATTGTCACTATACTTGGACTCTTTGTTGCTGTTGTCTTACCCAGCCTACGTGAAAAAACGAGACAAGTTGACGCCGAGCCAAATTTGATACTGTGGCGTCTTTGGGCGATAATATCTGGCGCATTTACTGCGGTTCAACAAGCTATTAATGGACATTTGGGGACATTACTTCATCGACCATTTCAGGCCTCGTTTATGTCTTTCTTCATTGGTCTGATTGCTATTGTCTGCGTGACTTTAGTGATTGAACGTCGCTTAATTACGACAGTTGAATTAGGAAAGATAAAAAAATGGAACATATTGGGTGGCATATGGGGGGCCTTTTTTGTACTTGGCGCAGTTTTAGCAGTGCCAAAAATAGGTGCTGGTCTCAATATAATGATGGCACTTCTTGGACAAATCATTGGTTCAATGTTGGTGCAACAATTTGGATGGTGGCGCTCAGATCGGTATCCGATACGTCTTATCCAAGTTGTTGGCGTTGCTATAATGTTGTTAGGGATTATTTGTATAAAATTTTTGTGAGGAAATATGTTTAGAAAAGAATCGTTTGAAATCTTCGATATAGAAGGATTAGAAATGCGTATGCAGGGCGTGCGTGCTGAAATTCAACCTATTTTTATGGATATAGGAGAACAGCTAAAAGAAAGAGTGAACCAATCTTTCCCAGAACAGGAGTTTTACTTGCACATTGCACAGCATCGTCGTCGGACAAGCAATGCTCCTGAGAATACATGGTCAGCTATTGGAACACAAAAACGTGGTTATAAAATGGAGCCCCATTTCCAATTAGGTATCTGGAAAGATTATGTCTTTATCTACCTTTCGATCATCGATCAACCCAAAGGACAAGCAATCTATGCTCAAAAAATGAGTTCGAAGATTGCTTTACCCAAGGATTTTGTTCTATCTAAAGATCACACCAAGCCTGAATTTTATGAAAATAATCATTTTGGAGAATTCGTTACCCGTTTGAAAAATGTAAAAAAATCAGAGTTAGAGATTGGTAGAGTTTGGCAAGCTGAACGTTTTGATGGGCAGCAAGACGATGTAATATTACAAGAAATGCTTGAAACCATCGATGACTTACTACCAATCTATGAAAAAATAATGGAGGCTTAAGATGCGCTTTTTTACAGCAGGTGAATCACACGGTCCACGTTTGACTGCCATTATTGAAGGCTTGCCAGCGGGGCTTCCGCTTCAAGCTTCTGATATTAATATTGAGTTGAAGCGTCGTCAAGGGGGATATGGACGCGGTGGTCGCATGAAAATAGAGTCTGATCAAGTAGAAATCACCAGTGGGCTACGTCATGGAAAAACTTTGGGCAGTCCGCTTACACTCAATGTAACCAATCGTGACTTTTCACATTGGACAGAAATTATGGCTTCAGAAGAAGTCGATGATTCAGTGAAGAGACAAAGAAAATTGACAAAACCTCGACCGGGTCATGCCGACTTAGTAGGAGGTATGAAGTACGAATTTGAGGATTTACGGAATACGCTAGAACGCTCGTCTGCACGTGAAACTACGATGCGGGTAGCTGTAGGCGCTGTTGCTAAAATATTATTGAAACAGCTTGATATCGATTTGGCTTATCATGTGGTTAACTTTGGAGGCAAAGATGTCGTCGCACAACTTCCAGAGCTCTCTGTGAGCGAAATCAAAGCAAAAGCTGGTGCAAATGATTTATCCATTGTCGATACTTCGAGAGCTGAGGAAATCCGTTCTTATATTGATGAAATAAAGAGAGCTGGTGATACGATAGGCGGAATTGTAGAGGTGCGTGCCACAAATGTACCAGCAGGTCTAGGTTCTTATGTACATTTTGATCGTAAATTAGATGCGAAAATTGCAGCTGCTGTTGTTTCTATTAATGCCTTTAAGGGTGTAGAATTTGGTCTTGGTTTTGAAGCAGGTCGACGTCAAGGGAGTAAGGTCATGGACGAAATCCTTTGGTCAGAGCAAACAGGCTATAGCCGAAAAAGTAATAATCTTGGTGGCTTTGAAGGGGGCATGACGAATGGTGAGGATCTTATTATTCGTGGTGTCATGAAACCGATACCGACCCTATATAAGCCTCTCATGTCTGTCAACACTCAAACGCATGAACCTTATAAAGCGAGTGTCGAACGTTCTGATCCGACCGCTCTGCCAGCGGCAGGAGTAGTAATGGAAAATGTTGTTGCTACAATATTAGCACAAGAAATCTGTGATAAATTTTCAAGCGATAGTTTTCGAGAGTTACATGAGGCTTTTCAAAATTATAAGGAACGCATAAAAAACTACTGATGAAATAAAAACTAGTCCTAAAAATAAGGACTAGTTTTTTTTATTACAAAAGTGTAAGTTTGCAGAAAATATAATTTGTTAGAATAAAAGTGTAGGGTTAAGAAAAAACCTAGTAGGAAAGAGGTAAAAATATGAAAAAAGTATTATTTGGCTTACTTGCTCTTGCAGTAGTTATTGGTGGTCTGGGGTATGGATGGTACAAATCAAGCTACGGAGGAACAGAACGTTACGTGAAAATCACACAAGACGGCTCGAAAAAAGTTGGGAAAAGTGATTCAGGTGATCGTACAGTGTCCTATGAATACAAACTCCCTTCTTATGACAAAAATGGTGAAGCTAAAGATGTTTCATTCACAGCAACCCATAACTTACGTAAAGAGGCTTATCTTAAAGTGACAGACAATAAAACAAAAGGCATAACAAATTGGGAAGAAGTTCAAAAAAATGACTTGCCAAGTAAAGCAAAAGATAAATTAAATTAAATTAATCATTCAAATGTTATAAGGGAGAAAAAATGCTATTAGAAGTTAAACATATCAAAAAAGTTTTCAAAACACGCTTTTCAAAGGAAGAAACAACTGCTCTTGCTGATATTGATTTTTCTGTTGAAGAAGGTGAATACATTGCTATTATGGGTGAATCAGGTTCAGGTAAAACAACGCTCTTGAATATCTTATCAACCTTGGAAAAACCAACAGCAGGTCAAGTTTTACTTTCAGGCCGTGACATTACAGCCATTAAAGACAAAGATATCTCAGCTTTCCGTCGTGAGCATCTTGGCTTTGTCTTCCAAGATTTCAACCTCTTGGATACATTATCTGTAAGGGATAATATTTATCTTCCGATGGTACTTTCTAAGGCACCGGTAAAAAAAATGAAAGCACGTCTGGAAAACTTAGCGCCTAAGTTAAATATCGAGACCCTTTTAGAAAAACAACCTTTTGAATTATCTGGGGGACAAAAACAACGTGTGGCTGTGGCGCGTGCTTTGATTTCTCAGCCAGATCTCGTTTTGGCAGATGAGCCAACAGCTGCTTTGGACTATAAAAACTCAGAGAGTCTGCTCGAACTTTTCGAAAATATCAATGATGCTGGTCAAACAATTATCATGGTTACTCACTCAAGCTTAGCTGCAAGTCACGCAAAACGTGTTCTTTTCATTAAAGACGGAATGCTCTATCATCAGCTTTACCGTGGTGATAAATCATCAACAGAGTTTGCAAAAGAAATTACTTTGTCCATGACTTCATTCTTGGGTGCTTCATCAGATCCAAGTGAAACGGAGGTAGCGAATAATGCTTAGTTTTAAACTGGCAGTCCAAAATCTGAAAAAAGGGTTGAAATCATTTGCGCCTTTCCTTGTGGCGAGTGTGACGATGTTTGTTTTACTCTTTGTTACTGCATCAATTGCGCAATCTCCTTCCTTGGAAAAAATGAAGGGTGGTGCAGCAGTAGGGCAGATGATGTCTTTTGCGATGTGGATTTTGGCTATCTTTGGCGGGATAATTCTCATTTATAGTTATCGTTTCCTACAGTTGCAACGGTCACGTGAATTCGGCCTTTACGATATTTTAGGGCTGGGTAAGAAGAAAATTGCTCTTGTTTCTTTCTTTGAACTTGTGATGAGCTATATTGCGACCGTTATTATTGGTACAATCGTTGGAATTGCTTTCTCTAAGTTTCTTTTCCTCATTTTTATCAATATGATTGGTGAAAGTAATTTTAACTTGGCAATTACCCCAGCTTCTATTTTAACGGTGGCAGCAATTTTCTTACTCTTCTTTGCCGTTCTTCTTGTTATTGGTACATTTATCATTTGGAAGTCATCAAGTCTTGACTTATTAAGAGAAGCATCTAAAGGTGAGAAAGAACCTAAGTCAAATATTTTCATGGCCTTGATTGGTATTGTTTTACTTGTTGTTGGTTATGGTCTAGCTCTAAATGTTGACAATCCAGTTAAAGCTTTGTCAACTTTCTTCCTTGCAGTCCTTTCTGTAATTTTGGGAACATACTTTTTCTATATTAGCTTTACTGTTTGGTATTTAAAATGGCGTAAAAAACGTAATTCTTATTATAAGCCTCAAAACTTTATCACGATTAGTTCAATGCTTTACCGTATGAAAGCAAATGCCGTTGGTTTAGCGAATATCACCATTCTTTTGTCAATGACTTTAGTGACATTGGTGGTTACAATTGGTATTTTCTTTGGAACAACGCAAACTGTAGAACGTTCGTTTCCAAAAGAGGGCCAATATACAGTTTATTCGCAAGCACAAACAGGCAATCAGCTGGCTCAAAACTTACAAGAAAAAGCGGACCAAGCTGGCGTAGATGTATCAAACATTTCAACAGCTTTAAGTGTTGAATTTTTAATGGGTGATGGTCAAAAAGCAGGAGAAAATACTTTAAATATTTCTCCAACAGGTGACCAAAAAACAGCCGTTCAGTTTTCAATGACAACGCTACAAACATTGAAAAACTTGAATGAAAACGTTGCGGAGCTTTCTGATAATCAAATTAATATAGTTGATTACTTAGGCGCTTATCCAAAACTAAAAGAATTTAACTGGTTTGGAACTAAGTATGAAGTGAATGACATCATGGCTAGTCAGGATTTGAAAAATTATCCTATTATGATGAATATAGCAACACCGCTCCTTCTTATCTTCCCAAATGATGAAGCCCTACATCAAGCTCTTAATGCTTATAATAAAGCTAACAATGATGGAGACCAATCTTATCAAGCGACACCATCTGTGACAGTTAACTTTGATATTGCCGAAAAAGATCAAGAAAAATTAACAAAGATCTTCCAAAATAATGATGGCGATCATACGATTAGTTTCCGCTCGGATGAGCTAAAAGAAGTTAAAACTGGTATTGGTGCCTTTGTCTTTATTGGCTTAGTTCTTGGTATTAGCTTTATCTTAGGTGCTGCTCTAATTATCTATTACAAACAGTTATCAGAAGGTGTACAAGATAAACGTTCGTTCAAGATCCTACAAGAAGTAGGTTTGTCAAAAGAACAAGTCTCTAAGACAATCAAGTCACAAGTAAGCATGATTTTCTTATTGCCAATTGCTATGACAATCGTACATTTCAGCTTTGCTTACATCATGATCAGTAAGCTTATTGAAATATTCGGAATCATGGATAGCCAATTAATTCTATGGGTCAGCTTAGGAACCATTGCTGCTTTAGCCTTTGTTTATTGGTTAATCTACAAAGGAACAAGCCGCGTGTACTACAATATCGTGGAGAAAAAATAAATGGAAAAAATACCCTATTACTTACTAGTCCTTGGTGGCTCACTTACTGTTCTTACTTTCTGTGCCTGGTATGTCTGGGGAATCATTCAATTTGTTCAAAGAAAGATTAAGTCGTGCAAGAACATCAGACTTTTACAGTCCTTAGCCATAGGTTTACATATCCTCTCGCTTCTTATCATTGTTGGTTTAGGCTATTATGGCTTTACAACATTTTACTAAAAATCAGATGGAATCATCTGGTTTTTTTATATGTTATAATAGGAGAAAGAAAATTTGATAGTAAAAAACGAACAAAAAATAGCTGATTCGAAAGTTCGGGAGGAAAAAATGCCCAAAATTTTTATTGTGGAAGATGATAAAACAATTGTTAAAATGTTGACTAATGTCTTAAAAAGTGAATTTCAGGTCTATTCTGTTTTAAATTTTCGGGCAGTTAAGCAGGAAATATTGGAAGCAGATCCGGACTTAGTACTGATGGATATCGGTTTACCATTTTATAACGGTTTTTATTGGACAACAGAGTTACGCAAAGTTTCACAAATTCCGATTATTTTTATCTCGTCTATGAGTGATGATATGAACCAAGTAACAGCTATGAATCAAGGGGCTGATGATTTTGTAACAAAACCTTTTTCCTTGGATATCTTACAGGCTAAAATTAAGGCATTGCTGCGTCGTTCTTATAACTTTTCTGGTCCTGAGAAATTAGAATTTGCTGGCTTCATTTTATCTGACAACATGGTAAAATCAGGAGAAAGTCAGATTGATCTCACACCTTCCGAAAACAAGATTCTGAGTGTTCTTTTTAGGGCCAATGGAGCTGTTGTAAGCAAGGAAGCCATTCTCCAAGAGCTATGGCAAACAGATGAGTTTATCGATAGTAATACATTAAATGTAAAAATGACACGTTTACGTAAAAAACTGGCAGAAATTGGATTTGCACATTTGGTAACGAAGCGAGGTGTAGGCTATGCCTTGGAGTAAAATAAAACGCTTTTTACAGACAAAAATTGCCCAAATCGGTGTGTTTCTGGTGATGCTTTTTATCTTTGTGAGTAACTTTTTACTCTGGCACCTTCCGATTGAATCTCTCATCAATGCAACTATCCTTGCTTTGATTGTCTTTGTGATTTACTTGGTTTCTTCATATTTTAGATGGGCGAATAGAGAAGCAATCTTATGCGATTTGAAACATGAGCTTTGGGATTTGGAAGAGAATCTACGAGCAAAAGAAAAGCACATTAAGGAAACAGAAGATATTATCAAGGTTTGGTCTCACCAAATGAAAATACCTTTGGCAGCGATTGATTTAATGGCACAAACAGAGATAAATCCGATTGAATTAAAAAATCAAACTTTCGCTTTGGATAATTATTTGAAGATGTTATTGGAATACCAACGAATATCTAATATTTCAACAGATTTTCATTTTGAAAAATTTTCTGTTGCCCAGCTTTTGCGAGAACTACTTAAAAAATACAGTAGCTTCTTCATTCAGAAGAATTTATCCGTCACTATTTCAGGGGATTGGGAAATTACCACAGATCGCAAATGGTTTAGTTTGGCAATAGAGCAATTACTCAATAATGCTATAAAATATACAGATGAAGGCAGTTTAACAATTAGTATCGAAGAAGATAAAATTGTGTTAAGCGATACAGGAATAGGGATTTTACCCGAAGATTTGCCACGAATATTTGAGCATGGTTTTACAGGCTATAATGGTCGCGGACATTATAAAGCGTCTGGTCTAGGACTGTACTTAACAAAACTTATTTTAGATCGTCTTGACTTTAGTATTAAGATAAGCTCGGAGTTAGGCGTAGGAACATCCGTTGAGGTGGAAAAAAATGAATAATAAACTGGTGCTGCTTGCACAACATCAAAAATTTGAAACCGAACGTTTAATTTTTAGAAAAGTGGAACTTGCGGATAAAGAAGACCTTTTCGAATACGCGAGCGATCCAGAAGTTGCACGCTATGTTTCATTTCCTGTGCACAAAGATTTAGCTATGACAGAGGAAAGCATTGTAGACTACTTTATTCCACAGCGTTTATTTTGCTGGGCGATAGTGGACAAGCGGAGCCAAAAAATGATTGGTACCATTGATTTAAGGCTAGACGGAGATCAAGCTATATTTGGCTGGGTACTTAACCGTAACTTTTGGGGAAGAGGGCTAATGCCAGAGGCTGCAGCTTCGCTCAGGGATCTAGCTTTTAACGTGCTTGATGTAAAGGTGATTATTGCAGAACATGATGCAGAGAATCCAAAATCAGGACGTGTAATGGAAAAGATAGGGATGCGAAAAATGGGCCAAGTTTATACATACATGGCAAAAGTGGAACATTCAGTCCTGTGTGACTATTGGACATTGACGAAAGAGGAATATTTAAAAGCTAAAAACTGAAAAACCACCTGTGCGCAGTGGTTTTTTTGTTAGCGGATTAAGAAAAACAATACAATATTGTACTGCTTGACTTGTGCTATAATAGAAGATAAATCGTAGAGAAGAAAGTTTGAATCACAATGAAACTCGAAACAAAGGCAAAATCACTCACAGGTAAACTTACTGTTCCTGGGGATAAATCAATTTCTCACCGCTCCATAATGTTTGGGGCGATTTCACATGGTCAAACGAAGGTAAACCGTATTTTACGTGCTGAGGATGTTACAGCTACGATACAGGCTTTCCAATCCTTGGGTGTCAAAATTGACGATAAGGATGGGGTAATCTATATTCAGGGCCAAGGTTTTGAGGGCTTAAAGCCTGCGAATAAGCCCTTAGACATGGGAAATTCAGGGACATCAATGCGTTTAATGTCGGGGATTCTCGCTGGTTTAGAATTTGAAACAAAATTGATTGGTGACGCTTCACTTTCTCGTCGTCCGATGGATCGGGTTGCGGACCCATTAAAATTAATGGGTGCAAAAATATCTGGTCAAGGAGAAGCTTGCTTACCGCCTTTAAAGATACAAGGAGGACATCTTCAGGCTATTAACTATCAGCTGCCTGTAGCCTCTGCACAAGTGAAGTCAGCTTTGATTTTTGCCGCACTCCAAACAAAGAGCAATCAAGTATCAGAAATTGTGGAAAAAGAGTTGACACGAAACCATACCGAAGAAATGCTTCAGCAGTTTGGTGGAAAACTTACAGTATCGGGAAAGCGTATCCGAATAAGAGGGGGACAAAAGTTAGAAGGTCGAGAAGTTACAGTGCCTGGAGATATCTCCTCAGCAGCTTTTTGGATTGTTGCTGCTTTAATCATTCCGGGAAGCAATGTTGAGCTGCAAAATGTCGGTATCAATGTCACACGAACAGGAATACTTGATGTTGTGACAGCTATGGGTGGAAAAGTTGAAATTTATAATCAAACTGCAATAGCTGCTACGCTCAAGATTCGTTATAGTACATTAAAATCAACCCGAATATCGGGGGATTTGATTCCAAGATTGATTGATGAACTGCCGATTATTGCTCTTTTGGCTACACAAGCTGAGGGCGAAACGGTTATTGCAGATGCGGAAGAACTCCGTGTCAAGGAAACGGACCGCATCTCAGTAGTATCGGATATCTTAAAAGCGATGGGAGCTGAAGTTACCCCCACAGCGGATGGGATGAGGATTAGAGGAAAGACAAACCTTCACGCGCCTCATAAGGTCATTGATACGCACGGAGACCATCGTATCGGTATGATGACAGCAATTGCAGCGCTTCTTGTACACGAAGGAGAAGTTGTTTTAGAAGGAAGTCAAGCCATTAAAACAAGTTATCCAACTTTCTTTGATGATCTGAAAGATTTACTTGGAACAAACAAGGAGGAAGGACAATGGCAGTAGTGTTGATTGGGTTTATGGGCGCAGGAAAATCGACGATCGTAAGGGCTCTTGATCAGGAAAATTTTATTGACCTTGATCAAGCCATTGAACAAGAGATTAGAATGCCCATTTTGCAATTTTTTCAGGATTATGGTGAAGCTAAATTTCGACAAATTGAAAGAGAAACACTTGAAGCAGCCGTACTTTCAGGATTTAACGTTGCTACTGGGGGAGGAATTGTTCAACTTGCAGAAAATCGTGATTGTTTGAAAAAGCTGAAAAATGTTGTCTATCTCAAGGCGGATTTTGAAACGCTCTACGAACGTATTCTTTCCGACCAAAAGAATAAGCGCCCATTGGCTTTGAAACCAATGCAAGCCGTAGAGCAATTGTTTATACAGCGCGAAAAATTCTACGAGGAAGTAGCGGATATTATCATTGAAACTAAGGGTAAAAAACCAGAAGAAATAATTAAAGAAATTCAGGAATTAAAATGAAAATCTATTTTGTAAGACATGGTAAAACACAATGGAACCTTGAAAAAAGACTCCAAGGGCAAAAAGGCGACTCGCCTCTTTTGCCGGAATCCTATGAGGCAATAGCTCGGGTAAATGAAAGACTGGGACAAATGGTGCAATTTGATAAAGTCATTTCTAGTCCACAACCGCGAGCAGTGACGACCGCAAAATTGTTAACTGCTTTGCCTGTAAATACAGATATTCGTCTTTCTGAATGGAACTTTGGTCAGTTGGAAGGACAACTGGTTGCAGATGCACTCTTGAAGTACCCAGATGAAATGTTTGCTTCTCGTAATGAATTGCAAAATTTTGATGGGCGCCATTTTGGAGCCGAAACAGTTGCTAATGTTTTAGCACGTTTTGATAGTTTAGCAAGTGACCTCAAAAATCAGGAGGCTGAAAATATTTTATTGGTCGGTCATGGTGCCTCAGGTACAGCTGGGATGCGACACTTAGCTGGCTTTCCGGTACAAGAGCTACGTACAGCTGGGGGCTTATCTAATAATAGTGTGACGGTTTTAGAAACGAATGGCCAAAGTTTTGAGATGACGCACTGGAATAAAGTGTTATGACGGAAAAAATATATTTTACCGGAACAATTGAAGCTATTTTTTTTAGTAATCCCAGTAATTTTTATAAAGTACTTTTACTAGAAGTAGATGATACCAATAGTGATTATGAAGATTACGAAATTGTTGTGACCGGAACAATTGGAGAGTTAATAGAAGGCGATAGCTATACTTTCTATGGCAAGCTCACCACACACCCTAAATATGGGGAACAACTTCAAGTTGAAACTTATGAAAAAGCTGTGCCGACCAGTGCTGCGGGACTAATCAAATACTTTTCTTCTGATAAATTTCCTGGGATTGGTAAAAAGACTGCAGAAAGAATAGTGGCTCTTTTTCCTGACGAAACAGTTGATAGTATCTTAAGTAAGCCAGAAGAATTGGATGACATTCTTCCCTTAGCAAAGAAAAATTCCTTTATTAAAAGACTGCGTGACAACCATGGCGTGGAAAAGATTTTATCGAAGCTTGCAGAATATGGTATTCCCAGCAAGCTTCAATTTCAAATTCATGAGCTTTATAAAGATCAAACTTTAGAGATTATTGCTAAAAACCCTTACCAATTGGTTGAAGATATCAAAGGTATTGGCTTTAAAACAGCGGATCAAATCGCTCAAGAATTGGGTATTGCGGCCGATAGTAGCGACCGTTTTAGAGCAGGATTGATGCATATAGTGAAAACACAACCTTTAGTTACGGGTGATACCTATATTGAAGCGCGTGACCTTTTGCAGCAAACGATTCAACTTTTGGAAGAAGCACGTCAGATAGAAGTTAATCCAGAAATTGTGGCTGAAGAAATCAACCATCTTCTTGAAGATGGTAAAATGCAACAAGAAGAAACTAAAATATTTGAAAATTCTCTTTATTTTGCGGAACAAGGCATTAGTGAATATCTCCAAAAACTTATTGGACGCAGTGCGCAATCTTTTTCAGATGAGAAGATATTGAAAAATATTGAACAAGTTGAAACTAAGCTAGGTATTCAATACGATAAGTTGCAGAAAGAAGCTATTTTTCAGGCCTTAAACAGTCAGTTCTTTATTTTAACTGGTGGACCAGGAACAGGTAAAACTACGATTATCAATGGTTTTATCGAAACTTATGCACAGCTTCACGATATTGATTTAGATCCTGGGCATTATCATGATGATGTCTTTCCCATTCTTCTTGCTGCACCCACAGGCAGAGCAAGTCGCCGTATGAATGAACTCACTGGTTTACCAGCAGCAACACTTCATCGCCATTTAGGCTTAAATACGGATGAAGCGATAGATATGGAAAGCAATGATTTGGCAGGTTCTCTCCTGATTGTAGATGAATTTTCAATGGTAGACACATGGCTGGCAAATAAACTTTTACAAGCTATTCCACCGTCGATGAAGGTCCTCTTTGTAGGGGATGCTGACCAATTGCCATCAGTTGGGCCTGGGCAAGTCTTTGCAGATTTACTTAAGCTTCCCGATGTACCTTCAGTCAGATTAGATAAAATTTTCCGCCAAGGCGCAGAATCAACGATTATTGATCTTGCTCATGAGATTAAGGAAGGACATTTGCCTCAAGACTTTACAAGTCGTCATCCTGATCGTTCCTATTTTGAAGCTGGAACAGGACAAGTTGCTAATCTCGTGACACAAGTGGCAACTGCGTGGAAAAAAAGAGGAAATAATCCTTTCGAATTACAGATTCTAGCCCCTATGTATAAAGGTGTAGCTGGTATAAACACCTTAAATGGTTTGTTGCAAGAATTGTTCAATCCTCTTGAGCAGCGTCAGGAGTTTAATTATCAGGATATCCATTTTCGAGAGGAGGATAAAGTTCTCCATCTGGTCAATGATGCAGAAAATAATGTTTTTAATGGTGACTTAGGGAAAATTGTTGAACTTATCCCAGCAAAACACACAGAAAGTAAGCAAGATGAAATTGTAATGGATTTTGATGGCCAGGAAGTCTGCTATCCTCGAGCAGAGTGGTATAAAATAACTTTGGCTTACGCAATGTCTATTCATAAATCACAAGGGAGTGAATTCTCAACAGTTGTGGTTCCGATGGTTTCATCTTACTCCAGAATGCTTGAGCGCAACCTTTTGTATACAGCGATTACGCGAGCTAGACAAAGTTTGATTCTTATTGGGGAGCAAAAGGCTTTCGCACAAGCTGTGCAAAAGGAAAGTGCCAACCGGAAAACTTACTTGAAGGAGCGATTCTCTGGTAAATCAGAGTCTATCGAAAAAGTGAAGAATACTTTGGAAGAGTCCAAGAGCAAGGTATCTGGACGAGTCAATCAGCCCCAAGCGAAGGAAATTTCGCTTTTTCCTGAAGAAAATCTCGCATTAACCTCATATGAGAACAATCCTTTTTTAACAACAGATTTAGTTAATTCTGGATCTTTTGACCCGTTGATTGGGTTAACAGAAGAAGATTTTGCGATTTTTAAATAAAAAAAGACGGATTTAAACCCGTCTTTTTTATTTTCACTTTTAGCCTTAGAAAGTTATATCATCAAAATCAGTGAGTTCATTTTGGAGTTTTTGAGTTAATACCGTGTAAGCAACAGCATATTTTTTAGGATAAGCATCACTTACAGATAATTCGTTTGCCTTTTCTAATGCAGAGAATAAACCTTCAGTCATATTGACATTATTTAATATGCATAAGGCCAAATCATGCACGCGTTGTTCTTTTGAAAGACTCATAGTATTAGGCCCCCTTTCCATAAATTTGAGTAAATAATTACGAACGATAAGCTTACCAATATTATAACATGGGAACAGTTAAGAAAAGATAAAGTTGCTTTGAATTTTAATGTATTGTAAGATTTTGGTTGAAAGATAAATTTTTTATTATGTAGATGAATATTTTAATATTTTAAACATCGCTATTATGAGAGGCAAACTACAAATTATTTTGCTATAATGAAGTTCTTCAAAGATGAGACACTTGCTAGACAAGAGCAGGTGTCTTTTTTAATATTTTAAACTTTATATTTCATGAGGAAATAACAGCATGACTTGATGATATAATAAATAAGGCAAAATAACACAATACATAGCACAAATTTTTTAATACTTTGAATTAGACCACACCTTGCCAGTGTGGTTTTTATCTTTAACCAATCAGGAAATTAATGCATATCAGTGTTATTGTCGCTTCCTATTCAGTTCGTAGAATTTTTGGAATTCTAAACTTGAAGTATAATTAGTTCCTTCATTTAGTTTACAGTGATAAAATAAAACTATAAATCGTATCCAGTTCGGTTTATAGTTTCACATATTTGCCAATGCATGGCCAAAGAGCTCCTCTTCCCAGAGAGCTTTTTTGTGTGGGAAGTAAAAAGTGCTAAACCCTATAAAAAGTACGAAAAATAAAAAGAAGCATATAACCAGTGGTTATATGCTTCTCATGAACTATTGTTATGTTAATAGTTCAAATTGGAAGGTGACGTTTAAAGTATTTGCGCGTTTTCCATTTGAAACGTGCAGTTTCTACGCCCTCAGTCATTGCGACATAATCGTCTGCTAAGGTAACAACCCAACTTTCTTTATAGCGTGGTGGCGCAATTGTGGCACCCCACATATGTTTGACAATACAATCATATTCAAGATCTGAAAGAGTAGTAATTTTTGCCGCATTACGTGCAGCAATGCGAGGATGAACATAGGCATGACTTTTGTTGAATTTAGTGTCGCGCCAATCGTAGTAGAAAAGGTCATGTAAAAGACCCGCACGGGCTGCAGATTTTGCATTCCAGCCCATCTTTTTACAAACTAAATAGCTCACATAACTTACTTTAATCGAATGAATCAAACGTGTCGAAGTATAGTGATGTGTGATTTCATCAAGTTGTTTCAATTCCGGCATTTCAAGAAAGTGACCAACATAACTCATAAACTCGGCATCTGTCAACCATGGATTTTCATCTAATTTCATATTCATATTATAGCACCATTCTATAAAATGTAAATAGCAATATGCAAATTGACACAAGAAAAAAGAAAAATATTTCAATTTTCTTTTGACAAACAGTTGCTAAAAAGCTAAAAATCCTGTATAATTTATAGGTATTACAAAAATTTGGAGGAAATAATGGCTAATATCAAATCTGCAATCAAACGCGCTGAATTGAACGTTGTTGCTAACGAACGCAACTCACAACAAAAATCTGCAATGCGTACTGCAATCAAAAAATTTGAAACTGCACCAAGCGAAGACACATTCAAAGCTGCAAGCTCTGCAATCGACAAAGCTGCATCAAAAGGTCTTATCCACGCTAACAAAGCTTCACGTGACAAATCACGTTTGGCAGCTAAATTGGGCTAATTCTTAATTGCAAAAAAATATTCCTGTCTGCTGATAGGATTTTTTTTTACTCTAAAAACATAAAAGAAGTTTGGATAAAGCCTATGTTAGAACTTAAACAAGTAAGATAAATGTTATAATAATATTATTAACAACCTTGTATTTATACGTAGCGTGACAGGGATTCGGCAGCGACTAAGAAAGGAGAGGAAAGTAGAAAAGTTAAAAATGATTTTCCTGCTTATTTCCGATACCAAATAATGACAGATTCTATAAAAGTAGATTTTAAAAAGACTGAAAAAGAGTTTTATTTTCCTAAAAAAATTGAAGTAATTACTGTACCTGAGATGACTTATCTGACTGTCTCTGGGCAGGGTGCACCAGCAGATGCAGTTTTCCAAGAGGCGATAGCATCACTTTACCCTATAGCATATGCTATTTCGATGTCCTACAAAAGAGAAGACATAGTCATTCCTCATTTTTACCGTTTTGTTGTGCCCCCCTTGGAGGGTTTGTGGACAAGTAAGACAGTTCCAGAAGCCAATGAACCACTGCGTAAAGAAGAACTGATTTGGAAAATAATGATTCGGATGCCAGAATTTGTAACCGAGGAGGTAGTTGAGTGGGCGAAAAAAGAGACAGCATTAAAGAAAAAACAAGATTTTTCTCAAGTGAAACATGAAAAGATTAAAGACGGTCTTTGTATTCAAACCATGCACAAGGGGAGTTTTGACGATGAAGCTGAAACTTTTTCCTTGATGGCGAAATTTGCTGCAGAAGAGGGTTATGAACTTATCCACAAAGATTTCCATCATCGCGAGATTTATCTTAGCGACTTTCGTAAAACCTCCCCAGAAAAGTTAAAAACCGTATTGCGCCAATATGTGCAAATTAAAACGAAAGAGAAGGAAGAACAATGAAAAAAACGGATTGGAGTGCACCTTTAAGGGAAAGATTACCTCAGGAATACTTTTCAGAACTTGTTGATTTTATCAATGACGTTTATTCTCAAGGCAATGTTTATCCACCTGAGGATAAAATATTTCGAGCGATTGAATTGACCGCCTTAGCTGATGTCAAAGTTATACTGGTGGGGCAGGACCCCTATCCACAGCCGGGCAAAGCTCAGGGACTTAGTTTTTCCTACCCAGCTTCCTTCGTGGTAAATCGACCAGACTCTATTGTCAATATTCAGAAAGAACTTAAAAGCGAGGGTTTTGATAAGGAGGATTCAGATTTAACACATTGGGCTGAGCAAGGGGTCTTATTGCTCAATGCTGTGCTTACTGTCCCCGAAATGAAGTCCAATGCCCATAAGGGGAAAATATGGGAAGCCTTGACTGATGAGATAATAAAAATTGCTTCGGATGATGACCGCCCAAAAGTCTTTCTCTTGTGGGGCGGTGATGCACGGAAGAAAGCTAAGCTGATTGATTCTTCTAAGCATTTGGTACTTGAGTCCGCACACCCCTCACCTCTTTCTGCTTCGCGGGGGTTCTTTGGCTCACAGCCCTTTTCGAAAGCTAATAGCTTTTTGGAAAAGACAGGACAAAAAGGGATAGATTGGTCAAAATAAGAAAATTATGAAGAAAGAACCTCAAACTAGGACTCAAGTCTGATGACAGCTTTGTAATTTTTTGGTAAAATAGTCTTAAAGGTATATTAGAAAAGGAGATACTATGGAAAATCCATTTATAAATAATAATAGAACTCAAGTATCGCTGAACCAATTTTTTGCTCGCATTTATGGGATTGTCGGGATTGGGGTTGCTGTTTCAGCACTCACATCTTTTTTAACAATAAATTTCTTCTGGGAAGCAACTCAGAATTTTGTTAATCGTGCAGGTTTTGCAATGATTATCCTCTTATTCTTGCCACTGCTTCTCGTCTTCCCTATGCAAAACGCAGCTATGAAAAATAAACCCACAGCATTGCCAATGTTTGTTGGTTTCTCAGTTTTAATGGGTTTCATTATGAGTTTTACAATTGCAGCCTATACGGCTTCTGATGTAACTTTGGCTTTTGTCTCAACTGCTGGAATGTTCTTTGGGCTTTCAGTTTACGGACGTACAACCAAACGTGATTTGACAGGTATGGGACGTGCCATGATGGGAATGCTGATTGGCTTAATCATTGCAGGTATCATTAATATCTTCTTAAGAAGTCCAATGGTTGTCTTCGTTTCATCAATCATTAGTGTTTTAGTTTTCAGTGGGCTGATTGCTTGGGATAATCAAAAAATTGAACAAGTTTACCGTCAAAATAACGGAAATGTAAATAATGGCTGGGCGATTAGCATGGCGCTATCTCTCTATCTTGATTTTGTCAACCTTTTCCTCTCACTCTTAAGAATCTTCGGATTTATGGGAAGTAGTCGTGATTAATAAAAAAACTTCATCATTTGATGAAGTTTTTTGTTTTTGGATTAAGTGACTACTTTAAAAAGAGCTCTTCCAATTTACGGGCAACTCCGTCTTCGTCATTTGTCCAAGGAAGGATTTTACTCGCATGAGGTGTGAGACGAGTGGAGGCATTTTTCATAGCATAGGCTTCTTCAGCATATTTAAACATTTCGATGTCGTTATGCTCATCACCAAATGCTATGAGGTTTTCTTTTGGAATTTCGAGAACACGGAGAAGATGCTTGAGTCCAGAAGCTTTGCTGACACCTTTGGGGACAATTTCTAAAACACCATTGGGGCCACCCCAGCCACTCACGCTAACTTTCCCGTTATAATGATCCTGAATTTGCTTGGCGAGTCGGAATTTGTCTTTTACTCGTGTGGAAAGAAGGACTGCATGAGGATTGTCATCTAGCCGATCCGCCCGCAAACGATTGTAGGGATGAAACTGTTCAACACCAAAGAGTTTAGGCTCAACGTTTCGGAAGTTATTGAGGAAAAATTTTCGACGATATTCAACCGCAAAAAACTCTAAATCGAAATTTTGCTGATGACGTAAAAAGTCAAAAACAAATGAACGATCAATGTAGTGACCTTTTGTATACTCCCAATTACGATTATCTGGCTTGGAAATCAAAGCACCATTGAAGTTGATCATCGGACTTTTAAGTTCGAGTTCGCGATAAATATCCACAGCCATACGGAAAGGACGGCCCGTGGAGATGCAGATGATATGGCCCTGCTCTTCAATACGTTTAAAAATATATTTTGTATAGCGACTGATTGTACGCCCGTCGCTATGAAGCGTTGTGCCGTCAAGATCAATGGCGATCAATTTTCTATCTTGGTTTTCCATACTTAATCCTTTAAAATATTTCTTATTTTTTATTATACCAGAAAAGCAGTAAAGCTGCTTTTGGTCTAGGTTATTTTTAAGAAATGACGAGTGTGTGCTCGTTGTGAAGTCATCCATCAGATGTTATCGAAAATAAATGTTCTCTATAAAATAATGAATATTAAAATGGACGAACTTTTATAAATATTTGCAAGGTTTAAGTTCGGTATTTACGAACATATAGGGACTTGTTTTTTCAAATGACTCGAAATTCCTTGTTTCAAACTTAAAATTTATTTATACTGAACATGTATCATTTTATGACGTGTGTCACGAAAAAACGAATGTGACATGCAACTTTTTATTAAAAGGAGAATTTATTCGTGAACAAGTTCTTTAAACTTGAAGAAAACGGCACTACTGTGGGCCGTGAAATTATGGCAGGTATTACTACCTTCTTTGCTATGAGCTACATCTTGTTTGTCAATCCTGATGTTTTAGGATCAACAGGGATGCCCGTTCAGGCAGTTTTCTTAGCTACTATCTTGGCTTCGATTGTTGGTTCAGTAGCTATTGGTTTAATCGCCAATGTTCCTTATGCCCTTGCACCAGGTATGGGAATTAACGCCTTCTTTGCTTATACTGTTGTTCTTTCATTAGGCTACACTTGGCAAGAAGCTTTAGCAATGGTTTTCATCTGTGGTATTGTCAATATTATTATTACATTCACTTCAATTCGTAAAGCAATCGTTTTAGGAATCCCTGAGAGCTTACAACATGCTATTGGTGGTGGTATTGGTATTTTCATCGCTTATATTGGTATTAAAAATGCTGGTATTCTTGAATTTATTGCATCACCAGGTACTTATACAGATAATCACGGCACAATTACTGCAGACTCAACAATTGTTCCTGGTTTAGTTAAATTTGATGATCCTGGTGTTCTTGTTGCTTTAGTAGGTATTTTAGTAACAATGTTCTTTGTTCTCCGTAAATGGAAAGCAGGGATTCTCTTGTCAATCGCAGTAACGACTGTACTTGCACTTTTAACAGGTGTTACAAAAGTTGATATGTCTACACTTTTTGCAGACAACAATCTCGGGACAGCAATCAACGAGATGGGAACAACTTTTGGTGCTGCTTTTGGTCCTAAAGGTTTTGGTAGCTTGTTTTCTGATTCATCTCGAATTATTGAAGTTTTGATGACAATTTTAGCCTTCTCGTTAACCTCAATCTTTGATCCGATTGGTACGTTCATTGGTACAGGTCGTAGCACAGGTATCTTTACAGATCAAGATTATGTGGATATGGCGAACAGTAAAGGTTTTTCATCTAAAATGGATAAAGCACTCTTTGCTGACATGATTGCTACACCAATAGGTGCCATCTTCGGGACTTCAAATACAACTGTTTATGTAGAATCAGCAGCTGGTATTGGAGCAGGTGGACGTACAGGATTGACTTCGATTGTCGTTGCTGTGATGTTTGCGATCTCAAGTCTTTTCTTACCATTACTTGCCATTGTTCCAACGCAAGCAACGGCTCCAATTTTGATTATTGTGGGTATGATGATGTTGTCATCATTCAAGGAAATCAACTGGTCTGAATTAAGTGAAGCTATTCCAGCCTTCTTTGCTTCAGTATTTATGGGACTTGGTTACTCTATCTCATATGGTATCGCTGCTGGCTTTATCACTTATATCTTCTCAAAACTCTTTACAGGTAAGGTTAAAGAAGTAAAACCAATTATTTGGGTTGTGGCAATCGCATTTGCATTAAACTTTGCCGTACTTGCTATTCTCTAAAAAACACCACTATAATTTGTACACTATCATGAGAGAAATCCGCTTTTATCAGCGGATTTTTATGTTAAAATAAAGACATGGAGACACCACTTATTATTGCATTTTCGGTGATTAGCTTTTTAGCCTTAATCCCGACCGTCATTTTTTACACCAAGTCGCATCGTTTGAAGGATATGAGAACTTTACGCTTAGGGCGACTTACTATTGGTTTTTTAGCCAGCCTTTTTGTACTGTTTAACGGTATTATGGGGATTCTTTTTTCGGCTAATTATAATTCGCATTCAAACATCATTCTGGCCATACTTATTATTGAAGCTGCTCTCTTTTTGATCCCTGCTTTTATGATCAGTTTTGTCGTTCCTGTGGGGATTGTTGTTTTAACGATTAAAATGTGGCGCCGTGAATCACACAGCTTAGCGAATTTAATTTTGCCGGCTATTATGTTTGTCTTTTTTCTGGTTGACTGGCTTTATATTCGAGTTTCGAGTTTGTCCGAAGGCTGGCTTTGGTTACAGCTCTTAAGCTATGTTTATCCTGTGTTGGCCTTTTATCTCGTCTGGCAATTTATCGTTTTCTTTTTTGCCAGCTGGACATATGGACGTCGCTTCCGTAAAAAGTCTTCAAAATATCACGTGGTTCTAGGCTCTGGACTGATTAATGGCCAGTTCGTTAGCCCCCTTTTAGCTAACCGTATCCGTGCAGGAATAAAGGCTGCAAATGATAAAACTATAATGGTTTTCTCTGGGGGACAAGGTAGTGATGAACAACTTGCGGAAGCACTAGCGATGCAAAAATACGCTGTCGAAGAACTGGGCTTTCCCAAAGAACGAACTTTGGTTGAAGATCAATCAAAAACAACTTTTGAAAATTTAAAATTTTCATCTCAGTTGATTGAAAAAATTGAACAGAAAGCCGATGAAGAATTTCTCTTTTTCTCTTCGGACTATCACGTTTTCCGAGCGGCTCTCTTTGCTGCTCAACAAGGACTAAATGCACAAGGGGGTATTGGTGGGAAAACACCGCTGTATTTCCGTCTTCCAGCATTCATCCGTGAATTTATCGCTGTGATGAATAGCCAACGACGTAAACATATTTTTTGGGTAGGCTTGATTACAGGTATTTTCATAGCATTTGCTCTCTTCATCCTTTTTATGGATCACTTTGTACTTAATCGTTAAGGTATAAAGACTCGGATTTTCCGAGTTTTTTGTTTGCCTTGTGATTTTTAGAGTTGCTCTTCGTACTATTTTATATGTTGAATGCATTGGATAAAGACGGAAATACAATTAATCTCTTTGATAATAAACCCATTAATCCCCCTTTTTATTGCCCAGCTTGCAAGTCGTCCCTGCGTTTAAAAAGAGGAAAGATAAAAATACCTCACTTTGCGCACATATCTTTACAAAATTGTGATTCTTGGAGTGAAAGCGAATCTGCACAACATCTGGGTTTAAAACTTAGCTTATACCAATGGCTTAAGGAAAAAGAGAAAGTAGAGCTAGAAAAATATGTGCCAGAGATTAAGCAAACGGCTGATTTGTTAGTGAATGATAAACTTGCCATCGAAATACAGTGTTCGCCACTCTCTTTACAACGTTTAGAAGAGAGAACGGTAAGCTACAAAGAAAAGGGATATTATGTACTTTGGCTTCAAGGAAGGGATTTGTGGCTCAAGAAGACCTTATCATCGCTACAGAAAAATTTGCTCTATTATTCAGTTGAGCGAGGTTTTTACTTTTGGGAGTTAGATTGGGACAGAAAGAAGCTACGTTTGAAATCATTGATTCATCAGGATTTAAAAGGTCGACTGATATGTCTTACGGAAGAGTTTGATTTTTTCCAAGAGAGTCTCTTAGAACTCTTACGTCAGCCTTTTCTCAAAGGAGAAAATCTTAGTATAGATGTGCCAGAGCAAGAAGAGTTACAGTTTTTTATTCAAAAACAACTGTATTATCAAGTGCCAAAATGGATTAAAGTGCAAGAAAAATATTATGAACAGGGTAAAAATTTGTTAGACCTCAACTGGAAGAAATGTTACTGGGGACCTCCAGGACTAAACTTATTGACCTTTGGCTTTGTAAATGAAAGTCGAGAAAGTTTTTTTCAAGTGGACACTTCCTTAGAAAAATATTATCAAGGCTTCTACGAAAGTTTTCAGTCACAAGAACATGAAAGACTGCATACACCAAGCTACTATGCTATAATTAAAGATAAAAATAAAGTGAAAAACGGAGAATGGCATGGCAAAAAAACGTGATGAAATAGCTGAAAACTTAACTTGGGATTTGTCAACCGTATTTGAAAATGATGTCGCCTGGGAACTTGAACTTAAAAGTGTCTCGGAAAAGTTAGAGACGGTAAACCGCTACGAAGGACATCTTTTAGAGAGTGCTCAAAGCTTATTAGAAATCACGGAAGTTGAGCTAGAGATTTCGCGCGCTGTGGAAAAAGTTTATGTTTATGCTTCAATGAAGCATGATCAAGATACACAAGTGAGTCGTTACCAAGAATATGAAGCTAGGGCTACAAATTTATATGCTAAGTTTGGTGAAATGTTTGCCTTTTATGAGCCGGAATTTTTAGCTTTAACGCCAGAACGTTATGAGAGTTTTAGAAGAGAAGAGCCTAAGTTGGAACAGTATTCTCATATGTTTGAACGCCTTTTTGCTAAAAAAGAGCATATCTTAAGTCCAAAAGAGGAAAAACTGTTAGCCAGTGCCAGTGAGATTTTTGGTGCAGCTGCCGAAACTTTCGAAATTTTTGACAATGCTGATATTGAGCTTCCGATGATTAAAGATGAAAAAGGGCAGGAAGTACAGCTGACACATGGTAATTATATCTCGCTCATGGAAAGTAAGGACCGTCATGTGCGAAAGGCAGCTTATCAAGCCCTTTATAGCAACTATGAACAGTATCAGCACACTTATGCTAAAACGCTACAAACAAATGTAAAAGTCCATAATTTTAAGGCGAAGACACGTGGGTATGATTCAGCCCGTCAAGCAGCTTTATCAAGTAATTTTATTCCGGAAGAAGTTTACGATAGGCTTTTGGAGTCGGTTAATAAATATTTGCCTCTTTTACATCGCTATATCAAATTACGCGAGCAAATTTTAGGTTTAGATGATGATTTGAAGATGTATGATGTCTACACCCCCTTATCTGACTTGGATTATAAGTTTAACTATCCAGAAGCAGTAGAGAAAGCAGAAGAAGTTCTTCAAGTTTTCGGCCCTGAGTATGCAGCACATGTTAAAAAAGCTTTTGATGAGCGTTGGATTGATGTAGCAGAAAATATTGGCAAACGTTCTGGCGCATACTCGGGAGGATGCTATGATACAAATGCCTTTATGCTCTTAAACTGGCAAGAAACTTTGGATGATTTGTTTACCTTAGTTCATGAAATGGGACACAGTATGCATTCTACATTTACACGAGAAAATCAACCTTATGTTTATGGGGATTATCCAATCTTTCTTGCAGAAATTGCCTCAACAACCAATGAAAATATCTTGACGGAAAGTTTACTTGCGGAGACGACAGATGAAAAAGAGCGTTTTGCCATTTTAAATCACTGGCTTGATGGCTTCCGGGGAACCGTTTTTCGTCAAAGCCAATTTGCTGAATTTGAACATGAAATTCATAAAGCTGATCAAGAAGGAAAGGTCCTGACCAGTGAATTCATGAACCAGCTCTACGCAGGTCTTAATGAGAAGTATTATGGTTTGCCTGCTCTAGAAAATCCTGAAATTCAGTACGAGTGGGCACGCATTCCGCATTTTTATTATAATTATTATGTTTTCCAATATGCAACAGGCTTTGCGGCAGCAACTTATCTTGCAGAGGCTATCGTAAATGGTGGATCAGAAGCGCGTGAAAAATACCTCACTTATCTCAAAGCTGGATCAAGTGATTATCCGCTGGCTGTGATTGCTCAAGCAGGTGTAGATATGGAAGAAATAACGTATTTAGAATCGGCTTTTGCTGTTTTTGAAAAACGTTTAATTGAGCTGGAAAATTTAGTCGAAAAAGGAGTCCATTTATAATGGTTTTAACATATAAGAGAACAAGTAATCCAATGATGAATCGTCCAGTAGTCAAAGAAGAAATTGTTGACTTTATGCGCGAACGTCAAACACAAATTACTGGTCCGCTAAAGAATGTTGAGACGTTTGCTCATGAAAATAATATCCCAATTATTCCTCATGAGACGGTAGTATATTTCCAAATGCTTTTGGACCTGATGAAACCGCAAAGAATTTTAGAAATAGGGACTGCAATTGGTTTTTCTGCTCTCATGATGGCAGAAGCAGCACCAGGTGCGGAGATTATTACTATTGATCGTAACCCAGAGATGATTGCCTTGGCTAAAGACAATCTGGCTACCTATGATGTAAGAAAACAAATCACTCTCTTAGAAGGAGATGCTGCAGATCTTTTGGCGGATCTTCAAGGGGAATTCGATTTTATCTTTATGGATTCGGCAAAATCAAAATATGTAGAATTTCTTCCCCGGGCAATGGAGCTGCTTTCGGAAAATGGTGTGATTATCATGGATGACATTTTCCAAGGCGGAGAAATTCTCATTCCGATTATGGAAATTAAACGAACGCAGCGTGCACTTGAACGTGGTCTGCGTCGTCTATTCGACGAAGTTTTAGATAATCCTAAATATCGTGCCAGTATGGTACCTTTAGGAGATGGCATATTAATGATTAAGAAAGTTTGATATTATAAATCAGTTTAGGTTTATTTAATCTTTTGTGTTATAATATTGTTACAAGAAACAAATGTATCAAGGGATTACACCCAACAAGGAGAAAACTTTGAAATTTAAAAAATTGAACATCTTAGTCGCAACAGCAGTTGCAGCTTTAGGGCTTGTCACACTTTCCGCTTGTGGAAATAATAACTCAACTGGGGCTAATATCATCACTATGAAGGGTGACACAATCAATGTGAGCGACTTCTATAACGAAGCTAAATCTTTTCCAAATATGCCTGCTACATCTCTTTTGCAAAATTTGACAATGTCAAAAATGTTTGAAAAAGACTTTGGTGATAAGGTTACAGATAAAGATGTTCAAGCAAAGTTTGATGAAACAAAAAAACAAATGGGTAAACAATTTGCATCGGCATTGCAACAACAGGGTTTTACTGAAGCAAGCTATAAGACTTATCTGCGTGGTGGTCTCTTGCAAAATTATGCTATTGAGAAAAAAATCTCAGATACACAATTTACAGATGCTAACTTAAAAGCAGCTTGGGCAGACTTCCATCCCGAAGTTGAAGCAATTGTTGTTCCAGAAACAACTAAAGATGCCGCGACAAAAGCGGTAAAATCTGCTAAAGCTGATGCAGCTAAATTCGAGAAAGATAATGCAAGCAACAAGCAAAAATTTGATTCAACAAGTACTACTATTCCAAAAGAAGTACAAACTGCAGCCTTTAAGTTAAAAAATGGTGAAGTTTCTGATGTTATTGAATCTGCAGATGCCTCAACAGGAGCAACAAGTTACTATGTTGTGAAAATGATTAAAACTTCAGATAAAGGTTCAGATATGAACAAATACAAAGATAAACTTAAAGATGTAATCAAAGCCGAAAAATTGGCAGATACGACTTATGTTGCTGGAGTAATTGGTAAATACCTAAAAGCACATAATGTCACTGTAAAAGAAGAAGCATTTTCTTCAGTCTTCTCGCAATTTACATCAAGTTCATCATCTAAATAAATGAAAAAAATGACTTTACAGAGAGTCGACGTGGGGTGAAAGTCGATAAGTCAACGTGCTGAAGACCTTAAGGTTTTCTAACAGCAGGGAATCTGCTTTATCAAGCAAAAGAGAGACGATGAATTCATCGTGAATGAGGGTGGTACCGCGTGAGTGACGCCCCTCGTTTACGATGATTTTTTTGTTTTTATATTGTGTGATTATTCACAAAAAAAGTAAATGAAAATTATTTTATTAGGAGAATAGCTATGAAAAAAATGACTTCAACAGAAGTACGTCAAATGTTCCTTGATTTCTTTAAATCAAAAGGACACTCTATTGAACCTTCACAATCTTTAGTACCAGTGAACGACCCAACTTTACTCTGGATCAACTCTGGTGTTGCGACATTGAAACAATATTTTGACGGTTCAGTTGTGCCTGAAAATCCACGTATTACAAATGCCCAAAAATCAATCCGTACAAACGATATCGAAAATGTTGGTAAAACAGCGCGTCACCATACAATGTTTGAAATGCTTGGAAATTTCTCAATTGGTGATTATTTCCGTGAAGAAGCGCTCGCTTATGCTTGGGAGATGCTTACAAGTAGTGAATATTTTGATTTTCCAGCAGAAAAACTTTACATTACTTACTACCCTGATGATAAAGATACATTTAACCGTTGGGTGGAGCTCGGTGTTGATGCAAGTCATTTAGTACCGATCGAAGACAACTTCTGGGAAATTGGTGCAGGGCCTTCAGGACCGGATACAGAAATTTTCTTCGATCGTGGTGAAGCTTACGATCCTGAAAATATTGGGTTGAAACTCTTGGCTGAAGATATCGAGAACGACCGTTACATCGAAATATACAATATTGTTCTGTCGCAATTTAATGCTGACCCAGCTGTTCCACGTAGCGAATACAAAGAGTTGCCACAGAAAAATATTGATACGGGAATGGGACTTGAACGTATGGTTTGTATTATCCAAGGTGGTAAAACAAACTTTGATACCGACCTTTTCCTCCCTATCATTCGTGAAATTGAACGTATTTCTGGTAAAACTTACGATCCAGATGGCAATAACATGAGCTTTAAAGTGATTGCGGACCACATTCGTGCATTGAGCTTTGCTATCGGTGACGGTGCTTTGCCAGGAAATGAAGGACGCGGCTATGTTCTCCGCCGTCTTCTTCGTCGCGCAGTAATGCACGGTAAAAAATTAGGTATTGAAGGTAAATTCTTGGCTCAATTTGTTCCCGTTGTAGGTAAAATTATGGAGTCATACTACCCAGAAGTCCTTGAAAAGCAAGACTTTATCATGCAAATTATCGATCGTGAAGAAGAAGCTTTTGGCCGTACAATTGATGGTGGTAGCAAACTCTTGGATGAACTGCTTGGTAAACTCAAAGAAGAAGGCAAGACAATGCTTGAAGGTCAAGATATCTTCCGTCTTTATGATACTTATGGTTTCCCAGTAGAGTTAACTGAGGAATTAGCTGAAGATGCAGGCTTCAAGATTGACCATGAAGGTTTCAAAGCAGCGATGAAAGAACAACAAGATCGTGCACGTGCTGCTGTCGTTAAAGGTGGCTCAATGGGCGCACAAAATGAGACACTCCAATCCATCAAAGAAGAATCTGAATTCCTCTACGATGTTGAAAAATACGATGGCAAACTTCTTGTGGCCGTTAAAGATGATAAAAAAGTGGATACCGTAAGCGGTGAAGCGCAACTTATTTTCGATAAAACACCATTCTACGCAGAAATGGGTGGACAAGTTTCTGACCACGGTGTGATCAAAAATGCTGCAGGCAAAGTTGTTGCAGAAGTTAAGGATGTCCAACATGCACCAAATGGTCAAAACCTTCATATGGTTGACATTCTCTCTACTCTTGTAGTTGGTGAAACTTACACACTTGAAATTGATGCCGAACGCCGTCATGGTATCGTTAAAAACCACACGGCGACTCACTTGCTCCATGCCGCATTGCACAACATTGTAGGTGAGCATGCACTTCAAGCAGGATCACTTAATGAGGTAGAATTCCTTCGCTTTGACTTTACACACTTTGCTCCTGTAAGCAAGGAAGAGCTGGCTGATATTGAACGTCAAGTTAACGAAGTAATTTGGCAATCATTGGCTGTTGAAACGGTAGAAACTGATATTGATACAGCTAAAGAAATGGGTGCAATGGCTCTCTTTGGCGAAAAATATGGTAAAAATGTACGTGTCGTTAAAATTGGTGATTACTCTGTCGAACTTTGTGGCGGAACGCACACAGCGACAACAAGTGAAATTGGTCTCTTCAAGATTATCAAAGAAGAAGGTATCGGATCAGGCGTTCGCCGTATTGTTGCCGTAACAGGTCAAAAAGCCTATGAAGCATTTAAAGATGCTGAAAATACGCTCAATGAAGTCGCTGCAGTTGTAAAAGCACCTCAAGCTGCTCAAGTTGTGATGAAAGTGACAGCAATGCAAGAAGAACTAAAAGCTGCTCAAAAAGAAAATGACGCACTAGCAGGTAAATTAGCTGCAAGTCAATCTGATGAAGTCTTTAAAAATGTTCTCAAAGCAGCAGGTACAAGTTATATTGCCAGTGAAGTTGCAGTACCTGATGTAAATGGTCTACGTAATCTTGCAGATATCTGGAAACAAAAAGAGTTGTCAGATGTCCTTGTCCTTGTTGCTAAGATTGGTGAAAAAGTGAGTCTTCTTGTAGCAAGTAAAACAGCTGATGTTAAAGCTGGAAACTTGATTAAAGAGCTCGCACCATATATTGATGGCCGAGGTGGTGGTAAACCAGATATGGCTATGGCTGGTGGATCTAAAGCTGCTGGAATCCCAGAGCTTATCGAAAATGTTGGCTCAAAACTTTCTTAAGAATTTATCTTAAATAAAAAGTCTTTGGATGGATTGGTGATTTTCTGTCTAAAGATTTTTTTATAAAATATTATCAAAAAGAACTGAGGAAGTTTGTAAGAAAAAGTTATGTGATATAATGTATGTATGGTAAAAAATACAGTAGATAAGCCCTTGGCCCAGAATAAAAAGGCCCGGCATGATTATGAAATTTTTGAAACATTTGAGGCAGGGATTGTTCTAACAGGAACAGAAATCAAATCGGTCCGTCAAGCAAAAATTCAGCTTAAGGATGGATTTGCTCGGGTACGGGATGGTGAGGTTTGGCTTTCCAATGTTCATATTGCACCTTTCGAGCAAGGAAACATCTTTAATGTGGATGAACTTCGCACGCGCAAACTTTTACTTAAGAAAAAAGAAATCATGAAGATTGAAAAAGAATTAACAGGAACAGGAATTACTTTTATTCCTTTGAAAGTTTATCTGAAGAATGGTTTTGTTAAGGTTTTAATGGGACTTGCACGAGGGAAAAAACAATACGACAAGCGTGAAACACTCAAACGTAAAGAACAAAATCGTGATATTGCTCGTCAAATCAAAGCCTACAATCGCTAAAAAGCAAGAGACAGCTGTCTCTTGCTTTTTCTCTTATAGCAATAATAAAAAGTAAAACCGTTTACTAAGCGTTTACCTAGTATTTACTAAGTATTTACAATTATAGGTTGCTAACAGTGTTAAGATAGTTATGTAAGCAAAAGAGCTTACGGAGAACATAGAAAAATATTGGAGAAAATCTCATGAATAAAAAGTTACTTTCTGGAATTATCGCTGGTGCAGCTCTGTTGACGCTTGCAGCTTGCGGAAATGGCAATTCATCGTCTAATAGCAGCTCAGAGAGCTCAACGCCAGCTTCAGGTAAAATCATCGCTGGAGGTTCAACAGCCTTGCAACCTATGGCACAACAAGCTTCAACTGAGTATACAGCTAAAAAACCAGAAGTTCAAATTACTGTACAAGGTGGTGGATCCGGTGTAGGTTTGACTCAGGTCTCAACAGGAACCTTCCAAATCGGTAATTCTGACATCTTTGCAGAAGAAAAATCAGGAATTGATGCTTCTAAATTGAACGACCATAAAGTAGCTGTCGTCGGTTTTGCTCCAATTGTAAATAAAGATATTAACATTGATAATCTCTCAACACAACAACTTAAAGATGTCTTCACGGGGAAAGTGAAGAACTGGAAGGAAGTAGGAGGTCCGGATGAAAAAATCACAGTAATTGGGCGTGCAGCAGGTTCAGGTACACGTGTGAACTTTGATAATTTAGCTCTCGGTGGCGAAAAAGAAGTAGAGGGGCCAACGCAAGATGCCTCAGGTACGGCGGTAACTATGGTCTCTCAAACACCAGGTGCAATCTCTTACGTTGCTTTTTCTTACCTTGATAAGAGTAAAGATATTAAAGCAGTCAGCATTGATAATGTAAAACCTACAGATGAAAATGTTGCAGACAATAGCTACAAAGTTTGGTCATACGAACACATGTATACCAATAAAGAAAAAGAAACAGCAGCCGAAACAGATTTCATCAAATACGTTACTGAAGATACAAAAACAATCAAGGAACTCGGCTATATTCCAGTTTCTGATATGAAAGTAGAACGTGACGCTCAAGGAAAAATCACAAATAAATAAGAATTGAGAGTGAGCAGAGTAAAACGTTAAAATTTTCTTTTCATACCCTTAGTTTTACTTTACAAAAACTTATTCTTTTAGAGAATCCTTGTTCTTAATGATGATGCAAAGAGCAAGAGTACTTGGGCCATGTCTCAGGTGCTCTCTTTGCCGTTCCATTTACAAACTGTTTACATTGTAAGCGGTAAGCTTTTGCTTATTTATGGTTGATTTATGCTAAAATAAGGATATGAAAAAGAAAATTTTAATGGCTTTATTTGCAGCAATGAGTCTTGTGACTTTAGCGGCATGTGCGCCCAACTCAAATCAAGTCACAGTAGGTGGCTCAACGGCAATGAAACCACTGGTTGAACAAGTTTCCTTGGATTATATGAAGAAATATCCAGAAGATATTATTATGGTTCAAGGTGGAGGCTCAGGTGTTGGACTTGCACAAGTGGTCGCAGGTTCTTTCCAAATTGGTAACTCAGATATCTTTGCGGAAGAAAAATCAGGAATTGATGCTTCTAAAATCACAGGAAATAAGGTTGCAGTTGTCGGTTTTGCACCAATCGTGAATCGAAATTTGGATTTATCAAATGTCACTCAAGATCAACTTATTGATATTTTCACCGGAAAAGTAAAAAACTGGAAAGAAGTTGGCGGTCCAGATCAAGAAATTACGGTTATCGGACGGACGGCAGGTTCAGGAACACGTGTCAATTTTGATAACCTTGCCTTGAATGGAGCACGGGAAATTGACGGCCCTACTCAAGATGCCTCTGGTTCGGTTGTACAATTGGTTGGTCAAACACCAGGTGCAATTTCTTATGTTTCGTTCCCTTATATCCACAAGCCAGGGATTAAACCACTGAACTTAGATGGGGTTGAACCTACAGATACAAATGTAACAACTAATAAGTGGAAAATTTGGTCTTACGAACATATGTATACCAATAATAAAAATAAGAACTTTGTAGAAAATCGCTTTATCAACTATGTTAAAAATGACAAAGTAACACTGAGAAAACTCGGCTACATCCCTGTAACGGAGATGAAAATTGATCGTGATTATAAAGGTAAAGTTACACCAATTAAATAATTAGTAAGGTAGTTATGGAAAACTCAAAAATTAAAGAAAAATTACTTTCAAGTTCAAAAGATTCACGCTTGGAAAAATTTGGTAGAACATTGACGTTCTTGTGTATCGCAATTATCGTTTTTGTCGTTGGACTTATTCTGGTCTTTGTCGCTCAAAAAGGTCTTTCCACTTTCTTCGTTGATGGTGTGAATCCGTTCCGCTTCCTCTTTGGAACACATTGGGAACCAGGCGCGATTGGACCTGATGGAAAACCTGCAGTTGGTGCTTTACCAATGTTTGCTGGGTCTTTAATCGTTACTGTGCTTTCAGCTTTAGTTGCGACACCTTTTGCCATCGGTGCTGGAATTTATATGACAGAAATTTCACCAAAATACGGTTCGAAAATTTTACAACCAGTTATTGAACTTTTGGTAGGTATCCCTTCAGTTGTTTATGGATTTATCGGTTTGACTGTTGTTGTACCTATTATACGTAATACATTTGGTGGAACAGGTCTTGGCTTGCTTGCCGGTGTGTTTGTACTCTTTGTTATGATTTTACCAACTGTTACTTCAATGACTGTCGATGCGCTTAAAGCAATTCCACCGCATTATCGTGAAGCTTCACTTGGTTTAGGAGCCACACGCTGGCAAACTATTTGGCGTGTCTTACTCCGTGCGGCAGCACCTGGTATCTTGACAGCGGTAATCTTTGGTATGGCGCGTGCCTTCGGTGAAGCATTAGCTATCCAAATGGTTGTTGGTAATGCTGTGACAATGCCAAAGGATCTGGTTTTACCAGCTTCAACTTTAACGTCAATTTTGACATCAGGTATTCCAAATGCTACACCAGGTATTCAATTGAATGCGCTTTGGTCACTTGGACTCCTCCTTCTCCTTATGTCATTAGTATTTAACATCGCGATGCGTGCTATCGCTAAGAAAGGGAGCCTTAAATAATGAATGCTAAACGCACAGATAAAATTGCTACTGGCGTGCTCTATGCACTCTCAGGCATCATTGTGGCGATACTCGCTTTTCTCTTGATTTATATTTTAATTAAAGGTTTACCTTTTGTATCTTGGGAATTCTTAACAACACCGTCAAATCCATTGACTGGTGGTGGTATTGCTATTCAACTTTTTAACTCAGTTTACTTGTTAGTTGTGACTTTAATTATTTCGATTCCACTCTCATTGGGGGCAGGAATTTACCTTTCAGAATATGCCAATCAAAAACATTGGTTGACTGGTGCAGTTCGCTCAGCGATTGAGGTTTTATCATCTCTCCCTTCAATCGTTGTGGGTCTCTTCGGTATGTTGCTCTTCGTTATTCAGTTTGGGCTTGGTTTCTCTGTCTTATCAGGTGCCCTTGCTCTTACAGTCTTCAATCTTCCTTTAATGACACGTAATGTTGAAGAATCACTCCGTGCCATTCCAACAATGCAACGTGAAGGTGGCTTAGCTCTTGGTTTATCAAAATGGGAAACAGCCACTAAAGTCATTTTACCAGCAGCAGTACCGGGGATTTTAACAGGGGTTATCTTATCTTCAGGACGTGTGTTCGGTGAAGCTGCGGCCTTGATCTATACTGCGGGTCAAACCAACTTGCCAATCAACTGGGCTAACTGGAATCCTATGTCATTGACAAGCCCATTGTCACTCTTCCGTCCTGCTGAAACATTGGCCGTACATATTTGGGCTTTGAATACTGAAGGAACGATCGCAACGGCAACTCAGATTTCTGCAGGAGCTTCTGCAGTACTGATTATCTTTGTATTGCTGTTCAATCTTGGGGCACGTTTCCTCGGAAATCGCCTCCACAAGAAACTCACATCTGGAAATTAGTAAGGAATATAGAAAAATATGGCAACTTATGATTGGAACGAACGTCACATTTTGACTTTCGACAAAAATATCGCTCTTTCAACAAACGATTTGCGGGTTTTCTATAACGGCACAAAAGAAGCAATTCATGGTGTCTCTATGCAATTTCCTAAAAATCAAGTAACAGCTTTAATCGGCCCTTCAGGTTCTGGTAAATCAACTTATCTCCGCGCGCTTAACCGTATGAATGATACGATTGATGGCGCACGAGTAACAGGTGAAATCATGTACGAAGGTGTCAATATTAGCGATCCTAAAGTTAATGTTTACGAAGTTCGTAAACAAATCGGTATGGTTTTCCAAAGACCAAATCCTTTCCCAAAATCAATCTATGAAAATATCGCTTTTATCCACCGTCGTGAAGGAATAAAAGACAAGAAAAAATTAGATGAAATTGTGGAAACATCGCTCAAGCAAGCAGCTTTATGGGAGCAAGTTAAGGATAATTTGAACAAGTCAGCTTTGGCACTTTCCGGTGGTCAAGCACAGCGTTTATGTATCGCACGTGCACTGTCAGTTAAACCAGAAATCATCTTGATGGATGAACCAGCCTCAGCTTTGGATCCTATTTCTACAATGCAAATTGAAGAAACAATGACCGAACTTAAGAAAGACTATACGATTATTATCGTTACGCACAACATGCAACAAGCCAGTCGTGTTTCTGACTATACGGCATTCTTCTATTCAGGCGACTTGATTGAATACGATGAGACAAGCAAAATCTTCACGCAGCCAAATCTTAAAGCGACAGAAGATTATGTTTCAGGACACTTTGGATAATCGAGAGGACAATATGACAAAAGAAGCAATTTTAACAGTCAGCGACCTTTCGCTGTATTACAGTAAGAAAAAAGCGCTCAATCAAATCAACATGGAATTCTATCCTAATGAGATTACAGCACTTATTGGCCCTTCTGGATGTGGAAAATCAACGCTTTTGCGTTCGATTAACCGCATGAACGATTTAATTCCAACAGTAACAATTACGGGCGCAATTATGTACAAAGGACATAACATCTACAGTCCAAAAGTGGATACCGTAGATCTTCGTAAAGAAATCGGTATGGTTTTTCAACAACCTAATCCTTTCCCATTTTCGATTTATGAAAATGTTGTCTATGGTTTGCGCCTCAAAGGTGTAAAAGACAAAGCTTTGCTTGATGAAGTCGTTGAAAATTCACTTAAGGCCGCAAATATTTGGGATGAGGTAAAAGACATTCTTCATACTTCAGCACTTGGTTTATCTGGTGGACAACAACAACGTGTATGTATTGCACGTGTACTTGCAGTCAATCCTAAAATCATCTTGCTTGATGAACCAACGTCAGCTCTAGATCCGATTTCGGCAGGGCACGTGGAAGAAACACTTTTAGAACTCAAAGAAGATTATACTTTAGCTATTGTTACACACAGTATGCAACAGGCTTCACGTATCTCTGATCGTACTGCTTTCATGCTCAATGGTGACCTAGTTGAAATGGATAATACGAAAAAAATCTTCCTTAATCCTGAAAAACAGGAAACAGAAGATTATATTGCTGGTAAGTTTGGATAATATGGTATGATGTAAGGAGCACTTATTGCTCTGAGCTTAGTTAAGAGGAGAAAAAATGTTACGTACACAATTCGAAGAAGAACTCAATAAACTTCACAACCAATTTTATTCAATGGGAACACAAGTCTCTGCACAATTGAATAAAGCAGTTCGTGCCTTTGTGAGTCATGATCGTGAGTTGGCAGAAGATGTCATTACAAGCGATGAGATGATTAACCAATTGGAAACAAAATTAGAAACAAAATCATTGGAAATGATTGCCTTGCAACAACCAGTTTCAGGGGATTTACGTACGATTATCACAGTGCTTAAAGCCTCAAGTGACTTGGAACGTATGGGCGATCACGTGACTTCAATTGCCAAAGCAGCAATTAACCTTAAAGGTGAAGAGCGTATCCATGAAGTCGAAGAAGACATTTCCCTGTTAGGTGAAAAAGTGAAATCAGTCGTTGATGCTTCATTGAATGCTTATATTCAAGGCAATGATAAACGTGCGCGTGAAATCGCAGATCAATACCAAACGGTTAAAAATATGAGCGGTGAAATCGAAGAAAAAATCTTGGAAGCAATGAAAGAAAATACAGAAACAATCACGACAGGTAAAGATTACTTGATGACTCTTGTTTTCTTAGAACGTATCACTGGCTATGCGGTCAATCTTTGTGAATGGATCGTTTACTTGAAATCTGGGAATATCGTTGAGTTGTAAAATAAAAAACTTGCATTTGCAAGTTTTTTTGTTTTATTTAATAACTTCTAAACCACCCATGTATGGACGAAGAATTTCAGGGACAGTTACTGAGCCGTCTTCGTTTTGATAGTTTTCAAGGATTGCAGCAACTGTACGACCAACAGCAAGTCCAGAACCATTTAAAGTATGAAGCAAGTTAACTTTGCCTTCTTCATCACGATAGCGGATTTGGGCACGGCGCGCTTGGAAATCTTCACAGTTTGAACAGCTTGAAATTTCACGGTAAGTATTTTGGGCAGGGATCCAAACTTCCAAGTCATAAGTTTTAGCGGCAGAGAAGCCCATATCGCCTGTAGAAAGAGCAATTACACGATAAGCTAAACCTAGTTTTTGCAAAATGTTTTCTGCGTTGACAACCATTTTTTCTAGCTCATCATAAGATTCCTCAGGGCGAGCAAATTTGACCATTTCAACTTTATGGAATTGATGCAAACGAATCAAGCCACGTGTATCACGGCCAGCTGAACCCGCTTCAGAACGGAATGAAGGAGACATTGCTGTGAAGTAGATTGGGAGTTCAGCATCATCCAAGATTTTACCACGGTAATAGTTGGTTAAAGGTACTTCAGCAGTAGGAATGAGCACAAAACCACGATCATCATTTACTTCAAAAGTATCTTCTTTGAATTTTGGATATTGACCTGTACCGAACATAGAGTCTTGATTGACCATATAAGGCGTAATCATTTCGGTATAGCCTTCTTTAGCATGTTCGTCCAACATAAAGTTATACAGGGCGCGCTCTAAACGCGCACCAGCGCCTTTATAGAAGAGGAAACGTGAGCCAGTCACTTTACCACCACGTTCCCAATCAAGGATACCAAGAGACTCTCCTAAGTCCCAATGAGGTTTAGGTTCAAAACTGAATTCAGGCGTTTGACCATGACGACGAATTTCCACATTATCATCTTCATCAGCACCTATAGGTACATCATCATGTGGCAAGTTAGGGAGCGTTGTTGTGTATGTTGTTAACTTTTCTTCGATATCAGCAAGTTCAGCATCAATGACTTTAATATCAGCAGAAACTTGTTTCATGGCAGTGATTTTTTCAGAGGCATCACCTTTTTCACGTTTAATCAACGCGATTTCATCAGATACGGCATTACGTTCTTTTTTCAAGTTCTCAGATTGTACGATCAGTTCACGACGGCGTACATCGAGTTCGTGGAGTTCTTGCAGTGTTTCTTTTTTAACACCACGTGTTTCCAATTTTGCGGCTACTCCGTCAAAGTCTGCACGGATTTTTTTGATATCAAGCATAAAATCTCCTTTTAATATAAAATAAAAAGCCCTAACTCTCCTTAAAGAAGAATTAGGGCGCTATAAGCACGGTTCCACCTAAATTTCCTATCATAGGGATAGGACTTTAGTTCCCTTATCGCGAGAAACACGTTCCTATTTTCATAGGATAAAATCAAGCAAGAAGCAGAATGTTTAAAGAATCTTTACTTGTTTTCACCACCCACAAGCTCTCTCCAAAAAGATAGTCTTAAAACTGACTTCTAATGTCATTCTATCAGAAAATTTAAAACTTTGCAAGCGCCTCATAAATCATTAGTCCTTTGAAATTCTAAATGGTATTATAGAATAAAGGGGGACCTATGTCAATCATTGGAGTAAAGATAGATAAACAGTTTATAAAAGATTTAATTGTTCTTATTGTAGGAGTGGGTTTCTATATTTTATCGGTAAGACTTTTTGTTATTCCTAATTACTTGGCAAGTAACGGAATTGCAGGTTTTTCAGTATTTGTTGATTTTGTTTTCGGGATTAATCCAGCACTGACTTTCTTTGTAGTGAATATTCCCTTATTTCTCTTTGGCTGGAAGCTTTTGAGCCGAAGGGAGCTTTTGCTGAGTGTTCCTGGTGCAGCTGCGATGAGCTTATGGATGCTGGCCTATGAGGCGATGGGGATTAATGGGTTTCAATTTAACCAAATTATTTTCGCTGGTATTTCTGATGGTATTTTATCAGGAATAGGAGCAGGGCTGGTTGTAGTTTCTAACGGGACTTTCGGTGGTTCAATCCTCTTGAGTCGAATTATGGAAGACCGTTGGCAATTTACGATTGACCGTGTCTTGTTTGGAATTGATATTGTGGTTATGGGGTTATCCTTAGCGACCTATCTGGCCTTTCCAAACTTTGCTGTTACTCTATTGTCATGCTACATTTTTAGTAAAGTCACACGTTTCATTGGTCGAAAGGATTACCGTGAAAATATCTTAGATCGCCTATATTTTAATCTCTTTGGACGTGAATGAAACGAAACAGATACTTAATTAAGAAAATCATGGTGCATGTGCAGTATGCTTTTTTTGTTAAAAAATAAAAAGCCTCATTTGAGACTTTTTATTTCTTTTTACGACGGAAGAGGCTAAAGAATTTATCAAAGAAGCCTTTCTGACGCACAACTTTTTCATTTCCAATATATTGTCGGATGTATTTTAAGACAGTACCAGACTCCTTGGAAGCAAAACGAACTTTCTGCTCATTGCGAAAGACAATGATAAACTGACGACCAATTTTTACTTTTCCATTTTTTGAAACAGAAACATCACCTTCCACACGTTTAATAGAGGCCCACGGAAATTGCATATTCTTTTCAACATTTGTATCATTGAAAAACTCGAAAGCTCGGTCTCCAATCATAATTTTACCATATTCAGCAAAGCCAAGATAAGCAATACCAGCAGTGGTAAAGTCGACTTTAGTATTCAGTGATTGTGCCAATTTAGTGCTCCTAACGATATTATAGTATCTTTATTATATCAAAAATAATCTTAATAAAAAATCGCCGCGAGTACACGACGATTTTGTTCTTGTTTTAAAATCTTATTAAGCAAGACCTGCAACGTGAAGTACGATACCAAGAACGAACATACCAATGATGATGAACAATGGTGCGTTTTTGTTTTTCCATTTGCGCAAGATCCAAAGAACAAGGAAAGTCAAGAGCAATGCGATAAATCCAGGAATTAATGAATTGAACACGTCTTGAAGTGATTGTGTTTGTTCTGGGCTCAAGCCAAGACCAGATGATACTTGACCTAAGATGTTGTGCAATGTAGAACCGTCAACTGTGTTAAGTTGATCAACAGTTACGTAATGTGCGAAACCGTCTTGACCAGCAACACCGTTACCAACAACGTTACCTGCTTGGTCTAACCAATCAAACTTAGCAACACCATCGCCAGTAGTACCTGTTTGGGCACCTTGAACAACGACTTTACCTGCTTTGTCGATCCATTCACCAACGTAAGCGCCATCTGCCAAAGGTTTAGATGGGAGCATAGCATTAGGACCAGTGAAGCTGATGTTAACCCAACGTTGGATCAATACACCAAGGATGAACATACCAAGGATAGATGCACCTTTAGTAATTTGTTGAAGCATTCCTCCACCGAGGTCGCTTGTGATTGCAGTACCTTGTTTGTAACCAAACTCTTGTGTATACCACAAGAAAGCGATACGGATTGCATTCCAAACAACGAAGAAGAAGATTGGAGCGATAATAGAACCACCAGTTGCAAGTGAGGCAGCGATGGCACCAACGATAGGACGTACTGTGAACCAGAAGACAGGGTCACCGATACCAGCGAGAGGTCCCATCATACCGACTTTCACACCTTGGATAGCTGCTTCGTCGATTTCGACACCGTTAGCGATTTCTTCTTCAAGGGCCAATGTAACACCGACGATAGGTGCGGCTACGTATGGGTAAGTATTGAAGAATTCCATGTGGCGTTTCAAAGCTTCTTTAGCTTCTTCAGAACCTGGTTTGTAGAACTGTTTCAATGCAGGGATGATTGAATAGAGGAAACCAAGGTTTTGCATACGTTCGTAGTTCCAAGAACCTTGAAGGAACATTGAACGGAACATAACGCTCAAGCGTGTGTTTTTAGAAAGGCTAAACTTTTTATTTGTATTTTCCATTTTTATAAAATCTCCTTCCTAATTAATAATCGTTGAGAATATCGCCGATTGGGTCACCACTTGAAGAAGCAGTGCCACCGTTACCAGCAGTATTAGAAAGATTGAGGTAGATAAGAGCGATAACAACACCAAGGATACCCATACCAATCAAAGTGATTGAAGAAAGTGGTGCGAGTACAAATCCGAGGAAGAAGAATGGCCATAGCTCTTTAGTTGCCATGAGGTTGATAACCATTGCGTAACCAACAACAACAACCATACCACCACCAACAGCAAGTCCTTTAGAAACCCAATCAGGAATTGAGTTCAAGGCAGCAGTTACTGTTTCAGCAGGGATAGCAAGGATGATTGCAGCAGGGATAGCAATACGCAAACCTTGAAGAAGGAGTGCGAACATGTGCCAACCAGCAACACCTGAGTAAGAACCTTTTTCAGCAGCAGCATCAGCTAAGTGAACGATACCAACTGAAAGGAAACGAACCAATGTAGTAAGTACGAGACCAGCAGTTGCCAACAAGATAGCGGCAGGTACGATAACACCAGTGATGTGTGTCAAGTCAAAGTTACCACCTTGAACCATCAAGATAGCAGAAGCGACAGAAGCAAGTGCAGCGTCAGGTGCGACAGCGGCACCAACGTTAGCCCAACCAAGGGCGATCATTTGCAATGAACCACCCAAGATGATCCCTGCAGCCATGTGACCAGTAGCGATACCGATCAATGAGCAGGCGATAATTGGTTGGTGAAATTGCCATTGGTCCAAGATACCTTCAAGTCCAGCTAAGAACGCGAAGATAAGAACTAAAATGATTGAAATAATACTCATTTTATAAATTTCTCCTAATAATATTTAATTTTACTTAACGTCTGCTTTGTTAATCAAAGCAAACAAGTCAGATTTAGAATCGTTAGGGACTTTACGAACGTCAAATTTAACGCCGAGATCACGTAACTTTTCAAAAGCGGCAACATCATCTTTGTTTACAGACAATACTGAGTTAAGCATTGTTTTACCTGTACTGTGTGCCATAGAACCCACGTTAAGTGTTTCTACAGGAACACCACCTTCAATAGCAGCAAGTGCATCTTGAGGAGTTTCAAACAAGAGAAGGGCTTTAGTTTCACCAAAACGTGGATCTTTAGCAACTTCAATCATTTTCTTGATAGGGACAACGTTGGCTTTAACACCTGGAGGTGCAGCTTGTGTGATAAGTGTTTTACGCATCTCATCTTTGGCAACAGCATCAGAAACAACGATGATACGGTTTGCTTTTGAATCTGGTGTCCAAGCAGTGGCAACTTGACCGTGGAGAAGACGTGAGTCGATACGTGCAAGATTAATTTTAATCTTACCGTCACCAACAACAGTACCTTCTGGGATAGCAGCAGCGTTTACGCCAGATTCAGCTGGTGCAGCGCTTTCTTCAGCAGGATTAAGCTCTTCTGGTAATGCTTTAATACCAGCTTTCGCTTCCTTAATAATGTTTGCAGCAACTTGTTCAACACCAGCAGAAGCATCCATCATACGTTCTGTGTAGGCTTGAATAAGCATTGGCAAGTTGAGGCCTGTGATGATAGCTACCTTACGTTCTGGATTGGCACCCATAACAGCACTTGCTTGGTTAAATGGAGAACCGCTCCACAAGTCAGCAAGGACAAGGACTTCATCTTCAGCATCAAATGTTGCGATAGCGGCTTCGATTTTGGCGCGTAAGTCGTCTGGTCCTTCGTTAGGCATGAAAGTGACAGCTTGTACTTTCTCTTGCTCACCGAAGATCATTGAACCAGATTGCTTGATGCCTGCAGCGAATTCACCGTGGCTCGCAATAACAATTCCGATACTCAATTGAGTAACCTCCTTATAAATTTTTATATAATATAATTATTACTGTCTTAGTATACTACAAATTGAAAACATTTGCAAAAATTTGTGAAACTGGTTTCATAAATCTGATTTTTTAATTTAAATAGCCAAAATAAAAACAACTTGTCGGTTAAAAACAAGCTGTATATATAATGAGAATACTCAATTAAAATCACGAAATAGTTAGATAAAGAAGTAATTTTATGGTAAAATAAATATCAGAGTTTAAGGTTTTAAGATTTGGTAATCTTTATCGCAGCTGTTGGGCATGCCTTGGCTGCACTTATTATTTTATCATCAGAAATATATTCTTTTTCCAGTTTATCGGAATTATTAAATTTAACGATACCATTGTCATGGTAATCGAAGACGTCTGGAGCATGTAAATAACAAAGGCCGCATGCAATACAATTTTCTGGTATTATGTTTACTTTCATACAATGATGATAATATAAAAAAATAAAAAAGGAAAGGAAAAAGATGTGGCAGAAAAAGAACCGTGGGATAAAGAAATCTACAAGGCCATGAAAGCAGATTCCGAAAAGAGGCGTTCGGGTAGCACACCTAGAAAAAAACAAAATAACAAGTCATTAACTTCACGTGCTTTGACCTTTACTGTCGTGACGATGTTTTTACTGGTTGGTTTTATGATTGCCTTTATTCTTTGGAATAATCAAACGCAACATAGTGGTGGATTTGCTCAAGAAAATCCAGAAAAGACTGTAGAGCAAACTACGGAGGAACAAACAGAGCAGACAACTGAGGAAGTAAAACCAGAAGAAAGCACAGTAGCTCCACCACCAACCACTGAAGAATCCTCGACAGAAGAGGGAGCAACTTATGTTATTGTAGCTGGAGATGATCCAAGTAAGATATCAGCGAAGACAGGTGTTGCATGGTCTGTAATCGCAAGCCTTAATAATATCTCAGCAACAGGATACAATGCCGATGGTTTACCAATATCACCTGGCCAAGTATTAAAATTAAAATAATAAAAAGCATTTATAATAGGAAAGAAACATGATAAAGTTACAAATTGCTGTTGATGGTCCTGCCTCAAGCGGGAAATCAACTGTCGCTAAAATCGTTGCACAAAATCTGGGAATCATCTATTTAGATACGGGCGCAATGTATCGTGCGGCAACACTGGTTGCCCTCCAAAACAAAACAGAAGATCCTCAAAAAATCATTGATGTGATTAAGAAAAAACCAATCTTCTTTAAAAATACTGCTGATGGTCAGCTTGTGTTTTTAGGAACGGAGGATATTACTAAGATTATTCGTACAAACGAAATAACACAGAATGTTTCAAAAATATCTGCTTTAGCTCAAGTACGCGAATTTTTAGTTGCCGAGCAACAACGTATTGCTGACGAAGGTGGCATTATCATGGATGGACGTGACATCGGTACGGTTGTCCTCCCTCATGCGGATTTGAAGATTTTCCTTGTGGCTTCTGTGGATGAACGCGCAGAGCGACGTTATAAAGAAAATTTACAAAAAAATATCCCTACTGATTTGGAAGACCTCAAAGTAGAAATTGCCGAACGTGATCGTAAGGACAGTACACGAGCAGTTTCACCTTTAAAACAAGCTGAGGATGCTATACTGTTAGACAGTACAGGAAAAACGATTGATCAAGTGGCAGGTTTTATCGAAGAAAAAGCCCGAGAGCTTTTGTAATCAATCACATTTTAAAGGAAGAAACGGAGTAAAATATTCCGTTTTTTCTATTATAAAGAAGGAGAAAAAAATGGAAATAAGAAGTATCGAGCAAAAAGACTATGAAGAAGTCAGGCAGTTAATCTGGCAAGCTTTTAGTAGGTCAGAACATGGCTATGGTAATGAAGCAGAACTTGTAGAAAAGCTTCGAACAGATTGCAGCTATGTTGAAGGGTTAGAAGTGGTTGCAACTGAAGGAGTGAGAATTGTTGGTTATGGTTTACTTAGCGAAGTAAATATTATAAACGATAAGGCAAGTTATAAAGGGCTAGTGCTTGCACCATTAGCTGTTTTACCTTCTTGGCAAGGTAAAAAAGTGGGGCAACATCTTCTGAAAGAGTTAGAAAAACGTGCCATCCAAAAAGAATTTTCTTACATAAGTATTCTGGGGCATCCCCAGTATTATTCTCGTTTTGGCTATGTACCTGCTGAAAAATATAAAGTTAAAGCACCATTTGACGTTCCAGCAGAAGCTTTTATGATTCGACCTTTACAGCCAGAGGCACTAAGAAATGTTTCAGGTTGTATCAAATATGCTCAAGCATTTGAGGCATAGTCACTGTACGAGAAGTATTAATGATATACACTTACCTTTCATTCAAAATATTTTTATAAACTTATCCAACATTTTTAGTTGATTAATTTTGTTATAATAAAGATAAAAAATTTTTTTAAGGATCTATATGCTTACTTATCTCCATGCTATTCAAATTGGTGTATTGCTCTTCTTTGTTTTTTTCTTACTGAGCCTTATTCCTTATATGATCGTTCAATATCGTAAATATGGACGTGTTAACCCTTGGCGTTTTATCGTCAATTTTTCTTTTGTTCTTTACATAGTTTGTGCTTATGCGATGACTATCTTTCCCTTGCCTGATGTGGCACAAGTTGCACAGATGACAGGGCCTAAACAAAACCTTGTTCCTTTTGAGTTTGTACGTCAGTTTATAACTTATAATCCGCTGGTACTCGACGATTCTTCCACATGGCTAATGGCTATAAAAGCGCCAAGTTTTATTCAGCCTTTTTTTAACCTTCTGTTGACACTGCCATTTGGGATATATTTACGTTATCTCTTTAAGCGCAATTTTTCTCAAACTTTAGTATGGAGTTTTATGCTCACCTTATCGTTTGAACTTTTACAACGCTCAGCTCTTTTTGGTCTTTATCCTCGTCCTTATCGTTTATTTGATGTGGATGATTTAATGATTAATACATTAGGAAGTATGTTAGGGTTTGGTATTGCGTGTTTACTTGTGAAGGTTTTACCTGATTTGGATGCTAAACAAGCTGTTCCTGCTCAGATTGGAATGATACGACGGAGTATTGCCTTTGGTGTAGATCTCGTTTTTGCGAATCTTCTATCGAACTTTGTACCGCATTTTTATATAGCAATGCTTATTGCTTTCGTGGCTATTCCTGTCATTTTTAATGTTACTTTTGGTCAAAAACTTCTTAAAATAAAAATAGAAGGAAGTCGCTGGAAGATTCTAAGTCGCCAACTCTTGTCTTGCATTAATTTTGGGATTGTGGCCTTCTTGTCTTATTTCTTGCAGCGTTCAGCTTACATCCCACAAAGGGAGTTGAGTCAAAATTTATTGATGGTAGTACTTTTTCTAATTCTTCTTATGTTGCCAATACTCGATATTCTCTTTGCAACACTTTCACGCACACGAAAGTTGTGGTATGAACGCTTGAGTCAAACGGAATTAAGTGCAAAAGAAGTATGAGATAAAAAACGTTAGCAAGGCTAACGTTTTTTATTAAAAAGATGGGTACTTATAAACGGTGGCCGACACCACGCCCAAACAAGCTCGAATTGGATATTTTATTATAAAATTCGCTTGTCATAGGTGTTAAATTATAGCGAAGAGCTAGTGGGCGTAATTGGGACTCTAATTGAACTAAGGTATCTTCAAGATTTTCTTGACTTTCAATGCGATTTTTAGCTTCTAATATCAACGTACGTTCCCACTCTCGGATATGTTTGCTTAAAATTAAGTTGTACATTTCATTCAAAATTTCAACCTGATTTAATGATTTATTCATAGTTAAATTATATCATGCAAGCCTTTTCAATGTGCTATAATGTGCTTGGAGGAAGAACTATGAGTAAAGAAACTGCAATTTTTGCTGGAGGATGTTTTTGGTGTATGGTTGAACCTTTTGAAACACGTCCTGGCATAGTGTCTGTCATCAGCGGTTATACTGGTGGTCATGTGGATGACCCGACATATGATGAAGTTTCCGGAAAATATACGGGGCACACTGAAGCTGTGGAGATAATTTTTGAAAATACCGTTATTTCTTACGATACCTTATTGGAAATTTACTGGAATCTTATTGATCCAACGGATGAAGCAGGTCAATTTTATGATCGAGGTAGTAATTATAGACCAGTAATCTATGTTCAAAATAAGAAACAACGTCAAGCTGCTGAGAAAAGTAAGCAGGCCTTGTCGGAGTCGGGGCTCTGGGATAAACCAATTATAGTCCCTATAGAAAATGCGCAAACTTTTTGGCCAGCTGAAGATTATCACCAAGATTTTTATAAAAAGAACCCTAAGAGATATAAACAGATGCACAAAGCACGTGAACAGTTTCTGAAAGTTAAACGATTCAGAAATAAATTTTTTGGTAAAAAAACTTAAGAAAAGGATCTGTATTCTGCTGAGAATTATGAAAGGCTTTTATCAAAAATAAAAAATCATGATATAATAGACAGATAATGAAAGATAATAAACAAAAACGTTTTGAATACTTAAGAGCAAATAAAGCTTACTTAAGTGAACGCGAAAAGCAAGAATATTATGAATTAGTAGAAGAGATAGAAGGCTGGCAAGCTCTTGAAGAAGAATACGCAGCTGACTTGGAAGAAGAACGCGCACAGTCTGAAAGTTCTTCTTCTGAGAGAAGGAGAAGATCCAGCCGATCTTTCGATTCAGCACCGGAAGCATTTTTATCCAAACGTGGGAAAAAGAAAGAAAGTCGTCGTGCAGAAGAGAACTTGGATGATGGAACATCTGAGGAAACAGGAAGTAAAAAACCAAAGAAAAAGAAAAGTTGGCTCAAACGGATCTTCTTTATTTTAATCGCACTGATATTGATTATGATTGGTTTCTTTATTTATGGCTATCAGCGTGGAATCAGCCGAGAAGGTGGTGGAATTAAAGCCGAACAGTTCAATGGTGCTGCCAATGCTGATGGCTCAGTCAATATCCTTTTGCTAGGTGCTGATCAGCGTCCAGGGCAAAGTTCAGGAGTGGCTCACTCTGACAGTATTATGGTTTTGAATGTTGGCAGGAATGGTAAAATGCAATTAGTGAGTTTTATGCGTGATACTCTGGTTAACATCCCAGGTGTTGGTGATGCAAGTCAAGGCCCTAACATGAAGCTTAATGCGGCCTTTACGATTGGTGAGCAAAATGAAAATCAAGGAGTCGAACTTGTGCGTCAAACCTTGCAGCAAAATTTTGGTATAAATGCCAAGTACTATGCTGTAGTGGACTTCTCAAGTTTTGCAACAGTGATTGATTCGATGTTCCCTGGAGGAGTACAGATTGATGCCAAATTCGCTACAATTAACGGTCAAAAATTTGATGAAGTCCCCGTACCAGATGATTTAGCGGAAACAGAAGGTATGGCCAAAAACGATAAGGAATTGAGTGCAGAAGAAGCTGCGGCCTTGGGCTATCCTGATGGCGGTGGAATCTTTATGATGATCAAGCAAGGTCCACAACGAATGGATGGACGCACGCTTTTGAACTATGCACGTTTCCGTCACGATGATCAAGGCGACTTTGGACGTGTCCAACGTCAACAGCAAGTGATGCAAACGCTCACATCAAAAGTTAAAAATCCGTTGACACTCTTTACTGGTGCAAGTGCCTTGGGTACAGCTCGGGCTGTTACAATGACAAATCTTTCCAACACATTCCTGATCACAAAAGCTTTACCGGCAATGTTTGGTGGTGTAGAAAATACAACGATCCCATCCGACAATGATTGGCAATCTGCCTATGATATGTACGGAGGTTCAGGTATCCTCATTGATATGAACAAGTATGGTGCAAAAGCACAGGAACTTTTGGGACAATAAAAAAAAGCATTCAACGCAAAGTTGAGTGCTTTTTTAGTTTATTATCCTTTATCTGCACCGGCAGTGATTCCTTTAACATAGAATTTTTGCATCACAATGAAGAGAATAGTGATAGGGATTGCGATAATCACACATCCCGCAACAAATTGGGTAAAGTTTGTTGCAGAGGATCCTCTGGAGTTGGTCATCATGTTCTGCAAACCATAGGCAATGGTACGTGACTTAGGATCGCCACCGCCCAAGATAACACTCGCAAAGAGGAAGTCAAGCCAAGGTGCAATAAAGGCAGTGAGTGATGTGTAAACAATCATTGGTTTTGACAAAGGCAAAGTAATTTTGGTGAAAATTTGCCATTTAGTTGCGCCGTCAATCACAGCCGCTTCATCAATTGAAGCAGGGATTGTGTCGAGGAAACCTTTAAAGATATAGAAGCCTAAACCAGATCCGCCTATATAGATCAAAGTCAGACCAACTAAGTTTGTCATATTGAATGATTTTAGGATGTAATAAAGAGCAATCATCGCCATGATACCAGGGAACATTCCGATAATAAGTGCCAACTGTAGGAAAGGTTTACGTAATTTGAAGCGTAAGCGTGACAAGACATACGACATAACAGTAGTAATCAAGGTATTAACAACTGCACAGATAACTGCGATGATAAATGTGTTGAGGAGCCAATGACCATAAGGATAAACTGGGTTATTGAAAATACCAGTAAAATTATCCAGAGTCCACTGCTGGGGAATGAATGTCGAAACAAATCCAGTATTATTTTTAGAAAAGCTGGTCAGGATAATCCAAATAATTGGGAAAATCCAGATGATTGCGAGTAAGGTCAAGAGCAAGTATCTGAGTACTAATGAAGCTTGACGTTGGCGTTTATATGATTTCATTTTAGCCCTCCTTAAAAGCGTTTGTACGACGGTAAGCAAACAATGAAGCTGTAGCTGAGATGATAAAGATCACGATACCAATAGCTGAAGCGATATTATAACTTGGAATAGACTTCATAGTTAAGCTGTAAAGCCAAGTGATCAATAAGTCAGTAGAACCCGCTTGGAAATACTCTGCGTTCAGTGGCCCACCACCAGTCAAGAGGAAAATAACGTTGAAGTTATTGATATTTCCGATAAATTGTTGAATTAAAGCAGGTGTCATAACAAACAAAATTTGTGGGAAAGTAATAGAGCGGAAAATATCAAAACTGTTGGCGCCATCAATTTTTGCTGCTTCAATTTGATCAGTTGGCAAGTTTTGGATAATCGCAGTTGAAATTAACATCGATACAGGAATACCAATCCACATATTAACGCCGATAACTGAAAACTTCGCTAACAAAGGATCCATTAAAAATGGAATAGGGTGATCAATCAAACCGATACTTTGAAGCCAACTGTTAAGTGGACCGTTGTTGTCCAAGAACATATTCATCATTAAGAGGGAAACAAAAGAAGGAACGGCCATAACGATAACAAAGAGTGTACGCCAGAAAGCCTTAAATTTAATTCCAGATGATTCAATCAAGAGCGCAAGTAAGACACCAAAGAAGAAGGTTGTCGCTGTAGCTGCCACAGCCCAAACGAGGGTCCAACCTAAGACAGGAAAGAATGTTCCTGCGATATTCCCTGTCAAAATTTCACCAAATGAAGCAAACCCAGTCCAAGAAAATCCGATAGGATGGTCTTGGTTGAAATTAGTAAAGGCAATGGTAATCATGAAAAGCAAAGGGGCAATTGTGAAAACTAAAATTCCAAGCAAAGGAATCGCCATCAGTGTGTAATGGAGACGGCTGTCTAAGAGTGTAGCCAAATCCTCCATCGTTGTAGGAATATGCTCTCCATCACGATTTAAGGCATAGAGGTAACGTGTTGAACGAAGACTTGTAACGTAGATAACCGCAACCATCGCAATGAGTACTAATGACATGACACCAAACAGGAGGATAAGCATGGAGTTGTCAGGTTGTTGAGTGACATAAATTTGTCGTGCTTCATCAAAAACGACTTGTTTATTCTTGATATGTCCAAGGCTGCTCAGAAGACTGATTGAGCTGATACCATTGAAGATGAGCCAGAAAAGGAAGACAATTTCGATGATGAGGAAGCTAAGTCCTTTAAGCCATTGTTTATTTTTTAGTTGTGCTAAACCCATGATAAAGAAGCTGAGTTTTGTGAAAATATCACCCTCGCGCCATACCTCTTTGTATGTTGCTTCAGGAGATGGTTTAATTTTCTTTTTAAACATATATTTTACCCTTTTGTATATAAAAAATAAGAGGATTAGGATGAGCCCAATCCCCTTAAGTTAATCAAAAATTATTCAGTAGCTGATGAGATTGATTTTACGAAATTATCAAGTTGTGCTTGGTATTGTGTTGCTGGAGTCTTACCTGTATACGCATTTTCGATAAGTGGGGCAGCCAAGTTCCAGAATGTTGCCATTTGTGGCATCTTAGGCATCAATGTATCGTTTTCTACTTGTTTGATAACTGCAAGAGCTACAGGGTCTTTTGCAACTTCAGAATCTTTTTGGGCTTCTTTTGAAACTGGGATTGCATTATTGGCTTTATAGAGTGCCAATTGTGATTCAGTGTTTGATAGATATTGTGCTAAAGCAGAGGCAGCTACAGGATCTTCAGATTGTGAGTTCACAGCAAGAGTACCCACACCAGAGAATGCTTGCATTTGTTTAGAGCCTGAACCGAAGTCAGCAGTTGGTAAGGTAGTTGCACCAAAGTTATCGCCAAGGATTTCTTTTACTGTGCTACCGTCCCATGGGCCATTTAGGATAGCTTGTGTTTTACCAGATTTGAGGTCAGCGAGAAGTGCTGTACCAGATTGTTTGACACCAGGATTTGCTTTTTGTTGAGCAAACCAAGTCATAGCTTGGATGCCAGCTTTAGTATTTGCATCCGTACCGTCAACAGTTTCACCATCTTTACCGAAAAGCTGTGTTCCATTGGCTAAGAATACAGGATACCAGTTATATGAGTTAGTGAAATCTGTTCCGATTGGTTTTTCTGCTGTAAAGTCTGCCCAATCTTTTGGAGCTTCACTAAATTTCGCTTTATTATAGTAAACAATGTTTGATTGTTCATCTTGGGGATAAGCATAGAGTTTACCTTTCCAAGAGACAGCATCAACAGCGATAGAGATATCATTCGATTTTACCCAGTCTGTTGCTGATGGTGAAAGAGGATTGATATATCCTGCTTCAGCCATGGCTCCCAACTGGTCATTTGGTACTTTAAAGACATCCGCAGCTTGTCCAGGGTCTTTACTCACATCTTGTTTTGCGTTTGCAGAACCGTTTGGAGATTGTGTGACAGTCACTTTAATGTTTGGGTATTCTTTGTTGAAGTTTTTAATTAAATCTTTATAAGAAGCAACGTTTGCTGGATCGACCCAGAGTGTAACTGCACCTTTATGGTCTTTAGCATCTGAAGATGCAGAAGTTGTGCTTCCACTATCCTTACTATTCCCACAAGCAGCGAGGCTAGCAAGAGCAATCAGAGAAGCGCTACCCAGAGCGATTTTTTTCCATGTGTTCATAAAATATTTCCTCCTAATGAAAATAATTATTCTAATTTGTAATTCTATTTTATGCAAACGCTTCCGTTTTGTCAAGTATAAACTTATTACAATTTGATTACTGTGTGTGGTGGTATATACACGTTATAGCTGTATATAATAGAAAGTTTTCCTTGGGATTTCATTTTCAACAAAAAAATATACTGCAAACGGTTGCGCAAATGATGAGCTTGTGCTAAAATGAAAAAAACAAGAAAAAAAGAGGTATTTATTCATGAATAAAGCAGCCATTTATCACCGTCCAGAATCAGAATTTGCTTATCTCTATACAGAGGAAACAATTCATATCCGTTTACGTGTTGCTCGTAACGATGTTCAAAGTGTTGCATTGATCTATGGTGACCCTTATATGTTTGTAAAACGTGATGATGAACCAGAGATGGTCTGGGATTATCAAGAGGCAGAAATGAAGTACGGTTTGGCTACAGCAGAGAGTGACTTCTATATGACCGAGGTTAGTGTTCCCCATAAGCGTATGGACTACGTGTTCGTGATTACGGGCCGAGATGGAGAAAAGGTTGTTTATACTGACTCTGGTATTCTCCCTTATGAAGACAAACTACTCACAAAGAAGTATGCTGCATTTCGTATGCCTTTCTTCCATGAAGTTGATCGATTTAAGGCCCCGGATTGGGTCAAAAATACAGTCTGGTATCAAATATTCCCCGAACGTTTTGCCAATGGGAATCCAGCGATTAACCCAGTAGGAGTTAAAGAATGGGATCCAACTGAATCTCCTGAGCGTCAAGACTTATACGGTGGCGACCTTCAAGGAGTAATCAATCATTTGGATCATCTGACAAACTTAGGTGTGAATGGCATTTACTTTACCCCTGTCTTCCAAGCATATTCGAATCATAAATATGATACGGAAGATTATTTGAAAATTGACCAGTATTTTGGCGATTTAGATGTCTTCAAGACATTAGTTAAAGAAGCTGACCAACGAGGTATCAAAGTAATGCTTGATGCGGTCTTTAACCATATTGGGGATACAAGTCCGCAGTGGCAAGATGTCCTTAAACATCAAGAAAATTCAAAATATGCGGATTGGTTCCATGTTAATGAATGGCCCGCAACTTACACGCCAACCGAGGATTTTGAGGTTTCTGAAGCGGCGACTTACGATACATTTGCCTTTACACCGCATATGCCAAAATTAAATACTGCCAATCCAGAAGTTCAAGAGTATTTGCTTAATATTGCAGAATACTGGATCAAGGAGTGCGATATTGATGCATGGCGTTTAGATGTGGCAGACGAAGTCGATCATGCTTTCTGGAAAAAATTTCGTACCACATGTGATGCAGTGAAGGATGATTTCTACATATTAGGAGAAGTCTGGCATTCAGCACAACCTTGGCTTGTTGGTGATGAATTTTCGGCAGTAATGAACTATGCTTATACAAATGCGATTATTGATACTTTTGTGAAAGAAGAGTTAAGCTTAGAACAAATGGTTTCGGCGATTAATGCTCAACTTATGCTTTATCGTAAACAGACGAATCAAGTTATGTTTAACATCTTAGATTCCCATGACACACCTCGTCTTTTAACACAAGCTAAAGGAAGTAAAGACTTAGTTAAACAAGTTCAGGCCTTCATGTATCTCCAACCAGGTGTCCCTTGTATCTATTATGGTGACGAATATGGTTTGGATGGGGGCGCTGATCCAGATTGTCGCAAATGCATGCCTTGGACCGAAGAACATCAAGATTTAGAAATGTTTGCTTTCTTCAAAGACTTGGTAGCTTTCCGTAGAGAATACGCAGAGACACTAAGCCAATCAGATTTAGACTGGCAGTGTGTTGATGATGCTCAAGGAGTGGTGAAACTGGTACGGGGTAAGCTTAAGGCAGTCTTCAACAAGGGGTCACAGCCGGTTAATTTCGAAGCGAGTAAAATATTGCTGGCGCACTTGAGTGAAAACAATCAAGTTCAGAAAAATGGCTTTGTAATCTATAAATAATAGAAATTTAAACAAGATATAGTAACGAATTAATAGCTCATTCTTCTAAAAGATGACTATGGCCCAGATATTGCTTCTTATATGGGAAAATTTTGACATAATAGAGAAAAAGGAACCTCAGACTCGATAGAGCAGCTATATAACAAGTGTTGGTGGGGTAACAAATATTATTTTAAATCAATGTATTTCTGACTCTATTCATCGTTTTCGAAGAACTTGCTTTAATTTCAAGAAATATAATTAAAAGGAAAAAAATGAAAAAAGATGCTTTTGCGAATTGGACAGGTTATCAGATTTATCCCAAGTCTTTTAAAGACAGTAATGGTGACGGGATGGGTGACTTGCAAGGAATTATCGAAAAGTTACCTTACTTGAAAGATTTGGGGGTAGATTTTATTTGGCTTAACCCCATTTACACAAGTCCACAAGTAGACGGTGGCTACGATATTTCAGACTTTTATAATATAGATGCGCGCTTTGGTAGCTTGGAAGATTTAAAAGAACTTCTGAGAAAAGCACATGAGAACGGTATAAAAGTCATTATGGATTTGGTTGTTAATCATACTTCAGATCAACATCCGTGGTTTATTGAAAGTCAAAAATCAAAGGATAATCCCTATCGAGATTATTATCACTGGGCAGATGCGACACCGGAAAAAATGCCAAATGAGTGGCAATCTTTCTTTGGCGGGTCAACTTGGACTTATGATGAACAGACTCAACAAGCGTATTTTCATGTTTTTGCGAAAGAACAACCTGACTTGAACTGGAAAAATCCCCAAGTGCGTGAAGAAATCTACACGATGATTAGATGGTGGTTGGAGTTAGGCATAGATGGTTTTCGTTTAGATGCGATTTCTCATATTCAAAAAGAAGACTGGTCCTTTAAAATCAAGTCACCAAGAGGAAACGATCCTTGGAAGCCTTTTATGAATGTCTCGGGCATCGAAGATTATATGGCTGACTTAAAAGAAATATTTGACGAATATGGGGCTTTAACAGTAGGTGAAGCTTCAGGCGTGACTTCAACTGATGCTCCTGATTGGACGGATGCAACCTCAGGATATCTTAAGATGATTTTTGAATTGGAACATAACGTACGTCAGAAGGATCATGCTGGTCAGGGCTGGATGTTTGGTTACAAAAAGACAATTATACGTTGGCAAAAGGATATGCTTACGCGAGGGTGGAATGCTCTTTATTTGGAAAATCATGATCAACCACGAGCAATCAGTTGTTTTGGTGATGGTAGCCTTGCGTCCGCTAAAGCTTTGGCCGTATCTTATATGCTTCTCAGAGGCACACCGTTTATCTATCAGGGGCAGGAAATTGGTATGAGTAATTTTCCTTTCACAGATATCACTCAGACAGATGCAACTGAAATCAAACAGGCGTATGAAGCTCTGATAGCAGAGGGAATGATTGAACGTGAAGCCTTGGATAAAGTGATGGCGAACAGTAGGGATCATTCTCGCACACCGATGCAATGGGATGCAAGTCAAAATGCAGGATTTACCAGTGGCAAACCTTGGATGCCAATTCATCCAGATTATAAGGAAGTAAACACTGAAAAATCACACGAGCTTATCGAGTTGTATAAAGTGTTAATCCGTCTTCGTCATGAGGAAGAGGATATTGCGCGTGGGGCGATAAAATTTTGGTTTGAGCAACATTTGACAGCCTTTGTTTATGAACGCGATTCGTTTTTAATTATTACAAATTTAGGTACCAAAAAAGCACATTTGGACTTTAATAAACTAGAGACAGAAGGTTACCGGCATATTTTAGGAAGCCGTCCAAGAAAGTTGGAAAAAAAGATGACTTTCCTTCCTTGGGAATATCAAGTGTTTAAGAAAAAGTAAGAAAAGAAAAAGATAGGAAAAAAGATGAAAAAAATCAGCAGAATCATGGAAATTGATCCTTGGCATATTCAATCAAATAAATTAGAAAAGAAAGAACGTCGTCTACAGGAATCTTTAACTTCAATCGGAAACGGATATATGGGGATGCGCGGTAATTTTTCAGAGAAGTACTCAGGTGATCATCATCAGGGAACATATATTGCAGGCGTGTGGTTTCCAGATAAAACACGTGTAGGCTGGTGGAAAAATGGTTATCCAGAATATTTTGGTAAAGCAATCAATGCCTTGAACTTCTCAGGGGTATCGATTTTTATTGATGACGAAGAAGTTGATCTCTACACCGATAGCATTAATAATTTCAATCTTTCCTTGGATATGCAAAAAGCAGTTCTCTCTTATTCTTATGAAAAAGCTGGCGTGGCTGTTACTGTTGAGCGTTTTATGTCGATCGTGCATCCAGAATTAGCTGTCTTCTCTTTCAAATTCTCTAGTGTGGATGGTCAATCGCACAAAGTACGTACTGCTTCGTTTATTGATGCTGACGTGCACAATGAAGATTCAAATTACGAAGAAAAATTCTGGACCGTTTTAGACAAAGGTGGCGATGAAGAAGGGGCATATATTGCCAATCAAACGATTGCTAATCCTTTTGGTGTAGAACAATTTACTGTATTAGCAGGACAAAACTTCAGAGGAGACTTTCAAGCCCAAGGACAAGAAACTCAAGAAGAAAAAGTTATTAATTACCATGAAGCAACTGTGGAACAGGAAACACTACATTTTGAAAAACGTGTACTTGTTCTGACGAGCCGTGATTATAGTGATTTAGCTGCTATGCATGAAGCTTTAGCAGGACTAAGTGCAGTAATTCAGGCGAAATCTTATGCACAACTTTTACAAGAGCATGCAGAAGAATGGGCAAAGCGTTGGGAACTTGCGGATGTTGAAATTAAAGGTTCTGATCAAGCACAACAGGGAATTCGTTTTAATCTCTTCCAACTTTTTGCAACATATTATGGTGAAGACGAACGACTTAATATTGGCCCTAAGGGCTTTACTGGGGAGAAATATGGCGGAGCAACTTATTGGGATACTGAAGCCTATGCAGTTCCGCTTTATCTTTCTTTAGCAGATCAGCAAGTGACGCAAAACTTATTACGCTACCGTCATAAACAATTGCCCCAAGCACAACACAATGCAAGACAGCAAGGTTTGGATGGAGCACTTTATCCAATGGTCACTTTTACAGGTATTGAGTGCCATAATGAGTGGGAAATTACTTTTGAGGAAATACACCGTAACGGTGCTATAGCTTATGCTATTTATAATTACAGTAATTATACCGGTGATGAAACCTATTTGGCTCAAGAAGGTCTTGAAGTACTTGTAGAAATTTCACGCTTCTGGGCAGACCGTGTTCACTATTCGGAGCGACAAAAAGCTTACATGATTCATGGGGTTACAGGACCGAACGAATATGAAAATAATATCAATAATAACTGGTATACCAACACATTGGCAGCTTGGGTTTTAAATTATACAATGGAGAGCTTGACAAAATACCCTCGACCAGATCTACAAGTTTCAACAGAAGAGCTGGCCAAATGGAACGATATCACTGCTCATATGTACTATCCAACAGACGAAGAGTTGGGGATTTTTGTACAGCATGATGGTTTTTTGGATAAAGATTTAACACCAGTAGCAGACTTAGACTCTAAGCACTTGCCTTTGAATCAAAACTGGTCATGGGATCGTATTTTGCGCTCGCCATATATTAAACAGGCAGATGTTTTGCAAGGGATTTATTTCTTTGGCAACCACTATAGCTTGGAAGAAAAACGTCGTAACTTTAACTTTTATGAGCCATTAACTGTTCATGAAAGTTCACTTTCTCCATCTATTCACGCGATTTTAGCTGCTGAACTTGGGATGGAAGATAAAGCGGTTGAAATGTATGAACGGACTGCGCGTTTGGATTTGGACAACTACAATAACGATACAGAGGATGGATTACATATCACCTCAATGACCGGCTCATGGTTGGCTATTGTGCAGGGATTTGCTCAAATGAAAACGTGGGATGGTCAGTTAAGTTTCGCGCCTTTCATTCCCAAAGCTTGGACTGGTTACAGTTTCCGTATTAACTATCGTAATCGTTTGATAAAAGTCAGTGTGGGGGACAAACTTCAAATAGAACTGCTCAAAGGTGCAGCGATTGACTTAGAAGTTTATGGTAAATCCGTCCAATTGAAAGACAAGTATGAAGCAGAGGTGAAACATGTTTAAAGCCGTATTATTTGACCTTGACGGTGTAATAACTGATACCGCGGAGTATCATTTTCAAGCTTGGAAAGCCTTGGCTGAAGAGTTGGGAATAGATGGAGTCGATCGAACTTTTAATGAACAATTAAAAGGTGTGTCTCGTGAGGATTCTTTGAGAAAGATATTGGAGCTTGGTGGAAAGCTTGAAGCATATGATGATGAAACTTTTGCCCAGCTTGCTCAACGAAAAAATGACAACTATGTCCAAATGATTCAGAAGGTAGGACCAGATGATATTTATCCCGGGATACTAGATTTGTTGAAAGATTTGCGTGCGAAAAACATCAAGATTGCCTTGGCTTCTGCTTCAAAAAATGGTCCGTTTCTTCTTGAGGCGATGGGATTGAGTTCGTATTTTGATGCCATTGCTGATCCAGCAAAAGTTGCAGCTTCAAAACCAGCGCCAGATATCTTTTTGGCTGCTGCCGCTGGTGTTGGCGTTCCTATTACTTCGTGTATAGGAATTGAAGATGCACAGGCTGGTATTACAGCGATAAAAGCAGCAGGTGCATTACCTATAGGTGTGGGTGCTGCTGAAGATTTAGGAACGGATATTGCTTTAGTTTCAAATACAAACAGTCTCTCTCTTGAATTATTAACAAAAGTTTGGGAAAATAAGTAGAAGACAGTAGATTCAGGAGATAATATATGGCCGTTACTATAAAAGATGTAGCAAAAAAAGCGGGTGTGAATGCTTCAACAGTTAGCCGTGTTCTCAAAGACAGTTCGGAAATCAGCGAGAAGACGAAAGTTAAGGTAAGAAAAGCAATGCAAGAACTTGGCTACACGCGCAATGTGGCGGCTCAGATTCTGGCTTCAGGCAAATCCAATACAATTGGGGTTGTCTTTCCTCCTGTTGAAGATAAATCAAACCAACCTTTCTATATGAAAGTCTTGACATCAATTAATGAAACCGCACGTAAATACGATGTTTCAATTGCTGTTGTGACTGGATACCAAGAGAGTGAGCTTAAGCAGCAGGTTGAGCTGATGTATTCCGAGAAACGTGTGGATGGTTTTATTGTCCTTTATGCTGGTAAAGCAGATAGTGTTCGCAATTATCTTTTCGATAACAAGATCCCCTTCGTCCTCTTAGGCACACCAACAGAAAAGCAAAATGAAATTACCCATGTGGATAATGACAATGTCTTGATGGGGCATGAAGCAACAAGATATTTGATGACTTTAGGACATTCGGAGATTTCTTTTGTAACCGATACGAAAGATGGTGAAGTCTTTGAAGAGCGCTATCAAGGTTACCAAGATGAGATGCTGAAAAAACAAAGTAAGCCAAACTTGCTTGTTTTTGAAGAAAATATGACTTTGAAAGATGAGACGGGACTTGTTGTTATGGATGAAGTCTTAGCTTTGAAAGTGATTTCTCGATTGTCAGAACAAGGTATAAAAGTGCCAGAAGATGTCAGTGTGATTACGTACAATAACTCAGCATTTTCAACACTTGTTCACCCCTATCTGACAACCTTTGATATAAATATCGTACGTCTTGGAGCAGCAACCGTGGAGAAATTTCTTGGGCTGACACAAAATAAGGAAGCCTTTCATGATAAAACAATTATTCCTTTTGAGCTTATCTTAAGAGAAACGACAGCACCTAAAGAAAAACAGTGAAAAGATTTTTCACTGTTTTTATATTTGGGAGCTTCCTCAAAAAACAATTGACTCTGTCTTCCTTTTAGCTTTAAATAAGAAAAAAAGGTCATAATAGTGTAAAATAAAGGGAAGGATGGGTAAATTTCTCGTTTAAATTTTCCCGTTAGTGTAAGAAAGATGGATGCAATGATTAAAATATTATTAGTTGAAGATGACCTCTCTTTGTCAAAATCAGTTTACGATTTCTTGAAATCTTTTGCTGAGGTAAAACAAGTTTTTGATGGAGAAGAAGGACTTTATGAAGCAGAAATGGGGATTTATGATTTAATCCTCCTAGATTTAATGTTGCCTGAAAAAAACGGCTTCGAAGTACTCAAAGAATTACGTGACCAAAATATCGACACACCAGTCTTAATCATGACTGCTAAGGAATCTTTAGACGATAAAATGCACGGCTTCGATGTTGGAGCCGATGATTATTTGACGAAGCCTTTCTATCTTGATGAGTTAAAAGCGCGTATTCAAGCACTCTTAAAACGTACAGGAAAGCTTGAAGATGCTAATGGACTTTCTTACGGCAATGTACGTTTAAACTTGACAAACAAGTCAGCCTTTGTGAACGATACACCTGTGGAATTAATCGGTAAAGAATTTGATCTTGTAGTTTATTTGATGCAAAACCAAAATGTCATCTTGCCTAAAGAACAAATCTTTGACCGCATTTGGGGCTTTGACAGTGACACAACAGTAACCGTAGTTGAAGTTTATATGAGTAAAATCCGTAAAAAACTTAAAGATACAGACTTTGCCCAAAATCTAGCTACATTACGTAATGTCGGCTATATTTTACGGTAAACTTTATGAAAAAGATAATTGAAAAAATAAAATCGATGCCAATTGTGAAAAATGATGGGAAAAACTTCCTTCATTTTTTTCTAGATTTCACAATCATTTTCTTTGCACTTACAGTGATTATTTTACAAGTCCTTACAAGTGGAGTCTATAAATCAACTGACCAAAATCTACGAGATTTGGCAGCTAATCCAGATATTTTGAGGGCTTTAGCACTTGATCAGGCAGGAGTTAATCAGGGGACTTTTGAAATTAATCAAGGAAATTATAGCCCAACAAATAGTATCGTGATGTACGATGAAAAGGGCAATGTCTTAGGTCCGACAGGCAGTGTTGAGGCAACGAAGCCGGGAAGCAGTAGCCAACAACAAATCATACGTGTTGACCTCGTACGCTACCAACTTGAGCAGACAGCTAAGTTAGATAAGGATGCGCTCGGACAAATCAAGTCCATCTCAATTAGAAATCCTTATGGACCCGACTGGCATTATCGTTATGTTACTTTGGCAATGCCCCAATCAAATCTGGATACAACCTATGGTGCAAGTAATATTGCTTATATTCAAGTCTTTAGTAACGTGGACCAGCTCCAAGATAGCTTGAGCCGGAGCAATTTTATTATTATTACAACAATGGTCATGTTTTGGTTCATTTCCGTGATTATTAGTCTGTATCTTGCTAACTGGACACTACGCCCCGTTATGGTTGCCTATGAAAAACAGAAAGCTTTTGTGGAAAATGCGAGCCACGAGCTACGAACTCCACTTGCTATTTTACAAAACCGTTTAGAATTACTTTTCCAAAATCCTAATGCTACAATAATTGAAGAATCTGAAAATATCTCAGAAAGTCTTTCAGAAGTGCGTAATATGCGGCTTTTGACGACAAATCTATTGAACATGGCACGACAGGATAATAATATTAAAACCAATCCTGAGCCAACAGATAAGGAATTCTTTGAAGCTATCTTTAGCAATTATCAGCTCTTGGCAGAAAGCTCTGAGAAGGCCTTGAAAACTTCTTTGAAATTTGAAGGATCTTTAAGCTTAGATCGAAGCTTAGTAAAACAACTTTTAACGATTTTGTTTGATAATGCTATGAAATATACAGGCGAAGATGGTGAAATTCAAGTTGATGTCCAAAAAAATGGGGCAACGCTTCTGCTTAGTGTATCTGACAATGGAGAAGGCATTACAGCAGCAGATAAGAAAAAAATCTTTGACCGATTTTACCGTGTGGATAAGGCGAGAACAAGACAAAAAGGGGGCTTAGGTCTTGGATTATCTCTTGCACAGCAAATAGCTGAGGCACATAATGGTCGAATTACAGTTGAAGATAATCAACCACGCGGTACAAAATTTACCGTCCGTTTAAGGACTAGTCCATCTCCCAAATCAGCAAAAGTGACCAAAAAGTAATAGAATAGGTTGTAAACCTATGCACTATAAATAAAAGTAAAGAACGAGTAGAAAGAGGCAAAGATGACTATTTTAGATAAAGTAAATGCGCCAGCAGATTTAAAAAAGCTAAGCGCTGCTGAATTAACAGAACTTGCTCAAGATGTTCGAGGAGCTGTGCTGAATAAAGTCAGCCAGATTGGGGGACATACAGGACCAAATCTGGGTGTTGTGGAATTAACAATTGCTTTGCATAAAGTCTTTCAGTCGCCTGTGGATAAATTTATTTGGGATGTTAGTCACCAAACTTATCCACACAAAATTCTAACAGGACGTAAACACGGTTTTCAAGATGGGCATTTTCATGACATCACGGGTTATACAAGTCAACATGAATCAGAACATGATTTCTTCACTGTTGGACACACCTCAACTTCTGTTGCAAATGCGATGGGGTTGGCTAAAGCACGTGATTTAACAGGACAAGATGGGAATATCATTGCTATTTTAGGTGATGGCTCACTTTCCGGAGGTTTAGCTTTAGAGGCCATCAGTAATGCCGGTGCGTATAATAAAAACTTCATCCTCATTCTCAATGATAACCAAATGTCTATTGCGGAAAATCACGGTGGAATTTATAAGGGATTAGCTGAATTACGTGCAACAGAAGGTCAATCACCAAATAATCTGTTTAAAGCTTTTGGATTAGATTACAAGTATCTAGCAGATGGTAATAATCTTGAAGCACTCATTTCTCTTTTTGAAGAAGTAAAAGATATTAAGCATCCGATTGTTTTACATATCAATACTGAAAAAGGACATGGTTATAAACCTGCTGTTGACATGAAGGAAGCCTTCCACTGGCGCTCTCCTTTCAACTTAGCAGACGGATCTTTGAAAAATGTAAATTCGACTAAAAATTATACCCGCATTATTCTTGATTATATGGAAGAAAAAGTTTCTGAGGGAATGCCTTTAGTAGCAGTCAATGGTGGGATTCCGATGGTGAATAATCTTAAGGAATTTGCTGAAAAGTATCCTGAAAATTATGTTGATGCTGGGATTGCGGAACAATATGTGACTACTTTTGGTGGAGCTGTTGCTGCAGGCGGTGCGCGTGCAATGATTTTTCATAACTCAACCTTTATGCAACGTGCTTACGATCAATTTTTACACGACTTAGCCATTAATAAAGAACCGGCAGTAGTTATTGTAAAATCAGCTTCCATCTCTGGTTCAGATAAAACCCATCAAGGAAGCTTTGCAATTGGTATGCTCTCTAACATTCCTGATTTAGTCTACTTGGCACCTACGAGCGAGGAAGAACTTGTAGCGATGTTGGATTGGGCACTGACACAAAAAGATAATCCAGTAGTGCTACAAATCCCTGAGCATGGTGTAGAAAATCGGTCAACCGTTTTGACTGATTTCAGCAAGCCACAGTATGAAATTGCGCATAAAGGTGAAGAAGTTGCCATTCTGGCCTTGGGCGGTCTTTTTAGTCACGGTCAAAAAGTAGCAGAAGAACTGGAGAAATTACAGATCAATGCTACACTAGTTAATCCAATGTTTGTTGCAGAACTTGATAAGAAAACCTTGAAAGAATTGACTGGGGACCATAAAGTCTTTGTGACCATCGAGGATGGTATTCTTGATGGCGGTTTTGGTCAAAAAGTTGCTGGTTATCTTGGGCAATTTGGTGTGAAAATATTTAATTATGGTGCAGATAAAGAGTTTAATGACTCTGTTGCTGTAGATGAGCTTTATGATCGTTATCATTTGACGTCAGAATTGATGATTGCAGATATTCTAGAAGCTCTCAAATAAAAGGAAAAAATGAAAAAAGTTTTAGTTAAAACTGTGCATGGTTATCAGAGGTTTATCTCTCCTCTTTTACCGCCAGCTTGTCGCTATTATCCAACGTGTTCAAATTATATGATTCAGGCTATTGAAAAGCACGGAGCTACAAAAGGAATTGCAATGGGAACCTCCCGGCTTCTAAGGTGTCATCCATTCTGTAAACCAGGTTATGATTTGGTACCTGATAAATTTTCACTCAGGAGAAATCACGAGATTCCACAAGAAAATAAGAAAGAATCATAAAAAGTTTGTTATAATCATAGGTGTAGATAAATTTACAAGGCGGGATTCAGCTAATCCACACTTAAAGTAAGTAAACAGGACAACCTTCAAGTCATTGGGCTTGGGGGTTTTACTCTTGTAATCTCACATGATAAGTAAAACAATAAAATGTCAAGATAGAGAAAATATCTGGCTTAAAATAATTTAGAAAGTACTTGTTAACTTTTATAAAGTATGCTTTAATTAAATATGTAAAAAGTATTTGACATTATTGGCATCTTCGAGTGACTAGAGCTAAAAAGGAAGAACTCATGTATTTTGGGGCAAAAAATTTAAATGTATATTACGGTAAAAAGCAGGTTCTAAGAGATGTATCTTTGGAAATTGAGCAAGGCAAAACGACAGCAATTATCGGAATAAATGGCTCAGGGAAGTCGACATTACTCAAAGCCCTGGGACGTTTAATCAAGTATGAAGGGGAAGTTATTTATAAAGATGAATGCCTTTCTAATCGTAAAAATCTAGAAATAGCTAAAATATTGACCTTGCTTCCACAAGCTATGCAAGCCCCGAGTGATATAACTGTGTATGAACTGGTCAGTCTTGGCCGCTTTCCACATCAAAAGCTTACCCAGCAGAGCTTATCTGAAGCAGACAAGCTCTTTGTGGAACAAGTCATGAAGGAAACCGAAATCTGGGATTTACGTAGCCAACAAGTTGCCCAGCTTTCTGGCGGTCAGCGTCAGCGTGCTTTTATCACGATGATTTTAGCGCAAGACAGTGAAATTATTCTTTTGGATGAGCCGACAACGTATCTTGATCTTTTGCACCAACTTGATATTTTAAAACTGTTAAAAACTTTTGCTAAAAAGATGAACAAAACAGTAGTTTATGTCATCCACGATTTAAACCACGCTGCGCGTTTTGCGGATAATTTAGTGATTGTAAAAGAGGGTGAAATCTTTGCTTCAGGCCCGGTGGAAGAATTATTTACAGAGAAAATTATTCATGAGAGCTTTGGATTACATGTTCGATTAGGACGTGATCTTTTCTGCCAAACTCTTATGATTACAGGGGTTAAAAATGAAGATTAGGAAGTTTTCTTATCAGGTTACAATTGCTCTGTTGTTGATTGTCTTTCTGTCTTTCCTTTATCTGATGCTCGGTGATCAAAACTATAGTTTGAGCCAGATTTGGCACGAGAGTGTCGTCTTGCATTTACGTTTACCGCGTTTATTGGCTCTAGTATTTGTTGGTATTCTCCTCTCCAGTAGTGGGCTTCTGGTCCAAAGTATGACAGGGAATCCCATTGCCGAGATATCGACATTGGGGATATCTGGAGGTGCGAGTTTTTCACTTGCTCTTCTCTTAGTTTTTAATCTTTCCACAGGAGGATGGTTAGGCAGCGTTGTAGCAAGTTTAGGAGCTTTTGTTGCTCTCGTTACGGTAGCTGTTCTCACTGTGAAAAGTAAATTTCAACCGATAAAGGTTGTGCTGGTAGGTACCTCTGTAGGTCTTTTTGCGACAAGTCTTGCAAGTATTTTGACATTTTATAGTAAAAATATGCAGTCCTATTTTTTATGGATTGTAGGGTCGTTTTCCGGAATTACTCCACTAAAACTAGAAATTTTAATGGTTGTGACTGTTCTGTTTGTATCGATGGTTCTCCTGTTTGCAAATCAGATTAAAGTTTTAGCCTTTGGTGAAGAAATGGCCACTAGTCTAGGAATTTCCGTAAACCGTCTAAGGTTATTTATTATGGTCATGGTGGCTTTGGCAAGCGGTGTAACAGTTTCGAGTGTTGGTGTGATCAGTTTTGTTGGACTCATGGCGCCACATTTGGCAAGACGAATTGTCGGTGGGCATTTTTTAAAAAGATTTTTTATGAGCAATTTATTGGGCGTGCTGCTCTTACTTGTGGCAGATTTGTTGGCCCGTAATTTGTTCAAGCCTTATGAATTTCCGGCAGGTAGTTTAACCCTTTTATTCGGTGCAATTTTCTTCATTTATATGATGAGTCAGGAGGGAAAATGAAAAAGAAATTTTTATTTTTAGTCTTACTCCTGATTGCATTTATTATTATTGATTTGACACACTTTTCTACAGATTGGAATCTGTTATCCATACTGATTCCCCAGTTTAGAATGCCGCGGACATTGGTTGTGCTCATTGCGGGGACGGCTTTGGCTATGGCTGGATTTATCATCCAGACCGTAGTAGATAACCCCTTAGCAGATGCGGGTACACTTGGAATTACAAGTGGAGCAAGTGCAGGTGCGGTGCTATTCCTTTTCATTAGTCAATGGTTAAAACTTTCGGGCACTTGGATCTTTATGTATCCTTTATTTGCTCTATTGGGTGCAGTCTTTTCCTTTGCCTTACTCTATCATCTTGCTCTAAGGAAAAATGTAAGCAATATCCAAGTCCTTCTGATTGGCTTAGGGCTTACCGCTCTTTTTCAAGCCTTAATCACCTTAGCGCAACTTTCTATCAACCGTTTTGATTTTCAACAAGTGGCAGTTTGGTTATCAGGAGATATTTGGCAAACAGATAAAGCGTTTATAGGTTTGACTTTTGTCCTGTTAATTATTGGCTTATTAATTTTTAGTTTGATTCGCAAAGAACTAGACTTACTAAGTTTGGGTCAAGAAATGGCAACAAGCCTTGGCTTAAATGTGAAAAAGAGTAAAATGCAATTTTATATATTGGCACTACTTTTTGCATCAATTGGCGTTTTATTAGTTGGCGGTCTTGCCTTTATTGGCTTGATTGCACCACATATAGCTCGCGAGCTGGTCGGATTTGAAAGTAAAAAGCGGGCTTGGGCGTCAGCTTTGATTTCAATGATTATTTTACTTTTAGCAGATAGCTTATCGCAAATGATTATCGCACCGTCAAGTTTACCGCTTGGCTTTGTTGTTGCTCTCATAGGTGCGCCTTACTATATATACTTAATACAAAAAATTTGAAAGAGGATCTCATGAAACACCTTAAATTATATTCTATAGCTTTAGCAGCAGTTGGACTTTTGGGTCTTTCTGCATGTTCAAACTCAGATGTATCACAATCCCAAAAAGAGGAAAAAGTAACCTTCACTGCCTTGAATGGTGAAGTAGAAGTTCCTGCGCATCCGGAACGTATTGCAGTACAGAATTATCCGGATGATGTTGCAACCTTAGGTGGAAATGTAATTGGGACGGATTCTTGGGCTTTTCCTAATCCTTATTTGTCAGATAAACAAAAGGAAAATATGGTTGATCTTGGTTCGCCAAGCTTTAATATTGAAAAACTTATTGGTCAAAAGCCTGATTTGATTGTGACAGTGGATAAAACACAAGTTTCTGATTATGAAAAAGTAGCACCTACTGTACTTGTTAACTATCAAGATTTGAATGATATGGATAAATCTTTGGATTTCTTTGCCAAATTGTTGAACCGTGAAGATGAAAAGAAAGAGTTTCTCAAAACTTTTGACAAAAAAGCTGAAGAACAAAAAACAAACCTTAAAGCTCAAGGTATAGATACAGCGCAATCAAGTATTTCCCTGTTAGAGCTCCAAGGCGACAAGATTTATGCTTATGGTGATAACTTTGCACGTGGTGGACAAGCGCTTACGCGTGGTCTTGGATTCCAAGAATCACCAAAAATGTCTGAATTATCCAAAGGAACAGGGTATGCCGAAGTCAATGCTGAAAGCCTCAAAGATTTCGATGCTGACTATATTTTTATCGATTTTAAAAATGCAGATAAAGCACAATATGAAGCACTTCAAAAAAATCCAGTATGGAAAAATCTCAAGGCAGTTAAAGAAGGGCATGTCATCACAATGGACTATGACAAGGTTTATTTCTTTGGTGGGCCTACAGCTTCGATGGCACAACTGACTGATTATACAGAAGCCTTATTAAAACAAACAAAATAAAAAAACTGGGCACCTTAACTCTTGGAAGATTTTCCAAGAGTTTTTTAGACAAAAAAGAGGATAGTGTTATCTAAAGCTTCATTTTTGACCAAAAACTATAGGAAATCAAGAAAAACAGAAAATTTTAAACTTTTATTTTGCTATAATGAAATTAAGCTTATAGTAGATCTGTTAAAACCTCAAACCTTAAAAACTAAAAAAGGATTTTACGATCCTTTTTAAAAAAGGAAATTTTTCATAAACAAGAGAGATGAAATACCATGATTTCATCTTTTTGCTGTCGACTACATTTTGAATTTTTTCTTTATAAAGCAGAACAAAGAGGTAATCCAAGCCATCAGAGGTATTTTTTAAATCTACTTAGCACTTGCAAATTATTTTTATTATGGTACAATTTTGTATTGTAAATGGTTTGTATCATCAAAATATCAGGAAGTACAAATGAAAACAGATTTTGACAAAATTAATGAATGGTTGATTCAACTTTTCCACGACTGCATGAACTTAGAAGAACAGTTCTTGAAGGATTCTGATTACCCAGATGTAACTGTGAAAGAACTTCAACAAATGACACTTATCCATACTTTGGGAACTTGCCGCGCTACAGACATTGCAAGGAATCAAAAATTAGCCCTTTCAACAATCACCATTACACTCAACCGCCTGGAAACTAAGGGATATATCAAGCGTGAACGCTCAGATCGTGACCGTCGTGTGGCTTATATCGTATTGACTGAAAAAGGTATGGCACTCTGTGCATCGCACAGCGAATTTTTCCGTAGCATTTCAGAAAAACTTATGTTAAGTGTTTACGGAACTACCGAAAACAAACTTGCAGGCGAGCTTGAAGAATTACATAAGTCATTGGAGAATATGAAATAATGCCTTTCGCTAAAATTACCCAAGTGGCACATTATGTGCCCGAAAATATTGTGTCAAATGATGATTTGGCAAAAATCATGGACACGAGTGACGAGTGGATTTATTCACGGACGGGTATTAAGCAGCGACACATTACAGTTGACGAAAATACCAGTGATCTGGCTGCAAAAGTTGGTGAGCAACTTTTAGCTCAAGCTGATTTGTCAGCGGACCAGATTGATTTTATTATCGTGGCAACGATCTCGCCAGACAGCAGTATGCCGAGTACGGCAGCTTTAGTGCAAGCAAAAATTGGCGCACATCGTGCCTTTGCTTATGATTTAACAGCTGCTTGTTCAGGCTTTGTCTTCGCCTTGGCAACGGCTGAGAAGCTGATTGCCGGTGGCTACAAACGTGGGATGGTTATTGGTGCAGAAGTTTTGTCTAAATCTCTGGATTGGTCGGATCGTTCTACCGCTGTTCTTTTTGGTGATGGTGCAGGAGGTGTCCTTTTGGAAGATACAGGGACACAGCCTTTAATTATTGCTGAAAACCTAAGAACAGACGGCTCTCGAGGCGATTCTCTCACCGCAAATTATTTAGCACTTAATCCTGAACTTAATGGTCAAGTTAACCATGTTACAGAGTTCATAAAAATGGACGGGCGTGCAGTCTTTGACTTTGCGACACGTGACGTTCCCAAAAATATCCAAGAGACCTTGGAAAAAGCAAGTCTGAAACCTGAAGATATTGACTATTTTTTATTGCATCAAGCGAATTCTCGAATACTTGATAAAATGGCTAAAAAATTAGGGACTGATCGCAGTAAATTCCTGCAGAATATGCAAGAATATGGCAATACAAGTGCCGCTTCGATACCTATTCTCTTGTCAGAATCAATAAAAAATGGTAAACTTTCTTTGGACGAAAATTATAAAATTGTCCAGACAGGTTTCGGGGGCGGCCTCACATGGGGAACGCTCATTATCAATCTTTGATAAGTTTGATAACATCTAAATTTGGTTATATGAGTGATTTATCACGCTATAATATATATACTTTCTACACATTAAAGGAGAAATAACATGGCAGTATTTGAAAAAGTACAAGACATCATCGCTGACGAACTCGGCAAAGAAAAAGAAGAAGTAACACTCGAAACTTCATTTGAAGAACTCGATGCTGACTCACTTGACCTTTTCCAAATCATTAACGATATCGAAGATGAATTCGATGTTGAAGTAGATACAGAAGCGGACATGAAAACTGTTTCTGATCTCGTTAAATATGTTGAAGCTCAACAATAAGAGAATTAATGGGGTGAAAGCCCCGTTTTTCACTTATAATAAATTTTGAAAATTAGGAAAGTGTCACAAAAATCTAAATTTTGTGAAATCTTAAAAATATGAAAACAGCATTTCTTTTTTCTGGTCAAGGCGCTCAAAAATTGGGTATGGCTAAAGACCTTTATGATGAATTTGACATTGTCAGAGAAACTTTTGATCAGGCAAGTCAAGTCTTGGGTTATGATCTTCGTGGGTTAATCGATAATGATGAAGCAAAACTCAACGAGACACAATATACACAACCAGCTATTTTAACAACATCTGTAGCGATCCTTCGTTTGCTTTCAGAACAAGGCATTAAGCCAGATCTTGTGGCGGGACTTTCTTTAGGCGAGTACTCTGCATTGGTAGCCAGTGGTGCGCTAGGTTTTGCGGAAGCTGTTGCTTTAGTAGCAAAACGTGGTCAATATATGACAGAAGCTGCACCAACAGGATCAGGTAAAATGGTTGCTGTGATGAATACAGAAGCTGCTTTGATCGAAGAAATTTGTGAACAAGCATCAGAACGTGGGATTGTGAGCCCGGCGAACTATAACACCCCTGCACAGATTGTTATTGGGGGACAAGCTGAAGCCGTTGATTACGCGGTGGAACTTCTGAAAGAAGCTGGTGTGAAACGTCTGATTGAGCTTCAAGTTTCTGGCCCTTTCCATACAGCAATCTTAAAACCTGCGAGCGAAAAGTTAGCCAAAGAACTTGAACAAGTTAACTTCAATAGCTTTAAGTTGGAATTGATTTCAAATACGACAGCGAAAGTGATGAAGGATACAGAAATCAAAGAACTTCTCACACGTCAAGTGATGGAGCCGGTACGTTTCTACGAGTCTATTGAAACAATGAAAGAGCTCGGTGTACAACGCTTTATTGAAGTTGGCCCTGGTAAAGTTCTTTCTGGTTTTATTAAAAAAATCGACAAAGAAGCCAGCTTTACAAATGTTGAAGATCTTGCTTCATTCAAGGCTTTACTGGCAGAAGAAGCTTAAACTTATACAATGAGTGATAGTTGTCGCTGTAGAACTTGGTTTGAGAGCAATCAAAATCATAAGAACAGGAAAAAATAATGGAAATTAAAAATAAAAATGTCTTTGTGACGGGCTCAACACGTGGTATTGGTAAAGCGATTGCCTTGCAGTTCGCTCAAGCTGGTGCAAACGTAGTTATCAATGGACGTTCAGCCATTTCTGATAAGCTTTTGTCAGAGTTCACTTCTTTTGGTGTTAAAGCTGTTGGCGTATCTGGTGATATTTCTCAGTCGGAAGATGCTAAACGCATGGTTGCTGAAGCGGTTGATGCTTTAGGATCGGTTGATGTTTTGGTTAATAATGCGGGTATAACTCGTGATGGTTTATCATTGAAAATGAGCGAAGAAGATTTCGAAGCTGTTTTGAAAATAAACCTTACAGGTGCTTTCAATATGACTCAAGCAGTCCTAAAACCGATGACACGTGCGAGAGAAGGTGCAATTATTAATATTACTTCTGTAGTGGGCTTAATTGGTAATGCTGGTCAAGCTAACTATGCTGCTTCAAAAGCTGGATTGATCGGTTTGACAAAATCTATTGCACGAGAAGTTGCTGGACGCAATGTACGTGTCAATGCTGTAGCCCCAGGCTTTATTGATTCAGATATGACTGAAGTTCTTTCAGATAAAGTCAAGGATACAATGAAGGGCCAAATCCCAATGAAACGTTTTGGTCAACCAGAAGAAGTTGCTACAGTCGTGAAATTCCTTGCAGAGCAAGAATATATGACAGGTCAAGTATTGTCTATTGATGGTGGTATGGCAATGTAGCCCATATTATACACCAGATAAGTCTAAAAAGAAGTTTGTAACAAACTCCAAAGGAGAAAAAATATGAATCGTGTAGTCATTACAGGTTACGGTGTAACCAGTGCTATCGGTAACACACCAGAAGAATTTTGGAATGGCCTTAAATCTGGTAAAACAGGTATCGGTCCAATTACGCGCTTTGATGCTGAAGCAACAGGAATCAGCGTAGCTGCTGAAGTTAAAGATTTCCCATTTGAAAAGCATTTTGAGAAAAAAGATGCACGTCGTATGGATACTTTTTCACTTTATGCTGTCTATGCTGCTCTTGAAGCTATGGAAATGTCTGGCATAACTCCAGAGAACACAAATTACGATCGCTTAGGTTGTATCATGGCCTCAGGTATTGGTGGCTTGGAGCAAACACAAAAGAACTCACAAGCACTACTTAAAGGTCCCCGTAAAGTAACACCACTTTATGTGCCATTGGCAATTGCCAACATGGCGACAGGTAATGTTGCCTTGCGTACTGGTGCTCGTGGTGTATCACGTGCTGAAGTTACAGCATGTGCAGCAGGGGCAAACTCTATTGGTTCAGCTTTCCGTGAGATTAAACATGGTTATGCGGATGCTATTATCGCTGGTGGTGCTGAAGCTGCGATTTGTGAGCTCGGTATTGCTGGGTTTGCGAACTTGACTGCATTGACAAAAGAGGCTGATCCTTCAATTGCTTGTCGTCCATTTGATAAAGACCGTTCAGGCTTTGTTATGGGTGAAGGTGCAGGTGTCTTGATTTTGGAAAGCTTGGAACATGCTCAAGCACGTGGTGCAAATATCTTAGCTGAAATTGTTGGTTATGGTAACACAAATGATGCTTATCATATGACAACTCCATCAGGTGTTGGAGCCGAAAATGCGATGAAACTTGCTTTAGAAGAAGCAGGAATTACTGGAGCAGATGTTGATTACATCAATGCACATGGTACCTCAACACATGCTAATGAAGAAACAGAAGCAAAAGCAATCCATAATGTTATTGGGGATAAAGCATTGGTTTCATCAACAAAAGCTTTACACGGACATGCTCTCGGAGCGACAGGAGCTATCGAAGCGGTAGCAACTGTACAAGCCATTTTAAATCAGTTTGCACCAGTGAATGCTGGAACAAAAGAATTGGATGAAGGAATGACAATCAATGTCGTTCTTGGTCAAGGTCAAGATGCTGAGATTAATTATGCGTTGTCACAAGACTTTGGTTTTGGTGGACACAATGCCGTATTGGCCTTTAAAAAATTCACGGATTAGTTTAAAAGAAAGAAAAGCACTCTGCTTTCTTTCTCAGAGTCTAAGTGCACTTTAACTTAGGTTGTGGAAAAGAAAGCGAGCGGGATATAAAAATGAATATTAATGAAGTAAAAGATTTGATGACACAGTTTGACGGTTCGAGCTTGCGTGAATTTTCTTGGCGCACAGCAGAAGGAGAACTGTCTTTCTCAAAAAACGAAAATAAAATTCTTGCAGCGCCAACAGGAACAGCACTTCCAGAAACAAAAGTAAGTGCACCACTGCCTGTAAGCGAAAACTCTACAGAACTTGCGGTAGAAACAGAGGTTATGGAAGAAGTTGCTACAGCAGAAGGTGAAGTAGTAACAAGCCCTTTGGTTGGTGTAGCTTACTTGCAACCAGCACCAGGTAAACCTGAGTTCGTTAGTGTGGGAGATTCAGTTAAAAAAGGTCAAACCTTACTCATCATCGAAGCAATGAAAGTTATGAACGAAATTCCAGCGCCTCAAGATGGTATTATCACTGAAATCATGGTAAATGCTGAAGATGTAGTTGAATTCGGTCAAGAATTAGTACGCATTAAATAAAGGAGCGGTAAAAATGGCAGAAGTAAATATTGACGTCACAAAAATTATGGAGGCATTGCCTTACCGTTATCCTTTCCTTTTAGTGGATCGTGTTATTGATATCGCAGATGATGAAATTACAGCCATTAAGAATGTGACAATTAACGAGGAGTTTTTCCAAGGACATTTTCCACAGTATCCAGTGATGCCAGGTGTTCTGATTATGGAAGCATTGGCTCAGGCTGCAGGTGTTTTGGAACTTTCAAAACCTGAAAACAAAGGAAAACTTGTTTTTTATGCAGGAATGGATAATGTAAAGTATAAAAAGCAAGTTGTGCCTGGTGATCAGCTGATCTTGCATGCTAAATTTATCAAACGTCGTGGACCAATTGCTGTTGTTGAAGCTGAAGCTAAAGTTGACGGTAAATTAGCTGCGAAAGGTACTTTAACTTTTGCATTAGGAAAATAAGAAATTACAATTAATGCCACAGTTAGTCTGTGGCAACTTTTAAAAATAAGTGTACTTTGAAGTTTCAAAGTTTCAAGTTTACTGATTGTGGCCTTAGCCACCAAAATCCCAAATAATGCACCAACTTTAAATCTTGGTGACACTCTTTTTATTCCAGAGCCCTCTGCTCATACTAGAGGATAAAAGAGAAATTGGTAGGAGTTATCAATCTATGTTTAATAAAATTTTAATCGCCAATCGTGGTGAGATTGCTGTACGTATTATTCGTGCGGCACGTGAACTCGGTGTTGCTACTGTCGCCGTATATTCAGAAGCTGACCGTGATGCTTTACATGTAGCGTTGGCAGATGAAGCCATTTGTATCGGCCCAGCTCGCGCAACAGAGTCTTATCTGAATATGAATAATATCCTAGAAGCAGCTGTTGCTACCGGAGCTCAAGCCATTCATCCAGGGTTTGGTTTTTTGAGTGAAAACTCAAAGTTTGCACGTCTTTGTGAAGAAATGAATATCAAATTTATCGGTCCCTCAGCCCAGGTCATGGATATGATGGGAGATAAAATTAACGCACGTGCAGAAATGGTCAAAGCAGGTGTCCCTGTAACTCCGGGTTCTGAAGGTGAAGTGTATACGAGTGAAGAAGCTCTGACTTTAGCGAATAGAATCGGCTACCCTGTCATGCTGAAAGCATCAGCCGGTGGTGGTGGAAAAGGTATCCGTAAAGTCAGCAATGCTGAAGAACTCGTCCCCGCTTTCGAGGCAGCTACTGCTGAAGCCAAAGCAGCTTTTGGCAACGGTGCAATGTTTATCGAACGTATGATTTTCCCCGCACGTCATATTGAGGTCCAAATCTTAGCAGACCAACATGGTAATGTTATTCACTTAGGAGAACGTGATTGTTCCCTCCAACGTAATAACCAGAAAGTTCTTGAAGAAAGCCCATCTGTCGCGATTGGACATACTTTACGAGAACGTATCTGCCAAGCAGCTGTCAAAGCAGCAGCACATGTGAACTATGAAAACGCAGGAACAATTGAGTTTCTCTTGGACGAAGCTTCAGGCGATTTCTTCTTCATGGAAATGAATACACGTGTACAAGTCGAACATCCTGTAACCGAGTTTGTTTCAGGTGTGGACATCGTTAAGGAACAAATTCGAATTGCGGATGGTCAAGAACTGTCTGTGAAACAAGAAGATATTGAGTTCAAAGGACATGCTATTGAGTGCCGTATCAATGCAGAAAATCCAAAATTTAACTTTGCACCAAGCCCAGGTAAAATCACTAACCTTTTTCTACCAAGTGGCGGTGTAGGCTTACGTGTGGATTCGGCTATGTATACGGGATATACTATTCCACCTTATTATGATTCAATGATTGCGAAAGTCATCGTTCATGGCGAAAATCGTTTTGAAGCCTTGATGAAAATGCAGCGTGCTTTGTTGGAATTCGATGTGGAAGGCTTAACAACCAATATTGATTTCCAACTGGAATTAATTTCAGATGATAATGTTATTGCCGGGGATTATGATACCAGTTTTTTAGCCAATACATTTTTACCGGAGTATTTGGAAAAATAAAAGCATGAAGTAACTTGATGAGTAAATCATCAAGTTTTTCTATCCATGTAAGGTTATGTTGACTACATCATCCGATGTAGGGAAAACGTATCTCGCAGTTTTAAAGCTCTTGCTATTACTAGGGTGCGATGTTATAATAAGAGTAAATAAAAAGGACTTGCGCTAACAAGTCCCAAGTAGTCGTATTAAGAACGGTAGCGAAATATTGGTTAAATAACGTCTTCTCGCTAAAGTTGGACGTTATTTTTTATTGTCTTTATCGTAAACTTTGAGCACTAATAATGAAAATGCAATCATGAGTGTCAAGGTTTCATAAGTTGACAAGAAAAATTGTCGTCTTTCTGCATTGTGAGGTTATCGCCTACAATTTTTCATAAGCATCACCTCCCAGTTGGGCTACCGTCCACAAACTTCTACTTTCATTATTATATCACACGAAAAACAACTAAAATATGCCATAAATGGCTTATAGTATGAACAAAAATCTAGTAGAAATGTGAAAGTAAAAGCGCATTATTATTAGACGACGAGGTGAAATTAGTGTCTTATAATCCTACAGTACAGCAGTCGGTAATTCTTCGTTCTTTTTCTCATATATTAAAACGTCCTACAAACAGCTACCGCTTAGTTAGTAAACCGTAGGGGACTCGTGGGGCACCTTAATACGGATATCATTCTCAGAATAGCAGGAGTATCTTTGGCGGTATCCGTCCCGCCCTCATCATTCATCAGAAACCTTAAATCCATTTTTCATCGTGAAAATACAAAAAACAGAAAGTTGAAACTTTCTGTTTTTTTATTTATCAATATTATCTTCTTTTACAAAGTAATTTGGACGTTGTTTGGTTTCGAGGAAGACCTTGGAAAGGTACTTGCCGATGATACCAAGAGATAAGAGCTGTAAACCACCCAGCATAAGAATAAGAATAATTAGAGTAGGAAAACCTTGTACAATTTCACCCCAGATGATGGTTTTCAAAGCATAAAAAAGGCTCATACAAAGCGAGATAAGGAAGCTAATAAAACCGATAAAAGTAGCCAGGCTAAGTGGCGCATCTGAAAAATTAACGATGCCATCGATTGAGTAGTGCAATAAGCCCCAAAAGCTCCAAGAGGTTTTGCCAGCTACCCGCTCGACATTATTATATTCTAAATAAAAAACATCATAACCTACCCACGAGAAGAGACCTTTAGAAAAACGATTGTGCTCAGGTAGCTCGAGAATACTATCAACCACTTGACGTGTCATCAAGCGATAGTCACGTGCGCCATCCACCATTTGAGTGCTAGAAATTCTGTTCATAATCTTATAAAATGCTCGAGCAAAAAGCGAACGAATAAAGGGTTCATCTTTCCGTGAAATTCTTCGAGTACCCACGATATCGTAACCTTCCTGAATTTTACGATACATCTCGTTGAGCATGCTTGGAGGATCTTGAAGATCGGCATCCATGACGGTCACAAAATCACCTGAAGCAGCTCGGAGACCAGCCAGAAGTGCTGCCTCTTTACCAAAATTTCTTGAAAAGCTAATGTATTTAACGTTGGGATAGTTTTGACTCAGCGCTTTAATGACCTCGAGAGTTCGATCAGAAGAACCATCATTAATGAAATAAAAGGTTTTATCAAGCGGTAAGTCCAAGGTTTGAGTATTAACTTCATCAAAAAAAAGTTCAATAGTTTCTTCCTCATTATAAGCCGGAACAATAATTGATAAGGTTTTATTTTTCATGAAAAGTTCCTTTCTTTCTTGATGAGAAATATATATGAATTTTATATTTTAATAGAACTAAACTCTTAATATTATAACATAGTTTGCTTTACTCACAGTAGGATATGGCGCACTTTCTCGTCTAGCAAGAATATGATTTTATATGATTTAGTCGTTTTTAGACACTTATCTAGTTCTTGACGAATTTAATTTTTGCGTGTATAATTATATAATTAGACAATTAAAATAAAAAGGACGTAAGTAGACAGAAATCTACTGAGAGACGTTCACTATCAAGATGTAAAAAATTTTGATAAAAAGGAGAAATAATTGGCTCTCTTTCAAAAGAAAAAATATATTAAAATTAACCCTAATCGCTCAACTGTTCAGGGGGAAATGACGAAACCTGAAGTACCTGACGAACTTTTTGCTAAATGTCCGGCTTGTAAACACAGTATTTATAGTCAAGACCTTGGGGCAAGTAAAATCTGTCCACATTGTAGCTATAACTTCAGAATTACTGCGCCAGAACGTTTGAAGCTTTTAGTTGATTCAGACTCATTTACAGAAATGTTCACTGGAATTGAAAGCAAAAATCCTTTGGACTTCCCAAACTACGTTGAAAAGCTTGCGGTGACCAAGGAAAAGACAGGGCTTGATGAAGCTGTGATGACTGGTACAGCGATGATTAAAGGGCAAAAAGTTGCTTTAGCAATCATGGATTCAACCTTTATTATGGCTTCTATGGGGACTGTTGTTGGTAAGAAAATCACTCGACTTTTTGAAATCGCGACTGCTGAACAACTTCCAGTGGTTATTTTTACGGCTTCGGGTGGCGCACGTATGCAAGAAGGAATTATGTCTTTGATGCAGATGGCGAAAATCTCAGCAGCTGTCAAGAAACATTCTAATGCAGGTTTGCTCTACATTACAGTGTTAACAGATCCAACAACAGGCGGAGTCACAGCTTCTTTTGCCATGCTTGGCGATATTATCTTGGCTGAGCCACAATCTTTGATTGGTTTTGCAGGCCGACGTGTGATTGAACAGACAGTGCGTCAAACGCTACCTGATGACTTCCAAAAAGCAGAATTTCTGTTGAAACATGGCTTTGTCGATGCTATAGTTAAGCGTCAAGAGATGCGTGAGAAATTAGCCTTACTTTTGAAATTTCACGGAGGTGTAAAAAATGTCTGATATAGCAGAAATTATTAACAAAGCACGTGCTAACGACCGCGTCTCAGTACGGGAAATTATTTCAGAAATTTTTACGGACTTTTTTGAACTTCACGGGGATCGGCAGTTTACAGACGACGAAGCTATTGTTGGAGGAATCGCGACTTTTCAAGATAAGGCTGTGACCGTCATTGGAATCCAAAAAGGGAAAAATCTTGAAGAAAATTTAGCCACAAACTTTGGTCAACCAAGTCCTAATGGTTATCGAAAAGCTTTACGCCTAATGAAACAAGCAGAAAAGTTTAAGCGCCCAATCATTACCTTTGTGAATACAGCGGGAGCTTATCCCGGGATTGAAGCTGAAGAACGAGGGCAGGGTGAAGCAATTGCGCGAAACCTTTTTGAGATGTCCGACTTGAAAGTCCCCGTTTTAACTTTCATCACTGGGGAGGGTGGATCTGGCGGAGCTTTAGCTTTAGCAGTCGCAAATAAGGTTTATATGTTGGAAAATGCAATGTACTCAGTACTTTCACCAGAAGGCTTTGCGACAATCTTGTGGAAAGATGGTTCACGTCGTGATGAAGCAGCTGATTTGATGAAAATAAAAGCTGAAGATCAACTGGCAATGGGTATCGTTGAGGGTGTTGTTCAAGAAGAAAACCTTATGGAAAACTTGAAAACGATAATTGAAAAAGAACTCAATAGTTTAGCCCAGCTTTCAGAAGAAGAACTTCAAGAAAGCCGCTACCAACGTTTTAGAAAATATTAATATTATACAAGCATGGGACAATTGCTTGTTTTTTTGTAAAAAAAAACGCTCTATGAACGTTTTAATTATCCTTTTTACCGAATAATGCGGAAGCTACAAGTACGACAATGATTGCTCCAACGATGGAAGGAATCAAAGACATACCAGCCAATTGCGGTCCCCAATTTCCTAGGAGTTTTTGTCCGACAAATGACCCTAAAAGTCCCGCAACAATGTTTGCAATACAGCCCATACTTGAGCCTTTTGACGTGATTGCTCCAGCAGCCATACCAATGAGAGCACCAACTATAAGTGACCAAATCATAAAATAATCTCCTTAATTTATATTCTTATCTTATTTTAACATAATCTTTATTTTCTTTAAAATTGCATCCCCCTGTAAAAGTAATAAAAACGAGCAGCTTTGCCCTAGTTTTTGTTAAAATAGAGAACAAGGGAGGATGACAAATGTACGACTTTTATGAATATCCTAAATGTTCAACTTGCCGTAAGGCAAAGGCAACTTTGGATAATCTAGATATTGATTATATTGCTATCGATATTAAGCTAACCCCACCAACAGCTGAGCAATTTGAAAAATGGTTTGCAGAGGTTCCTGTTAAAAAGTTTTTCAATACCAGTGGCTTGGTTTATCGTGAGATGGGCTTAAAAGACAAGTTAGCAGACTTGAGCGAGCACGAAGCAGCGAAACTCTTAGCTTCCAATGGGATGTTGGTTAAGCGCCCACTGATTGTTAAAGATGATAAAATTATTTTGATAGGTTTTAAAGAAGAAGCGTATCAAGAGCTTGCACAATAAGAAAGAAAAGTACGACAAAAGTCGTGCTTTTTAGATATTGATTTCTAAAACGATGGGAACATGATCTTGACGAGCACCTGAATCTAAAGGTTCTGCGCGTGTAATCTGCTCGGCAATGCGGTCAGAAACCAGCCAATAATCGATTCTCCAGCCAGAATTATTGATTTTAGCTGTACGAGAGCGTTGAGCAAACCATGTGTAGATACTACGTTCTGGCGCATAGTAACTTTCGACATTGCCATGAATTTTACGGAAGCTGTCTGTAAATCCAGCAGCTAATAAAAGTCCAAACTTTTCACGTTCTTGATCAGTAAATCCGGCAGAATTACGGTTTCCTTTAGGATTGGCAAGGTCGATTTCTGTGTAAGCAGCATTAAAATCACCACATGCTAAGACAGGTTTTTGGAGGTCAAGCATTTGTAAGTAAGCGCGATATTGATCATCCCATTGTCCACGTAAGTCCAGACGGTTAAGACCATCACCCGCATTTGGTGTGTAAACTGTTGTGATGAAAAACTCGGGGAATTCTAAGGTGATGATACGACCTTCGCTATCCATGGGCTCTGGCGCTCCAATCTCAGGCATGGTGATGATTGGTTCAGGCAAACTTTTCTTATAAAGAAACATCGTTCCCGAGTAACCTTTACGTGCAGGTGGTGTACTGATACGGTGAACAATTTCATATTCTGGGAAATGGCTGGCTAAAACATCAAATACTTTGTTTGTTTTTTTGAGGTCACCATTGAGCTTTGTTTCTTGAATAGCGATAACATCGGCTTCAGATGTGGCAAGTTGGTCAACCACAGCCATTGATAGAGCTGCACGATCACTCGTACCGGTCAATGCTGCGTTCAACGAATCAATATTCCATGAGATAAATTTGTAAGTCATAATAAAATCCTTTTGTCTTTATTAGGTTAATTATAACATACCTTATCGGTTGGCAAATAACACGGGAAACTGAGAGTAAATTTATTTTAGCGAAAAATCAGTAAAACTTATTTAGAATAAGATTTACTTGAAAAGGATATGCTATAATAGAAACAAGGCTTTTTTCAATCTACAATTGGAAAAATACTAATCAAGTGGCTTTCATTAGGCCATGAATTAGGAGAAAAAAATGACTGAAAACAAAAACTTTTATATCACAACGCCGATTTATTATCCCTCAGGGAAATTACATCTCGGTTCAAGCTACACAACGATTGCTTGTGATGTTCTCGCACGTTACAAACGTTTGATGGGCTTTGATACGTTTTATTTAACAGGCCTTGATGAACACGGCATGAAAATTCAACGTAAGGCTGAAGAGTTGGGAATGACACCTAAAGAATATTTGGACCCAATGGCGGAAGATGTTAAAGAACTGTGGAAAATGCTGGATATTTCTTATGACAAATTTATCCGTACTACAGATAAATATCATGAAGAAGCCGTTCAAAAGGCGTTTGAACAACTTCTAGCACAAGACGATATCTACTTGGATAAATATGCGGGTTGGTATTCTGTTTCTGATGAAGAGTTCTTTACGGAGACACAGTTGGAAGAAGTTTACCATGATGCGGACGGCAAAGTTATTGGTGGTAAAGCACCATCTGGTCACGAAGTAGAATGGGTCGAAGAAGAGTCGTATTTCTTCCGTATGAGTAAGTATGCGGACTGGCTCTTAAGTTATTACGAGTCACATCCAGATTTCATCCAACCTGAGATTCGTAAAAATGAAATGGTAAATAATTTTATCAAACCAGGCCTGGAAGACTTGGCGGTAAGCCGTACAACCTTCACTTGGGGTATTCCTGTGAAGTCTAATCCGAAACACGTGGTTTATGTTTGGCTTGATGCCTTGCTTAACTATGTGACTGCTTTAGGCTATGGTTCAGAGGATACCAGCAAACTGGATAAATTCTGGCCGGGTGTGAATATGGTCGGCAAAGAAATCGTGCGTTTCCACACTATCTACTGGCCAATCATGCTCCACGCTTTGGGGATGCAACCACCTAAGCAAGTCTTTGGTCACGGTTGGTTGGTGATGAAAGACGGTAAAATGTCGAAATCTAAAGGAAATGTGGTTTATCCGGACATGTTGGTAAATCGCTATGGTTTAGACCCTGTACGCTATTATCTCATGCGCGCATTGCCTTTTGGTTCTGACGGTGTCTTCTCACCAGAAGACTTTATTGACCGTATCAACTATGATTTGGCAAATGACCTCGGAAACTTGCTCAATCGTACAGTCGCTATGGTCAACAAATACAATGGTGGCGTTCTGGTTAAGAATGATGCAACAACAGAATTCGATGCTGCCTTGGAAACAGTTCTTGCTGAAACTTTGGAAAAATTCCATACAGCCATGGATAAGTTTGAATTCAACGTTGCTTTAAATGAAGTTTGGGTTCTTATCTCACGTACAAATAAATACATCGATGAAACAGCGCCGTGGGTCCTTGCCAAATCAGAAGATGACAAAGACAAGCTGAATAATGTGCTTTATCATTTAGCAGAAAATCTTCGTGTTGTTGCGGCACTCTTGCAACCTTTCATGCGTGCGACAAGTAAGAAAATTTTTGCTCAACTCGGCTTAACTGAGGAAGAGTTCTCCTTAGAAGATTTAGCTTTCGGTTATGAATTTACGAATAAAGTGGTAGAAAAAGGTAAACCTGTCTTCCCACGTTTGGATAAGGAAGAAGAAGTAGACTACATCAAGTTACAGATGGCTGGTGGAAAGCTTCCTGAAAAAGAATGGGTACCTGAGGATGTAAAACTCAACCTAACTCTCCCAGAAATTAAGTTTGATGACTTTGAAAAGATTGAGTTGAAGGTTGCTGAAGTTTTGGAAGTTAGCCGTGTGGAAGGTTCAGATCGTTTGCTTCGCTTCAAGTTAGATGCAGGTGATGAAGAACCACGCCAAATCTTGTCAGGAATTGCCGAATTTTATCCTAACGAACAAGAATTCGTCGGTAAAAAACTGCAAATCGTGGCCAACTTAAAACCACGTAAAATGATGAAGAAATATGTCAGTCAAGGGATGATTCTCTCTGCTGAATTTGATGGTAAGTTGCGTGTGCTTGAAGCACCTGCGGATGTACCTGCCGGATCATTAATTGGCTAATAAAAAAAGAGAGAGCATTCCTTGCTCTCTCTTTTTATTTTTTACGTTTGCCCATTTGCTTCAAACCTAGATTAAAAAATTTGATATAAAGTTTAGGATGCGCACGTGCCGTATGTACCATCACACGGTCCAGCAAAGAGTTGTAATAACGGGACTTTGCTTTATTATCCGTTGCTGCTTTATAAAAAACCTGAGCCAAATCCGCCGAAGTAGCGGAACTCCCAAAGTTTCCACTGAGTGCTGCACGTACAGTTTGAACTAAAGGTTGGTAGGGGCTATCTGGCTGAAGATTTTTTTCAGCATTTTCCATAGCGATGGTACTCCAGTTGGAAGCAGTACCGCCTGGTTGTACAACGATAGACCGAATGCCAAAAGCTTTAACTTCTGTATCTAGTACATCCGACCATTGTTGCAGCGCTGCTTTTGTTGCATGATAAAAAGCACCTAGAGGCATATAGACGTCACCACCGATACTTGAAATATTCACGATTCGTCCAAAGCGTTGTTGGCGCATGATGGGAAGGACCAACTGTGTCAATTCTACAGCACCAAAGAAATTTGTCTCAAATTGCTTGCGGACATTTTCCATGGGAATTTCTTCAGCTGGGCCATACTCGCCATAGCCGGCATTATTGATTAGCACATCGATTCGGCCAGTCTGCTCAATGACGTGTTGGATAAAGTCTTGATTGCTTTTGGTGTCCGTAACATCAAGTTTCAGTGGGGTAATTCCCTGATCAGTTGGAATTTTTTCAATACGACGTGCGCCAGCGTAAACCTGCCAGCCACGTTGGGCAAAGGTTTTAGCAGCTTCATAACCCATGCCATTTGATGCACCGGTGATGATGACGATTTTTTGGTGATTTTCTGTATTTTTCATAGCTTCATTCTAGTTGAAGCAAGGACTCTTGTCAAGCCGAGACAAAAAATGACAAAATTAAGAACAAAATGTTAAAATTAAAGCACTACAAATATAAGAAGAAATATGCAGTTTCAGAAAGGAATTAAAGATGACATTTGAAGAAATTCTTCCACAGCTAAAAGCTGGTAAAAAAATTGTTCGCACTGGCTGGGGAGGCGCAGAAAACTATATTGCCTTGTATGACAGTATTACACTTGATAATGGAGAAAAGTTGCAAGTTACACCTTATTTTCTTATCAATGTAAGAGGAGAAGGGGAAGGCTTTAGTATGTGGGCGCCAACACCTTGTGATGTCTTAGCGACAGACTGGATTTTAGTGAATGACTAATCAGAAGTTTAAAGGGAAAAAGGTTTTAGTGACGGGTGCTGCCAGCGGTATTGGTCAAGCACAAGCTCAGGCTTTTATGCAAGCAGGTGCAGAAGTTATTGGCGTGGACTTACAAGAATTCACGGCAGATTTTAGGACTATCGTCTGTGATGTTTCCTCTGCTGAAAAGGTAGCACAATTAGCCGCACAGGTAGGTGAAATTGATATCTTGCTCAATACAGCAGGTCAGCTCGATGACTATCGAACAATGGAAGACACGGACTTTTCACTTTGGAAAAAAATCCTAGCAACCAATCTTGACAGTATGTTTCTCATGACTTCGACTTTTTTGCCACAAATGAAACAAAAAAAATCCGGTGTGATTATCAATATGGCTTCAGTTGCTGGTTTAGTTGCTGGTGGCGGAGGCATTGCCTATACTGCAAGCAAGCATGCTATTGTCGGTTTGACTAAGCAGTTGGCTTTAGATGAAGCACAACATGGCATCCAAGTGGCAGGAATAGCTCCCGGAGCCATTGATACACCCATGAACGCCAAAGATTTTACCGAAAATAATGGGGAAATGGCAAAGTGGGTAGCAGAAGAAACCCCAGCAAAACGTTGGGCGAAGCCACAAGAAGTTGCAGATTTGACTCTTTTCTTAGCCAGTCCAGAAAGTTCTTATTTAGCGGGTGCAGTTGTGCCTATCGATGGTGGATGGACGATAAAATAAAAGCTTATTCTTTAGGATTGAGCTTTTTTTATATCCTCATAGAAGTCTTTTCATTCTTCCAGAAAATTGATATAATATAAAAGTTGCAAATTATCAGCAACCCTCAGGACTTTTAACCTTTGCCTGAGCATATTACACGTGGTATTCAGCCACTAAAGGAGAAAAAATTGAAAAAATCTACTGTTTACGACATGGTAACGATTGCCATAGTTGCTGCGCTTTATGTTGTCCTTACGATGACTCCACCACTCAATGCTATTTCATATGGTCCTATGCAATTTAGGATTTCAGAAATGCTCAATTTTACAGCTTTCTTTAATAAAAAATATATTGCTGCTGTAACTATTGGATGCATGATTTCAAACTTCCTCAGCTTTACTTGGGTGGACGTTATCGTGGGTGGTCTGTCAACGCTTATCTTCTTGACTCTAGGAGTGCTACTTTTTGAACGCTATATGAAACAGTATTTTTTCAATGGTCAGCTCAATAAAGCCTTTTTCTACTTTGCAATATTTTTCTCAATCAGTATGGTAACTATCGCTTTGGAAATGCATTTTCTTTTCGGAATGCCTTTCTTCTGGACCTGGTTTACATTAGCTGTGGGAGAATTTGCAAGTTTGCTTATTGGTGCAATTATTATGGATAAGTTAAGCAAGCGGATTGATTTGACCCGATAAAATAAGAAAATAAAAAAAGCAGTGTGTCTAGAGGACGCTCTGCTTTTTTGGTGTCTAAATAAAGTTCCAATGTTTAAAGGCATTCACAATTAAAGGCATTCACAATGCCGTTTTCTGTATTTTTACTGCTGATAAAATCAGCGATTTCTTTGAGTTCAGGTACCGCATTTCCCATGGCTGTACCGTGGTCTGCAGCGGCTAAAAGATGAAGGTCATTTCGTCCATCTCCGAATGCATAAGTTTCTCCTTTAAAGTTGAGGACGTCCTTCACATGCGTAATCCCAGTACCTTTATTGGTCGAGATGTTTGTAATATCGATAGAAGTAGGAGCATTCATAAAGAAATTAAGTTCGGGCATGTGAGCTTTGTAATAATCCACTTGTGACAGCTTATCCGTTAGGAGTAAAAGCATGTTGACTTCTTCGGTCTTGTAGCCTTCAGGATTAATCTTGGGAAGTGGCATGTGTGTATAGGAATATGCTTCATGTACAAAATTTGTGTGGCGGTCTACCCAATAGCCGTCCTTTCCATAAAAGGCAAGGGCTTCGTCTTGTTCAATAGCTAAACTGTGTAATTTTTCGATATTTTCAACTGAAATAGGGTCCTTATATATCGTTTGGTCATCTAAAACGATATATTGCCCATTCATAGCAACAGCACCGGTGATACCCGTTGCTTCCATGATATTGTCGAGCTCAAAATGCCCGCGCCCTGTGGCAATGAAGGGAAGTACACCATTTCGACGGATTTCATGGATAGCATCGATGACATCAGTATCTAGCTGGCTCTGTCCATTAAGTAAGGTGCCGTCAAGATCAAAAAAGGCTAAAGCCTTGTAAGCGTTTATATTTTCCATAAGTTCATTGTATCACAATAGTATGTTTTTTCTAAATAATTTTCTTCTAGACTTGAATATTTAAAAAATCCTTTTAAAGTTATAAGTCAGAATTTTTTAAATAATATACGATAAATGTTAAGATGAGCTTACAAGCATAGAATGAAACGAAGGGATGTGGTTGTTTTGATAAAATCTCTGATTCTCTCTGGAATAACTTTGCTTTTATTAACAGGATGTTCTACACAAGAAAATAAAAGTTCAATTGAGGGTGAAACTAAACAAAGCAGTACGATGTCGACTCCACAAAAGAAATCATCGACAAACGAGAAAGTAATTTCGAAAAAAGAGGAGGTTAAAACGATGAAAATTCTAGAAGCTGTAACAGCAAAGAAGAGTATAGCTGAAGTTGAGAAAAGCATTAAAGCAGGACAATCAGACATTAATGAAAGAAATGCAAAAGGAGAATCACCTCTGCTTATCGCAACACACGAAAATAATGTTGCTTTAGCTCAACTCTTGATAGATAACGGCGCGGATGTTAACTTACAAGACCATATTCAAGATTCGCCTTACCTTTATGCAGCAGCCCAAGGCAAAACTGAAATCCTACGGTATATTTTGGCGCACAGTAAACCTAATCAAAAAATCTACAACCGCTTTGGAGGAAATGCTTTGATTCCAGCAGCTGAAAAAGGACATTTGGAAAATGTGAAAATGTTACTGGAAGACGGTCAAGTGGATATTGATCATCAAAATAATTATGGATATACAGCGTTGATTGAGGCGGTGGCATTGAGAGATGGATCAGCACACTATCAAGAAATCGTGAAGACCCTCTTGCGATATAAAGCGAATACTGAATTACGTGACAACAATAACTTAACGGCCTTAGACTATGCTAAACAGCTCGGTTATTCAGGTATGGTTGATTTATTAAGTTAAATAATATGGATATAACCCAATTCAATGAGAAAAAAGTTATAAAAAAGGAAAATTTTAAACTTTTTATTGGACTTTGATATGAATTTATCTTATAATAAAGAAAAGGAGGCGTTTACAATGAGAGAAAATTATAAAAACATTTTAGTCGCAGTAGATGGATCTGACCAAGCAAATCAGGCTATTCAAGAAGCAATTGAGATTTCTAAAAGAAATCAAGCATCTTTATTTGTAGTTCATGCTAAAGATGTTGCACAACTTTATGGCACCGCTTATATCATGCCAGCTGTCCTGGAAGAAGCAGAAAAACAATCAGCAGAAATCCTTGATGAAGCAGGAAAGCTTATTGGTGACAAAGTTGAGTACAAAGCTTTCCAAGTGAGTGGTTCTCCTAAAAAAGAGATTGTTGATTTCGCTGAGGAAAACGATATTGACTTAATTGTTATGGGTTCAACAGGTAAAGGCGCTATTGACCGTGTACTTGTGGGATCAACTGCAAGTTATGTTGTTAACCATGCACCATGTAATGTTATGGTTGTAAAATGATGAAGTAAGAGAAAAGTCGAAAGCAGAAGCTTTCGGCTTTTTAATGTCTTAAAAGCCTGTATTGAAAGATAAGCCTGTAAAATGTTACAATAAAGAGTAATATTAAGTTTTAGAACAGAGAAATAACATGCCCGCAAAAAGAACAACAAAAAGTAAATCAAAACCAAAAGCGAAACGTTCAACAGCAAAGAAAACACCAGCAAAAAAATCAAATACTAAATTTTGGACGGCTAATAAAAAAATGGCGGCTTTTTTTGGGAGCTTTATTGTCATTTTATTTGCTTTAGCACGTTTGGGCTTATTTGGTGTCTTTTTATATAATGTCACTCGTCTGGCTGTAGGATCATTAGCAATCACTTTCTTATTAATCGTTTTATTCGTCATGTTTATGACGGTTTTCAAAAAAGATTTCTTCCGTGAAAATAAACGCTTTTTACCAGGCTTAGCTCTCTTTTTCTTTGGACTTCTTCTTGTTTTTCATGCGAGATATGATGTCCTTTCTCCCAATAAAAATGCTTTAGTTTTAGCCATGTCTGATTTGAGAAAAGGACAAGTGACGCATTTTCTGGGTGGTGGTTTTTTAGGAGATTTATTTTTTGGACCAGCCAAAGCCCTCTTTTCCGTAATTGGTGTTTATATTATCGTGGGAATTCTGTGGCTTATCGCACTGTATTTTATGGCCCCCGCTTTGATTGCACGCCTACGTATTTTTCTTAAAAGAAATATAAGTGAAACACGTACGCGTATGGCAGATCGTGCTGAAGCAAAACGAGCAGCAGCACTCTTAGAAGAAAAAGCCAAAGCTCAAGAAGAAGCTGAAAGAAACTTACGTGCGATGGAAGAAGAAGAAGTTCCACTACCAAGCGAACCCCTGTTTGAAGAAAATACAGCTTCCGACTTTTCCGAAATCCCTATAGCTATTCCTGATACGCCAGTATCACCTACAAAAGAAATGGGGACTATACAACCGCAAGAGGAAGTAGAGGATGACCAAGAGCCGATTAGCTTTGAGCGTTCTGTTGACAATGAATTTTATCAACTTCCGACGATTGATTTATTGGAAGAAATTCCAACAAAAAACCAAGCGGGTGAACGAGAAAATGTTCGAAAAAATATTCAAATTTTAGAGCGAACATTGGAATCTTTCAAAATCGCGGCAACAGTTGAATCTGCTGTTGTAGGTCCATCCGTGACCAAGTACGAAATTAAATTAGCTACGGGTGTCAAAGTATCTCGTGTTGTCAACTTATCAGATGATCTAGCCTTAGCTCTGGCAGCAAAGGATGTTCGTATTGAAGCACCAATACCTGGGAAATCCCTTATCGGTATCGAAATTCCTAACAGTGAGGTTGCGACTGTCGGTTTCCGAGAACTTTGGGAAAATGCCCAACCAAAAACAAACAGTTTGCTTGAGTTGCCTTTAGGGAAAGCTTTAGATGGTACGATTCGTACTTTTGATATGACACGTATGCCTCACTTACTTGTAGCTGGTTCTACAGGTTCAGGGAAGTCGGTTGCTGTGAATGGTATCATCACCTCTATCCTGATGAAAGCTCTGCCGAGTGAGGTCAAATTCCTGATGGTCGACCCTAAAATGGTTGAACTTTCTGTTTATAATGATATTCCTCATCTCCTTATTCCTGTAGTAACCAACCCACGTAAAGCATCACGTGCTTTACAAAAGGTGGTAGATGAAATGGAAAACCGCTACGAGCTCTTTAGTCAAGCAGGTGTGCGTAATATTGCAGGCTATAACGAAAAAATAGAAAAATACAATGCACAATCGAATGAAAAATATCAAACCTTGCCATTGATTGTCGTTATTGTCGATGAGCTCTCTGACTTGATGATGGTAGCCAGCAAGGAAGTTGAAGACGCGATTATCCGTCTTGGTCAAAAAGCACGTGCAGCTGGTATCCATATGATTTTAGCAACACAACGTCCATCAGTTGATGTCATCTCTGGCTTGATTAAGGCTAACGTGCCTTCGCGTGTCGCTTTCGCCGTATCCAGTGGGACAGATTCTCGAACAATTATTGATACAAACGGTGCAGAGAAACTTTTAGGACGTGGGGATATGCTCTTTAAACCCATTGATGAAAATCATCCTGTACGTTTGCAAGGTGCCTTCTTATCAGATGCTGATGTTGAGTCGGTCGTGAATTTTATTAAAAATCAATCTCAAGCTGACTATGATGAAAGCTTTGATCCTGGTGAAGCTGAAGAAGATAGCAGCCGCGGAACTGCAGGGCCAGCAAATTCAGCTGATCCCTTGTTTGAAGAAGCGCGTAATATGGTTATTTCTGCTCAAAAAGCCTCGACTGCCCAGTTGCAACGTGCGCTTAAAGTCGGTTTCAACCGCGCTTCCGATCTGATGAATGAACTTGAGGCGGCAGGTATCGTAGGCCCAGCCAAGGGGACAACACCACGAAAAGTTCTCGTTACCCAAGATGGAGAGTTTTTAGAAGGACAGGAGTTTGATGAAGCATGAGCGCTTTTGATGAATTAGAAAAAATAAAAAAAGCAGGTCTTCCTCAAATATTGGTACTTTATGGTGAAGAAGAAGACATTGTACAGGAACTAAAAAGTCGAATTCTAGAGTATGTTCATTTTGACAATGCAGACTTAGGACAGGCCTATTTTGACCTGAATAATGCCAATGCTAACCTAGCCTTAGAAGAGCTAGAGAGTTTGCCTTTCTTTGTTGAGCAAAAGCTGGTCATTTTAGAAAATCTCACAAATCTTACAACAGTAAAAAAAGCTGTTTTTGATGAAAAACAGACAGTGCGTTTTGAAAATTTTTTGAATGAGCCAGTTGAAACGACGCAGTTGATTCTTATTTTGCACGGAAAGTTAGACAGTCGACTTAAACTCACTAAAAAACTGAAGAGCCAAGCGACTTTGCTGGAAGCACAGGAATTGAAACCTCAAGAGTTAAGTCGAGTTTTTGCAGATACAGATCTTTCTGGCAATATTCTTCAAAGAGTATTTGAAAAATCAAATTTTTCTTTTCCAGTAATCAAACAAAATCTGTCCTTGTTAAAAACATATGTGGGAGAAAGAGAGACTACTCTTGAGGATGTCGAAAAAGTTGTTCCCAAGTCTCTCCAAGATAATATCTTTTTACTGACCGACTTAATTTTAAAGAATGAGGTGGAGCAAGCACGTGATTTGGTCCATGATTTGACATTACAAGGTGAGGAATTAATCAAAATATTGGTTATTTTGACGAATTCCTTCCGACTTTATTATCAGGTGAAATTGATGCAAAACAAAGGCTGGAGCGAGCAGAAACAGACTTCTCATCTTAAAATCCACCCTTATCGTGTCAAACTAGCAAACCAGCAAGTACGTAACATGCAGGAAAGCTTTCTGGGGCAAGCTACATTGTCCCTCATCGAGCTTGATTATAAAATAAAAAGCTCAGGAGTAGATGCAAATTATTTGTTTGATTTAGCCTTGATTAAGTTAGCTTTGAAAGACGTATAACAAGCCATTTCTCCCGATATTTTCCAGTCAATAGTTGACTTGAAAAATTAAAAAAATTCTGCTATGATAAAAGATGATAAAACTTTGATATGAAATGATAAAAGAGGACGATATGGCAACATTTAAATTTACACCTAAAGATATCTATGAAGCTGACTTTGGAACAAAAATGCGTGGTTATGATAAAGAAGAAGTTGACGAGCTCCTCGATGACGTCATTCAAGATTACGAAGCTTTTCAAGCAGAGGTATTGCGCTTGCAAGAAGAAAACGAGTTTTTGAAGAAAAAAATCGTGGAACTTGAATCTCAAGCAAGTCGTCCTAACCAGGCAAACTTGGAAGAAACACAACGTTTGGATAACATGAGCCGCGTGGTTTCAAGCCGAATCAATAAACCAAAAACAGAAATTGGGCAACCAAGTAACTTTGAACTTCTTAAACGTATCAACCGTTTGGAGCAAGCTGTTTTTGGTCCAGGAAGTACTTCAAGTGAAGAAGCTTAAAGCTGCCTTCATATTTTAATGAAAAATAAAAACAGTTTTTGGATAACTGCGTGATACCTTTGGTATCATGAGGAAAGTCCATGCTCGCACGGGCTGCGATGCCCGTAGTGTTTGTGCTTGGTGAAACAATAAACCAAGGTAGGAGTGTCATGCCTAACGGCTGAAGAAAATGCTAAGTCTTTGATATGCATGAGTATTCTGTAAAAGTGCCAAAGAGACGAGGCTTACTGGAAACGGTAAGATTGGAACGTGGTAAACCCCTCAAGCGAGCAACCCAAACTTATGGTCGGGGCACTTGACTAGCCGAAATGAAGGCGTGGTCGAGGGGGAAGTTTTTCTTCTCCAGACAGATGGTTATCGACGGTCGTAAGACCTGAACAAAACATGGCTTATAGAAAACTGTATGACACGCTGGGCTAGTCCCAGCTTTTTTTAGAAAGAAACAAAGGAATAAATGAAAAATAATTTTAAGCTGATGGCGACTGCTGCAGCAGGTCTTGAGAGTTTAGTGGCTCGTGAATTACGCAATATGGAAGTCGAGAATGTTACGATTGACGATCGCTCTCGTGTCTTTTTTACAGGGAATACAAAAACGATTGCTCAAGCAAATACCTGGCTACGTACAGCAGATCGTGTAAAGATTGTTGTGGGTGAGTTTAAGGCGCGTACTTTTGACGAGCTTTTTGAAAATGTATATGCACTGGATTGGGAAGACTATATTCCCTTTGGCTCAGCTTTTCCTGTAAGTAAAGCAAAGTCTGTGAAATCAACTCTACATAATGAGCCGAGCGTCCAAGGAATTACAAAAAAAGCCATCGTGAAGAAATTGCAAAAGGCTTATCATCGTCCAGAAGGTGTACCCATCCCAGAAAATGGTGCAAGTTTCTCCATTGAAATTGCGATTCACAAAGATAATGCAACAGTAATGATTGATACCACCGGCGATTCACTCTTTAAACGAGGTTATCGTGTTGAAAAAGGCGATGCTCCATTAAAGGAAAACATGGCAGCAGCGATCATTATGTTGACAAACTGGCTAGCAAATCCAAAACGTATGTTTGTTGACCCTACATGTGGTTCAGGAACATTTACGATTGAAGCTGCGATGTTGGCACTTAATATGGCACCCGGTCTTAATCGTAAGTTTGCCTGTGAAGCATGGTCATGGATGAAGCCAGAAGTTTTTGAAGATGTACGGCAAGCAGCAAAACAAGCAGTACGCAAAGATTTAGAGCTTGATATTCAAGGTTTCGATATCGATGGTCGAATGATTGAAATTGCAAAAGGAAATGCACTTGCAGCTGGACTTGACCATGTGATAAAATATAAACAGATGCGCCTGCAAGATTTTCATACAGATGCCCTTGATGGGGTTATTGTATCAAACCCTCCATACGGTAAACGTTTGGGAGATGAAGATTCAGTTGCAGGGCTCTATAAAGAGATGGGTGCTACTTTTGCACCACTCGAAACTTGGAGTAAATATATTCTGACAAGTGATATTGCTTTTGAAACACATTACGGAGCGAAAGCAACAAAAAAACGTAAACTCTATAATGGAACACTGCGTACGGACTTGTATCAATATTTTGGAAAAAGAATAAAAAAATAAGCAAATGCTATGGAGATCTAAATGACAGAAGAAAAAGATAAAAATATCAAAAATTCTGGCGAAAAAGTCTTAAAACTAGGCGACGTCTCAGATTTCACTGTAGGCGAAATTGTAAAAAAAGCACAAAGAGTAGATAAAGAAAATAGTGAAAGCGAAAGCGTACTTGACAAATACATTCGTCAACATCGTGGAGAGATTGAAGCTGTTAAAAATCAGGCTTTAGAAAAATATATCCAAACTGAGCGTAAGAAAATGGATCAAGAAGAGGATGGTGAATCTGAAGAAGAAGTGACTTCAGTTGAAGAAAAGTCAGCTGAGGCTTCAGAGACACAGGCTTCGGAAACTGATAGCACTGATAGTAAGGAAGCAGAAACAGTTGCTCCATCTAAGGAGTCAAACTTCAAAGAAAAGAATAAGTCAGAGTTTGATGAAGTGGAAATTGCTGATGATGTGCCTCCTGTGATACCTGTTCCAGTAAATCTTTCCGAGAAGGAAAGTGCGGCTGATCAAGCGGAAGAAACAGAGAGTCAAGTAGAAGATTTCCCAGAGCTTTCCAATCAAGTTCCTGCCTCAAAGGAAGAAGTTGCGGAAACAAGCCCTACAGAAGAGTCAGTGTCGACTGTTGACGAGGAGCTGGAAAATTCACTAGAAACAGAAGAAGATATCAATGGTGTGGAACAAGAAGCTGCGTCTACTGATGAAGGCAAGCTTCCACAAGAAGAAATCGTTGTTCCTCTAGAAAAAACACCAGTGGCCGGTGAAACAGTGCCAACACCCTTACCTGTTACACCAGTAGTTGAGTCTGAAGCATCTGCGCAAGAAGAGCAACCAGAGAAAAAGAAAAATAAGAAACCCTTGATTATTGGACTTTGTGCACTGATCCTTTTGGCTGCAGGAGGTGCAGGCTATGCTCTCTATAATCATAATAATAATGAAAAAGCGGCCAATCAAGCAGCTGTGGAAAATAAAGCTAACTTAAATGCTTTTAATAAGGCTTACGATGAATTTTTTACTGACTCTGATCATCAAGTACTGAAGAATTCTAACTTTGATCAATTGTCAGCTTTGAAAAATAAGCTAAAAACATTAAAAGGAAGCGATTTTGATACTGCAGAAACAAAAGTAAATGCGCTCGAAGGACAAATAAAAGCAGTTGAAAAAGTTAACGCCCTTTTTAATAAATCAGCCATTGTAGATGGCGAACTTAATAAGGAAGCTCAAGTAAAAGCGGCAGTAAGCATACCTGCAGTGCCAAAGACTGAAAATGAGAAGCTAAATAAAGTATTGGCTCAAGCGATCAACTTAGCGAAAACACAGCAATCAGAGGCTAAAGCTAAGGAAGAACAAGCTGCGAAGGCTGCACAAAGTAATGATAATGCTGCTACTCAACCTGCGAATCAAACCACGGATCAAGCTGGAGGAACATCTGCTTCTGCTGAAATACCAAGTGGAACAGCAGGAACGCCAGCACAACAAGCAGATAAAAATACTGCTCAAGGTGGCGCAGCTTCATCTACAGCAGCAGTAACAGCTGATGGTGCTCAAAATCCAACAGGTGCCACACCGGATAATTCGAATGCGCGTGTTCAACCCCAAGCAAATCTCAATCCTCAAGATCCAGCATTCACTTGGAATCCAGGTATCAGAGATAAAGTCTTAAATATTGCACGTCAACGTGGCTATATCTCAGGTAATGATTTTATTCTTTTACCGGTAGCTATTCACACAATGACTTCAGGTTATATGTCTGGACAAGTCGCAGGTTATTTCAACTTGTATCGTCCGGATGGTAGCTACTTATTAACAATAAACAATAAAACAGGTTACTTCTTCGGAAATGGGAAAGGTTTGCCTACCGATTTTGGATAAAATAAAAACTTCTTTGTGGATAACAGAGAAGTTAAAAAAGTTGAGAAATTTATTTTTCTCGACTTTTTTATATAACACATATAAAAATTATGTAAAGTTTTCAGTAACCGCGTAGTAAACACATTATTAAATTATTCTCATTTCTTGATCCTGAGGGAAACTTACAATTTTAGGCCAGAAAATTTTAAATACTACCGTGCTTTATACCCTCTCTTCAAAAATTTAACACAAGAGTTTGCGAAAAGCTATGCCGAAATAGCTAAATACCAGCAAGAATTTTCATGAGCTCCGTACAGTTTGAGTGAAGACCATTGAAAAATAATGTATAATATGTAAAAATAGTTTAGGAGAGTTACTATGCTCAAAATTGCATTTATCTGTGTGCATAATTCTTGCCGTTCACAAATAGCAGAAGCTTTGGGGAAAAAATTGGCTGGGGATAAGTTTGACTTTTATTCTGCGGGTACTGAGACAAAGCCACAGATTAATCAAGATGCTGTCCGTTTGATGAAAGAAATCTATGACATAGACATGGAAAAAACACAAACATCAAAGCTCTTACAAGATATTCCACCTGTGGATATTGTGATTACGATGGGATGTAACGTTGAATGTCCTTATCTTCCTTGTCAATATAGGGAAGACTGGGGCTTAGAAGATCCAACAGGTCAAAGTGACGCAGTCTTTAAGGATATTATCCAGCAAATTGAAACGAAAGTACTTGCTTTAAGAAAAAGGGACTTTGGTTAATAAAAAAAGCACTGATTCAGTGCTTTTTCCTTTTCGATGATTTTAGAAAATCATCAATTCTTTATTTGTTTTAGTTAAAGGCTCACATCCTGTTTCAGTAACATAGAGACAGTCCTCGATACGTACGCCAACTTTGCCTGGGATATAAATTCCAGGTTCATCAGAGAAGCACATGCCTTCTTCGATGATGATGTCCTCAGAACCACCAATAGATGGGAATTCATGGACATCCATACCGATACCGTGTCCAAGGCGGTGGACAAAGTATTCGCCATAACCAGCTTTAGTAATCACATCGCGAGCTACTTTATCAATTTCAAGTGCAGATACACCAGGTTTTACGAAGTCCATAGCAGCCATTTGTGCTTCAAGTACGATTTTGTGGATATCGGCATCAAAATCAGAAGGTTTACCGATTGAGATAGTACGTGTAGCATCAGAAGCGTAGCCATTTTTCATCACACCGAGGTCAAAGAGCAAGAGTTTATTATCTTGAATTTTGACATCTTCTGGCATACCGTGAGGATTAGCTGCACGAGCGCCTGAGAGTACGATAGTTTCAAAACTCATTTGGGGTACGCCCATGCGTTTCATTTCGTATTCGATTTTGGCAACAACATCTGTTTCTGTACGATCGGAATTTGCATATTCAAAACCAATTTCGAAACATTTATCTGCGTAATCCCCAGAAATTTTCATTTTTTCGATTTCATCGGCAGATTTGATCAAACGCATACGTTCTACCAATGGTGTCAAGTTGACAAATTCAACACCAGAAAATTGAGATTTAAGTCCTTCAGTTTTTGACAAAGGAATGTCAGAAAATTCGACTGCAATTTTTTGGATATTTTTTGATCCCAAATGTTCTTTTACAACAGCCCACGGGTTTTGTGAATCTTCATAGCCAAAAATATCAAAGCCAGTAGTGTTTTCTTTGGCTTTTTCTACCTCCAACGCTGGAGTGAAGAGAGATGGCGCTTTATCCGGGAAAACCATCAAACCAGCAATACGTTCATGCGGGTCAATGGCAAGACCTGTCAAATAATTCAAGGTCGTAGGATTGGTGATGAAAGTCATGTCGACTTCATTTTCGTTCAGAAAATTAGAGATACGTTCGAGTTTGCTCATAGTATCCACCTTTCTATAATTATTATCTCTATTGTACGCTAAATTCTGAAAAAAATCATGTGCGACAATATCTACAATATACTACCAAAAATTATTGAAACGGTTTTCAAAAAGTGATATAATTAAATTTGGAAAAACTTTTCATAAATATTAAAAGATATAAAAAACAGACAAAGATTATTATAATTGAGGTTTAAAAAGAATGGAAGAATCAACAACAACAATTTATGACGTTGCTCGAGTTGCGGGCGTGTCAATGGCTACTGTAAGCCGTGTAGTCAATGGTAACGCCAACGTCAAAGAGAAAACACGTCAAAAAGTCCTTGATGCAATTGAAGAATTGGACTACCGTCCAAATGCGGTTGCACGTGGACTGGCAAGCAAACGTACAACGACAGTTGGGGTTGTTCTCCCAACAATCACGTCGCCGTATTTTGCTGAAATCGCACGAGGCATTGATGATATTGCATCAATGTACAAGTACAATGTCATTCTCGCAAATAGTGATGGTGATGAAGAAAAAGAACTTAAAGTTATTGAAAGTCTCTTTTCTAAGCAAGTTGATGGTATTGTTTATATGGGCAGTTTCATGACAGAAAAAGTCCGTAACCAGCTTAAATCAACACGTACACCGATTGTTCTTGCTGGAATGATCGATGTTGACAAACAAATGTCATCTGTAAATATCGATTATCATCTTGCAGCACACCAAACAACTGCTGAACTGGCAAAAAACAATAAACGTATTGCTTTCGTATCAGGTTCCTTGGAAGAAGTTGAAAATACAGAACGTATGGTTGGCTATCAAGAAGCTTTGAATGAAGCAGGCATTGATTTTGATGAGTCACTTGTCTTTGAAGGTAATTACACTTTTGAAAATGGACAAGCTTTAGCAGAACAAATGCTTGCCAAGAAAATTAATGCTGCCATCGTGTCTTATGATACTGTAGCAGTTGGCTTACTCAATGCTTTGCTCTCAAAAGGTATCAAAGTACCTGAAGATTTCGAAATTATCGCAGGTTCAAACAGCCCAATTACAGCGTACACTTATCCAGGTTTGACTTCTGTCAATCAACCACTTTATGACTTGGGAGCAGTTTCAATGCGTTTGTTGACAAAACTTATGCACAAGGAAGAGGTTGAGGAAAACCAATTGATCCTCGCTTACCAAATTATTAATCGTGGTTCAACAAAATAAAAAGCAAAAGATACAGTGATGTATCTTTTTTTATGGTCTCTAAGAGTAAGTTATAGCTTGGTTTTAACCATGAAGAGGAGAAGCGATTTGACTTTCAGGATAAAGCATGATACTATTAAGAGGTAAATTTAGTCTAAGTTATATATTTTTAATGTTTTCTTTCACATAATGATTTACAAATATGACGAAAGGAAAATATATACTATGACAAAAGGAACTGTAAAATGGTTTAACGACTCTAAAGGTTTTGGTTTCATCACTGCTGAAGATGGTACTGACGTGTTTGCACACTTCACTCAAATTCAAAGCGATGGCTTCCGTAAACTTGAAGAAGGCGAAAAAGTTACATTTGATATTGAACAAGGTCAACGTGGCCCTCAAGCATCAAACATTACTAAAGCATAAATTTAAAGCACTCTTGGGAGTGCTTTTTTCATTAAAAAGTGCAAGATTAGGACTTTAGCTAAAAGTGTGTTACAATAGGTGTACCATTTGGATACATCCATAATGGAAGATCTCGTCCACTCAGTTATAGCGTGACTTTGGGATAGTTCAAATTTCTTCCATTTTTATTAGCGCGGGATGGAGCAGCTAGGTAGCTCGTCGGGCTCATAACCCGAAGGTCGTAGGTTCAAATCCTGCTCCCGCAATTGAGATATAGATTCCTGTTTTTCAGGAATTTTTTATTTAGTTCAATTGAAAAAATATCTTCAGTGACGTTCAGGATTATGTTTGGTACGCATGCAAATGTGTGCTAAACTTAAAATATGAGGAAAACGAAAATTGTAGTACCCGTTCTTCCGACAACAGTGGCGGAAGTACAGGCATTAAACGTAGAAAAGTACAGAAAGGCTGACATTATTGAATGGCGGGCGGATTTTTTGGGAGATATAGAAAGTATTCTTCAGGCTGCGCCTTTTATCTTTGAGAAATTTAAAGATTTTTCTCTGCTTTTCACTGTACGTACAGCCAATGAAGGTGGCAATATCTCAATTTCTAAAAAAGATTATGTCACTCTTTTAAAAAAAGTAGTCAAATTTGACCCAGATTATATAGATATCGAATATTTTTCCTATCGAAAAGCCCTACCACAGCTGCTTGAATTTAAAGAAAAAATTGTCTTGTCCTATCATAACTTTTTTGAGTTACCTACAGATTTAACTGCTCGAATGATGAAAATGCAAAAAGAAGAAACGGGCTTTGTAAAAGTGGCGATTACGGCACAACGCGAGTGTGATGTTTTGGATTTGCTACAGATTACACGTGATTTTACGATGGAATATGGACCTAAATTTATCGGAATCGCAATGGGAGAATTGGGTAAAATTTCCCGCGTTGCCGGAGGATTGACCGGATCTGTATGGACTTTTGCAGCACTCGATGAGGATGAAGGAAGTGCTCCAGGACAATTGACTTTGTCTCAGATGCTAGATGTCCTTGATGCCTTAGAAAATTAATATTCGTCTTTTCCACATATTTCATCAATAAATTGATAATATTAGAGAAATTCCCGAAAAAATTTCTCCAAAATGGTATAATTTATAGTAAGTTAGAAATTTGGAGGAACTATGGTTATCAATCGTTACAGTCGCCCGGAAATGGCGGCAATCTGGTCGGATGAAAACAAATATAAGGCGTGGCTTGAAGTTGAGATTCTTGCGGATGAAGCGTGGGCTGAGCTCGGAGAAATTCCAGCAGAAGATGTAAAAAAAATTCGTGAAAAAGCAAGTTTTGATGTTGATCGTATCTTGGAGATTGAAAAAGAAACGCGCCACGATGTGGTTGCCTTTACGCGTGCTGTTTCTGAAACACTTGGTCAGGAAAGTAAGTGGGTCCACTATGGACTTACCTCAACCGATGTTGTAGATACAGCTTATGGCTATCTCTACAAGCAGGCGAATGATATTATCCGCCGTGATTTGGCTAACTTTTTGGAAATTATTGCTGATAAAGCGCGTGAGCACAAATACACTGTATGTATGGGACGTACGCACGGTGTCCATGCAGAACCAACAACTTTTGGCCTTAAATTAGCAACTTGGTATTCTGAAATGAAGCGTAATATCGAGCGTTTCGAACATGCAGCTAAAGGAGTTGAAGCGGGTAAAATTTCTGGTGCTGTAGGTACATTTGCCAATATCCCACCTTTTGTTGAAGAATACGTATGTGGCAAACTTGGAATTCGTCCACAAGAGATTTCGACACAAGTATTACCCCGTGATTTGCATGCAGAATACTTTAGTACACTGGCACTGATTGCGACTTCGATTGAGCGTATGGCGACAGAGATTCGTGGTCTTCAAAAATCAGAACAACGTGAAGTAGAAGAGTTCTTCGCTAAAGGTCAAAAAGGTAGCTCAGCAATGCCACACAAACGTAATCCCATCGGTTCTGAAAATATGACTGGCTTGGCGCGTGTTATTCGTGGACATGTCGTGACAGCCATGGAAGATGTTGTTTTGTGGCATGAACGTGACATTTCACACAGCTCGGCAGAGCGTATCATTACCCCAGATACAACTGAATTAATCAACTATATGTTAAACCGTTTTGGTAATATTGTTAAAAATCTGACTGTATTTCCAGAAAACATGAAGCGTAATATGGATGCAACTTTTGGATTGATCTATAGTCAACATGTTATGCTTATGCTTATTGAAAAAGGTATGACACGTGAAGAAGCTTACGATTTGGTTCAACCATTGACAGCAAAAGCTTGGGACGAACAAATCATGTTCCGCCCACTGGTAGAAAGCAATGAAAAAATCCGTGAAAAACTGACAGATGCAGATATTGATGCAGCTTTTGATTATAATTATCATTTGTCACGTGTAGATGTCATCTTTGAACGTCTTGGGTTGTAAAAATAATGAAATCCTAACTTTTTAGTTCAGGATTTTTTTGTACAAAAAATTTAGATTTGAATAGATTTAAACAATTCAGTATTGACTAATATGAGGGAGTTTGATAACATATTAGTATAAACTAATATAAAGAGATGAATAATGAATTTAACTGAAAAACGTCAAAAAGTAATTCATGCCTTATCCAATACGACAAGGCTCATCGTCCTTGAAGCATTACGCGAAAAGGAGATGACTGTAACAGAGTTACTTCAGGAAACTAAGTCAGGACAATCGAATCTCTCGCAACATTTATCATGTCTGCGTGATTGTGGATTAATCACAAGTCGTAAAGAAGGAAAATACATTTATTATTCTTTGACAACCCCTGAACTTAACCATTTACTAGAAGTCATTGATGCTACAGTTGAGTCAATGCACTGGTCCCCAACAGAAGATATCCATTGTGATACATATATAAAATAAAAAGGAGTTTCATATGTTTAAATCTACTCAAAACAAGGCAACACATGATGCACACTGTGTAAAAGACACATGTAATTGCCTCAATCACAAAGCCAAAGCAGCTCTTACGACTGCTGAGGAGAGTGAGGGCTCAAGTAGCTCAGAAGTCACAGGGAGTTCTGACGATTCAGACCCTGCCTGTTGCAACACGAAAATGAATCTAAATACGAGTTTAGATGAGAGTGAAGAAGAAGGTAAATATGAGCTGTTGATTATTATCGTCACGGCTCTACTATTGGCAGCTTTAAGCTTTTTAGATTTTGCGCCACAGTTTAAAACACCGCTCTTCATCTTAACGTATTTGTTAATCGGGCATAGTGTTTTGCTCAAAGCGATAAAACAATTGCTTAAAGGAGATATTTTTAATGAATTCTTCCTCATGAGCATTGCGACTGTCGGGGCATTTGCTTTAGGAGAATACGCTGAAGCAGTCGCTGTTATGCTTTTTTATCAAGTCGGAGAATATTTCCAAGATCGTGCGATTGGGAACAGCAAAAAGTCAATTGCAGCTTTGATGGACCTTCGACCAGAGGTTGCGACTGTTAAGCGCCAAGGAAAACTTATTGATGTGTCTCCAGAAGAAGTCAATATCGGTGAAGTTATACAAGTGAAGCCGGGAGAAAAAGTACCACTTGATGGTCTTGTATTATCGGGGAAATCAAGCGTTAATACAGCAGCTTTGACTGGTAAATCACTGCCACGTGAGGTAAGCAAAGGAGAAGAAGTTCTTTCAGGTTTTTTGAATATCAATAGTCTGCTGGAGATCAAGGTTGAAAAAACGTTTGGGGAATCATCAGTATCTAAAATTTTAAATCTCGTTGAGAATGCTCAAGAAAATAAAGCACCGACTGAACAATTCATTTCAAAATTTGCACGCTACTATACTCCAGTTGTGGTATTTGCAGCAGCGATAATCGCTCTAGTACCTCCACTATTCTTCCAGCAAGATTGGTCAGACTGGTTAACACGCGCCTTTACGTTTTTAATTATTTCGTGTCCTTGTGCGATGGTAGTTTCCATTCCCCTTGGGTTCTTTGCTGGGATTGGCGCTGCATCCAAAAACGGTATTTTAGTTAAAGGAGGGAATCACCTTGAAGCTATGACCAAGATAAAACACGTGCTCTTTGATAAAACAGGAACGTTGACACAAGGGAACTTTAAAGTTACTCAAGTTTTTCCAGCAGAAGAGGTTGCACGAGAAGATTTACTCTATCTGGGAGCTATCGGTAAACTTAAGTCCACCCATCCCTTGGGACTTGCGCTTAAAGAAAATCAAAACTTAGATACAGTAAATGTAACAGAGTCGGAAGAAATTTCAGGTCATGGTACACGTACAATCTATGAGGGTGATGAGATTCTTGTCGGAAATGCAAAACTGATGAAAATGTACAACGTTAACTTTACCGAAAGCGACGCCTTAGGTTCTTTGATTTATGTTGCTAAAAATGGTATATATCAAGGCGTTATCCTTGTAGCGGATGTCCTTAAAGAAGATGCTGAAGAAGCCATTGCGGCTTTGAACCAGCTTCACATTTCCCAAACGATGCTGACAGGAGATGGTGAAAAAGTTGCCGCTCAGGTTGCTGGAAAACTGAACATCACGGATTATCACGCTAATCTTTTGCCTGAGGATAAAGTTGCTTTGTTAGAGCAAGTAATTGCAAAAGGTGATGGTCTTACTGCTTTCGTTGGTGATGGAATTAACGACGCACCAGTTATTGCGCGTGCTGACATCGGTTTTGCGATGGGGGGATTAGGCTCTGATGCTGCGATTGAAACAGCTGACGTGGTCTTAATGACAGATAAACCATCAAGTATCGCGCAGTCTGTTAAAATTGCCAAGAAAACTAAACGACTTGTGGTCCAAAATATCGTTTTAGCTCTTGGTGTAAAAGCCGTTTTCCTCGTCCTTGCGGTCTTTGGTATTGCCACGATGTGGGAAGCAGTTATCGCAGATGTTGGAGTAACACTCATAGCTATCTTGAATGTTTTAAGACTCTTAAAATAAGATGAAACTCCCAAGATGGGAGTTTTTTTGCGCTTGCTTTTATCAGATGAAAATATGCTAAAATAAGGACATGAATGGTTTAAAAAACGGTGTGATTTTGCTTTTCAACTTTGCAAAAATCCAAGCCGCTTGTTGTCTCTTTCCACTTGCCGTTTTTGCTACCTTAGCGATAACACGTGGATTGACTTTTCCCAATATCCCACGTTATGATTTAATTTTTGTGACTTTACTTGTGTTTCAAGTTTTGATGGTTAAATTAAAATTTGAAACACTTGAAGAGTTAAAAATTATTTGCTTGTTTCATATCTTAGGGTTAATTTTAGAGATTTTTAAAGTCAATATCAGTCATAGTTGGACCTACCCTGAGCCGGCTTACTTAAAAATTTGGAATGTCCCTTTTTACTCGGGGTTTATGTATGCCAGTGTCGGGAGTTATGTTGTTCAATCGTGGAAAAAGTTGCAGCTAAATGTGGAATATTGGCCGCCATTAGGGCTTAGTTTTGGCTTATCCACAGTTTTGTATCTGAACTTTTTTACCAATTATTTCTTCCATGATTTACGGTATTTTATTATTCTGGCTATTGTCTTAATCTTTTGGCGCACTCAGTTCACTTTTTGTATTAATGGAAGAAAAAGATATAAAATGAAGGCACTCTTCTCTTTTGCTCTGATTGGCTTCTTTATCTACATAGCTGAAAATATTGCTTCATTTTTCAATGCTTACCGGTATCCTAATCAAGCAGAAACCTGGCATCTCGTAGGATTTGGGAAAATGTCTTCATGGTTTTTACTGGTCATTGTCAGTATTGTTTTAGTCGTTAATCTCAAATTAAAGCAGTCATCGAGAAAATAAGTTAATAAAAAAGACAAGGTAAAACTTGTCTTTTTTGTTTAAGTAGGAAGATTTATAAAACATTGCACAATGCCGCAATCACAAAAAGAAACAATTCCTTGCACGACAGACAGTTCCGATTTATGATTAGCCCCTCCAGAATATGCTATAATAAAACCATGAATAACACGATTAAAGCAAAGCTGGAGCTCTTACCGGATAGCCCAGGCTGCTATTTACATAAAGATAAAAATGGGACAGTTATCTATGTAGGGAAGGCGAAAAATCTGAAAAACCGCGTACGTTCCTATTTTCATGGCTCCCACAATACAAAAACTGAGCTTTTAGTCAGTGAGATTGAAGATTTAGAATGGATTGTTGTTGAATCAAACATTGAGTCTCTGGTCCTTGAAATTAACTTAATTCAACGTTATAAGCCCAAATATAATATTATGCTTAAGGATGATAAATATTATCCTTTTCTCATGATTACAAATGAAAAATATCCGCGTTTGATGATTACACGGCGTGTTAAAAAAGATGGGGCAATGTATTTTGGACCTTATCCCGATGTCAAAGCAGCCAATGAAGTCAAACGTCTCTTAGATCGCATCTTTCCTTTTAGAAAATGTGGCTTACATGAAAAGAAAGTTTGTTTCTACTATCATATCCATCAGTGTCTTTGTCCAGTCGTTAATCATGTAGATCCTCAAGTTTATAAAGATATGGCTCAAGAAGTGAAACATTTTTTAACGGGTGATGATAAAGAAATCATCAATGAACTGAAGACAAGGATGTTTGCCGCTTCAGAAAAAATGGAATTCGAGCAAGCGGCAGAATACCGTGATGTGATTAATTCTATCGGGACTTTGAGAACAAAACAACGGGTCATGAACCACGATTTAAAAGACCGCGATGTTTTTGGTTACTATGTAGATAAAGGTTGGATGTGTGTGCAGGTTTTCTTTGTACGACAAGGTAAAATGATTCAACGTGATGTCAATATGTTCCCTTATTACAATGAAGCAGAAGAGGATTTTTTAACTTATGTTGGACAGTTTTATCAAGAAGCTGAACACATGGTGCCTAAAGAAATTTTAGTTCCTTCAGAAATTGATGCAGAGGCTGTCGAGGCGGTAACTCAAACTAAAGTTCTCAAACCAAGTCGTGGAGAGAAGAAGCAACTTGTAGCAATGGCGACTAAGAATGCACGTACACAGTTACAATTAAAATTTGACCTCCTCGAAAAAGACCTGATTAAAACTCAAGGTGCCATCGAAAATCTCGGTAAAATTCTCAACATTCCTACACCAGTGAGAATTGAATCGTTCGATAACTCTAACATAATGGGGACCTCACCTGTTTCGGCAATGGTTGTCTTTATCAATGGTAAGCCTTCCAAAAAAGATTATCGGAAATATAAGATTAAAACTGTCGAAGGTGCAGATGATTATGCATCAATGCGTGAAGTGATTACGCGCCGTTATAGCCGAGCCATGCGTGAAGGGACTGCTTTACCTGACTTGATTGCAATGGATGGTGGTGCAGGTCAAGTCAATGCAGCCAAGGCTATTCTGCAAGAGATAGGGTTAGACATTCCGGTTGCAGGTATGGCTAAAAATGATAAACACCAAACCAGTGAGTTACTTTTTGGCGATCCTTTGGAAGTTGTGCCATTGAGTCGCCAATCACAAGAATTCTTTCTCCTTCAACGCATTCAAGATGAAGTCCACCGATTTGCGATTACTTTTCATCGGCAAGTGCGTGGGAAAAATACCTTTTCTTCAAAACTGGATGGTATTACAGGGCTTGGACCAAAACGTAAGCAAAAATTAATGACGACCTTCAAGTCACTTAAAGCAATATCTGAGGCTGATGTTGCTCAAGTCGCTGAAGCAGGCGTACCTTATGAGGTCGCTGAAAGGGTAAAGGAAGTCTTGAAAAAAGAAAATTACTAATTATTTCATAAAAAACTCTCAATGAGTTTTTTTATTACGAAAGTGTAAGAATTATACTTCAAATTAAGAGTAAAATAGTCTTGAAAATAAAAATAGAGGTATAAAAAAATGAAAAAATTATTGGTGGGACTTATTGCTGGAGCATTGCTGATTATTGGTGGTGGCTATGCTTGGTATAATTCCGAATATGGTGGTCAAGAATATTATGTACAGATACACACAGATGGAGATAAAATTTCGAGTAAAACTACTGATGGTGGAACTTGGCAAGGGTTTAACTACAAACAGAAAGGCTATGCAGATTCTGGTAAAGAAAAAGATCTGGAATTTACTTCAATTCATAATCTCAAACATGAAGCTTATTTGAAAGTCACTTATAATAACAAAAATGGTGTAATCAAATGGGAAGAAGTTCAAAGAAAAGATGTTCCTAAAAAAGCATTAGACAATATTTAATAAGTGAGCCTGTCTCGAGCAGATTTTTGATAACTAAGAAAAATAAAAAAGTCCCCTAGCCATAATTTTTAGGGGGATTTTTTGTTATAATTAGTCTGTTTAGGAGAGGGAAATGAAGAAGAAAATTCTGACTTGGCCAATGTTTATTTATTCGTATAGCGCTCTGATAATTTTTATTTTTATTTTAGATTATTTTGTAGTTTGCCTATCTTCTGTAATGGTTACTCTACCAACGAATAACAATGAATTGGTCATTCCATTTATGTTTTATCATGTTGCATTGATTGTTGCACCAATTAATTATTTGATAGAGAGGTGTTTAGCAAATGATAAGAAAAGAAAATGGTTTAAGGGATTATTATATCTAGGGACATGTGTAATAACAGTTTTACTGGGAAGCTTGAATTTAGAGAAAAAATTGAAGAATTATCTTATATTTATTATTATCTATATAGTGATTTTTACTTTAGTATCTCTAAAATACAAACTTCCCAAATCTCTTAAGTGGTATTTGGACTAAATAAAAGTATTTGAATAATTAGTTTGAAAGCGTTGACATTTTTGTATTGATGGTGTATAATAAGTTATACCTTTAAGCATCTCCAGCATTTTCTGGGGTGTTTTTTTTATTGTTGAAAGCGAATATGAAAGGGACACTCTTATGATAAGAACAAGTGGGAGTTCCAATTTATTTGATTTTGTAATAAAATAAAAACGGAGGGGTTTATGAAGAAAATAACACTATTATCTATACTGGCTTTAGCCTCTTTTTCACTTGCATCTTGTTCGTCTAACAAGCAAGGTGGTGAGAAAAAGACCGAACCAAAAACTGAGGAAAAAAGTAAAGCATCCACAAAAGAAAAAGATATGACAGCTTCGAGTGCAGTAACTCGGGAGTCTAGTTCATTTTCTCAAAGTTGGGATGTTCTGACATTAAATCAGAAAATATCTATTTTAATTCAAAAAGCGAGTAAAGAATTCAACTTCTCTTCTTTGACAAAAGAGGAGATAGAGCAGCAAAATTTATCTCATGAATGGGCAATGAATGGAACTATAGATAAAGGATCAATACTTATTCCTACAGTAGCTAGCAATGATCCCTATCGAATTTCTACTCAAAATAATGTGATAACTATTGAAGCTGGAAATGGTATGGTTCAGCAGAAGCAGTTTACTAAAGAAGAACTTTTTAATGAATTTTATAATAATGATCAAGCGCAGCAAGCGACAAATGAATTAGCCTCGAAGATCATATCTGTAGAACAATTAAATGAGCTAATTAAAGAAAAATATCAAGTAGATACTTTCCCGGACCAAGCTCCTGCGCAAGATTTAAACAAAGAGGCTATTTTAGCTGGTGATTTTTCTACGTTAGTTGGCACGTGGAAGAATGGTAGAGGTGATGTGTTAGTCATTAATTCTGATAAAAGTGCTACTTTAAATGGGAACCCTTATGTAGTAGATATCCCTAAAATCGATCCAAACTATGAGCCATACTTGTCTATGCGTGCTAATAGCAAAGGTGCTGTTGGAGGAGCAGCAATAGGAATGTTCAAAATTGGTGAACAAAATAAATTTGGTGATCAGTCGGATACTTCAAAATCAAGGTTGGTTATAACTCAAAATAGTGCAAACTTCCCTGCAGACATGTACCTTTATAGGGATTAAAGCTCAGATTATACAATCATAATTGGAAAAATACAAAGAAATTATAACAAGGGTATATCTTAGAGTCAGGTCTCCGCTTCGGCGGGGATATTTTTGTATAGAAAAGATCTCAAAAAATCAAAGCGATTCGCCTGACAAAGATTTATTTTTGACTGCCATGTGATCGTATTTTATTTCGGTTAATTTTAATTTAATTTTTACAAGATCTGATTAAACTGCCTTTTAAGAGCTTACTATTTGACTTTGTTTTATATAAATTTAATAATAGAGCTTATGAATAAAACCGAAATAGAAAAGTTCCAGCAGGATTTATTAGGTTGGTACAACATCCATAAAAAGCCTTTGCCATGGCGTAAAAATACTGAGGCTTATTCTGTTTGGATTTCTGAAATTATGTCTCAACAAACACAGGTTGAAACAGTGATGCCCTACTATCTACGCTTTATGGAAAAGTACCCTCAGATTGAGGATTTGGCAGCAGCAGATGACGATGAGCTTCTGAAGCTTTGGGAAGGTTTAGGTTATTACTCGCGCGCTCGTAATTTAAAAATTGCCGCACAGCAAGTAATGACAGAATTTGATGGGCGATTTCCTAACCAACTAAAAGACATTCAAAGTTTGCAGGGGATTGGTCCTTACACAGCAGCGGCTATTGCTTCGATTTCTTTTGGCTTACCTGAACCGGCAATTGATGGTAATTTGATGCGCGTGACGAGTCGATTATTTGAGATTGAATCAGATATTTCGAAGGCTGCTTCGCGGAAAATATTTGATGAAAAGCTGAGAGAGCTAATCTCGGAAGAAAATCCAGGAGATTTTAACCAAGCACTCATGGACATAGGTTCCATGGTTTGTACGCCTAAAATTGCCAAGTGTGAGATTTGCCCCTTAGCTGCGTATTGCCAATCCAGACCTAAAGGTACGCAACTGAAGTATCCTGTCAAAAGTAAAAAGATTAAGCAGCAACACATTTACTACAATGCTTATGCATTAAAAAATTCGCAAGGCGAATACTATCTGCAAAGACGTCCTAGCACAGGTTTACTTGCTAATATGTGGACTTTCCCTATGCAGGAGATATCTAAAGAAGAATTCAATAATGAAGCCTTAGTGCCACCAACAAATGTGCCAGACAGCATCTCACGCATGACAAAAGTTGGAGAAATCACACATGTTTTTTCTCACTTGAAGTGGTTTGTTCAAATTATTGAATGTATCCCTGAGGAAAACTTTATTGTTCAAGAAGAAAAACTGAATGAAAATCAACTTTGGGTAAAATTGACGGATCTTTCAAAAGTCGCTCTACCTACGCCACAAGTCAAAATGTTTAAGTTTTTCAATGACTAGTTTTCACTTTATAAATGCAAACGTTTTACTTTTTTGGTATAATTATAGGAGTTTAGAAAACCGACTTTTTGTGAATATATTATCAAGAAGTCAAAATAATGGAGGCAATCATGACAACTATTGATTTTACTGCAGAAGTAGAAAAGCGCAAAGACGCAATGCTCGAAGATTTGTTTGAACTTCTTCGTATCGATTCAGCAATGGACATGGACAATGCGGACAAAGAAAACCCATTTGGCCCTGGACCTCGTAAAGCCCTTGACAAATTCTTGGAATTGGCTGAGCGTGATGGCTACCAAACTAAAAACTATGATAACTACGTTGGTCACTTCGAATATGGAGAAGGCGACGAAGTTTTAGGTATCTTCGGTCACTTGGACGTTGTTCCTGCTGGTTCTGGTTGGGATTCAAACCCATTTGAACCTGAAATCCGTAACGGTAACCTTTATGCGCGTGGTGCTTCAGACGATAAAGGCCCAACTATGGCTTGTTACTATGGTTTGAAAATTTTGAAAGATCTTGGTGTTCCATTATCTAAAAAAATCCGCTTCATCGTTGGTACAAACGAAGAAACAGGTTGGAAAGATATGGATTACTACTTTGAACACTGTGAATTGCCATTGCCAGATTTCGGATTCTCACCAGATGCTGAGTTCCCAATCATCAATGGTGAAAAAGGTAATGTTACAGAATACCTTCACTTTGACGGAAAAAATGCTGGTGCTGTAGTACTCCACTCTTTCAAAGCTGGTTTGGCTGAAAACATGGTTCCTGAATCTGCAACTGCAGTAATTTCAGGTGCGACAGACCTCCAAGCAAAATTGGAAGCATTTGTTGCTGAAAATGCAGACAAAAACTTACGCTTTGACCTTGAAGAATCTGACGGTAAAGCAACAGTAACAGTTTATGGTAAATCTGCACACGGAGCAATGCCATTTAAAGGTATTAACGGTGCAACTTACCTTGCTAAATTCCTTAACCAATTTGACTTTGAAGCTGGTGCAGCTGCCTACATCAAACTTGCTGCGGAAACATTGATTGACGACCACGAAGGTGAAAAATTAGGCACAGCCTACAATGATGACCTTATGGGTGCAACTTCAATGAACGCTGGTGTTTGGAACTTTGACGAAAACGGTGAAGGTACAATTGCATTGAACTTCCGTTTCCCACAAGGTACTGACCAACATAAAATCAAAGCAGTTCTTGAAGCTCTTGAAGGCGTAAAAGAAGTGACTATGAACGATCACGTGATGGAACCTCACTACGTACCAATGGAAGATGAACTCGTTTCTACATTGATCAGCGTTTACGAAAAACACACTGGTCTTAAAGGTTACGAAACAGTAATCGGCGGTGGTACATTTGGTCGTCTCCTTAAACGTGGTGTTGCTTATGGCGCAATGTTTGAAGGTGAAGAAGATACAATGCACCAAGCAAATGAATACAAACCATTGGATGCACTCTTCAAATCAGCAGTTATCTATGCTGAAGCAATTTACGAATTGGCCAAATAAAATAAGACGAAAAAAATCCCCATTATTGGGGTTTTTTTGTTTTTTTAAATGAAATTTCATTTCATTTCTTTTGAACGAGAAAAAGACAAAGGCAACTAAAACGTGATGTTACAGGATTTATCTTTTTATTTGCCAAAAAAATTGAGTAAACACTTGAAATAAAATTTTAGTTATGTTAAAATGAATGCGTTAACAAAAGAAATAAAGTTTCAGAGATAGAGAGGTGTTTATGTTTGGCTTTTCCATTTTTATGAATGAAGATCTTTCAACAGAAGATATTCATTATATAAAAAGAATGAAACAAGCAGGATTCAAGGGAATATTTACTTCGATGCATATTCCTGAAGATGATGCTCAAGCGTATAAAATGCGCTTAGAAAAATTAGGGGCTTGTGCTAAAGCAAACCAACTGGAATTGATGGTAGATATTTCAGGTGAAGCCCTGGAGCGTGCAGGTTACTCATTTGAGCATTTAGAAGAACTTACTCAACATGGTGTTACGGGTTTACGGATGGATTATCATATTGACAATGAACAAATTTCCAAAGCCAGCCATAAAATGAAGATTAGTTTAAATGCTAGCACGTTGGTAGAAGATGAGGTAGAGGAACTAAGAAGATTAGGAGCTAACTTCTCTAATTTAGAAGCTTGGCACAACTACTATCCTCGTCCTGAAACTGGCTTGGCTACGCCTTATTTCCTCGAGCAAAATCAATGGTTAGAGACATATGGTTTTAAAAGAGTAGCTTTTGTTGCTGGTGATGCTAAGAAGCGCTTACCCTTAAGACTCGGACTTCCCACTCTTGAAAAGCATCGAGATATGCATCCTCTGGCAGCTGCTCTTGATTTATTTAAGTATGAGACGGATGAAGTTTATATTGGAGATGGTGATTTAGCAGCAACGACGATTGAGCAGTTTGAAAATTATATGCAGTGGGATAAAATAGTTCTACATGTAGAAAATAATAATTCAGCTTATTATGATTCGGTCCTGGGAGAGCATGACAATAGGAATGATCAGTCTCCTGACTTGATTAGAAGTGCAAATGCCCGCTTTAAGAAGGTTGAACAAATCCAAAAAGAACATGCAGAAGAGCGCAACAAAGGGGCGGTAACGCTTGATAATGAGCTGTATGGACGCTATATGGGCGAAATACAAGTATGCAAAAAAGCACTCCCAGCTCATCCTAATATTAACGTTGTAGCATATGTTATCGAAAAAGATAGAGATTTACTCGATGTAATTTATTCGAAGCAAAAGTTTGAATTAAAAGAAAAGGAAAGAAAATGAATTTAGAAAAATTGACAACAGAACGACGCAATGAAGAAACTTTTGGATTGGACGAAATGTCCATCTCAACTGCTCTAGAAAAGATGAATAAGGAAGATAAAAAAGTTGCAGAAGCTGTGGAAAAAGCACTGCCAATGATTGAACCTGTTATTGAAAAAACGATTGAAAGTTTTAATCAAGGCGGTCGACTCATTTATCTGGGTGCAGGAACAAGTGGACGTTTAGGTGTACTTGATGCAGCAGAGTGTGTACCAACTTTTGGTGTTGAAGCAAGCATGGTTGTCGGACTCATCGCTGGAGGTGAAAAAGCGATGACTCTTGCTGTGGAAGGCGCAGAAGATGACCTTGAGCTTGGCAAACAAGACTTGATTGATCTTCGTTTAACAAAAAATGACATGGTGATTGGGATTGCTGCAAGTGGACGTACCCCTTACGTGATTGGTGCCCTTGATTATGCGAAGAGCATTGGTGCACACACAGGTTCTCTCGCATGTAATATGAATGCCGAGATTAGCCAGCATGCTGAATTCCCAATTGAAGTGGACTGTGGCGCCGAATTTTTGACAGGATCAACTCGCCTCAAATCAGGTACGGCACAAAAATTAATATTGAATATGATTTCGACAATATCGATGATTGGTATTGGAAAAGTATACAACAACTTAATGGTTGATGTGCGTCCGACAAATGAGAAATTAGTGGAGCGCAGTAAACGTATCATTATGCAAGCTACAGAGTGTGACTATCAGACAGCGGAAAAGACATTTATCCAAGCAGAAGAAGATGTCAAGTTAGCGATTGTTATGATTTTAACCAACAGTGAAAAAGATGAGGCACAAGAAAAACTCGCACAGGCAAAAGGATTTATTAAACACACATTGAGCTAATAAATAAAAATTAGGAGATGAAGATGGCAGAAGATAAAGTAACACGTATTGCACGGCAAATTTACGAAGAAATTGGCGGACCAGAAAACGTTCAAAGTTTAGTTCATTGTATGACGCGCGTTCGACTTTCAATGATTGACGAAACAAAAGTAGACCTTGAAGACCTCAAAGCTATTGATGGTGTTATGGGGGTTGTTGAGGGTGAAACACTCCAAGTTATCGTTGGTCCGGGTACAGTAAACAAGGTAGCCCAAAAAATGGTTGATACAGTAGGAGTTAAACTAGGCGAACAGTTTCCTAATACAGCAGGTCTTAGCCTTGAAGAACGTGCAGCTCAAACAAAAAAGGAAGCCAAAGAAAAATATAATAAGCCTTCAAAAATAAAAGAAATACTGAACTCGATTTCTCGTATTTTTACACCATTGATTCCTGCCTTTGTAGGTGCTGGACTTATTGGTGGTATTGCCTCTATCCTTGCAAATCTGATAACTGCAGGTACGATTGATGGTGCGACTTTTGCACAGATTGTTGCTGTCCTAGGTGTGATTCAAAAAGGTATTTTCGCCTACTTGGTAATCTATGTAGGGATTAATGCAGCAACTGAATTTGGGGCTACGCCTTCACTTGGTGGTGTTATTGGTGCTGTGACTATGTTGACTGGGATTACTCCAGAAGCACCAATTAACAATATCTTTACGGGGCAGCCATTAACCGCACAACAAGGGGGAATCATTGGCGTTATCTTTGCTGTATGGCTTTTGTCTCTTGTCGAAAAGAATTTACGTAAAGTTATTCCAGATTCGATTGACATTATCGTGACGCCCACACTTTCTCTCCTTGCTATCGGACTTTTAACGATTTTCTTCATCATGCCTGTTGCGGGAACAATTTCGACATCTTTAGTAGGCGGGATTAACGCTGTACTTAATGTTGGTGGTGGATTTGCTGGCTTCCTCTTAGGGGCCCTCTTCCTCCCAATGGTTATGTTTGGCTTGCATCAAATTCTTACACCGATTCATATTGAAATGATTGATAAGACTGGGTCAACAACTTTGCTACCAATCCTTGCCATGGCTGGTGCTGGTCAAGTCGGTGCAGCTTTAGCACTCTGGGTACGTTTACGCAAAAATAAAGAGTTCGCCGAAATTGTCAAAGGTGCTTTACCTGTAGGTTTCTTAGGCATTGGTGAACCTCTTATTTATGGTGTGACTCTTCCGATGGGACGTCCATTTATTACAGCTTGTATTGGTGGAGGTATTGGTGGTGCCATTATCGGATCTCTAGGACATGTTGGTGCTATTGCTATTGGCCCAAGTGGGATTGCTTTAATACCATTGATTGCGGATAACCGTTGGTTGATTTACGTCTTTGGCTTAATTGGTGGTTACGTTGGTGGCTTTATCGCAACATACTTCTTTGGTATTCCTCAATCTGAAAAAGATAAAGCAGATAACTATGTAGACGCAGCAACAGTACCGCAACCTGCTGTTGTAAATCTTGAAAAAACAGTTGCTTTACCAATGTCAGGGAAAATTATTCCTTTAGCGAAAGTAGAAGATGAAGTTTTTTCTAAAGGTATGCTTGGGCAAGGTTTTGGTATCCAACCTCGTGATGGAAAAGTTTTTGCACCATTTGATGGTACAGTGACGACGGTTTTCCCTACCAAACATGCGATTGGTTTGCTTAGTGACTCTGGCGTAGAAGTACTGATTCATGTGGGCTTAGATACTGTGTCTTTAGAGGGTAAACCCTTCACTGCTAAAGTAACAGATGGCAGCAAGGTTACTAAGGGCGATTTGCTCTTAGAAGCAGACTTGAAGATGATTGAGAACGCTCACTTGTCACCAGTAACTTTAGTTGTTATTACGAATTCTGATGAATTTAAACATATCTATGTTGAAGCTCCTGAAGAAGTAGCTCCTGGCGAGCAAGTTATCATTGCAGAATAAAAAAAATAGGTTGGGTGTAAGCCCAGCCTATTTTTAAGCTTTTTAATCTTAGGATCCGAAGAATGATTTTAAATAAAGTATCTGAAAATTTGGTATAATAGAAAAATGATCTACGGTATAGGAACAGATAATGTCGAGATATCGCGCATTGTCCAGGCATTGGAACGCAATGATAAATTTGCACAGCGCGTTTTGACAATAAATGAGTTTGCTCATTTTTCAAGTTTTACTTCAAAAAAACGTCAAGCTGAATTTTTAGCGGGACGTTGGGCGGCAAAAGAAGCCTTTTCAAAAGCCTTAGGAACAGGTTTTGACAGCCAGCTTTCCTTTCATCATATAGAAATTTCTAAAAATGAAAAAGGAAAACCATATTTTCTAGAACATCCCTTTTCTGGCCAAGCACATTTGAGTATTTCACATAGTAATCTAGAAGCAGTTGCTATGGTTGTGCTTGAGAGTAAAGATTGAGTATAAAAAGAAGGTAAATATTATGAAAGCAGCACCACATCGCCACACACCAGCGATTATTAAATTATCCGCAATTGAAAATAATGTCAAGAAAATGCGCGAACATATCGGTGACAAGCCAGAACTTTGGGCTGTTGTAAAAGCTAATGCTTACGGTCACGGAGCAGTTGCTGTTGCACAGCATATTGATGGTCTTGTGGATGGTTTTTGTGTGTCCAACTTTGATGAAGCCATCGAGTTGCGTCAACAGTTGATTATTAAACCAATACTTGTACTGTCTGGTATTGTACCTGACCATGCAGAAATTGCAGCCAGTCAGCATATTACCTTAACAGCACCAAGTTTAAAGTGGCTCCAACAAGTCATTGATTCAAATAAAAATAAACACTTTTCACGTTTGCGTATCCATATCGCTGTCGATACAGGTATGGGACGGATTGGTGTGACAACAGCTGAGGAGGCCAACCAAATTATTGACCTAGCGGATCAATATAATATTAGCGTGCGAGGAATCTTTACACATTATGCTACTGCTGATGAAGAAGATACAACACAGTTTAAAGAACAAAAGGCAAAATTTGATGCTTTAGTCAGTCAATTGAGTCGTCGTCCAAAATATGTGCATTCGACAAATTCAGCGGCTGGCTTGTGGCAAAATCAAGAAGTGCAAGATATTGAACGTATTGGTCTCGCGATGTATGGTTTAAACCCAAGTGGTGATGAACTTGCTCTCCCTTATGAGTTGGAACCTGCTTTAAGCTTACATTCTGAGTTGACGCATGTTAAAAAGATCCACAAGGGAGACACTGTGGGTTATGGGGCAACTTTCCGTGCAGAAGAAGATACTTATGTAGGGACTGTGTCTATTGGCTATGCCGATGGTTGGACACGAGATATGCAAGGCTTTAAGGTCATTGTGGATGGGCAATACTGTGAAATTATTGGTCGGATTTCGATGGACCAGATGACGATACGTTTGCCGAAAAACTATGAGATGGGTACACAGGTCACACTGATTGGTAAAAATGGCGATAAAGAGATTACTGTTCAAGATATCGCAAACTGGCGTCATACGATTGGCTATGAAGTTATCTGTCTTTTATCAGATAGAATTTACCGTGTCTATGAAGAATAAAAGCTGCTTTTGTGCGGCTTTTTTTTCATTACATTTTCATTTAAAAAGAAGTCCTAAGTTGAGTAATTTGACAATGACTTTAAAAATGATATAATTATATTAAATACATATGAGATAAAATTAAGAAAAGTGAGGGAAGGGATATGATTAAAGTATATACTGTCATGGCTTGCAGTTCTTGCAAAAAAGCCAAAGAATGGCTAACGAATCACGAACTAGAATTCGAAGAAATCAACTTGATAACTGACAAAATAGATCCCGAAGACTTTCTTAAGATTTTCTCTTTAACTGAAAATGGAACAGAGGAAATTATTTCCACAAGAAGTCGTGCTTACAAACGTTTATCTTTGGATTTTGAGCGCCTTTCCCTTCATGAGCTGGTTAAGATAATCGAGGAAAATCGTACATTATTGCGTCGACCTTTGATCCTTGATGATAAAAGATTACAAGTGGGCTACAATGAAGATGACATTAGGAAGTTTTTACCACGTTCAGTACGTCGTGTCGAAATGCTTGAGGCGTCCCATAATATTCGTCAGTTAGACATAGAACGAGCACTAGAAGAACAAGCATAGAGAAAAATGGAACAGAAATTGTTTCATTTTTTTGTATATTTCGTAAAAAAAAAATTCTTTTTTCATTCCCGTCCGTGTTATAATTTAATAATCAAATTAAAAAGAGGGAACAATGAAAAACTATATTATTTGGTTGAAACATGAACTCAAATCTATCAATACAGCTGGCAGCGTAATGCTGGCTTTTATCATAGGCGTACAGCTTGCTTTTTTTCTTACGGCGCCAATAACTTTATTGTCTGTGATTACACTTTTTGCGACTCTTGTAGGCTCGGCTTGTACGGTCTATATGATGATTGGACGGCCGATTAATGGTTTACTTGGATTGATTAGTGCTTTTGGCTTTATTTATATAAATTGGACTGCAGGACACTATGCTTCTGTTTTAGATCAAATCGTCTTTATCGCCTTTATTGATATTCCTTTAATCCTGACTTGGAAAACCTGGGGACATCGTATTGAAAACGGCGTGAAGTTTATGACGGTCAAAGGTTGGTTTATTGCAATAGCTTTAATGCTAATTGCTTGGTGGCCAATGATGCAAATTTACGCACATCTGGGAGATACGAACCCTTTATGGGATTCTATCACACTTATCATTGGTGCAACAGCTTCATTACTGGTTTTCAAAGGATATGGCGACAGTTATTCTTTATGGTTACTTTCTAATATCGTGACCATTGTATTATGGGCTACAGCATTTGCACAAGGCTACTCTGCCAGTGCATTACCAATGCTTCTCACCATCATCTTCTACTTGGCTACAGCCCTATATGGGAAATATTTTTCAGTATGGAAAAGAGCAAACAAAAAAGCCTAGTTTAAAGCTAGGTTTTTTGTTTTCCTCTAGAAAAGCGAGACAAATCAATGACCACTTGTAACTTTTATCCCGATTAGTCCAACAACAAGCATAAGAACAAAGACCCAAGTCAGTGAAGGAACTTTATCTTTGAAGATAAGGGCACCAACTAAGATAGCCCCAACCGCACCAATTCCTGTCCATATGGGATAAGCAATTCCTAAGGGAAGCTTCTTCATAGCTAAAGTCAAAAATCCAAAACTGACAAGCATTCCGATAATCGTTAAAATATCATACTTGATGATAGAAAAACCTTGACTTAATTTCATTGTTGAAGCCCAAACAACTTCAAAGATTCCAGCGAGAAATAAAAAGATCCACGACATATTACACCTCTTTCAAAAAGATTATTGAGCTAGCTTGAAAGGACCAGAAAAGGGCTAGCAAGTGATAAACAAAAAGAGTCATGTCAACTAACCACAAGGCCTAAGGTTAGTTGGCATGACTCTGATAAATATCGCTCCGGCGAGTGATACTTTAGTCCTTCTTTATTATATTATCATTATTTCACATTTAGCCTCTGAGGTCAAGTTCTAGAGTTACGAGATATTAAGAGAAGATTGAGATGAGAGCTTAATTGAAATACAAAAAGGGATAGAAGAAAAACAGATAAATTTAAATAAAAAAGGAGTCCAAGGTAAGTTACTTCGGACTCCGGGTTGATTTATACCTTTATTCTATCACTAAATTATGAGTTTGGCTGACAATTTGATTATTATTTCGAAAAACTGAAGTAATGGAAAAATAAAATGAAGCTTTTCTGATTTAACTCAGCTATACGGTCATTGTCTTGCTTGTTACACTTATTGACGATGTATCCAGTGGGATATTAGAGAAGTTGTTGAGCATATTGAGGTAAAATACAGAGCCTACTTTGGTCTATCAGCTGAAAACGAACATTACAGAAAAATTTTTTCGAATCAAGAAACACCTGTTGGCACATATTTGTGGAGTCTGATATAATAAATAGTATGAAAATTATTGATGGAAAAGCCCTTGCTGAAAAGATGCAAGAAGAACTCAAAAATCGAGTTATCAAACTGAAAGAACAAGGCATTCAGCCAGGACTCGCTGTCATTTTGATTGGAGAAAATCCCGCCAGTCAAGTTTATGTTCGAAATAAAGAACGTGTAGCTGCAAAGCTAGGTTTTAAGTCAGAAGTGATTCGTCTTCCTGAAACAACGTCTGAAGCAGAGCTGTTAGAGCTTATTGAAAGCTTTAACGAGGATTCTTCTTGGCACGGAATTCTTGTGCAGTTGCCACTGCCTTCACATATATCAGAAGAAAAAGTCTTGCTTGCGATTTCTCCTGAAAAAGATGTGGACGGCTTCCATCCAATAAATATGGGTAAATTGTGGAGCGGAGCGCCATTAATGGTTCCTTCAACACCAGCAGGAATCATGGAAATGTTCCGTGCCTATAATGTTGAACTTGCAGGAAAAAAAGCTGTTGTTGTGGGGCGTTCTAATATCGTTGGAAAACCGATGGCTCAACTGATGATGATGGCTAATGCCACTGTTACCATTGCACATTCACGTACAGAAAATCTTTCTGAGCTTACACGTTCTGCAGATATTTTAGTCGTAGCCATTGGCCAAGACCGCTTTATCAAAGCAGAAGATGTAAAAGAAGGGGCAACAGTTATTGATGTCGGTATGAACCGTGATGAGAATGGCAAACTTCATGGAGATGTTGACTTTGAACAGGTGAAAGAAATTGCTAGACTAATCACGCCAGTTCCTGGAGGAGTGGGGCCAATGACAATCACCATGTTGATGGAACAGACTGTACGTGCTGCAGAAGCTTCTGTAAAATAAAAAAGAAAATTTCGTCCAGATTTATTTACAAGTCAGTACATGGAGATAAACAGTGGATTTAGAAAGATTAAAGGCATGACAGAGTATTTAACCGTATCAACTCTAACAAAATACTTAAAAGCAAAGTTTGACCGCGATCCATATTTGGAACGCGTTTATTTGACCGGAGAAATTTCTAACTTTCGCCAACGACCTAATCATCAATATTTTGCAATTAAAGACGAAAAGTCTGTCATACAAGCAACGATGTGGGCTGGTCAATTTAAAAAGCTTGACTTCAAACTTGAAGATGGAATGAAAGTACTTGTAACAGGACGTATCAGTCTCTATGCACCTTCAGGTTCTTATTCTATTAACATTGAAAATATTGTACCTGATGGTATCGGCGCTTTGGCAGTTAAGTTTGAACAGTTGAAGAAAAAGCTCACAGCGGAGGGATTATTTAGTCCACAATGGAAGCAAGAGTTGCCGCTTTTTTCCAAAAAAATTGCAGTAATTACCAGTCCTTCTGGAGCTGTTATTCGAGACATTATTACTACCGTAAATCGCCGCTTTCCGATGAGTCAGATCTTACTCTATCCGACAAAAGTTCAAGGTGTTGGTGCTGCAGAAGAAATCGCCGCGAATATTGAAGCAGTGAATGGTCGATCCGATATCGATATCCTTATCGTTGGACGTGGTGGAGGATCTATCGAAGACCTATGGTGTTTTAACGAAGAGATTGTCGTTCGGGCTATCTTTGAGTCACGTATTCCCGTTATTTCTTCGGTTGGTCACGAGACTGACACGACCTTGGCGGATTTTGTTGCAGACCGCAGAGCAGCTACACCAACAGCTGCTGCCGAACTTGCAACTCCTAATACCAAACTAGATTTGCTGGCGTGGTCAAATGACCAAGAACTTCGTATGAGAAATCGTGTAACACATCTCATCAAGGTCCAAAGAGAACGGGTGGAAAAGTTATCCAATTCGGTTGTTTTTCGTCAGCCGGAACGTCTCTACGATGGACATATTCAGAAAATCGATCACCTCACGAGTCGTTTACAAAATCTAACTGAAACCAAGCTGAGCCGTGAGAAACACCGCTACGAACTAATATCAGGAAAACTAGTGCCCACTTTTGCAAAAAGCTATGAGCAAAAGAAAAATCAAGTCGATAACTTGGTACAGGCCCTTCTGTTGATGGATATTAGTAAGATCAAGGCGCGTGGTTTTTCAGTGGTCACTGCGAATGATGGTAAAATTATAAAGAGTGTCAAGGATGTTCAAGCTGGCGATACAGTAAATATCGATTTGAGTGATGGCACTGTTCGTGCAGAAATAAAGTAAAGGATACATATGGCAACAAAAAAAGAAGCAAAATTTGAAGAAAATTTAGCAGAACTCGAAACAATTGTAAAAAAACTAGAAAGCGGAGATGTGGCTCTAGAAGATGCCATCTCTGAATTTCAAAAAGGAATGCTCCTTTCTGAAAAACTCAAAACAACATTAAATGAAGCCGAAAAAACACTGGTAAAAATCGTCGGAAAAGACGGATCTGAGAGTGAATTTTTAGGAGAATAAAAAGATTGCCTAAGCAATCTTTTTTGTTACGGCTTTCTGAATTTATTTTTTACGCAATGGTTTGGTGCTATAATAACACTAGTAAGTAAAAGTGAGGAAAAATATGAAAGTTGTAGTAGCAATAGATTCTTTCAAGGGATCAGCCACGAGTGCTGAGTTGAATCAGGCAGTAAAAACTGGAATTTTAGCTGCATTTCCCAAAATCAATATTGAGACGTTTGAAATTGCTGATGGGGGCGAAGGAAGTGTGTCTGCTCTTCAATCTGGTTTAGGTGGGAATCTTATTAATGTTAAAACAGTTGATTTAATGCAACGTCCCATGCGTGCTTCCTATTTGCTCATCGACGAGCGTCTGGCTGTGATTGAGGCAGCTGAAGTTGTTGGCATCAATAAAATTAAACCAAACGAAAAGACAATCCAAGAAGCCACTACTTTCGGACTTGGCGCTTTATTTCTTGATGCTAAAAAAAGAGGAGCGACTGAGATTATTTTAAGCATGGGAGGGAGCGGAACCTCTGATGGTGGACTGGGACTTTTGGAAGCTGTAGAAACTGAAGATTTTTCGTCGATAAAAATTACAGGTTTAGCAGATGTTACTAATGTTTATGCTGGCGCCGAAGGATATGCCAAAGTTTTTGGAAAGCAAAAAGGTGGCACCGCTGAAATTCTGGAACAACAGGACAGGACAGCACAAGCTTTTGTTGAAAAGATAAAAAAAGAGAGGAAGATTGATTTACAAAAAATTCCAGGGACAGGCGCAGCTGGGGGCTTAGGTGGTGCTCTTATCTTGCTAGGAGGGGAACTTGAGTCAGGCTTTGGTAAAATAGCTGAGCTTTTAAAGATTGAGGAAACGATCAAAACGGCTGATCTGATTATTACAGGCGAAGGACAGATGGATTTTCAAACAGCCAAAGGCAAAGTTCCGTTTGGGATAGCAAAGCTGGGTGAGAAATATGATGTCCCCACAATCGCTTTCTGTGGTAGTCTATCAGAGAATTTAGGTGAGATGAATCGGGTTCTGCTCGCAAGCTATAGTATTCAGAGAAAAGTGCTTCCTTTAGAAGAAGCAATGAAAAAAGAAGTGGCTCTAAAAAATATTAAACTTTTAGCTCAAAATGTTCTTAAACTGTGGTGTTATGGACAGTGAGGTTGTGAATAAGGTTTGAAGAACCGTAATTTCGAGCTGTCTTTTGTAAAATTAGGGGGAGCTAATCATTGAATACCCTGACTTCACTTGTGTTATAATAACACTATAAAAAAGGAGAAATTATGGATCTAAATAACCTTGTAGATAAAGCAAAAGATCTGGCTTCAAATGTGCCAGATGATATGAAACAAAAAGCAGAAGAAGTCATTGATGAGCAAGTGGATAAATATGCTCCAGAAAATATGAAAGAACAGGCTCAAGGGCTTGTGGATGGCTTAAAAGGACAGCTTGGTTTGTAATCCTGAAGTGCACAGAAACGTTCTTTATTTGAAAGAACGTTTTTTTATATTTAGAATTTCTTTATGAGAGAGAGTCTCTATTTTCTATTGGACTTTATTTCTGTGAAATGGGATAATATAACTAATGATTACCGATATGAATAGGCTCAATCAAGAGCTGATAAAATTTTATAAAAAAGCTGATATTCCTCAACATCTTGCAGATGCCGTGATTTATTCACTTGCAGCAGGTGGTAAAAGAATTCGTCCGCTTTTGTTCCTTAAGATGTTAGAATCACTAGGAGTAACACTGGAAACGGCACATTATCAAGTAGCATCAACTGTTGAGATGATTCATGCGGGGAGCTTGATTCATGATGACTTACCTGCGATGGATAATGATGATTACCGCCGCGGGCAACTCACCAATCATAAAAAGTTTGATGAAGCAACAGCGATATTGGCGGGAGATGCGCTCTTTTTAGATCCCTACTATCTTTTAGCCAATGCGTCTTTACCAGCGACAATAGTTGTTTCCTTGGTTAAAGAACTTTCTTTTGCAAGTGGTGCTTTAGGCATGGTTGCTGGGCAAATTTTAGATATGGATGGTGAAGGAAAAACCTTATCCCTAGAGCAAGTAAAGGAAATTCATCATTTGAAAACGGGAAGAATGTTAACCTTTCCTTTCGTTGCTGCTGGAATTATCGCTGAGCAATCTGAAGCAGTAATCGCAAAACTAAGAGAAATTGGTCAAAATCTTGGCTTGGCTTTCCAAATACGTGACGATATTATTGATGTTACCGGAACATTTGAAGAAATAGGAAAAACACCTGGAAAAGACCAAGCAGAAGAAAAGTCAACCTATGTGGCCTTGCTCGGACTAAAAGGAGCTCAAGAAGCTTTAGAAGAATTATTGGCGGCCGTGAAAAGTGATTTGGCACAGATAACTTCAAGTGCTGAAATTGTCGAAATTATAGAAAGTTTAGAAATAAAATGAAAGAAAGAGTAGATGTTTTAGCAGCAAATCAAGGCCTGTTTGATACAAGAGAACAAGCGAAACGAGGAGTTATGGCTGGTTTGGTGGTAGATGCTAAGTCAGGAGAACGTTTTGACAAACCAGGACAAAAGATAGAAGAAACAACTGAACTTCGACTCAAAGGTGAAAAACTAAAATATGTGAGTCGTGGGGGACTTAAGTTAGAAAAAGCACTCTTAGAGTTCGGACTTTCTGTAGAAGATAAAACCTGCTTGGATATTGGGGCTTCAACAGGGGGATTTACAGATGTTATGCTACAAAATGGCGCCAAACGTGTCTATGCTCTCGATGTCGGAACAAACCAACTGGCATGGAAACTTCGCAAAGACGAGCGAGTGGTGGTTATGGAGCAGTTTAATTTCCGAAAGGCTGTCTTAGATGACTTTACGCAAGGGCAACCTGAGTTTACTTCGATTGATGTGAGCTTTATCTCGCTTGACTTGATTTTACCTCCCTTGTTTGATATTTTAGCTAAAGAGGGAGATGTGGCCGCTTTGATCAAGCCTCAGTTTGAAGCTGGTCGTGAGCAAGTGGGGAAAAATGGTATCATTAAAGATCCAAAGGTTCATAAACAAACGATTGACAAAGTGATTCAAAAAGCTTTGAGTACTGGATTTTCAGTCAAAAATCTTACCTTTTCACCAATTAAAGGTGGTGCAGGAAATGTTGAATTTCTAGTACACTTAAAAAAAGAAGAAACAGCTACAGTGGCGCCTCTTGTTGATATTGAAGCTGTACTCCAAACAGAAAAGGAAACATTAGTATGAGAAGAGAAGAACGCCTTGATTTTATTTCAAGCCTCATCACAACTAAAGAAGTACAAACACAAGATGAGCTTGTCCAAGAGCTTTTGGCTAATGATATTGATGTGACACAAGCCACAGTTTCCCGTGATATTAAGTCACTTGCTCTGATTAAAATTCCTGGAAGTCGTGGAGGTTATCGCTATGCATTACCTCAGCAACATGATGAAGAACAGAAAGATCTTCTGCATAATGAGTTAGCCAATGAGGCCATATTAGAATTAAAAATTCACGATAATATGATTTCAATCATTGCTAAACCAGGGACTACCAGTGTGATTAAAAAAAGCCTCATCAATCGCTATGACAAGAAGATTTTTTCTATTATGACGGATGATGACAGCATTTTAATCATTTGTGAAACAAGACGGCAAGCAAATACCGTTTATGACGAATTAAGTTTATAAAAGGATAAAGTATGCTACAAGAAATTTCTATCAAGAACTTTGCGATTATTGAAGAGATTCACCTTTCTTTTGAAAGTGGGATGACTATTTTAACTGGGGAAACCGGTGCTGGTAAATCAATCATTATTGATGCTATGGGTCTTTTGCTCGGAGGGCGTAGCTCTAGTGATTTTGTCCGTACAGGTAAAGATAAGGCCGAAATTGAAGGTCTATTTTTTGCAGGAGAAAATGCGGAGTTGGATCAAAAGTTAGAAAGCTTGGGTCTTGAAAGAAGTACGGAGCTCATTTTACGCCGTGATATTTTTGCTAATGGTCGCTCTGTTTGTCGGGTGAATGGGCAGATGGTGAATCTGACAACCTTACGGGAAATCGGCGAGCTTTTGGTGGATATTCATGGGCAACATGATAATCAAGAATTAATGAATGCTAAACACCATCTTCGTCTTCTTGATGAGTTTGGTGATGAAAATTTTGAACAAATTAAAGCAGAATACCAAGTTAAGTTTGAGCATTATAAAAAGATGCGTCAAGCACTTGAAACACGTCAAAAAAACGAACAAGAGTTTGCCCAACGTATTGAAATCTTGCAGTTTCAAGTTGAAGAAATTGAAGCAGCCGAGATTGACCTAAAAGAAGATGAGCAATTGCAGCACCGCCGTGATAAGCTGAATAACGCTAAAAATATAGCAGATGCTTTAAATACAGCTTATTTGGCTTTAGATGATGAAGAAGGCGACTTTTCAAGTTTGAGCGGGATACGTACAGCCATGGCAGAACTCGAAAATGTTGCAGAGTTCGACCAAGATTATCAAGATTTGTCTGATAAAACGATGGATGCCTATTACTTACTAGAGGAGGTTTCAACTAAGTTATCAACAGCAATTGAGAGCATTGAGTTCAATCCCACAGAGCTTTTGCAAATCGAAGAGAGAATTCTCACCTTGAATACTTTACGTAAAAAGTATGGTCCAGAACTTTCTGATGTATTGAAAACTTTGGAAAAAATCCAACTTGAACTCTCAGATTTGATGGGAGGAACTGAAAACAGCGAAAGTCTTGAAGAAGCACTAAAAGAGGCACAAGCAGAATTATTAATTGCAAGTGAACATCTTAACACAGCACGTCATGCAATAGCGAAAGAATTAGAAACAGATATTAAAAAGGAACTTGCCGATCTTTATATGGAGAAAGCTGATTTTTCTGTACAGTTTGAGAGTGGAAAATTCTCAAGCAAGGGTAATGAACAAGTAGAGTTTTATATTCAAACTAATCCAGGTGAGGGCTTCAAACCCTTGGCTAAAACTGCTTCAGGAGGCGAACTTTCCCGCTTGATGCTTGCTATTAAATCCAGCTTCTCAAGACGTGAAAATAAAACATCAATAGTGTTCGATGAGGTGGACACAGGTGTATCTGGACGCGTGGCCCAAGCCATTGCTCAAAAAATATATAAAATCGCCCAGGCAGGCCAAGTTTTAGCTATCTCACATCTACCACAGGTTGTAGCTATTGCTGATACACAATTTTATATTGAAAAGGCGTCCACAGATGATGTTACAACTTCAACAGTAAGAAAATTGAAATTGGAAGAACGTGTCGAAGAAGTTGCCAAAATGTTAGCCGGAGATGACATAACGGTAGAAGCACTGGCACAAGCAAAACGATTATTAACGAAATGAGGAAATTATGTTTAATTTGAAAGAGTTCAAACAATCCTATCAAAAATTTTGGTTAGGCTATATTTCTTTTAAAGAAAGAACCAGTCGAAAAGACTATTGGCTCGCAATGTTAGGTCATATTTTAGTGTCAGTTATCCTACTTGCCTTTGCCACTTTGTTCCATTTTTTATCAAGTGACGTTTTACCAGATTTGTGGTCTGTATTTTCATATTTTTTCATTGCTTTATGGGTATGTTACGGGTTAATAGCATTTTGTCCTTTCTTGGCCATGGCGGTACGCCGTTTACGGGATGTTGGACTTCCTTGGGAATTGATTTTTGTACTTTTAGCGCCTTTTGGTGGTTTCTTCGCTATTCTTATTTTGAATGCTCTTCCTGCTGCTCAAGTAGCAGCTGACTTACCAGAGTTTTTAGAGCCAACTTATGGTCAAGCACGGATAGAAGAAAACGGTCAGGAGAACTTTTTGCAAGCGATCAAAAACTATTTTCTCGGCTATCTTTCTTTCAGAGGAAGAACAAGCCGTCTGAGTTTTTGGTTTGTTCAGCTCATATTTGCTCTAGTATTTGCAGTGTTAGGAGTGATGTTTGTCGGGATTCATTTCTTTGAAAATGTCCTCTTCGGTGGTGCATTTATTGCGACATGGATGATGCTGGCCTTTCTCTTTCTTGTTGGAGTTGGCTTCCTACTGCCCACACTTGCATTATTTACTCGTCGCTTACGTGATGCTGGTTTAAGCAATTATGGGATTGGATTAATCTTTTTTGTATCTTTGTCCTTGTTCTTATTGAGCAATATAAGCCATGCTGTAGATGCTGCGAGCTTTGGGATTCATGATTTTACATTGTTCAACTATCTTCTCTTCCTTGCTGATTTTGTCTTCGCTATTATCCTCCTCTTTGTTTTGGTTCAAGACAAAGACCAACTTTTACAAGAGGAAAAAACACTTCTATTTAGAAGGAAAGGCTGAAATATTCAGTCTTTTTTGCTATAATAAATAAAATCACTAAAGAAATAAGGATATGTTTTGAATTATAAATTAAGAGAAATTTCAGCTGAAGAATTCGCTCAATTCAATGAAAATGTAAGCCAAGGTAGTTTTTTACAAACTCCTGAAATGGCAGAGCTAATGATGGCAAATGGCTGGGAAGTAACTTTATTGGCTGTCCAATCAGATAAAATCGAAATGGCCGCTCTTTTAGGCGCAAAAAATATGACTGGAGGAAAACATTACGAAATCCAGTATGGCCCAATTTACCAAGAGTACCAAGAAGATGTAGAAAAGTTTTTCTACAAAGAATTACGTCAGTTTGTTAAAGACCATGGTGGCTTGGAACTTTTAGTCATTCCCAATACAAACTACCAGGAGTTTGACAGTACAGGCAATACACTGACAGATGAAAACAAGCAGTTTATTCAATCAATGCAGGAGTTAAACTACAAACATACGGGCTTAGAAGTTGGTTACAACAAACGTGGCGAGTCTACATGGCACTATGTGAAAGATCTTTCTGATATAGCAGATGATAAAAAACTTTTAAAATCTTATACGAAAGATGGGCAATATTCTGTCAAAAAAACACAGCAGTTTGGAATTCGAGTGCGTCCTTTAGCTTATGAGGAACTGGATAAGTTCAAAAAGATTACTTCGGAAACGTCGGAACGCCGTGGGTACGATGATCATGATTTGCCTTATTATCAAAGTCTTTATAAAACTTTTGGTGATAAAGCAGAGTTTTTAGTGGCTGAGATTAACTTCGCAGACTATGAAGCGGCAATTTTAGCTCAAATGGATAAACTTTCTGGACAGATTGAAAAAACGAAAAAAGAAGGTAAACGCAAAGAGTTAGAAAGCCAGCTAGAAACTCAAAAAGTTCGTTTAGCAGAAGCGCGTGAATTTATTGCTCAACATGGCCGAGAAGATATTATCTTAGCGGGATCGCTCTTTATCTACGGTGCAAGTGAAACCATCTATCTGTTTAGTGGTTCGTACGAAGCCTTTAAGAAATTATATGCACCTTTTGCTATTCAGCATTACGTGATGAAAAAAACCTTAGATAAAGGTGTGAAAAGCTATAACTTCTTTGGAGTGGCTGGAACTTTTGACGGTACAGATGGCGTTCTGCACTTCAAACAGAATTTTGCAGGTTATGTTGTACGTAAAGTTGGTTATTTCAATTATTATCCCAAACCATTTAAACATAAAGTTTTGAGCATGGTAAAAACACTATTAGGTAGAAAATAATGGAATTCTTAGAAATCTCACAAGAACAATTTGCAGCTTTTGCAGCTGAAAAAACCGAGTCATTTTTACAAACCCCACAAATGGCAGAAATGTTAGAAAAACGTGGTTATAAACCGATTTTCCTAGCTGTAAAAGTCAATGACCAGATTAAAATGGCAGCACTTATGACTTCTGTTTCTGTTTCAGGTGGAGCAAAGTTAGAAATTAACTTTGGACCCATTGGTAACTTCGATCAGATGGTCTTTAACTGCTTTATTCAAGAATTGAAAAAATATGCGAAAAATCAGCAAGCTCTAGAAGTGAAGATACGTCCAGCTGTTGACTATATGGTTTATGACAGCAAAGGTCAAGAACTTCAAGAAGCTAATGAGTCTTTCATTTCAGAAATGAAAAAGCTTGGCTTAACTTACAATGGTCGACATGTGGGTTATGAAGAGCAGGATGCCGTTGCCGAATGGCAATACATCAAAGCTCTTTCTGAAATACACAGTGAAGAAGAACTTCTCAAGAGTTACAACTCTAACGCAAAACGTAACGTTAAAAAAGCGATAAAAAATGAGGTTACAGTTAAGGTAGCGACTTATGAAGAACTCTTTGAAGTGGAACGTTTGATTGGTAACACAGGTGAAAAGCGTCATTTTGCAACCAAAGATTTGGCCTATTATCAAGAGCTTTATAAGGCTTTTGGCAATAAAATCGAATTTTTGATTACTTATAAAGATGGAGTGGCAATTGCAGCTGGTGTCTTTATTGAAGTCAACCAAGAATTTCTTTACCTTTATGGTGGATCTGACGGCGCTTATGGAAAGTTAGGTGGCCCTTTCCTTATGCAGCATACAGCCATGCTCCATGCAATTGAACGTCAGATGAAAACCTATAATTTTTATGGTATCTCAGGAAACTTTGATGGCAGTGATGGCGTGTTAAAATTTAAGCAAAATTTCGGTGGTTACATCACACAAAAAGTAGGGGAATTCTCTTATTATCCACAGCCTGTAAAATACAAACTTATTCAAGGTATGAAAAAAATATTAGGGCGTGTTTAACTTAAAAAGCTGACGAAATCGTTTCGTCGGTTTTTTGTGTTAAAGATGGATGGAATTTAAAATGTAAAAAACTTTTGACAATTTTGCTATAATGAAGGCATGGAAACTTTATACGATTTAACAATTATCGGTGCTGGCCCTGTTGGGTTGTACGCCGGGTTTTACGCTGGGATGCGTGGAATGACTGTCAAGATAATCGAAGCTCTTGAAGAAGCTGGTGGTCAACCTCAAACGCTTTATCCAGATAAAATGATATATGATATAGCAGGTTTACCGGAGATTTCAGGAGCAGATCTAACGGCTAATCTTTTAGCACAACTTGCACGTGTACCACATGAACTGTATTTAGATGAAAAAGTTGAAAATATTAGCCAAGAAGAGGAAAATAAGCATTTTGTACTGCAAACAAGTAAAAGTACACATCATTCGAAAGCAGTATTGTTAACAACAGGCTCTGGCTTGCTCAGTCCGCGTAAGCTTAATCTCGAGCAAGAAGAAGAACTTCACGCATTAGGAAGATTAAATTACTTTATTCAAAATTTAGAGGAATATCGTGAAAAAGAAGTTGCGGTTCTTGGGGGGGGAGACAGTGCCTTGGATTGGGCTCTTATGTTGGAAAAAGTTGCCAGCAAAGTTCATCTCATTCATCGTCGTCCTTCTTTCCGAGCCCATGCTTTAACAGTAGCAGAGCTGGAACAATCAACAGTTGAAATACATACACCTTATCTTCCTCAGGAGTTATCAACAGAAGGACTTAAGCTGCAACGGGTAAAATCAGATGAGCTACGCCATTTAGAAGTAGATAAAATATTAGTAAACTACGGAATGATGACAAATCATGTTGACTTAAATGAAGAACTCGAACTGAGCCGTAGAGGAAGAATAACAGCAAATCGACAACAAGAGACAAACATTGCAGGACTCTATGTAGCAGGTGATGCTAGTGATTACGAAGGCAAAGCTCCCTTGATGTCAGTAGGTTTTGGAGAAGCTGTACTAGCAATCAACGATATGACACAGAAGCTTGAATTTAGCCATAGCTTACAAAAAGGACATTCTTCAAGCCTGTTTGGTAAATGAGGAGAAAATAAGGTATAATGGGTAGTAAACGAACGATTTACAGAAATTTAGGAAAACATTATGCTTATTAACTTACTTATCTTAATATTACTTATATGGGCCTTTCTGGTTGGCTACTCAAGAGGATTAGTCTTACAGGCTCTATATAGCTTGGGAATAATTATATCTGCAGTTATTGCTTTTTTAAATTATAAAGAGCTTGCTTCAAAATTAACAATGTGGGTACCTTTCTCTAGCGCTACAGCAGACTCACGTTTACTTTTTTTTGATAATAACTTGCTTTTCCAAATTGATGATGCTTTCTACGCTGGTCTTGCTTTTATGATTATTTTCATGGTTTCTTATGTGGTGATACGTTTAATTGGACTTTTTATCCACATCACACGTTTGCACCCCTTCGGAAATACTGGAAAGATTATTGCAGGTATTCTTGCGGTCGGAGCAACTTATTTTGGTATACAAATGGCCGTTACGCTACTTGCGCTTGTACCAATGCCCACTGTTCAAAACCATTTAAACGCTTCAGCCGTGGTGCGCTTAATGGTTAGCCATACTCCGATTTCTTCAGGAATGCTGAAAAATATATTTATTGAGAATATAATAGGTAATATTTAGAATTTATGAATAAAAAAATTATCCAAATTTTAGAATTTGACAAGGTCAAAGAGCAATTCTTGGCCTTTTTAACAACCGCCCAAGGTAAAAAAGAGTTGGAAGAACTAGAGCCGCTCTCAGATACCGGCAAAATTCAAAACTTATTTGATGAATTAGCAGAGTTTGAAAAATTAGCCCAAGAAAATGGACAAATTCATCTTACGAAAACAGCAGATATCAGTGAAATTTTACGTCGCTTAGAGTTAGATGCTCAATTGAGTGGGCGAGAGTTTGTTGAAATAAAAAAAGTTGTCCAACAGGGGCTTAATATTCTGCGTTATTTTGATGAAGCAGAGAATGTTGAAATACCAACACTTGAGGAACTCATCCAAAAATTCTCAGACCTTTCTCCTGTACATAAAACACTTGAAATTTTTGATAACTCTGGTTCACTTTATGACAATGCATCTGCTGAACTTATGCACATTCGTTCAGCCATTAAGCGCTATCAGTCAGATATTAAAAAGGTGATGCAGGAACTTTTGTCTAAAAATGCTGCTTCTCTCACTGAAAATTTAATCACGGTGCGTAATGATCGCCAAGTCTTGCCTGTGCGTGCAGACAGTAAAAATAAAATAGCTGGTGTAGTACACGATATGTCTGCCTCAGGGCAAACGCTCTATATTGAACCCAATGCTGCTGTTTCGCTTAACAATCATTTAAATCAAAAGAAAATCGAAGAAAAAAATGAAATGATTCGAATTTTTCGGGCTGTCAGTGAAGAACTTAAACCCTATAGTTTAGATATCCGGCAGAATGCGTGGTTACAAGGTCACCTCGACTTGATTAGAGCCAAGTATAACTACTTATTGAAGCATAAGGCCAGTATTCCTGAGTTGACCCAAAACAAAGATATTTGTTTTTATGATGCACGCCATCCCTTGATTGATCCAAAAGTAGTTGTGGCCAATGATATCAAATTTGATAATAGTTTAAACACGATTGTAATTACGGGGCCAAATACTGGAGGTAAAACAATTACCTTAAAAACTGTAGGCTTACTCACTATTATGGCTCAATCTGGCTTGCCTATTCTCACAAGTGCAGGCAGTCGTGCACATGTTTTTCATGAGATTTTTGCGGATATTGGGGATGAACAATCCATTGAGCAAAGTCTCTCGACTTTCTCCAGCCATATGACAAATATTGTTTCTATTCTAGACAAGGCGGATCAAAATTCATTGGTACTCTTTGACGAGCTTGGCGCAGGTACGGACCCTAAGGAAGGGGCCGCATTAGCTATTGCTATTTTAGAATATTTGCGTGGTAAAAACGTGAAAACTATGGCGAGCACACACTATCCAGAACTTAAAGCATATGGTGTCGAAACACCTGAAGTCCTTAATGCGAGCATGGAGTTTGATATTGACAAAATGCAGCCTGTTTTCCGTCTGCAGCTGGGTGTACCAGGTCGTTCAAATGCTTTAGAAATTTCACGGCGCTTAGGTTTGTCAGACCAAATCATTCAAGAGGCTAGTAATATGGTTTCTGATGAAGAACATGATGTCAATCATATGATTGCGAGCTTAGAAGAAAAAACGCGTGAAGTAACAGAAGCAGCTGCAAATATTAAGAAGTTAGAGCGAGAAAATATAAATCTTCATAAAGACTTAACCAAGGTTTATAATCAAATTAATCGAGAGCGCGAGATTGAACTAGAAAAAGCAAAACAAGAAGCCCAAGTAGTCGTGAAAAAGGCAAGTCAAGAAGCTCAAGAAATTCTCAAAACATTGAATGATAAAGCACAGCTTAAACCTCACGAAATCATTGCAGCCCGTAGTGAGCTTGAAAATCTAGTTCCATCTGTTGATTACAGTAAAAACAAAGTTTTAAAGAAAGCCAAGGCACAGCGCGGATTGAAACAGGGGGCTGAAGTTTTGGTAACAGCATATGGGCAACGCGGAAAACTTATTCGTCTGGAAAAAGATGGACGTTGGCAAGTGCAGATGGGATCAATAATGACCAAACTGCAAGAAGATGAATTTGAGTTAACAGAGGAAGAAATTGCTAGAAACCAACCTGCAAAAACTAAATCAGTAACTCGGAAAGTCAGCAATAAAGTTAAAGCACAGCTTGATTTACGTGGTATGAGATACGAAGAAGCAGAGTTAGAGCTGGACAACTATATTGATCAGGCTCTGCTTGCCAATTTACTGCAAATCACAATTGTTCATGGTATAGGAACGGGCGTGATTCGTGAAATGGTCCAAAAGAAGCTACAGAAACATCGTCATATTAAGAGTTATGAGTATGCTCCTATGAATGCTGGTGGCAGTGGTGCAACAATTGCAACCTTGAAATGACTCAAAATATAAAAACAATCATAATATTTGTAAAGTAGCTAAAAATTCGCTAGAATGTACTCATAATAAAGAACGAGGAACGAAAAATGGAATATAACATTACTGATGCTACATTTAAAGAAGAAATTAAAGAGGGACTTGTACTTGTAGATTTTTGGGCAACTTGGTGTGGCCCTTGTCGTATGCAAGCACCAATTCTTGAACAATTGGGAGAAGAGCTTGATGAGTCTGAACTCAAAATTTGTAAGTTAGACGTTGATGAAAATCCTGCAACACCACAAGCGTTTGGTGTTATGAGTATTCCAACTTTAATTTTCTTTAAAGATGGTCAAATGGTGAAACAAGTTGTCGGTGTTCAAACAAAAGCACAACTGAAGGCAATCGTTGCGGAACTTTCATAAGAAATAAAAAAAGAATGCCTGTATGGGTATTTCTTTTTTTTGTTTCAAATTATTTGAGAAGTTTGACAATAAGATGCATTGCATTTGAAAAGGGATATACATACAAGGAAAAACAGCGTGACAAAAACTCGGCAAAATGGTATCATTGAAAAGTTGAGATGAAAATCTCTAGATATGAAGGATAAAGGAGACTGATGATGTCTAAGAAAAAAGATACAGAAATTGAAGTTATTGACACAAAAACAGGTGTTCAAGTCAAATCAGGCAAAAAAATCATCGCTGATATTAATGAAGAAAATGGTAGTTTTGTTGTGGTTGCTTCTGGTAAAGAACTTGCTGTTACTCGTAATTTTGCGGATGCTATGGAAGAAGCAATCAAAGCCTATAACTTAGGTGCTTAATTTTATATTTTATCTTGGAGGATAGAGTTAATCCTTGAAATCTTTTCATGATTTTGATAAAATATTTACTGTTGTCGAAAGATAGACAGTGGGGTATAGCCAAGCGGTAAGGCAAGGGACTTTGACTCCCTCATGCGTTGGTTCGAATCCAGCTACCCCAGTTGGTCAAACAGGTTCAAACTGAGCCTGTTTTTTTTAATAATTTTTGATAGAATAGAGATATGTACACAGTAAAAATTGGACTCGATCCTCATCTACATGACAAGTTTGTTGCTGCCTCTGGCATGCCAAACCTTTTACAAACCTCAAAATGGGGGACAATCAAAAGCAGTTGGAAATCAGAAATCATCGGATTTTATCAAGACGATAAGCTCGTTGCAAGTTGCTTGGTCTTGATTCGTCCACTTCCCTTGGGATTCACAATGCTTTATATTCCACGTGGAATTTTGATGGATTATACAGATAAAGCTTTATTAAAGTTTGTTCTGTTAGAATTGAAAAAATTTGGTAAAAGTCAAAAAGCACTTTTTATCAAGTTTGATCCTGCTTATAAATTTGACGATGCATATGATCTTCTGACAAATTTAACAAGTGCTGGTGTTGAGTATACTGGACGTACTACAGAAATGCATGATACGATTCAGCCTCGTTACAATGCTGTCATTTATAAAGAAGATTTTGCAGAAGAAAATCTAGATAAAAAAACACGTCAATTTATTCGTAAAGCACGTAATTCTTACCCAGAAGTAACTTTTGGTGGAAAGGAGTTAGTTCCTGTTTTTGCTGAATTGATGAAGAAGACAGAAGCACGTAAAAATGTAAGTCTTCGTAATGCTGATTATTATACAAAACTTTTGGACACTTATGGCTCAGATGCTTTTATTACCTTAGTAAAATTTAATATGGCTAAAGTAAAAAAAGATATGGAAGCTAATGTTGAAAAGATTAAAGATAATCAAGCAAAAGCCAAAAATGAAAAACGCTTAAAAACTTTAACTGAAGAACTTGCTATTGCTGAGAAAAACGTTGCGGATATTACGCAGTTTATCGCAGAAAAAGGAGAGATTATTCCGGTAGCAGGAACTTTATCTATCAATGCTTTTGGCGCTGCTGAAACCCTTTATGCTGGGACAGATACAGCATTCCAAAAATACTATCCCTCTTATTTAGTATGGCTTGAAACGATTCAACATGCTTTTGAAAATGGAGCAAAGACCTTGAATATGGGTGGGCTTGAAAATTCCCTTTCAGAGAACGATGGATTATTGAAGTTTAAAAAGCACTTTAATCCACGGATTGAAGAATATGTAGGCGAATTTGATCTCGCTGTAAGTAAACTTCTCTATAAAATGGCTAATGCCATGTATATGCGTCGAAAAACTAAACATTAAGAACAAGAGAAAAAAAGTTTACAATATATTGTAAACCACTATACATTTTTGAGAAAAATGTTATAATGAATATTAGCTATTAGGGAAGGATGGCGTTTTTCGCCTGTAAACTTGTAAACATGGAATTCAAGCATGATACTGTAATGCTACACGAAACTGTTGATATGCTTGAGGTAAAACCTGATGGCATCTATGTGGATGCAACCCTTGGTGGTGCAGGACACAGTGAATATCTCTTGAGTAAGTTGACAACAGGTCATCTCTACTCATTTGATCAAGATGATACTGCCCACGAGAATGCAAAGGTTCGCCTTAAAGCACCTTTGGCAGAAGACAAGGTGACATTGATAAAGAGTAACTTCCGCTACTTACGTTCAAGTCTTGCAGACTTAGGGGTTACAAAAATTGATGGTATTCTTTATGACTTAGGTGTGTCGAGCCCACAGTTTGATGACAGCCAACGTGGTTTCTCCTATAAGAAAGAAGCACGTTTAGACATGAGAATGGATCAATCTCAAGCACTTTCTGCATATGAAGTTGTAAATGACTATCCTTATGAGGATTTGGTCCGTATCTTTTACCGCTATGGCGAAGAAAAATTTTCAAAGCAAATTGCTAGAAAAATTGAGCAAGCACGTAAGCTTGGACCAATTGAAAAGACAACAGAGCTGGCAGACATCATTAAGTCAGCACTTCCGCAAAAAGAGCTTAAGAAAAAAGGCCATCCTGCGAAGCGTATTTTTCAAGCTATCCGAATCGAAGTAAATGACGAACTTGGAGCAGCTGAAGAATCAATAGAAGAAGCAATTGATTTGCTAAATGTTTCTGGACGAATCAGTGTGATTACTTTCCACTCTTTAGAAGATCGTTTAACCAAAACAATTTTTAAAGAATACAGCACAGTTGATGTGCCGAAAGGACTTCCTATGATTCCAAAAGATATGGAAGCAAAGCTCAAGTTAGTCAATCGTAAACCTGTTCTTGCGAGTGAAGAAGAACTTGCTTTTAACAACAGAGCGCACAGTGCCAAACTTCGTGTGGCCGAAAAACAAAAAGATTAAAACTGATGAAAAAGGAGAGAAGGGAGAAAAATATGGCAGCACAACCTAAAGAATATTTTGATATTGAAACAGCAGCCAAAAAAGATAGCTATGCAATTTCAAAAGACTCATTAGCACCAGAAGTTTTGGCTAAAAAGTTCAAAAAGTTTTCTGGGGTTGAAAAAGTATTCTATCTTTCGATGGTCGTTGTAGCGTTGATGCTTGCGGTTACCCAACTCTTCATTCAAACTAAAACACAGGAAATTGAAAGTAGTACATTGCACCATAACAGTGAAATTACTGTTAAAGAGCAAAAAAATTCTGAGTATGACCAGAAAATTCAGGAGTTAACATCCCAAGACAAATTACAAAAAGTTACGGATAAGTATGGTATCTCTTATAATTCTGATAATGTATTGAAAGCGACAAAATGAAAAATATTTTTCGAATAATTACTCTCCCTTTCAGACGTATTTCGAAAAAAGCGAAAAAAAGTCATCAAAGACCTGAACAAAATCGTAAACGTGTAGGTAAAAGTCTATTTGTAGTAGCTATTGCTCTGTTTGCGATTTTTATATTTCGCTTTGTCTGGATTATTACAGTGAATCAAATCGGTGGTGTGAACATCTCCGAAATGGCTAAGACAAACTATTTAAACACAACAACTGTGTATGCTAAACGAGGCACAATTTTCGACCGGAATGGTGTGCCACTTGCAGTTGATGCAAGTGATTACACAATTTATGCTGTACTCGATAAGACACAAGTTGATAATAACAACAATAAACTTTATGTTGATAAGGCTGACTTTCCAAAGGTCACAGAATTTCTTAATAAAGAGTTAAAAATTGACAAGGATTTGATTGAGCAACAACTCAATTCTGGAAAAGCTCAAGTCCAATTTGGCTCAGCAGGAACTAAGATTCCTCTCGCTAAGATGGAAAAGATAAAAAAAGATGCAGAGAATGCTGGCTTAGTAGGAATTGGCTTCACACCTAACTTAACACGTTCTTATCCAGAACCAAATTATGCTTCACAATTTGTAGGTATAGCCTCTTTGAAAACACCAGGTGATTCTGCCTCAGGTTTAGTTGGAATCAATGGGCTAGAAGCATCATTTAATGATATACTTAGCGGTACAAATGGTGAGGAAACTTATGAGAAAGACCGTTATGGTCGTCCGTTACCTGGTACAACAACTGTAAGTAAACAAGTAAAAAATGGTCAAGATCTTTATACAACTTTAGATGCCCGTTTACAAGGGAATCTTGAATCACTCATGAATACAGCTGTAGAAAAGTCTGGTGGTCAGCAACTTTCTGCCACACTGATGGATGCACACACAGGTAACATCTTGGCTACCACGCAGCGTCCAACAATTACTGCTGATAACTTTAATGATAAAGCAGCACGCGAACAGCCACATTTCACAGAGAACAGCATGCTTTACCAGTCACAATTTGAGCCTGGATCTGTTATGAAAACTTTCCTGATGGCTTCAGCTTTGGATAGCAATAAAGTAGACTTGAATGCCTCTTACTACCGCCGTGTCAATCTCTATGATGTCGTCATTAATGACTGGGATGCTAATGAAAGCGAAGATGGGACTTTTAAACTTCCATCAACAGTTACTTTTGCTCAAGGATTCATGATGTCCAGTAATGCTGGAATGACACGGATTGTTCAAAATATGGGGAGTGATCTCTGGGACAGCTACTTACGCCGCTTTAAGTTCGGTGTTCCAACCCGTATTGGGATGGGGGGAGAACAGTTTGGTGCTCTTCCTGACGATAACCCAGTATCTCAAATCCAGTCTTCATTTGGACAAGGTATCAGTACGACACAAATTCAACTTCTACGTGGTTGGACAAGCTTTGCGAATAAGGGTGAAATGCTTGAACCTCACGTTGTGAGTAAGATTGTAGATAAAGATAAAAATACTTATCTTGAAAGTCAGGCGGAAGTTGTTGGCCGTCCAGTTTCCGAAGATGCAATAAATAAAACGAAGGAACTGATGGTAGGTGTTAATACTGATCCAACATGGGGAACATCTTATCTGACAGTGGAATCGCAAGGGCATGAACCAGGCCCGCTCTTCATGGTTAACGGAAAGACAATGGCAGTCAAAACAGGTACAGCACAGATTGCGGCAGATACAGGTGGCTACATGAAGGGGATGCAGGATAATATTTATTCTGCAGTAGCCATGTATCCACCAGAAAATCCAGATTTTATTTTCTATATGAACATCAAAATTCCAGCAAGCACTTGGTCACTGACTTATATCTCAGACGTTGCTAACCCTTTAATTACACGCGCAGAGCAAATCAAGAACCAAGAAGCATCACCGCAAGATACGTCAGGATTGAAAGCTGGAAAAGTTACTCTCGAAAATTACGAAGGTAAGGCTCCAGGTAATGTTTCAGATAGTTTACGTCGTAATCTTTTAGCACCGATTGTGATTGGTCAAGGTACAAAGGTAACCAAACAATCTGTGCCAAAGGGGCAAGAAGTGGGGGCAAACACCCCTGTCATGCTTCTTACTGATGGCGATCATATCATGCCAGATATGTTTAAATGGTCTAAAGAACAAGTTGAACAACTCGCAAAATGGTACAATCTGAAAATTGAATATCAAGGTTCTGGCGACCATGTGAACACACAAAGTGTGGGAATGGGAACCAAGCTTAAAGACAATCAAACAATCACAGTCACAATGAATTAGGCGAAAATTTTCGCCTCTTTCAATTTTGAGCTGAGTAAGCTCTATAAATAAAGGAAACAAAGTTTCTAAGTAACAGTCGGAGGCACTATGTTAATCACTGCATTTTTAGCAGCTCTAGTCGCGTTGGTTTTGACCGCAATTGGAATACCACGCTTTATTATGTTTTTTCATAAGAAAAAACTTGGGGGACAACCCACTCTTGAAGAAGTAAAACAACATGCAAGTAAGTCAGGCACACCAACCATGGGAGGTCTCGTATTTGTAGTTGCTGCCCTCCTAGTTTCAGCGGTATTTGCTCTGATTTTTGCACAATTTACTCCTATGTTCATCACAGCATGGTGGGTATTAGCGATGTACTCTCTGATTGGTTTCTTAGATGACTTCATGAAAATCTTTAGCCAAAAAAATCATGGCGGGCTTAAAGCCAGTCATAAACTCTTAGCCCAAATAGCCACAGGTATTGTTTCTTATCTTATCCTGATGCAGGTGGATAGTACAAATGTACTTAATATCTTGGGTTGGAAAATTGATTTAGGCTGGTTCTTTGCAGTTTTCATTATCTTCTGGCTTGTAGGTTGGTCAAATGCCGTGAATCTTACAGATGGTATTGATGGCTTAGCCAGTATCACAGTGGCTATCTCTCTCAGCGCATATGCTGTAATTGCAGCTGCTCAAGGACGATATGATGTCCTACTGATCATCCTATCTGTCATTGGTGGTTTGATTGCTTTCTTTTTCTTCAATCACAAACCAGCAAAAATCTTTATGGGGGATGTGGGAAGCCTTGGCTTAGGAGGTTTTATCGCCATCGTTTCGATTCTTTTACATGTCGAATGGACGCTCCTTTTGATTGGCTTTATCTATATCTTAGAAACCGTTTCTGTTATGATGCAGGTTTCGTACTTTAAAGTAACACATGGTAAACGTATTTTCCGTATGACGCCGATTTACCATCATTTTGAACTTGGGGGATTCTCTGGTAAAGGAAAAGGTTGGAGTGAGTGGAAGATTGATATTGTCTTTTGGTGTGTCACAGCACTTTTGTCTATCTTAGCTTTAGTCATTTATTTTAATATATAAAAAGAGGAAGAATTTCCTCTTTTTTTGTTCGCAATTTAAGTTGAGTACATTTTAAGATTGTAATTGTATAATTTTAATTATTTTAAAAAAGGAGTTGGCCTCCTTTTGATTTATTTGTAACTACGAGTGGGCGGAGAAAATGAAGTAGTTTCTAAAGCTGATAAAATTTGCAGCCTTTGGTATAATAGACATATGTGAAAACTCTTTCAAGAATGGAAATGAATATGAATAAAGAAATAAAAACGACCCGCTTTGAAGTTGAAGAGTTTGAGAAACTCAAGCGAAATTTGGTGAAATATGAATGTGCTTTGGCAGTCATCATGACAGAGCTTTCTAATCTTAATGCTTATTATAATGCTTATGAACCTGTTAACCCGATAGAACATATCAAGCAAAGAATTAAATCGCCAGAAAGTATTGCAGGCAAGTTGAAGAAAAAAGCCTTACCTGTAACGGCAGAAGCAGCTGAAAAAAATCTTTCAGATATAGCCGGTGTAAGAATTATATGTGCTTATGCTAAAAATATTTATGAAATCGTAGAAATCATTAAAAATCAAGAAGCTTTCAATGTGATCAGTGAAAAAGATTATCTTAATCATCCGAAGCCGAGTGGTTATCGTTCTTATCATATGATACTAGAAGTTAATCTTGGCCCGCTTTTTAATAATGAAGCTCGTCGTGTCGAGATACAATTGCGCACTTCTGCAATGGACTTTTGGGCGACACTGGAACATAAGGTCCGCTACAAATACGGCGGTGAAATGCCAGATCACTTAAGTAATGAATTGCAAGTATGTGCTGAGCAGATTCACGCATTAGATAATCGGATGTATTTGATTCATGAACTTGTAGATATGATTAATGAGGAGGAAATATAATGAGTAAAACAATATATATTGCGGATGATGATGATAATATTCGTTTAGCCATCAAAGCTTTTTTGGAAAAAGAAGATTTTAAAGTAGAGGATTTTCCTACTGGTGATGAGCTCTTAGAGCGTTTTAATGAAGAGCCAAGTGATTTTGTTATTTTAGATGTGATGATGCCTGGCTCTAACGGATTTACAATCTTGAAAGCCCTACGTGCACAAAGTATCGTACCCATTATTATGTTGACAGCTCGAGACAGTGACTTAGACTATGCGACAGGATTGGATTTGGGCAGTGATGACTACTTTACTAAACCGTTCAGCCCAATGGAATTGGTGATGCGAGTTAAAGCTATTTTCCGTCGGATCGAGTTTGAAAAACAAAAAAATGAAGAAGCAGAGTAAGGAGCAATGATGATTAGGAGAAAACCTCTCAGCATCAAGACGCGCTTGCTTCTGACAAATATTGGTTTTGTCTTCTTTGCTTTTCTGTGGATTATCCTCATTTTTAATATCTTGATAAATAGCTATATTAGCAATTCAGCTTCTAGGCAGTTATCCCAAGTCAGGATTTATCAAGCACAAGTTACTCCGCCCTCAGGAAGTTCCTCTGCGGACTTAGAAGATGCACCCCGTGGCAGCTTTAATACACACCCTGTTGCTTTTAATATCAATGATAATTATGAAGTACAGGATTTGGAAAAGGTTGGTAATTTTGAAAGAGATACAGCGAATAATATCGCTCAAGCCTTAAAAAATCAAAAAGTTTCACTAAGTAAGGTAAAAAATTATCGTCTGGATACTTCAGGAAGTACTTTTTATATTGAAACCATACGCCAAAGTTCTGGATTATATCAGGTTCTATATGTAGATATTACTGGGATTATTAATTTTACAAATTCAGTTAATTTGTTCCTAGTTTCTGTTGCTTTAGCTGTCATTGTTATTCTTAGTTTAGCTGTAACTTTTGTAACTCAGCGTTTGATTAAGCCATTATCCATTTTAGCGAAATTTGCGACACGTATTGGTCAAGGGGATTTTACTGAATATCAAGGAACATTTCAGGACCGTGAGTTGGCTACCCTAGCACATAATATGAATGTCGCTGCAAGACAGCTGGATAATAACGATAAAAACCAAAAACTTTTCTTTCAAAATGCATCGCATGAACTTCGGACACCTTTAATGGCAATAAAAAGCTATGCAGAAGGGATTTCTTACGAGGTGATGGATCCTAAAAAGGCAAGTGAGACAATCCTTTATGAAACAGACCGGATGAGTGAGCTAGTGGAAGATTTACTGACTCTCTCAAGGTTAGATAGTCTAAGTGTGCATCAAGAACTTGTTTATCAAGATGTTCGTTTAATTATGAAAGATATTGCCAAGGAGCAAGAGATATTTGCTGAACAAAAAGGTATTAAAATTACAACAGTTTTTGATAAAAAAGCAGTGATGCTTACTTGTGATTATAAAGCTTTACGACGAGCAATAAGTAATCTAGTTTCCAATGCTATGCGGTACGTGGAAACAGAAATCGTACTTACCTGTACAAAAAAAGATGGTGCAGTGGTGATTTCGGTTGCTAATGATGGGAGTGGAATTGATCCAGAGACTTTGCCACATATCTTCGAGCGTTTCTATAAAGGAGCTGGAGGTGTTCATGGAATTGGTTTAGCGATTGTCCAAACGATAGTTGAACAACATCAGGGGCAAGTGTCTGTTACAAGTGATGAACAGCAAACTATTTTTACAATGACTTTTGCTAAAACTCCAAAGAAAGCTCTTGAAAAGACAGAATAAATTTGGTAGAATGTTATAAGTGCCACTTTGGCATAAATAAAACTGTTTATCCGCTGGGCCAATGGCTTTATTGATGAGCAAAAGGAGAAAAAAATGTCTATTTCATTGATCGATTCTATCAATGCAGGTCAACTTCGTTCAGATATCCCTGAATTCCGCGCTGGAGACACTGTACGTGTTCACGCTAAAGTTGTCGAAGGAACTCGCGAACGTATCCAAATGTTCGAAGGTGTTGTTATTGCACGTAAAGGTTCTGGTATCTCAGAAACTTACACTGTTCGTAAAATCTCAAACGGTGTTGGTGTAGAACGTATCTTCCCACTTCACACTCCACGTGTTGAAAAAATCGAAGTTATCCGTCACGGTCGTGTGCGTCGTGCTAAACTTTACTACTTGCGTGCATTGCAAGGTAAAGCAGCTCGTATCCCAGAACGTCGTAAATAATTTTGACTTGTCTAACCGCTCTGTTGAGCGGTTTTTCTTTTTTAAAAATAGTAAAAAAAATGAATTTTATGCTATAATATGCATTGCCTCTATTGGTATTAAGCCTTAATATTTATGAGAAGCAAGCAGACGAAGCTATTTAAGGATATTAAGAATCAAACTATCTGCAGGAATAACAAAGGAGATGCGTATGCGAAAAAATAAAGATAAAGAATGGTTATCAGGCCCAGGACTTGTCGTCCTAGTTATTATGTCGCCAATAGTAGTAATACTTGCTGTGCAAGCCTTAACAGCACTTTATACAGTTTTACATTAATCTTTAACTTTCTAAACAGTGGTAAAAGAAGCTTGAAAATAATGAAAATGGATGTTATGATACTCCTACAAGGGGTCATATACTTTATTTCTTTGGGTTCGTAATAAATATGACCTATAAAAGAATTAAGAAACTTTGGAGAAAAAATTAGTTTGGAAAATATTAGCTCACGTCTACAAGAAATTTGGAACAGTGCACCAGAAAATTTTTGGTTGTCTTTAATTATTTTGCTCATTGCAATTCTCATCTTCTTTTTGCCTGTCAAAATTGCCAGTTCACGTGGATTATCTGGTGGGCAAATATTCGGTGTTTTTTTGGCCACTCTATTTGGTTTTTGGTTTCTAGGTTTAATTTTGGCACTCGTCTTACCCCGTTCAGTTTAAGTAGTTTTATTGTCTGAATATATTTTATTTTAAATACATGACTATACCATTTGTTTTAAAATAGAACATATATTGGTAATGAAGACATCCAAACGTATTTTAAGGGCTTAGCAGCCCTTATTTTTATGGAGAATTTTAGGAATGTGCTATATAAATCATTTAAAAATTTGTTTAGAATTTTAAAACTGCTTATTTTTTTGATATTGATTATTCATTATCATGCTATACTAATATCTGTCCTAAAAAACAGTATCAGAAAATAATAATTTTGTTTGATGGTTGTTATAGTGATGCCTTAACTTTTCTATCTCCAGATCAGGGTTGAAGGTTTTTATTATTAAAGATAGTGTTGCAGGAAATAATATAATATTTAGTATTAAGAAGTGACATATTAAAAATGATAAGATTTTATTATGAGAATAGCAATTCTTCAAGTAAAAAAGCACTGGAATGGTTCGAGAACAAGCAAATCAGTTGCTCGCCAAAAAGAATTCGCTATATATCAAGAGACGATTTGCTCTTAGCGCTAGCTTTGTCTAACAATGGATTTGCAGATATTTTAAAATCAAATGGAAAAATTGGCTTTGAATCTGAAAAGCTGATGAAAGAAATTAAAAATATGAAATTCAATGACAGTATTAATTTTATTTTAGGGCATACCGAAGTTCTGAAAACCCCTATCATCATTGATGATCATAAATTAATGACAGGTTTTAATCCAGAAGAGATAAGAAAGTTTATTCCTCAGTCCTATCGTAGATTGAGCATGGTTTAAAAATCGGTTTGATAGGTATATATCCTAAAGAATCAAAGATAGAATCATTATGTTGATAAAGATAGAGTGCTTTTACAACAGTTATTTTTAACATTTTAAACAAATACATGCTTTGCTAATAAATAAAGATAGTAAGTGTTATAATGAAGTTAGGCCTCATCACAGGGGATCAAGGTCAGCAAGCTCCCATCTCTTTCTAATATATAAAGTAGTCTTCACTTTGTATCGGGGGCTTTTTTAGTATTCTAAAATATGTTAGTCAACTATTTTTTTTTTACTAAATAGAGTGATAGAGTAAGCAAGGACGATTATGGCTGATGTTCCAGAGGGGAAGTTTTTATTTTTCTTCTTTTGAAAAAAGTCCTAGAAAAATTCTTAATTGGATACAGTGATATTTTCATCGAAAAAAGGAAGCGTTTTCTTGAAAGGTATACCTGTCTATGTTACAATGAAGAAAAAGAAAAGCGAGGTATATTATGAATAAGAAACTTCTTTCATTGTTAGCAGTATCAACCCTATCATTAGGTGTTTTGACAGCTTGTGGATCTGGTAAAAAAAAATCAGAAGAAACAAAAACAGAACAGTCTGCTGAAGTGTTTGCTGGGGCAACTGCAGGTACAGATAACTTTGATACCCTTTCTAAGGGACTTTCTAAGGATGGTGCTTGGATTGCTGCAATTAGTAAGGACTTAGACGCATCGGATAAAACCTTGAATGTTGAAGGGGACTTTAAAAATAAAGAAGGGGAAGAAGCACGTAAATTAGCACTTTATACACAAGATGCAGACCGCAAGGTTACCGATCGCTATACCCTCACTGTACAAAAACTTGAAGTTAATTCTCCACAATTCTATATTTCAAATGGTACAGTTAAAGGAGATGTTGAAGTGAATGCTGAAGGCTTCCACGGTCAAACCGGAAAAGGTGTTGATGGAGAGGCAATGATTGATGGAAATCTTATCTTTAAAAATCAAGAATTGATGGATGCATATAACAAACTCCCTAGCGAAGAACAAGTTAAAGTAACTGGTGAGACTACTGTTAAATAAAAAAAGGGGGGGATCATCCTCCTTTTTTATTTCCCTAACATAAACTTCTCAAATAAGCATGAAAATATTTTCCGATACCAATTTCTTGTTTTGCCCAGCTTAAAATTATAAAATGTTATTAAAATAATATTCAGAAAATTAACGTAGTCCTAGAATTATATCCTTTGATAATAAATTCAGAAAGGAGTTAATGATGATGGGGATTTTAACAGTGATAAAGAACCGACTTTTGTATAACAAATTAAGAAAATCACTTGAGGGATTGAACCCTTATTTAGCATTCGATAATACGAAAGAAGCGCTCCAATACTATGAAGAAGTTTTCGGTGCTTGTAACATTATGCGAGTACCACTTCACAGTGATTTAGCGGAATCATTTGGTATAGATGAAGCAACACTTTCAGAGAAGACAGTACATTCGCAGTTTAATATTTTAGGTAAGACGATTATGGCAGCTGATAATTTTCGAAAAAAGAATACGTCTTGTACTGATTTGCCTATTCTACTCGATCTTCCTGCTGAAGATGGTCGGGAGATAGAGCGCGCGAAAGAATTTTGGAATAAACTTGTAGCTTCAAATAAAGTAATCGTTCATTCACCTTTTGAAAAACAATTCTGGGGTGGGATGTCCGGACATTTCACAGATCAATACGGAGTCTCATGGTTACTGTACGTTCAACCTTACAATAAAAAAGCAATTTTTTAATAAATGATAATAAAAAGTACTTTTGGAGGTATAAAATGGTAAAAAGAATTTCCTTAGAATCAGCTGCACTAGAATTTAGTGAAGCAAATGCACCCCATCCTCGTATTTATGAACTTCCGGTAGAAGACGGAAGAAGTTTATTAAATGAAGTTCAGGATTCTCCAGTCGCAAAGGAAGACGTTGATATTGAGGATGTTGTTGTTGATACAGGAGAATGGGGAAAAATTAATGTACGATTCATCCGTCCTCTTAAACAAGATAAAAAATTACCAGTTATATTTTATATCCACGGTGCCGGATGGGTTTTTGGTAATGCACATACACATGATAAACTAATTCGTGAGCTCGCTGTACGGACCAACTCCGTTGTGGTTTTTCCTGAATACTCTCTGTCACCCGAAGCCAAATACCCAACAGCAATTGAACAAAACTATGCTGTCCTACAGCAACTAAAAGATTTTTCTAACGATAAGAAATTTGATGTAAATCATCTTACTGTAGCTGGGGATTCTGTTGGTGGAAATATGGCCACTGTGATGACGATCATGACTAAACAAAGGGGTGGTCAAAAGATTGGACAACAAGTTTTGTATTATCCTGTAACAGATGCTAGGTTTGATACGAGTTCTTATAATGAATTTTCAGAAAATTACTTTTTAACTAAAGAAGGAATGATTTGGTTTTGGGATCAATATACGACCAGTAAAGAAGACCGTAAACAAATCACAGCTTCGCCGCTTCGTTCAACAAAAGAAGATTTGGAAGACTTGCCTGCTGCTCTGATAATTACTGGCGAAGCGGATGTTCTGCGAGATGAAGGAGAAGCCTACGCACGAAAGCTACGTGAAGCTGAAGTGGAAGTCACTCAAGTGCGTTTCCAAGCCATTATCCATGACTTTGTTATGGTGAATTCAATGAATGATACTCATGCGACACGTGCCGCGATGACCCTTTCCACTGAATGGATCAATGAAAAAAATAGCAAATAAGATAATGAAAGAAAAGAGTCTATCAAATAGGCTTTTTTTTGTGAAAAATTATTCTGATAAACTTAATTTATTAAAGCGCTTTTATTTTAAAAAGAAACTATGGTAGAATAAAAGATAAGATAAAGCCTTAAAAAGAGACAGAAGAGGGTAAAATGCTGAATTTTCAGGAACGCGTAAAAAATAAAGAAAATAAGTTGACAGAGTTAGAAGAAGACCTAGTAGAGTACATCTTAAAAAATAAAGAAGCAGTAAGTCAAACTAAGATAGTTCTCTTATCACAAAAATTTTACACGGTCCCCAACACGATTACACGGTTTTGTAAAAAATTGGGGTATGAAAATTTCTCTGAATTTAAGATTAACCTCAAACAAGAACTCACAACTCCTGAAAGTATGAGTGCGCATAAGCATATTCTCTTAAAAAACTTTGATTTGATCGATAAAGATAGAGAAATGAAGGTTGTACAGCTAATGCAAAGAGCGAAAAGTGTAAATTTTTATGCGCTAGATCAAACAGGACTTCTGACGAAGATGTATGTAAAAAGCCTCTTTGCTCTCGATGATAAATTTCAATTTTTTGAATATCAGCAGGAAATGAAAAAGAAGATTTTAAACTCGTCTCATGAAGTATTCTTTTTTGTTTCTTTATCTGGAGAGACACCTTCCGTTTTGGAATTAGCAGAACTGGCCAAGTCCAGAAAACACAAACTGGTTAGTCTTACCAATTTGACTGAAAATAGTTTAGCACAAATAGTCGATATTCCGCTCTATTGTTTAACAGAAAAAGAGGAAGTAAATGGCTATGACACGACAGATAAGACGCCTTTACTTTTGGTTCTGCAATCACTTTACTACAGTTATCGTGGAATTTTACACATTTAAAAAAATACTTTCAAATGAGAAGGTGTTTTTTTAGTAGTTTTCGTGAAAGCGTTTTACTTTGTGGTAATATTAACTTACAACAAAAATATAAAGGTAGGTTAAATGATGAATAACCAAAAAAACCTCTATTCTCCTTTTGAGGGAGAAATTATCCCATTACAGGATGTTAAGGATCCAATTTTTTCTGAAAAAACAATGGGAGATGGGTATGCTGTGGAACCAACTGGTGAAACAATTTATGCACCAGTTTCTGGTATAGTAAGAATGGTTCAAGGTCATGCTGCAGGATTTAGTACTGCAGATGATTTGCAAGTATTACTTCATATTGGGATTGATACAGTCAGTCTGGATAAGTCGGTATTTGAGTTCACTATCAAAGAAGAGGAGGCTGTTAAAGCGGGCCAAGTGATTGGGCGCGTGAATTGGAAAGCAGTTGAAGATGCTGGACTTGAAAAAACGGCAATCGTTGTTATTACAAATACAGCTGAAAAATTAAAAGATATGAGAATCAGTGCCTCAGGAAAAGTAAAAGGAGGAGTACCAATAGGAGAAGCTGTGGTAAAAGGTGCTGAAACAAAAACTAAAGTGCTACAACCTAAGAAAAAGAAAAAATTTGCCCTAGGCGGTTTCTTCCAAGAATTAGGTAAAACTTTTATGCTTCCTGTAGCCTTAATGGCTTTTATGGGACTTCTTTTAGGGCTAGGAAGTTCGTTTTCGAGTCAATCGACCATTGATGCTTTTCCTTTCTTAGGAAACGAAGTACTCCAAGTTGTCTTCCGTTTCTTTTCTGCTATTGGTGGTTTTGCCTTCAGTAACTTACCTGTGATGTTTGCTATGGCTATCCCCTTAGGTTTAGCCAAGAAAGAAAAAGGAGTTGCGGCTTTTTCAGGATTTGTTGGTTATATGGTCATGAATCTGTCTATTAACTTCTTTTTGACTGAACGTGGACAGCTTGCTGATCCTGAGCTCATGCAAAAAGCTGGCCAAGGCATGGCTCTTGGCGTACAAACTATCGAAATGGGTGTTCTTGGAGGTATCATTACTGGTATTATTGTTTACAATCTCCACAAGAAATTTTACAACATACAGTTATCAGACAGTTTTGCTTTCTTTGGGGGATCAAGGTTTGTACCAATTATTACTGCCTTAGTAATGGCTTTGGTAGGATTAGCTATCCCAGTCATTTGGCCACTTTTTGCTCTTCTTATCCAACAAGTGGGGAACTTGATTCAACGTTCAGGTATTTTCGGTCCATTTCTCTTTTTCTCTGGGGAACGTCTGCTTCTACCTTTTGGTTTGCATCACATTCTTGTTGCAACCATTCGCTTTACTCAAGCTGGTGGAACAGCACTAATTGATGGGCACGAAGTTTACGGTGCTTTAAACATTTTCTATGCGGAATTGGCAAATCGCTTACCAATTTCGGGCTCTGCGACAGCTTTCCTCTCGCAAGGAAAAATGCCAACGTTTATGTTTGGGCTTCCAGCCGCAGCGCTTGCCATGTATCGTACAGCAAAACCTGAAAATCGAGCAAAAGTCAAAGGACTTCTGATTTCTGGTGTGATTGCCACTTTTGTCACAGGGATAACAGAACCTATTGAGTTTCTCTTCTTGTTTATCAGTCCATTCCTTTGGATTTTCCACGTCATTATGACTGGTCTAGGAGCAATGGTCGTCAGCCTATTAGGTGTCAAAATCGGTAATACAGATGGCGGAGTTCTTGACTTCCTTATCTTTGGGGTAATGCAAGGTTCATATACACAATGGTTCTTGATCCCTCTAGTTGGTGCCTTTTGGTTCGCAGCTTACTATTTCACATTTAAAAAGGTTATTCTATGGAAAAACTTGAAAACACCAGGACGTGAAACTGTACTTGAGCCAGAATATTCAGATCAAGAGATAGCACATGGTGGCAATACGTCTGGATATAATGCCGAAGCAATCTTAGCTGCATTAGGTGGCAAAGAAAATATCGTCACACTCGACAACTGTATCACACGTCTTCGTTTGATTTTAAATAATGGTAAACTTGTCGAAGATGACAGACTCAAGGATTTGGGTGCTTTAGGAGTCGTACATTTAGATGATACGAGTGTTCAAGTTATTATTGGAACGAAAGTAACGACTGTCCGAAATGCATTGGACAATTTGATTTAGAAGGAGAACAGTAAAACAAGACAAAGGTCTTGTTTTACCATTTATTGATATGACAGAATTTGATAAAATTATCGATCGTAAAGGAACGTTTTGTACACAGTGGGATTTTGTAGAGGATCGTTTTGGTCAAAAAGATTTATTGCCTTTTACCATTTCGGATACTGATTTTGCTATCCCAGAGACAGTTAATCAGGCCTTACAAAAGAGAATTCAACATCCAATCTATGGATATACACGTTGGAATCACGAACATTTGAAATCAGCTGTCTCTGCTTGGTATCAAAAACAGTTTGATTTTACGATTGATGAGGAATGGATCTTGTACAGTCCAAGTGTGATTTACTCTCTTTCTCAGTTGATTGAAATTAAGTCTCAACCTCAAGAAGGTATTGTTGTCCAGACGCCAGCTTATGATGCTTTTTTTAAAACAATTACGGCAAATGATCGTTTGTACGTGGAAAATCCATTAATTTTTCATAATGGAAAGTATACGATTGATTTTATAGATTTAGAAGAAAAACTCGCTCACCCCAATAACAAAATTCTCCTTTTTTGCTCGCCCCATAATCCTACGGGACGCGTGTGGTCAAATGAGGAACTCCAGCGAGTGGTATTGCTTTGTCAAAAGTACGATGTTTTCTTGGTTTCAGATGAAATTCATATGGATATTTTACGCAAAGAGCAGCAGCAGCATCCAATTTTGAAATATGGTACAGAAAATATTGCTCTTTTAACATCTGCCAGCAAAACCTTTAATTTCCCAGGATTGATTTTTTCCTATTTATTAATTCCTAATGAGAATCTTCGTGAAGAATTTTGTGAACATTTAAAAGAAAAAGATGGGCTTTCCTCTTGTAGCATTTTAGGAATGGAAGCAACGATTGCAGCTTACCGGACATCGGATATATGGCTAAAAGAGCTGAATAGTTATTTGGATGATACTGTAGACTTCACACGCCGTTTTTTGCAAGAGCATTTGCCAAAGATAAAGCTTATCGAATCGGAAGCAACTTATCTTTTATGGCTTGATGTTTCAGAACAAGGTGTCTCCATGGATAAGTTACAGCAGGCTTTAATCAACGTAGGAAAAGTCGCTATTATGGATGGACAGGTATATGGTCGGGAAGGAAGCAACTTTCTCCGCCTAAATATTGGCTGTTCACGAGCCAAGGTAAAAGATGGACTTGAAAGACTTCTTAAAAGTATTCAATCCCTTTAAAAAAATATCCAAACTCTATGTTTGGATATTTTTATTTGAATTACTAATCAGTTGATAAGCTTACTGAGTATATTTGTAATCTCTTCAGGAGTTTCTTTACGTTTGCGCCGAATCCATGCTTGTGTAAGGCCAAACATGGCATTAGCATAGTAAGTAGCAGCATAAATTTTACCTAAGCGACCGAGGTTATTTCTTCTTGAATCTCTTGGAATAATTGAGTTTTCAATCATGCTTTTTAACTTGGCTTGCATAAATTGATGGATTTCCTTGCTGCCGTTCTCAGAAAGCAGGGCTGCGTAGATTTCGTTATTATCTAAAAATTCGTAGGTCTCAAGCATTGTTTTTTGCAAGTCTCCATCATTTTTTTCAAAGACATATTGAATTGTGTTAATCAATGTTTTTTGATACTGATCAATCATCTCATATTTGTCTTGGTAATGCGTATAAAATCCGCTCCGACTAATCTTTGCAACTTTGACAAGCTCAGTGGTTGTAATTTGATCAAATGGCTTTTCATGTAAAAGTTGAGTCATTGCATCGCGAAGTCGCGCTTTTGTACGTTCTTTTCTATTCTCCACAGTGTATCCTTTTCACTACACAGCAAGTGCTGTCTTAAAACTTTATATCACTATAATTATAACAATTTTTAGACGTGGTGTCTATAAAATGATTTATAAATTATCTTTTACTCTTCTCGTCAAATTTTTAAAAATATGGTAGAATAACATTGTCAAATAGATTTTACAATGAGAATGTGGAGAAATTTATGAGTGAAGAAAGCAAATATTCTGATACACAAATAGAAGAAATTAAAACAAAGATTTTAGCAGCCTTGGAGACTGTTATTGACCCTGAGCTAGGTATTGATATCATTAACTTGGGCTTGGTCTATGAAATTTCCTTTGAAGACAATGGGTTTACTGAAGTCAAAATGACACTGACAACAATGGGTTGTCCGCTAGCAGACGTGTTAACTGATCAAATTCATGATGCACTCAAAGAAGTTGAAGAAGTAACTGAAATCAAAGTCAATCTCGTCTGGTATCCAGCGTGGACGGTTGATAAAATGAGCCGCTATGCGCGTATCGCTTTGGGTATTCGTTAATCTTGGTATAACTGGCTTTAAGAGAGTCTTGATAGAAATATTAACTCTTAAAAAGTACATTTAGTACGGTATCTAAGCCGTTTTTGAAAAAACATTTATTGTTGTTAAATCTAGTAAAAACAGAGGAAAACAACATGGAAATTTCAATCCAATCAGCAATTCAAGAAATGCTTTTTGACAATAAAGCAAGAGGATTGTCGAAAAATACAATTATATTCAGAGAAAAAACACTAAAGGTTTTCTCTGTTTTTTTGTGCCAAAATGATATTTTAAATATTAACGAAATCAAACCAATTCATGTAAAACAATATTTAGTTAACAGACTAGAATATGGCTACTCTGAGACATCCGTTAATGCACATTTGAGAGATATCAGGGCATTGTTTGCATAACTGTGTTAATGAGAAGAATACATGAGGTATGAGGAAGCGCCTATACATCGTGTTAAATGGATTAAAGAGAGACGAACTGTTATTAATACATTTACAGATGAAGAAGTTAAAATGATTGATTTGGCTAACCATATAAACTCATAAAGTTGTAAAATGTATGGTTTCTGTTTATCTTTTCTTCTATTTTCTTTTGGAAAAAATTTTGAGCACTTCTATATAGTTAAATACTATGATAAAACTACCCACTAAGAAGTGAGTAGATATGATTATTTTGATATTTATTAAACAGTTTTTTCAATAATAAATGTTAATGTATAAAATAAATCAGTCAAAAGAAATAGAAGTATTATCATTCCCAAAGCAAGTAGTATTATTATAACTCCTAAGTGTAAGACTAAATCTAGATGTTTGTTTTTAAGCAAATTATAACTCCTGTATTTTTATGGGAATGTATAGTTTGTTCACGCTAATTCTATTAAAAGAAAAAGTAAATAAAAATACTAGGCTATGGGTAATCTAGTATTTTTAAGAAGATTAAGTTAGAAAAAATATTATTCTTCCAACAAAATTAAGTAAATAGCAATGGAAATACGACTATACCAGATAGATTATTGATCATGTGTAAGGTCCAAGCATAGGCGATATTTTTTTTGGATATAATATATGAGATAGTTATAACGATAGATAAGGGTATATAGCTAAATATATCCATAATATTCCCATCCACATGCAAAAGTGCAAATGCTAACAAAGAAAAAATAATCGCAAATTTTTCATTGATAAAAGTGGATAAGTCTTTAATGAGGATTCTTCTAAAGATAATTTCTTCAAGTAATGGACCTAATATACCAAATAATATTGCACTATAAATTAATGGAACAGTACTTACGGCGTCACTAACTCCTTGTTCATTTTCAGTACTACCTAAGTTTCCTATAGAATTAATACCATAATTAGCTAACATCATGACCGCAAATCCAGCTATAAGAAACAAAACCTTTTTGAAGGTTTCTGTTTTAAAATAGGAAAAGTCTTTGAAAACTTCCTTGGCATAGAAGACTAAAGTTAAGAGTATTGGTATAGCATATACTATAGCTGATATCATAAACTCGTTTTCAAATAAAGTAGGAAAAATATTTATCATCAATAACATAAATAATCCCTGTGTTGGCTTGATAACTATAAATAGTAAGTAAACAGCTAATAGAACAAGTGCTTTTATGTGCTCGTTGGAAAACTTTTGCTTTTTCAACAGTAAAACCTCTTTATAAAATTTTGTGATACCGAACTATTATAACCAATGCATTTTTTCTGAACAAGAAAAACACCTTGATTGTCTGAGGAAAATAGACGAGTGTATCCAAGGTGTTCAGTATCTCATTAATTTTTGTTCAATATATACTAATTTTTTGTAGTGTCTCTCAGTCTAGATCTTAGTGTTTAACTTGCTCATTTAAGAAGTTATTATACTCAATCCATCCCTTTATCATAGATGCGGATGTAAGATAAGGAATGAAAATAGTTTGTGTAAGAGTTTCGATTACTTGAGAAATAGAAAGAGAGGAGAGGTAAGGATAAGGACAAGCTAAACCAAAGTAACTCATTTTTGTTTTGACTAAAATACCATCAAAGAGAAGAGGGTTTTTGACTATGAATCCAATTAATGTGGAAACAAATAGTATAGATTGTATAGTAGTTACCATGTGTCCAATTTCTTTCAAAGATACTTTTCTAGTTTTAATGAGGAATATTACGTAAAAAAAGTTAGAGAGAGGAATAAAAAGCAAAGAAAAAAATATAGATTTAGTATTACTATCCTTTATAATGAAAATAAGTAAAACTTGAAAAATTTGGCTTGTAAAAATTGGAAATATAAAAAATGATACTATTTTTTCCAAAGGTTTGTTTTTACTTTTTAGGATTAAAATTATGGCCCCGAGATAGGATAGGGACAATGCAGAGGGACCAAATTGTGGAGGAATCAATGAACAATTCACCAATAATCAGTGTGATTACAAATAAGATTAACAAGCTGTTTTTTGAGAACTTTTTTAGTTTTTTCATATACTTTTCCTTTTGAGTATTAAAATTAAAAACACAAAAACTTAACTTTAAAATAGTAAAAAGATTAAGCTAATGCGTTTTGATATATAAGTTTATAAGAGTATTAAACCTAGTTAAATTTTTATTCTGGTGTAATCTTTAGTTAAAAAAATTTTCGGTATTTAGACATTATTACACCTACACATAATAAGATAAGACCAATGATAACTACCCATAGATGTTCCGAAGTTCCTGTTTGGGGAAGATTGAATTTATGGAATAAAATATTTTTGGTCATTATTTGAGACCTTTTATTTTCTACAGTATGTTGATCAGTAGGATCAGTAGGATCAGTAGGATCAGTAGGATCAGTAGGATCAGTAGGATCGGTAGGATCGGTAGGATCGGTAGGATCAGTAGGATCAGTAGGATCAGTAGGATCGGTAGGATCGGTAGGATCAGTAGGATCGGTAGGATCGGTAGGATCAGTAGGATCAGTAGGATCAGTAGGATCAGTAGGATCAGTAGGATCAGTAGGATCGGTAGGATCGGTAGGATCGGTAGGATCGGTAGGATCGGTAGGATCAGTAGGATCGGTAGGATCGGTAGGATCAGTAGGATCAGTAGGATCAGTAGGATCAGTAGGATCAGTAGGATCAGTAGGATCGACTACTGGGGGCTTATTATTACCCCCAATTCCTGAACCAGAATCTTTTATCACTACTCGAGAAGAAGTTTTACTTGTTGTTTTTTTTCCATTATCATCTATCCACGAAATAATAGCATTATTCTTAAATGTTTCCCCTATTGTTTCTATGCTCTTGGGATCTTTAATAACAGTAAATAAATCTATAATATACATTTGATTACCATTGCTAAAATTAATTGTCACATCACTTTGAGCCTCAGCTATTTGGTAGTCTATTCCTCTTGAGAGTAACTTTTTTCTTTTGTAAGAAGTTTTTTTTACATCAGACCACTGGCCTGTATACACTTGAAGCCCTTCAGGAGTATATATAAGTTTATTATCTATTATCGTATCTGTTAAGACGAGATTGTTCATACTTATCTCATTACGATTAGCAATAATAGTCCATTTAATTGCTTTACGGCCATCTGGTAATTCTAGTATTTTGCCTTTTTTACTTAAGTCCTCAATCCGTTCCTCAATATTAATTTCAATAGGAACTGTTCCGGAGTTTATTTCAAATTCCAAAATATTTTTTCCTAGAGGTAAAATATCCGGCTGAATTTTCAACCCAAGATTTAAAAATCCATGTATATTTTCTTTTCCTAGAACTTTTTCAGTAAATATGATGGCAATTTTTCCATCCTTTTCTTGCCCGATAGCCAGTATATTTCCGTTATCATCCTTAAATTCTATATGTGTATCTTTAGGAATAAGGAGACCTTCTGGAATAGAGATATTAAGAATATCACCTGGTTCAACCTCTTTATTACTTAAGTCAAATTCAACGTTGAAATTAATTGTACTGGAGGGATAGAAATTTGGACCGTTTATTAGTTTAATATCAACTATAGTTTCATTATTTGTAAATTCTTTTGCTTTTGCATTTAGAGGGGAGATTATAAAAGTTAAGAATGATAAAGTGATAATTATAAAAACTTTATGGAATAAATCAAACTTTTTATCAGAAAAAAAAACTCTATTAGAGAGTTTGAAGGGGTTAACATATTTCATGAAAAATATTCTATGATAATGTAGTATCAAATACAACAAATATGCTCAGCGATTATGGACAAATGATGTACTATGTGTCTATTAATATCAATAAGTAAGAAAGCTGATTTACATATTATACTTAGTTTATATAGCTCAAACTATGGTTACTAATAGGTAATGAAAAGCACAAGTAATTATTGTAATAGATAAAACTATATGGATTTTAAAATAATTTCTAGGATTAAGGAGGAGGTGAAATACAAATTATGGTTTTTTGGGATAGTTATGAGGTAAGCTCCTCAAATATTTAAAGATATATTCTAAATTTATATATGAAATTGTTAAATAACTAATTGAATATATAAAAATAAATCTCATTACTCTGATTTTCGTTTTTATTTCATCTATTCTATTCAATTAATACTTTTAAAAACAAATAATTTTACCCTTTCTTTAATAAATACCTCTGCGTATAACTCTGCTTAGGAGGATGTAGAGTTAGAATTTTCCAATAAAATTTCTTACTTAATCTATGATCAGTTTTCCCATGAAGATATTCGTGTAACTGATAATCAAACTATAGTAGTGAATACCATGCTACCAAATGAAAAATGGATAGGGCGTTTTCTATTATCATTTGGGAGTAATTAAAAAACTTAACCCACCATCTGTTAAGAAAGCAAAAGGCGTAATTCATAATCTTCAGACATGAGTTACTGAGGGGCTTAAGAAGAAAATTAACTGAAATAGGAGCGAGAACCATTATTTCACTTACCAGAAGTGATATTAGATAAAACGTTGCCTAAAAAAAATTAATATTGTAAAATAAATTGTAATTTGATAAGATTAATTCAGCTGGTTTAGCGATTTTGAATGATAATATATGGAAGAGGATTTGATATTAGGTTAATATTAAAGCTTGGTGAAAATATCTTTTATATTCTACATATTGCTATTTAAAATATAAGCAGTACTGTTAGACAAAAGCTTCAATCGAAACAGAAAGGAGAAATAAAATGGAATCAAAGTTTGTGATTACTACGGATAATCTGGCACTGAACCTTGTTAACACTCAAATAATGAGATACAAGAAAAAAATAGAGCTTATTAATGATGAAACAGATCTTCTTTCGTGGATTTTAATTCAGAAAAAATTAACAAGTAGTGTACCCAAAAAACACCAACTAGACATATTAGAAAGTACAGTTAGAACACAAGATATAACGGAAAAAGTTTTAAAATTAAGAGAAGTTATTGGAAGTGAATTACAACATTTCATGAATCATGAAATCTCATTAGAAAATTGGATTTCAGATATAAATAAAAAACTCCATAATTTACCCTTTACATCTCGTATTGTTGATAAGGAACATGTTTTAGTTCCCTATAATTCTACGGGGTATCGTGCTTTCTTATCAGTGATCTATTTATCTCTCTCCGAGCTCATTGAGAATGAAGATATTAAAAAATTAAAGCATTGTGCAAATCCCGAATGTATACTTATATTCCTCGACAAAACTGGTCGAAGAAAGTGGTGCTCAATGGATATATGTGGTAATAGAAATAAATCTAAAAAATTTACAAAAAAACAAAAAGAAAAATATATATAAAAAACAGGAAGTTGTCGACTTTCTGTTTTTTATATATATTTTCAGATTAGTTTATTAATCCTAATATATTATCCAACATATATAAAAGGATAACGAAAGTTAAAGATTTTTTAGTTTTAAGATATACTATTGCAAAAATTATGGCTCCAAGTGACATATAAGAATATTATCAGGATTTCGATCATGTTCTAATGTAAACAAGGAAAGAAAAAGATATAGCAATAGCAATAGCAATAGCAATTCTAGTGGTTTCTTAAATATTTTTGAAATTTTATGAATAGTTTGCTATTATATATAGTAACTTGTATACTTAGCTTTTACCGGTTATTTTTTGCGGCGCAGTAACTATTTTATATTTATTGGGGAAAAATGAAACTTACAATTCTACATACAAATGATACCCATTCTTATCTTGATGATATGGGAAAAAGAGCAAAGAAAATAAATGAAATAAGAGAAAAAAATCTATCAGAAGATAATACTACATTATTGATTGGCGCAGGGGATGCTCTTTCAGGAGACTTATACTATAATCTTTATCATGGTAAGAAGGAAGCTCAATTACTTAATCTTTTACACTACGATGTAATGACTTTAGGAAATCATGAATTTGATGGAGGTTCTCATGTTTTGTCACAGTTTATAAGAGATGTGAATTTCCCCATAGTTGCTAGTAATATTAATTTTAAGCATGACAAACTTATCGCTCCTTTGGTTGAAGAGAAAAAAATTTTACCTTATATGATTAAAACCTTACCTTCAGGAGTGAAGATAGGCATATTTGGTCTTACAACATTGGAAACTCCTTCCTACGGGTTTCCAAGCTCAGAAACTATTTTTAATGACCCTTTTATGGTAGCACGGGAAATGATTGATAAATTGATTGAATTGGAGAGTGATATTATAATTCTTGTTAGCCATTTAGGAGATGATATAGATATGCTGTTGGCTAAAGAAATTGATGGAATTAATGTCATTGTTGGGGGGCACACCCACGTTCCGATAGAAGAAAATATAATTGTGAATGATACGATTATAGTACAAGCTGGAGCTTACGGAGAATTTTTAGGAGAAGTTAATCTAGAATATACAGATACAGGAAAAATAAAATTGGTCAATAAGTTTCTGCACAAAGTTAGTGAGAATGCAGTTGATGAAAGATTGGAATCCTTCTTATCAGATATGAAGCATGAAAAAAATAAATTATCTTCACATAAGCTATTTACTGTTAAGGATAGAATGGATGGAGAACGCATTGTTTCATCTAAACCTTTCTCTACCTTAGGAAATGTAGTAGCAGATGCTTTTTTTCTAGAAGCAATTGAACAAGGATACCAACCAGACTTAGCTGTAATAAATGGGGGAGGGATTCGATCATCAATACCTACCGGAGAAATAAGTCGAGTAGATTTAATTAAAGTTCTCCCATTTTCAAAGCAATTAATGTTATTAGAAATTGAGGGGCACTTCTTATTTGAAGCCTTGAAATATGGTAAGTTCCCACAAGTTTCAAAGTTAAAACTTTATTATTCTGAAAAGCAAGAACTCAAAAGGGTGGATGTACGTAAGGATGACAAGTGGCAGCCTCTGCAAATGAGAAAGAAATATAAGGTAGTCACTAATTCGTTTGTTGGGCAAGGAAAAGATAATTATGAGGCTTTCAAGAAAGGAATAATTCTTAACGAAAATATACAAGAAGATGTAGTAGCTCTCGAAACCTATTTAACAAAGCTTCCTCAACCAATTAACGTTAAATATGAAGAAAGAATAAAAGTGGGAAGCGTAATTTAACGCATATTTACGAGAAAAGAAAGGGAAAATGTCATGAAATTTGAAGAATATCAAGAATGGGTCAAAATGTTTTATAAAAAAAGAGGGTGGTATAATTACAGCCCCTTTATACGCTGCAATTTTCTCACGGAAGAGGTTGGTGAGTTAGCACAAGCAATAAGAAAAAAAGAAATAGGTAGAGATCGACCAGATGAAGTTGAGGGGAATGAAGTAGAGAAGATTGAATATATAAAAGAAGAGCTTGGGGATGTCTTAGATAATGTTTTTATTATGGCAGATAAATATAACCTTTCAATCAGTGATATTATGGAATCACACAGAAGCAAATTAGAAGAAAGATATAAAAAAGAGCATTAAGTTTTTATACCATGTAAATAGGAAGATAAAGGAATATGTTGAGCGAGAATTATAATTGGATAAGAAAACCGGAAAAAACTAAAATACTTAATGGAATGGTCGAGATATATACTAATCCTCATACAGATTTATGGCAAAGAACTTATTATAACTTTCAAAATGATAATGCTCCAATATTCTATAGGGAAGTGGAAGAAGAGTATTTTTCTTTTACAGTCAAGGCTGAGTTTAGAGATGCGAAGCATAGATTTGACCAGTGTGGAATAGTTATATATCAGGATAGTGAAAATTGGTTGAAAGCTTCCTCTGAATATGAGAATGGAGATTATCAACATTTAGGGTGTGTGGTTACAAACAGCGGATATTCCGATTGGTCAACTATGGAAATAGATCCTTCTATAAAAGAGATTTGGTATCGAGTAAGTAGAAGAGAGTCCGATTTTCGTGTTGAGTACTCTAGTGATGGCAAAATATTCCACCAAATGAGGATATGTCACTTAAATAAAGGTGGTGGAAAAGTGAATATTGGAATATATGCGTGTTTACCTGAAGAATCAAGTTTTAAAGCTTCTTTTTCAAACTTTAAATTTTCAAAATGTCTTTGGGGAGATCATGTAGGTCAGGCCCCAGACTAATCTGTACTACATATCGTATCTCTTAAAAATCAGATAGAAAGCATAAAGGTTAAAATGACTAATTACAAAGATTGGATAAAAGATCTTGGACTACTCCCTCATCCTGAAGGAGGCTATTATAAAGAAACTTACTTACATCCTGAAACACTTTTTACTCAAAAAGGAGAAAGGAGCCTAAGTTCTGCATGTTTGTTTTTACTCACTGAAGAAAATCCTTCTCATTTACACAGATTATCAGCAGATGAAACTTGGTTTTATCACAGTGGTAATGCGTTGACTGTACATTGTATATTTCCTGACGGGAACTATGAAGAAGTAAAAATAGGCCCTGATGTCAAAAAAGGCCAGTTACTTTCATGGACTGTCCCCGCTGGAACTATATTTGGCTCAACAGTGAAGAGTGGTTACGCACTAGTAAGTTGTGTGGTTACACCTGCTTTTACATTTGAAGATTTTGAATTATTTACCCAAGAGCAATTGATAAATCGTTACCCTCATTTGGAAAAAATCATTAAACAATTAGCTTATGAGTAGTATTAATTTAAATCATATAAAGTTATTAGGAGTATAACAAGTAATCAATATACTAAAAAATATATAAGTTTAGAATACTACATATGTCTATGATAAAATTAGATCCTAATGAAGTGGGCACAGTATTCCTAACATTGAAATATAGCTTTAACTTTTTCTGCGGCTTTTATCTGAGGTGAGAAAACAAATGAACCTGTTAGTGTGTATATACGGATAATATTATTAACGCTCCTGTTATCTTATCTGCTTTATCTGATGTGTCGTTTATTCCAGCTGAAATTTTACAATATATATATATTAAATAGAAAATTATCGAAAATTACTTGAGGGACACGTTATGTATAAATCAGCCAATGCTTTTAATAAAATATCAGTTAATATAATTTATAAAATAGGACAGGTATGCATTTCACCTGTCTTTTTTATAGGGTTATGTTATAAAAATGTAATCTTTGAGGCTGAGGGTTTTGTTGCTTTTTTAAATTAAAAATGTTTATAAATATCATTTTATTCCGAACGATATGAGCTTTTTTAAGTTTTATAATATAAAATACTGTATTTATATTCTTTAAAACCGTACAATAGAGTTAGGAGGTGCTATATTGTGAAAAAAGAAAATAACCTAAAAGAAGAAGTTATATTAGTTAGTTCATGCCTTGCTGGTATTCCATGCCGATATAATGGCAAGGCAGCTCCTAATGCTGAGGTCATAGAATTAGTGGAAAGTGGTAGAGCAATACCAGTATGTCCTGAAGTTTTAGGTGGGCTGCCAACTCCACGCCCAGCTGCTGAAATAGTTGGAGACAAAGTGTTGAGTCAAGAGGGAGAAGATTTTACTCCTGAATTTATATATGGAGCAAAAAAGACGCTAAAAATTGCTGAGGAGTTGGAATGCAAGAAAGCTATTCTTAAATCAGGCAGTCCATCCTGTGGCTTTAGAAAAATATATGATGGGACGTTTACAGGGAATATGAAAGAAGCAAACGGTATAGCGGCTCAATTATTACATGATAATGGAATAGAAATAGAGTCGAGGTGATATTATGAATATTATTACTACTCCATACCTCTATTTACTATGGGAGTTTATAAAACAAGATTCAGATGAACGATAATATACCAAAGCTATTTACTATAATTTTGTTAGTTAGTATAGCTTAGTAGCATAAGTTTATTTGAAGGGATTAGTGAGAACACATTTTTAGTTTTATAACAAAGTCCTCTTGAGGAAAATGATTCGAGAAATCTCTAATTTACTTATATAAGCCTAGTTTTTATGGATTGGGGAAATATAACTTATTCCTCTCAAATATTTAAATTTGTAAAAAAGGACGACGATCATTGCAAAATCTTATAGATAGTATGTATTATTTTAACCATAGAATACTTATACAAGAAGATAATAGAAGTTAAACACTCAGTTTTTGTATGGAACAATAGTGACATAGTAACAACACTTCCAGAACAAACTGACTTTGATTTAACAAAATTAAAAACTTAATTGACTCTATTGAATTGATGATACTGAATTTGAATGAGATTTTTAAACCAATTTGTGGTAAGAATTAAAAGAGTCTTTAGAAATTTCTTTATGGTACATTTAGTATACATTCCAAGCTATTTATTGTTTGGCTTTGAAAGTACAGTAGTCTATAATCACTGATATAACAACAATAAAAAAAGTTCAAAAATATACCAGCATGGACAGTAGATAAAATGATCCGCTATGCGCGTATCGCTTTGGGTATTCGCTAATAGTGGTATAACTGGCTTTAAGAGAGTTTTGATAAAAATATTAACCCTTTAAAAGTACATTAGGTCTATACAATAACTCCTTTATTTGGATCATTAGTGTCACTTTCTTTAATCATGGACACTTATATAGATTTTAGATTACTTGATTATAAAATAAAAAAGAATCATTAGTTTTTTGATGATTCTTTTTTATTTGTGTCTACGCGTATGAAAATAGCGGGATCTTATCTGATGAACTTATGTGAGAGAAAATTATAACACTAGTACTCCTAGTTTTATTCCTCAATATTTGTAATTAATTTAGTTTCACAATAATGGCCTCTACCAGCCACATAGACTTTTACAATGTCTTTCTTACTGTTGGTCTCTAATTTAACAAAAATTTCAGAAGGAGAGTTTAAAGAATACCCTTGTTCAAATACGTATAATTCTTTTTCGAGATGGATTTTTTGATATAGGTAACATGCTAAGGCACAATTTGAAGTGCCTGTTGCTGCTTCTTCATCAATATCAAAACTAGGAGCAAAATTTCGGCAAATTATACGGTTTTTATTGAAGGCATAAAGATGCATACCAACAACACCATATTCATCGCTAAGGTTTTGGATTTCAGAAAAGTCAGGTTGGAGGTCATGTAGCATTTCTTCAGTTTTAATTGGAACTAATATGTCTTTTAAGCCTGTTGACACAATTTGAATAGGATAATCTGTTTCAATAAAAGTTGTATCAAAACAACCACTGAACTGTTCAATAGATAAAACATCATAAAATTTGGGTTCTGTTTGTTCCATAAAAACCATGTCGTCTTTTAAAGTAATTGTTAAAATCCCACTATTGGTTTCAATTGTGTAATTATCTTTGAAGAGTTTATTGAGATAATCCAGTATGATAAATGAAGCAATTGTAGCATGGCCACATAAATCAACTTCCTCTTTAGGTGTAAAATATTCAAATTTATAATCAGCTCTTGTAGATTTTGATATGAAGGCAGTCTCTGCAAAACCTAATTCTTTGGCAATAGACATTTTTGATAAAGAGTTTAGGGGGTGCTCTAAGAGTACAACTCCTGCCTTATTACCTCCTTTTTGATTTTTACTAAAAGCACTAGCAACATAAACTGTGATTGTCATAAGATTTTCCTTTTCTCAATTATATTCTTTCATTATACCTAGTCATTATCAAAGAGTAAAAAATAGTCACTCGCTTATTTAAAGGATATCTGTGAGGTATTATAAAAATCCTCCCCAACCGAGGAAGATTTGCGGCATTTTACTCATTGAATGAATATAAAATGATGATTATTGATTGCTTTTAATTTTTAAAAAATTTACTAACACCAACATCATAGCAAGGATAATAGTACAGAATAGGGGAAATACAATCAATGAACCTGTATGAATTATCCCGACTACAAATGTACAAATACTTACTATGAGATAATACCCTAAACTTAAGAGTGCTCCTGATATTCCAGCTGTTTTTGGAAAGTTATCGAGTGCTAAACTTAGGCAATTAGGCAATGCCATCCCAATTCCTACCAATAAGAAAAAGATGCCTAGTATATATAATATAAGTTCACTTATACTATTTAATTGCATCAATGAAGTTATTCCCCAAAATAATGTTGACACAAGGGATAAAAATATCCCCTTTCTAATTATTAGTATAGCATTTGACTTTTCTAATAACCTGCTAGATTGCCAAGCTCCAATCATTGTGGATAAAGCGACAATACATCCCATAAATCCATATTGACTTTGCGTAAAATGAAAGTGATCAATAAAGATACCAGGAGCTTCAGAATAATATCCGAAGATCATACCATTTAATAATCCAATGAACAGGCAAAAAATGATAGTGTTGGAATCTAAGAGCATCTGTTTAGCTAAACTGAATACACTAAGTAGGCTGGGATTTACCTGATTGTAGTTGAGGGTTTCTGGTAAATTCTTCAAACTAAAATAAAACAGTAACATTCCCATGATTACTAGCACACAAAAGACAATCCGAAAGCCATAGAATTGGGTGATAATACCACCTATAAGGGGGCCGAGTGCAGGGGAGAAGGCCAAGACAGCCGATATTTTAGCAAACATATGATGCCGTTCTTTTCCTGTATAGCTGTCTCTTAAAATGGTTTGAGTAGTAACTGATCCAGTGCTTGCACCAAACGCTTGTATAAATCTGCCTATAAATAGTAGGACTATATTATTTGATATCAGACAAAGAATACTACCAATGATGTATACTAATATCCCAGAATTCATTGCCTTTCGTCGGCCAAAATAATCGGAACCGATTCCCCAAAATACTACTCCTAGAGCGAACGCTAGAAAATAGATGCTCAAAGTCATTTGAGCCACATTGAGACTTGTATTGAAAGCTTTAGCAATTTCAGTTAGAGATGGCGTATAGATTGTTTCACTAAGCTGAGGGAAACCTACTAGACATACGAGTAAAAGTAAATTTATACTATTATTTATTTTTTTGGATGTTTTTTTCATTATAATCTTTCTTAAATTATTTAATTTTTAACTGTGAAAAAAACATCCTTTGAAGGGAAATGGTGGGATCATAATTTTAATCCATAAATAGAAATTTATAATAACACCTCCTTTTCGAAATCTAAGAATTAATTATAACATCAATTAAAAAAATATCAAATCAGTTGTAGCTATTCCTTGCCTTTAATTAACTATAGACTTTTCAATAAGTAATAAAAAAGTAGAGGAAGAATATAAGCCAGTTGAAGATCTGATACAAGAAGAGATGAAAAAAGAACTTGAAGAAATGATGAGCAATGCTCTGAGATTAGGATTATTGTTAATATAAATGATGTGAAAATTAGACCAAAAGACTCACATAGAAAATGGGTTAACTCCAGTGCCTTTATTCCAAAAATTATTTTGAGTAAGATGTCTAAATAAAGAAATGCTTTCCTTTGACAGCTTGCCTTGTATTGCTAAGGGCGTTAAAGAAGACTTAATTCCATGAGCGACTTGTGAGAGGTTATCATTGCTTTGATACTTAACCTTCAATTCTTTCAAAATTTTTAATTCATCGTCACTTATTTGTGGTTGTTTAATCAAACGGTCAAGTTCAGTCATTATTTCTGTTTTATTCATAGTTTATCAATTCTAGAATTTCTTCATTTATTACTTTATCAATTATGTAAGATAGGCGTTCCGCCAGTGCCATGAGGAATGTTCTTATTAGGGGGATTTATGGTTGCTTAAAAAGTTTCCCATATGGATCAGAATTTTTACCGAGAAATAAAATCCAATGCCTACTATTCAAAATGTGCAGTTCTTCATCTGAAAGCACTTTGTAATTTTTGTCCATCATATTTTTCTCTTTTTTAAATTTAAAAACATTTTTATTTTATATGTTTAGATTTAATCTATAGAGAAGTTGCAGAGCCCATAAAAGCAGTGCCGAAGATTTGACTTTCTCTGAGATAATGAGATATTTTTTTATTAAATATTTTTAAAGCCGGACTTTGAGTTTTTCCAACAAATGTAATTTGGAGACGTCTAAGCACATTTGATAGAGAGACTCCTTTTTCAATTAAATCAACTGCGATGGAAACCTTCTCTTTTTCAAAGTTAGTGGTCGCAGAGTTTTCAATAATATCTTTTAGTTCACTTAAAACTTCCCGTTCTAAATCTTTAAAGTCATTTGTTTTTTGTTTATTAAACACTTGTTTCTCTCCCATCATATTGGCTAGCTTGTAACATTATCAGTCTAAATAACTATTGTTAAACAACATAGAACCTCTATTTAAACCGATTGGGGCAATACTTGTAATAATAGGACCAAGTTTTTTATAGAACGAAGAAGCCTCACTAGATAAACCATTTTTCATTGCTTCTTTTTGCATACTTGAAGATACTCTATTTATAACTACAAGTAAGTACTTTCCCTTTTCCACATCTTTTTTAGCTAGTAATCCAATTTTTCTTTCCCTAGCAGTGATATTTTCACTCAAAATAAAATCATATAATAAGTTTAAAAAATCTTGCTCATTTTGTTTAAATTTTTTAGAAGTAAACATGAAATACCTCGTTTCTATCGAGAAGAGTGTCAGGACCAAAACCATCACCACTGTCCCCAGATATTGGGGATAATCCAAATCCTATACTAGCGGAGCTCTTTGTAAATTGGTAAACATACTTTCCATTATTCTCGTTAAATAACTGTTAGGTATGTTTATTAAAGGAGATTCTCCCTTATCAATTTTTGAGGAATTTGTTTGGAAGTACTGTATAATTTTTGTTTTTTCCTATTTTTTCTCCGTTTTATAAAATATTCAAACATTTTTATTTAGATGATTATATTATAATACTTTGTGTTTTTAATAACAATTAAGGAAAGATTAAGTTGGAGTTGAATTATTATTACTAAAAATATTGTAAAATTGTAAGAGAGATATATGTATAACTCGAGGAAATATAGACAGAAGGCGTTTCTCAATTATTTCAGCAAATAAATAATTTAATATCAAAAATTTTATTAGATGATAGACGATATTTTTCAGAAGCAGGTTTTCAAATGAAAATTCAATAAATTTCGTAATATGGAACCATATATTATATTTTTAAATCATACAGATATGGTGAGTATCAATTCTAAGTTCAGTAAAAAACTCCTGCCTGTAACGAGCAGAAGTTTATTGAGAAAACGGTTCTAAAGTAAGCTTATTTATCAAAGGGTAAGTTCCGAAAGATTCGCTACACTTAACCGATAAAGTTCCTCCGCCGATAACGTATGCCTTTCTACTGTTAAACTTCCATCCTTGTTTATTTCTAGTTTCTGCTCAGGGCCTGCAAGTGATGATAGACTAGCTCCCCATGCGACAAGCATGTTTTTTAAGATATTGTTTTCATTAATGAAATCTTTGGAACGTCTTGTTCCAAGGAACCGAATTTCATTATTGCTAAAAGTTAATTTTAGACGAAGATTTGGCATTAATTCGGCTTTGATTAATTGTGGGACCATAAAATCTCCTTTCTGTATTCATTATTGTAGCGCTTTCATTTGATAGAGTCAAAGAAATGAAAAAAATTAAGGAATGGGTGCCAAGGAGCATGGTCTTTCTTAGCGTATCACTTTAGAGAATCGTGAATGAAAAATTGTAAAATAAGACCAAAGACCGAGCAGAGAGTGGCCTTTTTTTGGTAGAATAGAGGTATGAATAGACGGATAAAAACATTTATTGTTATAGAGCTTTGTATCGTAGTTGCTTTGCTTTTTCATATTCTAAAATCACCGTACTTCCTTATATTGCTTGCTTTAGCCGTATCATTTAGTATCTTGTCACGTAAAGTAACCTTTCTCCGTCCTGTCACAGCAGTACTCTGGATTTTCTTTGCAGTAATGCTCTTGACAGCTGGATGGTTTTGGTTGGCGCTTCTTTTTCCTCTTCTGGTTGGGATTAGCTTCTGGAAAAGACAAGCTTACACGATGCCAAATTCTTCTTATAGCCAATCCTATGCTGATAATACAGAAGATATCACGAAATCCAATGGAAATGATGTCATTGATCTCTATGATGTGAATTTTAGACCTGAAGGAAACAGCTTGAGTATCAAGAAATCAGCAGGAAATACTAAAATTATCGTACCAGACGATGTTGCGGTAGCTTTAGAAATTACCGTATACAATGGTATCGTCAAGATTTTTGATGAAGAAACTGAAATTAATCCTGTAAACTTCCGATACTTTTCGGATATGAAGGAAGACGCTGAAAAGCGGATGCGGATTAAACTACAAGTTGAAACAGGAAATGTTGAGGTGGTGAAAGGATGAAGAAATCAATCATTAAAACCTTCACTGTTCTCTTTATCATTATTGTTTTGGTAGATGTTTTATTATTTTCGATCACTAGTGGCGTTTCAACAGCCAGTATTATGGGTGAAATTGCGAATAATTTTTATGGAATATGGATTTTTCTCTCTGTAGCCGGTTTGTTAGCCTTGGTTTTTACATTTTTCAACTTTCTGGAAAACAGTAAAATTAAGAGAGACTTTTATGATGATATTCAGCGCGTCAGCCAAAATCAAGAACCTGAGCATCCGGAGTTGAAGGCGCTTCATTTTCGTTTAAAAGAGATGTCTGTCGAGCTGCAAGAACTTTCAAGCCAAAAATCAGCCAATAAAGCAGAAATTGTTGAAACGGAAAGAAAACGTATTTCGCGAGAACTCCATGACTCAGTCAGTCAAGAACTTTTTGCTGCCACGATGATTCTTTCTTCTGTAACGGGCAGCGAAGCTGAAAACTCTAATCTCACACAAGATCAAATTTTGACACAAACACGTTTGGTTTTAAAAATTTTACATGAAGCACAGAATGAGATGCGGGCTTTATTGCTTCATTTAAGACCTATTGAATTAGATGGCAAGTCACTTTCTGCAGGCTTAAACTCTCTAACAGATGAATTGCAGGCGAAGATATCAGCCAATATCAATGTAAAGCTCAGTGATATTCAAGCATCATCTAACATCGAAGACAATCTCTTCCGTATGGCACAGGAAATTCTGAGTAATGCTTTACGTCACTCCCAAGCTGATAATATTGAAGTAGTTCTTAAAGAACAGTATGAGAACATTATTCTTAGAATAGCAGATGATGGTGTCGGCTTTGACACACGTGACAGTAAATCAGCCAGCTATGGTCTAGTCAATATAAAAGAGCGCGCGCTTTTGCTCGGTGGTGATGTTAAAATTATCAGTGCACCAAATCAAGGAACAAGTGTTGAGATACGCATTCCTCAAGTGAGTCAGTAAAAAGTTAAAAGTTAAAAGGAAAAAATGGATAAAATAAAATTATTAATCGTCGATGATCATCAAATGGTCCGCTTAGGACTCTCTAGCTTTATGAATATACAGCCTGATATTGAAGTAGTAGGAGAGGCAGCTGATGGAGAATCAGGCTATCTTAAAGCAAAAAACTTAAAACCGGATGTTATTCTAATGGACCTGGTTATGGACCGTTTAGATGGTATAGGTGCGACCCAAAAAATCTTATCGGAAATGCCAGAACAGAAAATTCTGATTTTGACGAGCTTTTTAGATGACGAAAAAGTCTTTCCTGCTTTAGCCGCTGGGGCCAAAGGCTATATTCTTAAAACCTCTCAGGCTGCCGAAATTGCCAGTGCTATTCGTAAAGTCGCCAGTGGGCAAGATGTTTTATCGGGTGCGGTTAAAGAAAAAATTAACCAGCAAAAACACCGTAAACCTGAATTGTATGATAATCTCTCAAAAAGAGAAATGGAAGTTTTGAAAATATTAGCCCAAGGTTTTTCTAATCAAGAGATCGCGGATCAACTTTTTATCAGCCTTAAAACAGTCAAAACTCACGTCTCTAACATCTTCAATAAATTAGAAGTAAATGATCGTACGCAAGCCACAATTTATGCTATCCAGCATAAACTAGTTGATCAGTAAACAACTTTTAAAGCAAGCAGCATAAGCCCTAATTGTATGTACAATAGCGAAAATAGCCTATATCTGTTATAATAGAGTCATGAAAGATTTAATCGAAAGAGCTTCAAAAATCAAAATTATTTTTTTCGATATTGATGATACTTTACGTGACTTAAAAACAGGCTATATCCCCGAAAGCTTACCCTATATCTTTGAAACTTTACGCCAAAAAGGAATAAAAACAGGTATTGCGACAGGACGAAATTACTATAATGTTCTCCCTGAAATCCGCAATTTAAATCCTGATTTTTTTGTAACGATTAATGGTGCTTTGGTGCAAAACCAGGCGCAGGAGATTATTTACAAAAATCCTTTGGACAAAGAAACAGTTGATGAAATAGTGACATGGCTAAAGAGTGAAGGAGCTGAATATCTTTTTGTAGGAAACGAGAACTTAAAAGCTTCTAAATGGGAAGGATTGACTGAACAAGTTATTCCTGCTGATTATGGCATACTTGAGGTTAAACCTGATTACTACAAAGAGCAAGATGTTTTTCAACTGCTTACGATATCTGAATATGATCAAAGGCTTCACCTGCCTGAACGTTTATCTAAAAAAGTAAGAATGGTTCGTTGGCATCCAAATTCTTCTGACATTATTCCAGTTTCTGGTAGTAAAGCTAATGGTTGTATGAAAGTACTAAAATATCTTGGGCTTTCGGCAGAAAATATGATGAATTTTGGTGATGAGCTTAATGATAAGGAGCTTTTTGATTTGGCTGGACTTTCGGTTGCTATGAAAATATCACATCCTCTCATTCTGGAAAAAGCAGACTATGTCACGGATACAGTACAGAATGATGGTGTATTAAAGGCTTTGCGCGCACTTCAACTCATCGATTAAACTTACAAAAATGAAAGTCTCATCTACGAGATTTTTGATAAAATTTAGAAAAGAGAAACAAATGACTTACCCACAACTTAATCTTGAAGCACATAATGGAACAACAGCAATCATTCGTACAAACCATGGTGATATGACTGTTAAACTCTTTGACGAGCTCGCTCCAAAAACAGTAAAAAACTTTGTTGAACTCAGCAAGAAAGGCTATTACGATGGCATTATTTTCCACCGTATTATCAAAGACTTTATGATTCAAGGTGGCGATCCAACAGGTACAGGTATGGGTGGCGAATCAATCTATGGTGAAAAATTTGAAGATGAATTTTCACAAGATGTGTTCAACATTCGAGGTGCCTTGTCAATGGCAAATGCTGGACCAAACACAAACGGAAGCCAGTTCTTCATCGTTCAAAACCAAAACCTTCCTTATCCAAAATCAGCCTTGATTGATGGTGGTTGGCCTGAAGAAGTTGCTGAAGTTTATACTCAAGGCGGCACACCGCATCTTGATGGACGTCACACAGTATTTGGTCAACTTGTGGATGAAAAATCATTTGAAGTTTTAGATAAAATTGCCGCTGTACGTGTTGGAATGCAAGATCGTCCAGTTGACGATGTAGTCATCGAAAATATTGAAATTATCGAGAAATAAAATGATTGATAAATCTGTAAAAATTGGTGATAAAGTCACTGCTGAGATAATCGGGCTTCAGGATTACGGTGCTTTTGTAAAGTTTGTGGATCGTCAAAATACTGAGCATAAGGGCTTAATCCATATTTCCGAAGTTCAGTCAGGTTTCGTCAAAAATATTCGAGAAGTTATCAAAGTAGGGCAACATGTAAAAGCCCAGATTATAGACATTGATGAGTACAATGGTAAAGTCAGTCTATCAATTCGTAGCCTCGAAGAAAATCCACAAAATCATTACTTTTATCGTAAAAAACGATTCACAGATTCACGTAATAAAATTGGCTTTAAAAGCTTAGCCGAGAAACGAGAACTTTGGATTGAAGATGGCGAAAAATATCTGAAAGAAAGAGCAAACTAAATCCAAACGAGGTGAAGATGAACAACAATGTCTTAAAATATACCAAACGAGTCTTTAACGTGATTACAATTTTGGGTTTTATTGCTACTATTGTTGGTAGTGTTTACCTCTGGCATCTCGGTGCTTTTCAAGATCAAGAAATTTTAAAACGTCTGGTAACAGCTCATGCTTTGCTTGGTCCGATAATTTTCTTCTGTATGCAAATCATCCAGGTAATTATTCCTATTATTCCGGGAGGCTTAACAATTGCAGCAGGGGTCTTAATATTTGGACCTTTCTGGGGGTTCGTTTACAATTATGTCGGGATTGTTGTTGGCTCAGTAATACTTTTCCATCTTGGACGAAAGTATGGACAGTCCTTAGTCCAGGTCTTTGTCAAAGAGAAAACCTACAACAAGTATATGGCTTGGCTCGAAAAAGGACAAAAGAGATTTAACATTGCTTTTCTGCTTTTAATTCTATCACCAATCGCGCCTGATGACGCTTTGGTTCTCATTGCAAGTCAGACTCGTATGAGTTGGAAATTCTTTAACTGGGTGATGATTTTATGTAAGCCGCTGCCGATTTTATTCTATTCATATGCTTTAATCTTCGGTGGAAATTTACTTGGAAATTTGTTCTAACTAGAACTTTGAATAACGAACAAAAATGGTTTTGCGAAAGCAACCATTTTTATATAAATAATGTATAATAGAGCCTATAGACTTTCTAGTGATGGAGCTTCATTTTGAATAATAAAACAAATACAATCAATAAAAAGAAAAAGCAGCCTAAAAATAAGCTAACTTTTGATAGTCGTATTGACTATGCGCTCATCCTGCCGGCTTTTCTTTTAACAGTTATCGGTCTTTACGCCATTTGGGTTGCTGTAAGTCATGACTATCCAGCGCAAGCTGTTAAGATGGTAGGTCAACAAGGAACCTGGATTATTGTTGGAGTTATCTTAGCTTTAATTGTTATGCATATGGACTCGAGGCTGCTTTGGAACCTCACACCGGTTCTGTATGGCATTGGGCTGGTTCTGATGGTACTGCCCATATTCTTCTACAGTCCTTCCATGTATGAGCTCACGGGTTCGAAGAACTGGGTGGCCTTTCATAACACCAATCTTTTTCAACCCTCCGAGCTGATGAAAATAGCCTATATATTATTTTTAGCAAGGGTTGTGGTTTCTTTTCAAAACAAACTGAAAAAACGTTATCTTAAAGATGATTTTATCCTGATTGGAAAAATTGCCTTGGCTACTGTGCCCATTGCCATTCTTGCCGCTTTGCAAAAGGACTTTGGTACCTTCATGGTTTTCCTTGTGATTGCAGCGGGAATCATTCTCGTTTCAGGTGTATCTTGGAAAATTATCTTGCCCGTCCTTCTTGTTGCTATCCTTGTGGCAGTAGGAGTTGTGGCCATGGTTATGAATCCTAAGGGACAAGAACTTTTGGGGACTGTTTTCAGCCAATATCAGATCAATCGTTTCTTAGCTTGGCTACATCCCTTTGAGTATACACAGACCTTTTCACTTCAACAATCTCGTGCATTGATTGCCATTGGAGTAGGCGGTCTCTTCGGACATGGATTTGGGGTGGCAAATGTTAATGTACCTGTCCGTGAATCAGATATGATTTTTACCGTTATCGGAGAAGATTTTGGTTTTGTCGGTGCAACTTTCGTAATTTTACTTTACTTTATCTTGATTTACCGTATGATTCGCGTGACTTTCCAGTCTAATAATCAGTTCTATATCTTTATATCAACGGGAATTATCATGATGATTTTATTCCACGTCTTTGAAAATATTGGAGCAGCGATTGGCTTAGTACCATTGACTGGTATTCCTTTACCGTTCATTTCGCAAGGTGGTTCGGCATTGATCAGTAATATTATTGGTTTAGGGCTCGTACTTTCCATGAAATATAATCAATTGCCTGAGTTTGTATTAGTTCGTGAAGCAGGTAGAAAAAAATTAGAACATAAACGAGCACGTCTGTCTCGTTCATCCTATAAAAGGGTGAAGCCAAAGGGAAGACGGAGAATAAACAAATAAAAAGCTTTTCAATGGAAAAGCTTTTTTACTTTAAAAAACCTATTAATACCAAGGGTATTTCAAAAATTTATAAGCTAGAAATTTCACATACTTCACAAAATATGATAGTCTATAAGTGAAGGAACAAAGGAGGAATTATTAAAATGAAATATGCAGTAAGATATGCTTCACGTGGTGGAAATACCCGTGCAGTTGCTGATGAAATTGCGAAAAAAATTGATGTGAAAGCAGAACGAATCTCGGAACCGTTAGAAGAAGAAGTGGATGTCTTATTCCTTGGAGCAGGTGTTTGGTTTGCTTCTGTAACAAAAGATATGAAGGAATACTTGGCTGCTTTGGACAGTGGGAAAATCAAACAGATTGTTGCTTTTTCTACTTCTGGTCACTTAGAATCGGCAATTAAAAAAATTACTGCAGCAGCGAAAGACAAAGGTATTAAAGTTCATGAAGAATCTTTTGATTTGCATTTAAATATGCAAGGAATGACGTTTTTCGCTCCTGCTGGTGGTGATTTAACAAAAGAGCAAATCAATGAAGTGGATGCTTTTGTTGATAAAGTGCTTGCCAAACTATAATATTAATTTACGCCCTTTTATTGAAAAGCTCCTTATTTTTGGAGCTTTTTTCGTTTCTTTAAATTATACAGTTCATTAAAAATATATTACGTTTGAGAAACATTGCGTAACTCACGTGTAATCTAAAAGAGCATTTTTGTAATAAAAACAAAAGGTTTTGTGATACAATGGTAATGTTCGAATAAGAAAACATAAGGAAGTAAACTTAAAATTTATGAAAAAGAAATTAATTGCGACATTGATGCTCTCAACAGTTGTTTTGACTGCAGGTGCTCCTCTGTCTAGCGTGAAAGCAGATTCAACAGAACAAAAAATTGCTGAACAAGATTCTAAGATTGCTACTGTAAAGGGTGAGGCTGCTCAAGCTCAATCACAAGTAGATGCTGTAAGTACCCAAGTTCATACATTGAAAGAGAGACAAGTTTCAATGAAGGAGGAAGTTGAACAGTTATCAAAACAACAGAAAGCACAATCTACACAGATTCAAGAATTAAATAAGAATATCCAAGAACGTAGTGAAGCTTTGGAAGCTCAGGCACGGAGTGCACAAACAGAAGGTGGAGCGACAAATTATATTTCTACTCTTTTGAATTCTAAGTCAATAACAGATGCCATCCAAAAAGTGACTGCGATGGCAACGGTTGCTGATGCGAATAAGTCGATGCTTGAGCAACAAGAGGCAGATCAAAAGGCTATTCAAGATAAACTCAAAGATAATCAAGAGAAATATGCTAAGGTGACACGCTTGCAACAAGACTTAGAAAGTCAGGCGGACGAGTTAGCAACTCAAGAAGCTCAACTTAAAGTTGCTCAGCTTAGTTATGAAGCCACAATTACAACTGAAGAAGGTAAAAAGCAAGAGTTGCTTTACCAAAAAGCCGAAGCTGAACGTGCAGCACAAGCAGCGGAAGAAGCACAACGGTTGGCCGCTGAGCAATCAATGGTAGCTCAGCAAGAAAAGGCAAAGGAAGATGAACCAACGCCGCTGCAACCTTCAACACCAGACTTGGGAGATGATTCGGAGGTTACACCACCGAACCCAGGACCAACGCCCCCTCCTACACCAGGGCCAACACCGCCGCCACCACCGATAGTGACTCAAAACCCATATCCCGCAGGTCAATGTACCGCTTATGTTTGGGAACGTCTCGGAGGAAATATGCCTACTTATATGGGGAATGCCGCTGATTGGGTAGTTTATGCTAACGCTGGTCCAGCTGTGGGTAATATCATTGTCTTTCCTGCAGGAGTCCAAGGTGCAGATTCTTATTATGGTCACGTAGGGGTTGTAGAACAAGTTTTGGGCAATGGTCAAGTTGTAATTTCCGAAGGAAACTTTAATGGTGGCTGGGGTTCACAGCGTACTGTCTCAACATCAGGAGTTTACTTTATTAATCCATCCTAAAATAATAAAGAAGTAAGAGATACTTGCTTCTTTTTTGTTTTATTTGTAACCAAGAAAGAATAAGGTTTTTATTTCAATATCTCATCTTAATAAGGTATACTAAGTAAAAAGGTTAACATTTAACTTTAAGGAGGAAGGGATGCTCGAAGTGAAAAATCTCCGAAAAACATTCGGAGAACTTGTTGCTGTTGATGATCTGAGTTTTACTATCGAAGATGGTGAGATATTAGGTTTTATCGGTCAAAATGGATCGGGAAAAACAACAACATTTAGATTAATATTGGATTTTTTGATGCAAGATTCTGGGAACGTACTCTGGAATGGCAAGCCACTCTCAAGTGATGAATATAATATCATAGGTTATTTGCCAGAAGAAAGGGGACTGTATCCGAAAGACAGCATAGAAACACAGTTGCGTTTCTTTGGCCAACTAAGGGGGAAAACGCGAAAAGAAATCGATGAGAAAATCGATTATTGGATGGAAAAATTTGAGGTTAAAGGTAAGCGAACAGATAAGGTTAAAACTTTATCAAAAGGTAATCAGCAAAAAGTTCAGCTTATTGCTACGCTTATCCATGAACCAAAACTTGTTATTTTAGATGAGCCATTCTCTGGTTTAGATCCTGTAAACGCAGAGCTACTCAAAACAGCTGTAGCTGAACTTCGAGACCAAAAGGTCTGCGTTGTCTTCTCAGACCATAATATGATGAATGTCGAAAAGATGGTGGATAAGATGATTATGGTAAAAGAAGGTAAGAAAATACTAGATGGGACTGTCGATGCTGTACGGCAAAGTTTTGGACGGACTAAAGTATTTATTGAGGCACCTGTAGCACAAGAAGAACTCGCACAGCTGGAAGGTGTAAAAGAAGTACATGTGGAACGTAATGGTACTTATGAGTTAACCTTAGAAAATGAAGAAGCTGGCAAAGTTGTCTTTGACTATGTTACAAAATCAGGCTATATCCAGATGTTTTCACAACAACCACCAAGCTTGGAAGAAATATTCAAAATGAAGGCAGGTGATGCTCATGAATAGTAAGTTTTGGACAATAGTAAAAGAAGTCTTTCGTAAAAATGTTAAATCGGTTGCCTTTTTAGTCATGGTATTTCTTCCACTTCTTATTGGATTAGTTATCTATGTTATTGCAAGAGTTGCCAATGATGGGACAGGTGATGTTGATCGTATCGCAGTAGTGACAAAGAATAAGGAAATCGGAAGCGCACTAACTGAAGTTAAAGGTAACATTAAATATGAAGTACTGGATAGAGCAGCGGCAGACCGTAAACTTAAAGATGAAGATGTAGGTGCTATTTTAGCTTTAGAGATGAATCAAGGGAAAATAAGCTCAACCTTAGAAACCACACGTTCTCTTGATACGGCAACTCAAATGACTGTCTCACAGACACTTACAGCAATCCAACAAAGTGTCTTTGCTACTCAATTAGGCTTGTCACCAGACGAAAAAACAAATCTTCTTTCTCCTGCTAAGTTAGAACCTATGCATGTTGAATTTGACGCGGATGGCAATCGAATTCAAGGTACAGATTATTCTGGTTTAAGGCAGGTTATAGCTACAGTCTTGATTGTTATGATTTGGATTTTCGTTGCGACTTATGGCAGCATTGTAGCACAAGAAATAGCCAGCGAAAAAGGAACGCGTATCATGGAAGTTATTCTTTCCAGCGTTAAAGCCGAAACACATTTTTATGGTAAGTTGGTTGGTATCATCTTAGTCTGCTCAGTTAACGTACTGGCTTATGTTGTACAGATTGGCGTGGGTTATCTACTTTTCAGAGATAATGATATGATACGTAGTTTCCTTAACGGGTTGAATCTTCAAGAAGTCTTTACAGGACAATTTTGGCTGGTTATTCCAATTGTCATCTTGGGTATTCTTTTGTTTACATTCTTAGCAGCCCTTTCTGGCTCACTCATTTCTCGAGTGGAAGATGTACCCAAAGCCCAAACACCTATGACAATGATTGGGCTACTTGGTTATATGCTTTCTGTAATTTTTGCTTCTCAGCCTGATAATATCGTGATGACTGTGACAAGTTATATTCCCTTTATCTCGAGTTTTGTCTTGCCCATGCAGATTGCAACAGGCGTAGCAAGTAATTTACAAGTCTGGATATCCATGGGGATTATGTTCGTGACGATGCTATTTATTCTCTTGTTCTCTGCACGACTTTATAAATCAAATGTTCTGATCTATAGTAGTGATGGTTTGCTTAAAGTTTTGAAACAATCACTTAACAATATTAGAAATGAAGACAAGTTAAAAAATAAAGCATGATAGAAAAAGCCAAGGCTTCTGAATCCAGAGCTCTTGGCTTTTTTTATCAACTTGCATGAATATGGAAATCACGTTCTAATACAATATCACGGACTTTGCGACTAATATCGTTTAGTCTTACTTCGCGGACAGGACGTGGTAGAAATTTTCGAATATCATCATCATTATAACCAATCTGAAGGCGCTTATCATCCAGAATAAGAGGACGACGTAGAATAGAACGGTTCTCTTTCATGATTGTAATCAAGGTATTTAAAGAAAATCGTTCAAGATCTAATGATAAACTCTGATAAGCACGACTTCTTTTTGAAATAATTTCTTCCGTACCATTTTCAGTCAAAGCAAGTATTTCAAGCAAATCCTCTTTTTTAAGATCATCCGTGAGAAGATTTATTTCTTGAAAATCTACACCGTTGTCAACGAGCCATTTTTTTGCTTTTTGGCTTGAACTGCAACCAGCAACTGTATAAATTTTGATCATATTGTCCCCCTTGTCAAGCTTCTTATTTATTTCTAATTTACTTATGGATTAATTATAACATTTTTACGAAAAGTGTCAAGGGTATTATTAAAAAAATTTAATTGTAAATTTACCTTCAAATTAAAAAAGGGATATATCCCCTTTGCAAAGTGGAATTATAGATTGTTTGGTATTAAATAATAAAATGATTTATTCAAAATCGATAAAGAATTTTCTTTTTTGTTTATTAAATAGAAGCGTTTTCTATTTAATGTAATTCTTATTATCGTTTGTTTAGATAAATGTATTTTAAAAAATAAAATTATGAAGGAGATGCTCTTTCAAAGTTTTCATTTGACTGCTTCTTTAGAAAATGATATCCTACTAAGGATAAAACTTTTAAACTGGTCCAGAGAGGCTAGCAAGGTTGTGAACATGAATATTAAGCCCTTTAAATAAAAAGGGAATACTCTATCTTCTTTGCACTTGCTTTTTCTGGCAGGTGCTTTTTTCTTAAATTTCTCAGAAAGCGAGAAAATGCCTGTCAAAGAGTGGTGCAAAGTTTATCTCACAGCTGCTTTGGAATTTTAGAAATGGGGATACTATGCCAAAACGTACGGATATTAAAAAGATTATGATCATCGGTTCAGGACCGATTGTTATTGGTCAGGCTGCTGAATTTGACTATGCAGGAACTCAAGCTTGCTTGGCACTTAAAGAGGAAGGTTATCAAGTTGTCCTTGTGAACTCTAATCCAGCAACGATTATGACTGATCGTGAAATTGCGGATAAGGTTTATATTGAGCCGATTACGCTTGAGTTTGTCAGTAAAATTCTTCGTAAAGAAAGACCAGATGCGCTCTTGCCGACTTTAGGCGGTCAAACTGGCCTAAATATGGCGATGGAATTAGCAGAAAGTGGTATTTTGGAAGAACTTTCGGTTGAACTTTTGGGCACAAAACTATCAGCAATTGACCGAGCAGAGGACCGTGAATTATTTAAAGAGCTTTGCGAAAGTATCGGCGAACCTTTGTGCGAATCCGAAATTGCAACGACTGTTGAAGAAGCAGTTGCGCAAGCAAAAGAAATCGGCTACCCTATCATTGTCCGTCCAGCCTTTACGATGGGAGGAACAGGAGGCGGTATTTGTGATAACGAAGCTGAACTTCGCGAGGTCGTTGCCAATGGCTTAAAACTTTCTCCAGTGACACAATGTTTGATTGAAAAATCAATAGCTGGCTATAAAGAAATAGAGTATGAAGTGATGCGTGACTCAGCGGATAATGCCATCGTGGTCTGCAACATGGAAAACTTTGACCCCGTAGGTGTACATACAGGAGACTCGATTGTCTTTGCGCCAAGTCAAACCTTGTCAGATGCTGAATACCAAATGCTTCGTGATGCTTCATTAAAAATCATTCGTGCTTTGAAAATCGAAGGGGGCTGTAATGTTCAGCTTGCTTTGGATCCACATTCTTATAAATATTATGTGATTGAAGTAAACCCACGTGTCTCACGCTCTTCTGCCTTGGCTTCTAAGGCGACAGGCTATCCTATCGCTAAGATGTCCGCTAAAATTGCAGTTGGCATGACGCTGGATGAAATCATCAATCCTGTCACAAACACAACCTATGCTATGTTTGAGCCAGCTCTTGACTACGTTGTTTCTAAAATTGCGCGCTTTCCTTTTGATAAATTTGAACATGGTGACCGTAACCTTGGTACGCAAATGAAAGCGACAGGGGAAGTTATGGCTATCGGTCGTAACATCGAAGAAAGTCTCCTGAAAGCTGTACGCTCTTTAGAAATAGGTGTGAGCCACAATCGTCTGGAAGAAGCAGAGAAAGTTACAGAAGAGTTCTTGTACGAAAAAATTATCAAAGCACAGGATGACCGTCTCTTCTATATTTCTGAAGCGATTCGCCGGGGAATTCCCATTGAAGAAATTGCGGCTTTAAGTAAGATTGATATTTTCTTCCTAGACAAATTACTCCATATCGTTGAGATGGAAAAAGAGTTAGAATTGAATGTTTTTGATCCAGAAATTTTGAAGACAGCCAAGAAAAATGGTTTTTCGGATAAAGAGATTGCCCGACTTTGGAATGTGACAGAGTCAGAAGTACGCCGCCGTCGCAAAGATGGAGAGATTTTGCCTGTCTACAAAATGGTAGACACTTGTGCTGCCGAGTTTGAAAGTAGCACACCGTATTTCTATTCGTCTTATGCATGGGAAAATGAATCTGTAAAATCTGAAAAAGAAAAGATTCTTGTTTTAGGTTCAGGTCCGATCCGTATTGGTCAAGGGGTGGAGTTTGACTACGCGACTGTTCACTCTGTTAAAGCGATTCAGGCTTTAGGTTATGAAGCAATTATTGTTAACAGCAATCCTGAGACGGTTTCTACTGATTTCTCAATTTCAGATAAACTTTACTTTGAACCATTAACTTTCGAAGATGTCATGAACATTATCGACTTGGAAGAGCCTAAGGGTGTTATCGTGCAGTTTGGTGGGCAGACAGCGATCAACCTTGCAGAACCTTTAGAAAAAGCAGGTGTACGTATCTTAGGGACACAAGTTGCTGACTTGGAGCGTGCAGAAGACCGTGATTCTTTTGAGAAGGCTTTGTCAGACCTAAATATTCCACAACCGCCGGGTGCGACAGCCACGAATGAAGAAGAAGCTGTTGCCAATGCCGCGAAGATAGGCTATCCTGTCTTACTCCGTCCATCCTTCGTTTTAGGTGGTCGTGCCATGGAAATTATTGATAATGAAGCCGATTTGCGTAATTATATGAACCGTGCGGTTAAGGCTTCGCCAGAGCATCCAGTATTAGTAGACAGCTATTTGACTGGACAAGAGTGTGAAGTTGACGCTATTTGTGATGGAAAAGATGTTTTGTTGCCAGGAATCATGGAACACATCGAACGCGCAGGGGTTCACTCAGGAGACTCGATGGCGGTTTATCCACCACAAACCTTTAGTCCTGAGATTATTGAGACAATCGTAGATTACACTAAACGCTTGGCAGAGGGTTTGAACTGTATCGGGATGATGAATATTCAGTTTGTCATCCATGAAGAGCAAGTATATGTTATTGAGGTGAATCCACGTGCTTCGCGTACGGTTCCTTTCCTATCAAAAGTTACAGGAATTCCGATGGCACAGCTTGCCACACAGATGATTTTAGGAAAAACACTGGCAGAGCTCGGTTACACATCAGGTCTCGCCCCAGAGTCAGAACTTGTCCACATCAAAGCACCTGTCTTTAGCTTTAGCAAATTAGCAAAAGTGGACAGCCTTCTCGGTCCAGAGATGAAATCGACAGGTGAAGTGATGGGATCAGATACAACCTTAGAAAAGGCACTTTATAAGTCTTTTGAAGCTGCAAAACTACACATGGCTGATCATGGATCAATCCTCTTTACAGTGGCTGATGAAGATAAAGCAGAAACCTTAGAGATGGCGAGACGTTTTGCTGAGATTGGTTATTCGCTAGTAGCGACTTCGGGAACGGCACAGTATCTAAAAACTGCAGGACTCTATGTTCGAGAAGTTGGTAAAGTAACGGAGTCGACTGAAGAGACCGTTATCGATGACATTCGTAAGGGACGTGTTCAAGCTATTGTCAATACCATGGGCAGTAAACGTGTATCAACAACTGAGACAGACGGCTTCCTCATACGTCAGGAAGCAATTAGTCGTGGTATTCCACTCTTTACAGCTTTAGACACAGCAGAAGCTATCCTCCGTGTGATGGAGAGCCGCTCATTTACAATGAATGTAATTTAAACAAAAAAGGCAGTTCTAGTCTGCCTTTTTTGTTGTGAAGTTGACTTGATTGCAGATGCGAAGCTGGGCTACTTTTGGTACAATAGAGAAGATGATATTACTATTTAATAAACCCTTTGACGTACTCACAAAATTTACTGATACTGAAAATCGTAAGACACTGAAAGATTATATTGATATTCCTAATGTATATGCTGCAGGAAGGTTAGATAAGGACAGTGAAGGCTTGCTTTTACTGACCGATGATGGGAAGTTAAATCATAAGCTCACTGACCCAAAGTCCAAGTCTTATAAGACCTATCTTGTACAGGTAGAAGGAGAGTTTACAGAAGAAGCAGCTCAAAAACTGCGTGCTGGTGTGCTACTCAAGGATGGTAAAACCCTTCCAGCAAAAGTTAGACGAGTTTCAGAACCCGAATGGCTGTGGGAGAGAACGCCACCGATTCGTGAGCGAAAAGCAATACCTACAAGCTGGGTTGAAATTTCCATCAAAGAAGGAAAAAACCGCCAAGTGCGTCGAATGACTGCCAATGTAGGCTTTCCGACTCTACGCTTAATCCGTACGAAGATTGGTAATTATGAGTTAGGAAATCTTCCCTCAGGAAAATACAAAATAATCTAAGCTTGCCAGAGAAACTTTAAAAATAAAAACGCTCAAATTAGCATTTTAAAATGTTAATTTGAGCGTTTTTAAGTTCAGTTGAACAGGTTTTGTCATGTATTTGAAATCATTTTAACTCACAAGAAACAAATGTTAAAATATAATGAGAAGTATTCTCAGAATACAAAAACACTTGACAAGGAAAATGCCATGCTTTATAATCCGACAGCACAGCACAGCACAGCACAGCACAGCACAGCACAGCACAGCACAGCACAGCAGTAGTTTTGCGCCTTTTTTACTATGCACTCAACGGACGTCCTGGATAAGGGCGTTTTTGTCGTGTGAGCAACAGCGCACCACAAAGTGCTAATGTTCCTTAACTATAAAAATGAAAATAAAAGAGGGAAAATAAATGAATAAAGAACAAAAGAGAAAACTCGCCCTTATCGCCGTCTTAGGTGCGGCCTTATTAGTGGGCGGCACCTTTGCCTTCCAAGCCTTTAACCAACAAGCCATCAATGACCGCTTACGTGACAATGAAGTTGAGGTCGGCGGGCGTGTCCATGACTACTACAACCGAGACACAGAAAACAAAGACGTCTTTGTGGAAAACTACGGCCAAGAAGAAATCATGGCCCGCATCCGCCTGTCAGAGTTTATGGAAATCCAAGAACGAGGACAATCCAGCTTCACACCTGTCGTAGAGGGTACTGAGCGTGATGATGTGACCTCATGGACCACATGGAAACCTGAGGCAGAAGAAATGAGTCAACGTCAGATAGGCTCAGACTCTGCACATTTTGAGCCCTATTCTAACCTGACCTTTGGTTGGCACCGTGACGGCCAGTTTGCCCCTTGGTACCTGCCGACCTTTAATCTTGACGAAGCAGATGAACGCACCGCAGCTGCAGGCCATGCCCGAGACTATATCGCGGGCAATGGAGCGACAGACGGCAGCACAGATGGGGCTACTTACCCAGGAGATGGGACAGATGCTTTCTGGTCAGAAGATGAAAGCTATGACAACAGCACAGGTACTTGGCCCGGTTCTCAAGCGACACGTGAAACTGCACAGCACCTCCAACAAGAACGCCCGCCACTGACCATGGAAGAATGGGCAGAACTTGATAACAGCGAGAAAATCGGGGATTTTTGGGTAATTGACTACCAGACAGGCTGGGCTTACTGGGCCTCTAAACTCCAAACAGGCGAAACAACGTCCTACCTTCTGGATGCCGCTCAAATGACTCCAGCAGCCGATGACATCAATGGCACTTACTATTATGGTATCCATGTCTCTAGTCATCTGCTCAGTCCAGAGCATAGCGATGATTTCCTAGAAGAAGACAGCGAAGGGGAGCACCATGAGCACTTGCCAGATTTTCTTCAAGGGATAAGAAATAACGCTATGGACCAAGATTGGGGACTTCCGGGCTTGCCAACGGAGAACCCACCAGCTAATGTGAATTCTTCTCCAGGAGACTTTAACTTTGGGCTGATGACCCCAGGACGACTCTTTACCATGGCTGGGCAACAGTTTCGTTATCTTGAAAATCAAGGTGGTGGTAATCATTTGATTATCCGTAACTCGATGATTCCTAGTATCTCTTGGAATGGACAACCTGCAAGGTTACAGACTTGGTACAATGCTCTTATTCAAGCAGAATCCACGCTTGAACCTATGGTTCAACCTGTAGCTATCCCAACTCCTGTACCTGGTATTGCCTCTTCTTCTATTAATCTTACAACCTCAGGATGGTTACCATCTAATCTTGCCTCTTTCCCAGCAGTAGCCAATGATTCAACAACTGTTGCGACAAGCGGTGGCTCTAAACAAGCTTTTGCCCTTTCCCTGGCTGATGTAGCTAGAGTATCGGGCCCAGGATTGGGGTTTCCTAACCATGCCCAACGTGTAGCAGGCGCTCAAGGCAATGTTAATGGTTGGTGGTTACGTACTCCTGGAGCAGGAGGCCAAGCTTGGTCTATACTAAGTGCAGACTTTGGCGCTGCTGGTTGGTTAGCTGGCTTTCAAAATGCATCCCACGCTATGAGGGATTCTGGAGTCCGCCCCGCCCTCATCATCTGGCAGAGAGAAGCTTAGAAAAAATACTCATCACTCCTTTTCAAATTAAAGCTTTTTCCTCTATTTATGTGACATGCTCTAATTAAAAAAATACTTGGAAACTTTACTTCCAAGTATTTTTTTAGTCTTAAGAGATGCGTTAAATCATAGTATCTCTTAACTCCTCTTTATAATATAAAATGGCACAACATGCAAAAAAACCGAGGAATTTCACCAACTCCTCGGCAGTAGTGAGTAATGCTGTCTCACTGTTTATTATAAGAAAAAAGTTTATTGAAACTTATAAAGGGTGTTTCAACTAAAAGCTCCGTCCACCGCCAGAACCTCCACCGCCAGAGAAGCCACCTCCACCAGAGTTATTATTTCTAGGGATGCGGCGAGTAGTAATGAAGGAATTGACCAGTGTATCGCTTCGTTTGGATAAGCTTAATTTTCCGTTCTCTTGATAACGGTAATTCCAGTGGGCGCCCATCTTTAATTGATAGCGGGAGACCAGAACGATAACAAAGGCACCGGCGGAGATGAACGCAAGGATAACTGCAATTAGAATATAAGCAGGACGGAAGGAACGTTGGAAAGTAACTGCTCCCGTTTGTGGGTCAACTGTATATTTTCGATCTCCAGGTATTCCTTGTTCATAATAATGCGTTACCTGCGCATAGAAACTTTCGATGGCTTGTTGATAATTCCCATCGGACAATTGTGGCTGCACAACATCTAAAATCGACTCAATCCGAGAAGAGGTAATGTAATGCTTCAAATTTCCTGTTGCCCAGATATAAAGCTTCCGTTGTGACATATTAATTACCAAGACAATACCATTGTTCCCTTGGCCAACTTTTTGAGCTAAGTAATTGACCGCAAAATCTTTGGGCGATTCAGTATCGTTCATAGTTGTGACTACAAAGACCCCGGCTTTAGTCTGATCTGCAAGCAATTGAGCTTCTTGCTCAAGGGATTGTGTTGTGCCACTCAAAAGAGCAGCCTGATCGTCAATACCTACCTGCTGTGCAAAAGTATCTTTAGGAAAAGCAAATAATGTACATAGTGTAACTACTGTAAAAAATAGTGTTAAAAGTATTCGTTTCTTTTTCATGAGACAAACCACCCCACAATAACTCCAAGTATGAGTACAGTAATGAAAATAAGAAGTGCCACTAGGGCGACTTTCATTTTATCCACAGGAAGAATACCAGCAGTTTTACCTGTTTGCCCATTCATCGCATAGTAGAAAAGTTTATCGCTATTTTTTTGACGATAAGTCACGAGCCAGAGTGGCAAAAGCACATAGTCACTTTCTAGATTTTTAATGCTTTGTTGAGATTGAACACTAGTAACAGCGGTATAGCCTTGTATTGTATCACGCATGAGCGCTTCAGAATACTGACGTAATTCGCTATCCACCCGTTCCTTGATTTCGGCATACTCAATATCTCTTTTTTCAGTTAAAAAACCGGAGAGATACTGATTTTTAAATGATACCGCTTTGGATAAATCGAAAGGTTGGACCGCACCAACCATTTTTTCAGGTTCATTTTTTTTCAAGGCATTTTTAACTAAATCTTGAAAAGAACTGTTCCCTTCTCGGATAATTTGGTATTGCTTGGTTTCTGTGTATTCTAAATCTCCAACAATCCAGACCCGAATCCTATTGGCACGCGCCTGTAATTGTCCTTCTAAATCTGCACCGACAACCCAATAAGGAAAGTAAACACCTTGGAGTTGCTTGATTTGCTTTTTATCAAAGAAATCTTTCGGGACAAATTTCTTTTTCCCTACCCAGTCAAGAAAAGCTTCTTCAGCATCTCTCTGTTCAATCTGGAAGGGTAAAACTTTTTCAGGGAGAAATTTCCCAGACAGACGCTCTGAAAGAACGACAGGGTTGTGACAGTAGTAGCAGAAAGTCGAAGCAGTTGTTGCATCGGTCACAATTTCCGCACCACAAGAAGGACAGACAAAGAGCCCAACCTGATCATCAATCGGTGTTTCTGCCTCATCAGTTTCTAGAGGAACATCTGGAGCAATTTCTTCTGGAATTCCCTTGTCTTCTTGTTTAGCTTCAAAGGCAGTAACTTCCTCTTCTGTAAAGGTAGATAAGCAGTACTGACAATGAAACTTTTGACTTTTAGGATCAAATAGGAGGGGGCCGCCACAGTTAGGACAGAGATGGGTGAGAACCTTCGACTGGCTCATAATTTACCTCTTTTCTGATCTTTATAAAGGCTTAGCAACGAAAGGTTGCCCACATTCTGGACAGAATTTTGGCACACCATTCGCTAAATTAACGACTGCATTACAAGCTGAGCAAGCCATTTCAATCTTTACGTTAGCTGTTGCTTCAGGTTTTTTCTCCCCACAGTTTGAACAGAATTTTCCTGCATTTTCTGTACCACAAGCTGAACATGTCCAAGTATCTTCTGATTTTGTCGCGGATTTTTCCTGTTGAGCCATTTGGGCTTGATTTGAGGCACTGGCTTGACCGAGAACATCACCCGCTTGGTTCATCCCCATGCCCATTCCCATAAAGGCTTGCATAGCTCCACCCGTGTTGCTTCCAGCAGCTTCGATACCGCGAGCCACAGCGCCTTGCATATAGCCTTCACGTACACTTGGATCACCAAGCATCGCACCTTGATTACGCATATTGATCAGTTTTTGACTGTCATCTGTGTAACTGATCGAGCTTACAGCCACAGCGACCACTTCGATTCCACGAAGTTTGCGCCACTCTTCATCAAGTGTATCTGCCATATATTTTGAAAGTTCAACAGATTTTGAAGGGAGGAAAGAAACGCGCTCCCCTTGGGCTGAGTAAAGGTTGATCGACGTGTTCAATGCTGTTAAAAATTCTTGAAGATATTGTTCGTTGATATCTGAAATTTCAACTTGCGTTTGATTTTTAGGAATGGCATTAGCATAGAACAAGATAGGATCTGTAATTCTTATCGAATATGTTCCATGTGTACGAAGGAAGAGTTCCGCATTGTAGAAGTTATCAAAGTACTGTAAAGGTGTTGCTGTTCCAAACTTAATACCTTTGATTTCTTGAAGATTAATATAGTAAACTTCTTGTTTTTGCGGTGTCACACCACCAAATTTAAAACGGAAGAAGGCTTCTTGCACAGATTCTTTAAGGCCGCCGTTAAACATAGAAGGTGCAGTATCATTTTTGACTGTATAATAACCTTCCTCAGCGGTATAGTCAATAATTTTTCCACCGTCAACGAGGAGCATCATCATATTCGGATAGACATGCACGACAGACCCATCTGTGATGACGTCAGAAGTTCCTTTACGATTGCTGCCACGTTTATCGTCCTTACGTACCATGACACCTTTGGTCATAACGGTTTGATCGGACATATCTTCTGGTTCGATGACTTCAAGCCATTGATCGGCTAAAGTTCCCCCAAGGCTACTTGTTGCTGCTTTAATGATACCCATATTTTTCTCCTGTCTTTGTTTAAATTACACGCTTTCATTATACCATAGAAGTAAAATAAATTTTTACAACTTGAGTAGGATTTATTGATTCTTGTAATTCCTTAAGATTTAGGTTATAATACTTTAAAACCTTTAACTTAGTCCAGAGAGGCTAGCAAGGATACGATAAATTATATCCCCTTATTTTGCATACTTTTAGGTATGTGAAAAGGATGATAGACGCTTTTTGTACACCTGCAGTCCTTCTGCAGGTGTTTTTATTATGATTCCTTCTGCTTTAGAAGATTAGAAGGATAGTAGGGAGCGGAGCAAGTTGTGAACCTTCCGTCATTCTCTGTTTTAAAAAATGACGGAAAATCTTATAGTTTTTCTCCCTCACAGCTATCTTTCTGTGAAGAGAATGAAAGTTTGCAAAGAACGTTTGGCATAAAGACATTTTGAGCTGCAGAACTGGTTGATTAATGAATTCGTTTTATAAAAAGGAGGAGTAATGAAGCTTCAAGAAGAAATGCTTATCGTCAGTCAGAAAGAAGTAGCCGAAGATATTTTTGAGTTGGTATTGCAAGGTGATTTGGTAAATGACATGGAAATAGCAGGACAGTTTTTGCAACTAAAAGTTCCCAGTCAGGATTTACTTTTACGACGTCCGATTTCGATTTCGAGTTGGAATAAGCAGGAAAAAACGTGTACATTACTCTATCGTCGAGGTGATAAAACAACAGGCACTTACCTATTGTCAAAAATGGTTGCAGGACAAGCCATCGATATTCTTGGTCCTTTAGGTAAAGGCTTTCCGGTTGATGAGGTAGTAGAAACAGATCATGTCCTTATCGCAGGTGGAGGGATAGGTGTTCCACCATTGTATGAATTAGCAAAACAGCTGAGTAAAAAAGGATGTCAGATTACGGTTTTACTCGGATTTGCACGTGTAGAAGTTAAGGTTTTAGAAGAGCAATTTGTTCAACTACCTAATGTACAGGTAAAAGTAGCAACAGATAATGGTTCTTATGGCTGCCAAGGTCATGTTGGACATTTATTAAACCAGTTTGATCAAGAAGCAGATGCAGTATATGCTTGTGGAGCACCGATGATGTTAAAGGCTGTTGCCACAAAATTTGAAAGTTTAGAGCGCTTATATTTGTCGATGGAAGCACGGATGGCTTGTGGGATTGGTGCATGTTATGCTTGTGTTGTTCCAGATAAAAAAGACCCCACACATGCTTTAAAGGTATGTCAAGATGGGCCTGTATTTAAAGGAAATGGAGTAGTAATATAATGAATCGACTTGCAGTAGAACTTCCTGGGTTAAAGCTTAAAAATCCAATTATTCCTGCTTCAGGCTGCTTTGGCTTTGGTGAAGATTACGCACGATATTATGATTTGAATCAGCTAGGTTCCATAATGATTAAGGCTACAACTCTTCAGCCACGTTACGGCAACCCAACGCCACGTGTTGCAGAAACAAATGCAGGTATGCTCAATGCTATTGGTCTTCAAAATCCTGGGCTTGACGTCGTGTTATCAGAAAAATTACCGTGGTTGTATGAAAACTTTCCTGAACTCCCTATTATTGCCAATGTAGCTGGTTCTGAACAATATGATTATGTAGCTGTCTGCGATAAAATAGGAACTGCGCCAAATGTTAAAGCTATCGAGCTTAATATTTCTTGTCCTAATGTCAAGCATGGAGGACAAGCTTTCGGTACAGATCCTAAGGTTGCTCATGATTTGGTCAAGGCTTGTAAGGAAGTAGCAGATGTACCTCTATATGTCAAACTCTCACCAAATGTTACAGACATTGTGGAAATCGCTCAAGCCGTAGAAACGGCGGGAGCTGATGGTATTACGATGATTAATACTTTAATGGGAATGCGTTACGATCTGCAGACTCGTAAACCCATCTTAGCCAACATTACAGGTGGTCTCTCAGGTCCAGCGATTAAACCAGTGGCTTTAAAATTGGTGCACCAAGTGGCACAAGCAGTGGATTTACCGATTATCGGAATGGGTGGTGTAATGACTGCTCAAGATGTACTTGAATTTTATTTGGCAGGTGCAAGTGCGGTTGCAGTGGGGACAGCAAACTTTTCTGATCCCTATGTGTGTCCGAAAATTATTAATGAACTTCCTGAACTTATGGATAGGTATGGGATTGAAAGTTTAGAAGAATTACGTAAAGAAGTAAAAAAGGAGAAAAAACAAAATGCATGAATCAAGACCAATGGTTGCCCTCGACTTTCCAAGCTTACGCGATGTAAAGAATTTTTTATTGCGCTTTGATGATCACGAAAAACTCTATGTAAAAGTAGGGATGGAACTCCTCTATCAAGAAGGACCCGTTGTTGTGGATTTCCTTAAATTCCAAGGACATGATGTCTTTTTAGATTTGAAACTCCATGATATTCCAAATACAGTTGGCTCAGCTATGAAAGGCTTAGCGCGTTTAGGAATAGATATGATTAATGTGCATGCTGCTGGTGGTATTGAGATGATGCAGCAAGCTAAAGAAGGGTTGATAGCTGGAACACCTGCTGGAGAAAAGGTTGCAGATTTGATTGCTGTAACCCAGCTGACTTCCACAAGTCAAGAAAGTATGCATCATGATCAAATGATTATGACAAGCTTGGAAGAATCAGTTCTACACTATGCTAAGTGTACGGATGAGGCTGGCTTAGATGGTGTTGTGTGTTCAGCACATGAAGTCCAAAAGATTAAAAGCGTAACACGTCCAGACTTTATTTGTTTGACACCAGGTATCCGCCCAGCAGGGACAGCTAAGGGAGATCAAAAACGAGTGATGACACCAGAAGAGGCACGTAATATTGGTTCAGACTATATCGTCGTTGGACGTCCAATTACTCGTGCTGAAAACCCAATTCAAGCCTACCAGACTATTAAAAATGAATGGAATGGGCAAGCATAATAAAAAGCTCTGAATGAATCAGGGCTTTTTAAAGTGGCTTTTTGTTTGGAGTCCCCGCTTTACGTGGGTATTTTTTTGGCGTTTCTTTTTTCTTTTCGATAATAGCGATGTGTCGCTCATCACCATTTGGAAGTTGGTAATCAATCTGTTCGATAAATTTGCTTCCTAAGATGGCAATGGCATGTTTAGCATCAGCAAGTTCTTCATCAAACTTGGCAGCTTTGAGCGACAAGAGGTGGCCGTTTTTCTTGAGGAAAGGAATAGTGAGTTCGGAGAGTACACTGAGACGAGCAACTGCGCGTGCTGTTACAATATCAAATTGAGCACGATAAAGAGGATTTTGTCCAAAATCCTCTGCACGGCCGTGCAATAAAGTGACTTGATCTAGCTTAAGCTCATTAGATAAAAGCGATAAAAAGTTGATCCGCTTGTTGAGTGAATCAATAATGGTTACCTGTAACTCTGGGAATATAATCTTCATTGGTAAACTAGGGAAGCCAGCTCCAGCACCAATATCAAGGATTTTTAACGGCTCATTTTTAATGAGCTTGTAGAGAATTGGGGCGATAGAATCATAGAAATGTTTGAGAAAGACTTCTTTTTTCTCTGTAATCGCCGTAAGATTGATCTTTTCATTCCATTCAACAAGAAGCTCAAAATAATGTTCGAATTGTTCTTTTTGTTGTTCATTTAAGAAAATATCAAAAGTTTCAAGTTGCGCATAAAATTCTTCAGGGTTCATTATAAGTTCCGTTCCAAAAGTTTTCTTGTAACACTGCTGATGTTATCACGTGTTTGGCCCTCAGGGAGTTTGTTAATTAGTTTGAGAGCTTGATTTGTATAATATTGAGCCAGTTCTTTCGTTTTTGTTAATGCTCCAGAGCTTTGAATGAAGCTGTAAACCTCTTCAAATTTTTCTTCTTGAATCAAAGATTTCACATGATGATGGTCAATCTCTAAAGCAAAGAGAACAGGTGCAGAAAAGATACCTTGCTTGATATCTTCATGGACAGGCTTACCCAGAGTTTGACTATCGCTAGCATAATCAAGATAATCATCCATGATTTGGAATGCAATCCCAATGTCCATCCCAATATTATAGGAGAGTTCAGATAAGTGAACATCTTGCATAATTAAAGGAGCAATTGAGGATGACATAGCAAAAAGTTCGCCTGTTTTTCCAGAAATATTTTGAATATAATCATCCATCGTTTGCTCAAAATCAAAATGCTTGTTGAGTTGCCCCAGCTCTCCACCTAAAAGTCGTTCGATAGAGCCGATATTTTTTGTTAAGTTTGGCAAATTAAAAGAATATTTTGATAAGAGCTTAAAAACAGCTACAAAAAGATAATCGCCAGCATAAACAGCTATTGATGGCTCATATTTTTTTGAGAGGGTTTCGACGCCACGACGCGTGTCTGCGTGGTCAACAATATCGTCGTGAATAAGTGTTGCGGTATGCAACATTTCAACGCTTGCAGCAAGCGCGATTTTACTTTTATTATCCATAGTGGTAAAATCGGCGAACATTAATAAATAAGCTGGACGTAGCATTTTTCCACCTGCATCAAACAGGTCAAAAATGGCTGATTTGATTTCTTTGTTTTTGATGCCAACCTGTTGCTTCATCATCTTTTGAACTTTGATTAAGGAAGATTCTAATTTTGGATATTCTGACCAAATTGTATTTTTTACGTCCATTTTTTACTTTCTTTAATAAATAATAACTGAATTGGTGCTACACGTTGAATGAGTTGGTTGCCCCCCACACCGATGGCAAATCCTGCGAGCATTCCGAAAAAAGAGAGCCATGGTAAATAAAGCATTACTGAACTTGTACCTGTAATAAGCGAGGCAACGAGGAGCTGTCCGAGATTATGAAAGAATCCTCCGACAACGGAAATGCCGATGAGAGAAACTCGCTTGGGACCCAGCTGCTTCATGAGATACATTGCCAAGAGGCTTAAAATAGCTCCTGCTGCAGAGTAGATTACTACAGAAACACCTGTGAATAAGGCAGTAATTAGTAAGCGTAAGACTTGCATCGTCCAAACTTTACGCCAATCTAAGGTGAAAATAGCAATAATCATTACGAGATTTGCTAGGCCAATCTTAGCTCCTGGGGCAAAAGCAAAGAAGGAGGGAATCCAGCTCTCAAAAATTCCCATAACAACAGCTACTGCAGTAAGAAGCGCTACATAAATATTTTCTTTTACATTCATCCGCTATAATCCACTCCAGACTCTGGTTGATCTCCAATGATTTGAATGACTAACTCGTGAGGTAAACAAACGATGGTATCGTTAACTTTGGAAATAAAGCCACGTTGCACATCAATTTGGTCGCGACAAGAGGCCTTGATAACAGCAATTTCTCCATCCCTTACCTCTATTTCATTATAATCCCCATCCTCAGAACGATAGGTCCAGCGCTGATTTTTGCTTAAATCAAATGTTTTAATCACCTTTCCTTGTACACGTAGTTGAGCCTTTGACCCAGAACTATTGTGAGGTAGGAGAAAGAAAACAGAAAAAGAAGCACAAAATAAGGCAAGAATAATGATAATATCCAGAGCTTTAATCTTGATTTCTTTGAAAAATTTCATCCCCTCCATGATAGCATAATTTAGGGAAAATAAGAAGCTCGGAATGATTTGTTCGTACGGTAAAAAGAGGATAAGAAGAGCTGTCCAAGCAAATGTTGGACAGCTTTGAATTATTTTTCAGTTTTGTTTTCAGCCTTTGAAAGTTCTTTTGCTTTAGCGATGATGTAATCATGTAATTCATCTTTGATTTGTGGATGATTGAGGCCATATTCGATAGTTGTTTCAACAAAGCCAAATTTATCGCCAACATCATAACGTTTGCCAGTGAACTCATGTGCAAAGACGCGTTGTGTTTTATTTAATGTTTCAATTGCATCAGTTAATTGAATCTCGTTACCTGCACCAGGTTTTTGTTTTTCTAAAACTTGGAAAATTTCTGGTGTCAACAGGTAGCGACCAATAATAGCTAAATCTGATGGTGCATCCTCAACAGCAGGTTTTTCGACGAACTCTGCAACATTATAAAGACCTTTGGAAACTTCACCTTCTGGAGCAATAACACCGTATTTGTCCACATCATCATGTGGAACTTTCATTACAGCGATTGTTGAAGCGTGTGTCTTTTCATAGTCAGAAATCAATTCTTTTGTAAGAGGTGTGCCATCGCCCATAATATTCATGAGGTCGTCACCAAGCATTACAACAAAAGGTTCGTCACCAACAAAGGCTTTTGCTTGAAGTACTGCATGTCCAAGCCCCATTGGGTGACTTTGACGGATAAAGTGGAGATTGATATCTGTTGTTTCTTCAACTAATTTTAAAAGCTCTGTTTTACCTTTTTCTTTAAGATTTTGTTCCAACTCGATGTTTGAGTCAAAGTGGTCTTCGATAGGACGTTTAGCCTTACCTGTAACGATTAAGATATCTTCAATTCCTGATTTTAAGGCTTCTTCAACGATAAATTGAATGGTTGGTTTATCAACAATAGGTAACATCTCTTTAGCAAGGGCTTTAGTGGCTGGTAAAAAACGTGTACCGAGACCGGCTGCGGGAATAATCGCTTTTCTTACTTTTTGTTTTGGATTTGTTTTGATCATTTTAAAAATTATCTCCTTCTGACCTTAGATACTGAATTCATTTTCGGTACGTGTTTCACGACGCATGATGTCTAAGATGCCTTCACGTGCATCCATATTTTCATAAAGAACTTTGTAGATTGTCTCTGTGATTGGCATATCAATATTCATACTTTGTGCAAGTTCGTAAGCTGCTTTAGTTGTTGAGACACCTTCAATAACCATACCCATGTTGGCTTCTATCTCCGCAAGCTTCTCACCTCGACCGAGAGCATCACCTGCTCGCCAATTGCGTGAATGAATTGATGTACCCGTAACAATCAAGTCACCTACACCAGACAAACCACTATAAGTAAGTGGCTGAGCGCCCATAGCAACGCCTAAACGGGTAATTTCTGCTAAACCACGCGTGATGATTGCTGCTTTGGCATTATCGCCAAATCCAAGACCATGCAAAGCCCCAGCCCCAACAGCAATAATATTTTTCAAAGCACCCGCTGTTTCCACACCAATTACATCCGTATTTGTGTAAAGTCGGAAGTAATCGTTAGAAAAAATTTCTTGCGCATATTTGGCTGTCTCTAAGTTTTTTGAGGCAGCTGAGATTAGGGTAATATCACGTCGAATTGTTTCTTCGGCATGCGAAGGACCAGAAACCACAACAATTTCGCTTCGGTATTCTTCTGGAATCTCTTCTTCGAGGATTGAAGAAATACGTTCATGTGTCCCTTGTTCGAGCCCTTTAGATGCATGCATAACTGTCACTTTATGTTTAAGAACTTTTGCGACTTGTTGAGCAACCAAACGTGTTACTTTAGTTGGAACAACAAAAAGAATAGCATCGACATTAGACAAGGCAGCTTCAAGATCTGTATAAGCAGAAATTTTCTGACTTAAAGTAATCCCTTTGAAGTAACGTTCGTTGGTATGCTTTTCATTAATTTCAGCAATTTGGTCAACATTGTTTCCCCAAATACGAACTTCATGTCCATTGTCATTAAGAACTTGAGAAAGAGCAGTTCCCCATGATCCAGGGCCGAGTACGGCAATTTTTTGTGGATTCATATTTTTTCCTTTACTAATTTATCCTAGCTTATAAAAGCCCAATACAACCTCATTTTATCATAATCTATATTAAAATTCACTGAAAACCCTGAAGAAAAAAATAAAACAAAAAGAAATTGTATTAAAATATATACAGAAAAACAGTAAACGCTTTTATTTATGGCTTGTTCATTGTATAATAAAGTCTAAATATTTTATTGTGAAAAAAGAGGAAATTGAATATGCAAAGACAAAAACATATTGCACTTTTGGAACGCTGTGTGGAGATTTCCCAAAATGCTCGCAATCATGGGAATACTCCTTTTGGTGCACTCTTGACAGATGACAAGGGAAATATTCTCCTAGAACAAGAGAATATTGAAATTACAGAGCAGATTTGTACGGGACATGCAGAAACCAGTTTGGCTGCAAAAGCATCAAAACTTTACTCTAAAGAATTTCTGTGGCAATGTACACTTTATACTACAGCTGAACCTTGTGCGATGTGTACCGGAGCGATTTATTGGGGAAATATTGGGACTATCGTTTATGCTTTAACGGAAAAACGTTTGTTAGAATTAACAGGAGATAACGAACAAAATCCCACCTTTGATTTACCTTCACAACAGATTATTGATTGTGGACAAAAGTCGATACAGATTATTGGCCCCTTTCCAGAAGTAGAGGAAAAAGCTAGAAAAGTTCATGATGGCTATTGGAAATAAAAAGTATGGAGATTTTAAAATGAAAATAAGAGCATTAGAAAGAACAGACTTAAAGGATATTCATATCATCAACAATGAAGCTAAAACTATGCATTTATGGTTCCAAGAGCCATACGAATCTTTAGATGAATTAACAGCTCTGTATGATAAGCACATTCATAGTATGGATGAACGTCGCTTTGTGGTAGATGTGGATGGCGCATTTGCGGGTATAGTAGAATTGATGGAGATTAACTTCATCCACCGTAGCTGCGAAATACAGCTCATCATTACGGAAGAGTATTCTGGTAGAGGCTTGGCACAAGAAGCTTTTCACCAAGCTTTAGACTATGCTTTTAAGGTGTTAAATATGCATAAAGTCTATCTTTGGGTTGATGTAGATAATGCTCCGGCTGTTCATATCTATGAAAAAGTTGGGTTCAAAATTGAAGGAACAATGAAGGAACACTTCTTTGCGGCGGGAAGCTACCATGATAGTCATTTTATGGGGCTCTTGAAGAAAGATTATTTGAAATAAAAGTGGGTGAAATATGACAAGCATTCGATCTGCAAATCAGGCTGACTTAGAAGAAGTAGCACATATTAACGTGGATAACTGGCGAGCGACATATGAAAATATCTTGCCCCAATCTTATTTGGAAAGTTTAGAATATAGGGCATTCCAGAGAAAATGGGAACGATTTATTGTACAGCCTTCACAAGAGCTTCTTGTCAAAGAGTTAGAAAATAAAGTTGCAGGTTTTATTGCATTTTCAGAAAGCAAAGATTGGAGTGATAACTTGTACATTGATTCGCTCCATATCTCTCAAAAGTTTCAAAGAAAAGGCGTAGGGACTCAACTATTGCTGCAGGTATTACAGCAGGCGAAAGAGGACAAAAAGACGGTTACCATTGCGATTCTGAAAAATAATGAAAATGCTAGGAAGCTCTATACAAAGTTAGGAGCTGTTCATCTTAAAGATTTTTCGGATAAGTTTGGTGATGTTACTACAGATTCAGAGCTTCTTATTTGGAAATAAGCTGATTATAAAATTAGAAAGAAGGTTTTCGTGCTCTCTTTACTCATTGCAACCAAAAAATTAGTCACATCATTTAGTTTTATATTAAAAAAGGACGATACCAAAGCCTTATTTTTCTTAATGGTAACAACTTTGATGAGTGGAACTATCTTTTATTCAACAGTAGAAAAATTTAGCATTTTAGATGCCTTGTACTTAAGTTTTATGACCTTGACAACGATAGGATATGGAGACTTACATCCGATAACTGCCATGGGTAAAATATTTATGATGATATACGCTACGGTTGGTTTAGGAATAATGGCCATGTTCATCTCCGTTATTGCCAAGGCATTTATCTATTCAAAACACAAACACAAAGAATAAATATCGAAAAAAAAAGCAGCTATATTTGATCAACTGCTTTTTTCTTTTCATTTTAATAAATGTTTAATGATGTTGGAGCATATACTGACGAGTCATTGGGAGACCAACACCTGAAGGTCCTTTTGTCAGAAGATATTGAACCACATCAATGTTTCCTGATTCGAAGCTTGCCGCGCAGGCTTGAAGATAAAGGGTCCACATGCGGGCAAATGGACGTCCCATTTCCTTTTCTACTTCTGCAAAAACTTTACTGTAGTTCTCGTTCCAGATTTCTAGTGTTTTTTGATAGTGACGACGTAAGGGTTCTAAATCATCCAGTTGTAATTTTGCAGTCATAATGTGCTCAATGTTTTCGGCGATGTTTGGAATATAGCCGCCTGGGAAGATATATTTTTCAATAAATGGATCAACTCCTGCTCCACGATGTTGCCCAGTAATTCCATGGATGAGGGCACGAGAATTGGGTTTGAGATAATCATAAACCTTTTGGAAATACATTTCTAAGTTTTCTTTGCCCACATGTTCAAACATGCCCACAGAAGTTACATAATCAAAGGTGCCTTCTTTTAAATCACGGTAATCCGTAAGGAAAACTTTTATTTTATCCTCTAACCCGAGTTTTTTCGACTTATTTACGATATAGTTGTATTGTTCTTCAGAAAGAGTGACGCCCACAGCTTCTAAGCCGTATTCTTGTGCAGCAGTAAAGAGCAATGTTCCCCAGCCACAACCAATATCTAATAAGCGTCCACCAGGTGTGCTGTTTAGTTTGTCAAGGATGTGATGGACTTTAGCGATTTGTGCTTGTTCAAGTGTCATATTCTCATTTTCAAAATATGCACAAGAATAAGTCATCGTTGGATCTAACCACTTTCTGTAAAAGTCATTTCCAATGTCGTAGTGTTGATGGATATCCTTTTTAGATTGCTTTTGGGAGTGATTGCCCAAGAGTTCGACAATTGATTTTCCGAAGCCTGATTGATTTGTTAAAAAGCTATCTGCTTTACGATAAGCGGAAGCGACAAGGTCTTGTATACTTCCTTCAATTTCGATTTCATCGTGCATATAAGCTTCAGCAAGAACCAGAGTAGGCATGGATGATAACTCGCTAAAAGCAAATTTCTTATTGAAAATGATGTGTACTTGAGCTTCACCATCGCCATATTTCTCTGTTTTTCCGTCCCAGTAAGTTACTTTTACTGGGATATCAAAGGCAGATGCGAGAGCTTTGTTTAATACTGTTTTTTCAAATACCAAGTTAATTCCCCTTTTCTAACTTTGCTACAGATAAAACTATACTCCGAGTTTTTTTGAATGTCAAATAGTTAAATTTTACAGGTAAATGATAAAAAACACTTCACTTATTTAATAGTCTGCTATGACTTCAAGAGTGGCAAGTGGTATAATGAGTAGCGTAAAGGTAACTTTAAAAAGATAAAAAGATTTTAAAACATCCAATAATTAAAGTCATTAACTATTGGCACTTAAAATATATTAAGAATAAATTTAAAAATAGAAAGAGAGTCAATGACAACAACAGGAATTATTATTTTAGCAGTACTTATTATATGGAATATTATTGTTTTTCTTTTTTACGCTATTGATAAATACAAGGCACAGCATCATTTATGGAGAATTCCTGAGAAGGTCCTGATTTCTCAAGCAATAGTAGGTGGAGGTTTGGGCGCTTTTCTGGGTGGGAAAATTTGCCGTCATAAGACACAAAAAGCATATTTTCTTTTCTCATGGTATCTTGGCTTGGCTGTTGACCTAATTTTAGTAGTTCTGATTTTTAAAACCTTACTCAAATAAAACCAAATAGGATTTTTACAAGGCGTTCATTTATGAAAAGTATAAATCCGCGCGTGAAGAATAGATCATCGATGATAGTCATCAATTGATTGTTGAGGAACAAGAAACGGGAAGTACTTAATAACTAAGGCGAAAAAATTGATAGAAGGCGGTAAATATGTTCCATAAAGAGTAAAACATATCCGAGAGAGCTTTACCTTACTTGCCTTTAGCGACAAATTATCCTCAAATGCAAGTAAGTTTAGTCAAAAACTTCCTGAAATCCGCTATGAAATTTGGTTGTTTGGAAGTGTCCTTTGGAAATAAATCGACCTTGATGATTGATTTGAAACAAGAAGCATAATAAGCAAGGAGAAGAGGAGATAATAGATGAGACTATGGCATGAAGCTTTAATAAAGCACCTTCCACGGATGCAATTGCTCGGGCAGCACCGAGAGTGTTGCGCTTTAAGAGGCAGGGGATGGGGCAAGCCTCACGCGACTGTAAACTACGTTTTTCACTATTCTCCTTATAAATTATTTCAATATCATCTATGGATAATGGAGGAGATGAAGCGAAGAGGATATAAGCCTGCTAAAGAATGGGAAAACCCTTTGTATCGTGGAAATCATTGCTCAAGTTACGAGTCACTAGAGAGAGTACCTTTAACTAAGCCAATTTATCAAGAACACGATGCAGATTATTTGATAGAGTGCCTTAATAATTTAAAAGCTAAGAATATAAGGATTGCGCTCTAACAGTAACAGCAATCGAAATTTTAGGAGTTATATTATTAAAAATAAAAAAACGAGGGCAAAAGTCTCTGTGTCTGTTCGCACTTTTTGGTAATTTTACTTGCTGCACTGTTGATTTATTTCAGCCCTCTTTTATTAATGTTGGGGTCTTTTGTATTAACGGAAGCAAGTGCTAAAATGTATAGTCAACAAAATATTACGGCTATCATTAAGGATCCAGAGATGCGAGGTGCCAAGATTCAGTATGATAAGGACAGTTTGAGCTTATCATGGGAGGCCTTAAGCACTCCTATGATAAATATTAAATATGCTTCTACCAAAGACCTAGAACGTTTAGCAAAATCTGTTTATGGTGAAAAAAAATTATGACAGATGTGTCGTCAAAAAAGCGAATCTTGACTCTAAAGTAGAGTTTTATAAAGAAGATTCACTTATTTATACTGTAAACTTTACAGGAGATTAGTATTTACAGCGAAAAGAGAAAACAAGAAGCTCAAGGAGGAAGATAAAATGGAAAATGAAAAAATGAGTTTAATAAATGCAATAATGAGTGCCTTTTTAGGCAGCGTCGTTATTGTACTGTCTCTTTTTGGATTTCAACTCTTTTGGAATACCAATCCATACTTTAATGGCACTCATGGACACGTACCAGAGAATTGGAATCCTCAGCTATTGTTAGGGATGTTTGGCGTAACTGTAGTTATTAGTATTATTTTGATTATCATGGGAGTTGTTGACCGTAAATCTTCTACAGAAAAAGATACAAAGCGTGCAGGTTTTTATTTTATCTTAGGGGGAATATTTGGACTGTTTCCATTTTTAGGTTTTATTGGAGGAATCTTAACTTGGATTGGAAGCGGAATGAGTGCAAAGGATGAGTAAAGCACGAACAACTCTTTATGAAACAGAAGATATAAGAGGAGAGAATTAAAATGAAAAAAGCCCAACCTTTTGAAACTTACTTTAATGATGAGGACTTAGAGGAAGAAAAACTTGCTAGAATGCGACTTACACGACAGTTGGTTCATACTATCTATCCTGATGTGCAAGAACGTGTTTCTTATGCAATGCCTGGCTTTTATCCTAAAGAGGCTAAGAAAGCAACGCAACAACTCTTTTTGCTCATGGCTAATAAGGGTTGGTTAGGTATTTACGGAACACAAGGAATGGAAGAAAATGACTTTTCTTCTTTTACAGACTATAATATTGAATTCGGGAAAGGCTCACTCAAAGTTCCTTATGATATGCCCGAGTCTGAGTTAAAAAATTTACTACAACTTATAATGAATCACAATGCTAAGAAAAATGGATTTGATATCTCTTAAATATAAAGAATTTCCTAAGTATTTAGGCTAGGAATGCAACATTACATAAGCTCAATTCCTAATAATTGTTAGAAAATAAAAAATGCACCTTTTAGGTGCTCAGACTTATTAAAATAGATTGGAAAAAATCATGAAAATTGTCATTTATATTTGCGAAATAGTAGCAATAATTTTATTGTACTTATTTGCGCCACTCAGTCTTTTGCTTAAAATTATCGGGTTTATAATAATTATTTGCATTGCGCAGTACGCTATTTCAATGTTAAAAGAGAATGAAACGAATGATACTCTTTCTTAAGGCTTTCCGGCGGGCTTTCTGGTTTTTCACAGTATTATGATTAGCTCACAAAATAGAAGGAACACTAATAAATGACTAAAAAACATATGAATTTATTGATTACATTACTATCACTTATCGCTATTGCAATGAATTTTATATTTTATAATAGCAACCCATACGTATCCCTAGCAATAGCTGTGGTTTTAATGTTTAATCTTTATTTCTCATTACCTAGAAGAGCAAAAAATAAACCCAAGAAATAACAAACAAAGAATTATAAAGGAGAAAATAGAGTAGGAATGATTCAGAAAAGGGAATGGGAAAAATCTTTCAAGAATGTGAATGGGCGTGAACCCAATGAACAAGAATATCAACAAGCTGTTTCTGAAGGTTTAGTAAAAGAGGAAGTTATACGTAGTAAAAATGATAAAAGAACAATAATTATTGTGGGAAGCATTTTGGGTACACTTCTCGCCATTATAATTGCTATATTATTAACTATATTTTTCTATCCTAAACCTTCAAATGATCAAACTGCTACTTTTAATGATGGTTCATCAAAAAGTACTTTAAGGAGTGCAAGTACGTCAATGGCACAGTCAACAAGCTTGTCAGAGCACGACCGCCAAGTTCTTATGGATTGGGATCGTCTTTCCTTAAACCAACAGATAGCATTGCTAGCACAGACCTATGCAGGAATAAATCCACAAACGACTCTTCTAAGTGCAGAAAAAATAGCAATGACCGCAAATGGTAATGCTGGTGTGAATGATGGATATATTCAATGGTATGATGATACAAATGTTCAGCATAAATTAGATGTAGTCATCAATAACAATACGGTTATTTTTAATTACATCGACAATATGAGCGGTCAACCTCAGAAAAAAGAAGCAAAAATAAATTCTTTGTTATCTACTTATTATCAAAACGGCATATCTAAACAGACGACAGACAATATTGCTCTAAAAGTGGTTACTCCAGCGGAATTGCAAAGTTCCGATCCTAAATCGATTATTTATGAAGCTCTCATTAATAAAGGGTTTAGACGTTCTTTAGTAAGTTACGATGGAATGGATGTAGATACAGCAATGAAAAATGGTGCGCCTCAAAATTTAGCTCATGATGGTACTCAGTATTACTATTTTGAAAGCAAGGAGTCTGTTAAAACAACAGGGGTGGGTAACTATGCTTATTCGGCAAATCATCCTTATAAGATAACAGACACGGATATTGAGATAGGATATATAAATAATGCACCAGGAAATATGGCCAAAATCCCATATAGAATTGAAAATGGCTCGGTAGTTTTTGAAGCTTCTTCAGTTAATTTTGAAGGTCACAATATTGTTTTTTCCTTTACAAAAGACCCAACTGCTAAAGATTATATCTACTCTAAAAAAGAAAGTCAGTGATAAAAGTACGAGTCGTTTTTAAGAAACACTATGTCTGTATTCTCATATAATGTTTACCCTAATAACATAAAAAGCAATCTATATAATATTATACTCAAACTTTATAACAAAGTAATACAAAAATCTTCAATATTGAGCGTATAAGCTTACGTTGAACATCTTTATATCAAATTAGAAATCATACGAAAGTCTGAAAAGTTTCCTTCAGAATATGATAAAATTAAAGTATAGCCAGTTGGCTGATGAAATAAGTAAAGAAAGCTTGTTATAACAGGAAACAAGGATGGAGGCTAAAAATGCATATGACAGGAATGATGATGGGTGGAATGCATGGATTTATACAAATAATTCTGATTCTACTAGTGGCACTTTGGCTGATAAGCTTAATGAAAAATAAATCAAATCAAAAGAATAAAACAGCAAAAAAACCACCACGTAAAGAAAATATACAACGTTATCAAGAAGCAGGGCTTTCTGAGAGCGATATTGAAATTTTTCGTGACACTTTAGCAGATGCTAAAGAAAACATTGAAAAGTGGGAGACAAATACGAAGAAAAATGACGAGTTAGAGGTTGTTGAATCCGTAACAGGTGGTCTTGAAGCAAGTAAGCTCCTCTTTAAACATATCGTGCAAAACCCAACGCAATTGACAAAACAGAATGATTTTCTCTATAAAGACCTACCAAATATGGTGAAATTGACAGAGAAATATCTGGAAATGCAAAAGCAATCTGTCAAATCTGAAGAAGTTAGTCGTGATATGGATGAAACGTTGCTTCTGATCAAAACATTGGCAATGAACATCTCTAAAAACTATCATGAAATTTTGATGGATGATGTTAATGTTATTAAGCACGAAGTAAAGTTTGACTAAGGAGTGAGAATGGAAAATCCTATTTTAGATGAATTAATAAATGATGACAAGGTCGTGAAAGAGGCAGAAGCACTTTCAGAAACCCAAAAGACAGAGCTTGTCGATATGCATCAAAGAGCATCCTTGCGTGCGATAGATGCACTAAGCCCAGAAGAACGTGAAAAGGCGAAAGAACTAGCCAAACAACTTGATGAGAATAGTTCGCAGTCAGTGATTGCTTATGGTGCAAATGCACAAGATAAAATATCTGCTTTTTCACAAAGTGTTTTGGATAAAGTGCAGGCACAAGATTTAGGAGATGTTGGTGGTTCATTGACTGATTTGATGTACAATCTCCAACAAGCAAATCCAAATGAACTTGTTGCTGAAAATAAAAGTGTCTTCCAAAAAATGTTTGGTAAGGTTAAAAAATCAATCTTTGAAGTCACTCAAAAATATCAAAAAATCGGAGCTGGAATTGATAAGATTTCGGCAAAACTCAACAATGAACAACAGGGCCTTCTTCAAGACAATGAGATGCTTGACAAGCTTTATGACGAGAATCTCAACTATTTCAAAGCTCTTAATGTCTACATTGCAGGCGCAGAGTTTAAGATTGAAGAATTGGAACAAGAAATCCTTCCTGCAGCTCGACAAGAAGCACAAGGCGCTGGTGATGACGGAGCTTTAGCTGTTCAAAAGGTCAGTGATCTTGAAGCCTATAAAAATCGTTTAGATAAACGAGCGCACGACTTACGTTTGGCGCGGCAATTAACGATTCAGCAAGCCCCACAGATTCGTTTGATTCAAAATACAAACCAAGAGCTTGCAGAAAAAATTCAAACATCAATCAATACAGCCATTCCCTTGTGGAAAAATCAAGTCGCTATTGCTTTGACTCTCTTGAAACAAAAAGATGCTTTAGCGAGTCAACGTATTGTTTCAGAAACAACGAATGATCTTTTGCGTAAGAATTCTGAAATGCTTAAATCTTCAACGATTGAAGCAGCTGAAGAAAATGAACGTGGACTTATTGATGTAGAGACATTGAAAGTTACACAACAAAACCTTATCGATACAATTCAAGAAACGATGCGTATCCAATCTGACGGACGTCAAAAACGTCAGCAAACGGAGCAAGAGTTGGTCAAAATGGAAGATGAAATTAAGCAAAAATTGCTCGAACTTTCCAATAAAAAATAAGCAAAAAGTCAAGCATTGATATATACCAATTCTTGACTTTTTTAGTACCGAGTGTTAAAATGTTGGAGAATACAAAGTATCGGAGGAACCCTTTTATGACTTACTATATTAAAGCAGACAAATTTTTCTATCCTTATGAAGTGAAAACAGGTGGTTTCCTGCAAATCACAGACGGTAAATTTGGAAGCTGGATGGCAGAAGCGCCAGCTGGAGCTGAGGTTTTGGATTACTCAGGTCAATCCATCGCTCCTGGTTTGGTAGACACACACATTCACGGTTTTGGTGGAGCAGATACCAATGACCGTAAAATCGAAGGCATCGTCCAAACAATGAGTGAAGGACTTTTAGCAGCAGGTGTTACAAGTTTCTTCCCAACAGCTGTGACTGCAAGTCATGAAGAATTGTTGGAAGTCGCTGACGAAATTGGTTCAAATGTGGATAAAGCAGCTGGAGCTAAAATCCGTGGACTTTTCTTTGAAGGTCCTTACTTCACAGAAGAATTCAAAGGTGCTCAAAACCCTAAATACATGCGCGATCCTTCATATAGCGAACTTGCTGAATATGGGAAAGCTGCAAAAGGTTTGCCAATCAAAATTGGTATTGCGCCAGAACGTGAAGGCTCAACTGATTTTGTTAAAGAAGCGGTGGAACACGGCTTTACAATCGCTCTTGGTCACTCAAATGCAACTTATGCAGATGCAGTAGCAGCTGTTCAAGCAGGTGCTTCAATGTGGGTACATGCGTTTAATGGGATGCGTGGACTTAATCATCGTGAACCAGGTATGGTTGGTGCAGTATTCAACTTACCAAATACTTATGCAGAATTGATTTGTGACGGCTTCCACGTACGTCCAGAAGCATGTCAAATTTTGATGCGTGAAAAAGGTACAGACCATGTTGTATTAATTACAGACTCAATGCGCGCTGCTGGCTTAAGCGACGGCCAATATTATCTTGGTGAATTCCCAGTAATCGTCAAAGACGGTGCAGCACGTTTGAAAGAAGGCGGCAATCTTGCTGGATCAATCCTTTTACTTAAAGATGCAGTGAAAAACGTTGTAGATTGGCAAATTGCAACACCAGCTGAAGCTGTAAAAATGGCTTCTTTGAATGCTGCTAAATCTACGAAGATTGATGATGTCTGTGGTCAAATTAAAGAAGGATTAGATGCAGACTTTATCGTTCTTGATGAACATCTTGAGCTTGTGGCAACTTATCTTGATGGTGAAAAACGTTATCAAGCCTAATAAACAGTTCCGTAAAGGAACTGTTTTTATAACTTTAAGATACAAAAAAGAGTTTTAGACAGTAATAATCTTTTTGTAATCTGAAAACCATTACATTTGAAAAACCGTAAATAAAAACGCTATCATAGCGTTTTTATGAGATTTTTTTTTCCTATCGTGATATAATAAACAATGAAATAAAAATTGAACTTTAAATTTGCAGTCGCAAATATAAGTATCAGATATGATGGAGGAAAAAACTTTAATGAAACGCATTGCAGTTTTGACTTCTGGTGGTGATGCACCAGGTATGAACGCAGCTATTCGTGCTGTTGTTCGTAAAGCGATTTCTGAAGGTATCGAAGTTTACGGTATCAACCACGGATATGCAGGGATGGTAGCGGGCGATATTTTCCCACTAACATCTGCAAGTGTTGGTGATAAAGTTGGACGTGGCGGTACATTCTTGTATTCAGCACGTTTCCCAGAGTTTGCTCAACTTGAAGGGCAGCTTGCGGGTATCGAGCAACTTAAAAAACACGGCATCGAAGGTGTTGTCGTTATTGGTGGTGATGGTTCTTATCATGGTGCAATGCGCTTGACTGAACATGGCTTCCCAGCAGTAGGACTTCCAGGTACTATTGATAACGACATCGTTGGTACAGATTTTACAATTGGTTTCGATACAGCTGTATCTACAGTTGTGGACGCTATTGATAAGATTCGTGATACATCATCATCTCACCACCGTACATTCGTTGTTGAAGTTATGGGACGTAATGCTGGAGATATCGCACTTTGGTCTGGTATCGCCGCAGGTGCTGATGATATTGCAATTCCTGAAAAAGAATTCAAATTTGAAAGTATCGTACGTAATATCAAGTCAGGTTATGCTAAAGGTAAAAATCACCACATCATCGTAGTTGCTGAAGGCGTTATGTCAGGTGAAGAATTTGCCATGAAGCTTAAAGCTGCTGGTGATGATTCTGACCTTCGTGTCTCTGTTCTTGGTCATATCCAACGTGGTGGATCACCTACAGCGCGTGACCGCGTTCTTGCATCACGCATGGGTGCTCGTGCAGTAGAATTGCTTCGTGATGGTATTGGCGGTGTAGCTGTCGGTGTCCGTAACGAACAACTTGTTGAAAGCCCAATCCTTGGTACTGCAGAAGAAAATGCACTTTTCAGTCTGACAGATGAAGGTAAAATCGTTGTCAACAATCCGCATAAAGCAGGATTGGAACTCTATCGTTTAAATGCTGATTTAAACAACCTTGACATCAAATTTAATTAAGTTATTATTAGTAATCTTATTTGGTTGATGTCAGAGTGAAGTTAAAACACTGAATGCTCACATTGACTAAATAATGAGTACATTTATAAAAATAGGAGAATTACTCAAAATGAACAAACGTGTAAAAATCGTCTCAACACTTGGCCCTGCAGTAGAAACTCGTGGTGGTAAAAAATTCGGAGAAAAAGGATACTGGGGAGAAGAGCTTGATGTTGAAACATCAGCACAAACCATTGCTGATTTGATCAAAGAAGGTGCTGACGTTTTCCGTTTTAACTTCTCTCACGGTGACCACGCTGAACAAGCTGCTCGTATGGCAACAGTACTTCGTGCTGAAGAAATTGCTGGCCGTAAAGTTGGTTTCTTGCTTGACACTAAAGGTCCAGAAATGCGTACAGAAGTGTACGAAGATGGTGCAGACGAATATAAATATGTTACTGGTGATCAATTCCGTGTTTCTACAAAACAAGGTTTGAAATCAACTCGTGATAACATTGCCTTGAACGTTGCTGGTGGGCTTGATATCTTTGATGATGTTGAAGTTGGTCAAACTATCCTTATCGATGATGGTAAATTGGGTCTTACAGTAGCTGCTAAAGACGTTGAAGCACGTGAATTCGACGTAGTTGCACAAAATGACGGTGCTATCGGTAAACAAAAAGGTGTTAACATCCCTAACACTACTATTCCTTTCCCAGCTCTTGCAGAACGTGACAACGACGATATCCGTTTTGGACTTTCACAACCAAATGGTTTGAACTTCATCGCAATCTCATTCGTACGTACTGCTAAAGACGTTAACGAAGTTCGTGCTATCCTTGAAGAAACTGGTAATACACACGTTCAACTTTTGGCTAAAATCGAAAACCAACAAGGTATTGATAACCTTGATGAAATCATCGATACAGCTGACGGTATCATGATCGCTCGTGGTAACATGGGTATCGAAGTACCATTTGAAATGGTTCCAGTTTTCCAAAAAGAAATCATCCGTAAAGTTAACCAAGCAGGTAAAATCGTTGTTACAGCAACAAACATGCTTGAGTCTATGACTGAAAAACCACGTGCAACACGTTCTGAGATCTCTGACGTCTTTAACGCTGTTATCGATGGTACTGATGCAACTATGCTTTCAGGTGAATCAGCTAACGGTAAATACCCACGCGAATCAGTTCGTACAATGGCTACAGTTAACAAAAACGCGCAAACATTGTTGAAAGAATACGGACGTCTTTACCCAGAAAACTTCGATAAAGATTCAGTAACAGAAGTTGTAGCATCAGCAGTTAAAAACGCTGCAGAATCAATGGAAGTTAAACTTATCGTTGCTTTGACTGAGTCAGGAGCAACTGCACGTTTGATCTCTAAATACCGTCCAGAAGCTGACATCTTGGCAATCACTTTCGATGAAAAAGTTGAACGCGGATTGATGATCAACTGGGGTGTTATCCCAATGCTCATGGACAAACCAGCTTCAACAGACGATATGTTCGAAGTAGCTGAAAAAGCTGCCTTGGCTTCAGGTCTTGTTGAATCAGGTGATAACATCGTTATCGTTGCTGGTGTTCCAGTTGGTTCAGGACGTACAAACACAATGCGTATCCGTACAATCAAATAATAAAAAGCTTCAGAGCGTTTTGCTCAGCATAAAAGATACCTCAATGGGGTGTCTTTTTTATATTAATTTTCTTTGTTCAAAGTCCAAGAAATATAAACGTATTCAGCTTTAAATGTAAGCGTTATAATGTGATATAAATCACTTTCCAATGTGACAAGAATGTGAAAAAATGCTATAATAATAAAGTAAACATTATTATTGCATTCAGGAAAGGAATGAACAATTATGACTAAACAACATAAAAAAGTTATCCTCGTTGGTGATGGTGCCGTAGGTTCAAGCTATGCTTTCTCACTTGTAAACCAAGGAATCGCCCAAGAATTGGGTATCGTAGATATTTTCAAAGAAAAAACTCAAGGTGATGCAGAAGACCTTTCACACGCTCTTGCGTTCACATCTCCTAAGAAAATCTATTCAGCAGATTACTCTGACGCTCATGATGCTGACTTGGTTGTGTTGACTTCAGGTGCACCACAAAAACCAGGTGAAACTCGTTTGGACCTTGTAGAGAAAAACTTGCGTATCACTAAACAAGTTGTTACTGAAATTGTAGCATCTGGTTTCGATGGTATCTTCCTTGTTGCTGCTAACCCAGTTGATATTTTGACATATGCAACTTGGAAATTCTCTGGTTTCCCTAAAGAACGTGTTATCGGTTCTGGTACATCACTTGACTCAGCACGTTTCCGTCAAGCATTGGCTGAAAAACTTGATATTGATGCTCGTTCAGTTCACGCTTATATCATGGGTAAACACGGGGACTCTGAGTTTGCTGTATGGTCACACGCTAACGTTGCGGGTGTTAACCTTGAAGAATTCCTCAAAGATACTCAAGGCGTTAAAGAAGAAGAATTGGTGGAGCTTTTTGAATCAGTTCGTGACGCTGCTTACTCTATCATCGAGAAAAAAGGTGCGACATTCTATGGTATCGCTGTAGCTCTTGCACGTATCACAAAAGCTATCCTTGACAACGAAAATGCTGTATTGCCACTTTCAACTTTCCAAGAAGGTCAATACGAAGGCGTTGAAGGACTTTACATCGGTCAACCAGCTATCGTTGGTGATAAAGGTATCGTTCGTCCAGTCAACATTCCATTGAACGACGCTGAATTGCAAAAAATGCAAGCTTCAGCTAAACAACTTAAAACTATTCTTGATGAAGCATTCTCAAAAGAAGAGTTTGCTTCAGCATCTAAAAACTAAGAATAAAAAAACACCTAAATTTAGGTGTTTTTTTGTGTGAAGCTTTCAAAATTTTTTCGTATTAAATAGTAAGAACGAAAAGTTGGAGAAAGAGATATGATATGGCTAAAAAAGTGCATTATGGTAAAGTTTTTCAAAAAATAAGGCAAAGAAGGAAACTATCACTCAAGGATTTTGAGGATATCGTACCTCGGAGAAGTTTGTCGCGTTATGAACGAGGAGAGACTGTTTTTCCTATAGCTAAACTAGAGGCTTTATTGGAAAGATTGAACTTAAATATTATTGATTTTTATCATGTGATACACAAAGAGAAAATATATGCTAGATATGGAAAAATATTTACACAAATCAGAAAACAAAGTGGTTTCTCACGAGAAGCCTTTGCGCACCTTTCTGTTTCTGAAGAACAAATGAAACTTTTTGAATCGGGGCTAATTATGTTTGAGTTTGATAAACTGTATGCCATACTTATGGAGATGAACATAAGCCTTGAAGATTATTGTTCTCTCCTCGATAAAGGGAGTGAAAGCCCTATAGAGTTTCTTTGGAAGCAGGTAGATCTTGCTTATTACAGAGGTGATACGCCGAAACTGAAGAGTTTGTATGAGGGCCTTGCTGAGTGTAATGAACACTTTTTTCTATCACTTTGCCTCAAAGGAATGGTGGACAACATTTCTGACCAAGAGAGAATAGCAATTAAAAAATATTTTATCACAAGAGAATACTGGACTACTCGAGAACTCTTTATTTTTCAATACAGTGCTAAGTTTCTAAGTTCAGATCACTTAAAGTTAGTTTGCGAAAATTTGCTATATTCTAAAACGCTTTTTAAGGAAAAAAATACTTATCCTAGACGTTTAGTCTTGGCGGGGCTTGAAATAACGCTCTTAAGACTAACGGGAAATAGTCTTCTTGAAGCAGAATATTTCTTGGCATTTGCCAGAGAGTTTGTTCAAGAAACAGATGATCTTGCAAAAATGGCTTACCTTTTTGTCGAAAGCTTATTTAAATACAAACAAACTGGAAAAGGACAGTACAAAACAACAATGAAGTCTATTTGTAAAGCTTCCTATATGTATGATGGACTAATGAAAAACTGGTATCATAAAAATTATGAAAGCTATATAAGGGGGGACATATCTAACTAAAGTTATCTTATCAAAGACATGAGGTGCTTTATATTTACAGAAATTTCTACAGCTTGAGTGTTACTTACTATCAAAGACAAATTAATAAGAGTGTCCTCCTCGAAAATGTTAAATTTGATTATAGTGGAAAGAGTAGCATATTTTGGATTAATGTTCCAAGGCATAATGTCGTCGATTAGACAAGAGGTATTTGATGTAGACTGTATAATTCTAATAGGATGGAGGTATGTAAGAAGTGATTTTTGTCAGTATAGTTTTAATAGCACTCATAGTTTTAATTATCGTACTTGTTTATTTTCTTAAAAAGCTTATTATGAAAATAAACAAGTAATTATCAACATATTGTAATAAATGATTTTGTATGCTCTTAAAATATAAAAAGCATTTCAACTTGAAATGCTTTTTATTTTATTTTGTTTTGATATAGTTAACACCGTCAGCTTTAGGTGCAACAGCTTTTCCAAGAAAGGCCGCAAGAACGATGATTGTTACTACGTATGGTGCCATTTGGAGGAAAGCAGATGGAATTTCTTTAATAACGGGAATTTGTCCACCTACAACAGCGAGTGAGGTTGAAAGTCCGAAAAGGAGGGAAGCAAGCATCGCTCCAACAGGATTCCATTTACCAAAGATCATAGCAGCCAATGAGATGAAACCTTGTCCAGCGATTGTAGCTACAGAGAAGTTACCTGAGATTGATTGTGCGTAAATTGCACCACCAATACCTCCAAGGATACCAGAGATGACAACCCCAGCATAACGCATAAGGTAAACATTGATACCAAGAGTATCTGCTGCCTGAGGATTTTCACCTACAGAGCGAAGACGAAGTCCGAATTTCGTTTTAAAGAGAAGATACCAAGAGAGGAAAGCAACGAGAATTGCTAGAAAACCTGGTAGTGAAGTTTGTGAGAAGAAGATTTTTCCAATCACAGGGATTTTTGAGAGGACTGGGAAGTTCCAATATCCGATTTGGTTAGTGATGTTTACTTGACCGGCATTATAAAACGTTTGAATCAAGAAGACACCAAGCGCAGGAGCCATTAAGTTAAGAACAGTACCTGAGACGATATGATCGGCACGGAAGTTAATAGTTGCTACCGCATGGATTAGGGAGAAGACCCCACCGATAAATGCACCAAAGAGGATAGAGAGCCAAGGGGTCATTCCACCAAACGTCTCAGTGAAAGTAAGGTTAAAGACAACGGAACTGAAAGCCCCCATTGTCATAATACCTTCTAGACCAACGTTGACGATACCACCACGTTCAGAGAACACTCCACCGATACTTGTGAAGATTAAAGGTGTTGAGTAAATAAGCATATTTGCAACAATAATTTGCAATGTATCTACAATATTCATTATGCTTTTTCTCCTTTCTTCTTAATATTTGGGAGAACTTTTTCGATAATATATTTTACGGCAATAAAGAAGATGATTGTAGCTGTGACAATCTGTACAATTTGCGGCGGGATATTATCGATATTACTCATATTACCTGAACCAGTTTGAAGCATTGAGAACAAGAAGGCAGCAAACAAGATACCGACAGGATTTGTTTCACCCAAGAGGGCAACAGCCATACCATTGAAACCAATATCTAGTGTTGCGGATTGTGTAACGAAGTTTTGCATGTATCCAAAACCATAGACAACACCTCCAAGCCCCGAAAGAGCTCCGGCAACTAGCATTGACATGATAATTGTACGTTTTGCTGAAATCCCTGCATACTCAGACGCATCTGGATTTAAACCGACAGACTTGATTTCAAAACCAAGTGTTGTCTTAGAAAGAACAATAGCCATAATGACAAGAACGATTAAAGCGATAAAAAGTCCAATATTCAAGGTTGAATTATTAGTCAAATCTGACAACCAGCCTGTACGGAAGGAAGCATTTGCACTAATCAACTTTGTTTGGTCAGTTGAGTTTGGCATCATGATTTTTGAACTAAAGACATCATGAATCAAGAAGGTTGACATAAAGAGGATGACATAGTTAAGCATGATTGTAGTGATAACTTCCGAAGTACCTAAGAAAGCACGTAAGATACCAGGAATTGCACCCATGAGGGCTCCAAAGAGCATACCAATAATTATCACTAACGGAATCATAATCGGTTTAGGGATTCCAGGGAAACTGAGGGCAAACCACATAGACGTAATCCAGCCGGCAAGAGCCTGACCTGACATACCGATATTAAAGAGACCGGCCTTCATACCAACAGAGAAACCTAAGGCACAAAGAATCAAAGGACCCATTGTTTGAAGTGTTTCACCAATGGCACGTGGTGTACCAAAGGCACCGATAATTAAATCTTCGTAACCATAGATAGGATTAAAGCCGAAGATGAGCATAATGATTGCACCAATTAAGAAACCAGAAAGTACGGCGATAATAGGTACAAGGATTTTTTTAGTTTTGCTGTTCATTGATATTACCTCCGACCATGAGAATTCCAAGTTCTTGTTTGCTTGTCGTTTCAGGACTGACAATTCCTTGAATTTGTCCGTCATGAATAACAGCGATACGGTCCGAAACATTCAGAATTTCATCTAATTCAAAAGATACAACGAGTACAGCTTTTCCTTCATCACGTGCTTGAATCAAGCGCTTGTGGATATACTCAATGGCACCGACATCAAGCCCACGTGTAGGTTGAGCAACAATAAGCAAGTCGGGGTTACGATCGACTTCACGTGCAATCACAGCTTTTTGCTGGTTCCCACCTGAAAGTGATTTGAAAGGAATTTGTTCGCCAGCACCACGGACGTCGAACTCTTCCATAAGTTCACGGGCTTTGGCATTGATTTTATTGTAGTCTAAGAAACCATACTTACTTAATGGTGCTTTGTAGTAGGTTTGAAGCGCAATATTCTCAGCCACAGTCATCTCGAGTACTGCACCATCACGGTGACGGTCCTCTGGGACGTGACCTACAGAGTCTTCTATAATCTTACGAGGTTTGTGGGTAGTGATGTCTTTTCCTTTGAGTTTAACCGAACCAGAATCAATCTTCATCAAACCAGTAATGGCTTTAATCAATTCTGTTTGACCATTACCATCAATACCGGCAAGACCTACAATCTCTCCTGCACGTACATCTAAAGAAAGGCCTTTTACAGCGAAGGAACCACGTTTTTCTTTAACAGAAATATTATCAATACAGAGAACGACTTCCTGCGGTTGAGCAGCTTCCTTTTCCGTTTTGAAGGATACGGAACGCCCAACCATCATTTCAGCCAGTTCTTTATTTGACTTATCACCAAGTTCGACTGTTTCAATAGAAACACCGCGGCGAATAACTGTGATACGATCGGCTACGGCACGGATTTCATCAAGCTTGTGTGTGATAAGGATAATGGACTTGCCTTCTTTAACCAAGTTGCGCATGATTTCCATGAGCTCAGTGATTTCAGAGGGAGTCAACACAGCTGTAGGTTCATCAAAAATTAAGATATCTGCTCCACGATAAAGTGTCTTCAAAATTTCGACACGTTGCTGTTGTCCAACAGAGATATCGCGAACAAGTGCATCGGGTTCGACGGAAAGTCCATAACGTTTTGACAATTCCACGATTTTATTTCGAGCTGTTTTAAGGTCAAGGCTTAAGCCTTTCGTTACTTCACTGCCGAGCATGATATTTTCAGTAACAGTAAAGGCATCGATCAGCATGAAATGCTGGTAAACCATACCGATACCAAGCTGAGAAGCTTTTGTTGGAGAGTCTATTTGCTCGAGTTTGCCGTTAACATGAATCTCGCCTTCTGTAGGTTCCAGAAGACCAGAGAGCATGTTCATCAGAGTTGATTTACCGGCACCATTTTCACCGAGCAAGGCGTGAATTTCACCTTTTTTCAGCTCCAAGTTGATCTTGTCATTTGCGACAAAGTCACCAAACTTTTTGGTAACGTTGATCATTTGGATAACATTTTCGTTGGCCATGGCGGCTCCTTCTAAAAAAATTTATGACATAATGCCTAAAGTTAAAAAAGAAAGACCTACTGGGAAGCCCTAATATATCTACACTTTAGACAAAATAATTACATTTTATTATAACAAATATTAGGGCTTTAATAAAGAACTTTCTATACCTAAAAATGAAGCGTTTTCATATATTGTTAAAGTTTTCAGTGTTTTAAAGGGTTTTAGACAATTTTTACATAGAAATTTTAACTGGACTTTGATAAACTAAAAAGTTCACGAAAATTATATGTGAACTTTTTTTTTATTTTATTTTTGCATTTTTAATGACGGTTTCATCCGGTGTAACACGAATAGTTTTTTGTCCGGTATAAGTCACAAATCCTGGAGGAGTTCCTGTTGGCTTATGAAGTTTCTTAACATCGATCATATCGACCTGCACTAAGTTAGAATAACGGGCTTTCGAAAAATAAGCAGCGAGTTCTCCAGCAAAAGTGATTGTTTCATCTGAAGGATTTGCATTGCCAGTAATTAAGACGTGGGAACCAGGAATATCTTTCACATGGAACCAGAGGTTACCCTTACGGCTGAGTTTAAAACTGACTTGCTCATTTTGAAGGTTATTTTTACCAACAAGAATAATGGTTCCATCTTCAGCTTGATACTTTTCTGGTGGCAACATTTTTTGCTTTTTATTGTTACGATATTTGGCTTTAACAAAACCTGTTTGTATTAGTTCTTCACGGATATCAGCAATTTCAACAACATCAGCATGTGTAAGGTTTGCTTCAACGGACTCTAAGTAAGAAATTGTCTGTTTGGTATTCTCTATTTGATCACCAAGGAACTTCACCGCCTGTTTTAATTTTTGGTAACGGTGGAAGTAGCGTTGGGCATTTTGTGAAGGAGTGAGTGCAAGATTTAAGCTAATCGTGATTGGCTCATTGGTATAATAGTTATCTAAGGTCACCTCAGGTTTATCGTTGGGAACTTGATGGAGGAAAGTCGTAAGTAGCTCCCCTTTTTGGCGAAAAATTTCAGCATTTTCTGTCGCGCGTAACTCCGCTTCCTGTTTTTTGAGCTTGTCGCGATTTTTTTTGAGTTCATTTTGAACCTTTTTGATCACTTCGCTGGCAACCTGTTTTACACGATCACGTTCGGCTTTGTCTGCATAATAAACATCTAACATTTCAGATAAGCTGGGAAATTCTTGATAGTCTTCCCCGAGTTGAATGGCCGAAAATTTATCATTAGGATAGATTGAAGGAAGAACTTTATGCAATTTTTCCTTGAATTCCGGAAGTGTCAAGTTCTCTAAAGCTTGCAGGCTATCACGCCCGATACCTTGAAAGGTTGACTGCAGAGTGTGTGTCTGGAGCGCTTCAAAAATCTTCTCGTCAGAAGCCACAAAAGGGTCCACTTTATCGCTTGCTGGCGGTGCAATATAAGTCGAACCCGGAAGAAGGGTACGGTACTGATTTTGTGAAAATCCCACGTGTTTAATGGTTTCGATGATTTTATTGCTGCTTTTATCCATAAGGATAATGTTACTGTGTTTCCCCATGATTTCGGCAACTAGCGCAATCTTCATGGCGTTACCAATTTCATCTTTGGTTGAGATATGGAAAATTAATTGGCGGTCATTGCCTACTTGCTCGATTTCTTCAATAAAAGCACCAGAGAGATACTTGCGTAAAATCATGACAAAATTATTGGGATTTTGAGGATTTTGGAAGTCGGTCTTAGTGATTTGGATTCTGCCGAAAGTTGGATGAGCAGATAATAATAATTTGTGTGATGTTCTTCCTGAACGAACCGTTAAAAGAAGTTCTTGTTCAAAAGGCTGATTAATTTTTTGAATTCGTCCTCCTTTAAGGATGTCAGAAATTTCAGCTGTCATATGATGTAAAAAAATACCGTCGAAAGCCATATTTTACCCCGTGTTTCTTAATAATCTAATGCTTATTTTAACATAATTATGAGGGCTGTTGGTAAAAATTATGTTAAGATGTCTATAAAGAAAGGTTTAACAGATGAAAAGTTTAAAAGAAGAGATACAAAAGCTTGCGGCAGACCTCAATATTCAAAAAATTGGATTTACAAAAGCAGATGATTTCGAATACCTCCGTGCCTCTTTGATTGAACAGAAAGAAGCAGGACATACTTCTGGCTTTGAGCATAAAAATCTCGACGAGCGTTTACAACCAAAGTTGTCTCTCGAGGATGCAAAAACAATCATATCCATCGGTATAGCCTACCCAAATAAGGCAGAAGGAAAACCAGAAAAAACAGAGTATCGTCGAGGTTCCTTCTCCCGAGGAAGTTGGGGCGAAGATTATCACCACGTGCTTCGACGAAAGTTAAAAGAACTTGCGGAAGGAATAGAAAAAATAGCGGGAAGCTTTAACTATACAGCCATGGTTGATACAGGGGCACTTGTGGATGTCGCTGTCGCTGCGCGTGCAGGTTTGGGATTTGTGGGGAAAAATGGTTTACTTGTCAGCAAGGAGTATGGTTCCTGGATGTTTTTGGGAGAACTGGTGACCAATTTAGATATTGAAGAAGATCAGCCTGTCGATTATGGCTGTGGCTCATGCACACGCTGTGTTGATTTTTGTCCGACGAAGGCTCTTTTAGGGGATGGGCGCTTAAATGCACAGCGCTGCTTATCCTATCAAACCCAAACACGTGGGGCAATGCCAGAAGAGTACCGTGAAAAAATTAAAACAGTAATTTATGGCTGTGATATTTGCCAAGTGGTTTGTCCCTATAATAAGGGAATAAACAGCCATTTCCATCCTGAAATGGAGCCAGATCCAGACTTAACAAACCCAGAGCTGCTCCCACTTTTGGATTTATCTAACAAGGAGTTTGCGAATAAATTTGGCAATATGGCAGGAAGCTGGCGAGGCAAGAATCCTATCCAACGTAATGCCGTCTATGCGCTGGGTAATGCGAATGATCGTACAGCTCTACCCAAATTGCATGAGATTGCGGAAAATGATGTTAGGGATTACATGGTGGATGCCGCAGAATGGGCGATTGAAAAACTTGAAAATAAGCATCGTATGCGACCACGAAAAAGATAGGAGCCTTGGAGCTGCTGTCTTTTTTTGGACAAATATGCTAAAATAGAGCCTATGGAACTATCTGAAATTAGAAATAAACTAGAGGCATATGGTCAGAAAGTCGAAGATTTTCGTGGCTCACTTGACTTAGATCGCCTAGAAGAAGAAATTGCTTTGCTTGATAATGACATGGCGGAGCCTGACTTTTGGAATGATAATGAAGCTGCGCAAAAAGTTATTGATGAATCAAATGCGCTTAAAGCAAAGTATGAAAACTTCATGTCAATTGCGACACTTCATGAGGACAGCGAAGTCTTGTTAGAGATGCTTCAGGAAGAAGACGATGAAGATATGCAAGTCGAGCTTGAAGAGAATGTTGAGAAGTTGGGTAAAAAGATTGAAACTTACGAGTTGGAAATCATGCTCAACCAACCTTATGACCACATGAATGCCATCTTGGAAATTCATCCAGGATCCGGTGGAACCGAGTCACAAGACTGGGGTAGCATGCTCATGCGTATGTATGAACGCTGGGGCGCTGCACACGGATTCAAAGTAGAAGTTTTGGATTATCAAGACGGAGATGTTGCAGGTCTAAAGTCAGCAACATTGAAATTTGAGGGCCGAAACGCCTATGGCTTCTTGCGAGGCGAAAAGGGGGTACATCGTTTAGTCCGTATCTCACCTTTTGACTCACAAAATCGTCGTCATACTTCATTTACTTCGGTAGATGTCATGCCAGAACTTGATGATACAGTTGAAGTTGATGTTCGTGATGCAGATATCAAGATGGATACTTTCCGTTCAGGTGGTGCAGGTGGACAAAACGTCAATAAAGTCTCAACAGGGGTACGTTTGACACACATTCCTACAGGAATTGTTGTGGCTTCTACAATGGACCGTACACAGTACGGTAACCGAGACAAGGCGATGGCGATGCTGAAGTCTAAACTTTATCAATTAGAGATGGATAAAAAACAAGCCGAAGTCGATGAACTTCGGGGTGATCAGTCAGACATCTCTTGGGGCAGTCAAATTCGTTCTTATGTCTTCATGCCTTATCAGTTGGTCAAAGACACAAGAACAGAGTATGAGACAGGACAAATTGATAAAGTAATGGACGGAGATCTTGATGGCTTTATCCATGCCTACCTACGTTGGAAAATGTAAGTGGGTAATTCGAGTGAAATTCATTTGTAACTTTAAGGAAAAAATGTAAAATAATTTATACCTAAAAATCTTTTTATCTGGTATAATGAGAAGAACTTTGTTTTTTTTGAATCAGAAAGAATGGTTTCAAAAAAATATTTCTTATTCCTATTTATAGAGGATGAGAAAGAAAAAAGTTGCAAAACAATTCAATGGAGACTAGGGATAATGAGTATTATTAAATTAAATAATGTATCAAAAAAATACTCTAACGGAACAACAGCCTTACGTAACATCTCTCTTGACATCGAAGCAGGAGAATTTGTTTATATTGTTGGACCGTCTGGAGCTGGTAAGTCGACCTTTATTAAGTTGCTCTACCATGAACTAAAAATTGATAAAGGAACAGGCGTCGTTGCTAAGTTTGACCTGATGAAACTTAAACGTCGTGATGTGCCTTTATTGCGTCGCTCTGTAGGAGTTGTCTTCCAAGACTACAAACTTTTGCCGAAGAAGACTGTATATGAAAATATCGCTTATGCGATGGAAGTTGTCGGGAAGCGTCCGCGTGAAATTAAAAAACGTGTCAATGAAGTCTTGGATCTTGTAGGTCTTAAACATAAATTACGTTCTTTCCCTGATGAACTTTCAGGTGGTGAACAACAACGTGTGGCTATTGCACGTTCAATCGCTAATGCCCCTAAACTCTTGATTGCAGACGAGCCTACAGGAAATTTGGACCCAGAAAATTCATGGGAAATTATGAACTTGCTCGAAAAAATTAACTTGCAAGGAACGACTGTGCTTATGGCAACACACAACAGCCAAATCGTAAATACCTTACGTCACCGTGTTGTTGCTATTGAAAATGGACGTATCGTTCGAGACCAAGCGGAAGGAGATTACGGTTACGATGATTAGAAATTTATTTAAACATTTATTGGAATCACTGAAAAATCTCCGTCGTAATGGATGGATGACTGTCGCAGCAGTTTCCTCTGTAATGATTACTTTGACTTTAGTCGGACTTTTTCTCTCAGTTATTTTAAATACGGCGAAATTGTCAAGCGATATTGAAAAAAACGTACGTATTGTAGCGTATATGGATTTAAATGTTCATGATATGGACAAAAAAATTGAAGATCCCAAAGATCCTAAAAAAGAAATCAATAATCCAAACTATCGTAAAATTTATTCAGAAATTGAAAAAATCCCTGATGTTGCTTCAATCAAATTCTCAAGTAAAGATGAACAACTTAAACAATTGACAGAGACATTGGGCAGCACTTGGGCTCTTTTCCAAGGTGATGCTAACCCGCTCTACGATGCTTATATCGTTGAAGCAGATAACCCACAGGATGTCGAAAAAGTTGCCAGCGCGATTAAGAAGATTAATGGTATCCAATCTGCAAACTATGGTGGTGCCAATACAGAACGTATCCTTGCTTTAGGGAATAACGTGAAGATTTGGGGTGGTGCAGCAGCAGCTCTGCTTATCTTAGTTGCCGTCTTCCTCATCTCAAACACAATCCGTATCACGATCATGTCACGTCAACGTGAGATTCAAATTATGCGATTGGTGGGAGCACGTAACGGTTATATTCGTTGGCCATTCTTCCTTGAAGGTGCTTGGGTTGGACTCTTAGGAGCTATTGTCCCAAGTGTATTGATTGCTTGGCTTTACAACCTTGCTTTCACAAGCTTCACACCAAGCTTGAAACCACAAAGTCTATATCTGCTTCCCGCAGACACCTTTGTACCAATGATGGTTGGCTTACTCTTCCTTATCGGTATCTTGATCGGTTCACTCGGAGCAGTAACTTCAATGCGTCGTTTCTTGAAAGTTTAAAAACAAAAAAAGTTCTACGAAGAAGTAGGGCTTTTTTTGTTGCTCAATTATCCTCTGCGCTTATCTTAGAAACAGAGAAGAGGTTGTCATGAAGAGCTCCCCCTAATATTATTTTGAAAATTATAAGAAAAACATTACAATAATGTTATATAAATGTTATCATCGTTACTTAATGATAACAAAATACTTGACGGGGTAAAGCAGATGACTTATAATCGGTCAGCACAGCACAGCACAGCACAGCACAGCACAGCACAGCACAGCACAGCACAGCACAGCACAGCACAGCACAGCACAGCACAGCACAGCACAGCACAGCACAGCACAGCACAGCACAGCACAGCACAGCACAGCACAGCACAGCACAGCACAGCACAGCACAGCACAGCACCAGCGGTAGACATCCGCCTATTTTTACTTGCACCCAAACGCTCAGGACCCCTTGGAGCGTTTTTTGGCATTTACAATAATCAATCAATAGAAATGAGGAAAAAAGATGACACCAGATAAAAAACGGAAACTGCGGAATATCGCTATCCTATCTCTGCTCGGCTTAATCGGAGGTACTTTCGCCTTTACAGCTTTTAACCAACAAGCCATTAATGACCGTGAAAACGACGTCCAAGTTAATGTCGGTGGCCGAGTCCATGACTACTATAACGCCGAGAGTGAAAACAAGGACGTCTTTGTTGAAAACTATGGTGAACGTCCCATCATGGCACGTATTCGCCTGTCGGAGTTCTTGGAATACCGTCAAGGTACGGATGGCCCCTTTACACAGATAGTTGGCGGGGACCGAGAAGAACCTGACACATGGACCCCTTATATTCCGAGTGCGACAGCGATTGGCACACGTACAGGGGCAGGTGCTGCTTTTAACAGATACTCCAACCTAAGATTTGGTCGAGCAGGAGAAGCCCCTTGGTATTTACCAACCTTTAACCATAACAACTTGGATCTCAGTACTGCCGCAGCGGGAGATGCCCGTGACTTGGCAGATGATTCAGATGACGTGACTCATCCCGGAGACGGAACAGATGGCTATTGGGAAGAAGGTGTGACTTATACCAATGGCTCAGGACCAACGAACACTGTTTGGCATGGTGGCTCAGACGGTGCGACACGTGAAACAGCTCAAAACTTGCAAGAACAACGTCCCGTCATGACCATCCAACAATGGTCGGAACTTCAACCTTACCAACAAATCGGTAACTTCTGGGTTGTTGACCACACGACAGGCTGGGCTTATTGGGCTTCACTCTTAGAACCAGGGGAAGCAAGCTCTTATCTATTGGACGCAGCAGAAATGACCGCCGCTATAGAAGATACAGTTTTCAATGGCTCTTACTATTACAGTATCCATGTGGACAGTCAGTTGATTAGTCCTGACACCGAAAATATGAATGAATTTCTTACAGGTGGCGATAGCCGTTTAGCAGACTTCCTTACAGGTATACAGAATAATGCTATGGACGGTGAAGGCTCTAATCCACGTGCTGATATTGATTCTCCACCATCTGCCTTTAACTTTGATGCTATGCTTCCAGGCCGTGTCTTTACTATGGATGGGGTAGAGTACCGTTATTTGGAAGATATGGGCAACGATAACCATATGATTATCCGCAATGAAGCCATCCGTAACACAAGCTTCAATGACCAACCGCAAGTTTTATCAGACTTCTATACGGGACTTACACCAGCTGTTCAGGCTATGGTACAGCCTGCATCTATTCCGTCTGATGTTCCGAGTATTTCAGATTCCGCAGCTGCACCTTGGACAGGAGGCACTCGTTGGGTACCTTTGGAGTGGGATGATGCTCGCTTCAATGAGGTCCGCGCTGATAGAACTACTGTTAGTGGGTCAACATCTCAAGCCTTTGCGCTTTCCCTTGCGGATGTGGTGCACTTGTCGACTGAAACGGGTCCTTTCCCCAATCATGCCTCACGTGTCGCTGCCCGTAATAGTTGGTGGTGGCTACGTACCCCTGGTGCGTTCGGCAATGCTTGGTATGTGTCTTGGTCTATCTTTGCTGGTCAGCTGCATAGCAATGTTGGCGTAGGCCATAGCCGTGTCTATGCGGGCGTCCGCCCAGCCCTAATCATCAACCAAGCAAACTAAAACGAAAAAAGACTAGAAAAAACAATGAGGCTGCTGAAAAAGTCAGATTTAAACCCAAATTATAAAAACGGAACCGCCCAGTTGAGCAGTTCCGTTTTTAATTTTCACGATTTTTAGCTGTTTTCCAGCAGCCTCAAAACAATTCCTAATCTTTTAATTTTATTTCATACCAATCATATAATCATCATCTGACATGGCTTCAACTTCACCGAGCAGGTAAGAGTTACCGACTTGGCTAAAGAAGTCATGGTTGGACGAAGAAGTAGAGATACCGTTCATCACAACAGAGTTGACATCCGCTGCTGTATCTGGGAAGAGAGGATCTTGACCTAAGTTCATAAGTGCCTTGTTGGCATTGTAACGGAGGAATTTCAAGACTTCATCTGTCCAGCCGATTTCATCGTAAAGCAAGTGTGTATAAGCTTCTTCATTCTCATAAAGTTCGTAGAGCAAATTGTACATCCAATCACGGAGTTCACTTTGTTCTTCTTCGGACAATTCGTTGAAACCAAGCTGGAACTTGTAACCGATATAAGTACCGTGGACACTTTCGTCACGAATGATAAGTTTGATGATTTCAGCAGAGTTAATCATCTTATTGTTGCCAAGATACCAGAGTGGTGTGAAGAAACCAGAGTAGAAGAGGCAAGTTTCAAGGAAGACACTTGCAATTTTCTTCTGAAGGGCAGTACCATTTTGGTAGATATCGTTGATGATTTCTGCTTTCTTTTGCATATAAACATTTGTATCCACCCAGTCAAAGAGTTCTTCAATCTCTGACTTTGTATTTAAGGTACTAAAGATTGTAGAGTAAGATTTGGCGTGAACGGACTCCATAAACTGGATGTTGTTGAAACATGCGATTTCTTGCGGTGTACGTGCATCATGTTTGAGCACCTCTGCACCATCTACAGATTGTAAAGTATCCAAGAGCGTCAAACCAGCAAAAGCCTTCGCAAAAGTATCACGTTCAACTTGGGGCAATTTGCGCCAATCGTCAAGGTCATTAGATACAGGGACACGTGTGTCCAACCAAAACTGGCTGGTCAGTTTTTCCCAAGTGTATTTATCAATAGAATCCTCAATTGCATTCCAGTTAATGGCTGCATAGTAAGTAGGGACTTTTTGGTTATTTTGTTCAGACATAGTATTTCCTTTTTTTAAACAACACAGCTTTCACATTGGTTTGAGCCAACTTCCTCTTCATCGTCTGTAAAGGTACGGACGTAATAGATAGTTTTGATACCTTTATTGTAAGCATAGTTACGTAGGATACTCAAATCACGTGTTGTCATTTTATTATTTGTAATCTTCCACTCATAAAGGCCTTCAGGTAAAGTTGAACGCATGAAGAGGGTCATAGACAAACCTTGATCGACATGTTCAGTAGCAGCGGCGTATACGTCAATGACAGCACGCATGTCTGTGTCGTAAGCAGATTTGTAATAAGGAATGGTATCTGTTGAAAGGCCAGCGGCAGGATAGTAAATCTTACCGACTTTCTTTTCTTGACGTTCTTCGATACGGTTAACGATTGGGTAAATCGAAGAAGAGCAGTCGTTGATATAAGAGATTGAACCATTAGGTGCAACGGCCATACGGTAAGAGTTATAAAGTCCACCTTGCATGACTTTTTCTTTTAAGGCAGCCCATTCAGCTGGACCAGGTACAGCAATACCAGCGAAAAGTTCTTGGATTTCGGCTGGAACAGCGGCGAAATAGTCATGGTTAAGGTATTTATCGAAGTAAGAGCCGTCCGCATATGCAGATTTATCAAAGTCTTTGAAGGTTGCTTGGCGTTCAACTGCAAGTACGTTTGAAGCCACTAAAGTATAGTAGTTCAAGAGCATAAAGTAAACACTTGTAAAGTCAACTGCGGCTTTGCTGTCGTAATGGATGTGGTTTTTAGCGAGGAAAGAATGAAGCCCCATAGCACCGAGTCCAATGGCGCGCATTTCGTTATTTCCTTTACGTACAGTCGGTACAGAGTCAAGATTTGAAGTTTCAGAGATGAAGGTCAGGGCACGAACCATTGATTCGATTGAGCTTCCAAAGTCTGCGCCTGAAGTCATCATGTTCATGACATTTGTTGAACCCAAATTACATGCAACGTCAGTTCCTAATGTTGAATATGTTTGATCGTCATTGAGGACTGAAGGTGTTTGAACTTGAAGGATTTCAGAACAAAGATTACTCATGGAGATAACACCATCGACGGGGTTAGCTTTGTTTACTGTATCGATGTTCACGATATAAGGATAGCCAGATTCTTGTTGGAGTTTAGAAAGTTCTTGTTCCAACTCACGCGCGCTGATTTTGATCTTACGGATATTGTCGTTTGCGAGCATGTTGTCGTATTCTGCTGTAATATCAACATGGGCAAAAGGCATACCGTATTCTTTTTCTACAAAGTAAGGCTCGAAGAGATACATATCTTCGCCTTTAGCTGCGAGTTCGTAGAATTTATCAGGAACAGTCACACCGAGTGATAAAGTTTTTACACGGATTTTTTCATCCGCATTTTCTTTTTTCGTTGAAAGGAATTCCATAATGTCAGGGTGGAAAATGGAAAGGTAAACTACACCTGCACCTTGACGTTGACCAAGTTGGTTGGCATAAGAAAAGCTATCTTCGAAAAGTTTCATTACGGGAACTACACCTGCTGCAACTCCGTCGTAACCTTTGATTGGAGCACCAGCACCACGTAAGTTAGTCAAGTTAAGACCAACCCCACCACCATTTTTTGAAAGTTGGAGGGCAGAGTTAATAGTACGACCGATCGAATTCATGTCGTCTGTCAATTGTAAAAGGAAACAGCTGACGAATTCGCCGCGGCGTTTACGTCCAGCATTGAGGAAAGTTGGAGTGGCAGGTTGGTAACGGCGATTAACCATAGCAAAGGCTAAATTGCGTGCAAGTTTTGTATCTCCATCAGCCATGTAGAGCGCGTTCATCAAGACGCGGTCTTCAAAGTTTTCAAGGTAGAGTGTACCTTCGTTATTTTTCATGGCGTATTGATTGTAGAACTTGTAAGCTGCCATAAAGCTATCAAACTTAAAGCCAAAGTCCAACAATTCTTGGTGAAGTTGCTCGATGAAACTCATTTCATACTTACGGATGAAGTCTTCTTCAAGGTAATCACCCTCGAGCAATGCTTCGATTTTTTCAGCATAAGTATCTTTAGTGAAAGTGTTAGGCTCAACATTTTCTTTGAAAAAGGCAGTGATTGCTTCTTTGTCTTTTGCTAAAGGAATAGAGCCGTTAACGGGTATATTGATTTGATTGTTAAGCGTGAAGTACGTAACATCTTCAAGATTTTTAAGTGACATATATTTCTCCGGGGCTTTGCGCCCACATGCTAATTTTTATTTTTAGTGAAATTTACGGTTTGAGACTGATGTTTGCTCCAGACTCTAATCGAGCTGCAATGTCTTCAACAGCAGCTACATCATTCGGTGTTCCATTGAATTCGAAATCGTAAACAATAGGAATTTGGAAGCGAGCAGATAATTCTTTTGCAGTAAATATATATAAGGAAGCAAAATTTCGATTTCCTGTACCAACAATACCTTTACAATACTGTGCGTTATTGGCATAGGACATGAATTCAAAGACAGGGTCCATGATATCCATGCTTCGTTCAGCCCCTGGAGTTTCATCCGCATAACTCGGGACAATAATCAAGAAGTCTTCATTGACTTCAAACTCAGGATCGTTGGGCAGAATTTCTTCATGCTCTAAATTGGTTTTATTGACAAAACGGCGTGTTTGGCCAGTTATACTGAAATAGATTAATTTCATGCCAATTTTGCCAATTCACTTGGGTTAAAACCAGAGAATGAAACGTCGCCTTTGACCACAACAGGTGCAGCACGGTACCCCATATCAAGCACTGTTTGAACAAATTCTGGTTTTTCGTCAATGTTAATTTCTTCAAAGTCCACAGTGTGTTCTGTGAGCCATTTTTTTACCATTTTACATTGCATGCAGTTGTTTTTTGAGTATACAGTGACCATAAATATTCTCCAATTTTTTATTATTTTTGTTCTTTTATTTTAGTATAAAAAAAATACCTAGTCAAGTTATCGATACTAGATATTGTGGTTCTTAATTATGTAAACTACTATATATTGTGTTGTTTGCTGAGGTTTAAGCCAAAAGGTACCAAAGATTCTTCTTTATTTTTTATTCTCTTAATGTTGCTCTTGTGTCGAACGATAATAATGGAAGCTAAGGCTAAAATAATTATCGAGAACAAGGGGTCGTAATTGGGTAAAATAAAGTGAAAATATGGAAAGACAAGAACGCCAATCATTGCAGCAGTAGCTCCTAAAATAGAAGATAGGCTAATCATGCTGAAAAGGTAAAGGACGAGGAAGAAAACAACGGCAAGATAAAGTAAGAAAACGGGGTTAAATCCGAGAACAACACCTGCTGAAGTCGCAACAGCTTTTCCTCCCTTAAATTTATCAAAGACTGAAACGGTATGGCCTACGACAGCTAATAATCCGAAAATAAGTGGTGAAACACTATGAACATGGAAAATGAGAGGCAGAAGAGTTGCCAATGTACCTTTGAGGAGGTCAAAGATGAAAACGATGATGCCAGCTCTTTTTCCAAGAATACGGAAAGTATTCGTTGTACCAGTATTTCCAGAACCATACTCGTGCAGATCTTTTTTAAAGAAAATCTTTCCAATCCAAAGTCCTGCAGGAATCGCTCCAATGAGATAGGCAGCGATGCATAAAATTATTATAGTCATATCATCTTTCTTATACGTTTGTAATAGCTCTACAATTATAACATAAAAGTTAATGAATTTTAGCGATTTTTTGAAAGAAAAACTTTTCATTTTAAAATTTTTGAGGAGAATAGAGATAAAATGGGGGAAAAAGCTTCATTTGTTTTATAAAGACTTTTGACAAAGACCCTTGAAGAATGTAGAATAGGAAAGATGAATATTTCTGCTGGTTTAGAGCTGGCTTAAATGGAGAATAATGAATGGTAGATATAAATAATTACGACGACAGCGCGATTCAAGTCTTAGAAGGGCTTGATGCCGTAAGAAAGCGCCCAGGGATGTATATAGGCTCAACAGATTCAACAGGCTTGCATCATCTGATTTGGGAAATTGTGGATAATGCTGTCGATGAGGCTTTGTCGGGCTTTGGAACAAAAATTTCAGTTATTTTAAATAAAGACGGTTCTGTCACTGTGGAAGATGAAGGACGTGGAATGCCTGTAGGGATGCACGCTACAGGGAAACCAACTGTTGAAGTTATCTTTACTGTCCTTCATGCAGGGGGTAAGTTTGGTCAAGGGGGCTATAAAACATCAGGAGGCTTACATGGTGTGGGTTCTTCTGTCGTAAATGCTTTGTCCAGCTGGCTTGAAGTAGAAATTACCCGGGATGGTAATATATATCGTCAACGCTTTGAAAATGGTGGTCACCCTGTAACAACATTGGAAAAAATAGGTAAGGCACCAAAATCAAAAACAGGTACAAAAGTTACCTTTATGCCAGATGCTACTATTTTTTCTACAATTGAATTTAAATACCAAACGATTTCAGAACGTTTAAATGAATCAGCTTTCCTCTTGAAAGATGTTACTCTGTCACTTGCAGATGAACGCGGAGAAGAGGAAGTTAAGGAAGAGTTTCACTATGAAAATGGTGTACAAGATTTCGTAGACTACCTTAATGAAGATAAGGACACACTTACGCCTGTTTTATATTTTGCGGGTCAGCAAGATTCTTTTCAAGTAGAAGTAGCATTACAATATAACGATGGTTACTCAGAAAATATTCTTTCTTTTGTAAATAATGTGCGGACAAAAGATGGAGGCACACATGAGGCTGGTCTCAAAACAGCCTTGACAAAAGCTATGAATGATTACGCGAGGAAAACGGGTCTGCTCAAGGACAAGGATAAAAACCTTGAAGGCTCGGACTATCGTGAGGGCTTGACAGCTGTTTTATCTATCCTTGTACCAGAAGAATATCTGCAGTTTGAGGGACAGACAAAAGATAAGCTTGGTTTACCCTTAGCACGCCCAGCAGTGGATGCACTGGTTTCTGAAAAGTTGACTTTCTATCTTTTGGAGAATGGCGAGCTAGCGCAAAATCTGATTCGCAAAGCAATCAAAGCGCGCGAAGCACGTGAAGCTGCGCGCAAAGCACGTGAAGAATCTCGAACAGGTAAAAAGAACAAGAAAGATAAAGGACTGCTTTCAGGGAAATTAACGCCTGCACAAACTAAAAACCCTAATAAAAATGAGCTCTACCTTGTCGAAGGAGATTCTGCTGGTGGCTCTGCAAAACAAGGCCGTGACCGTAAATTCCAAGCGATTTTACCCTTGCGTGGTAAGGTTATCAATACTGAAAAAGCCAAAATGCAGGATATCCTTAAAAATGAAGAGATTAATACGATGATTTACACTATCGGTGCAGGTGTTGGAGCAGATTTCACACTTGCGGATCGGAACTATGATAAAGTTATTATTATGACCGATGCGGATACCGATGGTGCGCATATTCAAACTTTACTTCTCACTTTTTTCTATCGCTATATGAAGCCTCTTCTTGAAAATGGCCACGTTTATATTGCCTTGCCACCGCTTTATAAGATGAGCCAAGGTAAGGGTAAAAAAGAAAAAGTTGCTTATGCTTGGACGGATGCTGAACTTGAAGAACTTCGTCAAACTTTTGGCAAGGGCGCAACCCTTCAGCGTTATAAAGGTTTGGGGGAAATGAATGCCGACCAACTGTGGGAGACAACCATGAACCCTGAAACACGCACATTAATTCAAGTTACCATTGATGATGCTGCGCAAGCCGAAAAACGGGTTTCGGTTTTGATGGGAGACAAGGTTGAACCTCGTCGTAAATGGATTGAGAATAATGTGAAGTTTACATTGGAAGAAAACACAATCTTTTAAGTAATTGTATATTTTAAGGAAAAATGAGAAAGGAACGTGATAAGGTGGAGCATTACGTAGTATTTGACTTTGAGACAACGGGATTCAGTCCTCAAAAAAATGAGATTATTCAAATTGGTGCTGTCAAATATGACCAAGCTGACCAAGAAATTGCGCGCTTTAATCAGTTGATTAAGCCGACGCGTTCTTATCTTCCGACTAAAATTTCAGAACTGACTGGAATTTGGCCAGCTTCCTTACTGGATCAACCTGTTCTTGCTGAAGTTTTACCTGATTTTATTGCTTTTTCAAGGGATAGCTTAATGGTGGCTCATAATGCACCTTTCGATGTCAGCTTCCTCTATCAAGCGATTGTTGATTGTGAGATTGGTGATGCCCCACATTTTCAAGTCTATGACACGTTATCGGAAGCAAAAAAATTAGTGCAGATGCCCAACTATAAGTTGGAAACCTTTAAGGATGTTTTAGGTATTGATTTGCGCAGTCATGATGCACTTAACGATTGTCTTATCACCGCACGTCTCTATCAGTATTTGCAAGACTTGTCACGGCCGCCAAAACCGCAACCTGTGTCAAATGAAAGTTTGCAAATGGATTTGTTTGGTGAGGTTGATACGAGAATCACGGAAGAAGTCCGCCGAAAATTGAGCTTACCGATTACCAAAGATTTGGTTTATTATCGCAGAGATACACAGCGAAATTGGCAGAAATTCGAGGTGACAGGTCTAGCAATAACGGCAGCATATTCAACGGGTTACAGCTTAACTGCAACACTTTATAATAATGATACAGTAACCATTCATTCTGACTTTTTGAAGGAAATGCAGAAAGCTAACTTTACAAATGAAATAGAAAAAGAGGGATAAAAGTATGGAATGGAAGATTAAAAATTTCGAAGAACTTACGCGATCAGAACTCTACAAAATTTTACAAGTCCGCTCTGAAGTTTTTGTTGTTGAACAAGAATGTGCTTATCAAGATGTCGACGGTAAGGATCAAAAGTCATTGCACTTGTGGTTAGAAGATGATGAAGGTGCCATTCAATCCTACTGTCGTATCTTACCGGCGGGGCTTTCTTATCCTGAGGCCTCTATTGGCCGTGTACTGGTGAAGGAAAGCCAACGTGGCAAAGGAACGGCGCGTAAAATGATGCAACAGGCTCTTGAGTTTCTGGCTCAATCATGGCGAGAACCTGTAGTGCGTATTGAAGCCCAGTATTATCTCCGTGCATTCTATGCTTCCTTTGGTTTCAAGGAAGATTCAGAACCCTTTTTGGAAGATGGCATAAAACATGTTGAAATGATTTTGGACTTAAAGGATTTTGCCTCTTAAAAAACATTTTGTAAACTTAAAAATGAAATAACTGTTGGAGGACTAATGTCTAATATACAAACTCTACCTTTAGAGGATATTATGGGCGAGCGTTTTGGACGCTATTCAAAATACATTATTCAGGAACGTGCCCTACCTGATATTCGAGACGGCTTAAAACCCGTTCAACGACGCATCCTGTATTCAATGAATAAGGATGGTAATACTTTTGATAAAGCTTATCGTAAGTCTGCCAAGTCTGTCGGAAATGTTATGGGTAATTTTCACCCTCATGGAGACAGCTCAATTTATGATGCGATGATTCGCTTGTCGCAAGATTGGAAAATGCTTGAGCCTTTGATTGAGATGCACGGGAATAACGGATCGATGGACGGTGATCCACCGGCTGCTATGCGTTATACAGAGGCACGTTTGGCAGAAATTTCGTCGTATCTATTAAAAGATATTGAGAAAGATACCGTTGCTCATGCGTGGAACTTTGACGACACAGAAAAAGAGCCAACTGTACTGCCCGCAAGTTTTCCTAACTTGTTGGTAAATGGCTCAACGGGTATTTCTGCGGGTTATGCGACAGATATTCCACCCCATAATCTCGGCGAGGTTATTGATGCGACAATCTATATGATTGACCATCCTAAAGCTGATGTCGAGAAAATCATGACCCTCATGCCTGGACCAGATTTTCCGACGGGTGCTATTATTCAAGGACGTAGCGAAATCAAAAAGGCATATGAAACAGGAAAAGGGCGCATTGCTGTTCGGTCCAAGGTAGAAGTTGAAAAGCTTAAAGGTGGTCGTGAACAACTTGTTGTTACGGAGATTCCTTATGAAATCAACAAGGCGACTTTAGTTAAACGGATTGATGATGTGCGGGTAAATGCTAAAGTACCTGGGATTTCCGAAGTACGTGATGAGTCTGATCGTGAAGGATTACGTATTGCTATTGAGCTAAAAAAAGAAGCCAACAGTCAACTGGTGCTTAACTACCTCTATAAAAACACAGATTTGCAAATTAATTATAATTTCAATATGGTGGCAATTGACAATATGACACCACGTCAAGTCGGTGTTCTTCCTGTTCTGCGCTCTTATATTGCCCATCGTCAGGATGTTATCGTTAAACGTTCAAAATTTGACTTGAGTAAGGCTGAGAAAAGGTTACATCTGGTAGAAGGTTTAATCCGTATGGTTTCTATCTTGGATGAAGTCGTTGCTTTGATTCGTGCATCTGAAAACAAAGCTGATGCTAAGGAAAACTTGAAAGTGAGCTATGCTTTCAGTGAAGAGCAGGCAGAAGCCATAGTAACTTTGCAACTTTACCGTTTAACCAATACAGATATCGTAACTTTAGAGAATGAACAAGCCGAACTTGAAGCTAAGATTTTAGAACTCCGTGCGATTATCAATGATGAACGTACACTTTATAACTTGATGAAACGCGAATTGCGTGAAGTCAAGAAAAAATTTGGCAAAGAAAGACGTTCAGAACTGCAAGATAATGTTGAAACGATAGAGATTGAAGCGCAGCAACTGATTGCGGAAGAGGAAACGGTTGTTTCTGTAACACGTGGAGGGTATATCAAGCGTACGTCGCCACGTAGCTTTGCCTCTTCTAATGTTGAAGAAGTCGGTAAACGTGAGGATGATGAATTAATCTTTGTTAAAGCAGGCGCTCGGACGACGCAGCACCTCCTGATGTTTACTAGTCTTGGAAATGTTATTTATCGTCCAGTCCATGAATTATCTGATGTCCGTTGGAAGGATATTGGAGAGCATATTTCCCAAACTTTGAACAATTTTGCCAGCGATGAAGAGATTATCTTTGCACAGGTACTTGATAATTTTGAGACTGGTGAAAACTACATGGTCGTCACTGCGGCTGGTCAAATTAAGCAAGTTGAACTCGCTTCCTTTAAACCTTGGCGGACATACCGTTCGAAGTCAATGGCTTATGGAAAACTCAAAGGGGACAAAGACAGTATTGTAACCATCGAGCCTATTTTTAAAGGCGATGAAGATGTGATGCTGATTTCTGAAAATGGATATGCCCTTCGCTTTAACATCTCAGAAATTCCTGTTGTGGGGGCTAAAGCAGCTGGTGTTAAGGCAATGAATCTTAAAGCGGGTGATAGGGTGAAAGCTGCCTTCTTTGTGCAAACAGACAGCTGGTACCTGCTTACACAACGTGGTTTTATCAAACGGGTAAAATCTGAAGATATTCCAGAAACAAGTCGCGCGAATCGTGGTCTTCAGGTTCTACGTCCTTTGAAAACCAATCCACACACCGTATTTGCAGCTGGTAGGGTAATAAATACTGCTAAGACACCACTTTCAGAGACGGTTGATCTTTTCAGTCCTGCAGAAGTAGAAGAAACACAAACTGATAAGAGCCAGATTTTAGAAGTGACCTCAGCAGTGGGCAAAGTCTACCAAACAGAATTAACAGACTTGAACTTATCTGATCGCGCAAGCAATGGTCATCCTTTAGCTGAAGATATTGATCGTGTATTAGAGGCAAAAATAAAATAAAAAAATAATCCTCGGATGAGGGTTATTTTTTTATTGAGAAAAAGTAAATTTATCCTTTCAAAGAGAGGGTCGGACAAGTTTAAAAAAGGTAGCCCAAAGATTTAAAAACAACTGTAAACAGTAAGAAATTATGGTATAATAGAGACAGTGTTTATACATTGAAAGAGGAGAACATGGAAGATAAAAATATCATAAATGTCAATCTTGCTGAGGAGATGAAAACCAGCTTTCGTGACTATGCAATGTCAGTTATTGTGGCACGTGCCCTACCTGATGTACGCGATGGTTTGAAGCCAGTTCATCGCCGCATTCTTTACGGAATGAACGAGCTTGGTACAACGCCTGACAAGCCACATAAAAAATCTGCCCGTATTACCGGGGATGTCATGGGTAAATATCACCCACATGGAGATAGCTCAATTTATGAGGCAATGGTACGTATGGCTCAGTGGTGGAGTTACCGCCATATGCTGGTTGACGGACATGGGAACTTTGGTTCCATGGATGGAGACGGTGCTGCCGCTCAACGTTATACCGAAGCACGTATGTCCAAAATTGCTTTGGAGATGCTTCGAGATATCAACAAAAACACTGTTGACTTTGTTGATAACTATGATGGAACTGAGCGTGAGCCAGAGGTACTTCCAGCACGTTTTCCTAACCTCTTGGTTAACGGAACAACGGGTATTGCCGTTGGGATGGCGACAAATATCCCACCTCATAACTTAGGTGAAACAATTGATGCGGTTGATTTGCTGATGGAAAATCCAGAGGCAACAACGCGTGATTTGATGGAAGTTTTACCAGGGCCAGATTTCCCAACAGGTGCTCTGGTTATGGGGAAATCAGGTATTCGCCGTGCTTATGAGACAGGTAAAGGCTCAATTACACTTCGTGCGAAAACAGAAATCGAAGAATTACCTGGTGGTAAGGAACGTATCGTAGTTACTGAGTTTCCTTATATGGTAAATAAGTCCAAAGTGCATGAGCATATTGTACGTTTGGCACAAGAAAAGCGTATAGAAGGTATTACAGCCTGTCGTGATGAGTCAAGCCGTGAAGGTGTGCGTCTAGTGGTTGAAGTCCGTCGTGATGCATCTGCTCATGTGATTTTGAACAACTTATTCAAACTTACACAATTGCAAACATCCTTTGGTTTCAATATGTTGGCGATCGAAAAAGGGACGCCGAAGATTCTGTCATTGAAACAAATCTTGACCGACTACATCGAACACCAAATCGAAGTTGTTGAACGTCGTACGCGCTTTGATAAAGCTCGTGCAGAAGCCCGTGCGCATATCTTAGAAGGTTTGCGTATTGCCTTGGATAATATTGATCGTATGATTACAATTATCCGCGAATCTGCAACGGATGCTATTGCGCAAAAAGCGATGATGGATGAATTCCAATTGTCAGACAAACAGTCGCAAGCTATCTTGGATATGCGTTTACGTCGTTTAACAGGCTTAGAACGTGACAAGATTGAAAATGAGTATCAAGAGCTTATTGCCTTGATTGCCGATTTGGCAGACATCTTAGCTAAACCAGAACGTGTCAAAGCTATTATTCGTGAAGAGTTAGGCGAGATTAGACGTAAATTTGCAGACAAACGCCGCACAGAGCTTTTGGTGGGAGAAGTCTTGAATCTGGAAGACGAAGATTTGATCGAGGAAGAAGATGTCCTTATTACGCTCTCAAATAAAGGCTATATCAAACGTCTCAGCAACGACGAATTCCGTGCACAAAAACGTGGCGGACGTGGCGTTCAAGGTATGAATATGTCAGACGATGATTTCGTACAGCATCTTGTGTCAACAAGTACGCATGATCATTTACTCTTCTTTACAAATCTCGGACGTGTCTATCGGATGAAGGGCTATGAAATCCCTGAATACGGTCGTGCTGCTAAAGGCTTGCCAATCGTCAATCTTTTAAAACTTGATGAAGGTGAAAAAATCCAAACAGTTATTAATGTTGTGAAGTCAGATGAAGAAAGATATTTGTTCTTTACGACACGTAATGGCTTGGTCAAACGTACAAATACACAACAATTTGCAAATATCCGAACTAATGGTCTAAAAGCTTTGAATCTTCGTGAGGGTGATGAACTTATCAATGTTCTGCTTACATCAGGCAAAGAGAATATCATTATTGGTACGCATAATGGCTTCTCTGTACGATTTGAAGAAGCAGTCGTTCGTGACATGGGGCGCTCTGCCACTGGTGTTAAAGGCGTGAGCTTGCGTGAAGGCGACTTTGTCGTTGGTACAGCGATTGTTCATGATGAACAGGAAGTCTTAGTGATTTCTGAAAAAGGCTTGGGTAAGAGAACCATCGCGAGTGAATATCCAGTCAAAGGCCGTGGTGGTAAAGGGATTAAAGTCATGAATATCACTGAGCGTACAGGTAAGCTTGCTGGCTTAACTGCTATCAATGGTGATGAAGATATTATGGTCATTACCGACACAGGTGTTGTAATCCGTACAAGTGTCGACAATATCTCACAAACTGGTCGTGCAGCACAAGGTGTGAAAATCATGCGTTTAGATGATGATGCCCAAATTGTGACATTTGCTCTTGTCGAACCAGAACAGGAAGACGAAGAAGTAAGCGATACAGAGGTAACTTCAAATACGGAAGAATAAAATGAAAAAATTATTTATCTTCTTAACTGCAGCTGTCAGTATATTTTTACTGGCAGCTTGTAGTTCAAATAAGGAGACACGTGATCTTTTAGAGCAGCCAATCAAAAAGGACGCCACAACGATGGGAACTTATATCCAAGTTACTGTTTATGATAAAGGTAAGGAAAAAGCGGTTGAAGAAGCGCTAAATATTGCCAAAAAATATAACGATTGGGTATCTGTGGATCAAGCAAACTCAGTTGTTGATGAAATCAATGACAATGCTGGTATTAAACCTGTCAAAGTAAATGCCGAAATTTATCAGTTAATCAAGTTGGGATATAACTATTCTGCTAAGAATATGGGCTATGATATTACCATTGGTCCTTTGAGCAAGCTCTGGAATATTGGTTTCCCTGATGCACGAAAGCCATCACAAAGTGAAATAGACAGTGTTTTGCCGTTGATTAACTATCAATTTATTGAATTTAATGAAAAGGAGAGTACCGTCTATCTAAGAGAAAAAGGTGCCCGTTTAGATTTAGGTTCGATAGCTAAAGGTTATACAGCCATGAAGATGGTGGAAAGCCTTAAAGATAATGGCGTAACAACAGGGATTGTTGATTTGGGATCAAGTTCTATTTATGTGATAGGACACTCCCCACGTCAAACGAATGATGCGTGGACGATTGCTATAAAAGATCCTAATGATCCAGAGAAATCGCAATTGGGTATTTTAAAAGCGAGCGACCAACATGTTAATACCTCTGGTATCTATGAACGTTATCTAGAAATTGATGGGCATCGTTACTCGCATATCCTTAACCCTAAAACCGGTTTCCCATTTGATAATGATATTGCCAGCATTACTCTTTTAATCTCTGGTGAAGATGCTACAAATGGAGATGGTTTATCTACGATGATCTACGCTATGGGAACAAAAAAAGGTTATGAATATGTACAAAGCCTGAAAAATGTTCAAGCTGTGTTTGTAGACAAAGATAATAAAGTCTATATTACTGATGGTTTAAAAGATAAATTTGATTTAACCAGTGAAAACTATAAGATAGGTCAAATTAAAGACTTAAAATAGAAAGAGGCAACATGGCGAAAAAAAACAAAAGCTGGAAACGTGTGTTGGTTAATTTGCTTATTTTACTTCTTTTTCTTGTGGGTTTGGTTCTTGTTTTTAATAAGCCTATCCGAAACTGGTTAATCGGTAGAAATACGGCGCATTATCAGATACATAATGTGACGCGTGAAACGATTAAAGAAAATAAAGAAGTAAAGGGAAACTTTGACTTTGATAGCGTGGAATCAATAAGTTTTGAGCAAGTGATGCGGCATCAGTTAAACCGTCAACCGATGCCAGTAATTGGGGGAATTGCGATTCCTGATGTTGGTATTAACCTGCCAATTTTTAATGGTTTAGCTAATGAGAATCTCGCCTTTGGTGCGGGAACGATGAAAGAAGATCAAGTGATGGGGCAGGGGAATTATGCCTTAGCCAGCCATAATGTCACTGGATTTAGTAGTGATGTTAGTCTCCTCTTTACACCCCTTGAGCGTGCGAAAGAGGGCATGGTTATCTATGTCACGGACAAAAATAATATCTACCAATATCGCATCAACAAAATATCTGTTGTTTCTCCAGAACATTCTGAAGTAATCGATGATACTCCAGGAAAGACAGAGATTACCTTGGTAACTTGTGCTGATCCAGAAGCCGTCAACCGAATCATTGTGCATGGCATATTTGAGAAAAAGGTTGCTTATGATGATGCAACAAAAGAGATGACAACTGCTTTTAGCCGTAGTTATAATCAAGTACTATAATAAAAATAAAAAACTTCCAGAACATTTTCTGGAAGTTTTTTTGAGGTTTTTATAAGTCTTGTTTGCGAAGATAGAAAATACCAATTAGACCGAAAACCAAAATTTCTATAATATGATAACCAATACTGAAGAGGCTATTATTGCTTACAAATGTCGAACTAAAATCCGAAGTGCCAACTTGTGCAAGAAAGAGGAAAAATAGACTCATTAAGACTGTTTGGAGAATACGTGAGGCAAAATTAAAAGCGATGTATACAAACAAACCAGAAGTGCTTCCGCGCGTGATAATAACAGCTAAAGCCATCGTGACCATCATTGCAATAAGTCCTAAAATGTAAGACAGAAGTCCCGAAAAAATATCGGCGGAATGAACCAACAAATCAAGCGATCGAAAGAGAGAAAAGACCGTTTCTTGGTTGAAGATAAAGAAAGTAACAAAAGGAACAACTAAGATAAGAAAAAGAGCAATTAATTGAGTCAAAATTGTTGTACCGATTTTGACAAAGTAATATTTGACCCGAGAAACACCACTGGCAATCATCAAACTCATGACTTTATTTTTGTAATCGACATTGAGTAGATGAAAAGGGTATAAGAGAGAAAAGATAGCTAGACCAATGATGGCAAAGACAGTTGTAATCAAAAGAAAAGTGAGGAGGATGGGGAAGTTTTGAAAATCAATGTTTGTCAAACTTACAGCCAACCATGAAAAGTTAAGCAATAGACTTAAAGAAATGAATACAGTAAGGACAATCATGTAGGTTTTATCCATTATGTTTTTGTACATTTCCATTTTAAAAATATTTTTGGCATTCATATTGAGTTCCTCCTATTTCACAAGTTCAATGAACTTGCTTTCTTTTTTTATCTGATAAAACTCAATATCTTGAGCAACAGCTTGCTTGAAGAACTCGCGGTAATTGTCTTCATTCATTTCAAAAATCGTCCAGTTTTCGGCTTGCTGTGAAAACTTAACGTGTAACTCCGTTAGGAAGGTGTGAAGTGCTTGAGGTTGATTTGTTTGGACACGGTAAATATAGGTCTGATTCTTCTTATGAAGATCGAATTTTTCAACAAAATTACCATTTTCTAGGACTAAAACTTCATCGGCTAGAGTTTCAATGTCTTCTTGAACATGACTTGAAATAAGGACCATTCGTCCTTCTGTCTTTAAATGAAGCAGGTAATTTTTAAACCATTCGACAGTTCCTTTATCTAGGCCACGGAAAGGTTCATCAAATATGAGGATATCCGCATCGCTCATCAGGGAAATTAGAAGAATCAGCTTTTTATTCATTCCCAAAGAATAACGACTTACTTTTTCGTTCAGGTTGTTGTCAATATTTAATTCTTTAGCTAAGATACGTGTTCTTTCTTCATCAAAATTTCCGCGGAGGCCACCAAAATAGCGAAGATTAAACCAACCTGAATAATTTTTATAAAGTTCCATATCATCAAGAACAATACCTACAGATGTTAGTATCCTAGGATTTTCTTTAATGTTTTGGCCGTCAATCTCGATGCTGCCAGAATAGTTGGTAATAATATTGGTTAGCGTTTTAAAAAATGTCGTTTTTCCAACACCATTTCGTCCCACGATTCCATAAATTTTTCCTTGTTCGAAAGTTACAGGGGATAAATCAAGGACATTGTGCGCCTGATAAGAGAAGCGGAGATTTTGAATGTTCAGCGTCATGTTTTTCCTTCTTTCATTTTATGAATAATTCTATCATGTGTGAGTCGCTTTTACAAGCCAATCGAGCAACTGTAATCCAGTATTTACAGCTTTGGTTATTGCGATAATTATTACGCTTAATGAAATAGAATTAAGGGGAAACAGATGTGCATGAAAGTCCCTCTTTTGTTATAATAGGAGAGCAAGACTAGACTGGAATTGAGAGAATAAATGAATCCTTTATTAAATGGAATGAATGAAAAACAAGCAGAGGCAGTACAAACTACAGAAGGACCACTTTTAATCATGGCAGGCGCGGGCTCAGGAAAAACCCGTGTTTTGACACACCGTATTGCTTATCTTATCGATGAAAAAATGGTAAATCCATGGAATATTTTGGCGATTACCTTTACCAATAAAGCTGCGCGTGAGATGAGAGAACGTGCGCTTAATTTAACCCCGGCAGCTCAAGATACATTAATTGCAACATTTCACTCTATGTGTGTCCGAATCCTCCGACGCGATGCTGACCATATTGGTTATAACCGAAACTTTACGATTATTGATCCAGGGGAACAAAAAACCTTGATGAAGCGTATTTTAAAAGAAGCAAACTTGGATCCTAAAAAATGGGAACCTAAAACGCTCCTTAATACAATTTCAAACGCTAAAAATGACCTTCTCGATCCCGAGGCTTACGAAGGACAAATCAATGCGCGTAATCCTTATGAGTTATTGACAGCACGTGTTTATAAAACTTATCAAGCAGAACTGCGTAAAGCGGAGTCGATGGACTTCGATGATTTAATCATGCAAACTTTACGTCTTTTTGATAAAAATCCTGATGTTTTAGCCTATTATCAAGGTAAATTTCAATATATCCATGTGGATGAATATCAAGATACTAACCATGCGCAATATCAGCTCGTCAAGTTAATGGCTCAACGTTTTAAAAATATTTGTGTTGTGGGTGATGCTGACCAGTCCATCTACGGTTGGCGTGGTGCAGATATGCAGAATATTCTTGACTTTGAAAAAGATTATCCAGATGCGAAAGTTGTTTTACTTGAAGAAAATTATCGTTCTACAAAAACAATCTTACAGGCTGCCAATAATGTGATAAATAACAATGTGAATCGTCGCCCTAAAAAATTATGGACCCAAAATAATGATGGGGAGAATATCCTTTATTACCGCGCCAATGATGAGCGGGATGAAGCAATCTTTGCAGCTTCGACGATAAATGAGCAAGTGCAAGCTGGTCGGAAATATTCTGATTTTGCTGTCCTTTATCGGACAAATGCACAATCACGTACAATAGAAGAAGCGTTTTTGAAGTCCAATATTCCCTATAGTATGGTTGCAGGAACAAAGTTCTACTCACGTAAAGAAATTCGTGATGTTATTTCTTACCTTAACGTGATTGCCAATCCTCGAGATAATATGAGTTTCGAGCGGATCGTCAATGAACCTAAACGTGGTGTTGGTCCAAGTGCTCTGGAAAAATTGCGAAACTTTGCGGATATGCAAGGTAAGTCTTTGGCAGAGTCAACTTTGGATATTACTTTATCGGATATTCGAGGTAAAGCAGCTGGTGAAATCTACAATCTTGGACTGATCTTTGACTTCTTGCGTAGCTTTATTGAAACGTCCAGTATCACGGAGCTTGTCGAAGAAATGCTCGACCGCACGGGCTATATGAAGTTCCTACGAATGCAAGCAAATCTTGAAGCTCAGACACGGATTGAGAATATCGAAGAATTTCTCTCTGTGACAAAGAATTTTGATGAAAAGTCAGAAGTACCACTAGATGAAATGACCGGAGAACCAATCAAGGAAACCGGCTTGGACCGTTTGAGTCGTTTCCTTAATGAAGTGAGTCTTCTTTCTGAGGTTGACGAATACGAAGAAGCGAGTGATGCGGTTACCATGATGACTTTACATGCTGCAAAGGGTCTAGAATTTCCTGTTGTATTTCTTATCGGTATGGAAGAAAACATCTTCCCGCTTTCCCGTGTCAATGATGATCCTGATGAATTGGAAGAGGAACGTCGTCTCGCCTATGTGGGAATCACGCGCGCCGAAGAATTTCTTTATATGACAAATGCAAATCAACGTGTACTCTACGGTAAAACCAGCTATAACCGTCCGAGCCGTTTCATCTCGGAGATTGATGATGAATTATTGGACTATGGCGGGATTGCACGTAAGGCTAACTCAAGTTTCAATGCTAGTTATAAAACGGCTGATGGTGCGACACGATTTGGTACTGGCATGTCTATGACAGATGCTCTACATCAACGTAAAGCAGCAGTCAATCCTGGTACAGCACGTGTGATTGAAAAAGCAGATATTGCAACCGAAGACTGGACGATTGGAGACACCGCCGTCCACCGCAAATGGGGCGAAGGGATTGTGTTAGCTGTTACCGGAACTGGTAAGAACATGGAACTGAAAATTAAGTTCCCAGAAGTAGGCATGAAACGCCTTTTGGCTGCGATGGCACCTATTGAGAAAAAGGAGTAAAAATGGATAGGAAACGATGCAAATGGTGCCTTTCTTCGGAGAAGATGATTCATTATCATGATACTTATTGGGGAACCCCGGTCCATGATGATCAGGAACTTTTTGCAAAACTTGTTTTAGATATGAATCAAGCGGGCCTCTCTTGGTCAACCATTTTAAATAAACAGGAAAGCTTCTATAAAGCTTATGATCAGTTTGAGATTGAAAAAGTAGCCAGCTACAGTAAGGAAAAGGAAGAAGAACTGCGCCAAAATGCAGGGATTATCCGGAACAAGCTAAAGATAGCAGCTGCAGTCAATAATGCTCAAAAAGTTTTAGAACTTCAGAAAGAATTCGGTTCTTTTGATAAATACATCTGGTCTTTTACAGAAGGGCAAGTGTTGCAACATCAAATTACTGATGAAAGTTTAGTACCTGTCACCAATGCTTTAGCTGAAGCCATGTCTAAAGACATGAAGAAAAGAGGAATGAAATTTGTTGGTCCAACAATCATCTATGCTTACCTTCAAGCTATAGGTGTGATTAATGACCATGCCGAATATTGTTTCCGAAATAAAGAACTACTGTAAATACTAAGAGTCTGATATCGTTCAGGCTCTTTTTGATGCTTCTTAAAAATCAGTAAAATACTTGAAGTTAAGGTTTAAATTGCTTTGAGAACTCTTCCTTTTTTGATATGCTAATATTTAAAAAGGAGACGAATCTCTGTTGGCTTACAGATAAAATTTTAGGCTCTTCAAAGAAGATATAGAAAAAGGAATCCTATGAACACAAAAGTACCAACCAACTGGCGGAAAAATTTTTATTTGTTTTTGATTGGTCAGCTTCTAACGGGTGTAACGTCAATGATTGTCCAATATGCGATAATTTGGTATTTAACCCTTGAAACAGGCGAAGAATCCGTTCTTGCTATTGCCACACTAGTAGGTATGTTACCTATGGCGATTCTGAGCCCTTTTGTTGGGCCATTTATTGACCGTATCAACAAGAAATTCTTACTGATTTTTTACGATGCTGTGGTTGCAGTAATCGCTTTAGGACTATTTATTTACGGAATTAATAACGATGTTTATCCACTCTGGATGGTTTTTGTGACTATTGGTATTCGTGCGGTGGCACAGACTGCTCAGATGCCTACAGTCCAATCTATTATGCCCACAATGGTACCAGAAGAAGAAATCACTCGAGTCAATGGACAGTTCGGTATCATTCAATCTCTGATATTCATTGTTTCACCTGGGATTGGAGCATTCATGGTAGCAACTCTGCCGATTCATTGGGTTATTTTACTTGATGTGATTGGCTTCATCCTTGGTGCTGGAATGCTGCTTTTGGTTAAAATTCCGGAAGTCGCTTCACAAGGTGAAAAGATTTCTGTTATTAAGGATGCACTTGAAGGGTTTAATATTCTCCGTGAGAATAAACCGATGTGGAAAATGACTCTCATTGGCGCCCTTTTCATGTTACTTTTTATGCCCGCAATGAGTCTCTATCCTCTTGTGACCACGAAATATTTTGGAGGTACAATTGTTCATGCGGGCTGGGTTGAAGTTTTATTTGCCGCAGCGATGCTGATTGGATCTTTCGCTGTCGGTATTTTTGGAAAGACTAAGAACCGTATGCCTTGGATTATTGCTGCCTATCTTATTGTCGGCTTAAGTATCGGTGGTTCAGGCTTTCTTCCTGGAAATATGAATGGGTTTTGGATTTTCCTTGTTTTGAATGTTTTTGCTGGAATCGTGGGACAGATTTATACCACAATGAATATGGCAATTACACAGCAATCATTTGAAGCCCAGTATTTAGGACGTGTTATGGGAATAGTTTCGGCACTGATGAGTATTGCTGGGCCAGTTGGGTTAATCTTCGCTGCCCCTGTAGCAGAGTCTATAGGTGTTCAAAATATGCTCGTGATTGCAGGATTTGGAGGCATATTGTCTGCTTTCCTCTTGTATGTTACACCCTCAGTCCGGAATTATGATAAGTTCTTACAAAGAAAACTAGAAAATGAAGGACAGTGAAATAAATATCAAACCAATAGTTGAAATGGATCCCTTATGATAAAATGAAGCTATCACATCAGGAAGTAAAAAAGAAGTAAAAAAGAAGTAAAAAAGAAAGAGGCGCTTATGGCTAACATACATCCTTATATTGTACTTAATAATACAAAAGAAGCACTCGATTATTATGAAGAAGTACTTGGTGCAAAAAATATCCGACGTGTACCTGTCGCAGGTGAACAAGCAAAAGAATTTGGCTTGTCTGAGGAACAAGCAGCAGAAATGACAATGCACAGTCAGTTTGATATTCTAGGAACGACTGTTATGGCAGCAGATAATTTTCAACATGAAGTTTTAAGTTATACGGGAATATCGATTTTATTAGATCTTAACTCTGAAGATAAAGATGCAATGGCAGAAGCGCAAGAATTTTGGAAACACTTATCTGAGTCAGGACAAGTGACAATAAATATGCCTTTTGAAGAACAATTCTGGGGTGGCGCTATGGGAGATTTTACCGATAAATATGGTGTGCGATGGATGTTACATGCACAACCTTACTCTAAACTTGGGGAAATCTAAAAACATTATAAAAAATATATTTTCCTAAAAACGTAGCTAAAAGCTACGTTTTTATTTTCATTGATTTGTATCAGTACAGAGAAAGAAAATAAGTAAGCAGCCAGCGAGTTATGAAATTCTCGCTGAAAAATTAAGAGAGAGATACTCCTTTATCTGAAATAAGTCTGAAAAAGTGCTATAATTATGTATCTATGAATGGAATTTTAAATGTATATAAAGAAGCGGGTTGGACATCTTTTGATGTTGTTGCCAAACTTCGAGGAATTTTAAAAACGAAAAAAATAGGCCACGGAGGAACGCTTGATCCACAAGTGACAGGTGTGCTGCCTGTCGCCGTAGGTAAAGCCACGCGTCTTCTCGAATACATGGAGGAGGCTGGAAAAGTATACGAAGGTGAAGTGACGATCGGCTTCTCTACAGAAACAGAAGATGCTGAAGGTAAAGTCATTGAAACTACATCTGTTCCGTTAACCCTTTCGGAAAAAGAAATTGATGAAGCAATACGCCTTTTTGTTGGTGAGATTCAACAAATACCGCCGATGTATTCAGCGGTTAAGGTAAAGGGGAAGCGCCTTTACGAATATGCACGTGCGGGGGAAATAGTTGAGCGCCCCGCCCGAAATGTTACAATTAAATCATTCGTGCGGACAAGTCCGGTCACTTTTGAAAATGAATGCGCACGATTTACGTTTCGTGTAGCTTGTAGTAAGGGCACTTACATTCGTACTTTGGCAGTAGACCTCTCTGCTGCTTTGGGTTATGCTGGACATATGTCTAAGTTACAACGGACTGCGGCTAACGGATTACAGATTGATAAAGCACTGACTTTGGAAGAAATTGAGGCTTTTGTCCTTGATGACAAACTTACTGAGATATTGCAGCCCAAGGAAGTTGCAGTGTCTGATTTACCTCGTATTGATGTAACAGACGAACAGGCAGCAGCCGTGCGTGTAGGTAAAAAGTTTGAGGAGACCGAATTTGGTAAGCTTTGTGAAGCCAAACGCTTTGCTTTCTTTTATCAAAATAAATTGATCGCTGTCTATATGAAACATCCCGAAAAACCAGGAATATTAAAACCAAATAAGGTAATAAATTAAAATGAAAACTTTGTATTTTGACGAAATTGAAAATTGGAATGAACCCACTGTTCTTGTCTTGGGCTATTTTGATGGTTTGCATCGCGGCCATCAAGCACTGTTTGCTGAGGCAAAAAAAATCGCAGCTGTTCTAAATTTGAAGATTGCCGTCTTAACTTTTCCAGAAAAACCGACACTTACTTTTCAAAAATTCGAACCAGATATGTTGCTTAAGTTAACAAGTGATAAAAAACGAGAAGCACTTTTTGCAGAAAATGGTGTGGACTATCTAGTTTTTAAAGATTTTACTTCAAGTTTTGCTAAGCAAACAGCAGAAGAGTTCTCTAAAAATATAGTGGAAAAGTTCTTGCCGAAAGTTGTTATTACTGGATTTGATCATAAAACCGGGTCAGACATGACTCAACTTAAAAGTAGTGAGCAATATAAAGTGGTTGTTGTCCCTGAGGTTGCAGATGATGAAGGAAAGATTTCTTCTACACGGATACGTGAACTTGTGAAGACTGGCGATATCGAAGCAGCAAATGTACTTCTAGGTTATCCTTATGAGACAACGGGAATAGTTGTGCATGGCTTTGCTCGTGGCCGAACAATAGGTTATCCCACTGCTAATTTGGCGATTAAAGACTTTATTCACATCCCATCACCTGGTGTGTACACAGTTGATGTTCTTTGGGATGGTAAACGACAACGTGGCTTTGCTTCGATTGGCTATAATGAAACCTTTAACGGCAAAGAAAAAACAGTTGAAATTCATATTTTTGATAAAGATTTGGACTTATACGGGGAAAATTTAACAGTACTCTGGTTAGACAAGATTCGTGAGATGATTAAATTTGATAGCATCGAAGCCTTGATTGTTCAGATGAAAGACGACGAAGAAAAAGCACGTCAATATAAAGTAAAAGAAGCCTAATTTTGATTAGGTTTTTTCTGTTGCTCTTTATTCGGTTTATGAGTTGGTGTGAGAAAGTTTAAAACGTTAATTCAAGCAGAAAGGGCTAGATTGTGATATACTTAATAAGAACAATTTTTAAGGAGAACATTAATAATGTCACGTAAACCTATTATCGCTGGTAACTGGAAATTGAATAAAAACCTCAAAGAGGTTAAAGAATTTATCGCTAACATTGACGGTAAATTGCCATCAGAAGACAAAGTAGAAGTTGCTATCGCAGCTCCTGCACTTTACCTTGTATCAATGGTACAAGAACGTGGAAATAACCCACTTAAAGTTGCAGCAGAAAATGTTTACTTTGAAAATTCAGGTGCATTCACTGGTGAAATCGCTCCAGCTATGCTTGCAGCAGAAGGAATCGAATATTCAGTAATCGGTCACAGCGAACGCCGTGAGTACTTCCACGAAACAGACGAAGACATCAACAAAAAAGCTAAAGCACTTATCGCAGCTGGTGTAACACCAATCCTTTGCTGTGGTGAAACACTTGAAACTTTTGAAGCTGGCAAAACAGCTGAATGGGTTTCAGCTCAAATCGAAGCTGGTCTTGCTGGTATCGACGGTAAAGATGTTGCAAACATGGTTATCGCTTACGAACCAATCTGGGCTATCGGTACAGGTAAAACTGCCACTGCGGAAATCGCTGACGAAACTTGTGGAGTTGTTCGTTCAACAGTTGAAAAACTTTACGGAAAAGAAGTTTCAGACGCTGTACGTATCCAATACGGTGGTTCTGTAAAACCTGAAACAGTTGCTGAACTTATGTCTAAAGAAAACATTGATGGCGCTTTGGTTGGTGGAGCTTCACTCGAAGCTGATTCATTCCTTGGCTTGCTTGAAATTTACAAATAAGATAAAAAAAAGAAACCTATCGAGGTTTCTTTTTTTTATCTTATTATCTTTATGAAGTTTTTCTTTTACATCTATCTCTTCTTCAAATAATCTGAGTAATATTCCTTAAGGAGATTAATAATTTGCTTACCAATCAAGTAATAATCCTCTGTAGGCAAGTTGGCTTGGGAAATGCGGAGTGTACCACTAGAAGCACCAAAACCTGTCCCATCCATTAAGACAACACCATTTTTGTCAGCGAGATTGAGCAAGAACTCTAAGTAATCAAAATTTTCTTCCAAATAGATACGGAATTTTTTACCAAAACGGATTTCGGCAAGTTGATAAATATCTACGAGCGTATAATATTTAGCATTCTCTTTCGAGTTGTCTGGCTCTAATTTCATAGCTTTAAGCAAATCTTGATAGCGCTCATCGATAAGAGCATCACAAGCTTCAAAGTAAGGATCTGCCTCTTTACGATGAATCAAATGCGTAAAGGCAAAAAGAACTTCCATGATTTGTTGCGGTGTAGAGAGTCCAGCTGTGTGATAAAGACCAACAGAACGTGAATCAGCAACAATACGTTCGATAAATGGCAACTCTTTAGTGTCATGTGTTACAATATCATAGCGCTTGTCGAGTTTCTCAATATCCTCAGGATCAAGTTCAGAGATAAGACGATCAAAGACATTATCTTCCTGCATAGCAATAAGCCCTAAACGCCAACCTGTTGCACCAAAAAGTTTTGAGAAAGAATAAACGAGAATGGTATTATAAGGGACGACACTATAAACAGATTGGAAATCTTGAACAAAGGTTCCATAGACATCGTCTGTAATAATGATAAGATCCGGATTTTTTTCAACAGCTCGTTTTAAAGCGTCAAGTGTTTCTTGACTGAATGCTTTAGAACCCGGATTTGATGGATTAACTAAGAAGAATGCCTTAATTTCAGGATCTGATAATTTTTCGATTTCTGTTTCGGGAATGCTCCAATTATCACTTTCATCTGAAGTAATCAAGGTTTCGACGAGATTGAACTCACTTAGACCAGGAAGTTGCAAGTAAGGTGTAAAGATAGGTGTGTTAATAGCGATTTTATCACCCGGAACAACTAATTTATTACGCTTGAGTGAGTTGAAGATATAGACAATCGCAGCTGTACCACCTTCCGTTGGGAAGATTTGTGTCTTATCTTCGAGATGAACGCCATTATACAGAATTTTTTCCATAAAACGGTTCAAGACAATTTCGGTATTTCTCAGACAGCGGCTAGGAACAGGATAGTTATTTCCGATAGCGCCATCGATAAATTCCTTAATCACATCGTCAATATTGAGTTTAAGATCAATTTCGATATAATCCATGACATCAATCAAAAATTTGTCAATCTCATCATCGTCAGGTTCTAAGAATGCTTCAAAACGTTGCCCAATACCTTTCAATGTCGTATATCCAGCCATATCAGCTTTTTCAATCGTACGAAGGGAGTCTTTAATACCAAATTCAATTAAGCGATTAAAGGCTAAACGTGCTTTAGTATTAATCCAGTTTGGATTACCGCGACCGGCATTCAAAAAGATATTGGCTTTTTTATTTTTTTCTGCCAGTTTAAGCATTTCAAAGCTAACTTCAAAAGCTCCTAAACCGGTGTAATCATTAATGGTAACTTCTTTTTCCATGTGTTCTCCCATTTAAATTTATTGAACTTTTGTTATTAATTATAACACAAAGAGAGCAAAAGTAGTTATAAGTATCAAACTGGTGAAAATAAGGCTATTCTTACATTACCGAAGATTTTCTATAAAAGTGGTAATTGTTCACTGTTTAGTAAATTTACAGACAGCAAAAGGTCAAAAGAATTATGATATAAGCTGCCTCACTTTTTTGAAAGTCTAGTTTAGGATAAGAAAATTTATTTATCTTACCCTCTTCATTGAATAAAAATCTTGATAATAGAAACTTTTCACGGTATTATTACTGCCTCTCATGTACATTAGATTAAAAAGTCTGACAGATATAACGTTTTAGGGATTGAATATGATATACTTTAATTATCAAACATTATGGAGTAAAAGATGGCATTGCATACTTATGAATTTTATAAAAATAGAAGACACGATCCGAAATGGAGAAGTGCTTATATAAAATTCAGGAATCAGCGGATAATTCAGATGATAATTGGGATTATCGTCGTGTTATTTCTATTAACTCTTGCAGCACTATTTTTAAATTATATGACTACTTATAATTTGACATCCAACGATTTAAATTTAGAGGTAGCTAAAGATTTCTTTGGCTACTGTCTAAAAGCATTTGGACGAGCTATTGATAAAATATCTAGTCTGTTTTAATAGTGTCTAAGTTAAATATATTTTTAAAATGAGAGCGTTCGATCGATTAATCGAACATTTTTTTGTTACAATAGTAAGATATGAGTTTTTACCAGTAAAGGAGAGCGGCGAGATGGCATATTTACTTATTTTGAGTGCTGCTGTTACCTTATATTTTGCTTTGGGCTACGTTAGAGCCACACTCAAAGGTTGGGTGATTCCCAATAAAGTAACTTGGTTTCTCTGGGCTTTAGCGCCAATGATTGCTTTTTTTGCCACCTTTTCTTCGTCGGGGTTTAGCCTTGGTCAAATTCCTGTTTTCATGGCTGGCTTTACGCCTTTACTTGTTTTTGGCGCTTCCTTTATAAATAAGCAGTCTTTTTGGAAAATAACCTTTTTTGACTTGTCCTGTGGAATAGTTTCACTGATCACCTTAGTCATCTGGTATTTGACACAGAATTCTAATCTGGCGATTTTATTGGCCATCATGAGTGATGCTTTAGCAGCTTTGCCTACCTTGATTAAAGCTTGGAGATATCCTGAAACTGAAAGCATTAAGCCCTTTGCTGCGGGAATAGTGACCACGGGAATTGCCCTTCCCGCTACAAGTACTTGGGATTTTGCACACCTTGCTTTCCCTGTTTATCTTTTTCTGCTTAACATCTTAATGACAGTGATTTTAAAAGTGAAAGATAAGTCAATAAAAATAGAATAAAGTGAAATCTGTAAAAATTATAAAACAAATAATGAAGAGGTAATAAAGTGAAAAAGAACGAAACAAAAGCAGCTTATATACATATCCCTTTTTGCTCACATATTTGTTACTATTGTGATTTTGCTAAAGTTTTGATGACGGGACAACCGGTCGAAGCTTACATCGATGAGTTGCTTAAAGAGTATGATAGCTATGGTATTAGTAGTTTAAAAACGCTCTATATTGGGGGCGGAACACCTAGTGTTTTGCCTGCAGATCAACTTGAAAAATTACTCACGCATTTGACGAAAAATCTTGATTTAGAAGAACTTGAAGAGTTCACGGTGGAAGCAAACCCTTCTGATTTAACAGATGAAGTTCTTGCTGTTTTAGCGGATTCGCCTGTGAATCGTATCTCACTTGGCGTACAATCCTTTGATAATAAACTCTTGAAAAAAATTGGGAGAACACATACTGAAGCAGAAGTCTATTCTTCAATAGAAAGACTACGTGCTGCCGGATTTGAAAACATCACGATAGATTTAATATATGGCTTACCGAACCAAACAATGGAAATGGTTGAGAGGGATGTTCATAAATTCTTAGAATTGGACCTTCCCCATGTTGCCTTATATAGCCTGATTCTAGAAGATCATACAGTATTCATGAATCGTCAACGTCGTGGACGCCTCCGTTTACCATCTGATGATCGCAATGCGGATATGTATGAGTATATTATTGAAACGCTGACTTCTAAAGGTTATTCACATTATGAAGTTTCAAACTTTGGAAAAGTCGGCTATGAAAGTAAGCACAATATGACCTATTGGGACAATGCGGAATACTATGGCGTTGGAGCTGGAGCTTCAGGTTATCTGGATGGCATTCGTTATAAAAATCATGGACCTGTTCATCATTATTTACGCGAGGAAAATAAACGCGTAAATGAAGAAGTATTGACAAGGAAACAAATGATTGAAGAGGAAATGTTTCTAGGATTACGTAAAAAAAATGGTGTATCTATAGAACGTTTCCAAAAGAAATTTGGCCAAACACTTGAAGAAGTTTATGGTCCAGTTATTGCGAAATTAAAGATTCAAAAGATGTTGCTTGATGCTGATGGACGTGTACGGATGACAGAAAAAGGATTTGAATTAGGAAATGAAGTTTTTGAACAATTTTTGTTAGATTAAGTATGTATATCTGAAAAAAATTGTCCTAATCTGTGTTACAATAGTGTGAATGAAGAGTGAAAATAGTAATATGAGAAAAAAGCTTACCCCTCTGGCAACCGTGATTGTTGCTGGAATTTTTACTGCTCTGGTCTTTGTTTTTGGTAACTTAAGGTATCAGGTTCCCGAGATGGCATCGACGCATGAAAAAGAAGAAACGGTGGTTGTAAATAAATCATTAAGCAACGAAGATGTTGATTTAAACCGATTTGTAGTGGATATCTCCGCATGGCAGCGACCTGAAGATATTGATTACAACTTGATGAGTCAAGAAGTTATTGGCGCTGTTGTACGAGTGCAAACAGGGAAATCAAGTAAGGACAATGCAGCTGCTTATAAAAGTGGTGAAGATCGTCAATTTAAGACGCACATGACCGAATTACAAAAGCGAGGCGTTCCTGTTGCAGTATACGCCTACGTCAACGGTAAAAATGTTGAGGAGATGAAAGAACAGGCACGTCTTTTTTATGAGCGCGCTCATCCTTTTAAGCCCACATATTATTGGCTTGATATCGAAGAAGTTAGTATGGATAACATGAGCGAGGGAGTAGATGCTTTCCGCGAGGAGCTTAAAAGCCTAGGTGCTAAGAATATAGGTATCTATGCTCAAGATTGGTTCTTGACTGACCATAAGATTGACTCTAGCCATTTTAGTTCAATTTGGATGGCTGATTATGGTCGAAATACGGGAATGTGGGATACATCTCCTAAAACGGATTTGAACTATGATATGCACCAATTCACGGACCGTGGACAATTGTCGAGCTATGGTGGACATTTAGATTTAAACATGATTCGTACGCAAGAACAGTACGATAAACTTTTTAGAAATCCCTAATAAGATAAAGGGAAGGAGCAGTAGACGAAAGTCTATTTTCTTTATGTTATTTTTGAGATAATAAGAAACGAAACAATTGAACAAGTAATAAGATAAAATCAGGAGCGAAGATGGCAAAGAAAAAACAAACAGGATTGAAGGCAGGGGCGGGTATTCTAGGGACAGTTGTTGTTCTTGGTTTAGGATTTTTAAAGTCAAATCCAGAAATACTGTCGTCAGTTACAGGATCACCCTCGCTGAATCAGCCAGCACAAAGCCAGCAACTTAAAAATTTTAGCAAGGTCGATTATGGCAGTATCAAAGACAAAGTGCCGACACAGTCTTTAGCACAATCAGTTTTAACACCTTCAATTAAAAAGAATCTCAAAGATTCAGTAACTTACAATGGGACAGGTGCTTTTATTGTCAATGACAATAAAACAGATTTGGATGCAAAAGTTAATAGTGCACCTTATGTCCAACTGGCTAAGCAAGATGCTTTAGGCCGTCCTAAACTTGCCAATGCGCTTCTCAATAAGACGAGTCGTCAGTACAAAAACCGTTCAGAAACAACGGGAGCAGATGGGAAGTCTAACAGTGCGAAAATAAATCCTGTAGGCTGGAAACAACTCATGATTCCTTCCGGTTCATACAGCACACTCTATAACCGAGGACATTCGATTGGCTACGCGCTAGCAGGAAATATCAAAGGCTTTGATGCCTCAGAAGCAAACCCACAAAATATCAGTACACAAACCGCTTGGGCCAACCAAGCAAGTAATGGCAATGACGAAAATACAGGACAGAACTACTATGAAGGATTAGTCCGCAAAGCTCTCGATAAGAATAAAACAGTCCGCTATCGCGTAGAACCTATGTATGACGGGAACGATCTTGTTCCTTCAGGTACGCATATGGAAGCTAAGTCGAAAGATGGAAGCTTAGAGTTTAATGTTTTCATCCCTAATGTCCAGCCTGGGATTCAAATTGATTATGCCTCGGGTAAGGGAACAATATTACAGTAGAATTGTATACTCGCTATTAAATAAAATAAAAAAAACGTAGAAACCGATACTCTGTTTTTACGTTTTTTTTTATATCTTTTGAAAAGAAGGACTAAATCTTATCGTATTGATCTAGACCGTAGCTTTCAATCATTTGAATGAGCTTCTCGGTATAAGCAGGGTCTGTTGCATAACCAGAGGTTTGCACGGCTTTAGCAGCTTCTTTATAGTTTTTCGCAGCTAAAACACTTGCGTATTGCTTAGGGTTCCATGTTGTTCCTTTAGTAAAGAGATAGGCGTGTCCTTCAACAGATTCTTTCCAGCCATCATATACCCGAAACTTTGCTTTTACGGTAATCCACTTATCATTTTCAAATTCTTTCGTATCTAAAGTAACAGTTGGTACATCACCATAAGCTTTGATCCCAAAAAGATTGTAGTATTTTGCTGCAAGTCCACTTTGACCAAAATTACTTTCTAAAGCAGCCTGAGCCAAAGTCAGAGAGGCGAGAACATGGTACTTTTCTTGCGATTCTTGTGCGTAGGGAGCTATAGTGCGAATGAAGTTGTATTCTGTAATTGTTTCAACTTGGTTAGCGAGCTCAGTGTCATTACGATTATCACTTGTTTGTATAATTCTAAAGTTCAAGAGGTTTGCTGCAACAAAGAGAAAAATCAAAAGCTGCAAAACAATGCGAAAGAAACTTCGGATTTTAGAAGTAGACTTGCGACGCTTTTTATCATATGTCATGACATTAGTATAACAAAAAAGTCTCAATTTGTGGATAGGTTCAAAACTTATTACGCTAGAAAAAATGACAGCTGATTCGTTTTTGAACAGAAATAAAAAAGATTCCTTTTTGGAAACTTTTTATTTCTTATTTTCTATTTCGCTCTTTAATGGCTTGAGTACCGAATTGTGGTAGGCGAATGACTGAAAGTCGTTGTAAGAGCTCTTGACGATAATCCGCACGACCAACAATCAAAGTGACTTTACTGAAGAGATAGCAAGACAACAATGTGACGGCAAAGTTGGGCAAGGTAAGGTATGTGAGAAGAGAAAGACTTAAGACAATGACATCGCCACCAAATAAAACTTTATCCACTTTGAAGCTCCATTTTTCTTCTAATATTCGGCCCAAAAGCAAGGTGCCTCCAAAAGTACCTTCAGAGATAATGACTAATCCAGCAGCTGTTCCTGAGAGAATTCCGTCAAAAATACCAGCAAAGACGATATTAGAAAACTGGATTCCTGTAATCCCGATTGCTTCGTAAATCATCATCCAGACACTCATAGCGGCTGCACCTGGAATACTGAGAAGAAGCTCACGTGAAGATAAGTATTTACGGCCAAAAGTAAAGAGTGGTACATTAACGAGGAAGAAAGTTAAAGCAGGATTAACACCAAAGACAAAGTCCATCAATACAGAAAAGCCAGCAACGCCATTGCTGGCTAGTCGGTTGGGGATGACGAAAAGCTGTACAGATAGGACATATAGTCCTACGCCGATAAGTAGTATCAGTAAATCCCGCATAAAATATTTATCTATTTTTACGCCTAAAAGTGTCATAAGTTCTCCTTAACAGTTCATTATTTCTAGGATATCCTTAAAGCTTCGAATAAATAATTTCGTATCTTTGTAATTGCTTTAAAGGAGCCTACATTTATCAGTGTTGTAACTATTATTATTACATTTAAAACTTAATTAAACCTTGTATTAGGCAGAAATTACTATTATATTATAGTAAAATCATAAAGATTCAGACAAATATAGAAAAAGATATTGATTCATTAAAAAAGCAGTCTTTTTTAGTCTTGGTTAAGAAGACGAATGTATAATATAACTATTCCAAATAATACTCTTTTTGTAACATCTTTAGTCCTCACCAATGTGAGGACTTTTTAAAATCACAAAATGTTATAATATAAGAATTAGTTAACAGTTTAGTTTAAAGGAGGGAAATACACATGAACAATGTAAAAGAAATAGGTGTTACAAGTGAGTTTGCGCCACTGAGACGTGTAGTTTTAACACAATCGGAATTTATCTTACCTCACGAAGAGCATACCAATGATGACGGTTCTTTCCTTGAAGACGATGTCCTTGATATGTTTAATAATAAAGACACCAGCGGAAAAAATTATGCAGAAGTGTTTCCCGAAAGACAAAAGCAGTGGGAAGAAGAGCGTGCAAATCTGCAAGCTTTGCTAGAAAAATATGATATTGAAGTTTTGCGTCCACGTCTTCTCACGGATTATGAGAAAGAACAAGGAAAAGTCTATGGTGCTGCAAACTTTTTTGTACGTGACCCGTTCTTTACGATTGGTGACTCCCTGATTGAAGGGTCTATGCGCTTTTTCCATCGCCGCAACGAGGTTTTACCCGTAAGAAACTTACTCACTGAACAAGCCTATTCTAGCGATGCTTTTTACGTTTCTCTTCCAATGGCAGATACTTCACAAGGAGAAACGAATGAGAGTGGACCTTTCTTAGAAGGTGGCGATATCCTCGTTTTAGAAAAAACAGTATTTGTAGGAAATTCAGGTAAAGCGAGCAATCATAACGGCTATTTATGGCTTAAAGCTTATTTAGCACATTGGGGCTATCAGGTGATTGAGGTTAAACTCCATCCTGATGTTTTACATCTTGATTGTGCTCTAAGTCTGGTCAGAGATGGTCTAATGATTGTCTGTGAGGAAGCCTTTTTAACAGGTGTACCTGAGCTGCTTAAAAATTGGGATAAAATAAATGTTCCTTTCGAAGATATTGCAAAGCTTGCGATTAATGGCCTCCCAATAAATGAAGAAGTATATATTTTAGATTCAGAGTTTAAATACATTGGTGAAGCCCTTGAAGCACGGGGAGTCCGTCCAGAGTACCTTGATTTCAAAATATCCCGAAGTTTAGGTGGATCATTTAGATGTAGCACACAGCCCTTACTTCGAAAATAAGAAGCATAAGTTTAAAACAGAAAGCCAGCCCTTAGCTGTGATATAATTATCAAATGAACTACGAAAACTATATCTGGGATTTAGGTGGCACTTTACTTAATAATTACGAAAATTCTAGTCATGCTTTTGCTGCAGCACTTTGGCAAAAGGAAGAACGAGTTGTTTTGCATGACGATGTATATGCAGCACTCAAAGTTTCCACTGCTCATGCTGTGGAGCAATACGCAAGCCACATACCAGAGTTTCTTGAAACATACCGAAAACTGGAAGCAGAAGCTTTGGTCAAACCAATTTTGTTTGAGGGGGCTTCAGAGCTCTTGGGTACTATCGTGAATCAGAACTGCAAGAACTTCATGATTTCTCACAGAGACAAACAGGTATTAGACATTCTTGAAGCAGCCCATATTTCTCAATATTTTACTGAAGTTGTCACGGCAGATAATGGTTTTCCGCGTAAACCAGCACCGGATTCAATTAATTATTTAGTGCAAAAATATAACTTAGACCCCAAGAAGACGGTGATGATTGGTGACCGTCCTTTGGACATTGAAGCCGGTCGTACAGCGGGTATTGCGACTATTTTCTTTGATACTCAGCAGGAGTATTCCAAAGCAACGCGAAGCATCAAAAAATTATCAGACATTATGGAGTAAACTGAACCACAATGAATACTTTTCTTATATCGAATGAAAAAGCTGTTGGGCCAGGCTTTGGCCTTTTTAGTGCCGATCACTTTTTTGCCCTTGCTGTTCTAGCACTGATCAGTTTTGGCTTGATTCGTACGTACCTTCGGGCAAATGAGGAGAGACGTAAAATGTTACGTCTACTTGTTGCTTCAGTTACCTTATTGCTTGAAGTCATTAGAGATATTATTTTAGTTATGACTAATCAATTTTTGTACGCAGATTTGCCCTTTCAACTGTGTGGACTTGGCATATTCATTATTTTATTTGATGCAGTGCGCTCAAATAAAACGAGTCGTGAGCTCTTGTATAGCTTAACTTTACCTGGAGCAATTTTTGCACTTGTGACACCGAACTGGGTAACCAATGATTTTGTTAATGTCTTTGTATGGCAGAGCTTTTTGATTCATTGCTTACTTATCTCGTATGTTTTAATGCGTCTGATTGCAGGCGATTTTGTCCCTCAATGGCGTGAACTCTGGCGCTCTGCTGCATTTTTGACGATTGTTGTGCCTATTTGTGCCTTTCTCAATCAAGTTTGGAATCAAAACTTTTTCTTCCTAAGAACACCAGTTCCGGGAAGTCCACTTGAACCCATCTATAATGTATTCGGTTCTTATTATATCTTAGGTTTAATTTTTATTGTATTGATGTTTTGGCTTGTTATTTATCTTCCTTGGTCATGGAAAGAATCACCGAAAGTTCGGATGAATTAAGAAAAAAGACGAAATATATTAAACAAAAAAGCAGCGTAAAGCTGCTTTTTTTCTGAAATTATTAAGATGGAGTAAAAGCTTTTATGGCTCGCAGTATATAGTAAAAAAAGCTAGAATGTGCTATAATTATAAGTAAGTATTTTCAAAGAAATGAGATTATTTTGAACGAAGAAAATAAAGAACAAATTGAAAAAAAGGCAGAAGAATATGATGCCAGTCAAATTCAAGTTTTAGAAGGACTTGAAGCGGTTCGTATGCGTCCTGGGATGTATATCGGATCAACTTCAAAGGAAGGACTACACCACTTAGTGTGGGAGATTGTTGATAACTCTATCGATGAAGCGTTAGCGGGGTTTGCCAGTCATATCGAAGTGTTTATTGAACCTGACAACTCTATTACAGTTGTGGATGATGGGCGTGGTATTCCAGTAGATATCCAAGAGAAAACGGGACGTCCTGCGGTTGAAACGGTCTTTACTATCCTCCATGCTGGGGGTAAATTTGGCGGTGGCGGCTATAAAGTTTCTGGTGGTTTACACGGTGTTGGTTCATCCGTCGTGAATGCTCTCTCTACACAGTTAGATGTTACCGTACATAAAGATGGTCAAAAATATTATCAAGAATATCATCGTGGTGTTGTTGTCGAAGATTTGGCTATTGTCGGTGAAACAGAGAAACGTGGTACGGTCGTTCACTTTACACCAGACCCAACGATTTTCACTGAGACACAAATCTTTGACTATGATAAGTTGGTAACACGTGTCCGTGAATTAGCTTTCTTAAATCGTGGCTTACGTATCTCTATTACCGACAAACGTGAAGGGCAAGAAGACAATCATGCTATGTTCCACTATGAAGGTGGGATTCAATCTTATGTTTCCTTCATTAATGAAAATAAGGAAGTTATTTTTGACACACCCATCTATACAGAAGGTGAATTAGATGGTATTACTGTAGAAGTTGCTATGCAATATACAGGGACTTACCACTCGACAATCATGTCTTTTGCAAATAATATTAATACACACGAAGGTGGTACGCATGAACAAGGTTTCCGTACTGCTTTAACGCGTGCGATAAACAACTATGCAAAAGCTCAAAAGCTTCTTAAAGATAATGAAGAAAATCTTACAGGAGATGATGTCCGTGAAGGCTTGACTGCTGTTATTTCTGTTAAACACCCTAATCCACAATTTGAAGGTCAAACTAAAACCAAATTGGGAAATAGTGAAGTGACAGGTATCGTCAATAAGCTCTTCTCAGAAGCCTTGCAAACTTTTATGCTTGAGAATCCTCAAGTTGCGAAGAAAATTGTTGAAAAAGGTATTCTTGCGAGCAAGGCACGTATCGCGGCTAAGCGTGCGCGAGAAGTAACACGTAAAAAATCAGGTTTAGAGATTTCTAACTTGCCTGGTAAACTTGCTGACTGCTCTTCCAATGATCCAAAACAAACGGAACTTTTCATCGTCGAAGGAGACTCTGCTGGCGGTTCTGCTAAGTCTGGCCGTAATCGTGAATTCCAAGCGATTTTGCCTATCCGTGGTAAAATCTTGAATGTTGAAAAAGCGACAATGGATAAGATTTTAGCAAACGAAGAAATCCGCTCTCTCTTTACAGCGATGGGAACTGGTTTCGGTGCTGATTATGATTTATCTAAAGCACGTTATCATAAGCTGGTTATAATGACCGATGCCGATGTGGATGGTGCGCACATTCGTACGCTCTTGTTGACACTTTTCTACCGTTATATGCGTCCTGTAGTTGAGGCGGGATATGTCTATATCGCTCAACCACCAATTTACGGAATCAAAGTCGGCTCAGAAACAAAAGAGTATATCCAACCCGGAGAAAATCAAGAACGTGAGTTGAAACTTGCACTTGAAAAATGGTCTCAAGGACGTGCAAAACCAACAGTACAACGTTACAAAGGTTTAGGGGAAATGGATGACCATCAGCTTTGGGAAACAACTATGGATCCTGATGCTCGTCTTATGGCGCGTGTATCTGTAGAAGATGCCGCTGAAGCAGACAAAATCTTTGATATGCTAATGGGCGACCGAGTTGAACCACGTCGCGAATTTATCGAAGCAAATGCACAATACTCTACTATTGACGTTTAA